>CAVXLN010000017.1:0-236097 GCA_963762435.1 uncultured Alphaproteobacteria bacterium | reverse complement strand
ACGCACCCGCCGCCATCATACGGATCTTGTCGCCGGTCTTGAGCACGCCGTCGCGGACGCGCACCAGGATGACGACGCCCAGATAGGCGTCGTACCAGCTGTCGACGAGCAGCGCCTTCAGCGGCGCCTCGGCATCGCCCTTGGGTGCCGGCAGGCGTGCCACCAGCGCTTCGAGCACGCCTTCGATATTGATGCCGGTCTTGGCCGAGATCAGCACCGCGTCCGACGCGTCGAGGCCGATGACATCCTCGATCTGCTGCCTGACGCGCTCCGGCTCGGCCGCCGGCAGGTCGATCTTGTTCAGGACCGGTACGATCTCGTGGTTGGCGTCCAAGGCCTGATAGACATTGGCCAGCGTCTGCGCCTCGACGCCTTGGCTGGCATCGACGACGAGCAGCGAGCCCTCGCAGGCGGCGAGCGAGCGGCTCACCTCATAGGCGAAATCGACATGGCCGGGCGTGTCCATGAGATTGAGCTCATAGGTCTCGCCATTCTTGGCCTTGTAGGAGAGGCGCACGGTCTGCGCCTTGATCGTGATGCCCCGCTCGCGCTCGATATCCATCGAATCGAGCACCTGCTCGCGCATCTCGCGCGCATCGAGCCCGCCGCAGAATTGGATGAGCCGATCGGCCAGCGTCGACTTGCCATGATCGATGTGCGCGATGATGGCGAAATTGCGGATATGCGATAGGTCGGTCATGGGATCCGCAGCAGAAAGAGTGCGGCGACCATAGGGCCGCCGCCGCTGCAGCGCAACGGGCGGGGATTGGGGAGCAGGGTCGCCGACAGGATCGGTGCTTGCCGGTCCTTGCCATGTCGACCGCATCACCCGTCATCGGCGACCGGCGGCGGGCCGTGGGTCGTCTCGTTCATCATGGCGATCGCCTCGGCGGTGATTTCCGCCAAGGATCGGGCCGGCGGCGGAGCGGACGGTTCCGCTTTTTCCCGGAGCCGCCAATTCTCGGTGAGGTACCAGCCCTTGCGCTCCCAAACCTCGCGACTGATCCCGATGCCGAGATCGTCGCAGACGCTCGCCACCATCTCGCCCATCGAGCAGCATGCCAGGTCGAGCGCGATGTCCGGGTCCTCGAGCCGCTCATGGAGATCAGTGAGGAGGTATTCGGCATCACGCGCGCAGAATTCGGCCTTGATCGTCTCGGTGACGGCGCGCGCGAGCTTTGCCTTCCGCCAATGCAGGCGGGCGGCATCGGCCTCAGGCGCCTCGGCCCTGCCACGCTGGGCGGCCAACTCGGCGAGCTTCGTCTTGAGCGCCAGCGTCTGACGGATCGAGCGCGAGATCCGGGCGAAGGCCTGGTCGACCCGGCCGAGATCGCCGGCGGGATCCTCCGCCACCTTGGCCTCGGCATTCGCCTCGACGAGGCGCGCCAGCCGCATGCCGATCTGGGCCAATTCCTGCAGCATCGCGGCATCTTCGTTGCAGGCAGACTCCGCCCCGCTTCCCCGGGTGGGGTTGGGACTGTCTGCCGTCATCATCTCTTCGTCACTCCGTTCCGTTGTTGGAACCAAAAGTGAACACGGAGCGGTAGGCCGCGTCAAGAAGTGGTGAATCGGGCTGTGGATAAGTTGGCCGGTGGCGCAGCCTTCACACCGCCGGAAGGATGCTCAAGCTCATCGCTGCTACATGCATCGGCCTTCGAGGGCGTCAGGCGGATCTCAGCCTGCTAAATCACCGCGGTGGGAGCGAGCGCGCCGGAGCCCAGCCGCTCCAGCCGCTCTTCGCGCCCTGATAGAAATACTATCTTCACGATATCCGACCGGCTCAGGTAGGCTACCGCCCATGACGAGCTCGCCGGACGCCTCAACTCCGCTTTCAGCCCGGCGCGCCGATGGCGAGGTCATGGGCCACGCTGCCGCGACCAAGGCGGTACGCGAGCGGCAATCTCAGCAGACCAAGGCCGAGTATGCGCATCAGGTGCTGATCGACCTCGCCAAGGCCGAGGGCAAATCGGTCGAGACCGTGTAGGATGCCCGGATCGCGAGGTCTCAACAACAACTGTCCCCTAAATCAGTGTCTCACCGATGGGGTGTAGTCCACCACCCTGAACGCACGAGCGTTATGTATTGTGTCCCCTTATCGACCAATTGATGGCAAATCGGTGGAGAAACATGTCCGCTTCCGCAAACACACGTGGGGCATCTATATTTATCTTGATTTTGCTAGGACTAGTGGTTCCTGTGTATTTTGTATTTATGGAATTCTTGCGCCAACGCGTATGCCACGAGTTCAGGCGAAGGTGGCACGGAGATTTGGAGCGTCTTGGACGCGTTGCTGCTAGTATCCGCGCCGGCGTTTTTCTGCGCAGCGCTCAATTTTGCGAAGCTAAAGTTAGGTCGATCATCTCTTCTCGAAGAGATAGTGACGATATTTCTTGGATCTGTCTCGACCGCCGTGGCTCTGATTGGTATACTGCAGTCGTCCGACGAATGTGATCGTATCGGCGATGAAGTCGGCGTGTTGATTTTAGGCCTGAGTGTTTTTTGCATCGGAGTTATACTTCTCATTAAATTCTTTAAAATTCTCATTTTTGCGACACGCGACTATAATACAAAATAAATGAAGCCGTTAAAATGTAGATGACGCCAATATCGACACCAAACTCCCTCGAACTCGCCAATTGTGTAAGAAGTCTGACTTGAGTACATCGCGAGGAAAAGCTCGCACATCACCTGGCGGTGTCAATGGCGGTGTCAATCCTGAAGCGCAACAGCGGCTTCGGCAGCTAAAGTTGCATTCAAGTATTCATTGTAGGCCTCGTACGGGGTCCTGAAATCGAGCACCTTTCGCGGTCGTGAGTTGAGCCGGTAGGCGATGTCGTCGAGATCGTCCTGGGTGAAGGAGCTGAGATCGGTGCCTTTGGGCAAGTACTGAATTCCGGGGACATAATACAAAATTGACATCCGCTACGCCGCCCGATAGTCTCGTGCGATGGCAAGATTGGCGAGAGCGGTTGCGGCCGGCATGCCGCATCATGTGACGCAGCGCGGCAACCGGCGGCAGCCCGTCTTCTTTTCCGATGCCGATTACCAGGCCTATCTTGGGCTCCTGGCCGAAGGGTGCCGTGAGGCCGAGGTGGCAGTCTGGGCTTATTGCCTGATGCCGAACCATGTCCATCTGATCCTGGTCCCGTCGACGCCTGACGGGCTGCGGGCGGCACTGGGCGAGACGCATCGCCGCTACACCAGAATGGTGAATTTCCGAGAGGGCTGGCGCGGCTATCTGTGGCAGGGCCGGTTCGCGTCCTTTGCGATGGACGAGGCCTATCTCTTGGCCTGTGCCCGCTATGTCGAGCTCAATCCAGTGCGGGCGAGGCTGGCGGTGCGGCCCGAGAATTGGCGCTGGTCGAGTGCTGCCGCTCATCTCGCCGGCCGCGATGACGGGCTGGTCGAGGCGGCACCCCTGTTGGAGCGGGTCGGCGACTGGGCGGAATTTCTCGCCGGCGGGCTCGACCCGGACCTGCAGGCGGTCATCCAGGCCGGCGAACGAACCGGCCGGCCGCTGGGCTCGGCCGCCTTCGTCGCCGGGCTCGAAGCTCGGCTCGGCCGAACGCTCGCTCGTCAGAAGCCGGGGCCGAAACCCGCGAAGACCGGATAGCGTTGCGGGATTTCATCGGCCCGGCGACACCTCTCTCTATAGAGCTAGAGCATCTTCACGCGACCGGATGATTCCATCCGATCGCGATCTGCTCTAGACGCCGATCATCGAGCGCGCCGTCGCCACCCACCAGTCCGGGTGCTCGAGAAAGAGATAGTCCGTGACGGCGCTCAGCCCCACGAACAGGGGAAGGCCCGCCAGATAGACCGGGTGAACGCGCCCCATGGTCCGGTAATCATGCGCGGCCAGGACCAGGATGGTCAGCGCCTGCGCTATGTCGCCCGAAAAAAGCTGATCGCCCAAGACCGGGATGCGCGCGATGCCGGCGCCCATCAGGCTGACCGCCGCCAGCATCATCGCGCGCCGGTGAAAGGCCGGCTGCCGCCGCCAGCGGGCAGCCAAGGTCAGCGCCACCGTGAAGGCCACGAAGCCGGCGAGCGGGACGGCGAGGAAAGCGATCCGCTCGACCGTCCGCACGCCCGGATGGTTCACCACGCTCTCATGGCGCAGGATCAGCGCGGCGACGAACGACGTGGCCGAGGCCGCGGCCCCCAGCCACAGCCCGTAGGGTCCGATCCGACGATGGAGCGCCACCCGGCCCCGCCGCACCAGCGCCACCTGGGCGACGAGCAGTGCCAGCCAGCCCGCTGCCGTGGCCGCATGCCCGTACAGCACTGCCGGCCGCGCGCGCGCCAGCAGATCGGGCCAGATGGTGAAGCTGAAACCGAAAAAGATCAAACCGGCGATCAGCAACGTCGCGATCAGCGTGAAATTCCCCGGTACCGGTTTTATGGCGGTCGTCGTCATGGCGTGCAACTCCCCTCCCCCGTTTATTTTTCAGGAATGATGAAGGGTTACGGTAGAATTCGCCACGCCATTTCGATGGCCCGCGCGGACGCGCCGATTTTCCACCAGGCGGGGCTTTGCCAGGTTGGGATGGGCGCATCGGTTGCGTATTATGTCCCCGGAACCCGGGGACGATCGAGCGACGAGGTGGCGACATGACGAGAGAGCAGCGGACGGATTTCTACGGCCGTGCAGCTCGGCTGGTGGGAAGCGCTAAGGCAATCCGGCCCCTTTTCTGCGTCATTGCGACCAGCCTGTCGATGATATCGTTTCCGGCTTGGTCGGATTGCAATCAGCCGGATCGCACACCGGCATCGCGCTACATAGTCAAGGGTGCTGAAGTTTATGACACGCAGACCCACCTAACTTGGGCTCGATGCAGTGTCGGCCAGGTTTGGATGGAGGGATCGGGTTGCGTCGGTACGATCCGAACCTTGACCTTCGAGCAAGCGAAGCAGCAAGTCGACTCGGTGTGGCGGTTGCCGACTGGCAATGAATTGCTAACTTTGGTTGCGCGATGCCAACGTCCAGCAATCAATACGGAAATCTTTCCAAATGTGAATGTACCGCCGTTTACCCCTTTCTATTGGTCAGACGCCGAAAGCCACAGTGATTTTGCAGGCATCGTCGATTTCGATTTAGGCACTACATGGGTTCTCAAGCGAACTCTAGAGGCGGATGTGAGGTTGGTTCGCAGGAAATAAATAAAGATCGTCTATCAGCATTTGGATATGACTCTTATGTCGGGCGCCCTATTGGTGTTCAGGCAATTTTATCTACAATCGGAGTCCGGGGGGCGAAATGACAATTAGTATTTCAGGTATCCTAGGGAATAATAACTTTCGAAGCTCCCTGATAAGGGCGGTGTCAATCCTGAAGCGCAACAGCGGCTTCGGCAGCTAAAGTTGCATTCAAGTATTCATTGTAGGCCTCGTACGGGGTCCTGAAATCGAGCACCTTTCGCGGTCGTGAGTTGAGCCGGTAGGCGATGTCGTCGAGATCGTCCTGGGTGAAGGAGCTGAGATCGGTGCCTTTGGGCAAGTACTCGCGGATGAGGCCGTTGGCGTTCTCGTTGCTGCCGCGCTGCCAGGGGCTATGGGGATCGGCGAAGTAGATTTTGACGCCGGTTTTGCGGGTAAGCTCCTGATGACAGGTCATTTCGGTGCCGCGATCATAGGTCATGGTCTTGCGCAGGCCTTGCGGCATCTGATCGAACAGCCGCTCAAAGCCCTGTTGTGCGGCCTGGGCATCGGTTGCCTCGAGGCGGGCCAGCATGACCAGACGGCTCGAGCGCTCGACGAGCGTGCCGACGGCGGAGCGGTTGAAGGCGCCCTTCAGGAGGTCGCCCTCCCAGTGGCCCGGGATCTGGCGTTCCTCGATATCTTCCGGGCGTGCGGCGATCCGCAGCTCGTTCGGGACCCAGCTGCGCCGGTCGGATCCGCGCGAGCGCGGACGCCTAGCTTGCCGTCCCTGGCGTAAGCAAGCGAGCAATTCCCGGCGCAGCTCGCCGCGCGGCAGGGCATAAAGCGCCAGATAAATGGTCTCGTGACAGACGCGCCGGCGCCGATCGTCAGCTTCCATGCGCCGCAGTCTGCCTGCGATCTGCAAGGGCGACCATCCCTCGCGTATATGACCGGCCACGGTGTCGAACAGAGCGGAGCCCAGGCGCAACTTGCGACCGCCCGTCCGGCTCAGGCAGCGGCGACGGACCGCGCCGAAATAGGCCGAGCACCCGTCGTACCGGCCAACGCTCCACGGCGGTACCCGGCGCAGCTCCCGGCTCACCGTCGACGGATCGCGGCCCAGCATGCGGGCGATCGCCCGCATGCTGAGACCAGCGCGTCGGCCATCCGTGATCGCTAACCGCTCGCCATAGCTCAAATGACTGTAAACTGCTCCCATGGCCTCGCTCCAAGATCAGCACCCCAGGAACCTGCTCCTGTTGCACTTAGTTTTGGAACGCGCCAAGTCTTGAGGGAATTCCGGGGACATAATACAAAATTGACATCCGCTACGCCGAGGGAATTCCGGGGACATAATACAAAATTGACATCCGCTACGCCGCCCGATAGTCTCGTGCGATGGCAAGATTGGCGAGAGCGGTTGCGGCCGACATGCCGCATCATGTGACGCAGCGCGGCAACCGGCGGCAGCCCGTCTTCTTTTCCGATGCCGATTACCAGGCCTATCTTGGGCTCCTGGCCGAAGGGTGCCGTGAGGCCGAGGTGGCGGTCTGGGCTTACTGCCTGATGCCGAACCATGTCCATTTGATCCTGGTCCCGTCGACGCCCGACGGGCTGCGGGCAGCGCTGGGCGAGACGCATCGCCGCTACACGAGGATGGTGAATTTCCGTGAGGACTGGCGCGGCTATCTGTGGCAAGGCCGGTTCGCGTCCTTCGCGATGGACGAAGCCTATCTGCTGGCCTGCGCGCGCTATGTCGAGCTGAACCCGGTGCGGGCCGGGCTGGTGGCGCACCCCGGGGACTGGCGCTGGTCGAGCGCTGCCGCTCATTTCGCCGGCCGCGGTGACGCGCTGGTCGAGGCGGCCCCCCTATCGGAGCGGGTCGGCGACTGGGCGGAATTTCTCGCGGGCGGGCTTGATCCGGGCCTGCAGGCGAGCATCCAGGCCGGGGAACGAACCGGCCGGCCGCTGGGATCGGTCGGCTTCGTCGCCGGGTTGGAAGCCCGGCTCGGTCGGAAGCTGGCCAAGCAGAAGCCGGGACCGAAACCCGCGAAGGCGCCATGAAAGCTCGCGGATTATCTATTGTGGGCTGCACCCCTTCGATGAGACAGGGAAATCAGGGACAGGTCTCGGTGAGCGCGATTGCGGCCTGGGGGACCCCAGGCCGCAATCGCGGCAAATTTTGTTCGTACTCCTGGGGCGACAGATAATCGAGCGCCGAGTGGAGCCGTTGCTGGTTGTAGGTCTGTTCGATGAAGGCGCCGATGTGGGCTTCGGCATCGGCCAGGTCGCGATAGGCTGATGCGTTGACCTCCTCGGCCTTGAGCGTCTTCATGAAGCTCTCGGCCTTGGCGTTGTCATAGGGATTGCCGACCCGGCTCATGCTCGCCTGAATGGCGTGGGCTCGAAGCCTGGCGGCATAGTCATTGGAGGCGTATTGCACGCCCCTGTCGGAATGGTGGATCAAGTTGCCCGGCGCCGGCCGACGCGCGGCGATCGCCATGTCGAGGGCTGTGATCGCCAGTTCCGCGCGCAGATGCGTCGCCATCGCCCAGCCGATCACCTTTCGGCTGAAGGCATCGAGCACGATCGCCAGATAGCCGAACTCCTCGGCCAGGTGCACATAGGTGATGTCGGCGACCCAAAGCTGGTCGAGGCCGGTCAGTATCATGCCGCGCGCGAGATTGGGCATGACCTCCCAGTCGTGCTGGGAATCCGTCGTGCGAGGCACGAAGGGCCGGGTCCGCAGGCACAGCAGATTGTCCTCCCGCATCAACCGCAGCACCCGCTTGTGATTGGCTTGCCAGCCTGTGCGGCGGAGCAGGGCCGCGATCCGTCGATAGCCGTAATGGCGGTTGGCAACGGCAAGACGCTGGATCGCATCGCGTAAACCGGCCTCTTCCCGCCGAGGCGCCGAAACCTGCCAATGCCGGTAATAGCCGGCTCGGCTCACACAAGCGAGCCGGCACAGCGCATCGATCCCGAGTGCTCCGGCACAATGCTCGCCTTGCAGCGAAGACGCCGTCATCGCTTGGATGACCGCGTAGGCGCCGTCGCGCCAAGCACGGCTTTGCGCAGCCGTGTCTCCTCGATCTGCTGCAAGGCGCGCTGAAAAAAATCCAGCTCGAACGCTTGCCGGCCGACCTTCTGCTCAAGCTCGGCGATCCGACGCTCAGCCTGCGCCAACGCGTCCGGCGCAGACGGCGCCCGCCGCGTAGGAGCCTCAGGTGCTGCCGGCAGGATCGCCCGCAGCGCCAAAGACTCAGCCTTCGTCGGCCGGCCCCGACTGCGAACCGCAATCTCTCCGCCGATCCGGTATCGCTCACGCCACTGATAAAGGCACTTGCGAAGCACGCCCAGCTCGCGCGCCAAGGCGCTCACATTCTCCCCGGCAGCCATTCGGGCGAGCGCCGCCAACTTGAATTCCCGGCTATACCGCCGTGCCAACTCTTCGGCCATCAGTTCCCCTCCGCGAAGAGAACTGTCCCCCTTTTCTCTGTCTCATTCCAGGGGTGCACTCCAATTGTGTCCCCTTATTCCATGAAGGCGGTACGCGAGCGGCAATCTCAGCAGACCAAGGCCGAGTATGCGCATCAGGTGCTGATCGACCTCGCCAAGGCCGAGGGCAAATCGGTCGAGACCGTGTAGGATGCCCGGATCGCGAGGTCTCAACAACAACTGTCCCCTAAATCAGTGTCTCACCGATGGGGTGTGGTCCACCACCCTGAACGCACGAGCGTTATGTATTGTGTCCCCTTATCTACCCACTCGTCGGGCTCGGCAATGCGGGGGGTACATTTCTTTCGAATTTCTCGAATCTGTTCAGCTTCTAGGTATGGCGCCCAGATGTTTTATTTGAAAATCATCTTTAGAATCCTTAGTGGAAGGGCTGGTTTCACTATTCTTTTTATGGCGACGCTTCCTACAATTTTGTGCTCGCTGGGAGGGGTCACAATGTTCTTTGGCTACCGACTTATTTTCGGAAAGTATTCTTGGGCTTCGGTCCTGGTTTGCTTTGTGGTCTGGCCTTTGGTCGGAATTGTTCTGAGCGTACAAAAAATGGTGCGAGCAGCTAAATTTTATCAAAAGGAACGAAGAGACATCATGCTGTGATCGGCCGCCCGAAAGTAACTGCTCACCCCTGCCAGGGTAGCGCGGGTTTGGTATCGTCGGCTGGCGCGATGCCATAGATATGGTTGACATGGGTCTCGTCGCGTGATTCTAAGATTCGATGAATCGCGACGCGCTTGTCGAGCTTTCCAAGGATGATCTGATCGCGCTGATCCTGGCGCAGGCGGATGTCATTGCTCGGCAGACCGCACAGATCGATGCGCTGCTGAAGCGGGTCGAGGATCTGGATTGAGGATCTGGATTCCCGGGGACACAATACACAATCGGATTCCCGGGGACACAATACACAATTGACGGCCAGCGCACCCCCCGTTAGCTTCATGCCATGGCCAGATTGGCGAGAGCGGTTGCGCCCGGCGTGCCGCATCATGTGACGCAGCGGGGCAACCGGCGGCAGCCCGTATTCTTTTCCGATTCCGATTACCAGGCGTATCGCGGGCTCTTGGCCGAAGGGTGCCGTGAGGCCGAGGTGGCAGTCTGGGCTTATTGCCTGATGCCGAACCATGTCCATTTGATCCTGGTTCCGTCGACGCCTGACGGGCTGCGCGCAGCGCTGGGCGAGGCGCATCGCCGCTACACCAGAATGGTGAACTTCCGTGAGGGGTGGCGCGGCTATCTGTGGCAGGGCCGGTTCGCGTCCTTCGCGATGGACGAAGCCTATCTGCTGGCCTGCGCGCGCTATGTCGAGCTGAACCCCGTGCGGGCCGGCCTTGTGGCGCACCCTGGGGATTGGCGCTGGTCGAGCGCTGCCGCTCATCTCGCCGGCCGCGATGACGGGCTGGTCGAGACGGCACCCCTGTTGGAGCGGGTCGGCGACTGGGCGGGATTTCTCGCGGGCGGGCTTGATCCGGGCCTGCAGGCGGTCATCCAGGCCGGGGAACGAACCGGCCGGCCGCTGGGATCGGTCGGCTTCGTCGCCGGGTTGGAAGCCCGGCTCGGTCGGAAGCTGGCCAAGCAGAAGCCGGGACCGAAACCCGCGAAGGCGCCATGAAAACTCGCGGATTATGTATTGTGTCCCCTTATTCTAAAGCTCTCGGATTATGTATTGTGTCCCCTTATTCCCGCCAGCGGGCGAGACCCCCGCTCCACTGATAGAGATTTGGTGAAGTAACCGCCCCTACTTCACCAGATATTCGGCGATCTGCACTGCGTTGAGCGCCGCACCTTTCAGGAGCTGGTCGCCGCAGACGAAGAGGGCGATGCTCTTGCCGGTAGGATCGCTCAGATCCTGGCGGATGCGGCCGGCCAGGATGTCGTCCTGGCCCGAGGCGTCGACCGGCATCGGGAAATAATTGCGCGCCTGGTCGTCGACGAGGCGCACGCCGGGCGCGTGGCTGAGCAGATTGCGCACCTCCGTCGGCGTGATCGGATAGGTGCATTCGATCGTGAGCGCCACGGCATGGGCGCGCAGCACGGGTACCCGGATGCAGGTGGCCGAGATCAGGATGTCGGGATCGCCATAGATCTTGCGCGTCTCGGCGCGGACCTTGGTCTCTTCCTCGTTATAGCCGGTCTCGGGATCGATCGCCGTGTTGTGGCTGAAGAGGTTGAAGGCATAGGGGTGAGGCATCACCGAGGGCGGATAGGCGCGGCCCTCGAGATAGGCGCGAGTCGATTCGCGGAGCTCCTCCATCGCGGGGGCGCCGGCGCCGGACGCCGCCTGATAGGCCGACGCGATGATGCGGCGGATCGGGTTGCGCTGATGGATCGGCCAGAGCGGTGTGGCGGAGATGATCGCGGTGCAGTTGGGATTGGCGATGATGCCCTTGTGCCGGGCGATCTCCTGCGCATTGATCTCCGGCACCACGAGCGGCACCGTCGGATCCATGCGGAAGGCCGAGGAATTGTCGACGACGACGGCACCGGCCTCGACCGCGAGCGGGCTGAAATCGCGCGAGATCGCCGCCTCGACCGAGGCGAGCACGATGTCGACGCCCTTGAAGCTTTGGGCGGTCAGCTCCTCGACCGCGATCTCCTCGCCCTTGAAGCGCATGAGCCGGCCTTTGGACCGCGCGGTCGCGAAGAGCTTCAGATCCCGGACCGGGAACTGTCTCTTCTCGAGAAGCTGGAGGAATTCGACCCCGACAGCGCCCGTGGCGCCGACGATCGCGACAACCGGCTCTGACATTGCCATGGTTCCGACTCGCTCAAATTGAGGCGGCGAGTCTCGGTGCACCCTGCGCGGTGCGTCAATTGCAATCCGCGCAGGGCAGTACATAGCCATCGCGTGAAATTAACGGGCAGCTTGCATGGTGGATTGCCTGTCGGACATGACAGGCTCTTTCACCAGAGCCCAACCGATCAATATCGACACCGCCAGGATAATCGCGCACTTCAATTTGGTCACCGCCTTGAGAATTTCGATGGGCCACTCGCGACCCGAGAATATCTTGAAGATTAAGACAACTATCAAAACTCGAAACTTTAGGCTTTTATTCGGCTTGATTGATTTGGACGGGATGGAGGTTGCTCCCAGCCAAATCGTGCGTAATGTTACCCAAGGACGTAGCGCTACCGTTTCGCGGGAACGATGCAATTGCCCCGCGCACCGATGGCTCGATCTGAAACCCGCGGAAACCGAGCCGCTTCCGTGGGTTTGAGCGGTATCGCCGGCTCGGCAGGGGGAGGCAGGATGCTCGTGGGCAGGTCTGGATCCGGATCCGACGAAATGGTCGGAAAAGAGTCCAATCCGCCTTGCCACACGCCCGCGTCGTCCCCACTGCCGAGTTTCGCGCGCCGTCTACAAGGCAACCATCGCGCAACCGGCCGCCGCTGTCACATTAGGAACTCTGAAAACTTGTTAAGACGGCCTGTGGAGTGGGGCGTACGGTGAGTTAGACCGAGGTTGCGAGCTATAATTTCTCTGATTTCAAGCTGTTGCCGCGTCTGCGGCGGCTCGAGCGGCGGGACGGCACGCCGGTCCAGCTGGGCGGCCGCTCCTTCGATCTGCTGCTGGCGCTGCTTGAGCATCACGATAATTTCGTCTCGAAGGAGCAGCTCTTAAGCCGGGTCTGGCCGAACCTGGTCGTCGAGGACAACAACCTCGCGGTCGCCGTGTCGAGTCTCAGGAAGGCGTTGGGCCAGGATGCGATCGCGACCGTGGCGCGGCGCGGCTATCGCCTGGTGCCCGAGGTACAGGTGGAGACGCTGGCCCAGTTTGCAGCGCCATCCGAGGAGCCGGGCCGGCCGCGGCACAATCTGCCGGCACGCAGCTCAGCCCTGATCGGGCGCGAGCAGGAACAGGCCGATCTGATGCAGCTCTTGGCGCGGCATCGGCTGGTCACGGTCACCGGCCCGGGCGGCATCGGCAAGACCTCGCTGGCGCTCGAGGCGGCGCGACAGCTGGCCCAGGAATCCGATCAATCGATCCTGCTGGTCGAGCTGGCGGCACTCGCCGATCAGGCCCTCGTGGCGCCGACCGTGGCTTCGGCGCTCGGCATCAGCCTGGTCGCGGCGCGCCCGCCGCTCGATCTCCTCAAGGGCGAGCTCGCCACGCGGCGGCTCCTGCTGCTGCTCGATAATTGCGAGCATGTCGTGGCCGCGGCCGCCGCCCTCGTCGACGGCATCATGAGTGCCGCCCCCGGAGTCTCGGTGCTGACGACCTCGCGCGAGCCGCTGGGCGTGCCGCTCGAACAGCTCTATCGGCTCACTCCCTTGACCTTGCCCGAAAGCGACACGGTCGCGGGAATCACGGATTGCGCCGCCGGCGCCTTGCTGATCTCGCGCGTTCGCACGGTCGATCACCGGTTCCAGCTGGAGCCGCGCAATGCCGAGCCGATCGCGCGCATCCTCAGGCATCTCGACGGCATTCCGCTGGCGCTCGAATTCGCCGCGGCCCGCATGCCGGTGTTCGGGGCCGAGACGATCGCGGCCCGGCTCGACGAGCGGTTCCGCATTCTGAGCTCGGGCAGCCGAAACGCCTTGCCGCGGCACCAGACGCTGCGCGCCACGCTCGATTGGAGCCATGATCTCCTGGGCGAGGCCGAGCGCATCGTGTTCCGCCGGCTCGGCATCTTCGCCGGCGGCTGCACGCTCGAAGCGGCCGAGCAGGTCGTCACCGATGACGGTCTCACCGCCTGGCAGGTGGTCGAACCGCTCGCGGGCCTCGTCTCGAAATCGCTCGTGGTGCTCGACACCGAGCCGACCGTGCCGCGCTATCGCCTGCTCGACACCACGCGCGCCTATGCGCTCGAGAAGCTCGACGAGGCGGGCGAGACCGACAGCTTGAGCCGCAAGCTGACCGAGTTCCTGGCCGAGCGATTCGATCGCGCCTATCTCGCCTGGCAAACCACGCCGGACACGGAGTGGCTCGCGATCCATGGGCCGGAGCTCGACAATGTGCGTGCGGCCCTCGATTGGGCGTTCGGCCCGGCCGGCGATGCGCAGCTGGGCCAGGCGCTGGCCGGGGCGGCACAGCTCCTGTGGCGCGAGCAGGCGCTCTTCTCCGAGGCACGCCAGCGGATCGGTGCCGCGATCGACCGGATCGATGCGCGCACGCCGCCGGCCGTCGCCGCCCGGCTGTGGCTGGCGCTCGGCGATGCCTGGGCCATTATCGACCAGCCGCGCGGGCTTGCGGCCCGCGAGCGGGCGGTCGATGTGTGCCGCTCGCTCAACGAGCCGCATCTTCTGGGCCATGCGCTGGCCTTCCTCGTCGCCTCGCTCTCCAAGGGCGATCGGCTGGCCGAAGCCGACGATGCCGGCAAGGAAGCACTCGAGCTGCTGGGCGATGGGGGTGCGCCCAAATCGCTGGCGGTGGCCTTGAGCCTGCTGGCGATCCCGATGAACCGCATGGGCCGGCTCTCCGAGGCGCGCGACTTCACGCGCCGGGCGCTCGAGATCGAGCGGCGGGTCGGCTGCGACCGCGGCACGGTCGTGAGCATGCTCAACCTGGCCGAGCTCAATTTCACGCTGGGAGCGATCGACGAGGCGCTCGAGGGCGATCGCGAGGTCGCGGCGTTACTGCGCCGGACCGGCGCCTATCCGCATATCCTGGCTTCGGTGCTGGGCAACCTCGCCGGTCATCTCATCATGGCCGACCAGATCGAGGAGGCCGATCAGCGCGGGCGCGAGGCGATGCCGCCTTTGGTCAAGCTGGGCGAGATCCAGTCGATCTCGCATTGCCTGCAATATACGCCGGTGCTGGCAGCACTCCAGGACCGGATGAGTGCCGCCGCCCAGCTGTCAGGCTATGTCGAGGCCGCGTTCCAGCGCGCCGGCGAGGTGCCCGATTTCGGCGGCCGCCAGGCGATCGACCGGCTGAAGCCGATGCTCGACGCCGCCTTCAGCCCGGATCGGCTCGCCGCCCTCAAGGCGACCGGCGCCGCCTGGGATCTGGAACATGCGGTCCGGGTCGCCTTCCCCGAGATCGAGCTCGACCCGCGCGCACCTCAGGCGGCGCGCCAAACGCCCGTCATGAGCGAGCGCGGCGAGTAATCCTCGAACCGGAACTCGGTCGGCAGCGCATTGCGCAGCCTGACGCCCGCGGTCGGACGGAGCCGCCACATCCGCTCGGCCCCGTCGACATGGGCAAGCTCCGGCCCGTCCCACAGGATCTCGGTCGTACCCGTCAGCTGCAGCAGATCGCCCTTGTCGAAATCCGGGATGAGCAGGCCGCCGCGCGGATTGACCGTGAAATTGCCGAGCGTGTTGAAAAAGCGGTTGCCGGAATAATCGGGCACCAGGATCGCGCCGTCGGCAGCGACCGCAAGGAATCCCGGCCGGCCGCCGCGATGCGAGACATCGACCCGTGCCGCGGCCGAGGCCACGAACATGGTGTCGGCCGTGCGGATGGTCTCGATCGCTTCGGCATCGAGGCCGGCAAGCGGCTCGGCCTCGACCGATGCCGCGCGTACCTCGCCATAGGACCGGCGCTGGATATATTGCGGGCAATTGCCGAAGCTTTCCTCGACCGTCACGGCGAAGCCATCGGCATCGAGCGCCGTAACCGTGCCGTTCGCCCGGTTTCGCCGGCGCGTCGGGAGCTCGATCCCGAGCATGCCCAGCGGGGCGCCGAGCTGGAGCGCACCGTCGAGCGGATCGCCCCGGAGCGGACGGGCGGCGATCGTCAGATGCGTCGGATCCGGGCTTGCGACGAAGCCCGGCTCGCCGAACAGCAGCGAGGCCCAGGGCCTGCCCACGTCATCGACCGAACCAACGACCAGGAAAGGCAGTTGCTGGAAGAATTGCCGGTGCTGGTCCGGCATGAAGGGACGGACGGCGACCTGGCCGACACGCTCGATGGCGTCGGGCACGCCGGCGCGACGCTGAACCGCGCGCTCGCCGGCATGCCAAACCGATTGTTGCGGAATATCGCTCATGACGCCCCTCCATCCCGGCGCTCCCTTAACGCGCCGTAGCGAGAAGATAGTCATGCCAGATTGAGCAATTAATCCGCGTCGATCGAATAAGACTGTGTCAAATTCTGAAACAGTGAAGCGTTATCTCTTCGCTTCTTCCTTGAGTGCGGGCCCGTCGGGCTGAGCCGGGGCGGTCGGGGGCTCGGCCGCACCGGCGCCGAGCTTCACCGATCCGTCCGGCTGCGGCACGGTGATCGGCGCCACGACGACGGGAGCCATGCCCTCCTTCTTGTCGAGGCCGATCTCCTTCGCCACCTCCGGCGTCACATCGGCGACGCGCCCATCGGCGAACGGGCCG
Organism: uncultured Alphaproteobacteria bacterium; assembly: GCA_963762435.1. GTDB lineage: Bacteria > Pseudomonadota > Alphaproteobacteria > ATCC43930 > CGMCC-115725 > JAXDMU01. The sequence goes on along the minus strand of CAVXLN010000017.1, from coordinate 220,170 downwards.
CGATCCTCGACCTTGACGATGTCGCTCTTGCCGGTCTTGAGGTTGGTCACCTTGGCGGTCGATCCCAACGGCAAGGTCTTGCTGGCGATGACATGGGAGCGTGGATGCAGGCGCGTGCCGCTCGCCGTTTTCCTGCCGTTGAAATGCTTGGCATAGAACGACGCCTTGCCGCTCTCCTTGCGGCCCGAGGTGTCGATCTTGATGTCTTTGCCCGGCGACGGCTTGGCCGGCTGGGCATCGAGCTTCTCCGCCTCGGCCTTCTGCTGCGGGCTTGCCGCCGCGGCTTCGGGCGGCAGCTGATCCGCTGCCGCCCGCACCAAGCCAGGCATCGCCGTCAGGAGTGTTGCAAGGACCGCTACCCCCAAATCCAGTCGCCGCATGTCGGACACCTCCCGGGCGATTTGACGCGCGCCGGGCGGATTTGGTTCCGTAACGGTTGGTAATCAGTGCTGCTGCTGCAGGCCGTGCTTCAGGTCGCGCATCTGGTCATGGCCGGCCTTGACCGAGCCATAGGCTTGGCGGACGAGATCGCGGACCGGCGCCGACAGCTCCTGATCCGCCATCGCCTCCTCATACTCGTGCTTGATATGGTCCTCGCCGGCTTCGACCGAGTTCACGATGCCCTGATCGCTGCCGGTGATCGCGGCCTTGAGGTCCATGAAAGCGCGATGGGCCTTGCCCGACATGGTGCCGGACTGGGCCGGCTGGCCACCGAGCAGACGGCGGACCTCAGTCTGCAGCTGGGCCGTGACCTGCTTGCGCTCGATCGCCCATTTGCCGAACAGCGTCTTGAAATGCGGGTTCTTGGTGTCGTGGCTGGCCGATTTATAGCCATGGCCGCTGTCGAGCGTCACGGCGATGAGGTTGTTCAGCACGTCGATATCATGGTCGTTGGACGCCATGGCGGATCTCCTGTTCCTCACGCTCAATTTCGAGCGCGAGGAATAAGTCCCGACGTGCCGAAAGGTTGCCCCTACCCTCTTAGAACACCGCCCGTCATCTTGGCGATCTGGGCGACGAGCGCCGTCGAGAAAGCCTCGATCTCAGCGTCGGTCAGCGTCGCCTCGACGGGCTGCAAGGTCACCGTGATGGCGAGCGACTTCTTGCCCTCCGGCACGCCGGTGCCGGTATAGACATCGAAGAGCCGCACCTCCGTTACGAGCTTGCGGTCGACGCCGCGGGCGGCGCGCAGCAGCTGCTCGGCCGTCACCTTGTCGTCGACCAGGAAGGCGAAGTCGCGCTCGACCGGCTGGAAGGCCGAAAGCCTCAGGGCCGGCCGCTGGCGCTGGGCCTTGGGGAAGGGTGCCGCATCGAGATAGATCTCGAAGCCCACGGCCGGGCCCTTGAGGCCGAGGGCCGCCACGAGGCGCGGATGGATCTCGCCGAAATGCGCCAGCACGGTCTTGGGTCCGAGCCGGATCGAGCCGCCGCGGCCCGGATGGTACCAGGCGGGCGGATCGGCCGTGACCTGGAGGTTCTCGACCGGCACATCGCATGCTGCGAGACCGGCATAGGCGTCGGCCTTGGCGTCGAAGAGGTCGACGGCACGGACGGGATCGTTCCATTGCTTGGCCAGCACCTGGCCGACGCGGACACCGGCCGCCACGAGCGCCTGGCCGGCCGGCGTGTCGTCCGCATATTGGGGGCCGAGCTCGAAGAGCGCCACGTTGGGATAGCCCCGATCATTGTTGCGGCCGGCCGCCTGCAGGAGATTGGGCAGGATGCCGGGACGCATCAGATCGAGATCGGCGCTGATCGGGTTGGCGACGAGGAGCGACGGATTGACCGGCCCGAGCAGGCCCGAATTGCCGCCGCCCATCAGCTCGCTCGACATGAAGGAGAAGGTCACCGCCTCGTAGAGACCGCGCTCGGCGAGCGTGCGGCGGACGAGCCCGGCGCGGCGCTGGCCGGCATCGAGGGCCGGGCGCGGCAACGCCGTCTCGAGCGCCATGGGCACGACCGGGATGTGGTCGTAGCCATGGAGACGCAGCACCTCCTCGACGAGATCGGCCTCGCCTTCGATATCGCCGCGCCAGGATGGGACGGCGACGCTGAAGGCTTCGCCGGCACGCGTCACGGTGGCGCCAAGCACGCCGAGGATGCGGATGATCTCCGCCTCCGGCACGGCGAGGCCGCCCAGGCTTTCGACACGGGCGGCGCGGAGCGTGAAGGTACGGTGCCAATCGGGCTCGGCGCCGGCCACCACGATTTCGCTCGGCTCGCCGCCGCAGAGCTCGATGACCAGGCGAGTCGCGATCTCCATCCCGTCGAACACGAAAGCCGGATCGAGGCCGCGCTCGAAGCGGTAGCGCGCATCGCTCTGGAGATTGAGCTTGCGGCCGGTCGCCGCCGTGCGGACCGGATCGAAGAGTGCGGCCTCGATGAAGACATCGGTTGTGCCTTCGTCGCAGCCGGTCGACTCGCCGCCGATGACGCCGGCGAGGCTGACGACACCGGTCTCGTCGCAGATCGCGGTCATGCCCGGCTCGAGCGCGTATTCCTTGCCGTTCAATGCCTGCAGCGTCTCGCCCGCCTTGGCCGAGCGCAGCTTGAGGCCGCCCTTGAGCTTGCCGGCATCGAAGACATGGAGCGGCCGGTCGAGATCGAAGGTCATGAAGTTGGTCATGTCGACCAAAGCCGAAATCGGCCGGAGACCGATCGAGGTCAGCCGATCCTGGAGCCAGCGCGGGCTCGGCCCGTTCCTGACACCGCGGATGAGGCGGCCGACGAAGAGCGGCGTCGCCTTGAGATCGTCGATCTCGACGCCGATCGGGCTCGGGAAGCGGCCGGGGATATTGGCCGTGTCGAGCGGCTTCAGGCTGCCGAGTCCGGCCGCGGCCAAGTCGCGGGCGATGCCGCGCACGCCCAGGCAATCGGCGCGGTTGGCCGTGATCTTGACCTCGATCACGGGATCGTCGAGCCCGGCATAAGCCGAGAACAGCGTGCCGACAGGGGCGTTATCCGGCAGCTCGATGATGCCGTCATGATCCTCGGAAATGCCGAGCTCGTAGCCCGAGCACAGCATGCCGTTGCTGGCGACCCCGCGGATCACGCTCGGCTTGAGCAGCAGGCCGGTGCGCGGGATCGTCGAGCCGCCGGGTGCGAACACGCCCTTCATGCCGGTGCGGGCGTTGGGCGCGCCGCACACGACCTGGATCTGCTCGGTCCCGGTATCGACCAGGCATTTCCTCAAACGATCGGCGTCGGGATGCGGCTCGGCCGAGACGACATAGGCGATCCGGAACGGCGCCAGCTCCTTGGCGCGGTCGGTCACCCCCTCGACCTCGAGGCCGATCATGGTGAGGGCGGCGGTGATCCGGTCGAGCGGGGCATCCGTCTCGAGATGGGTCTTGAGCCAGGACAGCGTGAATTTCATCGCCCGAGACCTCCGATCATGCTGGGTCGTTCGAGCGGCACGAAGCCGTAATGCTTAAGCCAGCGCAGGTCGGTCTCGTACATGGCGCGGAGATCCGGCATGCCGTATTTCAGCATGGTGATGCGCTCGATGCCCATGCCGAAGGCGAAGCCTTGATACTCGTCGGGATCGATGCCGCAATTGGCGAGCACCTTGGGATGCACCATGCCGGAGCCCAGGATCTCGAGCCATTCGCCGAAATTGCCGATCTTGAGCTCGCCGCCCGAGCGCTTGCAGCCGATATCGACCTCGGCCGACGGCTCGGTGAAGGGGAAGTAGCTCGGCCGGAACCGCAGCGGCAGGTCATCGACATCGAAGAAGGCGCGGCAGAATTCGGTGAGGCAGCCTTTGAGGTGGCCCATATGGGTCTTCTTGTCGATCACCAGCCCTTCGACCTGATGGAACATCGGCGAGTGGGTGGCGTCGTGATCGATGCGGAAGGTGCGGCCGGGCACGATGATGCGGATCGGCGGCTTCTCGGCCAGCATGGTGCGGATCTGCACGGGCGAGGTGTGGGTGCGCAGCACCTTGCGGCTGCCGTCCGGCTGCTCCGGCAGGTAGAACGTGTCCTGCTCCTGCCGTGCCGGATGATCGGGCGGCATGTTGAGGGCCGTGAAATTGTAGAAATCATCCTCGATATGCGGGCCTTCGGCGACGCGGAAGCCCATCTCGCCGAAGATGGCGACGATCTCGTCCATCGACTGGCTGAGCGGATGGATGCGGCCGGCGCGCTCGGACTGGACCGGCAGCGTGACATCGACGCGCTCATGGGCGAGACGCCGCTCGAACTCCGCTTCGGCGAGCCGGCGCTGCGCCGCCTCGATCGCGGCCTGGACCTCGTCCTTGATGCGGTTGAGCGCCTGGCCCGCCGCCTTGCGCGCCTCGCCTTCGAGGCTCGAGAGATCCTTGAGCCGGGCGGTGATCTCGCCCTTGCGGCCGAGCGCCTGAACCCGCGCCTCCTCGAGTGCTGCCGGATCCGTTGCTGCGGCGACGGCGTCCAGAAGACGCGTGCGCAGGGTTTCCAACTCGTCCATCCCTATCTCCAGACAAAAAAAGGGCCGAAGTGATTGCTTCGGCCCTTGGTCTTCATCGCTACCGGTCGCGCAAGCAGGCGACCGCCGGGGCCGTCAGGTAGACCCGTCGGTAAATCGCCGGTCGAGTGCGCGAGCGGTCGTCATCAGGCGGCTGCCGCCTCAGTCTTCTGCTCGAGTGCCGCCTGCGCGGTCTCGACCAGGCTCTTGAAGGCGGCCGGCTCCGTGATGGCGAGGTCCGAGACGACCTTGCGGTCGAGCTCTATGCCCGCGAGCTTCAGCCCGTTGATGAATTGCGAGTATGTCAGGCCATGCGCGCGCGCGCCGGCATTGATGCGCTGGATCCAGAGACCGCGGAAATTCCGCTTCTTGTTCCGGCGGTCGCGATAGGCGTATTGCAGCCCCTTCTCGACCTTCTCCAGCGCCACCGTGTAGCTGGTGCTGGCGCGGCCGCGATAGCCCTTGGCGAGGTCGAGGATCTTCTTGTGGCGGGCGTGGGTCGTCACGCCCCTCTTGACGCGTGCCATGGTCTCAGCTCCGCAAGTAGGGCATGTAAGTCAGCACCAAATTCGTATCGCCCGGCTGCAAAATCACCGTGCCGCGGGCGCGGCGCTTCATCTTCTGCGGCTTGGAGATGAGACGATGGCGCTTGTGCGCCACATTCATCTTGATCTTGCCGGTCGCCGTGCGGCTGAACCGCTTCTTGGCGCCGGACTTCGTCTTGAGCTTGGGCACTTTCGGTATCCTTCGATCGAAGTTCGATAATCGGCAGCGAGGCATGCCCTGAGGCGCTCGCGCGCAGCCATGCCGCCGAGACGAGCGCGGGGTTATACGAGAGCGATGCGGGAAAGGCAAGCGGATGGATCAGGCCGCTATACCTTCTTATGGCCGATGAACGACGAGGTTGAAACCCTCCTCCGGCTTGGGTGCTACGAAGTAGCTGGTGAAGAGGTCGAATTCTTCGTCGGTTACCGTGTAGGGGTGATCCCCGCTGGCGTTGCGCGCTTGCAGCCGGGCCTTGCAAACGGCGTCGGACACGTCGAGGTGATGCAGCACATGGGCGGCCCCGGCCGCTTCGAACAGGCTCCGCATCCACGCCCTGTTCGTCGGCGTGTTCGCCGGAAAGTCCAGGACGACGGAAACGCCGGTCTTGAGCAATTGCACGATGTGCCGCCCCATCGGCCCGCGCAGGCGCGTCGAGCAGCGGACATAATCTTCGAGCGTGGTGATCTCGCCCGGATAGAGGGTCGGAAGCCACTCATCTTCGCTGATGACCACCGTGTGCGGCGCCGCGCCGAGTTCGGCCGTCAACGTCGATTTACCGGCAGCGATCTTGCCGCACACAAGGTGCAGCACAGGCGTATTCGACGACATGGGAGCTTGACCTTGCTTAGGCGCGCGAGCGCCAGGACTGTTCAGACGCCGAAGAACCCGACCCGACTTATCAGGTCGGGCGGTTAATTCGGCGGCAGCGCGCGAGCGCCGGTATCTGAACCGAGCAGGTCATCGGCAAGCTTTTGCCATACCGATGTTCCGGCGTCCACCGCGCTTATACCAAGCGCCCCAGACGCTGACCGTTACCCAATTCTATGATCCGATTGAGCTGATGGCGAAAAGTGGGGCGGGCGTCTCGCCCGCCGGCGGGCAGGATGCCCGCCCCACCGACTAGCTTGATGACGAGAGACAAAACCGAAGAGTCAGGCTTAACGACGGTTGGTATTAGGTCAGCGGCGCCCGCTCCGTCTCGCCGGATTGGCTGAGCTCGTCGATCATCGCCAGCAACTGGTCGAGATCGACCGGTTTCGCCAGGAAGGCATCCATGCCGGCAGCGCGGCAGCGTTCGATCTCCGCTTCGCAGGCATTGGCGGTGAAGGCTACGATCGGCACGCGGTTGCCATCCGTCTCGGCGGCGCGGATGCGGCGCGCGGCGGCGACGCCGTCGAGGAGCGGCATCTGGAGATCGGTCAGGATCACGTCGAAGCCGCCGGCGAGCGCCTTCTCGACGGCGGCGATACCGTCGGCGGCGAGCGTCACCTCATGGCCGGCGACCTCGAGCGCCGTCTGGATCAGGATCTGGATGACCGGATCATCCTCGACCAGGAGCACGCGCCGCGGCCGCTCGCGGGCCGGCGAAAGGCTGGCCGGCGCCGCCGTTTCGGTGGCGGCGATGCGCATCGGCACCTTGAACCAGAATTCGCTGCCCTGGCCCTCGACGCTTTCGACGCCGATCTCGCCGCCCATCAGGCTGACGATCTCGCGGCAGATGGCGAGGCCGAGGCCGGTGCCGCCGTAACGCCGGCTGTCGGCATCGCCGAGCTGGCTGAATTGCCGGAACAGAAGCCCGAGCTGATCGGCCGGGATGCCGCTGCCCGTGTCGATGACGGCATAACGCAGCCGCTCGCCTTCGGGGGCGACGGTGAGGAAGACCCGGCCGCGCTCGGTGAATTTGATCGCGTTGACGAGCAGGTTGAGGATGATCTGGCGCAGCCGGATCGGGTCGCCGACGAGCCAGGCCGGCGCGTCATCGGCCACCGCGATCTCGAAGGCGAGCCCCTTGCTCTCGGCCTGGAGCGAGGCCAGTGCCGAGCAGCCGCTGACGACGGCGCGGAGCTCGAACGGCGTCTCGGCGAGATCGACCCTGCCCGCCTCGATCTTGGAGAGGTCGAGGATATCGTTGACCAGTGCCAGCAGCGCGCGGGCGGATTCGCACTGCATCTCGAGGAAGCGGCGGCGATCGCGCGCCGGGAAATCCTTGCGCAGCAGGAGCTCGGCGAAGCCGATGAGCCCGGTCAAGGGCGTCCTGAGCTCGTGGCTCATGGTGGCGAGGAAGCGCGATTTGGCGGCACTCACCGCCTCGGCCCGGGCGCGCGCCTCGGCGAGGTCGTCCGCCCGGGCGGCGAGCTCGATCGATTGCCGCTCGACCTCCTCATAGGCGTGCTGCAGCCGGTCATTGGCCTCGGCCAGTTCGGCCGTGCGCTCGGCCACGCGCCGCTCCAGCGTCTCTTGCGCCTCGCGCAACTCCTGCTGGCTCGCCTCGAGCGCCAGCTCGGTCTGGCGGCGCTCCAGCACCATCTGGATGGTGGCGTGCAGCTCGCGCTCGGCGAAGGGTTTCAGCAAATAGCCGTAGGGCCGGGTCGCCCGCGCGCGCTCGAGCGTCGCCTCCTCGGAATAGGCGGTGAGGTAGACGACCGGAATGCCGTATTCTCTCGGAATATGAGAGGCGGTTTCGATGCCGTCCATATCGCCCTCGATATGGATGTCCATCAGCACGATATCAGGACGCAGCCGGTCGAGCTGACGCAGCGCCTGAACCCCCGAGGCCGCCGTCCCGGTGACCTGATAGCCCAGCCGAATCAGCTGTTGCCGCAAATGCATGGCGACGATGCGCTCGTCTTCCACGAGCATGATCTGCGCCGACCGCATGCTGTAACCCGTTCCGTTCCCGCGAGAGCGGCATTCTACCGATCCGGCAGGAAGCGTAACACGAACAGCGTCGGACAGGTACGGTTGACCGTGAGCTGGCCGCCGATCTGATCGGCCAAGAGATTGACGAGCTGCAACCCAAGCGTGTGTGTCGCCTCGATCACCAGATCGTCGGGGATGCCGATGCCATTATCGCTGACGGAGAGCAGCACATGATCGTCCTGGTCGCGCTTGAGCGCGATCCGGATCTGGCCGTGCCGGCCGCCCGGAAATCCATGCTTGATCGCATTCGCGATCAGCTCGTTGAGGATGAGGCCGCAGGGAATGGCGGTGCTGAGCGGCAGCGATACGCCATCCGTCACGACCTGGAGATCGAGCCGGGCCGTGTCGGCGCTGTAGGAGGAGACCAGCGTCGAAACCAGCGACTCCAGGAAATGGCTGAAATCGACCCGCGCGAAATCCTTCGACTGATAAAGCGTCTGATGGATGAGCGCCATGGAGCGAATGCGGTTCTGGCTGTCGCGCAGCATGTCGAGCACGGTTTCGTCCTCGAGCCGGGCGGATTGCAGATCGAGCAGCGAATGCACGATCTGAAGATTGTTCTTCACCCGGTGATGGATCTCGCGCAGCAGAATATCCTTTTCCTTGAGCGCCATCTGAATGCGCTCTTCCTTCTGCTTGCGGTCCGAGATATCGACGATGGAGGAAAGCACCATCATGCCGTCCTCGGTCTCGATCGGATTGAGCCCGATCTCGACCGGAAACTCGGTGCCGTCCTTACGGAGCGCATAGAGGTCGCGCCCCGCCCCCATCGGCCGCGACTGAAGATCGGAGAAGAAGGCGGCCCGCAGGCCGGGATGGTGGCCGCGGAAGCGGAGCGGCACCAGCATCTCGACCCCCGCCCCCAGAAGCTCGGCGCGGTCATAGCCGAACATGCGTTCGGCCTGGGCATTCACCATCTCGATCTGGCCGGCGGCACTCACCATCACCATCGCGTTCGGCGCCGCCTCGACCACACGCCGGAAGCGTTCCTCGCTCTGGCGCAGCGCGTGCTCGAGCTTACGCTGCTGAGGCGCTTCCGCCTTCCTGGCGTCCCGCATTGTTCTCCACCCCCCGATCACAACCTCGGGTTGTTTTTTTGATGTTTCGCCCGAAACAGCCAGTTCGAGAATAACACGACAAAAATTCAATTCAACCCTGCGCTCGATCCGGCCCGCCTGCTTCGTGCCGCTCGAAACGCGCCGTTACAAAACCATTACCGCCGACAATGGCCTTGAAACATCGTCATCTTATTGTCCCGCTTCACTATGATCGCAGGGATCGGCAGCGCATGGCGGCAGAAAGGACGGCGTCGACGGCAATCGAGCAGCGCGGGCTTCCGAGCGCGCTGAGCGTGCCGCTGGCGCTCATCGCGATTCTTCTGCTCGCGGCATTCCTCCGACTCTATCGCCTCGACGAGAACGGCTTCGGCACGACCTATTATTCGGCCGGTGTGCGCAGCATGCTGAAGAGCTGGCACAATTTCTTCTTCAATTCCTTCGATCCCGACGGCTTCGTCTCGCTCGACAAGCCGCCGGTGGCGCTATGGATCCAGGTGCTGAGCGCGCGCCTCTTCGGCTATAGCGGCCTCAGCCTGCTGGCGCCGCAAGCGATCGAAGGCACGCTGTCGGTGGCGCTCACATATCATCTGGTCCAGCGCCGCTTCGGCCAGGCGGCCGGCCTGCTGGCCGCCCTGTTCCTGGCGCTGACGCCGGTCGCCGTCGCGATCGACCGGTCGAACGACACGGATAGCTGCCTGGTGCTGGTGCTGCTGCTGACCGCCTGGGCCGCGAGCCTGGCCGCCGAGCGCAGCAAGCTCAGCCTCTTCATCCTGGCCATGGCGCTGGCAGGCCTGGGCTTCAACGTCAAGATGCTGGCCGCCTCGGTGATCGTGCCGAGCCTCGTGGCACTCTATTGGTTCGGTGCGGCCCTGCCCTGGCGCCGCCGGTGCCTGCATCTGGCGGCAGGCGGCCTGGTGCTGGCCGGCACCTCGCTCGCCTGGTGCGTCGATTACGATCTCACCCCCGCGGATGAGCGGCCCTTCGTCGACAGCACGAGCGAGAATTCCATGATCGAGCTGGCGCTCGGCCATAATGGCGCGCAGCGTTTCGTGCGGCTGGCCGGGCGTGGCCGGCGCATCGTCGCGGCAACGCGAGATGGCGCGGCAGTGGCCGCTGCCGATCCGGCGCTCGCCAATCAAGCAGCGGCACCCGCACGGGGCCGCGGCGGACAGCCGCGGGCCAACCGCATCGTCGACACGGTGCCGGTCGGATTCTTCCGGCTGGCCGACCCGCATCTCGCCGGTCAATTCGCCTGGCTGACGCCGCTGGCGCTGTTCGGCATCGCCGCCGCGGCCTGGCGCAGCCCACGCCGGCTGCCGCTCGATCCGATGCAGCAAGCGCTGCTGCTCTGGAGCGCCTGGGCACTCACCTACGGCCTCGTCTTCTCCTTCGCCGGGGGCATTTTCCATGCCTATTACCTCGACGCGATGGCGCCGGCCATGGCCGCACTGGCCGCGATCGGGCTGGTGACGTTGTGGCGGCTGCGCGCGGCACCGGGCTTGGAGCGGTTCCTGCTGCCGGCCGCACTCGGTGCGACCACGCTGTGGCAGGCCTATATCGAATTCTCCTATCTAGGCTCCGCCCTGCACGATCCGGCCGACTGGCGCGCCTTGCTCTATCTGGCGTTGCTGGCCGGCGGGGCGGCTGCGACCGGACTGCTGGCCTTCCGGGGGCGCGATCTCATCTGGGCACGCGGCGCGCTGGCACTCGGGCTCCTGGCCCTCCTCGTCACGCCGACGGCCTGGGCGCTGAGCCCGGTGCTGGGCCGGGTCAATACCATGCTGCCGGCCGCGAGCCTGGCACTGCTATCGCCAGACGATCCGGCGAACGCGCCGGCCCCTCAGCGCCTGCGCACGCTGCGCGATGCCGAGTTGGGGCGGATCGAGGGCTTCCTCGCCGCCAATCACAAGGACGAGCATTATCTGCTGGCGACCCAGAATGCCCGCCAGGCGGCACCGCTCATCATCGCGACCGGCGGCAATGTCATGGCGTTCGGCGGATTCATGGGCACCGATCCGATCCTGACGGTCGACCGGCTGCAGGATCTCGCGGCCAGCGGCCAGCTGCGCTTCGTGCTGATCGGCGGGCTCGACGCGCTGGGCCGGCGCCCGGCCCGGGTGCAGCAGCAGGAGCTCAGCGACTGGATCCGCGCCCATGGCAAGCCGGTCGATCCGGCCCTCTGGCGCGGCCCCGATGCCGAGCTCCAGCAGCTCCAGCGCGGGCGCCGCGGCGAGACGGCGCTGGTCGAGCTTTACGATCTGCGCCCCGATAGGGGGCCGATCGTGGTGCCCGCCGCCGACGCCCAACCCGATCAGGCGAGCCCGTAGAGCGCCCGGTACTTGCCGTTGAGATATGCGAGGTAAGGCTCGGGATCGAGCGCACGGCCGGTCACCTGCACCAGGAGCTCGTCGCGGCTGAAGCGCCTGCCATGGCGATGCACATGCTCGACCAGCCAAAGCCGGAGCGGCGTGTAGTCGCCCGCCTCGAGCCCGGCCGCGACCGCGGGCTCGGCCCGCGCCGTCGCCATCAGCTGGGCCGCCATGACATTGCCGATCGTGTAGCTGCAGAAGGTGCCGATATAGCCGCTCGACCAATGCACATCCTGCAGCACGCCGTGCCGGTCGTCCGGCACGTCCACGCCGAGATCGCGCTTCATCGCCTCGTTCCAGGCGGCCGGCAGGTCGGCGACCTTGAGCTCGCCCGCCATCAAGGCGCTTTCGAGCTCGACGCGCAGCATGATGTGGAAATCATAGCTGAGCTCGTCCGCCTCGACCCGGATCAGGCCGGGACGGATGCGGTTGACGCCGCGATGGAACGCATCGACATCGACATCGGCAAGCGCGTCGGGGAAGAGCTCCTTGAGCGGCCCGAAATTCAGCTCCCAGAAGCGCCGGCTGCGGCCGACATGGTTTTCCCAGAGGCGCGACTGAGATTCATGCGCGCCGAAGCTGGCGCCGGCCATGGCGTAAAGACCCGGCAGGTCGGTCGTGAGCGGCGTGCGGCCATAGGCCGGATCGACACCCATCTCGTAGAGCGCATGCCCCGTCTCGTGCAGCGTGCCGAAGATGCTGGCCGGCAGGAAATTGCGGTAGTAGCGCGTGGTGATGCGGACATCGTCGCGCCCGAAGGAGATCGCGAAGGGATGGACCGTGGGATCGATCCGGCCGCGCTTCAAATCATAGCCGATCCGCTGGGCGATGAGGTGCGAGAAGGTCCGCTGCTGCTCCTCGGGATAGTCGCGCTCGAGGAAATCCGTGCGCGGCGCCGGGGCCGCCATCACGGCCTGGAGCAGCGGGCGGAGCCCCGCGCGCAGCCGGCCGAAGAGCGATTTCAGGCTGGCGCTTGTCTCGCCCGGCTCGCCGATGGCGAGCAGCGCGTCATAGGGCGTGCCCCCGCCGCCGATCGTGTCGGCCATCTCGCGGGTGAGCGCCATGGTCTTCTCGAGATAGGGGGCGAAATTGGCGAAGTCGCTCCGGGCCCGCGCCTCGGCCCAGGCGGCATAGGTCTCGGCCATCAGCACCGCGCGGCGATGCTGGAGCGAGGCCGGAATCCGCTCATGGAAGCGGATGGCCTCGCGCGTCTGGGCCAGCGCCCGACGCGCCGGCGCCTCCTCCGGCAGATTGCCGGTCGCCTGCTCGGCGGCGTCGACCAGGCGGCGCGTCTCGTCCGAGACCAGGAGATCGCGCGCCATCACCGTCAGCGTCGCGCGCTGCTGGCCGCGCGCCGCCACGCCGGAGGACGGCATCATGGTCTGCGCATCCCAGAACAGGACCGAATGCGCATTCAAGAGATCGTTGATGGCACCGAAATGATCGAGAAAACGCTGATAGGCCATATCCGACAGGTCCTTGAGAGAATGTTGCAACGGCGTCGCAGCGATCGGGCCGGGCCGATCACGCCGGCGGGCGGGTCGCCACCATCGAGGGGCGTGCCGCGAAGGCCGCATCGAAGGCAGCGAGTGCGGGATGGTGCTTGCGCCATTCCTCGTGCGCGAAGCGGAAATCGAGATAGCCCAGCATGCAGCCGATCGAGATCTCGCCGATCGTGGGCTCGGCGCTGAAATGCGGCGCATCGGCCTCCAGCGCGGCCAGCGACTGGCGCACCTTGCGCATCTGCGCGTCGATCCACTCGGCCGAGCGCTTGTCCTCGGTCCGGAGCGTCAGCTCGTAACGCACCAGGATCGCCGCATCGAGCACGCCGTCGGCGGTGGCCTGGCGCCGGAGTGCCGCCCAGCGCGCCGGGCCGGCAACCGGGAAGAAGGCGGATTTGCCGTGCAGCGTATCGAGATATTCCGCGATGACCGGTGAATCGAAGAGTGCCGTGCCGTCATCGAGCGCGAGCGTCGGCACCTTGATCAGCGGATTGGCAGCCGCGACCTGCTCGTTCGGCGCGACCGGAGAGACCGACACCGGAATCCGCTCCAGCTGGTCGATCAAGCCGGCCTCATGGGCCAGCACCATCAGCTTGCGGACGTAAGGCGAAGTCGCCGAATAGAAGAGCCTCATGGTTTCGGGTTTCCTCTTTGAAGCTAGAAACTGTCCTTGCGGCGCCGGATCTCGGCGAAGACGGCGACCGGGTCGGCGCCTGCCATGCCGAGTGCCGCCTGAACCGCCGGCAGGTCGGCGCGCAGGAACGGGTTGGTCTGGCGCTCGAGCCCGATGGTCGACGGAATCGTCGGGCGGCCCGCGGCGCGCAAAGCGGCGATCTCCTCGGCGCGGGATGCCAGCGCCTTGTTGTCCGGCTCGACCGTGACCGCGAAGCGGCAATTCGACTGAGTATATTCATGGCCGCAATAGATGCGCGTGGCATCGGGCAGTGCCCGGAGCTTGCCGAGCGACCGCCACATCTGCTGGGCGGTACCTTCGAAGAGCCGGCCGCAGCCGAGTGCGAACAGCGTGTCGCCGCTGAAGACCGCGTCATCGGCATCGAAGACGAGGGCGATATGGCCGCTCGTATGGCCCGGCACCTCGAGCACGCGGCAGCTGCTGGTGCCGATGCGATATGTTGAGCCCTCCGCAAGGCCGGTCTCGAGATCGGGAATCCGATGCCGATCTGCTTCGGGCCCCGCGATATGGGCGCCGGTCTCCGCCTTCAGCGCCTGATTGCCGCCGATATGGTCGAAATGATGATGCGTGTTGAGGATGTGCGTGAGCCGCCAGCCGGTGTCGGCCAAGGCGGCCAGCACCGGCCCCGGCTCCGACGGATCGACCATGGCTGTCTCGCCGCTCTCGGGATCATGCAGCAGGTAGCCGTAATTATCCTTGAGCAACGGTACGATCCGGATATCGAGCATTCGACGCCTCCTCGAAAGGGGCGCCAGGATAGGGTCGGCCGCCCTTTGCCGCCATAGCCATTTGTTCCGAAACGCGGATCGGTTTAGGCTCCCGCCGCCATGTACACCGATGTCGTCGATCTCCGGGATTTCTACGAGACCAGCCTCGGCCAGGTCGCGACGCGGATGGTGCGGCGCCGGCTGCGGCTCATCTGGCCCGATATGAGCGGCCAGCGCATGCTGGCGCTGGGCTACGCGACACCCTATCTGCGCGCGTTCCATGGCGAGGCCGAGCGGGTCATCTCTTTCATGCCGGCGGCTCAGGGTGTGCTCAACTGGCCCAAGGAAGGGCCTAACATCGTCGCCCTCGTCGATGAATCCGAACTGCCGTTGCAGGACGCCTCGATCGACCGGGTGCTGCTGATCCATGCGCTCGAATGCAGCGAGCAGGTCCGGCCGCTGCTAGCCGAGATCTGGCGCGTGCTGGCCAGCGGCGGCCGGCTGGTTGTGGTGGTGCCGAACCGGCGCGGCATCTGGGCGCGGCTCGACCGCACGCCGTTCGGCGCCGGCCATCCCTATACGCCCACTCAGCTTTCCACCTTGCTGCGCGAGGTCGATTTCATTCCGGTCGGGACGGCCGCCGCCCTCTTCATCCCGCCGACCGCGTCCCGCATGGTGCTGTCGGCCGCCGGCGCTTGGGAGAGCGTTGGCGAGCGCTGGTTCACCGGATTCGCCGGCGTCGCGATGATCGAGGCGGCGAAGCAGATCTATGCCAAGCCGAAATCGGCCCACAAGCGGCACCGGAAACTGGTCTATCAACCGGCCGCAACCTCGATCTGACCCGCATTTTTCGCATCTGGGGCAACCGGTTCGAGGCGTTACGCTCGCTGGATCAGGCGGCCCGGGTCAACAGGAAGACGCCCTGGGCCGCCAGCCAGTTTGCGGCCGGGTGCCTGGGCGAGAGATTATAGGGCTTGCCTTCGGGATCGAGCATCCGGGACGCCTCGATCGCGATGCCGAGCTCGCTTGCGAGCTCGGTGAAATCCCGAATCGTGCAGAGATGAATGTTGGGCGTGTCCCACCAGCTGTAGCTCAGAAGCGCGCTGCGCGGCATCCGCCCGCCGGCGAGCAGCGACAGGCGGACGCGCCAATAGCCGAAATTCGGGAAGGATACGATGGCGCGGCGGCCGATGCGGCCAAGGCTGTCCAGCACCTGGCGCGGCTGGCGCACGGCCTGCAGCGTCTGGCTCAGGATGACGTAATCGAAGGCGCAGGTCGGATAGGCTTCGAGGTCGTTGTCGGCATCGCCCTGGATGACCGACAGGCCGTTGCGCACGCAGGCATTGACGCCGGCCTGGCTCAGCTCCATGCCGCGGCCATCGACCGACTTGACGCGGGTGAGATACGCCAGCAGCGCACCGTCGCCGCAGCCGATATCGAGCACCCGGCTGCCGGGCGCCACCATATCGGCGATCAGCGCCAGATCGGGGCGCAGGGTCGCGATCTCGGGCTCCGCCCGCTCGGTCAAGGCACCCATCTTCGCGGTTTCCGCCATCACGACCATCTGAGACCCCGGTGCTTGGCGCAGCCATCGAGGAAGCCCTGGAGCGTGCGGAAGAATTCCGGCTCGTCGAGGAAGAAGGCGTCATGACCGGAATCGGTCTCGATCTCGACGAAGCTGACATTGGCGGCGACGGCGTTGAGCGCCTGGACGATCACGCGGCTCTCGGCGGTCGGATACAGCCAGTCGCTGGTGAAGGAGATGACGCAGAAGCGCGCCTTGGTGGCATTGAACGCCTCGGCCAGCACGCCGTCATGCTCGGCGGCCAGATCGAAATAATCGGTCGCCCGCGTGATGTAGAGGTACGAATTGGCGTCGAACCGCTCGACGAAGCTGGTGCCCTGGTGACGCAGGTAATTCTCGACCTGGAAATCGGCCTCGAAACCATAGGTGAAGCTCGGCCGGTCCTGCAAATTGCGGCCGAATTTCCGGTGCAGCGCCGCCTCGGAGAGATAGGTGATGTGCGCCGCCATGCGCGCCACGGCCAGGCCGCGCTCAGGCCGGCGGCCTTGGCTGATATAATCGCCATTGCACCAGTCCGGATCGGCCATGATCGCCTGCCGCCCGACCTCGTGATAGGCGATGTTCTGGGCCGATTGGCGGGACGCGGTGGCGAGCGGCACGGCGGCGAAGACCCGCTCCGGATAGGCCTTGGCCCATTGCAGCACCTGCATGCCGCCGAGCGAGCCGCCGATGACGCAGAAGAGCTGGTCGATGCCGAGATGATCGATGAGCTGGCGCTGGGCCGTGACCATGTCGGCCACGGTGATGACTGGGAAATCGAGCGCCCAGGGCTCGCCCGAGGCAGGATTGATCTCCTTCGGCCCGCTGGTCCCCATGCAGCCGCCCAGGACGTTGGAGCAGATGACGAAATAGCGGTCGGTATCGATCACCTTGCCGGGGCCGACCAGAACATTCCACCAGCCGGGCTTGCCGGTGATCGGATGCGTGTCGGCGACATATTGATCGCCGGTCAGCGCGTGGCAAACCAGGATCGCGTTCGATTTCTCGGCGTTGAGGTTGCCGTAGGTCTGGTAGCCGATATGGTAGTCCTTGAGGACGGCGCGCGATTCGAGCACCAGCGGTTCCGTCACTTCGAGGATCCTGCCGGTACGCCTGGCTTCGTCCGGCCGGTCGTTCGACCGCTTCGGGTTCAACGGGATAGCCACCTCGGGCAGGCTCATATTGCGTCGTCGACTCTGATCGTGGCACTAGAGCGCCGGAATGAGCCGGCTATCTCCGGTCGGAGCATGGGGGCTGTCAATCATTTGTTGGCATATGCTGGCGCAGGGCCGGTCGGATAGGTGCCCGTGATATTGCAGTTGTGGGCGCCGCCGGGGCAGCGCAACATGCCGGCCCCGTCGAGCCCAGGGGGCGGCGGAAAGCTTGGGTTGCGTGTGTTTGAAGGCGGACGCTCGACCGGTCATGAGTAACTCCGATACGGCGCTGGCCGATCTCCGGCAAAAGATCGACCAGATCGACGATCAGCTTCACGATCTCGTGATGGCTCGCGCCGCCCTGGTCGATGAGATCCGCAAGCACAAGGATCTGAGCGGCAAGGCGATGATCCAGCCGGCGCGCGAAACCGCCATGCTGCGCCGCCTGGCCGCACGCCACAAGGGCGCCTTTCCCTTCGCCGCCATCCTCCGCATCTGGCGCGAGATCATGTCGGCCGGCCCCCATGCACAGCCGCTGGCCGTAGCAGTCCATGCGCCCGACGATCTGCCCGGTCCCTGGGATCTGGCGCGCGATCATTTCGGCTCGACCGTGCCGATCCAGGCCTATGGCTCGGTGAGCCAGGTTATCCGCGCCGTGACCGAGCGCACCGCCGCGGTCGGCATCCTGCCGATGCCGCTGGAGCAGGAACCGGATCCCTGGTGGCGGCATCTCCTGAGTGTCGATGCGACCGCCCCGCGCATCTTCGCCCGCCTGCCGGCCGGCGCACGCGGCAATGCCCGCGGCACTGGCACCGTGCTGGCGATCGCCGGCAATCTCAGCGACTTCACCTCGGTCGATCACTCGCTGCTGGCGTTCGAGACGCCGCATCCAGTCAGCCGCAGTAAACTGACCGGCGCGCTCAAGGCGGCGCAGCTCGAGGTCAATCTGCTGGCGATCCATGGCCGCGACGGCGGCCATTGGATCTGCGCCGAGATCACGGGCCCGGTCGCCGCCGACGATGCGCGCCTCGAGGAGCTCCGTGCTCAGCTCGGCATCGCGATCAATGCCGTGTATCATCTCGGCGGCTATGCCGATCCGGTGCTGCCGCCCCACGCCTGAAGAGAAATCCATTGTCCGCGCCCAACTCCTCGCCCCTTGCCGAGCCGTCCTTGCCCGCCGGCCCGGTGCCCCGCCCCGGCATCCTCGAGATCGCGCCCTATGTCGGCGGCGAATCCTCGGTCCCCGGCGTCAACCGGATCATCAAGCTGTCCTCGAACGAAGGGGCACTCGGGCCCAGCCCCAAGGCGATCGCCGCCGCCCAGGCGCAGGCGGCGACCATGCATCGCTATCCCGATGGCGGGAACGCGATCCTGCGCCAGGCGCTGGCGCAGCATCACGGGCTCGATATCGACCGGATCGTCTGCGGCAACGGCTCTGACGAGCTGATAGCCCTGCTCGTCCGCGCCTATGCCGGCCCGGGCGACGAGGTGCTCTATAGCCGCCACGGCTTCCTCATGTATGCGATCTCGGCCCTCGGCGTCGGCGCCACGCCGGTCGCGGCCCCCGAGGTCGATTACACGATTTCGGTCGATCATCTGCTGGCAGCGGTGACGGAGCGCACGAAGCTCGTCTTCCTTGCCAATCCCAACAACCCGACCGGCACCATGGTCCCGGCGCGCGAGGTCGAGCGGCTTCATGCCGGCCTGCCGCCCCATGTCGTGCTGGCGCTCGATTCGGCCTATGCCGAGTTCGTCGAGACCGCCGATTACGATGCGGGTGCGGCCCTCGTTCATGCCGCCCCCAATGTCGCAATGCTGCGCACCTTCTCGAAGATCTATGCGCTGGGCGGGCTCCGCGTCGGCTGGGGCTATGCCAGTGCCGGCATCATCGACACGCTCAACCGGCTGCGCATGCCCTTCAGCGTCAGCGTGATGGGCCAGGCCGCGGCCGTCGCCGCCCTCGAGGATCGCGAGCACACGATACTGAGCCTCGCCCACAATACGCGCTGGCGCGATTGGACGGCCGCCGAGCTCACGAAGCTCGGCCTCACCGTGACGCCGAGCGTGTGCAATTTCGTGCTGGCGCATTTCCCGGCCGAGCGCAGCGCCGGCAAGGCCTTCGAGTATCTGAAGGCGCGCGGCATCATCGCGCGCAAGGTCGGGGCTTATCATCTGCCCGACTGCCTCCGGATCACGATCGGCCTCGAGGAGGAGATGCGGTTGACGGTTTCCGCTCTGGCATCCTTCATGAGCGGGCAATGAACCAACCCCTGTTCGACCGCATCGCCTTCGTGGGATTCGGCCTCATCGGCTCGTCGCTCGGCCGCGCGGTCCGCCAGCATGGGCTCGCCGGCACGCTGGTGGCCTGCGATGCGAGCTCGGAGGCGCTGGAGGATATCCGCGCGCTCGGTCTCGCCGACATCGTCACGTCCGATCCAGTCGAAGCGGTGACCGGCGCCGATCTCGTCGTCATCGCGACACCGGTCGGCAGCTATGCCGAGCTCGGCCGCGCGATCGCACCGGCCCTGAAGCCCGGCGCTATCGTGACCGATGTCGGCTCGGTCAAGCAGTCGGTCATCCGCGATCTGGCGCCGTCGCTACCGGCCGGCGTGCATCTGGTGCCGGGGCACCCGATCGCCGGGACCGAGAAATCCGGGCCGCGCGTGGGCTTCGCCGAGCTCTTCGAGGGGCGCTGGGCGATCCTGACTCCGCCGCCCGGGACCGACCGTGCCGCGATCGACAAGGTCGCCGCCCTCTGGCACGCCGTCGGCAGCGATGTCGAGGAGATGGACGCGAAGCATCACGACACGGTGCTCGCCATCACCTCGCATCTGCCGCATCTCATCGCCTACACGATCGTCGGCACCGCCGTCGATCTCGAGGAAAGCCTGCAATCCGAGGTCATCAAATTCTCGGCCGGCGGCTTCCGCGACTTCACCCGGATCGCGGCATCGGATCCGGTGTTCTGGCGCGACGTGTTCCTCAACAACCGCGAGGCGGTGCTGGAGATGCTGCAGCGGCTGACCGAGGATCTCACGGCCTATCAACGTGCCATCCGCCGCGGCGAGGGCGAATTCCTGCGCGAACGCTTCGCCCGGGCCCGCGAGATCCGGCGCGAAGTGATCGAGGCCAAGCAGGCTTGACCCCTACCATTTGATCGGCGGCAGCTTCGCGATCCGCGCCGGGCCGAGCGACAGAAGCTGGTTCTGCAGCGTCAGCGCGATCGCGAGCGGCTGCTCGGCATCGGCGTTCTTGTGGCCGAGCAGGAGGAGGCCGGTGCGCACATAGCCGGCTTCGGCCGGAGTCATCACGCCGTTCGAGGCGAGCGCATCGAGCCCCTGCGACCAGCCATGCATCTCGGTGCTGAAGGCGCCCATCGGCTGGAGCGTCTGATCGAGTGCCACCGTGCCGCTGCCGCTCAGCCGGAACTGCCCGAAACGCAGATGGAGCTGGTGCAGCTCGATCGTGCCGCCCTCGTCGCGCCAGCCGGCAAGGGCGATCGGCAGCGCCGTCTCGGCGACCGGCCCTTCGACCGCGGCCGTAAGCGACAGCTGATCGATCGCGGCACCCAGCGGCTCGACCTTGGCTGGCAGCATGATCGTGTCGAGCGTGAGCGAAACGCCCAGCGATTCGGCGGTGTGATCCTCGGACTGCTTGTTCGGCCGTTCGGCGCGCAGGCTGAGATGATGGGCCTGCCAGGCCGGCTGATCGCCGCGCGCGGCGGTCACGTCATGGGCATCGATCTCGATCACCGTGCTGCCGGCTTCGATATATTGCACGATCGCCCGGCCCTTGGCGGCACCGATCGCGATATGAAGTCCGGAGGCGGCATCGATGAAGCTCAGCCCCTGCGGCGCCTCGAAGCGCCATTCGCCGGGCTGCCACAGCTGGCCGCGGGCAATCAGTTGCGGCATCTCGATATGGGCCTGCGGCAGATAGGGCAACGAGTTGGCGACGACCGCGCCGAGACGCGCCTCGATCGTGAAAGGAAAGCCGCTGATCTCGGGCTCGCCTAGGCGGATCTTCGTGGCTTTCGACATCTGGGCCGCGACGAAGTCGGCGAGGCCGTGCCGCACGGAATTCGCCGTGTAGAACCAGAGGGCGGAATATCCAACGAGCACGAGAAGGGCGAGGCCCGCGCCCCAGAGAACCGAACGTCGATGCTGCATGGCGCGCGGTTATATCCGGTCGAACCCGGAGGGTCGACGCAAAATTGGGAAGCCATGCCGATTCCGCAGAAGAGGATGCGGCGGCAATCTGCGACGATGTGGGCTTTCGCGGGTCTTGTCCTCTATCGATGCCCTTGACGCCGACCGCCGTAGCACCGCTTCGTGCGGAAGCCTTCATCCCGCCGCTCTTCGTGCTGGTCTGGTCGACGGGATTCCTGTTCTCGAAGCTGGGGCTGCCCTATGCCGGGCCGTTGACCTTTCTGGCGCTCCGCTTCGCGCTCGTCTTTGCGCTGATCACGCCCGTAGCACTCCTGTCCGGCGCTGAATGGCCGCGGTCGCCGCGCGCTCTTCTCCATGTCGCGATCGTGGGCCTGCTGCTGCAGGCGGGCTATCTCGGCGGCGTGTTCGTCGCGATCTCGAAGGGCGTGCCGCCGGGCGTCGCCGCCCTCATCGTCGGGCTGCAACCGCTGCTGACGGCGGCGCTCGCCCGGCTGATGCTGAAGGAGCCGGTGCGCGGGCTGCAATGGCTGGGGCTCGGGCTCGGCTGCCTCGGCGTGGTGCTGGTCGTGGCCAATCCGGCCATGCTCGACACGGCACGGCTCAAAGGCGCCGGCTTCGCGGTTGCCGCCATGCTGGCGATCACGGCCGGCACGCTCTATCAGAAGCGCTTCTGCGGTGCCGTCGATCTGCGGGCGACCTTGGTGATCCAAAATCTGGCGGCGGGTGCTATCATGCTGCCACTGGCCTTCGGGATCGAAGGCTTCGCCATCCGATGGAGCCCCGCCTTCCTGCTGGCGCTCACCTGGCTTGCGCTCGTCCTGTCGATCGGCGCCAGTCTCTTGCTGTTCCAGCTGATCCGCCGGGGTGCGGCCGCCAAGGTCGCGAGCCTGTTCTATCTGACACCGGCCGTCACCGCGCTTATCAGCTTTTTCATGTTCGGCGATGCATTATCGCCTATTGCCATCGCCGGTATGGTGTTGACCGGCTTCGGCGTCGTGCTGGCCAATGCGTGAGACGATGATGCAATGGATCGAGGATGCGCCCGCCCCGCTCGAGCTGTCGGATGAGCTCGCGGCACCGGGCGAGGCGCTCTGGATCTTCGGCTACGGCTCGCTGATGTGGAATCCGGGCTTCCCCTACGAGGCGGCCGAGCCGGCGCGGCTCGAAGGCTGGCATCGGACCTTCTGCGTCGCGAGTGCGGGCCATCGCGGCTCGCCGGAATGGCCGGGCCTGGTCGTGGCGCTGGCGCCTGACGGAACCTGCCATGGTCTTGCCTTTCGCGTGGCCGCCCGCCATCGCGCCGCCACACTTGCCTATCTCTGGCAGCGCGAGATGGCGCTGGCCGAAGGCTATCGGCCCCAGCGCGTCACGGTCACGCTGGAGAAAGGCCGGCGCTCCGATGCGCTCACCTTCGTCGCCGATCCCTCGCATGAGGCCTTTGCCGGCGATCTGCCGATCGAGATGGCGGTGCTGCGGATCGCCACGGCCCACGGTGCGCGCGGCAGCAATCGCGATTATCTCGACCGCACGCTCGATCATCTGGCACTCCTCGGCATCGAGGATCCGGGCCTTGCCGCCCTCGGCCGGGCGGTAGCGTCGATCCCCGCCGGCACACCTTGTGCGGAAGGAGCATCGCCCTAACAGCGCAGTCCGGCCATAATGCCGCCAAAGAGGAGCGGCTCATGGCGGAAAGTGCGGAGCAGCCGGGCCTACATCGCATCGTGATCGTCGGCGGCGGCGCCGGCGGGCTCGAGCTCGCAACCCGGCTCGGCGACACGCTCGGGCGGCGCGGCAAGGCGGTCGTGACGCTGGTCGAGCAGAGCCGCACCCATCTCTGGAAGCCGCTGCTGCACGAGATCGCGGCCGGCAGCATGGATACCGGCCATCACGAGCTGAGCTATCTGGCCCAGGCGCATTGGCATCATTTCCGCTATCGCCTGGGCCGGATGATCGGGCTCGACCGCGCCCAGCACGAGATCGTCGTGGGCGCCGTCATCGAGGATGGCGAGCAGGTGACCGCCGAGGCGCGGATGGGCTACGACACGCTGATCATCGCAGTCGGCAGCACCACCAATGATTTCGGCACCAAAGGCGTCGCCGAATATGCGTTCAGCCTCGACACGCCAGTCCAGGCCCGGCAATTCCACCGCCGGCTCATCAATGCGCTGCTGCGCGCCCATGCCGGCCAGGTGCCGCTCGGCGCCGGCCAGCTGCAGGTCGCGATCATCGGCGCCGGTGCCACCGGGGTCGAGCTGTCGGCCCAGCTGCACAACACGACCCGCGGGCTGATCGCCTATGGGCTCGACAATATCGACCCCGAGCGCGACGTGGCGCTGCATCTGATCGAGGCGGCGGACCGGATCCTGCCGGCGCTGCCCGAGCGCCTGTCGGCCGAAACGCGGAAGCTGCTGGAAAACCTCCATATCCAGGTCCATACCGGCGCCAAGGTCGCCGCCGTCGAGGCCGACGGCGTGCAGCTGGCCGATGGCAGGAAGATCGCGGCCGAGCTCGTCGTCTGGGCCGCTGGTGTCAAAGGGCCGGCTTTTCTTCATGAGCTCGACGGGCTCGAAAGCAACCGGATCGACCAGCTGGTCGTGCATGACACGCTGCAGACGACGCGGGACGCCGATATCTTCGCGTTCGGCGATTGCGCCGCCTGTCCCTGGGACAATACCGGCAAGCCGGTGCCGCCGCGCGCCCAGGCGGCCCATCAGCAGGCGAGCCACCTCTTTCGCCAGATCCGGCGACGGCTCGCCGGCCAGGCGCCGCAGCCGTTCCATTACCGCGATTTCGGCTCGCTGGTGTCGCTCGGCGAATATTCCACCGTCGGCAATCTGATGGGCTCGCTGGTCGGCGGCAGCCTGATGATCGAAGGCTACTTCGCCCGGATCATGTATCTCTCGCTCTACAAGATGCACGAGCTGGCGCTGCATGGGCCGACCAAAGTCGTGCTCGACACGCTGGCCCGGATGATCACCCGCCGCACGGAGCCGGTGGTCAAACTGCACTGATAGTTTCGCTGCGGCGCAACTTAGATTTCATAACCCATCATGCATCGCCCTCCGGCGATTGGCTACGCTTTGCCCTGAGACAAAGCGGCGGCTTATCGCGGCCGGAGAAGGATTCGATCATGGCGGCTCGGGCTGGCAAGCAATTTTTGTTGTTGTGCACCGCATCGAAACTATTGATGGGCGCGGCCTTCGCCGACGATGCGGTGAACCCGCCGGCGGCGCCCGGCATCCCCGGGATCGAAGAGATCACGGTCACGGCCGAGAAGCGGACGGAGAATCTGCGCGAGGTGCCGCAGAGCATCTCGGTCGTAACCGGCACGCAGCTGCAGCAGCAGCATATCGACGATTATGCCGATCTCGCGCGAACGGTACCGGACCTGTCCTTCACCGATGCCGGCGGCCCGGGTCTCAGCAATCTCGAGATCCGGGGCATCAGCTCGACCGTCGGCACCTCGACCGTGTCGATCTATCTCGACGACGCACCGGTGACGATCCGCAACAACGCCTTCTATTCCGGCCAGACCGAGCCGCTCTTCTTCGATATCGCCCAGACCGAGGTGCTGCGCGGCCCGCAGGGGACGCTCTATGGCGCCAGCGCCTTGGGCGGCACGATCCGGCTGGTCAGCAACCCGGTGAACCTCACCGACTACGAGGGCAACGCCTATAGCGAGCTCTCCGGGACGGAACATGGCGGGATCAACTATGTCGAGCGCGCCATCGTCAACGTTCCGCTGGTGCCGGGTGTGCTGGGCCTGCGGCTCGGTGGCGAGACGACCGAGGATAGCGGCTTCGTCGACCATGCCACCAACGGCGTCATCGACCGAACCGGCATCAATGGCGACCATGCCAATGTGCTCAAGGCGAACCTGCTCTATCAGCCGGTGTCAAAGCTGACGATCGAGCCGTCGGTCTTTCTGCAGCGCACGAACATCGACGATACCGGCCTCGTCGATCTGGCCACGCCCAACTACACCACCAGTAAGGAGGTGCCGGAGGGCGGCCACGATTCGCTGGCCGTCGCCGGCATCAAAGCCAGCTACGATCTCGACTGGGCGGACCTGACCTCCGTCACCAACTTCACCTGGCGGGAATTCCCGCGCGATACGGACGGCACCTTCTTCAACAGCGAGTTCGTCGGAGGCTTCGTCGATTCGCTGGGGCTGGTCGGGCTCAACGGCCAGCTCGACGGCAATGTGCTGTCGGCCCTGCCCGGGCCCGTCCACAATTCACTCAACACCCGGCAAACGACTCAGGAAATCCGTCTTGTCTCGAAGCCTTACGACCCCAACGCCATGCTGCCGATCAGCTGGATCGCCGGACTTTATTACGCCAATTCCCTGAGCCTCGGCACGTCGGCGCAATATATCCCCGGCTTCAACGCCAAGTTCCTCCAGACCTACGGCATCACGGCCGAGAGTTTTTTCGACACCTCGATCCCGAACGATCTGTTCTTCCAATTCTTCAATCGTCTGAGCGATGTCGAATACGCCGCCTTCGGCGAGATGAGCTATCATTTCTCACCGGCGCTCACTTTCACCGCCGGGCTGCGCTATCTCTACGGCCGGGATTCGGAGACCGATGCGCAGAGCGGTTTCTTCGCCTCGGTGCCGATGGACAATGGCAATACCAAGGCCTACGCGGCGACGCCGAAATTCTCGCTGACCTATGATGTCGATCCGGACCTGACGACCTATGCGACGGCAGGCAAGGGATTTCGGCTGGGCGGCCTCAATTCGCCCGTTCCGGCAGTCGAATGCGCCCAGGATCTCGCGGCCTTCGGCCTCACCAACGCACCGCCCAGCTACCAGCCCGACAAGCTGTGGAACTATGAGGTTGGCGCCAAGGGGCGATTCCTCGACAACAGCCTGTCGGTCAATGTCTCGGCCTATGACATCGAATGGGACAAGATTCAGCTCGATGTGCCGCTCAAGACCTGCGGCTTCGACTTCACGGACAATGTCGGCCACGCCCGCAGCCTTGGCCTCGAGACCGAGATCCTCCAGCGGCTGGGATCCGGATTCACCGTCGGCGTCTCGGGCCAGTACGATCACGACACCTTCACGCAGAACGTGCCCGGCCTGGGCGTCAATGTCGGCGACCCGGTGCCTGGCTCGCCCAAATGGTCGATCGGGCTCACCGGCAATTACGAGTTCGACGTGACCAGCAATATCGGCGGCTTCGTGCGGACCAATTGGCAATTCATCGGCAACAGCCATGGCGCCATCATCCGCGACAATCCGGATTACGATCGGCCGTCCTACAACCTCCTCGGCGGCAGTGCCGGCGTGAATTTCGGGGGCTGGGAGGTTTCGCTCTTCGTCAAGAATCTGCTCGACGCCAACAAGATCATCCAGCGGCCCGCGGATAATTTCGTCCAGGAAGGCTACACGCCGGTGCCGCGCATCATCGGCGTCGCCGTCAGCGCAAAATTCTGACCGGGCGGGAGTAAGACAATGATCGACCGGCGTTTGGCCCCTGCCCTGCTTCTCGCTGCGTTTCTGTCGACCGGCGCCGACGCGAAGCCCTCAGGCGCCTTCCCGCAGCCCTGGATCGATGGCACCGAGGCGGCCGAGGCCGAGATGCAGGTGCAGCGTTACGACGCCGACACTTTCGTCATCCGTCAGTCGGTCAAGACCAATCCCGAGGCGCCGTTCCTATACCTGCTGTTCGGGGCCGATCGGGTCCTGCTCTACGACACCGGTGCCGGCGGCCTGAAGATCCGGCCGGTGATGGACAAGGTGATCGCCGGCTGGCTCAAGGAAAAGGGGCGCGACGCGATCCCGCTCATCGTCGCTCATTCCCATGCCCATGACGACCACATCGCTGGCGACGGCGAGTTCGCCGGAGATCCGGCGGTGACGATCGTCGGCCATGCGCCCGCTGAGGTCGCGGCATTCTTCCACATCGGCAATTGGCCGGACGAGGTGGCGGCTTTCGATCTTGGCGGCCGGATCCTCGACATCATCCCCACGCCCGGCCATGAGGCAGCGGCGCTGATGATCTTCGACCGCCGCACGAGGCTGCTGCTGACCGATGATTCCCTATATCCCGGACGGCTCTACTGCCCGCTCGATCAATTCGCGACGTTTCGCCGGAGCATCGACCGGGCGGTCGCCTTCACGCGCTCCCGCCACGTCTCATGGCTATTGGGTGCCCATATCGAGATGAGCCGAGTGAGCCGGCAGGATTACGCGATCCATGCGTTGAGCCACCCGAACGAGCATCCGCTGGAGCTGCCTTACGATCGATTGCTGGCGCTTCAGGCAGCGCTCCATCGAATGGGCGATTTCCCCAAGCTCGATGTCGAGAAGGATTTCATCTTCTACCCATTGCCCTAACGGCTACGGCGTTCACGCAACCATCAATTTTGGTCATGCGCGGGCTTGTCCCGGCCATCCACGTCGCGACGGGGAAGATTTTCTTCAAGCAAAATCAGCGTCGGCCCGACGTGGATCCCCGGGACGAAGCCCGGGGATGACGGTAGGGTGAAGGTGGGCTCAAGCCGCCCGGGTCTTCTTTCCCAGCTCAGCGAACGCGTCCAGGATCTCGCCGCTCATCCGCCGCGCGCCGGCCTGCAGATATTCCATCGCCCTGAGCGAGGCATCATGTGCTGCCCGGCTCGACCCGCCGACACAATCCTCGACGACGCGGCAATGATAGTCGCCCTGATGGCCGTCGACGAAAGTGTAGTGGACGCATACATCGGTCAGCCCGCCGGTCAGGATCAAGGTCTGCACCTTCAGCCCCTTGAGCAGGATCTCGAGATCCGTGCCGTAAAAGGCGGAGTAGCGGCGCTTCGGGACGAAATAATCGCCCGGGCGGAAGTCGACCTCCTCGGCGGCGATCTCGGTCGAACGCAGCCCTTCGACGCAATGAACATCCTCGTCGCCGTCGAGCTCGCGGCCGAAATCGATCATATCGGGCCGGTGCACTTCCTGGATGAAAATGACCGGAATGCCGTTTTCGCGGGCGGACGCGACCAATGTCTTGGCAATGGCACGCCGATCACCGGAATCGTCCATATGCGGGACGCCATTTTCCTTACCCGGCGCGTAATCGCCGCCGCGCTGGAAATCGACCATGATCAAGGCCGGCCGGCCGACGATGAGAGGGCGCTTCTTGTTCATCGGCTCGGTCATGTCGCGCGATCCTCCGGACTGGCATGTGCCTTGCGAAGTCACCGGGGCGGCGTCGACTCCATTGCTCAGGCGCCAAGGAATCTTCCACGCCCGACAGCCGCCGAAAATATCGGGTTTCACAAGGATGGTTGCCGAGGATCGAAACTATGGGGCTGAACCCGCGCGGCTTTACCGGCAAGATGAGCGACAATGACATCCGGCTGCTGCGCATCTTCTGCACCGTCACCGGATGCGGTGGATTTGCGGCGGCGGAGTCGGAGCTTCAGCTCGGCCTGCCGTCGATCAGCCGCTATATCAAGGACCTCGAAACGAGGCTGGGCGTGCAGTTGTGCCGCCGCGGCCGGGTGGGCTTCTCCCTGACCGATCAGGGACACAAGGTCTATCTTGCCAGCCTGCAACTGATCGCCGACCTTGACCGCTTCGAAGCCGACCTTCGGACGATCCATTCCGATCTCACCGGCACGCTCAATATCGGCATCATCGATACGCTGATCACTGATCAGGATCTGCGCATTCCGGAAATCGTCGCGGCCTATAAGAAGCGGCATCCGCAGGTCGTCTTCCGGATTTCCACGACGACCTCCAACCTCATCGAGCAATCGGTGCTCGACGGCACGCTGGATGGCGGCATCACCATCGGCCGCCGGCGCATCAACCAGCTCGAATGCCGGCCTCTGCATCGGGAGCTGACGGAGCTCTACTGCGCCGAAGGGCATCCACTATACGACCGCCCGGCCGAAAGCGTCACGGTCGACGACATCTCGAAATGCGACTATGTCGGCTACTCGTTCCTCGATGGCTTCGATCGCTCGCGGATGGGCATCCTGCTCAACAGCACGGCATCGGTCGATTGCATGGAGGCGATCGCCCTCCTGGTCAGCTCCGGCTGCTTCATCGGCACGCTGCCGGCCCATTACGTGCGGTCTCTTCGGCATCTGAAGAAGTTCAGATCGCTGATGCCGGATGAATTCTCGTTCCTGACCGATATCGACTTCATCACACGGCGCGGCACGCTGTCGCCGCTGGTCCGCACGCTGGTCGAGGTGCTCGATCGGATCGCCCCGGCACAGCCGACAGAGCTGCAGGAACGATCGGAACCCGCACTTCAGGATTTCCATTGACGCCGGTCGCCGGCTCCGCATTCTGGCGGCCGCTCAGGATGCAGAGATCGAGAGTATGGAAACCACCAACCACGCGCCCACCGCAACTCCCCAGCAACCGTTGCTGTTCAAGCAGATCGAGGGGCTCGATCCGACCAAGCACGGGCATCTGAAGCTCGATCGGGCCAACCGCAACTACCGCTTCGTGCGCAATGTCAGCGCCGTGCCGGTGACGATCCTCGAATTCTGGGCCGCCGGCATCGATTATCCGATCATCTTCACGGAGGGGCCGGAGCCTGTGCCGCTCGTGGCGCTGAGCTACAAACCGGACGACAACCTGTTCGTCGACCATGCCGGCGTCTGGAATCCGGACACCTATATCCCGACCTATGTGCGCGGATTTCCGTTCGCGGTCGTCGACGACACGACGAGCCAGAAGCTTGTCGCCTGCGTCGATGTCCAGGGCCAGGGCATCGGCACCGAGGCCGGCGAGGCCCTGTTCGAGGATGGCAAGCCGAGCGCCATGCTGAACGAAATCCTGGAATTCTGCCGCGGCCATCATCAGGCCTTCACCAATACGCGGGAGTTCGGCCGCATCCTCGCCGCTTCGGGCGTGCTGGTGCCGCACCAGGCGACCGTGGCACTGGGCGCCGGGCGCGAGGATGCCAAGATCGTGGGATTCCAGGCGATCGACGCCAACCGGCTACTGAGCCTGCCCGAGACGACCTTCATGAACTGGCGCCAGCGCGGCATCCTGCCTGCCGTCTATCAGCACCTGCATTCGCTGTGCTGCTGGCGCAAGATCTCGTCGGCCGCTCAAAGGCGGCTGTCGAACTGAGTGCATCTGGCAGGGAAGCAAGCAGAGGAAGGGGCGGAGGATTTCCGCCCCTTCTTGGCACTAGAGACCGATTCAGCGATCAGACTGACTCAGTCTGATCGCTGAATCGGTCTCTAAATATTTGAATCTAGAGCGGATTCACGCGATCAGATGATCCCATCTGATCGCGATCCGCTCTAGTCGAATTCGGCCAGCATCATCATGCGGCTATCGGGAGTCCAGTTGCGCTGGATGCGCCCGAAACCCTCCGCCGGAAGGACACGCCTTTGGTGCGACGGGCACTTATTGGGGAAAATCTTGATCAGGTGATCGATGATCGAGCTGTCCTCGCTCGAATCTCGCGGCCCGTATTCCTTGTTGGTTTGCTCAGTCATGTTCCCTCCCGAGCAGGCCTATAACGCTTCGGTGACTGTACCGCCGACTCGGGCGAAAGCCAACCAAAGCGCGCGTTGTGACGCGGGGGGCGGAGGTAAGCGCAATTTCCAATGGATTGCAATATTCTATCTCCGGACCTTGAGCCGGCAGTTGAGAATGCCCCAAAAAAGCCCTAGCTGTTAACGTCGCAAAACCATCCACCCGCGAGAGAGTAGGGTTTCTGCGGAAAAATCGATAAAATGCTTGATTTCTATTAAGGATTTGCCGCTCGGTCGCATTACTCACAATTGCCTATCGCGTTGTGACATAACCTAGGCGTGTGCGACAAAGCGCTTGGCCGATGTCAATATGCCGATGCGTTCGTTTGCGAAAATTATCGGCCTGTGGCGCGTCGGAGCGACAGCTAGCTTTTCGCCCGCGGCGCCATCCAGCAAACGAGATCCCAGGCATTGTGGATCGCGATGAGCAGCATGGCGAGAAGGCTGCCGCCCAGGAGCCACGGCCCCGCAGCATGGCCGAACGCCAACAGCAGCCCGGCCACGCCCAGGCCGACATAGGCGAGGCCGGTGGCGAAGGCGTAATACCAGAAATCGAGCCGATGGCCGTCGAGCCGGCCGCTCCTGAGCTCGAGCCCGACATAGCAGCAATAGAAAAAGCCGGCGACGGCCGCGACGATCGTCGTGGCCGCAAGGGCAGCGACCGGCAAATGCGGTGCCAGCGCCGCCGCGCTGAGGAGGATGATCGCGCCCAGATGGAACACCGTCGGCGTCGAATAGACCCGGCTGCCACGGATCGCCCGTTCCCGATCGAAGCCCGAGGTGAGCGTCGCGATGACGAACAGCCATCCGACGAGTGCCGCCGCGGACGGGCCGACCATCAGGTAGAAATCGTGCCAATCCTGCAGCATGTGCTCAGCCGCATTTCGAATAGCCGCAATTGGTGCATTGCGCGCAGCCTTCCTGGCGGATGAGGGCCGCCTGGCCACAGCGCGGGCATTGGCCGAGCGGTGGCGCGCCAGTACCGGCTGACACCACCTGACGCACCGCCTCGCGCTCCGTCCCCGCCTCGCGCGGCGGCAGGAAGCCGATCTCGATCATGTGCCGCTCGATCACATCGCCGATCGCGGCCAGCAGCGAGGGCACGTAGCGCCCGCCCATCCAGGCGCCGCCGCGCGGATCGAACACCGCCTGCAGCTCCTCGACCACGAAGGAGACATCGCCGCCGCGCCGGAACACGGCGCTGATCATCCGGGTGAGCCCGACCGTCCAGGCGTAATGATCCATGTTCTTGGAATTGACGAAGACCTCGAACGGCCGCCGCCTGCCATCCTGCACCACGTCGTTGACGGTAATGTAGATGGCATGGTCGCTTTCCGGCCATTTCAGCTTGTAGGTCTGGCCGGGCAGCATCTCCGGCCGAGACAGCGGCTGGGTCATGTAATAAACCGAGCCCAGCTCGTGGCTCGGCGGCGGCAGTTGCCCCTCCGGCGGCTTCGGCGATACCGCCTCGATCGGCTGGGCCGGCGGTTCGGCGACCGAGAGCACGGAGCCGGTCACATCGTTCGGCCGATAGGTCGTGCAGCCTTTGCAGTCCAGCTCATAGGCGCGCCGATAGACATCCTTGAACGCCTCGAAGGAGATGTCGGCCGGCAGGTTGATGGTCTTCGAGATCGAGCTGTCGATATATTTCTGAACCGCGGCCTGCATGACCAGATGGTCCGCGGGCGTCAGATCCTGCGTGTCGACGAAGGCATCCGGCAGCGGTGCGTCATCGCCCTTCAAGCGCCGGAACAGGCGATAGGCATGATCGCTTACCTCCTCCTGCCGGCGCGATCCGTCGGGCATCAGCACGGTGCGCGTATAGCGGAAGCTGAAGACCGGCTCGAGACCGGAGGAGATATTGTCGGCGAAGAGCGAGATCGTGCCGGTCGGCGCCACCGAGGTGACGAGCGCGTTGCGAATGCCTTTGGCCGCGATGGCGGCGCGAATATCCTCATCGAGCGCCCGGATGCTCGCGCCGGCGAGATATTTCTCGCGGTCATAGAGCGGAAAAGCGCCCTTCTCGGCGGCGAGATCCGTGGAGGCGAGATAAGCCGAGCGCTGCAGGACCCCGAGCCATTGCTCGGTGAGTTCGACCGCGCGCGGCGAGCCGTAGCGCACGCCGCACATGATAAGCGCGTCGGCGAGGCCGGTGACGCCGAGCCCGATGCGCCGCTTGGTGCGCGCCTCGCTCTCCTGCTCCTCCAGCGGAAATTTCGAGAGATCGATGACATTGTCCATCATGCGGACCGCCACCGGCACCAGCTCCGCCAAGCGCTCGAGATCGAGGGCTGCCTCCGGCTCGAACGGGTGATCGATCAGGCTCGCGAGATTGATCGAACCCAAGAGACAGGCGCCGTAGGGCGGAAGGGGCTGCTCGCCGCAATTATGGACATAGAGCCCGTTGGCATCGAAGGCATTGATCCCGGGGATCTCGCAATCGAACACCGGCTCGACGCCGGCCGGCTCGATCCGATCGATGATGGCGACGAATCTTTCGCGATCGGGCCGGCGGCGATATGCGGCGAGAAGCCGATCGAGCGCCGCCGCCTTGACGCTGTCGCCGAAGCCGATGCGCTCGCGAAACACGAAAAGATTGTCGTTCGCGATGACCAGCTCATGCTGTGCCTGGATCACATAATCGCGCAGGCCGCCCTTGCCGTCGGGCATCGGGCGCAGGCCCGCGGGACGGCGATCCTGGTAGATCGATGCGACGATGCCCAGTCGGCCGAGCATGCGCTGCACAGTGCGGAGCCGGTCGAGATCCGATTGCGCCAGGCGAACGCTGCCGCCCTTGACCTGGCTGCCCTGGACGCTGCCGTCCGTGTCGAAGAAGCCGCGCAGGAACCCCGCCTGAAAGGCAGACGAGGCTCGCTCGATCGGGGCTCCCAGCACCTTGCGACTGCCGATGCCGTAGCTTTCGCCCAGCCGCTTCAGGGCGGCCGAAGCAAGCCGATATTCGCCACGTCCCGCAACCGGCACCCAGCCGGTGAAATCGGCCCGATGCGGCAGCTCGCGGACCGCCGCCTCGACCAGCGCCATCATACGCTCGACACCGCTGGAAGCGGCCAGATCGGCCCCACCACAGGCAGCCATCGCGGGTCGCCAGACGCTCAAGACGGTCTTGTCGCTCTTGATCGTGCCGTCTCCGACCAGCACACCCAGCAGATATCCCTCGCCTTCCGCGCCGTCCCCGCCCCATTCGGCGCCGGCGCGATGATCGTGCAGGACAATCCGGTCGCCCGGCTGCAAATCCTTGGCCGGAACCCAGCTGCGCCCGACCGTGTATCGGGTAAACGATGCGGCGGTCAGAACTTGATGGTCGGGTGTCAAGCGAAGCCGATGGCCTTCCCGTGTCGTGAGAAGCACGACCGACCGCTCCCCGGTCTGGAAGAAGCCCCGCGCCGTGGACGCATGGGCGCTACCATCGACTACTGCGTGGAACGGGCGATCGATGAGCTCGCTTACCTGGCGCGGCCCTTCCGCCGTATGAACCCAGCTGTCGGCCGTAATGCAGGGGTTGGTGGCGGAGATCGTCTCGCAGTAATGAAGGTTGTTCCGCTCATTGATCCGGTCGATGAAGATCACGCCCGGCTCGGCATAGGCGTATGTGGCGCGCATGATCGCGTCCCACAGCGCGCGGGCCTCGACGACGCGATAGACCGTGCCGCCGAATTTCAGCTCCCAGGGTGTGCCCTCCTCGACCGCGCGCATGAAATCGGCCGTGACCAGCACCGAAAGGTTGAACATGCGCAGCCGGCCGGGCTCGCGCTTCGCCTCGATGAAGGCCTCGATATCGGGATGGTCGCAGCGCAAGGTTGCCATCATGGCGCCGCGGCGATAGCCCGCACTCATGATCGTGCGGCACATCGCATCCCAGACATCCATGAAGGAAAGCGGCCCCGAGGCATCGGCCGCGACGCCGCGCACCGGCGCGCCCTTGGGCCGAAGCGTCGAGAAATCGTAGCCGATGCCGCCGCCCTTCTGCATGGTCAGTGCGGCTTCCCGGAGGTGATCGAAGATAGCGCCCAGATCATCCTCGATCGTGCCCATGACGAAGCAGTTGAAGAGCGTCACCGACCGCCCGGTACCGGCGCCTGCGACAATTCGTCCAGCCGGCAGGAACTGAAACTCTTCGAGCGCCGAATAGAAGCGCGCCGACCATTTGGCCGGGTCCGCTTCGGCGGCCGCGAGGCTTTCGGCAATACGGCGCCAAGTGTCCTCGACGGTTTTATCCACAGGCAGACCATCGGCACTCTTGAACCGATATTTCATGTCCCAGATCTGTTGAGAGATCGCGGCGATGCTCGCCATTACTTAGCTCCGATGGTCATCAGCATGCTTGCGGGTCATAATGTTCGCTTTCTGTTCGTAAGTAAAGTCACCTACAAAACTGCCCGGCTACGCACTTTCCACAATTTCATCCACAGGCCCGTCGGGCGCCGGGGCCGTCTCGAGCAGGCGGTGCGTAGCACTCTCGATCCGCTCTTCCAGAACAGCCAACGCCTTGCGGCGTTCAAGCCCGGGCGGGATCGGCGGCAGAATCTCGACGATGATCGTGCCCGGCAGCTTGAAGAATGCCTTGCGGCTCCAGAAAAGGCCGGAATTGAGCGCCACCGGCACCATCGGCACGTTGAGCTGGGCGTAAAGGGCGGCGACGCCGGGCTGATAGGGCAGCTTGCCGCCCACCGGCCCTCTGGTCCCTTCCGGGAAGATCACGATGGGCCGGCCTTCGGCGACCGCCCGCCGCCCCTGTGACACGAGCTTGCGCAGCGCCGTGGCCCCCGCCTTGCGGTCGATGACGATGCCGCCGGCGCGCAGAAGATACCAGCCGAAAACCGGAATCCAGATGAGCTCGCGCTTCAGCACGATCGCCGGCTTCGGCACCAGCTGGTTGAGGATCAGCGTGTCCCAGGCCGATTGATGCTTGGGCGCCAGGATGAAGGGCGGCGGCGGCAGATGCTCGGCACCCCGCAGTTCCCAACCGAGCCCGACGCTGAGCTTGAGCCAGGCGAGCGAAATGCCGGTCCAGAATCGGCTATAGGCCATCAGCCAGCTGCGCCGGATGAAGAAAGGCAGCCCGGCGATGGCGAGAATGCCGGTGCCGACATAGAATCCCAAATTGAACAGCAGGGCGCGCAGGAAAATCATTGGAGCATGGCTTCGGAGCGGGAGAGCGAGGCAGGCAGCAGCGGTCGAACCAACGCACCCAGATACTTCAGATACTCGACCAGGACGACGCGGCCGGGTCGGCTGGAGAATATACTGAATCCATCGGCATGCGAGGCCGGCGGAAAGACCGGATGAGCGATGATCTCGATATCCGGCGGCAGAATGCGCCGGAATTCCAAGAGCGCCCGTTTCATGTGATAGCTCGCCGTAACCAGGCGGATGGAGTGATAATTCTCGCGCTTCAGCCATTCGGCCGATTCGAGCGCGTTGCCGACCGTGTTGTCGGCGGCATGGCCGAGCACGATGCAGCATTCGGTCCAGCCCGGCGCGCCATGGGGCAGATGCAGCTCGTCCGGCGTCTCGATGCCCGGGTGAACGCCGGAAATGAAGAGTTTCTTGGCCTTGCCATCGGCCAGGAGCTCGACGCCGCTCTCGATTCGGAGGCTGCCGCCGGTCAGCACGATGATGGCATCGGTGACCCGGTCGGGATCCGCCGTCGGCTGGCCGAGCCCGCTCATGAACCAAACGAGCCCAATGGTCCAGAGTACCGCGAGCAGCACGAGCGCGGCTAGAAAGACGCGGGCGGCACGGAGGATCGGTTTGGTCACGGCATCCGCGCCAGGGCTCGCAGCACGGTGACGCGGGCCGTCACCAGCCCGACCAAACCAATCGCCAGCGGCAGAAGGGCCAGCAGGAACCAGACGCCGATCGGCAGTGCCCAACCCGGCATGAGATCGGTCGAGGCCACCGCCCCCTCCTCGCCCGCGAGCCTGAGTGCCCCAAAGGCCAAGAGCGCCAGCGCCAGCCCGATAGCACCGCCGCGCAGGCCGAGGCGGAAGGCATGCCATTGGAATTGCTGCGCCACATAGAGGTCGCTGGCGCCAATGAGATGGAGCAGATCGACGATCGGCGCATGAATCATGAGCCCGGTGCGGGTGGCGAAGATCACGGTGACGATCGCGGCCGAGACGATCAGCAGCAAGATGAAGGCGGCACAGAGCTCGATCAGGCCGGCGATGCGGAAAAGCCGATCGAGCCAGGCACCATGCGTCTCGACCTTGGCACCCGGCACCAACGCTTCGAGCCGCGGCCGGAACACCGCGGGATCGATCCGGGTGCCCGGCTTCAGCTGCACATCGATCAGGACCGGCAGCGGCAGTTGGGCGGCCGAAATGTCGCGGCCGAGCCAGGGCTGCAGCAAGGCCGCCTCGGCCGCATCATCGAGCGGCGAGGCGGAGGCGACGCCGGGGACGCCGCGAATTGCGGCGAGCGCCGTCTCGACCGTGGCCGGCGCCAGCTTGGCGCCCGAGGCAGGCCGCGGCAGCTGCACGGTCAGGCTGCCGCGCAAGCCATCATCCCAGCGCTCGAGGGCAGCCCCGAGCGTGAAGGTGGCGCCGATCGCCAGCGCTGCCAGGAACGCCATCATGGCGATCAGCCAGGGCAGGAAACGGGCCGATCCGTCTTGGTCGAGCGGCAGGGTGCGGGCGCCGGCCATGCTCGGGTCCCGCCTGCTCAACCCATCGACGCGGGGACGGCGCGCAGCGCCACCCGGCCATTCTCGATGGACAGCGTCGGATGGCCGAACCGTTCGATCAGCGCCTGGTTATGCGTCGCGATCACCACCGTCGTCCCGAGCCGGTTGAGCTCCTCGAAGAGATAGAGGAGCCTGAGTGCTATCGCATCATCGACATTGCCGGTCGGCTCGTCGGCTAGGAGCAGGGCCGGCCGGGTGATCACCGCGCGCGCGATGGCGATGCGCTGCTGCTGGCCGCCCGACAGCGTCGAGGGCTTGGCATTGACGAACTCCTCGAGCCCGACCCAATGCAGGAGGTCGACGACATGCTCGCGCACCTCTGCCTCGTCGGCACCGGCGACACGCAGCGGGAGTGCGACATTGTCGAGCGCCGACAGATGATCGAGCAGCCGGAAATTCTGGAACACGACGCCGATCCGGCGGCGAATTGCCGGCAGCTCGCGATGCGGCACTCTCGCGATATCGCGATCGAACAGGAAGACCCGGCCGCGCGTCGGCCGTTCGGCGAGGTAGAGCAGCCGCAGGAGCGTCGTCTTGCCGGCGCCGCTGGTCCCGGTCAGGAAATGGAACGTGCCGGGCGCCAGATCGAGGTCGAGATCGTACAGCACCTCCGGCCCGCGACCGTACCGCATCGCTACGTTTTCGAAACGAACCAATTTTCCGCTCGCTCCTGGTCCGAAGGCCGCAGCAACGCCGACCGGTGTAGCCTTGCCCGATCGCGACTGCAACCGGCGGCAGCCCCGGCTTGCACCACAGGCTGCAGCCTGCCTATAACCGGTTGCCCATTCCCGATCGGCTGAGCAACGCGGCATAAGCATGATACTGTCCTGTCCGGCCTGCGCGACCCGCTATGTCGTCGACCCTCGCTCTATCGGCACCGAAGGGCGAAAAGTGCGTTGCGCCCGCTGCGGCGAGACCTGGCATCAGGAGGCACCCGCCGCCGAGATGCTGGAGCCGCTGACGCTCATGGATGAGCCGCCGCCGGGCGTGGCCGCAGATCCGTTGCTCGACCCAGCCTCCCCGCCCGTCGTGACCGCACCTGCCATGGTCGGCGGCGGTACTGCGGCCGCGGTCGAGGAGTCGATGCCGAGCTTCATCACCGAGCGGCCGCGGCCGGCCGCGCGCGCCAATCTGCCGGCGGTGGCGAAGCCCAAGCGCGTGAGCAGCGTCGGGCTCGGCTGGGCGGCGCTGGCGGCCTTCATTCTGCTGGTCCTCGCGGGCGGTTGGTACTTCGCGCCGATGATCATGCGAAGCTGGCCACCCTCGGCGCGGCTCTATTCCGCCCTCGGCCTCGAAGCGGCCTCGCCCGAGGCAGCACTCGAGCTGCGCGGCACCAACTCGGCCCGCGGGAATGACGAGGCTGGCCAGACCGTGATCGTCACCGGCGAGATCGCCAATGTGTCGCATGTCCGCCAGGCGCTGCCGCAGATGCGGCTCAGCCTGCGGAACGCCAAGGGCGAGACGATCAAGAGTGCCGATTTCCCGCCACCCAAGGAGGCGCTCGACCCCGGCGAAACCGTGCCCTACCAGGCGACGATCGCGGCACCCGACAATCCCGACGACGCGACTTCGGCGCTCGTGGCCTTCATTCGCTGAGGCTCTTCAGAACCGCTTCAAGAGCCGCTGGAGATAGTCGAGCTCCAGCGGCGGCCGGTCGCGGTCCGAGGCACGGCGGCGGAGCTCGTCGAGGATCTCGCGGCTCTTCTGCATATCGGCCTCTTCCGGAATCTTGACATCGCCGCGATCGAGATCGCCCTGGCCGCCCGGCATCGGCCGGCCGAAGGGATCGCGGCCGGCATTCTGGGTGCCGTCCTGGCCCTCGCCATTCTGGCGCATCTGCTCGGCCATCTCGCGCGCCGCCTGCTGCAGCTGATCGAGCGCCTCGCCCTGCTGGCCGATCGCGTCGCCCGGCGCATTGTGGTTGAGCGACTCGACCGCGTCGCGCATGGCGCGCTCGGCACGCTGCAGGGCCTCGCCCGCCTCGCCGCCATCCTGGCCGAGCTGGCTGCGCAGATTGTCGAGCTCGCGCCGGAGCGCCTCCTGCTGCCCGGCGAGATCGCCGTCGCCGCCCTGTGCCTGGCCGCGCTGCTGGCCGTGGCCGCCTTGCTGGCCCTGGCCTTGCTGACCCTGTCCCTGCTGGCCTTGACCTTGCTGACCCTGTCCTTGCTGGCCCTGATTATCGCCATTCTGGCCGCGCTGGGCCTGACGATAGGAGCGGTCGAGCAGCTGCTCCTGCTTACGCGCCAGATCCTGCATGCCGCGCATCATCTGCTGGCCGGCGCCATCGGATTGCTGCGGCTGCGAGCGCCCGGCGCGCAGATTCTCGAGCAGATCCTGGAGCTGCGACAAGGCCTCGCGCGCGGCATCCTTGGCGCCCGAGCGCGCCATCTGCTGCGCCCGGTCGAGCATGCGGTTGATGTCGTCCTGGCTGAGGCTCTGATTCTTGCCGTTGGGATCGAGCTGCTGCTGTTGGCCGTTCCGCTCGGCATTCTCGCGCATGGCCTGGAGATAGCGGTTCACCGCCTGGCGCAGCTGATCCATCAGCCGGTTGATCTCCTCGTCCGGCGCGTTGCGGTCGAGCGCGTCCTGCAGCGCCTGCTCGGCCTCGCGCAGCGCCTTCTGCGCTTCAGGCTGATCACCCTCATCGATCCTGAGTGCGGTGTCCCAGAGCAGCTTCTGGATGCTCGGCAGCCCCTCCTTGTCCAGCCCGAGCTGCAGCCGGTCGGCGGCCGAGCGCAGCGCCAGGAAGGCCAGCGCATCATTGTGGAAGAGCGCCGGCCGGGCCGAGAGGTCGCCCAGCGTTTCGGCCACGGCATCGGCCTGGCTCGGATCCTGGGTCAGCAGCTTGCGCTGATCGATGATCGCCTTGGCGATCGGGTGATGGAATTTGTGCTCGGGCAGGATGAGCCTGAGCGGCGCGCTGATACCGGTCTGGTCGATCGCGTCCCGCGCGATCACGCGCAGCTCGACCTGCAGGCCGGCCCAGGGATGCGGCGTCAGATCCTGGAAGGTCGAGCCCTTGATCTCCTTGCCCGTCGCCGCCGGCACCGGCAGCTGGATCACGGTGGGCGGATCGTCCGAGTTCGGGCGCCGGATCTCGAGGCTCAGCCCTTTGACGCCGTAATCATCCTTGGCGAGATAATCCAGATGCAAGGCGCCGCGGATTGTCGCCTTCGGCTTGTCGGACCATTCCGCGGTCGGCGGCAGGTCCGGCACGATGGCGATATCATAGGAGGCGAGCGTGCCGCCGCCCTGGGTCACGGCGAGGTGATGCGCCTCGCCCAGCTTGGCGGTGACGTTGAAATCGCTGGCGTCGAGTGCGATAAAATCGGTGTTGGCGCCATCCAGCGCCAGCTGCGGCGCATGCCGGCCACCATGGACCTGAACCAGCACCGCGCTGCCGGCCGGCACCGGAATGGGTTTGCCCGGATCGAAGGCTGCTATGGCACCGCCCGTCTGGGTCGGGTCGCTGCCGAGATAGATCGGCGGCAGGCCGGTATAATCGGGCGGCGTGATCCAGAGATCGACCGTGGCCGGGCCTAGTCGGGCCACGCGGTCGAATTGCGGGAAGAAGGCGCGGCCGAGCCGCGACCAGACATCGTCGCCGGCGGCACACAGCCCGATCAGCAGTACCAGCGACAGCAGCGCCCGAATGGCATAGGGATCCTGCGCCACCAGCCCGGCGCGGGGCCAGCTCAAGCGGAGATGGCGTGCGGCGGCGGCCATCCGCTCGCGGTGGGCGGCCCAGAGCGCCTGCGCGAACGGGTCGGTCCCGGTTCCGCCGGCGAGCCTGTCCTCGAGGGCCGCGAGCGGGCGGTGATCGAGGCCGCTATCGAGCTCGATCCGGCGCCGGGCGGCCGCCCGGTCGGGCAGCGCCACGCGGCGCCAGGCGTGCCAAAGGGCCGCACCGAAACCGGCGGCGAAGAGCGCGAGCAGCAGTCCGTGCAACCAGCCCGGCAGCGATGGCAGCACATCGAAGGCGGCGATGATGGCGAAAACCATGACCAGGGCCGTCATCGGCCAGAGCGCCGGCCAGAGGCGTTCCCAGCCGAGGGCGGCCTGGGCCAGGCGGAGGCGCAGTACCGGGTTCAAGAAGCTGCCCCCGGCCGCAGCCAATCGGGCACCCGGTCGAGGCCGATGAGGTCCTCGTAGCTCTGGCGCGGCCGCACCACGGCCCAGCGCGTGCCGTCGACCATCACCTCGGGAGCGAGGCGGCGCGTATTGTAGGTCGAGCTCATCACGGCACCATAGGCTCCGGCATACATTACAGCCAAGAGTTCGCCCGCCGCCACCTTCGGCATCGGCCGCGCAGCGGCTAGATAGTCGCCGCTTTCGCAGACCGGGCCGACGATATCGGCGGCCGACAAAACCGCCGCAGGATCCGCTTCCCGCACCGGCAGAATCGGATGATACGCTTCATAAAGCGTCGGCCTAATCAAATCGTTCATGGCCGCATCCTGCAGCAGCAAGGTTCGTGCCTGGCCTGGCTTCAGCGCGATCACCCGGCTGACCAGCACACCCGCCTCGGCGACAAGAAAACGCCCGGGCTCGAAGGTCAATCCGCACTCGAGCGGCCCCAGGATACGCCGGACCAGCGACGCGTAATCGGCCGGGTTCGGCGGCGTTTCGCCGCGGTATGGCACGCCGAGCCCGCCGCCGAGATCGAGATGGCGGATCGGAATACCGCCGGCCCTGAGATCCCGCACCAGCTCAGCCACGCGACCGAAAGCAGCCTCATAGGGGCCGAGCTCCATGAGCTGCGAGCCGATATGGACCGCGACTGTGGCCGGATCGAGGCCGGGCATCAGAGCCGCGCGCGCGAAAAGCCGCGGCACCTCGCCGATCGCGATGCCGAACTTGTTTTCGGCCTTGCCGGTCGCGATCTTGGGGTGCGTCTTGGCGTCGACATCGGGATTGACGCGGAAGGCCACGCGCACCGGCCGGTCGCGGCCGGCGACGAGGCGGGCCAGCAGGTCGAGCTCGACCTCGCTCTCGATATTGATCTGGCCGACATCGGCAGCGAGGGCGAAGCGGAGCTCCGCCTCCGTCTTGGCGACACCCGAGAAGACGACCCGCTCGGCCGGGATGCCGGCGGCAAGCGCGCGCCGGAGCTCGCCTTCCGACACGATGTCCGCACCGGCGCCCAGACGCGCGAAGAGGCTCAGGACCGCCTGGTTGGAATTCGCCTTGACCGCATAGCAGATACGGATCTCGTCGCCGGCAAACGCATCGGCGAAAATGCGGTACTGCCGCCGCATTGCCTCGGCGGAATAGCAATAGAAGGGCGTGCCGATCTCGGCCGCGATCGCGGCGAGCGGCACGCCCTCGCACTGCAGTGACCCGTCGAGATAGGGGAAGCTATGGGGCTGGCTTGGCATTATCCGCGGGCTTCGGAGTGTCGGCAGGCTTCGGGGGTGGTGCTGGCGGAACGACCTCGTCGGGGTCGGCACCGCCATCATGGTTCGGCGCCGGATAGGGCCGTGGATAGTGGCTGATCTCGCCTGGCTCCAGCGAAGGCGGGCCTTTCTTGCCACAGGCGGCGAGCGGCAAGGCCAGTAGCGACACCGCCAGGGCCAGACGCAAATGATCAAGCCTCACAGGAAGCGCTCCCGTGCCGCCCGGATCGCCTCGCGCACACGGATCGGCGCCGTGCCGCCATAGGAGGTGCGGCTTTCCACCGCCCGATCGATCGACAGCACGCCGAAAACCTCCTCCGTGATCCTGGGTTCGATGGATTGCAGCTCGGCGAGCGGCAAATCGGCAAGGCCGCAGCCTTTCGCCTCGGCGCGCTGGACGACGGTACCGGTAATATGATGTGCCTGGCGGAACGGCAATCCCAGTCGGCGCACGAGCCAGTCGGCGAGATCGGTCGCGGTGATGAATCCACGTTCCATGCCGGCGCGCATCGCGGCCGGATCGGCCTCGAGATCGCGGATCATGCCGGTCATGGCCGCCAGCACCAGATCGAGCGTGTCCGACACCTCGAAAGTGGGCTCCTTGTCCTCCTGCATATCCTTGCCATAGGCGAGCGGCAGCCCCTTCATCATGACGAGCAAGCCCACCAGGGCGCCCACGATACGGCCAGATTTGGCGCGCACCAGCTCGGCCGCATCGGCATTGCGCTTCTGCGGCATGATCGAGCTGCCCGAGGTGAAGGCATCCGACAGGCGCACGAAGCCGAAGGCGTCGGTCGTCCACAGCACCATCTCCTCGGCAAGCCGCGAGAGATGCATCGAGACGAGAGAAGCCGCCGCCATGAACTCGATCGCGAAATCGCGGTCGGAGACGCCATCGAGCGAGTTCGCCATCGGCCGATCGAAGCCCAGCGCCGCCGCCGTCGCATGCCGATCGATCGGAAAGGAGGTGCCGGCCAGCGCCGCTGAGCCGAGCGGGCTTTCATTCAAGCGCTTGCGGCAGTCGGCGAGGCGCGAGCGGTCGCGGCCCAGCATCTCGACATAGGCCATGAGATGATGGCCGAACGTGATCGGCTGGGCTAGCTGGAGATGGGTGAAGCCCGGCATCAGCGTGGCCGCATGGCGTTCGGCCTGATCGAGCAGCGCCCGCTGCAGCGCCTGGATGGCGCGATCGTGCTCGTCGATCGCATCGCGCACCCAGAGGCGGAAATCGGTCGCGACCTGGTCGTTGCGCGAGCGCGCCGTGTGGAGGCGACCTGCAGCCGGCCCGATCAAGGCCGAGAGCCGCGCCTCGACATTCATATGGATGTCCTCGAGCGCCCGGTCGAAGCGAAAATCGCCGGAGTCGATCTCGCCGCGGATGCGGTCGAGCCCGGCCGCGATCTCGGCCCCATCCTCGGCACCGATGATGCCGGTCGCGACCAGCATGGCGGCATGGGCCTTGGACGCGGCGATATCCTGCGCATAAAGCCGACGATCGAAATCGATCGAGACGTTGATGCGCTCCATTACCGCAGCCGGTCCACCCTGGAACCGGCCGCCCCACATTTCATTTGCACCCGCTTCCTCACCCGGGGCTTGATCGGGTGCGGCCCCTGCGGGCATATCCGCGTTCATGGACGGGCCAACTCCGAAGATGACGCCAAATCTGACAAACGAGCGAGCATGCAGCGTAAACTCTCGACGGTGGTAGCGGTAGTTTGTGTCGGCTTCGTGATTGCAGCGGGCCTCACCCGGCATTACGCGACGGCGAATGGCGGCGGCCCGCCGCTGGCCGGCGACGTGGCGGAGTTTAAGCCGGCCTCGGCACCGAAGCCAATGCCGCCGGTGAGCTTCACCGATGCCGACGACAAGCCGCTCGATTTCTCGGCCTTCAAAGGCAAGCTGACGCTGGTCAATCTCTGGGCCACCTGGTGTGCGCCCTGCATCCGCGAGATGCCGTCGCTCGAGAAGCTGAAGGCGG
The DNA here is from genome assembly GCA_963762435.1 of uncultured Alphaproteobacteria bacterium. Classification (GTDB taxonomy): domain Bacteria; phylum Pseudomonadota; class Alphaproteobacteria; order ATCC43930; family CGMCC-115725; genus JAXDMU01. The sequence goes on along the minus strand of CAVXLN010000017.1, from coordinate 175,458 downwards.
CGCGATCCGGCGATCGGTTCGATGTCGTAACCATCTCGGAAGACCGTCAGGGCGCCAAGGTGGTGAACGGCTTCTTCGATCAGCACGGCATCAAGACGCTGCCAGCCTATCTCGATCCCAAGAGCACGATCGGGCTGGCGCTCAAGCTCAACGGGCTGCCGACCACCCTCCTCATCGATGCCGAAGGCCGTGAGCTTGGCCGGTTCGAGGGGGCCGCCGACTGGTCTAGCCCGGAGGCGCTGGCACTCATCGATTGGTATTTGAAGCCGGCGAAGACCGATTAAGCGATGATCTTGGTCAGCCGGCGCTTTCGGCCTGGGCCTCGCCGACCACGCGGATGCGGCCATGGGCCCGGTTCCGCGGCTTTGTCTTGATCAAGATCTCGATGTCCTGACCGAGTGCCGTCAGAAAATGCATGAGCCGCTCGCTCGAGAAATTGGCCAGCCGACCATTGCAGAGGGCTGACACTTTCGGCTGATCGATCCCCATGACGACGGCGGCCGCGACTTGCGTCAGGCGCCGCCGCTTGATCACCTGCCTGATGTGGCTCGCCAGCTGCGCCTTGGTGAGCTCTTCCCCAGCATCGGGCAAGCCCACATCGGCGAAGACGTTCCCACTGCTTTCGGTTACCGGGATGTCGAACTCTCTCGCTTTACCCATTCCTCGTAATCCTCTTTCGCGCGTTTGAGTTGCCGATCGATCAGATCCAGTTCGGCGCTAGGCGTAGCGATGCCCCGCTTCGATTTCTTCTGAAAGGCATGCAGCACATAAACCGCCTTCGCGAATCGCACCGTATAGACGGCGCGAAAGGCCTCACCGTCGAAATCCTCGACAATCTCAAGCACGCCGGCATCGCCCAAACCCTTGAGCGGCTTGGCATAAGGCGCCTTGCGCCCGATTTGCGCCTCCCATAGGGCGCCCCCGACCCGTCGCCGGACCGCCTCGGGAAATCCGCTCAGATCGTCCCGGCTGCTGCCGACCCAACGAACCGGCTTGGGCTGGTTCTCGCTCGCCTTCAGGCCCAAACCTCAGGCACAGAGATATGCCTGATCAGGCATATTTTCAACGAAGGAATGTAGGAGGTCGGGTATCGCTAGTAAGTCGTCGCCTTCCACACCCGGGCCTTGTCGAACGGCACGCCCGGCTCCTCGATCAGCGTGGCGTCGGCGATCTTCTGATCCTCCTCGGTCAGCTGATAGGTGACATAGGGCACGTCGAGCCATTGGTGGAATTTGTAGCCAGGTTCCTTGGAGAAGGTGATAGTGCCGCGCGTGCCGGTAAAGTTCGTGGCCTCGAGCGCCTTGATCATGGCGTCGGCGTCGGTCGCCTTGGCGCGGGTGATGGCGTCGGCGAGCAGGAACAGCGAATCCGCTGCCTGGAACAGGAGCCGGTTGGGCGGCTTCTGGGTCTTGGCCTCATAGGCGTCCGCCACCTCATGGCCGAGCGGCGGCTCGGTCATCTTCGGATGATAGAGTCCGAAGACGAGCATGCCGCGGCCTGCGTCGGTCACATTCTCCCAGAAATCCGGGTAATCGGCGATGCCGGCGGCGTCGTAGAAATAGGTCCGGGCCGTCGGCGCGATCCCTTCCTCATAGGCCTGGTTGATCATGGCGTAGGCGGCGGGCGGCAGCATGATGTTGACCAGCACATCCGGCAGCTCATGGCGCAGCGGCGCCATCGCTGAAACGAAATCGGTCGCGGTGCGGTCGAGCGTCACATAGCTGAACTTGATCTCGGGTGCCGTCGCCGCCAGCTGGGCCGCCATGGTCTTGGCGAGGCCGATGCCGTAGTCGGTATTTTCGGCGAAGGCGACCACGCTCTTGGCGCCCAACCCCTTGAAGGCGGTCGCCGCGGCGGCGCCGACCCGGCTGTTGTAATTGCCGGGATTGAACACCTCGACATAGCCCTTCTCGCGGATCGCGTCGGCCCAGCCATTGGTGTTGATGTAGGGAATGTGGTGGCGATGGGCGACCTCGATGCCGGCGAGCGCGGCCGAGCTTCGATGCTCGCCGGTGATCGCGACGACATGATCCTCGGTGATCAGCGCCTCGACGGCGGCGGCGGCCTTTTCCGGCACGCCGCCGGTGTCGCGCACGACGAGCTCGATCGGCCGGCCAAGCACGCCGCCCTTGTCATTGATGATCTGCTGGGCGACCTCGAGCCCGTCCATGACGAGCGTGCCTTGCACGACCGAGCCGGGGGCCGATTGAGCCACGGTGACGCCGATGCGGATCGGATCCTCGGCCGCGGCGACGCCGGACCAGCCCACCAAAAGGGTCAGAAGCCACGCTTGCCGCCGCATCCCCCGCCTCCCTGTCGTCGCGTCTTCGCGATCTTCGAAAAGCTAGTCTTGTCCCGGTAAGAGATGCGGTCAAGACAACTCGGGATCGCGATCGGTCTCGTCGGTCTCAATCGCGTACCGGCCGGTGAACCAGCGGCCGAGATCGACCTGCTGGCAGCGCGCCGAGCAGAAAGGGCGATGGCGCTCGTGGCGCGGCTTGCCGCAGATCGGGCAGGTTCCGGTCTTGGCGGGAGGAGGAACGTCGGTCATGCCCAACTATATAGGGCGTGCCACGCCGATATCGAAGGTCTCCGGATCGCGCCCCGCCTCTGCCTTGATGACGAGACGCCGCCCGGCTTGAGCAGCGGCGTTATCGCGCTCGCGGGCGAGGCGGCCATTGAGCTCCGCGGCCACGGTGGCATGGACGCGCAGCTCGAGCACGCCGGGTGCGGCATTGCCGCGCGCCACGGCCCGCAACGAGGCGAGTGCCGTCGTGAGCGGTGTCTTGGCCCGCCGGCCGCCGGGCCGGGCCAGCATCAGCTCGGCGAGCGAGGGCAGGCCGCGCTTGCGGGTGAGCTCGAGATGGCCGAGCCGAGTCCAGCCATGGATCTCGACCAGCTGCGGATCGCCGGCAAGCGCTTCCGCGAGGGCAGTCTCGACCTCGCGGCGATGATCGCGCGATTGCATGGTGATGAAATCGACGATGATGGCGCCCGCGATGTTGCGGAGCCGCAGTTGACGCGCGATGACGGTCGCGGCCGCCAGATTGACGCGCCGGATCGCATCGGCGGCACGACCGCGCCCGCTGGCAGCCGCGGCAAGATTGACATCGACGAGCGTGGCGGCGACGCCCTCCTCGATCACGATCTCCGCCCCCTCGGCAAGCCGGATCTGCGGCGAGAGCGCCGCCTCGAACGCGTCCTCGAGCCCATGCCGCTCGGTGAAGCCAGGCGCCGGATCGAGCTCGAGCTTGGCGGCGATCGCCGCCTCGCCGCGGCCGAGCCGGCGCTTCAAGAGCGTATGGGTGGCGCGGTCATCGATGAGGATGCGGTCGACGCTGTCGCCCAGCGCGCGCAGGACTCGCTCGGCCCCGCCCAGGACCGGATCGAGCCGAAGCGGCGGTTTGGCCGCCTCGATCGCGCGCAGCAAGGCCTTGTGATCGCTGCGCAGGCGGCCGATATCCTCGGCGAGCTCGGCGGGCGAGACGCCGACCGCATGGCTCCGCAGCACCACCCCCTCGCCCGGCTCGATCAGGGTCGCGAGCGCATCCGAAAGCCGGGCCCGCTCGGCCGGCGCGATCTGGCGCGAGACCGAAGCGCCCGGGCGGCCCGGCGTCCAGACCGCGAGCTTGCCGTGGAAGGACGGGGCGGCGCTCACTTCCGGCGCCTTGTCCTCGTAGGCGTCCTTGACGATTTGGACCAGCACGCTGGCGCCTTCGACGAGCGCCTCACCAGTGCCAGGCAGCCGCGTCCCGGGCAGAAAGGCCGGGCGGTCGAGCCCAAGCTCGATGAAGGCGCCGGGCACGGCCGGCACCACGCGCAGCACCCGGCCGAGGAAGAGCGCATCGACGAGGCTCGTCTCGATCTCGCGCTCGACCCGAAGCTCGGCCATCGTGCCGTCCTGGGCCAGTCCGGCACGCACCTCCCCCGGCGCCGCGGACAGGATGAGGAGCCGGTTCATGGGTTCTGCCCCTACGGCAAGGAACGGGCGCCGCGGCCGATCAGCAGCTGCGACGTCTCGAAGAGCGCCAAACCGACGATGTTCGAATAAGAACCCACGATCTCGCGCACGAAGCGGGCGGCAAGGCCCTGGATCGCGTAGCCGCCGGCCTTGCCGTGCCATTCGCCGGACGCCAAGTACCAGGCGATCTCGATCTCGGTCAGGCGCTTGAAGGCGACCGCCGACTGCACGCGCCGGGTCGCGACGGCGCCGTCCGGTGCCACCAGCGCGATGCCGCCCTGAACACGATGGCGACGGCCCGAGAGCAGCTCAAGGCAGCGCCGCGCCGTCGCCTCATCCTCGGCCTTGGGCAGGATGCGCTTGCCGCAGGCGACGACGGTGTCGGCGCCGAGCACGAAGGCGCCGGGATGGCGGTCCGCCACCAGCTTCGCCTTCTCGATCGCCAGCCGTTCGGCATGGCGGATCGGCGTTTCGCCCGGCTGCGGCGTCTCGTCGAGCTCGGCCGGATCGACCGAATCCGGCGCGCAATCGATCTGCCGCAGGAGATCGAGCCGGCGCGGTGAGGCTGAGGCGAGCACGAAAGCCATGGATCAGCGTCCGCCGCGCAGGACACGCAGCACGCTGGCGACGGTCATCGCCGAGACACGCTCATTCGCCTCGACCGTGACGCCGGCGACATGCGGCGTGAGGATGAGGTTGGGGACGCCCGTCAGCACCGAGCCGGGCTGCAGCGGCTCATGCTCGAAGGCATCGAGGAACGCAAACCCCAGATGGCCCGAGCGCAGGGATTCGGCCAAGGCCGCATCGTCGATCATGCCGCCGCGGGCGGAATTGATCAGCACGGCACCGCGCTTCATCCGGGCCAGCGCCTTGGCATCGATGAGGTTCCGTGTCTCCGGCAGGAACGGCGCATGAAGGCTCACGACATGGCTGGTCGCGATGACGGTATCGAAATCGGCTTGAGCGACGCCCGGGAATTCGGGCAAGGCCATGCCTGGCCGATCGCAGGCCACGACCTCCATATCGAGCGCCAGCGCACGTTTCGCCACCTGGCGGGCGATATCGCCGAAACCCACGAGGCCGAGGCGCTTGCCGCTCACCTCGTTGAGCATCAGCTGGTTGCGCGGCCATTCGCCGGCAAGCACGGCATCGGTCACCTGCCAGACATTGCGCAAGCCGATGAAGCAGGCGGATATCACATATTCCGCGACCGAGACGGCGTTGGCCCCGCGCGCCGGGCACACTTCGATGCCGCGGGTCCGGCAGGTCGCGACATCGATATTGTCGAGGCCGACGCCCAGGCGCCCGATCACGCGCACATTCGTGAACGCGTCGAGCACCGGGCCCCAGATTTGGGTGCGATGGCGGATGACCAGGCCGGCCACGCCTGGAGCCAGCTTGATGATGTCGTCCGGCCGTCCGACCAGAGTGGGCTCGAAATGAACCGAGAATTCGGCCGCCAGCGCCGCGACCGAGGCGTCGTCGAGATATTCGGTGATGAGAATGTCGGTCATCGCGCGCCGTTGCTGTCGGAAACGGAGCACTCTGCCGTTTCGGCCCGATCGCTGTCCAGCTTCGGCGGCGCGTCGTGCGCAGAACCGAACCATTAGAAACCGATTGCGTTAAGGTTGCGGGCGCAGTGACGAAAAAACACAGGCCGGGAACCCAACGAGCAGGGATAGAATCGATCGGCGCCGCGAATCAACTATAGGATCGGTCAAGAGGCGGGCCCCGGTTCCTGCCATCGCGGGCACGGTCATTAAGAATTCCCTTCACACGAAGCCCACAACAAGAGAAGGCTTGAAAATGCAGACATCGAAAATCTCGCTCACGGCGGCACTTCTGGCCGGCGCGTTCGCATTCGGCAGTGCCGCCTGGGCGCAGTCGCCGCCCGCCACGCCGAGCACCGCCGCTGGCCCGCAGGTCCACCATGCCAAGCGCGCCAATCCCGAGGACACGATCGACAATCGGATCAAGGACCTCCACACCAGGCTGAAGATCACGGCCGATCAAGAGACGCAATGGTCTGCCGTCGCTCAGGCCATGCACGACAGCGCCGACGCCTGGGGCGAACTGATCAAGCAGCGGCAGGCGAATACCACCGCCATGACGGCGGTCGATGATTTGAAATCCTATGCGCAGATCGAGCAAACCCGCGCCGACGGGACCAAGAAGGTCGAAGCCGCCTTCGAGCCGCTTTATGCCGCGATGTCGGACGACCAGAAGAAGAATGCCGACGCGGTGTTCAGCAACTCGGAAGGCCGCAAGGCCGGCAAGTAAAGGTTTTCCAGCCTGGAAACAAGTGGGCGGGGTAGCTACCCCGCCCTTTTTCGTCAATTGAAGCCGAAGATGCCGCGATAGCCGAACAGGCCGACCGAGCCGCCGGTGTGGATGAAGACGACATTGTCCTGCGGCTTGAACCGGCCGGCGCGAATGAGGCCGACGAGGCCGGATGCCCCTTTGCCGGTATAGACCGGGTCGAGCAGGATTCCCTCATGCCGGGCGAAGAGCTTGATCGCCTCGATCATGGCAGCTGTCGGCTTGCCATAGCCTTCGCCGACATAGTCCGCATCTGCAGCGACGAGATCGCGCGGAAAATCGCCTTTGAGCCCGACATAGTCGGCCGTGGCCTGGGTGAGGCGCAGGACATTCTCCTCCTGCTTCGGCCGCGGCTGGCGCACGCTGATGCCGATCAGCGGAATATTGGCATTCGAGCCATGGAGCCCGACCAGAAGGCCGGCCTGGGTCCCGGCACTGCCGGTCGCCATGACGATATGATCGATCCTGAGGCCCGTCTCGAACGCCTGCTGCTGGAGCTCGAGCGCGCAGGCGACATAGCCTAACGCCCCGACGGGATTCGAGCCGCCGCCAGGGATGACGTAGGGCTTGCGGCCCTTGGCGCGGAGCTCGGCCGCGAGATCCTCCATCGCCTTCTGCATGTCGGTGCCGGACGGCAAGCGCGCCACGATCTCCGCCCCCATCAGCTTGTCGAGCAGCACATTGCCCGATTCCTCGTAATCGAGGCCGAAGCCGGTGACGCGCTCCTCGAACAGAAGCTTGCAATCGAGGCCGAACTTGGCCGCCGCCGCCGCAGTCTGGCGCGCGTGATTGGACTGGGTGGCACCCTGGGTGATGACCGTGTCGGCCCCCTGCGCCAACGCCTCGGCGATCAGGAATTCGAGCTTGCGCGTCTTGTTGCCGCCGCTCGCAAGCCCGGTGCAGTCATCGCGCTTGATGAAGAGATTCGGCCCGCCCAACGCCTTCGACAGGCCGGGCATGGCTTCAAGCGGGGTCGGGAAATGACCGAGCCGGACACGGGGAAAACGCGCGAGATGCATGGGTTAGTCTCCTGACGAGAGCGACCAACGGGCCGCGGCCCGCGCGAGCGCGCGAGTGGGATCGATCGTGTGGCCGAGTTGCGGCGAGCGGATCGCGGCAAGCGCCGGCGGCAGCTCGGTGCAGGCGAGGATGATGCGGGCCGCACCGCGCTCGACGAGGCTTGCGACGGCCCGCTCGGCGACGCGCCCGGCTTCCTCGAGCCGGCCCTGTTTGACGGCGGCGATGGCAGGCAGCACCCAGTCCCGGCGCTCGTCCGGTGGATTGAGCAGGAACTCGAAGCCGTCGGCTGCCAACCGGTCCTGATAGATGCGCGACGACAGAGCCGCCTCGGTACCCATGAGCCCGACGGGAGCGGCCCCTTGCGGAATCTCGGCGCGGCAGGCATCGACGATGTGGAGGATCGGCACGCCAGCCGCTTCCTGCATCGGCTCGAACCAGTAATGCGCGGTGTTGCAGGCGATCGCGATCGCCTCCGCCCCGGCCCGGCGCAGCGTCTCCAGCCCCTTGATCATGGCCGGCAGCGGCGATTCACCATCGCCCAGGATCGCCGGCACGCGCGGCGGGATCTGCGGCACGCCATAGACGATGACCGGCACATGGTCCTGGTCGACCCGCGCCGGCGTCTCCTCGATCAGCTTCTCGAGGAAATCGACGGTGGCGAGCGGACCCATGCCGCCCAGCACTCCGATGAGACGCGGCATGAGCTCCTCGGCTGGTGACAGGTTCGCCGCACCCTATGCCGGCCGTCCCGGTCGAGGCCATGCTTTTCGCGCAGGGCGCCAAATCGGCCTAAGCTGAGCAGCTCCCGCTCGGCGCGAAGCGTTTGCGATAGTCGGACGGAGACAGCCCGAAGCGCCGGTCGAACGCGCGCCGGAAAGAATCTTCACTGCGGAATCCGACATGGATGGCGATGCGGGCGATGCTGGCGTCGGATCGGATCAGATGATTGCGCGCCGCGTCCAGACGCAGCATGTCGACCTGCTGGCCGGGTGTCGCGCCGAACACGGCCTTGAATTGCCGACTGAATTGCCGAGGGCTGAGGCACGCCCGCGCCGCCAACGCTTCGACCGACAGATCCTGGTCGAGATGAGCGGCCATCCAGGCGGCGAGCTCGGCCAGACGCGCGCCGCCGGCGCGCGTCTGAAAGCGCAGCGGCTCGGAATATTGCCGCTGCCCGCCGGGCCGTTTCAGATAGACGACCAGACCGCGCGCCACCGCCAAGGCCAGCGCCTCGCCGTAATCCTCCTGGACGAGCGCCAGCGACAGATCGATGGCGGCGGTGACCCCCGCCGAGGTGTAGATCGGGCCGTCCTTGATGAAGATGGCATCCGGCTCCACGCGCAGTGCCGGAAACCGTGCGGCGACATGGTCGGCATAGTCCCAATGGGTCGTGACACGCCGCCCGTCGGCGAGACCGGACGGCGCCAGGCCGTAGATCCCGGTGCAGACCGACACGATCCGGCGCAGCCCGGCCGCCCGCGATCGAACGGCGTGTGCGACACGCTCGGCCGCTGAACTCGAATCCCGCAGGCCGCCGCCGGGCAGGATCAAGGTATCGATCTCTCCGGCCTCGGCCAGCGCGCATTCGGGTGTCACGCGCAATCCGGCACCGCTGACGAAGGGCGCGCCGTCCAGGCTGACGACCATGTACTCATAGGCGCCCGGATGCAGTGTCGTGGCCCATTCGAAGGTATCGAGCGGCCCCACCAGATCCAGCGTCTGCATGCCGTCATAGCCCAGTAAGGCCACGCGGATCGGTGGGGTCGTCATGCCGCGCTCAGCTCCTTTAGGCAGTCCGATCGATGGCGATGCGAAGTGCCAACTGACCCGCCTCGCCCTCGACCGGCTCTGCCGCGATGACGCCCGTCCAATGATGGCCGTCACGATCGTCGAACCGGAAGGCCAGTGCCAGCGGCCCCGAGGGCTCCGCTTTGAAGCTGCCCGGCGCCCAGGTGCCATCGAGCGCATAGGCCTTCTCATAGGCTGTCTTCACCCGGGCGAACAGCTCGGCCGGCGCCAGCTTGGTCTTATACCAGGCGACTGTTTCCCAACGGTCCTTGTCGCCCTTGAGGGTGATGTCGAATTGCTCGCCGATATCGGCATTGCGCAGCGCTCTCGGGATGAACCGGTCGGCCATCTCACCGCGGACATAGCCGCGATCCGGGCTCCAATCATATTCGATTTCGAGCGCCACTGTTTGACCGGCCCCGTCGCCTTTCATGACATCGACCATGTGCAAGGCACCGTCGATGCCCGCCGACAGGCCGGCCGTCGTCAGGATCTTGCCATTGTCGACGACGCGCTGATCGCCAACCACCGTGATCGACGGGTAAGCGCTACGCATCCGGCTGATATTCCCCGCCGTCGTGGTCGCCCTCAAACCGTCCAGCAGGCCCGTATTGGCAAGGGTGAAGGCGCCGTTGCACACCGACATGGTGTGCTCGGCATGCTCGGTCTGCCGCTTGATCCATGCCACGGTGGCACTGTCCTTGGCCGCCTCGAAGCCGCCGCCGGGAATGACGACGAGGTCGGCCTGCGGTGCATCGGCGAAGGTGTATTTCGGCGTCAGCTTGACCGCGTCGCCGGCGCTGGTCGTCACGGGCTCGCGCGTCTCGGCCACGGTGAACACGTCGAAGCCGGCATCGGACAAAACTTCGAGCGGGCCTGAATAATCGATGACCTGGACATTGTCGAAAATCAGGATGGCGACTTTCTTGGTCGCGGGATCGACCCGTGCTAAGGCCGGCTCGGCATAGGATGCGCCCATGGCGATGACCGCGGCGGACAGCATGGCGGCCGATCGGATACGAGACTTCATTGCAGATACTCTCTCTGGCAAGGCGACAAGGCCTCGAAGGCTATTCCGCAGCCGAGAGTTCACAATGACGTAGACCAGACGATTTCGGTCATGTCGGCAGGGGCGCCGACGCCACGCACTACATATTCTTGGGCGTCTTGTAGCCGGCCGCCTGCGCCTCCTTGAGGCAGATATAGGTGCCCTGGACGCCGACGCCGTACCAGGTTTTACCCTTGAAGTGGTAATAGCCGGTGGCGCGGTTGTACCAGACGACCGTGTCGGTCGGGCAGTATTTCTGGGCCTGTTCCTCGCTCGGAAATTGCGCTGCATCGCCGGCATGGGCAGCGAGCGGAACCGCCAGCAGGAAAGCGGCGGCAAAGGCTAAGGCGAACTTATCCATTATCATCTCCCGATGATCGCGCCCCATCCGGCCGGAAGCTTAGCCGCATGCCGCGGGTCCCTGTCAATTCATCGCGGCGCCCGGCCCATCAGCCACGCACGCTTTCGTGATCGCCGTATCGATGACAATCCCGTTAAATCTGCAAATCATTTTGGAATAAATCTAAAACTCCTTCGTCTTTAAGACGTCACCCGAGATAGAGTTTTTCACGCAAAGACTTCATCGCGAAAGGGTACGACGTCATCTGGGATCATCCCATATAATAACTTTTCGGAGACTTGATCGTGCCGAGAGACGATGACTCCTGTGCCAATGGAAGCCAAAATATACGGGCGTCCGGCGAACAGAACACCACAATGAATCAGGCCAATATTGACGGACGGCGAGCCTTTCTGAAGGGGATGGGCATAGCCGGCGCCGCTTTCTCCGCCGGCGTGCTGATGCCCGGCATGGCGCGTGCACAATCCGCTACGGCCGTGTCGCCGCAGGCCCGGTTCAAACCGGCCCCGGCAAGCCCGGGCGATGTCGCCATCCTGAAGCTGCTGGCCGCCGCAGAACTGATCGAGGCCGATCTCTGGCAGCAATATGCCGAGCTCGGCGGCATCTCGAACGGACCGCAGAACACCTATCAGCTGGCGCTCCAGAATCTCGATTCCGACGGCTCGCAATATATCACGAGCAACACCAAGGACGAGATCAGCCACGCCGAGTTCCTCAATGCCTATCTGATCGCGCTGGGCGAGGAGCCGGTCGATCTTGACGAGTTCCGCGTGCTGCCGAGCAGCCAGGCGAATGGCGCCCAGCAGGATGTCGGCCGCCTGACCAATCTCACTCAGCTCAGTGTCGATACCAGCTGGTTCACGCGCTATCGCAGTGCCACCAACCCCGATTTCGGCGCGACCTTCCCGCAGGCGCTCCCGGCACTGTTCGCCGGACAGTTCACTGCCATTCCACGCAACAACACCGACTTCACCTCGGCCGATCACATCCAAGCGATCGCCAATACGGCCGCCTTCCATTTCGGCTTCATCGAGCAGGCCGGCTCGAGCCTTTACGCCAATCTCAGCCAGAAGGTGCAGAGCGCCCAGGTGCTGCGCATCACGCTCGGCATCGGCGGCGACGAGATCTGTCACTTCCTGGAATGGGTCGATTTCGCCGGCAATGGCGTGCAGCCGACGGTCGCCCCGGTGACGGATCCGACCAATGGGCTGACCTTTCCTGACTTCAACGCGACCGGCAATCCTCTGCTGCAGACCAATCTGATCTTCCCGGTCCCGTGCGAGTTCATCAGCCCGACCCTGCCGCAATGCGCAGTCATCCGGCCTTTCACGTCGGGGTTCTCAGCCGTCGATGCGATCGAAGGCTTCATCACGGACGGGCTCTTCATCGGCCAGAAGCCGAAATTCATGAAGCAGCTGCTGAATCTGGCCCAGGCAGCCGACGCCGCCTGACCGATGCTCCGCGTCGGGGCTGCTGGAGCAAGATGATTTTAGGTCGATCCGACCTAAAATCTGAAATCTTGCTCCATCTCAAATGAGCTAGAGACCGAATTCAGCGGCCAGGTCGAAACGACCTGGCCGCATCGGGCTCTTGAAGGCAGCTCCGATCAGCGCCGCATCATCAGCAGATAGGCGTAGCCGGAGAGGATGTTCTCGTCGGTCGTGAGGCTGCGATCGCTTGCAGCGATCTCGCGCAATCCGCGCTCGATCTCCGCACGCGGATGCACATCGAACAGGCTGAGCCAACCCAGCAGAAGCCGGCGTCGCCAAGCTGGTGCCCCGAGCTGGTCGCCGAAATCCACCACCGCAAGGGTTCCGCCCGGCTTCAGCTGAGCGAGAGCCCGCTCGACCACCGGACGCCAGTCCGGAATCATCGACAGCACATAGCTGAAATAGATCGTGTCGAAACGCTCGATGCCGAAGGCTGCCATCGGGTCGAAACCCTGCCCGCCGGCCTGGGCCAGCGCCACCTTGCCGCCGAGGCCGGCGCGCGCCAGCGTCTGCCCGGCCGTCGCCAGCATCTCGGCGGAAACATCGACGCCATAAAGCCTGGCATCGGGTGCGCGGCGTGCCAGCTTGACGAGATTGCGGCCGGTGCCGCAGCCCATCTCCAGCACGGCCGCACCAGGCGGCGCCGGCACGAGATCGATCAGCCGGTCGCGCCCGAACAGGTAGAATTTGCGCGTGAGATCATAGATGTGCCGCTGATGGCGGTACATCGCATCCATGCGTGCCGCCGCATCGGCGGCACCGGCCTCAGTCGCCAAGGGAGTAGAGGTGGAAGCCGCCATAGATCGCCGACCGGTCCTGTTCCAGATAGGCGCGTGACTCCGCCTCGTGGTAGCGCCAGCCCTCGAGCAGCTCGGGCGCCACCAAAGTCTCGAGCGGCGAGCGGGCACCCGCGGTGCGGAAGATGACGCGGGCGCCGGGCCGCGCGGTACGCCGGATCTCGGCCCAGACATCGCTCAGCATCTCGGCATCCATCCAATCGACGGAATCGAGCAGCACATAGCGGTCGACGCTGGCATCGGGCTGGCTGGAGAGATACTCGGTCATCGACATCAAATGCGTGTCGACCCGGTCGAGCCGCTCCTTGATGTCGAGGAAATTCTCGGCCTGGAGATAGGGCGGCGTGGCGCGCCGCTGCTCGACATCGTAGTGCCGGCCGAAAGCCTGCCAGGCGAAATAATTTTCCTGAAGCGAGAAGTCGCAGGCCAGGCGCCGGATCCGGTCCTGATAGAGGCTCGCCAGATCGCCCGAGGAATCCTGCTTCATCTGGTCGAACTGGTTGGCTGGAATTCCGAGGCTGTAGAGCAGCACCGGCTGGCGGCAGAGCAGGCGCACCAGCTTGAGCTCGAACAGCGGCTCGATCTCGCGGTTATAGATCGCACGCTGCTCCTCGAGCGTGGTCGCAGCCAGCAGGCGCGACGGCTTGCGGTCGGCCAGCCGGGCGAAGCCATGCAGGAAGCCGATGAACTTGCCCAGAAGCGCCTTGCGATAGAGCCCCTTGGCGAAGAAATCGATGCGCGGCTTGCCGAGGAGCGAGCGATGCTCCCAGAATTTCCGGGTCGCCGGATCGAGCTTGTCGGCGAGGTGGCTCCAATAGAGGTCGACATTGAGCTTGTTCTTGGCGATGCCGAAGAACTGGAAGAACGCCTCATGCCCCGGCAGATGGCGCATTGCCGCGAGCTTGAGCCGCGTCAACGAGATGTGGGCGGGATTGAGGTCGACCGCGTCGATCTTGGCCGGATCGGCGATCAGATAATTGAGGATGTTGCAGCCGCCGGACGAGATGGTCACGACGCGATGGCCAGGCCCGAGCGCCAAGGCATCGAGATCGACGACCGGATCTTCCCAGATCTGGTTATAGACGAAACGCGCGAACCACAGCGCGAACAGCCGGTCAAGGAGCGCTTGGCGCTTGCTCGGAACCTGGCGATAAACGGCTTTCTTGATCGCGGTACGCGTCTCTGCCACAGCCATTTGACGAAGATTCCCTTCTGTCCTCTAGATATGCTGCATGACCGATAGGGTGAAAGCCGATTTTCGGTCCAGGAGATTGATGCAAGCCCATGACAATTTCATGGATTGGAGACCAAACTGTCTTCGAAACGTCATTTAGTCGACCATTTTTTGACTTTCCTGACGCTTCCTTTTGCCGCCGGCTTGGCTTCTTCCGTGAGACTCGGGCGAAACCTAGCCTAGCGCGGCATATCCCACCACGACGAGGCCGACCGCCCAGCAATAATAGGCGAAGGGCTGCATCGCATCGACCTCGTTCCGCTTGAACCAGGCCATCAGCGCCCAAACGCTGAAGAAAGCAACGATGCCGGCAACAATGCCGCCGATCGTGGCGTTGCCGAGCGTCGCCATCCCGCCTTCGGCATGAACGAGCTTCGGCAGCTCGAGAATGCTGGCACCGGCGATGATCGGCGTCGCCAGCAGCATGGAGTAGCGCGCCGAGGCCTCGTGCGACAATCCGGCCCAGAAGCCCGCGACCATGCTGGCGCCCGAGCGCGAGAATCCTGGGATGAGCGCCAGCGACTGGGCGAGGCCGATGGCGAGAGCCTCCTTCCAGCCGAGCTCGTCGAGCGTTTTGGTGCCACGCCCGCGCATCCGCTCGCCGACGAACAGCACGACGCCGTTCACGATCAGGAAGAAGCCTGCCGAGGTGACGCTCGGGAAAAGGTCGCGCAGCTTCTTTTCCAGGACGAAGCCGATGATCGCCGCCGGCACCGTGCCGATGACGACGAGGATGAGCTCCTTCCGGGCGGTCTCGGCGCGCCGATCGAACAGACTCAAGGCGAAATCAAGCCAGTCGCGCCAGAAAAACACGAGCAGCGCCGCGGCCGTGCCGAGATGGAGCAGCACCACGAAGGGCAGGAAATTGTCCTTGAGGAATTGCGGCGTCAGCACCCAACCGAACGCCCAGGGCGTGAGCACCGCATGGGCGACGCTGCTGATCGGGAAAAGCTCGGTGATGCCTTGAACGACGGCGATCAGCAGCGTTTGCAGGAGCGTCATGAAGCCTCACGTAAGATGGGGACCCGATGCCTATACAATTGCCGCCGCCATCCGCCCAGGGAATAAAGGAGGTGTCGCGCGCGTATGGCCTGTGACCCGTCGATCATGGTGAGGGAAAGATGCAGGCAACGTTTGCAATACCTCGACAGAGCGAGACCACCCGCTACAGTGCAGTCGCGATAACGCTCCATTGGCTGACGGCGGCCCTCATCGTCGGCGCCATCCTGCTCGCCTGGAGCTTCAAGCTCGCGACTCCGCATACGCCGCTCAAGACCGACCTCCTGATCATCCACCGCTCCTTCGGCATCTCGGTCTTCGTAGTGGCCTGCGCGCGCTTGGCCTGGCGCCTCATTCATGGAGCACCCCCGCTCGATCCCGGCCTGCCGGCGTGGCAGCGCAATCTCGCCCATATCGTCCATGCGGCGCTCTATCTCATCTTCTTCGCCATGCCGATCAGCGGCTACATCTCCTCCGCCGCCGACAATCACGAAGTCTCCTATTTCATGCTGTTCGACGTGCCTCAGCTGGTGCCCAACAATCATGACCTCGCCAAGCTGATGGACAAGGTGCACGAGATCACGCAGTGGGTCGTCTATACGCTGATCGTGCTGCATACGGGTGCCGCCCTTGCGCATCACTATGTCTTCAAGGACGGCACGCTGCGGCGGATGCTGCCGGGGCGGTAGTCCTGTCGAGACAGGCTGAAGCGCCGCGGCTATTCTCCTGGCTTCCCATCCAATAGGAGCGACACGATGAGCACCTGGCTCGAGGCAGCGATCGACTACATTCCCCGCTGGCTCGAACATCAGATGCGTGTCACGGAGCTGCCGGGCTCAGTCATCGCCGTGGTCAAGGAGGGCGAGCTCCTGCTCGAGCGGGCCTTCGGCGCGGCCGATCTCAAGAGCGGCGAAGCACTCACGCCGCGCCATCGTTTCCGCGTCGCCTCCCATTCCAAAAGCTTCACCGCCGCCGGCATCCTGAAGCTGCGCGAGGCCGGCACGCTGCGGCTCGACGATCCGGTCGGGGCCTACCTCAAGGATCTTCATCCCGCGATCGCCGAGACGACGCTTGCCCAGCTGCTCTCGCACACGGCCGGGCTGGTGCGCGACGGGGCCGACACCGGGCAATGGGCCGACCGGCGGCCCTTCCTCGACGAGGCGGAGATCCGGGCCGATCTTGCTGACGGCCCGACCATCCCGCCCAATACACGGCTCAAATATTCCAATCACGGTTTCGGGCTCCTGGGCCTCGTCATCGCGGCGGTGACGGGCGAAAGCTATCGCGACTGGATCGCGCGCGAGATCGTGGCCGATTTCGGCCTCCGCGAGACCGAACCCGACATGCCGCTGGCAACCTCTGCCCCGTTCGCGCGTGGTCACGGCGCCAAGCTGCCGCTGGGCCGGCGCGTCATCATCCCGGGCGAGAATCCGACCAACGCGCTGACGGCCGCCACCGGCTTCGTCAGCACGGCCGCCGATCTCGCGCGCTTCTTCAATCAGCTGGCGCCCGAGGCCGAGACGAGCCCGCTGTCGCCGGCGAGCCGGCGCGAGATGGTGCGCGCACACTGGGCCGAGGCGCATTCGAGCCTCAAGCGGCACTATGGCCTCGGCATCATCAGCGGCACGGTCGGCGATTGGCCCTGGTTCGGCCATTCGGGCGGATTCCAGGGCTATATCACCCGCACCTTCACCGTGCCGGCCGAACGCCTCAGCGTCTCGATCCTGACCAATGCCGCCGACGGGCCGGCTCAGCCCTGGGGCGACGGCACGCTCCACATCCTGCAAAGCTTCGCCAAGAACGGCGCGCCCTCGGCCGAGCTTGCCGATTGGTGCGGCCGCTGGTGGAGCCTTTGGGCTGCGGTCGATCTAGTGCCGATGCGCGACAAGGTCATGATCGCCGCCCCTGCCCTCCTGAATCCGATGGTCGATGCCGGCGAGATCACGGTCACCGGTCCGGATCGGGGCCGCATCAGCTTGGCATCGAGCTTCGGCAATCACGGCGAGCCGGCCGGCCTTGAGCGCGGCGCCGACGGGCAGGTCACGGCGATCCGCCTCGGCGGCAACCGGATGCAGCCGGAAGCGGAGCTCGCCACCGAGCTCAAGGCGCGCTACGAGGCCTGACGCTCAGCGTTTCCGAGCGCGCCACTCCTCGCGGGTGATCTCCCAGATCTCGGCCGGCATCCGGCCGCCGACATAGTCGCGCTCCTCGGTCCGGATCACGCGCATGCCGCTGCGCTCGGAGATGCGGCGCGATCCGGTATTGGCAACCGCCTTCGGCACGCGCAGCACGGCACGGCCGAGCGTCTCGAACCAGAAATCGGTGACCGCATCGGCGGCCTCGGTCATGAGGCCCTGGCGGCGCCAGGCGGGATCGATCCAGAAACCGCGATTGTCATCCTCGTCCGCCATCAGGCTGATGCCGCCGATGATCCGGTCAGGATCGGTCCTCGGCCGGAGCGACCAATGCCACACGCTGCCCTCTGCCATCCCGGGCAGTGCCCGATCGCGCAGGAAGATGAGCGCGCCGTCGGGCGGATAAGGCCACGGAATAATCGCGTTGAGGTACTGCACGATCTCCCAGCGCGGAAACGCCGCTTGTAGCTGCTCGGCATCGGCGAGCTCCAGCGGGCGCAGAATCAGCCTGCTGGTCGTGAGTGTCGGAATGTGAAGCATGTCGGTCTCTCGCAGGATGCGCGAGCCATAGCACGCGATTGCAATTCTTCCAATATCGGATATGATCCGATCATCGACACTCAAGCGAGGAGGCCAAGATGATTGTCCGCATCGACACGACCGCCTCCGGCCGCTCCGAGGGGAACCGCGCGTGATGCGCAGGCTCCCGCTCGGCACGGCCGGACTCTCTCCGCCCCTGCCCTCGATCTGGGAGCCTCGCGAAATTGAGCGTCGATCTTCTTGCTGCCTATGGCTGGGATACCGCCTGGGCCGATAGTTTCTCCACCCTTGCCGGTCCGGGCCAGATTCCCGGCCGGATCGTCGAACAGCAGCGCAGCCGCTGGACCTGCATAACAGCCGATGGCGAGCGCCATTGCCGGCCGGCACAATTGCAGGCCGGCACCGGTGACTGGCTGGCGCTCGAACCGGTCGCCGATACCCATGTCGCGCGCGCCGTGCTGCCGCGGCGCAGCCTGCTGTCGCGCCAGGCGGCCGGTAATGCCACCGAGCAGCAGATCCTGGCCGCCAATATGGATACTTTGTTCCTGTGCATGGCGCTCGGCCGCGATTTCAATATGCGGCGGCTGGAACGGATCCTGACCGTCGCCTGGTCGAGCGAAGCCGCCCCCGTCATCGTGCTGACCAAGGCCGATCTCGCCGCCCCCGGCGAAGCAGAGGCCTCGCTCGCCATCGTGGCAAGCGGCGCGCCAGCGGTTCCGGTCGTCCTCACCAGCAGCATGAGCGGAGCCGGTGCGGCGGATCTCCAGCCCTGGCTCGGCCCGGGCCGGACGGTGGCGCTGATCGGCGCCTCGGGTGCCGGCAAATCGACGCTGGTCAACCGGCTGGCGGGCCAGGATCTGGCCGCGACCGGCGCACTCGACGGCGCGGGCAAAGGCAAACACACCACGACTTGGCGCTCGCTTCTGCCGCTGCCCGGCGGGGCCGTCATCATCGACAATCCCGGCATCCGCGCCTTGCAGCTATGGGATGGCGAGGAAGGGCTCGATCGCGTCTTCGCCGATATCGAGGCGCTCGGCCAGCAATGCCGCTTCCGCGATTGCCGCCATGAGGGTGAGCCCGGCTGCGCCGTCGGTGCGGCCATCGCGGCGGGCAGCCTCAATCCCGGCCGGCTCGAAAACCGGCGCAAGCTCGAGCGCGAGTTCGCCTTCGCCGAACGCAAGCAGGACAAGGCGGCCCGCGCCGAGGAGCGCAAGCGCTGGCGCCAGATCGCGCGCGCTCTTCGCGCACGCGCCACCGGGGAGCGGTGATCAGGAGGCCGGCAGTTCCGTGCGCTCGACAGAGATGCGGTTCTGCGCGCGGATCGCCTGGCTGCCGGGCTCGGCAGGAACGGCGCGCACGCTCGGCACCGCCGGCGCCGACACCAGCTGCCCGGCCAGGAAATCGCCGAGGAATTCGCATTGCCGGCGGATGTCGGGCACCGCCGTCATCTCCCAGAACGCACCCTTGGTGGCAGGACCGACCGCGAAGAGCCGGCGCGAGATGGCGCCGGACGCGCTCTTGAGCGCGCAGGTGCCGGTGACATCGAGGCCGAGGCGCAGCGGATCCGGCCGGGCGAGCCCGCCATCGAGCAGGCTGCGCACCAACGGATCCGTGATGCGCTCATAGTCGCAGCCCGGACCCGAGCAGTTGATCACGCGCGCCACCTGAAGCTCGACCGGCTCGCCGCTGCCGCGCCGGCGATAGCGGACGGCGACGCCGGCCTCGGCTAGCTCGAACCCCCCGATCCGGCCAGCATGGATATGCAGCTGGCGCCGGACGAGCGCCAGATCGATGCGCTCGGCCACGGCCGGCGCCATGCGGTGGCGATGCACCTCCCACCAGGGCCTGAGATGGCGCAGGAAGCGCTGCCGGTCCTCGTGCGAGAGCGCGTGCCAGACATCCTGGGTGAAGGGGCGCAGCTCGTCGATGACGCTCTGCCACTGGCCGCCTTCGGCAACGGCACGGCGGCTTTCGCGGCGCAGGAAACGGGTGAGTGCGCCGAGCTGGGTCGGAAAGGCATCGTGGCAAGGTGCCGCCACGGGCCCGCCGCCATGCCGGCGCGGCAGCAGCCCGCGGCGGGAGAGCGCATGGATCGGGCCCCGATGACCTTGATCGAAGAGCGTGATCGCAGCATCGACCATGGTGAGGCCGGTGCCGATGAGCAGGACCGGCTCGGTCGGATCGAGATCGGTGAAACTGTCATCGGCCCAGGGATCGGCCCGATAGAAGCGGCTGTCGAGAAAGGCGGGATCGGCACCCGGCGGCGGCTCGGGCGGGAAATTGCCGATCGCGAGCACGGCAAGATCGGCCTCGATCCGGCGCTCGCGGTCGAGCCGGAGACCGAGCCGCGGCCCTTCCTCGATCGCCAGCACGGCACCGCGCGACAGTTTGAGCCGCCCAGCATTGGCCGGCTTGCGGATCTCATCGAGCAGCAGGCGCCTGATATAGTCGCCATAGAGCCCGCGCGGGACGAAGCTGGGCGGCGTGTCGGGGTTGGACGCCGCGAGCCATTCCTGGAAATCCTGGGGCCGGTCGCGAAAGGCGCTCATCCGGCCGGCCGGCACGTTGAGGAGATGGCTGGCATTGCCGGTCGAATAGGCGGCACCGGGGCCGAACCGGCTGTTGCGCTCGATCAGATGAATGCGTGTCGTGCGCGGACATCGTCGCAACAGATGAAGCGTCAGCAGCGTTCCGCTGAAGCCCGCCCCGATGATCGCGACCGTCGACATCGTCATCTCCCCAACTTTCGGACGAGAGATCCTCGGAACGGGATAGTCGGCGAAGCCAACCGGAAAGGCGATCCCAATTTTTCCAGAGCCCGCTGGAACCAATGCCGGGCGCCGCGTTTCACGCCGTCTTCAGCGCAGCAGATGCGACAGGATTTGCGCCTCGATGGCGCCCTGTTCGGCGCTGGCGCGCGGTCGCGGCCGCGGCGCCTCGACGGCCCAGCTGGCGGCGATCCGGCCAGCCTCCAGCACGATGATGCGATCGGCCAGACGCGCCGCTTCCGCCACATCATGCGTCACCAGCACGACCGTGCAGCCCCGCTCGCGCCAGACCCGCTCGATCAGCTCCTGCATCTCGAGCCGGGTCAGCGCGTCGAGAGCACCCAGCGGCTCGTCGAGCAGCAGAAGACGCGGCCGCGACAGGAGCGCGCGGGCGAGCGCCACGCGCTGCGCCTGGCCACCCGAAAGGGTTGAGGGCCATTCGCCGGCCTTCTCCTCGAGCCCGACTTGGCCGAGGACCGCGCGCGCTGCCTTCCGCCAGTCCGCATCTGTGCCGTCGCCGGCGAAACGGCCGATCGCGACATTGTCGAGCACGCGCAGCCAGGGCAGCAGCCGGGCGCTCTGAAAGAGCAGCCTGATATCGGAGGATTGGTCCAGTGCCTGCCTGCCGTCGAACTCGATCCGGCCGGCGCTCGGCGTCTCGAGCCCGGCGAGCAGACGCAAGAGCGTGCTCTTGCCGCAGCCGCTGCGCCCGACGATGGCGAGGAACTCGCCGGGCCGGACCGAGAGATCGATCCCGCGCAGCACCTCGGTCTCGCCGAAGCGCTTGGCGAGGCCACAGAGACCAATGCCGAGACCCGGCTCGGCCGGCCGCGGCGGCTTCTGCCAACGCACGGGCTCGGCGCCGGCGCTCAGCCGTTCGGCGAGGTCCGGCGGCAGATAGTCCTGGATCAGGCTCATGCCGCCAGCTTCTCGTTGAAGGCCGGATGCCAGGCGAGCCAGCGCCGCTCGAGCCAGCGGGCCGCCATATCGGCAAGCTTGCCGAGGAGCGCATAGATCAGGATGCCGAGCACCACGACATCGGTCTCAAGGAACTCGCGCGCATTCATGGTCATGTAGCCGATGCCGGAAGAGGCCGAGATCGTCTCGGCCACGATCAGCGTCAGCCACATGATGCCGAGCGCATAGCGCAAGCCCACCAGGATCGAGGGCAAGGCGCCCGGCAGGATCACCGTGAGGAAGAGGCGGAGTCCGCGGACGCCGTAGATCCGCGCCATCTCGACCAGCCCGGCATCGACCGTGCGCACGCCGTGATAGGTGTTGAGGTAGATCGGGAAGAACACGCCGACCGCGACGAGGAACAGCTTCGCCTCCTCATCGATGCCGAACCACAGGATGACGAGCGGGATCATGGCCAGATGCGGCACGTTGCGCAGCATCTGGAGCGAGCTGTCGGTGAGGCGCGCCGCCGTCTCGGACACACCGTTCATGAGCCCGAGCGCGAAGCCGAGACTGCCGCCGATGAGGAAGCCCAATCCGGCCCGCGCGGCACTGATGCCGAGATCGCGCGCAAGCTCGCCGCTCGCCGCCATCTGCCAGCCGGCGAGGAGCACGGTCGAGGGCGCCGGCAGCACGCGGGTCGAGACGAGGCCAAGCCGGCACAGCGCCTCCCATAGGAAAAGCAATGCCAAGGGCAGCAGCCAGGGCTCGACGGCCCGGCTAACGCGGTCGCGGCGGCTCATCGCGCACCTGCCCGCTTCGGCGCCAGCTCGTTGGCGACGATCTCGCCGAACGGGCCGGTGAAGCTGGTTTCGCCGGATTGGGCGGCGCGCTCGAGCGGCAGCAACGGAAAGACCAGCTCGGCGAACCGATAGGCTTCTTCGAGATGCGGATAGCCCGACAGGATGAAGCTTTCGACGCCGAGGGCGGCATATTCCTTGATGCGCGCCGCCACCGTCTCCGGATCACCGACCAGCGCGGTGCCGGCGCCGCCGCGCACGAGCCCGACGCCGGCCCAGAGATTGGGGCTGATTTCGAGCCCTTCGCGCGCGCCGCCATGGAGGCGCGCCATGCGCTGCTGGCCGACCGAGTCCATGCGGGCGAAGACTTCCTGCGCCGCCTCGATCTTGGCCTCGTCGACATAGCGGATGAGATCCTCCGCCGCACGCCACGCCTCGGCCGCCGTCTCGCGCACGATGACATGCAGCCGGATGCCGAAGCGGAGCTGGCGGCCCCGCTGCCTGGCCCGGAGCCGGACCTGATCGAGCTTGCGCGCGACCTCTTCCGGCGGCTCGCCCCAGGTCAGGTAATGCTCGACATGCTCGGCCGCGATCTCCTGTCCCGCCCCCGATGAGCCGCCGAAATAGAGCGGCGGATGAGGCTGCTGGAGCGGCGGGAACATCAGCTTGGCGCCCTTCACCTTGATGTGCCGGCCGACGAAATCGACGGTCTCGCCGCGCATCAGCCCGCGCCACACGGTCAGGAACTCGCCAGTGAGATCGTAGCGCGCGTCATGGTCGAGGAAGAGCCCGTCGCCTTCGAGCTCGACCGGGTCGCCGCCGGTGACGACGTTGATCAGCAGCCGCCCGCCCGAGAGGCGGTCGAGCGTCGCCGCCATGCGGGCCGCGGCACTGGGTGCCTGCAGTCCCGGCCGCACTGCCACCAGGAATTTGAGCCGCTCGGTCGCCGGGATGAGCGCCGAGGCCACGACCCAGCTATCCTCGCAGGAACGGCCAGTCGGCAGCAGCACGCCTTCATAGCCGCTGCGATCGGCAGCGGAGGCGATCTGGCGCAGGTAGGGAAGATCGACGGGCCTGCCGCCATAGGACGTGCCGAGATAGCGGCCGTCGCCATGAGTGGGCAGGAACCAGAAAGGCCGGATGGTCATGATCTGTCTTTCACGGTCACGAAGGCGGCGACCAGACGATGTCGCGCACCGTCACGGGCTTGGGGATGAGGCCCAGGCGATGGAAGCTGTCGGCGATCTGCTGCTGGCCCTCGATCACCGTCTCGTCGAGCGGACGAGTGCCATAGGCGAGCCGGGCGAGTGCGGTTTCGAGCACCGGGGCCGGGATGCCCGTGCGCGGCGACAGGAGCTGGGCCACCTCGCTCTGATGCGTCTCGGCCCAATGATCGGTCTCGTCGATCACCTGCAGAATCTCGGCCAGGAGTGCGGGATGTGCCTCGGCGAAGCTTTGCGCGGCCAGATAGAATTGCCGGTTGGCGGCCAGGCCGGTCGCATCGGTCAGGCTGCGCGCACCGGTCGCCGCCTGTGCGGCCGCCAGGAACGGGTCCCAGATGACCCAGGCATCGACGGCACCCCGCTCGAAGGCGGCGCGCGCATCGGCCGGTGCCAGATAGACCGTCTCGATATCCTTGGGTCCAAGCCCGGCCGCGGCCAGCGCCTGGACCAGCAGGAAATGCACGTTCGAACCCTTGTTGAGCGCGACGCGCTTGCCTTTGAGCTCAGCCACCGCCGTGATGGGTGAGTCCTTCGGCACGAGGATCGCCTCGCCTGCCGGCGCCGGCGGCTCGACGCCGACATAGCGGAGCGGGGAGCCGGCCGCCTGGGCGAAGATCGGCGGCGCCTCGCCAGTCGTGCCGAAATCGATGCTGCCGACGTTCAGCGCCTCGAGCAGCTGCGGGCCGGCCGGGAATTCCTTCCATTCGACGCTGACGCCTTCGGCTGCCACGCGCTGCTCGAGCGCATGCTTTTCCGCGAGGATGACGAGGGTGCCGTATTTCTGCACACCGATGCGGAGCTTGATATCGGCCGCACTGGCCGGCGGCACGGCGGCGAGTGCCAGCACGGCGATGAGGAAGCGGGCGAGGACGGACATGAATCTGCTTTCCGGGAGGTTGCGCGAGAGGGCTCGAATCAGCGGCGGCAACAGCGGCAAATCATGTCAAACTCCGGTAACACGAATTCATATTGTTCTATTTTCAGGAAGCACAAGAGGATATTCCATCATCCCGATGGGGTTTGCCAAGCAAATTTCGTGAAATTAATGTGGATAGTCCGGATACCACATTTTTAGAGCGTTCTAATGATAGGGCTGGCATCGCGGCGCCAGGCGGGTCAAAAGCTGGATGATCCGATCAGCCGGAGACCGACCTTGCCTGACTCAGCCAAGCCCTTCCCGATCCGCGCGCTCATCGTGCCGGTGACGCCCTTCGCGCAGAATTGCTCGATCGTCTGGTGCACCGAGACCATGCGTGGCGCCGTGATCGATCCCGGCGGCGACCTCGACCGGGTGCGGGAGGCACTCGGCCGTCAGGACCTCACGATCGAGAAGATCCTGCTGACCCACGGCCATATCGATCATGCCGGCGGTGCGGCCGAGCTGGCCGAGGAATTGGGCGTGCCGATCGAAGGGCCGGAACGCGCCGACACTTTCCTGCTCGACAGCCTGGAGCAGCAAGGGGCCCGCTTCGGGCTGAGCGGCGTTCGTTCCGTGACGCCCGACCGCTGGCTCGTCGAGGGCGACGAGGTCACGATCGGCGCCCAGCGCTTCGCGGTCTATCATTGTCCAGGCCACACGCCCGGCCATGTCATCTTCTTCCACGAGGCGGCGCGCTTCGCCTTCGTCGGCGACGTGCTGTTCCGAGGCTCGGTCGGCCGCACCGACCTGCCGGGCGGCGATCACGCGACGCTGGTCAACTCGATCGTGACCAAGCTCTGGCCGCTGGGCGACGACATCGCCTTCCTGCCCGGCCATGGCGAAGGCTCGACCTTCGGCGACGAGCGGCGCAGCAATCCGTATGTCGGCGATCGGGTGCTGGCGGCCGGCGCCGGACAATGAGGATTCCCGACCTGCCCTTCACCGTGACGGACTGGGACGAGATCGAGCCGACCCGTCATGCCGGCGAATCAGGACATGCGCTGTGGCGCACGCTCGCGATCGAGGATATCCGCATCCGGATCGTTGAATATGCGCCCGGCTATCTGGCCGATCATTGGTGCGATCGCGGCCATATCCTCTATGTGCTCGAAGGCGAGCTCGATACCGAGCTGAAGGATGGCCGTATGTTCAAGCTGCGCCCCGGCATGAGCTACCAAGTCTCGGATTTCGGCGATGCGGCCCATCGCTCGTCGACGTTGACCGGCGTGAAGCTTTTTATCGTCGATTGATGCGTGCTGCGAAAAACGGCGAGGACGAAGGCAGCGATGAGAACCGACATATCTTTCGAGAGCCACGGCACCACCTGCCGCGGTTGGCTCTATCGGCCCGAGACCGTGGCGGCGGCACCGGCCATCGTCATGAGTCACGGCTTTTCGGCAGTAAAGGAACAGGGCCTCGACGGCTTCGCGCGCGGCTTCTGCGCCGCCGGCTTCGTCGTGCTCGCCTTCGATTACCGCTGCCTCGGCGCCAGCGACGGGATGCCGCGCGGCCGGATCATCCCCCAAGAGCAGCATGACGACAATCGCGCGGCGCTCGCCTTTCTAGCGGGGCAGCCGGGTGTCGATGCCGAGCGGATCGGCATCTGGGGCAGCTCGTACTCCGGCGCCCATGCGCTTTTCCTCGGCGCCATGGATCCGCGGATCAAGGTCGTCGTAGCCCAGGTGCCGGCCATCCTGCCGGCCAAGTCGCTGGTCGCCGTCGCCGGGCGCGCCGGCTTCGCGCAGTATCTGGCGATGCTGGCCCAGGATCACGCCGCCCGCAATGAAGGTCAGCCCGGCGGCGAGATCCCGATCGTGGCGCCCGAGGGCGAGCCGGCAATTCTCTCCACACCCGATTCTTATGCCTGGTTCAGCGCCTCAGCGGCCAAGGAGGCGCCGAGCTGGCTGAACCGCACGAGCCTCGAAAGTGTGGCGCGCCTGGTCGAATATTGGCCGGCCGCCTTCATCGATCTGATCGCGCCCAAGCCGCTGCTGATCCAGGCGGCGATCCAGGATTCACTGATCCCGATCGGCCAGGTGCGCGACGCCTTCGCCCGGGCCGGCGAACCGAAGCGGCTGGTCGAGTTCGAGGGCGGCCATTTCGACCTCTATCCCGGCGAAAAACATTTCGATCGGGCACTCGCCGAGGCAACCGGCTGGTTCAAGGCGCATCTATAGGAACTCGACTTAAGGGCTTTGACGGGAAAGTGGGGCGGGCGTCCCGCCCGCCGGCGGGCGGGACGCCCGCCCCACTCTCCAGCCTTGCGCTCCGAGCCAGTCGACCCTATCCACGTTCCTGAATGAACCGCTCGAAAGCGGCGAGCGTCGCCTCGCTGACATGGTGCTCGATGCCTTCGGCGTCAGAGCGGGCAGTCTCGGGATCGATGCCGAGCGCTTCCAGAAAGCGCAGCACGATGCCGTGCCGGCGTTTCGACATGGCGGCGAGCTCGGCGCCGGTCTCAGTCAGGAAGATCGAGCGATAGGGCTGCGACGAGACGAAGCCCGCGCGCTGCAGCCGGCCCACGGTATTCACCACGGTCGCATGGCTGACGCCGAACCGGCGGGCGATATCGACTGCCCGCGCCTCGCCCGTTTCGGCGATGAGGTCGGCGATCAGCTCGCAATAATCCTCAACCATGGTCGAATGGCGCTGCCGCCGCTGGCGCTCGAAATCGCGCGCTTGATCGGCCGCGTGCTCTGGGCCGGTCTCGGCCTCGTCGGATGGATGCGTCATAATAGAAAAATTCTAAAATTCCTGTTGTCGACCCTTGTCAAATATAGCCTCAGCTATATTCTCTTCCTATGACTATATCAGGCCGGCTTCCGCGATGACAGATACGACGGCCCAAGCCTGGCGGCGGCCGGCGCACGATTCGCGCGGCGGGCTCGGCGGCAGCGTCGCGATCCCGGCTGGTGCCGGCTTCCTGCGCAAGCTGTTGGCGTTCGGCGGGCCGGGCTATCTGATCTCGGTCGGCTATATGGATCCGGGCAATTGGGCGACCGATCTCGGCGCCGGCTCGGCCTATGGCTATACGCTGCTGTCGGCCGTTCTGCTGTCGAGCCTGATGGCGATGGTGCTGCAAACGCTCAGCCTGCGCCTCGGCATCGCGACCGGCCGCGATCTCGCGCAAGCCTGCGGCGACGCCTATCCGCGCCCGGTCGCCATCGCGCTCTGGCTCCTGGCCGAGATCGGCATCATCGCCTGCGACCTTGCCGAGGTGGTCGGCACCGCGATCGCGCTCGAGCTGCTGTTCGGCTTGCCGCTGCTCCTCGGCGTGCTTGTCACCGTGCTCGACACTTTCATCGTGCTGGCGCTCCAGCGCTATGGCTTCCGCACGATCGAGGCGCTGGTGATCGGCCTCGTCGCGATGATCACGGCCGCCTTCGCCTACGAGATCGCGGTGGCCAGGCCGGAGCTCGCGGCCCTCTTCGCCGGGCTGGTGCCGCAACGGGCGATCCTGACCGATCCTGCCATGCTGTTCCTGGCCGTCGGCATCGTCGGCGCTACCGTGATGCCGCATAATCTCTACCTTCATTCGGCGCTGGTGCAGACTAGGCGCTTCGATCGCGACACGGCCGGCAAGCGCGAGGCGATCCGGTTCGCCACACTCGATTCCTGCCTGGCGCTGGTGCTGGCGCTGCTCGTCAATGGCGCGATCCTGATTTTGGCCGCCGCTGCCTTCCATCGCATCGGCCGAACCGATATCGCCGAGATCCAGGATGCCTACGCGCTCCTCTCGCCGGCACTCGGCGCCCCGCTCGCC
The DNA here is from genome assembly GCA_963762435.1 of uncultured Alphaproteobacteria bacterium. Taxonomy (GTDB): domain Bacteria; phylum Pseudomonadota; class Alphaproteobacteria; order ATCC43930; family CGMCC-115725; genus JAXDMU01. Next base: position 147,396 of record CAVXLN010000017.1, on the reverse strand, counting down.
GCCCTGCTCTTCGCGCTGGCGCTGCTCTTCTCCGGCCAGAATTCGACGCTGACCGGCACGCTGGCCGGGCAGATCGTGATGGAAGGCTTTCTCGATCTGCGCCTCAAGCCCTGGCTCAGGCGGCTCGTGACGCGGGCAGCGGCGATCCTGCCGGCGGCCCTGGTGATCACGCTGGCCGGCGAGACGGCGGCGACCAAGCTCTTGATCGCGAGCCAGATCGTGCTGTCGCTGCAGCTGCCCTTCGCCATGGTCCCGCTTCTGCTCTTCACCGGCGACCGGCGCAAGATGGGCGCGTTCACGAGCCCCGGCTGGCTGCAGGCCCTCGCCTGGACGATCGCGCTGCTGATCATCCTGCTCAATATCAAGCTGCTCGCCGATCTGCTCTGAGCCTCTCTTGAAAATGTTATAACATAACGTAAGATCCACCGATCGACGCTGGAGCGAGGTCGGGGATGACGAGTGACCAGATGGTGCAGGCAAGCGGACATACGCATGGCAGCGCGCACCGTCATCGCCATGCGCGGCCGAGCCTCGGGCCGTTGGCGCGCGGCGTGGGTTTCCGCCTCGTTTGGGCCGCCGGCCTCTCGGCGCTGCTGTGGCTTCTTGTCTTCTGGGCGCTCACATGAGCGCTCGAGTCGCGGTCGAGAATCTGACCGTCGCCTATGAGCAGCATCCGGCCCTGCATCATATAAGCGGCTGCTTCGAGCCGGGCTCGCTGACCGCGATCATCGGCCCGAACGGGGCCGGCAAGAGCACGCTGGTCAAGGCTATCGCCGGCACGGTGCGCCCGTCCGGCGGGCGGGTACTGATGAGCGGGATCGAGCCCAGGGGCTTGGCCTATCTGCCGCAGCAGGCGGAAATCGATCGCAGCTTTCCGATCAGCGTGCTCGACACGGTGCTGCTCGGCCATTGGCGCCGGATCGGCTGGCGCCGTGCCGTGCCGGCGGATGCCATCGATGCCGCCCAGCGTGCGCTCGAGACGGTCGGGCTCGGGCATTTCGAGGAGCGGTCGATCGGCACGCTGTCGGCCGGCCAGTTCCAGCGCGTGCTGTTCGCGCGCCTGATGCTGCAGGATGCCTCGCTCATCCTGCTCGACGAGCCTTTTACCGCGCTTGATCAGCGGACCACCCAGGACCTGCTGGCGCTCATCGCCCGCTGGCACGGCGAGCGCCGCACGGTGATCGCGGTGCTGCATGATTTCGAGCAGGTGCGCCAGCATTTCCCGGAATCGGTGCTGCTTGCCCGCGAGATGGTCGCCTGGGATGCGACGCCGGCCGTGCTGACGCCGGCCAACCTCACCCGGGCGCGCCATATGGCCGAAGCCTGGGACGAGGAGGCCGAGGCCTGCGCCGTGGCGGCGGCACAATGATCCTTTACGATCAGCTGGTGGCGCCCTTCGTCGAGTTCGGCTTCATGCGCCGGGCATTGGTGGGCTCCGTGGCGCTCGGCCTGGGCTCCGGCCCGATCGGCACGCTGCTGGTGCTGCGGCGCATGAGCCTGATGGGCGATGCGATGAGCCATGCGGTTCTGCCGGGTGCGGCGATAGGCTTCCTCTTGGGCGGGCTGTCGCTGCCGGCGATGAGCTTCGGCGGCCTCATCGCCGGGCTGCTGGTCGCCCTCCTCTCCGGCATCGTCACGCGGCTGACGCCGCTGCGCGAGGATGCGAGCTTCGCCGCCTTCTATCTGATCTCGCTGGCCTTAGGCGTGCTGATCGTCTCGACCCATGGCTCGAATGTCGATCTCCTGCATGTGCTGTTCGGCACGATCCTCGCGGTCGACGATCAGGCGCTGCTGCTCGTGGCCTCGATCAGCACGCTGACCATGGTGGCGCTGGCCTTGGCCTACCGCCCGCTGGTGCTCGAGGCCTTCGATCCGGGCTTCCTGCGCTCGGTCGGGGTCGATGGCGGCAAGGTCCATGCGCTGTTCCTGATCCTGGTCGTGCTCAATCTGGTCGCAGGCTTCCAGGCGCTGGGCACGCTGATGGCGGTCGGTCTGATGATGCTGCCGGCAGCGGCCGCGCGCTTCTGGGCGCGCGAGGTCTGGTCGCTGGCCGCGGTCGGGACGTTCCTCGCCTGTCTCAGCGGCTATGCCGGGCTGCTCGCCTCATTCTATGTCGAGGTGCCGTCGGGTCCGGCGATCATCCTTGCCGCGGGCCTCGCCTACATCGTCTCGGTCGTCGCCGGGCGGCGCGATTCGGTGCGCACGCGCTATCTCGTGCGCCGGCACTTGGCGGCATGATGCGGTTCCTGCTCCTTGCCGGCCTGATGCTGCTGTCGGCACCGGCTTTGGCCGACACGAAGCTGCCGGTCGTCGTCAGCTTCTCGATCCTGGGCGACATGGTCGCGGAGATCGGCGGCGATGAAGTGGCCGTGACCTCGCTGGTCGGCCCGGACGGCGACGCGCATGTCTACCAGCCGAGCCCGCGCGACGCGAAAGCGATCGCGGAGGCGAAGCTGGTTGTGGTCAATGGCCTTGGCCTCGAGGGCTGGATGGACCGGCTGATCCGCTCCGCCCGCTACAAAGGTGCAGTAGTGACCGCGACGAGCGGCATCGTGCCGCTCCAGTTGCCCGGCAGTGCCGCACCCGATCCCCATGCCTGGCAGTCGATCGCGAATGGCGAAGCCTATGTCGCGACGATCGCGACGGGGCTCGAGGCGGCCGATCCCCCGCACGCCGAGCTCTTCCGCCAGCGCGCCGAAGCCTATCTCAAATCGCTCGAGGCACTCGACCACTGGGTCCGCGACAAGCTCGCGACGGTGCCACCGGAAAAACGGCGGATCATCACCACGCACGATGCCTTTCAATATTTCGGCCAGGCCTATGGCGTCGAGTTCAAGGCCGCGATCGGCATGAATGAGGAAAGCGAGCCCAACGCCGCCGGCCTCGCCCGTTTCATCCGCCAGATCCGCAGTGAGCATGTCTCGGCACTCTTCATCGAGAACATGACCGATCCGCGGCTGATCGAGCAGCTGGCGCATGAGACGGGAGCGACGGTGGGCGGCGAGCTTTTCGCCGACGCTCTTTCCAAACCCGGCGAAGGCGGCGCGACCTACATCGCGATGTTCCAGCACAATGTGCCGACAATGGTCGCAGCCATGAACCGGAACTGACTGGCGGCCGTTAGTTTCCTGGAGACCAGCAACTCGAGGGGAGCTTTTGACATGTTGGAAGCCAATGGAGAGGCGCTGGAGATCGTCGCCTTGTCGGATGGCCGTTTCGCCGTGCGCGCGACCGGCCCTACCGTGCTCGAAAGCCTGCTCGGCGAGTTCGACACGCGTGCCGAGGCCGAGGCCTGGATCCTGGCGCGCTCGATGACTGACGATGAGAAAGGCTACCAAACGGGCATCATGAAGCCGGGCGACGGCGAAGGCGTTTCCTGAGCGCTCGCGCTACTCGGCGGCACTTTCCCGCATCGGCATCCGCTGACCGCAATGCGGGCAGGTCTGGGAATTGTGGATCGCCTCCTCAAGCATCTCGTCCGTATCGGCTTTCGGCACGGCGAGGCGATCGCCCATCTTCTCGATCATGCGGATGTCGGTGCCGGTCATCTGGCCGGCATGGAGCCCGGACGCGATGAGGTGCCGCAGCCGCTCGCGCCGGAGCCGCAGCTGATCCATGAAGCTGACGGTCAGTACGCCGGAGAAGAGCGCCAGCGTACCGATACCGATGATCGAAACGAAGCCGCCGAGGATTTTGCCGAGCGGCGTCACCGGCACCATGTCGCCATAGCCCACCGTCGTCAGCGTCTCGATCGCCCACCACATGGCGGCCGGGATCGAGCTGAACACTTCCGGCTGCGCGTCGCTCTCGACCATGTACATGACGGAGGCGCTCATGGTCAGGGTCAGCGCCACCAGGAACAGGATGGCGCCGATCGAGCGTGCCTCCTCGCGGAAAACCGCGAAGAGCAGCGAATAGGTCGTCGAGTTCCGGCTGAGCTTGAGCATGCGCAACAGGCGCAGCAGCCGGAGCACGCGGAGATCGTCGGCGCCGAGCATGCCGAGGATGGCCGGCAGCACGGCGAAGAGGTCGATCACCGCGAAAGGCCGCGTCGCATAATGGAGCCGCCCCGAGACCGGATCGCGGTAGCGGCCATTGATGCGATCGACCGAGCTCCAGACCCTGAGCAAATATTCGAAGGCGAAGACGGCGGTCGAGATCTGCTCGATCAGCCAGAAGGTCCGGTCGAACTCGAGCCGCAGCCGCTCGACCAATTCCAGGATCACGGACGAGACATTGATGATGATCAGGAGGGCGAGCGCCACATTGACGGTGCGGCTCACCGGGGTCGGCGGCAGATCTTGATCGAACACGGCGCTGATGCGACCGCGCAGGCGGACCAGCCATTCCATCCCCGTGGCACCTCCCTCGCCGCTCTCTTTATATCCTCTCTATGTAAATCCTAATCGAGCCTGGGAAAAGCGAGAAGCGGGTTGACGCGCGGAGAGACGAAGAGGAGGATAGTTCGTATAAACTAACTAATTCGGGAGGGCGGGATGGCGGCGCGCTATGACCTCGTCATTCGCGGCGGCACGGTCGCCGACGGTTCGGGCGGCTCGCTGTTCGAGGCCGATATCGCGGTCGCCGACGGCAGGATTGCCGAGATCGGCCGGGTCGCGGCCAGCGGCACCGAGGAGATCGAAGCCAAGGGCAAGCTCGTGACGCCCGGCTTCGTCGACATCCATACTCATTATGACGGTCAGGCGACCTGGGACCAGTGCCTGGCCCCCTCGAGCTGGCACGGCGTCACCACGGCGGTCATGGGCAATTGCGGCGTGGGCTTCGCGCCGGTCCGGATCGAGGATCATGATCGCCTGGTCGAGCTCATGGAAGGTGTCGAGGACATTCCGGGTGCGGCTCTTCATGAAGGGCTGAGCTGGGGCTGGGAATCCTTCGGCCAGTATCTCGACGCGCTTGATGAGAGGCCGCGCGACATCGATGTCGCGGCCCAGCTGCCGCATGGTGCACTGCGCGTCTATGTCATGGGCGAGCGCGGCGCCAATCTCGAGGCCGCGACCGAGACCGATATCGCCGAGATGCGCCGCCTGGCCGCCGATGCGATGCGGGCCGGCGCCATCGGCTTCTCGACCTCGCGCACGCTCAATCACCGCACCGCCAAGGGCGACCCGACGCCGTCGCTGCGCGCGACCGAGGCCGAGCTCCAGGGCATCGCTCTCGGCTTGAAGGATGCCGGCAGCGGCGTGATCGAGCTCATCTCTGATTTCGACACGCCGGATCTCGCGACCGAGTTCGCCATGATCCGCCGGCTCGTCGCGGCATCCGGCCGGCCGCTGTCGCTGTCGCTCGCCCAGCGCCATCGCGAGCCTGAAGGCTATCGCGAGATCCTGGGCTTGATCGCCGCAGCGGCCGCGGACGGGCTGCCGATCAAGGGCCAGGTGGCGCCGCGGCCGATCGGGCTGCTGCTGGGCCTGCAGGCGAGCCAGAATCCTTTCATCGCGCACGCCTCGTTCCGTGCCATCGCACACGAGCCGCTGGCACGGAAGCTCGAGATCATGCGCGATCCCGGCTTCCGCGCACGGCTTCTGGCCGAAGGGCCGATCCCCAAGCTCGCCGGCCGCGTCCGCATGCTGATGGGGTTCGAACGGATGTTCCCCTTGGACGCCAAGCCCGATTACGAGCCGAAGCGCGAGACCTCCGTGGCCGCCATGGCCGCGCGCGCCGGCGTGGCGCCGGTCGAGATGGCGTATGACCTGCTGCTCGCCGATGAGGGGCGCAGCTTCCTTTTCACGCCCTTCGCCAATTATGCAGATTACAGCCTCGACGCCTGCCGCGAGATGATCGACAGCCCGCACACCATCATGGGGCTGGGTGATGGCGGCGCTCATGTCGGCCTGATCTCGGATGCGAGCTATCCGACATATCTCTTGAGCCATTGGGGCCGCGACCGAACACATGGCCGGTTCGATATCGGCTGGCTGGTGAAACGGCAAACCGCGGACACGGCGCGCGCGGTCGGGCTTGACGATCGCGGTCGGCTGTCACCCGGCCTCAAGGCCGACATCAATGTCATCGATTTCGACCGGCTCAGGGTCGAGCGGCCGATCATGGCCTTCGACCTGCCGGCCGGCGGCAAGCGGCTGCTACAGCAGGCGACGGGCTATGTCGCCACCATCGTCTCGGGCACTCCCGTCTATCGCGAAGGCGAGGCGACGGGCGCCCTGCCCGGCCGCCTGGTCCGCGGCCCGCAAGCCGCCGTCCGATAGGAGATCGCTCATGCAGCCAAAGGCTCTCGAAACCCATGTCGACTGGCATGCCGAGGATGTCGCCGATCCTACGGCTTGGACCGTCGAGCTGACGCAAGCGGATCACCGCGAGCTCGATGCCGCCCTCGCCCACGCCAAATCGATCTCGACCGATCTGCTGGAGATCGGGCGAGAGGCGTTCCCGCTCCAGGGCCTCGCCGAAAAGCTGGGCCGGATCGAGGCCGAGCTCATCGACGGGCGCGGCTTCGCCCGGCTGAGCCGGCTCGATGTCGCGCGCTATGATGATGACGATCTCACCATGCTCTATTGGGGCATCGGCACGCATCTGGGCGAGCCCTGGGCGCAGAATAAGTACGGCCATGTCATGGGCGATGTGACCGATCAAGGTAAGAAGAGCGGCGACCCGACCGCGCGCGGCAACGAGCTGGGTCAGATCGCGCTCGATTATCACACCGACGGCTCGGACCTGGTCGGGCTCATGTGCCTGCGCCAGCCGCAATCGGGCGGCCTGTCCTGTGTCGCCAATGTGGTGGCGATCCATAACGAGCTGCTCGCGACGCGGCCCGATCTCGTGGCATGCCTCTACGAGCCGCAGCCTTATGATTTCCGCGGCGAGCAGCCGGACGGGGCGCCGCCCTTCTACAGCGTGCCGGTCTTCACCGCGCACAAGGGCCGGCTCTTCGCCCGCTTCATCCCGCAATATATCAAGGCGTCGCAGCGCCATCCCGAGGCGCCGCGCCTGTCGTCGCTGACCCGCGAGGCGCTCGACACCGTCAGCCAAATGGCGAACGACCCGCACTACAATGTCTATATGGACCTGCAGCCGGGCGAGATGCAGTTCATCAACAATTACCATGTGCTGCATGGCCGGACCGCCTATGTCGACGATGTCGCCTCCGGCAAGAAGCGGCATCTGAAACGGCTGTGGCTCGCGACCAGGAATCTCACCGAACGGCCGGTGCATTTCGACCGCAATCGCCGCTCGCACTGGGCGAAGAACCGCTCGGTCAGCCATATCCAACCGATCGGCGATCGGGTGCGCCCGGCTTAAGGGGTTACGCGTCCATCACATGGGGCCATGCCGCCGAGCGGCATTGACCCCGTGACCCGCTCGCGGCCAGACTTTCCTGACGAAAGGAAGGAATGGCCGATGGGCAAGCCTGCACGCCTGCATTATGGCTGGATCGTTGCGGCCGTGACCTTCGTCACGCTGCTGGTCGCGGCCGGTGTGCGCGCGACGCCGGCCGTGTTGATCGTACCGCTCGAGCATGAGTTCGGCTGGTCGCGCGAGACCATCTCCTTCGCTGTCGCGGTCAATATCTTCCTCTATGGGCTGATCGGCCCCTTCGCCGCCGCGATCATGGAGCGGTTCGGCATTCGCCGGACCATCTGCACGGCACTCGTCGTGATCGCAACCGGCGTGGCGCTGACCCCGTTGATGCGGGAGCCGTGGCAACTCGTCCTGCTCTGGGGCGTCGTTGTCGGCTCGGGGACCGGCGTCACCGCGCTCGTGCTGGGCGCCACCATCGCGACACGCTGGTTCACCGACCGCCGCGGTCTCGTCATGGGGGTGCTGACCGCGAGTACGGCGACCGGCCAGCTGGTCTTCCTGCCGCTCCTCGCCAATCTCGCCGAGCATTTTGGCTGGCGCGCCGTCTCGATCACGGTCGCGGCAGCGGCGGCGCTGATGCTGCCGCTCATCGCCCTCTTCATGCGCGACCGGCCGGCCGATGTCGGGCTCGCCCCCTATGGCGAGGAAGGCGGCCCGCAGCCAAGACGGCCCGTCACCGGCAATCCGGCCCTCATCGCGCTCAAGGCGCTGCGCACGGGCCTGGGCTCGCGCGATTTCTGGCTGCTGGCCGGCAGCTTCTTCATTTGCGGCGCCTCCACCAACGGCCTTATCGGCACGCATCTCATCCCGGCCTGCATCGATCACGGCATTCCGGAGGTAATGGGCGCCACGCTGCTCGCCGCCATGGGCATCTTCGATTTCTTCGGCACGACCGCGTCGGGCTGGCTCAGCGACCGCTGGAACAACAACTATCTGCTCGCCTGGTATTACGGGCTGCGCGGCCTGTCGCTGATGTTCCTGCCCTTCGCCTTCGATCTGAGCTTCATGGGGCTGTCGGTCTTCGCCGTGTTCTATGGGCTCGACTGGATCGCGACCGTGCCGCCGACGGTGCGGCTGACCACCCGCTGCTTCGGCAAGGAGCAGGTCGGGCTGATGTATGGCTGGATCTCGGCCGCCCATCAGCTGGGCGCCGCCTCCGCCGCCTTCCTCGCCGGCGCCATCCGCACCAATCTCGGCGACTATCTCTTGGCATTCATGTTCGCTGGCGCGCTCTGCCTCGGCGCCTCGATGATGGTGCTCTTCATCGGCCGCAGCCCGCGCGGGCAGAGCGAGCTGGTGACGGCTTAGCTCCCTGCGCTGCTTGGCGACAGGCCGCTTTCATGCTTCGATCGCCGCCGAACAATCCGGGGCGGCGCCAATGAAGGATGATCTGAAGCCGGCGAGCCGGCTCGTCCATGCCGGGCGGGCACCGGCTGAGCATCACGGCACGGTCAATCCGCCGATCTATCGCGCCTCCACGATCCTGCAGCCCAACCTCGAAGCCTGGGAGGAATCGCGCAAGCCTAGCTACTCGGGCTACAAATACGGCCTGTCGGGTACGCCCACGACGCGCGGTTTCGAGACCGCAATGGCCGAGCTTTACGGGGTCGATCAATGCGTCGCGGTGAGCTCGGGCCTTGCCGCCGCCACAACGGCACTCACCGCCATGACCAGGGCGGGCGATCATATCCTCGTCACCGACAGCGCCTATGAGCCGACCCGGACCTTCTGCGATCGCGTGCTGAGGCGTTATGGCGTCACTGTCGAGTATTACGATCCCCGCATCGGTGCCGGCATTTCTCGGCTGATGCGGCCCGAGACGCGTTTGATCTTCGCCGAATCGCCAGGTTCCCTCACCTTCGAGATCCAGGACATCCCGGCCCTCGTCCAGGCCGCGCATGCCGGCGGCGCCAAGCTGCTGCTCGACAATACCTGGGCCTCGGCATTGCTGTTCCGACCGTTCGAACATGGCGTCGATATCGTCATCGAGGCCGTGACCAAATATGTCGCCGGCCATGCCGATGTGCTGATGGGCGTGATGCTGGCGAAGGGCAATCTCGGCAAAGAGCTTCGGACGACCGCCCGGATTCTCGGCAATTGCTGCGGGCCGGAGGAGCTCTATCTGGCCCAGCGCGGGCTGCGCTCGATGGCGGTGCGGCTTGAGCGCTGTGCGGCGAACGCCGACCGCCTCGCCGATTGGCTGGCCCAACGGCCGGAGGTGAAATATGTGCTGCATGCGCCTCGGCCGGATCATCCCGACCATACGCTGTGGCGGCGCGACTTCTCGGGCGCCAACGGACTCTTCGCGATGCTGCTGCATCCGGTGTCGCGGCCGGCGCTGTCGGCCTTTTTCGATGGCTTCCGGCTGTTCGGCATCGGCGCCAGCTGGGGCGGGTTCGAAAGCCTGATCATGCCGGCCCATCCCGAGCGCGTGCGGACCGCAGTGCCTTGGACCGAAGAAGGCCATCTCATCCGGCTTCACGCCGGACTCGAGGATGCGGACGATCTCATTGCCGATCTCGCGGCCGCCTTCGCGCGCGCCGCCGCGGCCGAGGCCGGCTAATGTTCGATCCCTGCCTTGGCCGCTGTGCGCTGGACAGAATCATGGGGTTGGCACAGGGTTGGCCGCGTAGCGAGAGGAGACGATCATGATGAAACCAATTCTCCTGAGCTTGCTCGGCGGCGCCCTCCTTGCCGGCGCCGCTCTGGCCCAGACGCCACCCCCGACAACCCCGCTGCCTGGCGATCTCGCGGGCACCTCAGCGCAATCCGCCATCATCAATGGCAAGCACCTCCAGCCGCACCTATTGCCTGGCGAGAAAGAATCGGATCCGGACGGGGCCGCGCGGCTGCTGCAGCAGGGTGCCCATGATGATGCTGCCGACTCGCCGATTACGGTGCCGCGCGATATCTATGGCAATCCGATCGGCGGCAATCCGGGCCTCAACCCACCGGGCCTGACGCCCCCATCGCAGAAGTCGCACTGAGCCACCTTGGACGCACCGAACCCTCGTTCAACACCGCGCCCGACCGGCAGCCTGTCGGTCCTGCGCGGGCTGCTGCCCTATATCTGGCCCAAGGGCGAGCCCGGGCTGCGCGTCCGCGTCGTGGCGGCGATGGCTTGCCTCATCACGGCCAAGATCGCCAATGTCTATGTCCCGATCCTTTATAAGCGCGCCGTCGATGCGCTGGGCGGGACACCAGGCCATGTGCCGCCCGTGGCGGTGCCGCTGGCGATCATCCTCGCCTATGGCACAGCGCGCATTCTATCGTTGCTCTTCGCCGAGCTGCGCGACGCCGTCTTCGCCAAGGTGGCGCAGCGTGCCATCCGCTCGATCGGCCTCGGGGTCTTCCGGCATCTCCACGCGCTGTCGCTGAGGTTCCATCTCGAACGCCAGACCGGCGGCATGACACGCGCGATCGAGCGCGGCACCAAGGGCATCGAGACGCTCCTATCCTTCAGCCTGTTCAATATTTTGCCGACCCTGTTCGAGATCGGCCTGGTCTGCATCATTCTATGGCGGCTCTTCGATATCTGGTTCGCGCTCGTCACGCTGGTGACGGTGACGCTCTATATCGCCTACACGCTCGGCGTCACCGAATGGCGCATCAAGTTCCGCCGGCAGATGAACGAAACCGATGCCGAAGCCAGCACCAAGGCGATCGACAGCCTGCTCAATTACGAGACGGTCAAATATTTCGGCAATGAAGAGCATGAGGCGCGGCGCTTCGACCATGCGCTGCAGCGCTATGAGCGCGCCGCGGTCAAGAGCCAGGTCAGCCTGTCGGTGCTGAATATCGGCCAGGCCGCGGTGATCTCGATCGGCCTCACGGCGATCATGTGGCTCGCCGGCCAAGGCATCATCGCCGGGCGCATGAGCCTCGGCGATTTCGTGCTGGTCAACACCTATCTGGTCCAGCTCTACCAGCCGCTCAATTTCTTCGGCTTCGTCTATCGCGAGATCAAGCAGGCGCTGATCGATATGGAGCGGATGTTCAATCTGCTCTCGGTCGATCAGGAAGTACGCGACCGGCCGGACGCGCCGCCGCTGGTCGTGGCCGGGGCAGCACTGGAGTTCCGCGACGTGCATTTCGGCTACGACCCGCGGCGGACCATCCTGAAGGGCGTCTCCTTCACCGTGCCGGCCGGGCAAACCGTCGCGGTGGTGGGCCCGTCGGGTGCGGGCAAATCGACCATCAGCCGGCTGCTCTTCCGCTTCTACGACATCGATTCAGGATCCATCCTGATCGACGGCCAGGACATCCGCACGGTCCAGCAGAAGAGCCTGCGCGCGGCCATCGGGATCGTGCCGCAGGATACGGTGCTGTTCAACGACACCATCACCTACAATATCGCCTATGGCAGGCCGGGCTCATCGCGCGAAGAGGTCGAGACCGCCGCCCGCCTCGCCCATATCCATGATTTCATCCTGGCCATGCCGGATGGCTACGACACCATGGTCGGCGAGCGCGGGCTGAAGCTGTCGGGCGGCGAGAAGCAGCGCGTGGCGATCGCGCGCAGTATCCTGAAGCAGCCCTCGATCATGCTGTTCGACGAAGCGACGAGTGCGCTCGACACCAATACCGAGCGCGAGATCCAGCAGAATCTGCGCGAGGTGAGCCGCGGCCGCACCACGCTGGTGATCGCCCATCGGCTATCGACCGTGGTGGATGCCGACGAGATCATCGTGCTCGAGGATGGCCGCATCGCCGAGCGCGGCCGGCACCCAACACTCCTCGCCCACAATGGCCGCTACGCCGAGATGTGGCGCCGCCAGCAGGAAGCGGCGCACAAGGGCGAGGCCATTCCGGTGCCTCCGCCCTTCCACCAGCCGGCCGCTCCGGTCACCTGATCAATTGTCCGGATCCATCCGGCGGGCCGCAAGCTTGGGATCGATCGCGGCGCGATAGAGGGTGCGGAATGCCTGCAGCCGGGCCGAGCGCACCGCGGGATTGTAGACCGAATAAGGCTCGGCGGCCTTGAGCGCCGGAACCGACTGCGCCATCACGGCCCGGAAATTCTCGAGCGCCACGCCGGCCTGATCGAACTTGCCGTCATCGGCGGCGACACCGACCGCATGGAGTGCCAGCACCATCTCCTTGACCGCAGCACGGGCCTTGGCACGCTCGGGCTTGCCATCGATGACGGTCGCGTCCTTGCGCTCGGGAAAGCCTTCGGCAAGATCGCGCAGCTCGCCGCTGACCGTATCCTGCGTCATGGCGACAACCGGCCCGTTATGGGCCGGGATCGCGGTGTCGAGCACGCTCAGGAAATCATTCACTTCCTTCAAGCGGTGATCGACATCGTCCGCCACCCTCGGCTCCTCGCCGCCGCCCACGAGGTTGAGATAGGCCACCAGATCCTGACGGTCCTGTGCGGTGAGCCCCAGATAGAACATCCGGTCGAAATGGATCACGACCTGGTCGTATGTCGCGTAGCGCCCGTCATGGAAATAGGGCGCATTGAAATTGGCGTTCCTGAGCGTCGGTGTCTTGAAGGCGCCGTAGGAGCCGACATCATGCTGCTGGTGGTCGAGGAAATTGCCCGACGGCACATGGCAACCGGCGCAGCTGAGATTGGGATCGTTCTTGAAGGGCTGGTTGAACAACGCCTCGCCGTGCTTTTCCGAATCCGTGGCGTTGCCTTTGATCTTGCCGTTGAGATCGAGCCGGGGATTGGGCAGGAAATCGATATCCTCGATATAGGCCGTGATCGCATCGAGAATCTCGGGCGACGGCTCGGATCCCGCGAACTCGTTGACGATGACGTTGCGGACGAAGTCGCGCAGCGTGCCGATCCGACCGTCATGCCCGTAAGGCGCCTGGTAACGCTCGCCCCGGAGGCTCGGGATCGTGACCGGATCCGTTATCCCATTGTCGGCCTTGGGATTGAAGATCGGCCCGGTCGTGTCGAACGTGCCGGGCACGGTTGAGTGACCGGGCATGAAGAAACGCGGGTTGTTGGTGGCATTGATATGGCAGGTGTCGCAGTTGATGCCGGCTTGACGCGCCAGTCCGCCGAGCAGCGAGGGCGACGAGAAGGCCATGTCGCCCAAACGCACCATATAGGAGCGCTTGCCTTGGATCGCCTCCGATCTGAAGAGCTCGCGCGGCTGGGTCGAGGAGAACTCGTCATCGAGCTCGGTGCCGGCCGGCAGTATGCCGCCATCGCCGCCATATTCGGCGCGGGCGACGGAGACCGCGGCAATGCCGGCCAGGAGCGTTAGCGACAAGATGCGAAACTTAGCCATGGTGCTCAATCCCCGAGATTGGGCTTGGAGAGGCCGAGCGGAGCGGATGCGGCCTGAAGCGTGGCGGCCAGATCCTCGCTCGAATTGACCAGCGCGTCGGCATCGACGCTCTTGAGGTCCGGCACCTTGAGCACCGCGGTCAGCTTCTCGATATCCTTGTCGGCCGTCGCCGCCAGCGTCGCGTCCTTGACCTTGAGCTTGGCCGCGAAGACCAGCTTGTAGCAGGTGCGGATGCCGTCGAGATTGGCGTTCATGTCGGCGAGCGAGGTGCCGGCGAACTGGGATTCGCCGCCATCCGCCTTGTTCTCGCCGACTTCATAAGCGAGCTTGGTCATGCCGTTGAGCAGCCCCTGCTCGGTCAGTGCTGAACTCTTCAGCTTCTCGTCGAACTCGGTCAGATTCTTCACGAGCTCGTCGGCCTGAGGCAGGCTGTCGGTCAGGTGTGCGCCGAACAGCCGGGCCTCGACCGCGTGGAAGCCGGTCTTGCCGTTCGGCCAGGAATCGATCGCATCGTCGAGATCGGGGAAGAACTCGTCGGTGATCACCTCGGCCTGCTCCCAGCCGGCGCGGGCGCCGAGCCAGCCCTTCTGTGCTGCGGCGAGGTCATGGGCCGCGATCGCATCGCGCATCTTCTTGGCGCTCGCCAGGCTTTCGGCGATGCCCTTGGCGACGAAAGGCTTGAACTGAGCGATCCCGGAATCGGCCGGGGCGGCCGCGGCACCGGCGGCAATGCCGGCAAGAAGCAGGCCTCCGATGAGGGGCCAGCGACAAGATGCGGGAGAAACTGTTCTCAAAAGATGGCCCTCTATAATATGGCCCCGGGGGTAATGAGATCCCCTGGGCATTGCGGCGGCACGATCGCAATGGATCCGGCCCCCCGACTGGGCCCGAGTTAGCCAGCAATATTTTGCAGTTTTATGATATGGGCGTCGTTTTTGCTGCTCCCTATTGGCGCAGCCTGGTTAATGCCGCGCAATTATCGCGCGACCTCATAGCAGATCAATCTACCGATTTATTCGGTAACTGGCTGTTTTAAAACAGGAATTTTTGACGCAATCGCGAAACAAAATAGTAATAATTCTAAAAGAAAAGCGCAATGCCCGGCCGATATGGTCCGGCTTACTCGCCAATTTATTTAAATCCAACCGGGCGGGAGGATCGGCCGTGCCGGATAGTCCGGCGCGGCTGGAGCAGCTCACGAGTGCTGCTTGGACCGCTCACCCAACAGAGATTCTTCGCCTTTCATGGGGGATAAAGTGAAACACACCACTCTCAGTGCGCTGGCACTCGGCACCGCGCTTGCCGCGGGCAGCGTGGCGCCTGGTTTCGCCGCCAGCGCCGATAACGACACGACCACGCCGATCAAGCATGTCGTCGTGATCTTCCAAGAAAACTCTTCGTTCGATCATTATTTCGGCACCTACCCGGTCGCCGCCAATCCGGAAGGCGTGCCGCAATTCTTTGCGACCGTCGACACACCGACCATCAACGGCATCTCGGCCGTGGCGCCGACCGCGGGTCCGTTCACCGATGTCGCCTCGGGTGCGCTCTTCACGCAGAATTTGAACAAGACGGCGCCGTTCCTGATCGGCCGTAACAACGCCCTCGTCTGCGACCAGGACCATGGCTACCATGACGAGCAGCAGGCGGTTGACGCCGGCACGCTCGACCAGTTCGCCCTGCCGGAAGGTGCGGGCGGTACTTCGGCCACCGGCCTCGGCTGCGAGACTTCGGCCGGTGCCAATGTACCGGGCTACGCCATGGCCTATTTCGACGGCAACACCGTCACGGCGCTGTGGAACTACGCCCAGAATTTCGCGATGAGCGACAATTCCTTCGGCACGCAGTTCGGCCCCTCGACCCCGGGTGCCATCAACCTCGTCTCGGGCAACACCCACGGTGTGCAGGCCGGCCCCAACAACGTCGCCGCTGCCGCCAATGCGGCCCTCGTGACCGGCGGCACGTTCGTCTCGGATGGCGGCACCGGCTTCACGCTCATCAGCGATATCAATTCCTGGATGGACGATTGCGGCTCGCCAACCTCGGGCGTCTCCTTCACCGACCCGAACTTCCCAGCGCGTAATGTCGGCGATCTGCTGAATGAGCACGGCATCAGCTGGGGCTGGTTCGGCGGCGGCTTCGCTCCGACCACGCCGGCCACCGCGACCACGCCGGCGGCCTGCAAGGCGGCCAGCGCCGGCCATCCGGGTGTCACGGTGCCCCCGCCGGGCGCAACCTCGGCCCAGATCCACAACAACATCAACGATTACAACGCGCACCATTCGCCGTTCATGTACTACGCCAGCACGACCAACGTGCATCACCTGCCCTTCACGGCGGTCAACAAGATCGGCAAGCAAGATCAGGCCAATCACGACTATGATTTGAACGACTTCTTCACCGGTCTCGCGGCCGGCGTGCTGCCCGCGGTGTCGTACCTCAAGGCCAAGGACATCGAGGACGGCCATCCGGGCAACAGCGAGTCCGATGCGCTCTCCGAGCAGCTCTTCATCGTCAACACCGTCAACACGATCATGACCAGCCAGTTCTGGAAGAACACGGCGATCATCATCGCGTGGGACGATTCGGACGGCTTCTATGACCATGTCACCGGTCCGGTGGTGAATGCGTCCAACACGTCGCAGGATGCGTTCCAGGGCGCTGGCAAATGCGGCACGCCGGCACCAGGTGCGTTCCTCGGCCGGTGCGGCTATGGCCCGCGCTTGCCGCTCCTGGTCATCTCGCCCTACGCCAAGGCCAACTACGTCGATCACAACACGACCGACCAGACCTCCGTCCTCCGCTTCATCGAGGAGAACTGGAACCTGGGCTTCATCGACGGCCCGGTCACCCCGCCCGCGGGCCAGGGCTCGTTCGACCGCGTCGCCGGCCAGATCAACGGCATGTTCGACTTCGACAAGAAGAAGGCCACTCCGGCCGTCATCCTCGACCCGTCGTCCGGCAATCCGCCGACCACGTCGAACTAAAAATAACTGCTGTATCAGGGAAGTACCCGGTCCGAAAGGGCCGGGTATTTTCTTTGCCGGAACGAGACTCCACCAGAAGCCATTCTAAAATTGGGCGCCGCCCCACCAGGGGCGAAATCAAGCCGTCACAATTCTCGAAGAAAAGCGCAATGACGGCCCCCTATCCTTCCGATTGCTCGCTAGTTTTATTTAAATTTAAGCGAGTGTCCCGAGGAGCCGCTGCCGGCTGCGACGATGCCGCCGGGGAGTTGCTGCTCGGAAAGCGATTCCTTGCTTTTTCGGGGGATGAACAGGATGAAACACACCACTCTCAGCGCACTGGCGCTCGGTACCGCGCTCGGCATGGGCACCGTCGCACCGGGTTTCGCCGCCAGCGCCGATAACGACACGACCACGCCGATCAAGCATGTCGTCGTGATCTTCCAGGAAAACTCTTCGTTCGATCATTATTTCGGCACCTACCCGGTCGCCGGCAATCCGGAAGGCGTGCCGCAATTCTTTGCGACCGTCGATACCCCGACCGTCAACGGGATCTCGGCCGTGGCACCGACCGCCGGTCCGTTCACCGATGTCGCCTCGGGTGCGCTGTTCACCCAGAACTTGAACCCGACGGCGCCGTTCCTGATCGGTCGCGACAACGCGCTCGTGTGCGATCAGTCCCATGCCTATACCGACGAGCAGCGGGCCGTCGATGCCGGTATCATCGATCAGTTCGCGCTGCCGGCCGGCGCCGGCGGCACCTCCGAGACCGGCACGGGCTGCCAGAGCGCGTCCGGCGCCAATGTGCCGGGCTACGCCATGGCCTATTTCGACGGCAACACCGTCACGGCACTGTGGAACTACGCCCAGAATTTCGCGCTGAGCGACAATTCCTTCGGCACGCAGTTCGGTCCCTCGACCCCGGGTGCGATCAACCTCGTCTCGGGCAACACCCACGGCGTCCAGGCCGGCCCGGGCATCACCAACGCTCAGTTCGTCGCGGCAGGCACGATCGTCCCGGACGGCGGCACCGGCTTCACACTGATCGGCGACAACAATTCCTGGATGGATGATTGCGGCTCGCCCACCTCGGGCCTCGCCTTCACCGACCCGAACTTCCCGTCGCGCACGGTCGGCGACCTTCTGAACGAGCATGGCATCAGCTGGGGTTGGTTCGGCGGCGGCTTCAAGCCGACCACCCAGAACACCGCGACCAAGCCGTCGGTCTGCGCCGCCGCCAGCGGCGGCCATCCGGGCATCACCCAGGCGCCTCCTGGCTCGAGCGAGACGCTGGCCCAGCTCCAGGCTCCGATCAACGACTACAACGCGCATCATTCGCCGTTCATGTACTATCAGAGCACCGCGAATGTGCATCATCTGCCCTTCACCAAGGTCAGCAAGATCGGCCAGACCGATCAGGCCATGCATCAGTATGACCTGAACGACTTCTTCACCGGCCTCGCGGCCGGCGTGCTGCCGGCGGTGTCGTACCTCAAGGGCAAGGACATCCAGGACGGCCATCCGGGCGACTTCGAGTCCGACGCGCTGTCCGAGCAGCTGTTCATCGTCAACACCGTCAACACGATCATGACCAGCCAGTTCTGGAACACCACCGCGATCATCATCGCGTGGGACGATTCGGACGGCTTCTACGACCACGTCACCGGTCCGGTGGTGAACGCCTCCAACTCGCCGGCCGACGCCTTCCAGGGCACCGCCAAGTGCGGCACGCCGGCACCGGGTGCCTTCCTCGGCCGGTGCGGCTATGGCCCGCGTCTCCCGCTCCTGGTCATCTCGCCCTTCGCCAAAGCCAATTATGTCGATCATAACCTGACCGACCAGACCTCCGTCCTCCGCTTCATCGAGGAGAACTGGAACCTGGGCTTCATCGACGGCCCGGTCACCCCGGCCGCTGGCCAGGGCTCGTTCGACCGCGTCGCCGGCCAGATCAACGGCATGTTCGACTTCGACAAGACCAAGAAGCAACTCAGCCCGGCTGTCATCCTCGACCCGTCGACCGGCAACCCGCCGACGACCTCGAACTAAATATAACTGCTACATCAAGGAAGTACCCGGCTCGACAGAGCCGGGTATTTTCATTTCTCCACTCTCCGACCATCGCTCTCGCTCGGAACAGGCCCGCCCGATGGGCGTTGTAACCCGCACGGCCGGCGCCAATGCCGGCAATTCATAACGGGAGCGGGTTATGCGCGGTGTTCTTCTCTGGGTCCTGGGGATTCCGATCCCCGTCATCATTCTGCTCTATCTGTTCCATGTGATCTGATAGAGCGCGTCGCGGGTGGATCCTGTGCCATCGCCGAGGCGACCGCACGGGATCCCCTGCGTGCCTTCTTCCCCGCGGATCAGCCCGCCTGCGCGCTGCGCCGGCTCTGATAGAGTGCCGCGATGAAGGTGACGATCGAGACCAGCGCGATGACGACCGTCGCCAACGCATTGATCTCCGGGTTCAAACCCAGCCTGACCTTGGAAAAGATCAGGAGCGGCAAGGTGGTCGAGCCCGGGCCGGAGACGAAGGAGGTGGTGACCAGATCGTCGAGGCTGATCGAGAAGGCGAGCAGCCAGCCGGCCAGCAAGGCCGGCGCCATCAGCGGCAATGTCACGAGGAAGAAGACCTGGATGGGCCGTGCGCCCAGATCCATCGCCGCTTCCTCGATCGAAAGGTCGGTATCGGTGAGGCGGCTGCGGATGATCACCGCGACGAAGGCGGTTGTAAAGGTGATATGGGCGATGATGATCGTCTGCATGCCTCGCCCGGCCGGCCAGCCGATCGCCTCCTGCATGCCGACGAAGAGCAGCAGCATCGAGATGCCCATGATGATTTCAGGCATGACGAGCGGCGCCAGCACCATGCCGGTGAAGAACGTCCGTCCGCTGAAGCGGCGGAAGCGCGCCAGCACATAACCCGCGAGCGTACCGACGACGAGGGCGCCTGTGGCGCTGACCAGCGCCACCTCGAGCGAAAGGCCGGCGGCCCGGAGGATCTCGCCATCCTGTAGCAGCGCCGCATACCATTTGGTCGAGAATCCCGCCCAGACGGTCACGAGCTGGGACTCGTTGAAGGAATAGATCACCACCGAGATGATCGGCCCGTAGAGGAAGAGCAGGCCGAGGATGAGGGCGGTCGGCAGGAACCAGCCGCCGCGCAGGAAGCGGCGCGTCATGTCTCCTCCCGCTCCGCCTGGCGCTCCTGCGCCCGTTGCAGGAAGATGAGCGGCACCACCAGCAGCAGGATCAGCGCCACCGCCACGGCCGAGGCCACGGGCCAGTCGCGGTTCGAGAAGAACTCGTTCCACAGCACCGTGCCGATCATCAGCGTGTCGGGGCCGCCCAACAGCGTCGGGATGACGAACTCGCCGACCGCCGGGATGAAGACCAGGAGCGAGCCTGCGACGATGCCGGGCATCGAGAGCGGCAGCGTGATCGACCAGAAGGCGCGCAACGGCTTGGCACCGAGATCGCTCGCCGCTTCGAGCAGCGTCACGTCGAGCTTCTCGAGATTGGCGTAGAGCGGCAGGATCATGAAGGGCAGATAGGCATAGATCATGCCGATATAGACCGCCGTCGGGGTATTCATGATCTCGAGCGGCTGGTCGATGACGCCGAGCCAGAGCAGCAAATTATTCAGAAGCCCGTTCTGCTTCAGGATGCCGATCCAGGCATAGACGCGGATCAGGAACGAGGTCCAGAACGGCATGGCGATCAGCATCAGCAACGGCGAGCGCCATTCCGGCCGCGCCCGCGCGATGCAATAGGCCATCGGATATCCGATCAGCAGGCAGGCGATGACGGTGACGGCCGCGTTCTTCACCGAGCTCAAATACGCGTAGACATATTCCCAATCCGAGATCAGGAAGCCGAAATTGCCCAGATGCAACGTCAGCTGCAGCGTGCCGTCATCGCTCCAGCTGACCAGCGGCGCATAGGGCGGAATCGCGACCTCGGCGGTCGAGAAGCTGATCTTCAGGACCAGGATGAACGGGATCAGGAAGAAGAGGATCAGCCAGCCATAGGGTGCCGCAATGACGAGCGATCGGCCGCTGATGCCGAAGCGCCGAAAGAAGTTCGCGAGCGCGGTCACGACTGGACCAGCACGCTCGCCTCGGCCGGCCAGCCGAGCTCGACGCTCTCGTCGCGGCTGAACGGCCGGTCCGACCAATGCCCCTGGTTCGGCGCCGTCACCTTGAGGATTTTCCCGGTGCCAAGCTGGATGTGGTAGACGCAGCTGTCGCCGAGATAGGCCAGATCCTTGATCACGCCCTCGAGCCGGTTCGGCAGATCGAGCGGCGATCCGGGCTTCGCCAGCCGGATCTTTTCCGGCCTGACCGCGACTGAGAGCGCGTGCCCCTCAGCATGGGCCGGCGCTTGCGCGGCGACGAGATCGGCGCCGATCTCGGGACATTCGATAATCGTCCCGTCCGCCTCGATCGATTTGAGGCGACCCTCGAACAGATTGACCGAGCCGATGAAGTCGGCGACGAAACGGCTGGCCGGAAACTCGTAGATCTCGCTCGGCTCGCCGACCTGCATGATGCGGCCGTGATCCATGACGGCGATCCGGGTCGACATGGTCATCGCCTCCTCCTGGTCATGCGTGACCATGACGAAGGTGATGCCGACCTCTTCCTGGATATTGACCAGCTCGAACTGGGTCGCCTCGCGCAGCTTGCGGTCGAGGGCCGAGAGCGGCTCGTCGAGCAGGAGCACTTGCGGCCGCTTTACGATCGAGCGCGCCAGCGCCACGCGCTGCCGCTGCCCGCCCGAGAGCTGGGCCGGCTTGCGCCGGGCGAACTTGCCCATCTGCACGAGCTCCAGCACCTCGCCGACCCGGCGCTTGATCTCACCCGCCTCGACCCCATCGCGGCGCAGGCCGAAGGCGACATTGTCCTCGACATTCATATGCGGGAACAGCGCATAGGATTGGAACATCATGTTGACCGGCCGCTCATAGGGCGCGAGCGGCACAATGTCCTTGCCGTCGAGCATGATGCTGCCGCCGTCGGGCGTGATGAAGCCCGCGAGCATGCGCAGAAGCGTGGTCTTGCCGCAGCCGGACCCACCCAGGAGCGAGAACAGCTCGCCCTTGTGGATGTCCAGGCTGACCTGGTCGACGGCCGTGAAATCGCCGAATTTCTTGACGATCTGCTCGACCCGGATATGCGGCTTACGAGCCGGATCGAGCCAGGGTCGAGCCTCCCGGACGGCAGGTGCCATTATGCGCGAAATCTCCACTCGTGCGATCGGGATGCCCGTCCGGCCCTGCTTAGCGTCCGGTCTTCACCTTTGTCCAGAGTCTGGTCCGCAAGCGATCGATCTCCGGCGTCGAGACGGCGATCGAGAACAGTTTCGCCTCGACATCGGCGGGCGGATAGATGCCGGGATCCTTGGCGATCTCGGGCTTCACGAAAGGCAGGGAGTTGGCGTTGCCGTTCTCGACATAGATGACGTTGGTCGTGTCCGCGATGACCTTCGGTTCCATGATGTAATTCAAGAACTTGTAGGCATTCTCGGGGTGCGGCGCGTCCTTCGGGATGGCCATCGTGTCGATGTAGCGCTGCGAGCCTTCCTTGGGGATGGCATAGACGATGGCGACCCCCTTCCCCGCCTCCTCGGCGCGGCGGCGCGACAGGTTGACGTCGGACGAATAGCCAAAGGCCAGGCACATATCGCCATTGGCGAGATCGTTGATGTATTCCGAGCTGTCGAACTTGCGCACGAAAGGCCTGACCTTGGCGAGAAGATCGGCCGCCTTCTGCAGATCCTCCGGTTTCTGGCTGTCGGGCGGCAATCCCAGATAATTCAAGGCCGCCGGAAAGACCTCGGTCGGGGAATCGATGACGCCGATGCCGCAGCCCTTGAATTTCTCGAGCACGGCGGGATCGAAGATCATCTTGAGGCTGTCGACAGGCGCATCCGGCATCAGCGCCTTCACCTTGCCGGAATCATAGCCGATGCCGATCGTGCCCGAGAGCCAGGGAACCGCATACTGGTTGCCCTTGTCGTAGATCGCCATGCGCTCGAGCAGCTTCTTGTCGAGATGGCTCCAATTGGGCAGCTTCGACTTGTCTAGCGGCAGGTAGAAGCCCGCCTTGATCTGTCGGGCGAGGAAAGGCGTCAGCGTCGGCACCGCGATGTCGTAGCCCGAGCTGCCGGCGGCGAGCTTCGCTTCCAGCACCTCGTTGGTGTCGAAGGTCGCGTAATCGACCTTGATGCCGGTCTCCTTCTCGAAATCCGGCACGGTGTTGGGCGCGATATAGTCCGACCAATTATAGATGTTGAGTTTCTGCTCTTCGGCGGCGGCGGGAATGGCGGCCAGGACCAGCATGACGGCCGGCAGGAACAGGGAAGCTCTCCACACCACGCCCATCTCCTCAATCGCAGGAAACAATAGGGGAATTGGCGGTCATAGACCCGTGTCGCGCGGTCTTGTCAAGACGCGCCGCATGGATCGTCCTCAGGGTGTGGCAGAGCGGATAAAGCGGCTCGCATCGGCGAGTGCCGCCCGCGCCTCCGGCAGCATCGGCGTGAAGATCTGCCAGACATGCGGCAGCCTGGGCCAGGCCCGGAAATCGACCCGGACACCAACCGCCTTGGCTTTCTCGGCAACACGGCGGGAATCATCGAGCAGCACTTCGGCATCGCTCGCCTGGATGAAAAGTGGCGGCAGGCCGGCGAAATCGCCATAGAGCGGCGAAGCCAGGGGATCGGTCGGATCGGCATCACCGAGATAGACCCGACCGCCTTCGCGCACGCCGGAACCGTAGAACATGACGTCGGAGCGGTCATTGGTAACGAGCGTCTCGCCGGTGGCGGCGAGGTCGGTCCAGGGCGAGAACAGCACGGCACCGGCCGGAAGCGTGTCGCCGGCAGCCTTCAGCGCCAGCAGCGTGGCCAGCGCCAGCCCGCCGCCGGCCGAATCGCCGCCGAGCAGGATCCGGTTGGCCGGAATGCCTTGCGCCAGAAGTGCGCGATATGCCGCCACCGCGTCATCGAGCGCGGCCGGATAGAGATGCTCCGGCGCCAGCCGGTAATCGAGCGAGAAGAGCTGCGCCTCGGCACCGGTCGCGAGCGCCAGCCCGATCGAGCGATGGGTCGCCGGGCTGCAGAAGAAATAGCCGCCGCCATGGAAATAAAGCACGGTTCGCTGGGCACTTCCCGCACCCACGGGCTCGATCCACTCGCCCTTGAGCGGTGCGGTCTCTGTGGGGCGAAGCCGCCAACCGGCCGGGATCTTGAGCGATCGCGGCCGAGATGTCATGGCGCGCATCCGCTCGATATTCACCGGACCCTTCGCCGTCGGCTTCATGCGAAACCGCAGCACGGTGGAAAGGACAAAATTCTGCCAGCTCACGATCGATTTCCCCGCATCCGGTCCTGAACAAGATTTAACACGACGCCTCATAACGGCATGCTAAATCTCCATGGCGTCTTTCGCTGAGCGTAGCATTTGTCCATGAACGACCGTTCGTCGCAACTGCATCGACTGCGTATCGATCGGGCGAACCCGCCCGTGGACGGCAGGTCCTGGTTGTGGTGGCTTGCAGGATCGGTCGTCGTGCTGGCGCTGGCCGCCGGCGGGGTTTTCCTTGCCTTGAAGAGCGACGCCGTTCCCATACGCGCCGCAACCGCACGCTCTGCCGCCGCCGATCCGGCCGGCGGCAGCGGTACCGGTGCCTCGCTGCTCGACGCCTCGGGCTATGTCGTGGCGCGGCGCCAGGCAACGGTCTCTGCCAAGATCACCGGCAAGGTCACCGAGCTTCTGATCGAGGAAGGCCAGCATGTGGCGGCCGATCAGATCGTGGCCAAACTCGATGATTCGAACGCGCTTGCGGCTCTCCTCCAGGCAAAGGCGCAGGTGGCGCAGGCCGAGGCCAGCCTCTTGGCGGCCAAGACGGCACTCGTCGATGCGAAGCCGCTCTTCGAGCGCCAGAAGAAGCTGCAGACGCAAGGCTGGACCAGCGCGGAGGCGCTCGATTCGCAACGCGCCAGCTATGACGCGGCCGAAACCAGCCTCGCCGTGGCGCAGCAGACGCTGACCGTCGCCCGCATGGGGCTAGAGGTCGCCCAGCGGAACGAGGACGATACGATCGTGAGGGCACCCTTCACCGGCGTGATCACGGTCAAGGCGGCGCAGCCGGGTGAGATCGTCTCGCCCTTCTCGACCGGCGGCTTCACCCGCACCGGCATCGGCACGATCGTCGACATGGAGTCGCTCGAGGTCGAGGTCGATGTCAGCGAGAATTTCATCAACCGGGTCCATGCCAAGCAGCCGGTCACCGTCCGGCTCAACGCCTACCCGGATTGGCAGATCCCGGCCGAGGTGATCGCGGTGATCCCGACCGCCGACCGGTCGAAGGCGACCGTCAAGGTGCGCGTGGGATTCAAAGTCCGGGATGAGCGCATCCTGCCCGAGATGGGCGTGCGCGTGTCGTTTCTGAGCGATACGCCGGATCCCGCCAAGCCCGAGGCGAAGAAACCGGCCGGCGTCATCGTGCCGACCGAGGCCGTGCAAGGCACGGGCGACACCGGCACCGTCTTTGTGCTGCATGACGACAAGGTCGAGCGGCGCACCGTCAAGCTCGGCGGCCGCAATGCCGACGGCCAGACCGTGCTGTCGGGCTTGGGATCCGGCGAGCGCGTGGCGCTGGGCGATCTCGGCAAGCTCGCCGATGGCACGCATATCAGGCTCAGCGAATAGCGGAGGCTCCATGACCAGCGCCGTCACCCTCAGCAATATCGTGAAGCGCTACAAGCGCGGCAAGCAGACAGTCGAAGTGCTGCACCGCCTCAATCTCGAGGTGCCGGCCGGCGAGTTCCTGGCGCTCATGGGCCCCTCGGGCTCGGGCAAGACCACGCTTTTGAATCTGCTGGGCGGGCTCGACCGGCCGGACGAGGGCGAGGTCGTGGTCGGCGGAGAGCGCATCGACCAATTGTCGAATAGCCAGCTGGCCCATTGGCGGGCGAGCCATGTGGGCTTCGTCTTCCAATTCTACAATCTCATGCCGATGCTGTCGGCCGAGCGCAATGTCGAGCTGCCGCTGCTCTTGACCCGGCTCAATGGCCGCGAGCGGCGGGCGCATGTCGAGACGGCGCTCGGCATCGTCGGCCTCGCCGACCGCGCCCGGCACAAGCCGAACGAGCTCTCGGGCGGCCAGCAGCAGCGGGTCGGCATCGCGCGCGCCATCGTGACCGATCCGGCGCTTCTCATCTGCGACGAGCCGACCGGCGATCTCGACCGGCACACCGCCGACGAGATCCTGGAACTCCTGCGCACGCTCAATCGCGAGCAGGGCAAAACCATCATCATGGTGACCCACGACCAGCGCGCCGCCGATTACGCCTCGCGGCAGCTCCATGTCGACAAGGGCCAGCTGGTCGATGCCGAGGCGAGGACCGCCGCATGAAGTACCTGCCGCTCGTCTGGGCCGGGCTCTGGCGCAAGCCGCTCCGCACCATCTTCACGCTGCTGTCGGTCGTGATCGCCTTTCTGCTGTTCGGGCTGCTGCAAGGGGTGAGCACCGCCTTCGATCAGAGCGTGTCCAATGCCGGGGTCGATCGGCTGGTCGTGCAGAGCCGGATCAATTTCACCGAATCCCTGCCCTATGCGCATCTGGCACAGCTCGAGAGCGTGCCCGGCGTCACCGCCGTCGCCTATGCCAGCTGGTTCGGCGGCTATTATCAGGATCCGAAGAATTTCATGTTCACCTTCCCGGTCGAGCCGGAGCGTTATTTCAATCTGTTCCCCGAGCTGAAGCTGCCGGCCGACCAGCTGCAGGCCTTCGCCCATACGCGCACCGGCGCCGTCGTCGGCAAGGATATCGCCGACAAATGGGGCTGGAAGATCGGCGACCGCGTGCCGCTGAAATCGACCATCTGGGTAAATCGCGACGGCAGCTCGGATTGGAACTTCGACATCGTCGGCATCTTCACCGACCCCGACGATCGCACGAACGAGAATCTGTTCCTGTTCAACCACACCTATTTCGACGAGGCGCGCACCTTCGGCAAAGGCACGATCGGCTGGTACACGGTGCGCGTCGCCGACCCGAAGCAATCCGCCGCGATCAGCAAGGCAATCGACGAGCGCTTCGCCAATTCGAGCGACGAGACCAAGACGCTGACCGAGAAGGAATCGGCGCAAGCCTTCCTCAAGCAGCAGGGCGATATCCAGTTCATCGCGACCGCCATCATCGGCGCCGTGCTGTTCACGCTGCTGTTCCTGACCGGCAACACCATGATGCAGTCGGTCCGCGAGCGGATCCCGGAATTCGCCGTGCTGAAGACGCTCGGCTTCACCGAGACCGGCGTGCTGACGCTGATCCTGACCGAAGCGCTCTTCCTATGCGTCAGTGCCGCCCTCATCGGGCTCGGGCTCGCCGACCTCGCCTTCCCTCAGCTCAAATCGATGATCGGCGTCGCCACCCTGCCGGCGAGCGTCATCCCGCTCGGCATCGGCATCGCGGCACTCCTCGCCTGCGTCATCGGCCTGCCGCCTGCCTTGCGGGCGCGCCGGATGAACATCATCGACGCGCTGGCGGGACGCTGAGCCATGAGCATGCTCAGCCAGATCGGCGCCGTCACGATGATGAATCTGCGCAGCATCCCGCAGCGCCTCGGTACCTCCTCCGTCATCGTTGTCGGCATTGCCGGCGTCGTCGCCGTGCTCGTCTCGGTGCTGGCGATGGCCCATGGCTTTCAGGAGACGTTGGCCGGTGCCGGCCGGCCGGATCGGGTCATCGTGCTGCGCGGCGGCTCCGAGACCGAGCTTTCGAGCAGCCTCAGCCGCGACGCGGTGCTGACCATCCTCGATGCGCCGGGCGTCAAGAAAGACGCCGAGGGCCATCCGATCGGCTCGGCCGATCTCGTCTCGATCGTGGGTCAGCCCTTGAAGGCGAGCGGCACTGACGCCAACCTCACCGTACGCGGCGCCGGCGCCGAATGGCTGGCGCTGCGGCCCGAGATCCGGCTGGTCGAGGGCCGCCTGTTCCGCCCCGGCACGCATGAGCTGATCGTCGGCCGCTCGGCGCAGATCCAGTTCGCCGGCGTGGCCCTCGGCGATCACATCACCTTCCGCGAGAATGACTGGACTATCGTCGGCGTGTTCACGAGCCATGGCGACGCCCATGAATTGGAGCTCATCGGCGACAGCGAGACGCTGCTTTCGGCCTTTCGGCGCAGTCTTTTCAATAGCGTCACGGTGTTGCTGGACACGCCCGCGAGCTTCGATGCCTTCAAGGCGGCGCTCACGACCAATCCGAGCCTTTCGGTCGATGT
Source organism: uncultured Alphaproteobacteria bacterium (assembly GCA_963762435.1). Taxonomy (GTDB): domain Bacteria; phylum Pseudomonadota; class Alphaproteobacteria; order ATCC43930; family CGMCC-115725; genus JAXDMU01. The sequence goes on along the minus strand of CAVXLN010000017.1, from coordinate 119,552 downwards.
CAAGCGCGAGACGGATTATTACGCGCAGCTCTCGGGCCGGCTCAGCACGATGCTCGATTACCTGGCCTATGTCGTCGGCAGCATCATGGCGATCGGCGCGCTCTTCGGCGCGCTCAACACCATGTATTCCGCCGTTTCGGCGCGCACGGTCGAGATCGCCACTTTGCGCGCGATCGGGTTCAGCGCCTTGGCCGTCGTCATCTCGGTCTTCGCCGAGGCGCTGGTCCTGGCACTCCTGGGCGGAATCATCGGAGCGGCGATCGCCGATCTCGTGTTCAACGGCAACGCCGCCAACACGCTCGGCGGCAATTTCACGCAAGTGGTGTTCCGGCTGACCGTCAGCACGGACCTCATGCTGATGGGGATCGTCGGCGCCTGCGCGATCGGCGTGCTGGGCGGCCTGTTCCCGGCGATCCGGGCCGCCCGCCAACCGATCGCGACGGCGCTTCGAGCCGTTTAGAGCAAATCCCGTTTCGATGGACTCATCGAAACGGGTGAAGATGCTCGTCAAACCAACAGATTAGAGCCTTAGCCGTGAGCATACGCGAACGGAAAATGCTCTAAGCTATTTTACGTCGAGCAGCTCGACATCGAAGATCAGCGTGGCGTTGGGCGGGATGACGCCGCCAGCGCCGCGCGCGCCATAGCCCAGCTCCGGCGGGATGATGAGGGTGCGCTTGCCGCCGACCTTCATGGTGGCGACGCCCTCGTCCCAGCCCTTGATCACGCGGCCTGTCCCGATCGGGAACTCGAACGGCTTGCCGCGATCATAGGAGCTGTCGAACTTGGTTCCCTTGCTGCCATTCTCATAGAGCCAGCCGGTATAATGCATGACGCAGATCTGGCCGGTCTGGGGTGTGGCACCGTCGCCGATCTTGGTATCGGTGATGCGCAATTCGGAAGCAGTCACAATGGTTTCTCCAACAGCGGGGTGAGCCGGCGGATCGGCTGCGAAGGCCGGCGACGCGAGTGCGACGGCGAGCGCGGCGGCCAGGCTCGAAAGGCGCGAGGTCAGCATCTTTCTCCGGTGGCTTTGGTGGAAGGACAAACCGGCCCGCGGAGGAACCGGGGCCGGCCATTGCAATTTCGGCGGCTTTCGCTAATTTCGCCAGCGCTTTTTTCATCGCGGCAGGTGCCCATGGGCCGGATCCTCTGGCTCGCCTCATATCCGAAGTCGGGCAATACTTGGCTGCGCGCCTTTCTGCACAACTATTTGCGCCGGCCGGCCGAACCCTACGACATCAATCGCCTGTCCGATTTCACCGCGTCCGAGAATGATGCGGCCCTCTATCAGCGTTACGATCCGAGGCCCGCTTCGGCCTATTCGACCGACAGCGTGCAGCGGCTGAGGCCGCTCGTCCATCGGGACCTGACGCAGGCCTTTCCGGATTTGGTCTTCGTCAAGACCCACAATGCCGCCCTCGTCGTCGCCGGCGTGCCGCTGCTGACGCCGCAGCATACCGCCGGCAGCCTTTATCTGATCCGCGACCCGCGCGACGTGGCGCTGTCCTACAGCCGCCATCTCGGCCGACCGATCGATGAGATCATTACCTTCATGGCGGAAGAGAACGCCTTTGCCGGCGGCGACGACCAGAAGGTGTTCGAGCAACTCAGCAGTTGGTCGGGTCATGTGCGCAGCTGGACGCGGAACCCGCCGCGACATCAGCTGGTGCTGCGCTACGAGGACATGCTGGCCGATCCCGTCACGGGCTTCGGACGGCTCATCCGTTTTCTCGGCACCGAGCCGGCACGCGACCGCCTCGAGCGCGCGATCCACCACAGCGCCTTCGGAACGCTCAAGGCGCAGGAGCAAGAGCACGGTTTCGTCGAGCGGCCGGTCTCGTCGGCGTCGTTCTTCCATGGCGGCACGGCCGGGCAATGGCGCACGGGCCTTAGCCTCGCCCAGATTGCCCGGATCGAACATGATCACGGCGAAGAGATGCGGCGATTCGGATATCTCGGGTGAAGCGAGTCAGCCAGGCTGGCGCTTGAGCTCGATCTCGACGAACGCGAGCGGTTCGGTGCCGCCATTGATCACGTCATGCTCGACCCCGGCCCGGCGGAAATAGGCGCCGCCGGGCTCCAGCGCCGCGCGAGCCTCGCCCTCGGCGCTCACGATCTTGAGCTGCCCCGCCGTGAGCGGGACTACGACATAGTCGTAACCATGCCGATGATGCCCGGTGGCCGCACCGGGGGCGAAGCGCCACTCGGTCACGCGCACCTCGTCCGTCTCGACACGAAGGATCGCTTCCGCCTGCTGCATCGCCCGCTCCCGATTGTGATAAAGCTCGAACATAAGCCCAATCGGCCAAAAGAAAAGGCGGCCGGGTCGCCCCGGCCGCCTTCTCGTCGAGATCAGCGATCCGATTAGCCGCGGAGCAGCGACAGGACCGACTGGTTCTGGGTGTTGGCGCTGACCAAGGCCTGCACGCCGAACTGCTGGCGCAGCTGCAGGGCCTGGGAGTCCGCCGCCTCGGTGTTGAGGTCGGCCAGCGTCAGGGAGTTGGCGCCGGATGTCAGCGAGTTGGAGTAGTTGGAGCTGAAGCTCGAGCGGGTCTGCAGGATCGTGACGTTGGTGCCGAGAGCGGCACTGATACCACGAAGCTGGCTGATCGCGTTCGAGATGCGGTTGTCGGTACCGGTGAAGATCGCATTCGCGATCGATGCCTTCACCGTGCCCGTGCCGGCCTGGGTGCCGGTGAGGTCGAGCTGCGAGAAGCCCTTGACTGTATTGGTGAGGGTCGAGTCACCGATGATGTTCGTGAAGGCGAGCGAGCCGTCGGACTTGAAGACCGCGGCCTGGGTGAACAGCGTGCGGCCATTGTTGGTCGAGGTCGCGACCAGATCGTAGCCCTGGATGGTGAAGGTCGCCGCCGTACGCTCGGAGAACTGGGTCGAGAGCGTCGCCGAGGTCGAGGTCAGGATGTTGAGACCCTGGAACGAGGCGTCCTTGACCAGCTGTGCCAGCTGCTGGCCGATATCCTTGAACTGCTGGGTGGACGCGATGCGCTGGTTGAGCGAGGCGCCGCGGGCACCGTCGACGACACCTTGCAGCTGCTGCAGCAGGCTCGTCACGGCCGAGGTCGCGGTCAGTGCTGTTTCCACCGACTGAACGTTCTGATCGATGTTGCTCTTGCGGTTCAGAATGTCGGAAGCGCGATCCGACAGCGACTGGGACTGGAAGAAGGCGGTCGCACCGTCAGCGGCAGAATTGACCTTCTTGCCGGTGTTCAGCTCGTTCTGGGTGGTATTGAAAAGTGACGTGACGTTCTGCAGCGAGAGCAGGGTCGAACGTGACGACGAGTTAAGAGTAATACCTGACATATTTGCTTCCTTTAAGGACTAGACACCGCCGACTTCGCAGCGATGGCCCATTTGTGGGCGGTTTCATCATCATGGCCGAACAGAGATCGGGCTTGGCCCGACCGAGTTCTATCCGGATGATGGCGACCATACCGAAATCCTGGCATGGGGCAAAGAAGTATCGTCTCCAGTTTTATTATATAAAATTTTATGCTGTTAAGATGACTAAATATTCATATCTCGGTTACCTCAGTATTCAAGCAAAATCGGCCCTAATCGGCGGAATAACAACCGGCGAGGCGGGCGCGTTCGCGGACGAGCGCCAGCATCATTTCGCAATTGGGCATCGGCCGCTCGACCAGCCGGCCGAGCTCGACCACAGCACCCAGGATGGCATCGATCTCCATCGGCCGGCCGCGCTCCAGATCCTGCAGCATCGAGGTCTTGTGGGCGCCGACCTCGGCGCCGCCATCGAGCCGCTTGTCGACATCGATCGAAAAACGAATGCCGAGCGCTTCGGCGACATCGCGGCCTTCAACCATCATAGCGCGCGAGACGGCGCGCAGATCGGGCCGGCCGGCAATCCGGTCGAGCGTCGAGCCAGTCAAGGCCGAGATCGGGTTGAAGGCCATGTTGCCCCACAGCTTGACCCAGATCTCGTCGCGGATGCGCGGCCGCACCGGCGCCTTGAGCCCGGCCGCGATCATCAACTTCGACAGCGCCTCGGCGCGCTCGCTCTTGCTGCCGTCGGGTTCGCCCAGGCTGAAGCGATCACCATAGCTGTGCTCGATGATGCCGGGCGCCGTCACCTCGGCGGCCGGATAGACGATGGCGTGCAGCACGCGCGACGGATGCAGCGTCTGCCAGAGGGCTCCGCCCGGATCGACGCTTTCGATCGGCCGGTCGCGCCAGGGCGAGTCGACACCGTAGAAATACCAGTAGGGGATGCCGTTGATGCCGGTGACGAGCGTCGAGTCCGGCCCCATGAGGTGCTTGATCTGCGGCGCGGCATCGGGCAGCGAATGGGCCTTGAGCGTGACGATGACGAAATCCTGCGGCCCGGCCTCGGCTGGATCGTCGGTGCAGAGCGGACGGACGACGATCTCCTCGCCGCCGCTTTTCAAGGTCACGCCATTCTCGCGCATGGCGGCGAGATGCGGGCCCCGCGCGATGAAGCTGACATCGGCACCCGCCGCCGCCAGCTTCACGCCGAGATAGCCGCCGATGGCGCCGGCTCCGAAGATCGCGACCTTCACGGGGCGACCCCGAGACGTTGGGCCAAGCCGATGCGCTGCAGCTTGCCAGTGGCCCCCTTCGGGATCTCGTCCAGGAAGACGATCTTGCGCGGCACCTTGAAATCGGCGAGCCGCTCGGCCGCGAAGCCCCTGAGCTCCTTCTCGTCGACGCTCGCCCCTTCGCGCAGCACGACGGCGGCGGCGACATCCTCGCCCAGCATCGCGTGCGGCACGCCGAATGTCACAACCTGCGCCACGGCCGGATGGTCCATCAGCACGGTATCGACCTCGAGCGGGCTCACCTTCTCACCGCCGCGATTGATCAGCTCCTTCAAGCGCCCGGTGAGGCGCAGATAGCCCTCAGCATCGATGATGCCCTGGTCGCCGGTGCGGAACCAGCCATTGGTGAAGGCCTTGGCGTTGGCGTCGGGATTGTTCTCGTAGCCGGCCGTCACGTTGCGGCCGCGAATGACGATCTCGCCGAGGTCGCCCGACGGCAGCAGCGCGCCGTCCTCGCTCATGATCGCGACTTCCGGCCCCGCCGCGATGCCGACCGAGCCGGCATAGTGCGGCCGCGGCGGCAGCGGGTTCGAGGCCATCTGATGCGACGCCTCGGTCATGCCATAGGCCTCGATCACCGGTGCCTTGAAGGTCTCCTCGAGCGCCGTCATGACCTGCGGCGGCAGCGAAGCCGAAGAGGAGCGGACAAACCGCAACCGCCCCTGCTCGATGATCTCGGCGTTGCGGCCGGCCCGCGTCAGGATCGCCTGATGCATGGTCGGCACCGCCGTGTACCAGCTCGGCCGCACCTCCTCGAGCCAGGAGAAGAATTTGAGCGCGTTGAAGCCGGGCGTGCAGCTGGTCGAAGCACCCGCCGAGATGCTCGACAGCACCGCCGCGATGAGCCCGTGAATATGGAACAGCGGCATGATGTTGAGGCAGACATCGCCAGGCTCGAGCGCCAGCGTATCAGCGATGTGATAGGCCGACGCCGTGACGTTGATATGGCGCAGCGGCACGATCTTGGGCCGTGAGGTCGTGCCCGAGGTGTGGAGCACCAAGGCCACATCTTCGGGCCCGGCAAAGCCGCCCTGCGCCGGCGTGCCGGCAAGCGGCTTTTCAGGCTTCAGCGTGAAGGCGCCGGCCGGACCGCTCTCGTCTGGAACGAGATCGATGATCGGAATGCCGCGCTGGGCGGCGACGGCGCGCGCCGGGCTCTCCATGCCGGCCTGGATGATCAGCGCCTTGGCATTGAGGTCGGACAGGTAGAATTCGAACTCGTCGGCGCGATAGGCGGGATTGAGCGGCGCCGTCGTGGTGCCGCAGGCGGCGGCGATGAAGATCGTCGCCATCTCCGGGCCGTTCGGCAGCACGATGCCGACCCGGTCGTTGCGACCGATGCCCATGCCGTTCAAAGCCGCGACCGTCGCACCGGCGAGCGCCCGCAAGGCGCCGTGGCTGAGCGCCGGTCGGCCCGGGGCCGCGATCGCCGGGGCCGTCTCGGCGCCCTTGTCGAGCAGGTGGATGACGGTGTCTGCGGGATAGTTCACGACTCTTCCTCCGAGCATGCGAAGCTCAATAAACCTTGTAAGACAGGAACTTGCCGCTCATGGTGATACGCACGCGATCACCCTTGGGATTCGGCTCGCGCTCGATCGCCATGTCGAAATCGATGGCGCTCATGATGCCGTCGCCGAACTCTTCCTGGATCAACGCCTTCCAGGTCGTGCCATAGACCTGCACCAGCTCGTAGAAGCGATAGATCAGCGGATCGGTCGGCACCGCCGTCGGCAGCGAGCCGCGATAGGGGATCTCCTGCAGCAGCAGCGTCTCGTCCTCGTCGAGATCGAAGAGGGTCGCGGCCTTGGCCGCCTCGTCGGCCGAGAGCGGCATCTGGCCATGCAGCGCCGCCGTGTACCAGACCGGCGAATTATCGCCGAGCTGGGCCGCGACCTCCTTCCATTTCAGGCTTTTACGGCGCTTAACGGACAGGATCTTCTCGGTCACTTGGGATCTCGTCAGCATCGGGTTCGGGCTCCGCTGGATGGCGGCGAATCCTATGCCGGACGGACGAGCTTTGGCAAAGCCTGTCGCGAAAAGGGCCGGACGCAAAGTCCGGCCCTTTCGTTTCCCTCAGGCGGCTTCGTAGCCGATGACGGCCTTGGTCTCGAGGAACTCCTCGAAGCCGAACTCGCCCCATTCGCGACCATTCCCGGACTGCTTGTAGCCACCGAACGGTGCGCCGGTGTCGAGGCCCGGATAGTTGATGCTGACATTGCCGGCGCGCATGCGTGCGGCAATCTTGCGCGCATGGTCGCGGTCGTTCGACTGGACGTAGGCGGCGAGGCCATAGACCGTGTCGTTCGCGAGGCCGATGACCTCTTCCTCGCTTTGATAGGGCAGGATCGACAGCACCGGCCCGAAGATCTCCTCGCGCGAGATCGTCATCTCGGGCTTCACATTGGCGAAGATGGTCGGGCGGACATAATAGCCGCGATTGAGCCCCTCGGGCCGGCCCGTGCCACCGGCGACGAGCGTCGCCCCTTCATCGATGCCGGCCTGGATGAGGCGCTGGATCTTGTTGAACTGGACTTCGCTCACGACAGGCCCGAGCACCGTGCCTTCGGCCGTGGGCGCTCCGACCTTGAAGCGTTCGGCGACGGCGCGGGCGATGGCGACCGCTTCGTCATGCTGGCCGGCCTGGACGAACATGCGGGTCGGCGCGTTGCAGGACTGGCCGCTATTGAGGAAGCAGCCGGTGACGCCCTTGCTGACCGCCGATTTGAGATCGACATCGGGCAGCAGGATATTGGCGGACTTGCCACCCAACTCCTGATGCACGCGCTTCACCGTGTCGGCGGCCGCCTTCGCGACCAGGACGCCGGCGCGGGTCGAGCCGGTGAAGGACACCATATCGACATCGGGATGGCTCGAGATCGCCTGGCCGACGGTCGGCCCGTCGCCATTGACGAGGTTGAAGACGCCCTTGGGCACGCCCGCCTCGTGCAGCACCTCGGCGAAAATGATCGCGTTGAGCGGTGCGATTTCCGACGGCTTCAGCACCATGGTGCAGCCGGCCGCGAGTGCGGGCGCGACCTTGCACATGATCTGATTGATCGGCCAGTTCCACGGCGTGATGAAGCCGCACACGCCGATCGGTTCCTTCACGATCATGGTGGTGCCGCGCAGATGCTCGAACTCGTAGCTGCCCAGCACCTCGATCATCTTGGCGAGATGCGCCATGCCCATGGCCGCCTGGGCCTGCATGGCGAGCTGGGACGGGGCGCCCATCTCGCGCGAAATCGCGTCGGCCACATCCTTGTAGCGCGCCTGGTAGGCGGCGGTGATCTTCTGCAGGAGCGCCAGGCGCTCACCGCGGCTGGTCTGGGAAAAGGCCGGGAAGGCGGCCTTGGCAGCGGCGACGGCACGATCGACATCGGCAGCCGAGCCCATGGCGATCTTGGCGATCGGCTCCTCGTTCGACGGGTCGATCACGTCCAGCGTGGCCGAGCTCAGCGGTGCCACCCACTCGCCATTGATATAGAATTGCAACTCATGCGACATAACACCCTCCCTTTCTTGCGTTCTCTCGTGTCTCTTGATTTCGTACCATTCCCCGTCCGCGCCCGCCAGCCGCTCGATAATCGCATGGTGGACGGGAGCGGTCGGATCGTTATTCTACCCGGCAATGCCGACCAGGATGAGGCCCATCATGCAGCAGCCGCAACAGCTTGAAACCCTCCCGATCGAGATCGTTCCGACCGGCGGCGGCGTCGGCGCCGAGATCCGCGGTCTCGATCTCAAGGCACTCGATGACGAGAGCTTCCGGCTGGTCCACAGCGCCTGGCTCGATCATCAGGTGCTGCTGTTCCGCGGCCAGCATCTGACGGACGGCGAGCTTATCGCTTTCAGCCGCCGGTTCGGCGCTCTCGATCTCGCCCCCAATCAGGAGAACGGCCAGCGCTATGTCTCGGGATATCCCGAACTCTATGTCGTCTCGAACGTGATCGAGAATGGCCAAGCGATCGGCAGCCTGGGCTCGGGCGAGGCGGTCTGGCACACCGACATGTCCTATCAAGTCGATCCGCCCAAGGCGAGCGTGCTCTATGCGCTCGAAGTGCCGCCGAGCGGCGGGGACACCGGTTTCGTCAATATGTACAAGGCTTATGAAGCGCTGCCCGACGCGATGAAGGCCCGGCTCGCCGGGCTGCGCGTCAAGCATGACGGTACCTATAATAGCGGCGGCTATCTGCGCCAGGGCGTCACCGCGACCGACGACCCGGTCGCCGCCCCTGGCACGCTGCACCCGCTCGTCTGCACCCACCCCGAGACCGGACGGCGCATGCTCTATCTGGGCCGGCGCCGCAACGCCTATATCGAGGGTCTGCCGCTGGCGGAATCCGAAGCGCTGCTCGACGAGATCTGGGCCTATGCGACGCGCGACGAGCTCAGCTGGTACAATCACTGGCAGGTGGGCGATCTCGTGATGTGGGACAATCGCTGCACCATGCATCGGCGCGACCCGTTCGACGCCTCGGCACGGCGGGTCATGCACCGCACTCAGATCAAGGCGGAGACCCGACCCGCGGCCTGATCCCACAGCACGATGCTTCTCGAGCGAGGCCCAATCATGCCGAAGCTGAGGCTGAGCGTTCCGAACCAGGTGCTGGGCATTCTGTGCCTCATGTATCTGACGCTCTATATCGACCGGGTGAATATCGCGACGGCCGGGCCGGTCATGAGCTCGGAACTCGGCCTCACCAATGCCGATTTCGGCCTTGCCGTCTCGGCTTTCGCCTGGCCCTACGCGATCCTGCAGCTGCTGGGCGGCTGGCTCAGCGACCGCATGGGCGCGCGCCGCATGCTAGCGCTGTCGGGCGCCATCGTCTGCGTCTCGACCATCCTCACCGGCTTCATCGGTGGCCTCGGCTCGCTGATGGCGGCCCGGCTGGCGCTGGGCTTCGGCGAGGGCGCGGCGTTCCCGACTGCGACCCGGGCGCTGGCATCCTGGCTGCCCGAGCGGAGCTGGGGCTTCGCCCAGGGCATCACGCATGCCGCCTCGCGCTTCGGCAACGCCGCGACGCCGCCGCTGGTGGCGGCACTGGTGCTGGGCATTTCCTGGCGCGGCTCCTTTGTCGTGCTGGGGGCGATGAGCCTCCTGTGGGTAGCGCTCTGGCTCTGGCGCTTCCGGGACGATCCACGCCAGCATCCGCAGGTGTCATCGGCCGAGCTCGCCCAATTGCGCCCGACTCCGGCACGCGCGGGCCAGGTGCCGTGGCTGGCGCTGCAGCGGCGCATGCTGCCGGTGACGGCGGTCGATTTCTGCTATGGCTGGACGCTCTGGGTGTTCCTGACCTGGATTCCGAGCTTCTTCGCCAAGAATTTCCACCTCGACCTCAAACAGTCGGCCTGGTTCACCACCTGCGTGCTGCTGGCCGGCGTGTTCGGCGATTCGATCGGCGGCATCGCCAGCGATTGGCTCTACCGGCGCACTGGCGATATCGGCAAAGCACGGCGCAACGTCATCGTGGTCGGCATGCTCGGCTGCTTCGTCTTCCTCATCCCGGTGGTGAGCGTGCCGGATTTGACCACGGTCGCGATCTGCCTCTCGGCAGCCTGCTTCTTCGTCGAGCTCATCGTCGGACCGATCTGGTCGGTGCCGATGGATATCGCCCCCCGCTATGCCGGCTCGGCCAGCGGCATGATGAATTTCGGTTTCGGCATCGCCGGCATCCTCTCGCCTCTCGTCTTCGGCGCGATCGTCGATTGGACCGGCAGCTGGACCCTGCCCTTCCTGGGCTCGATCGCGCTGTTGCCGATCGGCGCCGGCCTCGCCTTCCTGATGCGGGCGGACCAGCCTTTCGTCGAGCCGGTCGCCGATCTCGCTGACGCGGTACCGCGTTCGGCCTGAGATGACAGCGTCGCTTCGCCGCACCGGCATTCTGCTCGCCCTCGCAGCATTGCTGCTGACCGATCCGGCCGCGGCCGCGACAGGCGAGACCGGCTTTCACGGCACCAGCTGGGGCGAAAGCGACAAGGCACTGGCAGACCAGTTCGGCAAGGAAGCGACGGCACTCGACCGGCCGCTCGATTTCGGCGATTCGCATGTCGATCTGGTGCTGAAGGCCTATCCGATCGGCGGCTATCCCTTCATCGTCTTCTTCCAGATGGATAATGGCGGCCACGGGCTGAAGCGGATCCAGATCGAGCGGCCGCGCCATGGCGCGGTGCCCGAAGTATCGACCGCTGCCTTCAAGGCGCTGGCCGATCTCTACGGCCCGCCGGACGAGAGCTGTACCGCGGGCGCCCATACAGTGGGCGAGCAGGATCTGGTCGAGCATATCTGGCGGCGCGACGGCACGGTCGTGCGCGCCCTCTTCCGCGATATGAGCCTCAACAATCTCGACCCTTATCTCGCCCGCGCGAACGGCGATTTCGAGTTCTTCGGGTCGGGCACCGTCGGATTGTCGCAGCAGCTGCTGATCCGCATCGCGCCCGCGGGCACCGAGCCGGACGATTGCCGGCGCAAGCGCTCCTGATTCCTATTTGAAGCAATTGTGGCATAAGGGATTTGTTAAACCCCTGATGACCAAGGTTCCGGCGGATTTGCAATCTGTTCGGGAACCGCTATGCCGTCCTTCTCAAGCCTCAAGATCGGCACGAAGATACTCTGCATCGTGCTCCTGCTGTCGGCCGTGGCGGCGATCATCAGCTGGCGCGGCCTCGATGCGCTCAAGACCTATGACCGGGCCGTCGAAGAGATGCGCGTCGCCGCCGATTGCAGCGATGTCGGCCTCGAGGTCAAGGGATTGGTCTATGCCGTCGTCATGGATACGCGCGGCGTGTTCATGGGCCGCAGCCATGAAGAATCCGAGAAGTTCGCCAAGCCGCTCCTCGAGAATCTGGTACACATCCAGGACTTCATGAAGAAGTGGCACGGCCTCCTGCCCGATGCGCAAAAGCACGAGCTGGACGGTGCGCAGAAGGGGGTCGACGAGTTCGTCACATACCGCACCGAGACGGTGCGGCTGTCGCGCGAGGCCGGCCTCGACAAGGCACGCGACTATAGCGACAACGATCTCAATCGCGGCAACCGGCAGCAGCTGAGCACCGATATCGACCGGCTGGTGCAAGAGAACGAGGCGCGCGTCGCTGCCATCAAGCAGCGCATGGCCGATCTCTATGAGACGCGGATGATCGAGATGCTGGCGATCGCCGGCATCGGCATCGCACTCGGCCTCGCCATGTCATTCGGCGTCACCACGATCTTCATCCTGAAGCCGCTCCAGGCGCTCACCCGCGCCATGCGCGTGCTGGCCGGCGGCGACTATCAGCTCGAAGTGCCGGGTGCCGAGCGCAAGGATGAGCTGGGCGACATGGCCCGCGCCGTTCAGGTGTTCAAGGAGAACGGCGTCGAGGCGGCTCGCCTCACCGCCGCCGAGACCGCAGCCCGCGCTGCGCGCGAGGCGCGGTCGCAGGCGCTCGAGCGCATGACGAGATCGTTCGAGGAGCGGATCGGCCTCGTCGTCGGCACGCTGTCCGAGGCTGCGACCGGCCTCAAGACCACCTCTAAGGGCATGGCCTCGATCGCCGACCAGGCGAGCCGGAAGGCGACCGAAACCGCCGAGGCGGCGGCTGCCGCCACCAACAATGTCCAGGCTGTCGCGGCCGCGACCGAGGAGCTGACCTCCTCGACCGTCTCCATCTCCGAGCAGGTGACGCGCGCGTCGGAATCGAGCATGACCGCCGTGCGCGCGGCCGAGAGTGCGGATGCCAAGGTGCGCGGCCTGGCCGAGGCGGCGCAGAAGATCGGCGAGGTGGTGGCGCTCATCAACGGCATTGCGAGCCAGACCAACCTCCTGGCGCTCAACGCCACGATCGAGGCGGCGCGCGCCGGCGAGGCCGGCAAGGGCTTCGCCGTCGTGGCCAGCGAGGTCAAGGCGCTCGCCACGCAGACCGCCAGGGCGACGGAGGAGATCCAGAGCCAGATCGGCGGCATCCAGTCGGCCAGCCGCGATGCGGTGGACGCGATCGACGGCATCATGCGCACCATCAACACGACGAGCGAGGTCGCGGCCACGATCGCCGCCGCTGTCGAGGAGCAGGGTGCCGCGACGCAGGAGATCGCCCGCAGCATCCAGCAGGCGGCCGAGGGCACCGAGCAGGTCGCGGTCAATATCGCCGCCGTCAACGAGGCGGCCGGCGAGGCCGGCGGCTCGGCTCAGTCGGTGCTCGCCTCGGCCGAGACCTTCGATCGCGAAGCGACCGGCCTCAGGACCGAGGTCGAGCGTTTCCTGGCCGAGGTCAAGGCGGCGTAAGCGTCAGCTGCTCGAAGCCCGGAATGCCGGCATCGAGCCGCACACCGAGCGTATTGAGCGCCATCGAGACGAGATTGTAGTTGCCGACTGTGAAGACGAGGTCGAGCAGCTGCTGCGTGTCGAAATGGGCGCTCAGGGTGGCCCAGGTCGTCTCGCCGATGACGGCGTCGCGATGAAGCTCGTCGACCGCGCGCAAGAGTGCCGCCTCTGCCGGTGTACAGCCCGGTGCCGCAGGCCCCGCCGAGATGCGCGCGATCTCCGCGTCGCTTAGTCCGGACCGCTTAGCGATCTGGACATGCTGGCCCCACTCATACTCGGCGCGGCAGAGCCAGCCGATCCGGAGGATAGCCATCTCGCGCTCGCGCGGCGGCAGGCTCGATTTCGACAGGATGTGGTTGGCGAAGACGAGCCAGCGCTTCAAAAGCTTCGGGTGATGGGCCAGCGTCGCGAAAATATTGAGCACGCGCCCGCGCTCGGCGAAGGGGGCCAGCACCTCGCGCTGCTCCTCGCTCAGTTCCGACGGATCGAGCGGCTTGAGTTGCGGCTGTTCCGGCATCATCTGGTCCTTACTCCATCATCTGCGGCAGGGCCAGGATCCGCACGCCGCGCTCGGTCAAGGCCGTGCGGATGGCGCCTGCGACCGCCGCCGCGGTCGGCTCGTCGCCATGGATGCAGAGGGTCTGGACCGAGCGGTCGAGCAGCTTGCCGCCGACCGTCTTGATCTTGCCGTCGAGCGCCATGCGGCAGGCCTGCTCGGCGGCCACGGCCGGATCCTTGACCACGGCCCCCGCTTCCTTGCGCGAGACCAGCGTACCGTCGTCATTATAGGCGCGATCGGGAAAGCCTTCGGTGGCATAGCGCAATCCGGCCGCCTCGGCCGCACCGACGAGCGGCGAGCCGGTGCCGGCGACGAGGATCAGCGACGGCTCGACCGATTTGACCGAGCGGGCGATGGCCTGGGCGACGGTCGGGTCGCGCTCGGCCAGATTATAGAGCGCGCCATGCGCCTTCACATGGGCGACGCGGGCGCCGGCGCGGGCGGCGATCGCCATGAGGGCGCCCACCTGATAGGCAATCATCGTCTCGATCTCGGCCTCGCTCATCGGCAGCGGCCGGCGGCCGAAGCCCTGGAGATCGGGAAAGCCCGGATGGGCGCCGATGCTGACGCCGTTGCGCTTGGCGAGCGCACAGGTCTTGGCCATGACCTGCGGATCGCCGGCATGGAAGCCGCACGCGATATTCGCCGAGGTGACGAGGCCCAGCACCGTCTCGTCATTGCCCATCGGCCAGGCGCCGAAGCTCTCGCCGCAATCGGCATTGAGATCGATCATTCCCGTCATGCTGAAGCTCCCTCGCCAGTCGGTGCCGGGCGCATTAGGATCACAGCCAAGCCCTCCTGTCGACCGGTTAGCAGGCACCGTGACGACCCTTTCCCAGCCCCCCGAACCTCGCTTCCTTGCCGCCGGCGACGCCGCCCTCGTCGTCGAGTTCGGCACCGTCATCGACCCCGCCCTCATCGCGGCCGTCCAGGCGCTTGACCGCGCCATCGCCGCGGCCAATCTCACCGGCGTGATCGAGACGGTGCCGACCTTCCGCTCGCTCATGGTGCATTACGATCCGCTGGCGACGACGCGCGCCGCCCTCATCGACAGCATCCGGTCGCTCAAGACCGATACTGCCGAGGCCGCGGCCGGGCGGCATTGGCTGCTGCCGGCCTGCTATGATCCGGGCTTCGCGCCCGACCTCCAGGATGTCGCTGCGGCGACCGGCCTCGCCCCTGATGCCGTGATCGCCCGACATCAGGAGACAAGCTTTACGGTCGCCGTAATCGGCTTCCTGCCCGGCTGCCCGTTCCTGGCCGGGCTTGACGCGAAGTTCGATCTGCCGCGCCGGCAGGAGCCGCGCACGCGCGTGCCCAGCGGCTCGGTCGCCGTGGCGCAGAAGCTGAGCGTGATCTATCCGGCCGACAGCCCGGGCGGCTGGCACCTGATCGGCAATTGCCCGCTGCCGCTGTTCGATCCCGCGCATGAATCGCCAACCCTGCTGGCGCCGGGCGACGAGGTGCGGTTCCGCCCGATCGACGCAGCCGAGCATGGCCGCATCCGCGTCGCGGCGGCTGCGCGCGAGTACGACCCGCGCCGGGAGTGCGCCGTATGAGTGGTCATCTCAAGATCGATCGGCCCGGCCTGTCGACGACGCTCCAGGATCTCGGCCGGTTCGGCTGGCAGCGTTACGGCGTGCCGGTCTCGGGCGTGCTCAACCCGCTCGCCGCACGGCTCGCCAATGCGCTGGTCGGCAATCAGGGGAGCGAGGCGGTTCTGGAGATCCTGGCGCTCGGGCCGAGCTTCACGGTCGAGGCTGACTCGGTGCGCCTCGCCCTGGTCGGAACCGATGCCGGCCTTACCATCGATGGCGCCCGGATCGAGCCCAATCGCAGCGCGCTGGCCCCGCACGGCGCCAAGGTCGCGATCGGCGGCTTCACGGATTCCGCCTGCGCGGTGCTGGCGGTCGAAGGCGGCTTCGATGTTCCGCCGGTCATGGGTAGCCGATCGACCTATCTCCGCGGCAGCTTCGGCGGGTTCGAGGGGCGTGCGCTGCGACCGGGCGATCGGCTGCCGCTGGCACGCGAGTCCGCGACGCCGGGTCCCGATCGGCGTGCCGGCGAGATCGCCTATGGCGAGGGACCGATCCGGCTTCTGCTCGGCCCCCAGGATGACTGGTTCGAGCCGGAGTCGGTTGCCGAGTTTCTCTCGGGATCCTATGAGATCACGGCCGAGGCCGACCGCATGGGCATGCGGCTTTCCGGCCCGAAACTGCGCCATGCCAAGGGCTTCAACATCGCGTCCGACGGCATCGCCACCGGCGCCTTGCAGGTGCCGGGCACCGGCCAGCCGATCGTGCTCCTGGCCGATCATCAGACGGTGGGCGGATATCCCAAGATCGCCAACGTCATCTCGGCCGATCTGCCTCGGCTCGGCCGGATGCGGCCCGGCGGCACGATCCGCTTCGCTTCCGTGACGCCCGAGGAAGCGGAGGCGATCCGCCACGCGCAGGAGGCGGCGCTGATCCGGCTGATCGACGCGATCGGGCCGCTGACGGCAATCCCGACGAACGAGGATCTGCTCGAGGCGAACCTCATCAGCGGTGTCGTCAGCGCCGGCGATTGAACGCGCCGCGCGAGCAACTTCGCATTGGTGCAACAGGATTTAGCAAACCGGCAAACCGCCATCGACTCCATAACAATGCGGCGTAAAGTCTGGTAAAACTTGGCCTGTGTCATTTTGATCGGCTGGGCCCCTGTCAAATTCGCGCCGACCGATCGTCTAGAGCCCGATGCTATCAGCTCGGTTCGAGCTGATAGCTGAATCGGTCTCTAGCTGGATAATGGCGAAGGATTCAGATTTCAGGTCGATTCGACCTGAAATCATCCTGCGCTAGAGAGCAGGTGCAGTTCACCAGGCTCCGCCGCCGGAGCTTGGCTTGACGGAGAGCGTACATGACCAAGTCGGCCGCCTATGGCGCGATCGTCAGTCTTATTCCCGGCGGCACGTTGCAGTTTCTCGACCTCCGCTTCAACATCGAGCGGGTCGCGAAGACGAGACGGCATTTCTGGGAATATTTAGTCCAGGACAAGACTGATTCCGCGATCGAGCAGGACACGTTTCTCGTGTGCCTGGATCTTGACGACCGGTCGGGCGACTGTCTCGACCGCTCGACCGGCAAGGTCGCGATCGATCCGCGCACCAAGGAGATGGGCGAGGCGCGCGCCCGCAAGATCCAGCCGGAATATACCTTCACGGCCGAGCGCGGGCTCGAGATCTTCATGGGCGAATGGGTCCCGATCCCCATGCTGCGCAAGGAGCGCGAGCGGCCCGACGGCCGGCCCCAGTTCGGCCGCGGTCCGGCCGACTGGGCGCGGGCGCGCGTGGCGCCGTTGGACGAGGCGGACAAGGAAGGCAACACCCACAGCCTGACCATCGCCTTCGACACCCAGATCGAGCCTGCGACGGAAGAAGGCATCGAGCCGTCGCTGACGCCGAAGGAGGTCAATGACGGGGCCGATTTCGTGCTGGCCGCACACGAGGTCGATTGCGGCTGGTTCGTCAATCTCGATTGGGTCGCCGATTGGCTCGAGGATCTGCTGCGCGCGCACCGGCTGCGTGCGGCCCAGCGGCGCGGGCGCGTGCTGACCGACGATGATTTCCCTTATGCCTGCGAGCATATCGCCCGGTTCCTGACATATCTGCAGGTGCTCGACGATCTCAAGATCATCCCGCAGATCCGGCTGGTGAACCCGCAGCGCTATGTGCCGGTCGAGGTCGATCTGGTGCTCGATATCGGCAATTCGCGCACTTGCGGGATCCTGATCGAGACGAGTGCCGACCGGCAGACCGATCTCAACGACAGCTACATTCTGGAGCTGAGGGATCTTACGAGCCCGGCCCGGACGTATCGCGAGCCCTTCAGCTCCAGCATCGAATTCTCGCTGGCACGGTTCGGCGATCCGCATCAATTCTCGCGCGGCAGCGGCCGGCGCGGCGATGCCTTCCAATGGCCGAGCGTGGTGCGCGTCGGACCGGAGGCGCAGCGGCTGCTCGTGCATTCCCGCAGTGCGCGCGGCGCCACCGGCATGTCGAGCCCGAAGCGCTATCTGTGGGACCAGCATGCAAGACCGCAGGAATGGCGCTTCAACACCGGCATCGACGATGCGGCGACCGAGGATCCGGTCGTGCGCGGCCCCTTCGTCGAGTTCGTCAATGACCGCGGCACGCCGACCGACCG
The DNA here is from genome assembly GCA_963762435.1 of uncultured Alphaproteobacteria bacterium. Classification (GTDB taxonomy): domain Bacteria; phylum Pseudomonadota; class Alphaproteobacteria; order ATCC43930; family CGMCC-115725; genus JAXDMU01. The sequence goes on along the minus strand of CAVXLN010000017.1, from coordinate 101,914 downwards.
GGTCGACGATCCGCGCGTGCTGCGCGACCCCGCATATCAGGGCCAGACCGCCGATCCGGTGACGACGCCGGTCTTCTCCCGCTCCTCGCTCATGATGTTCATGTTGAGCGAGATCATCACCCACGCGCTCGTCACCATTAACTCGCCGGCCCAACGCGCCGAGCGGCGCGGCTCGGACCTGCCGCGCCGCTTGCGGCGCATCATCCTGACCATGCCGACCGCGATGCCGATCGCCGAGCGCAAGATCTTCACGCGCTGGGCCGAATGGGCCGTCGAGACGACCTGGCGGGCCTTGGGCTGGCAGAACTACATCATCGCGCGGACAAGACGGCGCGACAGCAATGCCAATGAGCGCGATTACCGGCTCTCGCCCGAGGTGCGCTGCGACTGGGACGAGGCGAGCGCCACCCAGATCGTCTATCTCTATAACGAGATCGTCCATAAGCTGCGCGGGGATGCCGCCTATCTGTTCCAGGCGCTCGGTAGGCGCCGCAACAAGGAAGCCCAGCCCAGCCTGCGCATCGCCACGATCGATATCGGCGGCGGCACCACCGACCTGGTGATCACGACCTACCGCAGCGAGGGCTCGGGTGCTGCCGTCGTGATCCAGCCGACGGAGGAGTTCCGCGAGGGCTTCAACACCGCCGGCGACAATATCCTGCGCGCGGTAGTCGAGGCCCATGTCATGCGGCCTCTGCGCGAGGCGATCGCCGCTGCCGGTGCCCGCAACGCCAAGGACATCCTGACCCGCCTCGCCGGCGGCGATTTCGGCGCTCAATCCGAGCAGCAGCGCGCCGCCCGCACGCGCTTCATCCGGCAAGTCGCGGTGCCGATCGGGCTCGCCATCCTCGGTCGCTACGAGACCGTCGATCTGAAGCAGGGCAACCAGACCGAGACGATCCGTTTCCCCGATTTCTTCAGTGCCGATAGCCTGCCACGGCTTGATGTTCGCCGCTTCCTCGAGGAGCCGGTGCAGGAGGCCGGGGGCGCCGGTTTCGCGCTCGATGATGTCAGCTTCACGCTCGACATGGCCGAGATCGACGCGACCGTGCGCAACGAAATCGGCCGGATCCTCGCCGATCTCTGCGAGGTCGTTCATATGTATGATTGCGATCTCCTGCTGCTGTCGGGCCGGCCCTCCTGCCTGCCCGCCGTGCGCGCGGCGGTGCTGTCGAAAATGCCTTTGCCGGCGCATCGGATCGTGGCGCTGCATGAGCACCACCTCGCCAGCTGGTACCCGTACCGCAGCGCCGGCAGCCGGCTGGTCGATCCGAAGACCATGGCCTCGGTCGGCGCCATGCTCTGCGCGCTTGCCGAAGGGCAGCTCGAGGCCTTCTCCTTCCGCACTGGCCGGATGAAGCCGCGCTCGACGGCCCGCTTCGTCGGCGAGATGGAGCTGTCGGGTCAGATCCGGCGCTCGAAGGAGCTGTTTCCGCCGCTCGACCTCGATAGCCGCGACGAGATCGAGCTCGAGCGCACGCTCGATTTCCATGCGCCGATCTTCATCGGCTTTCGCCAGCTCGATGCCGAGCGCTGGACGGCGACCCCCTTCTATCGCCTGTCCTTCGCCAACAATACCGCCGTGCAGAATGCGCGCGGACGGCTGCCCTATCGCGTCACCCTCTCCTTCATGCGCAAGGGCGACGAGGATGACGACACGGTCCGGGTCGCCCGGATCGGCGATCTGCGCGACGAGGGGGCCTTCCGCATCACCGATATCAGCGCCGCCGATGGCGGGCCGGTCCGGCTGACCGAGCTGGAGCTGCGGCTCCAGACGCTGAAGGAGGAAGCCGGATACTGGCTCGATACCGGCATCCTCACCATTACCTGACTTCTGGGGGCAGAACGGCATGGCCGCGATGGACGAAAAGCTGAGCGAGAGCTGCCGCGATGCAGGCCAGGCGATCCGTGACGGCATCCAATGGCTCGGTGCCAATGCCGCGACGCTGAAGCTCGAGACGGGCGGGCTCGTCAAGGAGCTGAAGCGCGCCGCGGTCGCCGCCGGCAAGCTCGAGGCCGCCGCCACGCGCAAGATGTGCGTCGGCGTGTTCGGCCCAAGCCAGGCCGGCAAATCCTATATGATCTCGGCACTTGCCCGCCGCGGCACCGAGCGGCTGATGGCCGATTTCGCTGGATTGCCGGTCGATTTCATCGCCGAGATCAATCCCGCGGGCGGCAAGGAATTGACCGGCGTCGTCACCCGCTTCACGATCGAGCACGGGGCGCCGTCGCCAGCCGGCCATCCGGTCGAGATCCGGCTTTTGACCGAGATCGATGTCGTGAAGATCCTGGTCAATGCCTACGTCAACGACATCGTCCACGACCAGGAAGACGAGAGCCAGCACGACGCGACCAAGATCCTGGAGGCGCTCGATCAGCTGGCGCCGCGCATGGCCGCGGGACCCGTCGGGCCGCTGGGCGAGGATCAATGCACGGACCTCGAGGAATATTGCAACGAGCGGCTGATCGGCAATCCGCGCATCAAGGTGCTGCGCCGCATCGGCTTCTGGGATCGCCTCGCCGAGCTGGCACCGCGGCTCGCCGTCGCCGATCGGGCCAAGCTTTTCACGATCATCTGGGACGGGCTCGAGGTCTTCACCGGCATCTATCGCCGGCTTTATGACGCGCTGGCCTCGATCGATTTCGCGCCGACCGCCTATTGCGCGCTTGACGGGCTCTGCACGCTCGAAGGCGGCGTGGCTAAGCGGCGTGCGGCCAGCATCATCAATGTCGAGACTTTGGCAGGCCTCGGCGATCCCGACGCGACCGGTGCCGACAGCGTCTCCATCTCGACCGGCAAGCGTCAGGCGATGATGCGGCGTGCCGAGCTTACGGCCCTCATCGCCGAGCTCAAGATCGTCATGAAGGACCGGCCTTACGCCTTCTTCGATCACACCGATCTCCTGGATTTCCCGGGTGCCCGCTCGCGCAAGGCCAACGAGGTTCGCCATATCGCGCAGCCCGGCGTGCGCGAGGAGCTCTTCCTGCGCGGCAAGGTGGCCTATCTCTTCGAGCGCTACTGTGCCGAGCAGGAGCTGACCAGCATGCTGCTCTGCATGGGGCCGGAGAATATGGAGGTGGTCAGCCTGCCCGGCCTCGTCTTCGAATGGATCCGGGCGACACAGGGCGAGAAGCCGGCCGACCGGGTCGGCCGGCCGAACGCGCTGTTCCTGATCATGACCAAGTTCGACATGGCCTTCGCCCAAGGTGCCGGCTCGGAAACCGGGCCGGCTCGCTGGTCGACGCGGCTTCAGACCTCGCTCCTGAAGCCCTTCAGCGCGCATCCGGCCTGGCCCTTGGAATGGACGCCCGGCCGCGCGTTCGACAATTGCCTGTGGATCCGCAATCCGAATTTCCGGCAGGACGCGATCTTCGACTATGCGAGCCCGGACTCTCTCGTCGAGACGGGCGTTCGATCGGACAAGGTCAAATTCGTCGGCGACCTGCGCAAATGGTTCCTCGAGAACGAAGATGTGCACAAGCATTTCTCCGACCCGGTCGAAGCCTGGGAAGCCGCCCTCAACCTCAATGACGGCGGCATCTCGCTGGTCGTCCGCAGGCTCGAGCCGCTGTGCAATCCGGCGCTGAAGCGCGACCAGGTGACCGGCCGGCTGCAGCGCCTGGTCGACAGCGTGCAGCAGCGGCTGCAGCCGCTGTTCTTCACCGGCGACATCAATGCCGAGCAGATCAAGAAGGAAGCGATGGTCCAGCGCATCGCAGAGCGGCTGGCCGCCTGCATCGCGAACCAGGCCTTCGGCGAGTTCCTGCGCGCGCTCCAGATCCCCGAAAGCGATGTCTACGACATCTATCTCTCGAGCGAGCGGCGTACCAACCGGTCGGGTGACACTTCCGGCGAGCGGCAGGCCGTACGCAAGAGCACGATCGGTGCCGCAGTCGAGAGCAAGGCCATCGTCGACCGGCTCTTCCGCAAGCCGGCCGGCGCCAATGGCAACGGTGCGGGTGGCGGGACCGAGATCCGCGACAGTGCCGAGCAATTCGCCAAAGCGGTCGAGCAATTCTGGGGTCAGCGCATGAACGGGTTCGCGCGCGAGCCGATGTGGCTGGGCTATTTCGACATGACCGCGACCGATATCGTCGATCTCGAGCTGGAGCTGACCACCGCAATGCGCCGCACCGGCGCCATCGAGGCGATGGCTCAGACCATTCGGCAGGCGAGCCAGTTCAAGGACATCTCCAAGGAGGCGCTGATCTGGCGCCAGGCGATCCCGGCCGGGCTCATGATCAACCAGTTCGTCGATTGGCTGGGCTATGGCGGCCCCGGCCGGCCGGCCGGCAGCGAGGTCGAGTTCGACGGCGACAAAAGGCAACTCTTCGCCCAGCGCCCGCCTGTCGGCACATTCCCGGTGCTGCCGGAAGAGCCGCAGCCTTTCGACACGGATTATGCGATCGACTGGCTCTTCGCCTTCCGCGATCTGGTTCGGCAGAATGTCGCGTTCCGGGCCGGCGTCGAGATCAATGTCGTCGAGAATGCGCGGCTGGGCGAGGTGCTGGGCCGCCTGACCGCGTCCCGCGCCGCCTGACGGTCGATCGATGGCGGCGCTTTCCATCGAGACGGCAGAGGGCGCGCGCCCGGGCGAAGCGATTCTGACCGTGCGGCTCGCCGGGGCTACGGTCGCCTTGCCCGCGAGCTTGCGCTGCGCGATCCGGCGCTCGGGCTATGAGACGCCCAATCTCGGGCCCGACGGCTGGCAGGTGCCGGAGGTGCTGCTGGTGCCGGGCGCCGTGCAGCCGATCGCGGAAGGGCTCCAGATCCTGCTCGGTCCCGACATCGTGCAGCATATGGAGCGCGGCAATTACCAGGTGGCGCTGAGCGGCGGCGGGCTGGCGCAGCCGGTCGCCGGCGCCATGACTTGGCGCGTCCGCGCTTTCGTCGGTCCGCGCAAGCGCGGCGCCGGCCGCCTCGGCAATGTCACGACCCCGGAGCCCTCGGAAGAGGAGCTGCAGCGCCGCGCGCGGCTCGAGGAGAGCGAGCCGACCGTCATCATTCCCTGGAAGACGGCGCAGGTCGTGACGCAGCCTGAACCGGAAATCCCGCCCATCGAGGAAAGTGCCGCCACCGACACCGTCATCATACCCCAGGTTCCGAGCGAGCCCGAAGAGCCGACGGTGATCGTGCGGCATGAGCCGGTGTCGCCGCCTCCGCCGCCACCGCCACCGCTGGTGATCGATCGGGTCGAGCCGCCGGTCGATGAGGAGAGTGCCGAGGAAAAGCGCCGGAAGAAGAAGCGGCCGCGGATCCTCTTGCCGATCCTGGGCGCCCTCGCCGGCCTGGCGCTGCTGGCCGGCAGCGGCATCGGCCTTTATCTCTATCTGAACCCGGGCTGCCCGCGGAACGCGCTCGCCGATGCGCAGCAATTCCTGGCCGGCAACCCGTCGGCGCAGATGATCTACGACAAGGCGCTCGCCTGCCAGCAATGCGGCGCCGTCGATGCCTCGATCGTGCTGCTGCGCCGCGCCGCCGACAACGGCTACGGCCCGGCCTCTCATGCGCTCGGCCGCATCTACGACCCGATGGATTTCTCGCCGCCCGGATCGGACCGGGCGCGGGCGCTCCAGATGCCCGAGGCCAACCCGCTTTTCGCCGGCACCTGGTACCAGCGCGCTATCGCCGCCGGCGACTTATCGGCTCAGCCCGATCTCGACCGGCTGGTCGATTGGGCGAAGCAGGCGGCGGCCAAAGGCGATGATCGGGCAGGGCAATTGCTGCGGATGGTCGGCAAATGACGGCAAGGCTGCAGACACTCCTGACGCTCCTGATCCTGTGCGTCGCGGCTTGGCCGGCCTTCGCACAGGAGCCGCTGAAGCTCGCCGACGCGCCGGAATTCTATCAGCGCGTCCTGACGCTGCCCGGCGCCATGCTGCGCGGCCAGCCGGACGAGCAGGCAGCACCCGTCGGCGGCGTGCTGCCGATCTTTTCCGTCCTCTATGTCTATGAGCGCAAGGGCGACGGGGCCGATGCCTGGCTCAAGGTTGGCGCCAAGGTGTCGGGCGCCGGCGACGGCTGGCTGCCGATCGCGGCGACGCAGGAATGGCGCAGCATGCTGGTCATGCAATATGCGCCCCGCGCACAGCGTGCACGGGTCATGATGTTCGGCGATCGGCCGCCGCTCGAGACGCTGATTCATGCCAATGACGGGCCCGGGCACGCGCATGATCTGCTGGCCGGGCTCGAGGCCGGCAAAGCCGATCCCGATGTCGTGGCACTCGAGCCGGCGACGCCGGTCGATTACTCGAAACACCCCTACCTGATGCCGATCCTCGACTGGAAGGCGGATTTCTTCGCCGATGCGAGCGACACCTCGACCTTCCTTCTGCAGCTGGGCAATGCGCTCGGCACCAAGCCGCCGCCGCCCAGCCCCACGCCGACCCCATCGCCCAACAGCGAGACGGCGCATCTCGCCCAGTTCCGGGTGGCGCTCGTCTTCCTGATCGACACGACCTTGTCGATGCAGCCCTATATCGATCGTATCCGCCAGACGATGAAGCAGATCGAGGCCGGGCTCGAAGAGGACGGCACGGTCAGCCACGTCACCTTCGGCATCGTGGCCTATCGCAACAATATGGATAAGGACAAGCGCATCGAGTATGTGACGAAGATCTTCCAGCCGCTCGACCCCAACGCCGATCCGAAGACGGTGCTGGCCAATCTGGACCAGGTTCAGCAGGCCAAGGTGCCCACCCCGGGCTGGGACGAGGATGCCTTCGCCGGCATGTATGACGCGCTCAACCAGCTCGACTGGGCACCCTATGACGCGCGCTACATCATTACGACGAGCGACGCCGGCGCCGTGCCGGGCAACGGCAAGCTGGCCCATTACCCGGGCGTCGATCTCGTCAACATCATCGAGCTCGCCAACCGCAAGAAGGTGAGCTTCTTCCCGCTCTATCTGCTGACACCGGAAGGCGACAAGCACGCTTCCGAGCGGCAGAAGGCGATCAAGCTCTATCAGGCGCTCGGGACCCAGACCGGCGACCCCACCGTCAACAAATACGCCGCGATCCCGGCGGGATCTGTCGACGAGTTCGGCCGCACGCTCGACGCCTATGCCGATACGATGCGGCAGCTGATCAAGGGCGCCGTCGGCGGCCAGCTTGCGCAACCGGCCCCGCGCCCTGATGCCGGCCAGGGCGGTGCCCAGCCGTCACCGGCACCGAACGATCCTTCGGCCCAGATCAAGGAGGCGCTCGTCAATGAGATCTTCCGGGCGCAGATCGAATATCTGGGCTCGCGCAACGGCACCGAGCAGCCGGCCTTCTTCAAGGCCTGGACCGCCGATCGGGACCTGACCCACCCGCCCTACCCGTCGCTCAAGGTCAAGGTGTTCCTGACCCGCAACCAGCTGAACGGGCTGGCGCAGAGCCTGAAGCGCATCACCGATCTGGCCAAGCAATCGGCCCTCTCGCCCAACTCCTTCTTCGATCAGCTGCGAAGCCTGTCGGCGACGATGGCCGGCGATCCCAACCGGCAAGTCGCGGCCGGCGATTTCACCAATCTCGCCGATAGCGGGCTCCTGCCGTCCTATCTCAAGCTGCTGCCCTACAAGAGCAAGCTCCTGCGCATGACCAGCGAGCAATGGCGCGGGCTGCAGACGACCGGTCAGCAGACCGAGATCGATGAGCTCGAATTCAAGCTCAAGGAATATCAGGACATGTACCAGGATCTGAGCGCCTGGACCGATTTCGGCAGCGGCGATCCCGGGCAGGCGGCATATCCCGTGCCGCTCGAGACGTTGCCCTGAGCGATGGCGAGCATGGCCCCTCCCCTCTGCATGCTGGGCCGCTCGCCATGAGCTTCGAGATCGGCGACCTGATCGTCCAGAAACGCTCGGCCCGCAGCCTGTTCGAGCTTTCGGTGCCGTCGCTGTCGATCCGGCGGGGCGAGCAGCTCGCCATCATCGGCCCGTCGGGCTCCGGCAAATCAACTCTGCTCGACGCGCTGTCGATGATTCTGAGCCCGGCCCGGATCGGCTGTTTCCGTCTGTCGCCCAGCCCCGACGAGCCGGACATCGATGTCGCCAGCCTGATGGCGCGGCAGGATACCGGCGGTCTCGCCGCCATCCGCCGGCGCTGGCTGGGCTATGTGCTGCAGACCGGCGGGCTTCTTCCCTTCTTGAATGTGCGCCGGAACATCGAGGTCGGCCGCAGGCTGCTCGGCCTCCATGACGACGGCACCGTCGGGGCGCTGGCCGAGCGGTTGGGTTTGACCGAGCATCTGCGCAAGCTGCCGGCCGCCCTCTCGGTCGGCGAGCGTCAGCGTGTCGCGATCGCCCGCGCGCTTGCCCATCGCCCATCCATCGTGCTGGCCGACGAGCCGACCGCGGCACTCGATCCCACCAACGCCGGGACGGTCATGAGCATCTTCGTCGAGCTGGCCGAGCAGCTCGGCACCACCACGATCATCACGAGCCATGATGTCGACCGTGTCCTGAAATCGGGCCTGCGCGTGCTGTCGCCGGAGATCACGCCCGGCGGTCCCGGCATCACCCGCTCCGTCTTTTCGGGCTGAGCCGTCATGAGCTGGCGCGCCTACTCCTCCATCGTCGGCATGTCGTGCCGGGACTTCGTGCATGAAAGCAAGCTCTCGATCTGCGCCGTGATCGGTATCGCCGCCGTGCTGACGCCGCTGCTCGTGCTGTTCGGACTCAAATTCGGCATCGTGAGCTCGCTGCTCCAGACGCTGGCGCAAGACCCACGCGCGCGGGCGCTGCAGCCGATCGGCCAAGGCCAATATGCCGACAGCTTCTTCAAGACGCTTGGTGCTAGGCCGGAAGTAGGCTTCCTGCTGCCGAATACGCGCTTCCTCGCCGCCACCGTGATCCTGTCCAATAAAGAGGGCGACCGCAGCCTTAATGCCGAATTCCTGCCGAGCGGACCCGGGGATCCGTTGCTGCCGCCGGGCGTCGCCTGGCCGGACGCGGCAGGGTCGGCGGCCGAGCCCGAGCCGGTGATCCTGTCGCAAAGCGCGTCCGAGAAGCTCGCCGCCCCGGCCGGCACGCTCATCGACGGCAGGCTCGGCCGGACGCGCGACAACAATCCCGAGAATGCCCATGTGGCGCTCAAGGTGATCGGTGTCCTGCCGGTCAATCGCTTCGAGCGGGATGGCATCCTGGTCCGCCTGCCCTTCCTGATCGCCGCCGAGGATTACCGCGAAGGCATCGCCGTGCCGGCTTATGGCTGGGACGGCGGCCCGCGCCCCGACACGCCGCGCACTTTCGCGAGCTTCCGGCTTTATGCGTCGTCGATCGATCAGGTCGAGGCGCTGCGGAGCGTGCTGGCCAGCCAGGGCATCGATGCGGTGACCGAGCTGGGCCAGATCCAGTTCATCCAGCGGCTCGACAAGGATCTGACCAGCCTGTTCCTGATCATCGCGGGCTTGGGCTCGCTGGGCTATCTGCTGGTCATGACGGTGAGCTTCTGGGCCTCGGTCGTGCGCAAGCAGCGCGAGCTCAGCCTGTTGCGGCTCATCGGTTACTCGACGGGTGCGATCGCCCTTTTTCCGATCGTGCAGGCGGTGCTGTCGGCCCTGCTCGGCGCTTTTCTGGCGATCGGCGTGTCAATCGCGGTCGCGCCCTTCGTCAATCGGATGTTCAAGGGCGAGGTGCCGGGCGAGGAGATCTTCCGCCTGCTGCCGGAGCATCTGGCGGCGGCGCTCGCCCTCACCGTCGGCTGCGCCGTGCTGGCGGCAAGTTGGGGCGGCGCGCGCGCGGCCCGGATCGCACCCGGCGAAGGGCTGAGGGAGGAATGAGGATGCGGTTGGGGGCGGTCATCGGCGCGGTTCTGCTGGCCCTTTGGGCCAAGCCGACCTATGCCGCCGAGCCGCCGGTCAAGCGCGCGTCAGATTGGTGCCGGGTCGACGACCCCGCCGCCTATCGTCTGGCCCGCGAGAAGGCGCAGACGACCAATTCTTCGGCCCCGATCCCCTGCCCGACGACCGCGGGCGCCCAGAGCCTGCCGGCCGAGCTCGCCCTGCCGCTGCCCTGCGGCCATGTCATGCTGTTCGAGAAGATCGTGGTCGGCGGCAAGAATCTGCTCGACGAGGAGCAGGTCTATCTCGGTGCGGTACCCAGCGATGCCGACAAGCTCAGCACCGTGCTGGACGGGCCGCAGGAGGATCGTCTGGCCGGCGCCTTCCCGTCGGGCAATGGCACGCGCGACCCCAAGAAACCCGCCGACCTCAAGCAGCTCGATGGCAAATCCTACTATGTCGCCAAATATGTCGTGACCGAGCCGCAATACCGGCTGCTCACCGCCAATCTGATGGCGGCCGATGGCGGTCTTGCCGGCGCCGACGATGCGGCCTGCACCGAATACGCCGCGTCGGTGAAGGATCTGCGCGAGACGCGCGTGATGCCGGCGGCACGCATCTCCTGGTTCGACGCGATCAATTTCACGCGCGCCTATAATGGCTGGCTGATGGCGCGTGACCGGGCGCGGATCCAGGCCGGGCTCGAGCCGGAAACACCGTGGGAGCAAGGTTCGCCCGCCTATGCGCGCCTGCCGACGGAGGCCGAGTGGGAATATGCCGCCCGCGGCGGTGCCGCCGGAAAGCAGGATCAGGGCCTGAAGACCTATCGCGTGCATGATCCGCAGACGGGCGAGATTCGGGTGGGGTCGCTCGACGAGATCGCGTCGCTGAGCGACCCCAACAACAATGACCCCGAGCATCCCCTCGCCGGGGTCGGGCGCAAACTGCCCAATCTCTTCGGTCTTTACGACATGGTCGGCGATGTCGACGAGATCATGCTGGAGCCGTTCCGCATGACCCGGCCCGATGAGCTGCACGGCCAGGCCGGCGGCTACATCTTGAAGGGCGGCAATGTGTTCACGCCCGAAGCCGTTATCGGCGTGGGATATCGCCGCGAGGTGCCGCTATTCGATCTCGAGGGCGAGACGCGGGCGCCGACCACCGGTTTCCGGCTCGTGCTGTCGCTGCCGGTCTTCGTCAGCGGCCAGGCGCCCGACCAGCGCTGGGCGACCGGGCGGCAGAATCCCGGCCTCGTGACGGCACTCGGCGATGCGCTCGATGTCATCGAGAAATCCGGCGATCCGACGCGCGATCAGCTGGCCGCCGACCTTCAGAAACTCAAGGACCAGAATCAGAAGGGCGACCTCGACAAGCAGCAGCTCGCCAGCGAGATCGGCCAGATCAAGACGAGCCTCGACGCCAGCAACACGCGCCTCGCCGAAGCGGCACGCAATGTCCGGCGCGAGAAGCTGGAAACTGCCATCCTGATCGCCTTCAATATCCGCTCCCTCGGTGCCGGCGAGCTGAGCGATTCGCTGCTGCTCGAAACCTACCGCAAGGAGGCGGGGACCGACGCGCCGAAGTACCAGGCCCAGTTCGACAAGATCGAGGAGCGCATCAAGGGCTACGACCGGGGCCTGACCAAAAGCTTCGGCCTTTATACGCAGATCATCGGGGAGCTTTCGGCCGCGTCGAAGGCGGATCTCGACGATGCCGAGGAGGCGGTGCAGCGCGAGCTCGCCGCCCAGGGTTCGCCCTTTTCCGAACGCATTCTGAAGGCGGTGCTGAAGCATTTGGCCCGGGCGGTCGAGCTCAAGCAGCAGATCCCCGATGCTGAGCAGCAAGCCTGGCTGTACGAGATCGATGAGACACGCACTTTGCGGGACAAAAGGGGCAAGAAATGACCGGGCTCGCTCCGGACATCAATGCTGATCAAGGGGCCAGCAGGATGGGAGGGTGTCGAATGAACAAGAGCATGACGAGGCCAGTCGGGCGACCTGGGCAGGTCGGAACGACGCTGGCATCGCTCGCCGTGATCGGCATGTGCTTGAGCGGCTGTACCAATGTCGCCAACGGCTTCACCGGGCTGCAGCAGCGTTATGGCGACCCCAGCGATTACTGCCATGCGCCGCGCCAGGTGCTGATCGATGCCGGCAATCAATTCTCGAAATCGATGGTGACCGCGGCCGTGGCCGGCGGGCTCGGCGGGGCCGCGGCGGGCGCCGTCATCGACCGCAAGAACCGCGCACAGGGCGCGCTTATCGGCCTCTTCTCCGGCGCCTTGCTCGCCATGGCGGTCGATTACTATGTCCAGAAGCAGCAGCAGGCGCGCACGCGCGCCGAGCTCATCTCCTCGATCGATGCCGATGCGGCCAATGATTTGCAGCGCATGATCACGACCAACAATGCGATCTCGAGCCTGACCCAATGCCGGCAGAGCCAGATCGCCATGGTCGAGCAGCAATATAACGCGCATGCGATGACGGCACCGCAAGCGCGGGCACAGCTGCAGCAGATCAAGGCGCAGGTCGATGCCGACAATCAGCTCATCATCGATGTGCTCGGCGATTCCGCCAATCGCGAGCGGGTCTATGTCAAGGCGCGCGCCGATGCCGGCAGCATCCAGGACCAAGGCAACGGCGCACCGCCGCCGCCGCCGTCCAGCTACGGTCAGCCTTATACGCCGCCGCGCCCGCCGCAGCCCTATAACCCGCCCCCGCCGCCGGCCGGCTTCAACAGTTCCGGCACCGCGACCTCGCAGCGCGCGCTCAATGTCCGGGGCGGTCCGAACACGAACGCTCCGGTGGTCGATCATCTGCAACCGGGCGACCAGGTCATGCTCGGCGCCGATGCCGGCAACGGCTGGGTCGCGATCAATCATAACGGCACGCAGGGCTTTGTGCTGAGGTCGCTGCTGACTCAGCCGAGCGCGCCGGTTCCGAACACGACCCAGACGGCGCTCAATACGCCGGACAACGGTACCTCGCACTTCGTCAAGCTCAATGACGATGCCAAGCAACGCCAGCAGCAGCATGAGCAGGTCGACAACGATCTGCAGAACAAGATCAACGACCTGTCGACCATCGTCGGATAATCCCACCCGCCGCTAATCCGAGGTGCCGGGATGAGTGCGTCGCATTTTCTGTCGCTGACCGACCTCTCGACCGTCGAACCGGTCGCCTGGGAAGGCGGGCCCGTGGCGTTGCAATATCAGCGTCTCGTCGAGCGGTTCGGCGCCTCGGCCCCCGAGCTGCTCGCCTTCTTCGCCGAGCCGCTCTCCGGCGCCAATCCCGAAGCCGCCCGCCAGGTCGGCTGGTATGTCCGCCAGGAAGGCAAGCCCGTGCCGTTGCCCGAATTGCCGCCGAACGAACGGGCGGCCGCGGCCGAGGCGCTGAGCCAGATTTTCCATACGCTGCTGCCGCATCTGCAGGACCAGGATTTCGGCCCGTTCCTGGGCCGCTGCCTCGTCGTGCCCGGGCCGCATGATGTGGTCTTCGTCGGCGATCATCCAGTGCTGCGGAATTGGGGCTTCATCGGCAAGAGCGCCGACGGTTCCGAGGCTGGGCTGGCGACGAGCTTCGCCGATCTGCTTGGCCGTTATGCCCGCTATCCGAAGGCACCCTGGCGGCTGTCCGAAACGAGCCCGATCCGGTCGCCCAAATTCCCGCCGCCGGTGAGCCCGCCCCCGCCGCTCGCAGTGGCACCCGCGGCCGCGAAGCCGTTCCCACCACCGCTGCCGCGCAAGCCGGCGCCGCCCTGGATCAAGCTCGTCGTCAATGTCCTGCTGATGCTGACCCTGGTCGGCGGATTCGGCTATCTGTGCTGGCACATCGAGAAATCGGACCATCCCGATCTCAGCGCCGAAGAGCAACAGGAGCTCGCCGCCCTTCAGCGCGAGATCCCGACGCTCGAAGATCGCGTCAAATCCTTTGCCGCGGCGGCCGACAGCGATCTTTGCCGACCGGCCGCCGCCATCACGCTGCCTGCCGCTGCCGCCGGCGTCTCGAGCGTCATCGACCATGCCGTCGTGCTGGTCATCGTCAACGATCCGGCTCACCCGAAGACCCCCACGGCAGGCACCGGCGTTCTCATCGCACCCGACATGCTCGTGGCCAGCCGCGCGCTGGTCGAGACGGCCGCCCCCAACGCGATCTTCGTAGCCGGGCGCTGGCTCGGCGGCGCCTATGTCGGCAAAGTGGTCGAACGATCCGGCGACAGCAAGAAGGTGGACCCGACCGACGTCGCGGTGATCAAGCTCGAGACCGCGCCGCCCGGCGCGCGGCCGGTGACGATCGCCACCAAGCTCGACCCGCTGAGCAGCGCCCATACCGGCGCCTTTCTCGATTTCGCGGCCTTGAGCCAGTTGGATCTGCAAATCGTCATGGACGGCACGCTGTCCGACATGCCGAGCCCGGCGATCATTCAGGCGGAAGTCGAGAATGATGGGGCCGACCATTCGTCCGGCATTCCGACGGTCTCGGCCGAGAACGCGCTCATGCCGCCCGGCACGCCGTTTGCCGCCAGCTTCGATGGCTGCAATCGCCTGAACGGCGTCATGGTGCGGGCCGAAGGCAGCCATGACGGGCCGATCCTGCTTACCGGCAGCTGGCTGATCGACCTGTTCAAGCAGGGCGATCACATCGCCTATACCAGCACGGACACGACCTGCCTGGCGCCGCCTGTCCTGCCGCCGCCGCCCGGGGCCGAGGGTGCGGGAGGCCGGTCATGACCGTGCTCGCCACCACGCGGCTCGGAGCCCTGCGCCCGATCTCGATGCGCGGCCAGCGCGTGCTCGACCTGCATCAGCAGCTCGCCCGCCTCATCGCCACGCGCACTGGCGAGCCGGAGAACGCTTTCCTGCTGGCCCGCCCGCGCATCGTCGAAAGCCGCGACCAGATCACCTGGGACACGCTTGCCGAAGGACCGGTGATGCGGCTGGTCGATGCCGATCCTGTGTTGCAGGCGGAGGGGCGGCGCCGGCTCGATGCGGCCGTGGCAGCCGTCGAGCAGGCGGTCGAGCAGCTCGTCAGCATGGGCGACGAGCGCCGCGCCGCCGACGGCATGCTGTTGCGCACGGCCTTGAGCCACCCGGCCGATACCGACATCTTCCTGGTCGGCGAGCGGCCGGTGCTGATTAATTGGGGCTGCGAGATCGCGGGGATCGAGCCGGCCAGCGTCAAGCCTGCCCACATCGTGCGCCAGGCGCCGGAAGCGCTCGATCTCGAGCGCAAGCTCGATCTGCCGACGCGGCACGAGACGCTCGGGCTCGAGCAACCGCCGGAACCGGAGCAGCCAGCCCTCAAAGCGCGTGAGGAAAAGCCGCCGGAGTCCGCAGAGGAGCTCGATCCGAACCGCCCGCCCTGGCGGCCCTCGCTCTATTATTGGGCGTGGCTCTTCTGCCTGCTGCTGATGCTGGCAGAACCTTTCGTCATCCCCAGCTTGGTACCCCATGCGTTCAGCGGGCTGAGTGCGGCACGGGAAGCCGACGCGGCGGCGCGTGCGCGGCTCGGTCAGCTCGATGACCAGATCGCGCAGAAAGCCGGCAAATGCCCCGTGCCGCGACAATCCTATTAGGAGGAATGCGATGCGCCGCCTGATGCTGATACCGTTTGCGGCCCTGGTGCTGTCGAGTGCGGCCAACGCCGCCGCCTCGCTGCAGGACGAGACCGCGAGCTTTCTCCAGAATTTGGCGAACAGCGACGATCCGGCCGTGAAAGGCGCCGCCCTCGCCAATCTCGGCTGGACCGCCGATTTCGGCAAGCAGGACCGGGCGGAAGCCCTCTCCTGGTATGCCAAGGCGGCGGCTGCCGGCAGTGTGGGCGGCGCCGGGCGGCTGGCCGGCGATGCGATCGGGAACAAGCCGCCCGCCGACATCGTGGCGCTCTTCGGCGACGCTGCCGGCAAGGGCGACGCGGCCGCCAACAATTACTACGCGCGCTGCTATAGCGACCTCAAATGCGGCTGGGATCACGACGAAGCAAAGGCGCAGAAGGAGTTCATGGCCGCCGCGGCCGGGGGTTACGCTCGTGCCATGGTCTGGATCGGCGAGCGCTTCTCCGACGGCACGCTGCCCGAGAAGAATGGACAGAAGGCGCTCGACTGGCTGCAGAAGGGAGCGCCCGGCTCGCGCAAGGCTTATATCGATATCGGCTATATCTATAAGCAGGGCAAGCTGGTGCCGCAGGACTACGTGAAGGCGGCATCCATGTTCCAGCGCGGCACCGACCTGGGCGATTCAGAGGCGATGAACCATCTGGCCTTGCTTTACCAGGACGGCAACGGCGTCAAGAAGGACATCCCGACCGCGATCGCGCTCTGGCTGCGCGCCATCGCCCTCGATGAGAGCAACGCGATGGTCAACCTTGCGGCACTCCTTGAGGATGGCAAGGATGTGCCGAAGGATACCAAGCAGGCAATGGCCCTCTATAAGCAGGCGGCCGATCTCGATAATTCCGTCGGCATGAACAATTTGGGATTCATGTACCAGAACGGCAATGGCGTTCCGGCCGACGGCACGCAGGCGCAGCAATGGTACCAGAAGGCCGTCGATGCCGGCAGCCTGGTGGCCATCAGCAATCTCGGCGATCTCTATTGGGATGGGCTGACAACGATCCAAAAGAACCAGCCGAAGGCCTGCCAATATTGGAAGCAGGCGGCCGCGAACGCGGATTTCGACGTGGTCTATACTTTTTTCAAGTTGGGGCGCTGCTATGAGACCGGCATCATTGGGTCGCCCGACCGCGCCCAGGCCATCCAATGGTACCGGAAGGGGGCCGCCGGCGGCAGCGACGAGGCCAAGCAGGCGCTGAAGCGCCTGGGCCAGTGAGCGTGTTTGGCAGTGAGCGCACTAAGCTTTCTGCGCCTGGTTGAAGGCGATCATGTTGCCGTCGGGATCCTCGACGACGAACCAGCGGGCGCCCCAATGCGTCTTTTCGGGGGCGATGCGGTCATGGGCCAGTCCTCCGCGTGAGGGGAACGACCTCCTCGACGGCGCCGTCAAGCACGAGGTCGTCGAGCGCGCTCAAATTCCAGAGATGGTCGGCCTCGAACCGCAGCAGCGGCCGATGCCACCAGCGTTCGATGAGCTCAGCCAGGATCGCGGTTTCGTGCGGGTCCAGATGATCCGTGAGATTATAGAATCCCGCGAGATGAAGATCATGCTCCGGCCGGCCGAACAGGCGCTGGATCTGCCGGAACATGTTCACGCCGTTGCGGCATTCCGGATAGAGCTTGAGATAGAGCCGTCCAAGATTCCGGTTGCCGGAAAAGAGGCCGCGCACCTCGACCTTGATCGGCCCGAGCTCGGCGAGATGTTCGCGATGTTCCGGCGCCACCGTCCATGGCGTTCCGATCGACATGGTGTGGCAGACGGTTGCATGCAGCTTGTCGCGCCGGCGCTCTTGTGCGTCCCAGGCGATCTTGTGCGCGAAGCCCGAGCCGCGCAGCGCATCGTCGAGCTCACGAAACGGCTCGGATCGCTCGAGCGCGTGCGGATCGATCGGCAGGACGAGCGCAAAAAGCCGATCGCGCCGCCCCATGCGATAGTAGGTACCGTCCTGCGCCGGGATGACATCGGGATGCTGGCGCGCCACCAGCGGCAGATGAGCCAGGCGATAGGTTTCATCAAGCCGGAGCCCCTCGCCGCTCTGGAACGCGGTCCGGCTTCGGTCATAGCCGAGATCCTCGTCATTGCAGAGCACATCGGCCCAGGCCGAACTATCCATGGTCGATTATCTCTTAGTCCCTACCCGTGCCGGAATAGTGACCGAGGGAGCCTCCGTCGCGCAAGCCGCTCCGATCGTCAGACCTTGACGAGGCCCGTCATGGGCTTGATGCCACCGCTGCCGGGGAACACCGCCGCATCGAGCCGGTCGTTGCCGAGGCCAAGATGATCGTGCAGCACGCCCTTGAGCACAGCGCGCTGATCGGTCGCCGGGCGCAGATCCCGGTTCTCGAGCAGCGTCTCGAGGCCCGGCCAGTCGCCAGCGACACGGCCGCCATGGACAGCACCGCCCATGACGAGCGTGACGGAGGCCGTGCCGTGATCGGTGCCATTGGTGCCGTTCGGCGCAACGGTCCGGCCGAACTCGGTGACGCAGACAATGACGGTCTTCTTCCAGGCATCGCCGAGGCTGGTGCGCAGCTGCGCCAGACCAGCTGCGAAGCCCGCGAGATTATTGCCGAGCCGGCCCTTGACCGTGCCTTGGCCGACATGCGTATCCCAACCGCCGATATCCATGACGGCGACGCGCGGCCCGTCCTTGGCGGCAAGGAGTCCGCCCGCCGCCTCGGCCATGACCCTGAACGCGCCGAGCCCGGCACCACCCGGTCCGCCACCGCCTTGCATCATGCCGTCGGCGCCCAGCACCTCGTCCGAGAGATTCTGCGCCTTGATGCCGTCGGCCAAAGCCGGGCCGAACAGCGGGTCATGGGCATAGAGCTTGGTCATGACCGCGAGCAGGCCGGGCGCCGCCGGCTTCATGTTCGGCGCTTCCCAGGAGGCCACCGGTATCGCACCGCGCAGCATCAGCGGCACGGTCGGTCCGAGCGCCAGGCCGAGCCGGCGGGTCCCGCCCTTCGGCTGCAGTTCGAAGAGGGCGCGGTTGAGCCAGCCCGCCGCCTCGCCATGGCGTTCGGTGAAGCCGGTCTCGAGCAGATCCTGCGCATCGAAATGCGAGCGCGTGTGATAGCCGCCCGAGGTCGCCGGTACCACGAGCAGCTCGCCCGAGGCCCAGAGCGGCTGGATCGGCGCCAGCGCCGGATGCAAACCGAAAATCTGGTCGAGCTTCAGGATGCCGTCCGTCTCGCCCGGCATCGGCAGGGCGAGGCCGGCGCGGCGCTCCTGGTAATGTTTGTCGCCATAGGGCGGCACGGCGCCGAGCCCGTCCATCGCCCCGCGCAGAATGATGACGACGAGCCGGTTGTCGGTCGGCAGATCCGCGAAGGCGAGATTCGGGAAGCAGGCCGCCAGCGAAGCAGCGCCCAGGAGGCGGAGCGTGCCCCGGCGTGAAGGATTGAGGAGATCGTGATCGCGCATCGGTGTCACCGGCGTTGGAAGGCTGGGCTGGCCAGCAGCATGGCGAGAGCTTCGGGGCGGCTTTCAGCCCGCTCGACCGCCTGGCGTCCCTCGGCGCCGAGACTGTCGCCCAGGACGTAGTCGGCGAGCTGGACCGGATCGGACTTCACCTCCATATGATCGGCGAAAATCTGGCACCATTCGACCCGGCGCAGCACGGCCTCGGGCCCGACCCAGTCGGCCGCCAGGTCGGACCAGCCCGAAGGCTGCGGCGCCATGAAGACCGGCTGGCCCAAGCGGTTGAGCCAGCCCAGTGCTTGTTCCGGCATCGGATCGGCGCCCGTCGCGACCGAGGCCGAGACGACGAGATCCCAGGGCGTCTTGACCTTCTGCTGGTAGGTGCTCCAGGCCTCGGGCAGCTCGATCAGCACTTCGCTGATATGGCGCAGATCGCCGTCGCTCTCGCGGAAAGCCATGGCGAGCCGCTCGACCGCGGCCTGAGGCGGCTGATCCGAGATGAAATGCCGCGCCAGCTTCAGCGCGATGTGCCTGGCCGTCGCAGGATGGCGGACGATGTCGTGGATCGCCGCGATCCCTTCACCTTCACCATCCTCGCGATAGGTGCGGCCCAGCAGCGTTTTGGGGCCCGGCTCATGGACCGGCTCGTAGAAATGGAACCGGCCGGGGTCGGGATCGCGCAGCCGCCCGATCGACCAGCCGGTCAGGATGCGTGCCAATGCGCGGACATCCTCCTCGGTATAACCGCCATCGACGCCGAGCGTGTGCAGCTCCAAAAGCTCCCGCCCGAGATTCTCGTTGAGCCCCTTGTCGCGCCGCTCGCCGACGCGCGAGTTCGGGCCGATCGAGACGGCGTTGTCGAGATAGAGGCCCATGGCCGGATGGCGGACGACGGCCAGCACCATCGTCTCGAACTTGCCGGTAACATAGGGCCGGATCGCCTCGCGCTCGAAGGACCCGACGAGCGGGCGCACGACCGGACGCACGCCCGAGACGGTAAAATGATTGGCCCAGAAGATGGTGAGGCGCTCGATGAGCGGCGTCTCGCTATGCGCGGCTGCGGCGAGGCGCGCGCCGATCTCGGCGAGATAGCGCTGCCGCTGCTCTTCGCGCTCCGGCATCAGCTCCTGCTTCGCATTGGCGAGGTCGCCCGATTGTTTCAGGCGCTGGCGCTCCGCGCGAAGCTCGAAGATCGCTACGGCCTGCTCGGCCGATCCCGGCAGCCCGTTCAGCGCCGTCGGACGCATCGGCCGCGCCAGCTGCGCCTTCAGCCATTGCCGGGGATTGCCGCCTTGATTTCCCGTGCCGTTGGGCCCGGCGCCATAGCCGAACCGGGCAGCGGCGATGATCGCTTCATTCATGATGCCCCAGCACTCCACGCATCCATCTCATGAGATGCTACGGATGACGCGAGGAGATCATCCCTCTCCCTCCAGGCGCATAAGATCAAGCGTCGAGGGCTTGGCGCAGCAAGGAGGCCAAATCTGCCAGACGATAGGGTTTACTGAGGAGTCGCACGGCAGCGCCACGCGGTCCGAGCCGTTCGTCGAGCATTACCGCCGAGAAGCCGGAGGTTAGCACGACCTTGGTCGTCGGCCAGCGATCGATCGTCTGCCGGGCCAGCGTGACTCCATCGTTCGGGCCGGGCACGACGATATCGGTGAAAAGCAGGTCGATCTTGTTGTTCTCGAGAATGGCCAAAGCCGCGTCGGGACCATCCGCTTCGATCGGCCGGTACCCCAAAAGGCGCAATTGCCGCAAGACCACGGGGCGCAGCCGAGGATTGTCTTCGACCACAAGCACGGCCTCGCCGCTGCCGCGGGGGACTGCCGGTTTCACCTCGACGGCGATATCCTCGGTTGTTGCGCGTGGGAGAAAAAGCCGGAAATGGGCACCGTTGCCGCGCTCGCTATGGACCTCAATGTGGCCGCCCGATTGCTTGATGAAACCGAACACCATGCTGAGGCCGAGACCGGTTCCTTTCCCAATCGCCTTAGTGGTGAAGAATGGGTCGAAGATATGCTTGGCGACCTCGCTGGACATGCCGGAGCCAGTGTCGGTGACTTCGATCGAGACATAGTCGCCCTGCGTCAGCTCATCATGTGCGGCGACATATTCCGCATCGAGGTGCTCGTTCGTGGTCGCGATCGACAGCCGGCCCCCGCCCGGCATCGCGTCGCGCGCATTCGTCGCGAGGTTCGCAAGGGCTGCCTCAAGCTGAGCGCCATCGACGGTGACCGGCCATAGGTCGGGCGCTAGATCGAGCACGATATCAATATTCTCGCCCAGGGTCCGCCCCAATAGCTGGGCAGTATTGGTGATGAGCTCATTCGGTAAAATGTGGCGGGGCCTCAGCGGCTGGTGCCGGGCAAAGGCGAGCAGCCGGCGTATCAGCTCGGCGCCGCTCAACGCGGCGTTCATCGCCTCCTGCAAGAGCTGGGCGCCCTCCTCATTCTCAGCGAGAAGGGGGGTGACCAAGTCGAGGTTGCCAATAATGGCGCCCAGCATATTATTGAAATCATGGGCGATACCGCTGGTCAGGTTGCCGATGGCTTCGGCTTTTTGCGCCTGACGCAATTGGTCCTCGATATTGCGCCGCTCCGTAATGTTGCGAATCGCCGCCGTGACCAGGATCCCGTCGGCGCTTTCCAACGGGCTCAGCATGATCTCGATCGGAAACTCGCTGCCATCCTTGCGCTGCCCGGAGAGCTCGATTCCGGTGCCGATCTGCTGTGCCAGTGCCTCCGCCTTGGTGCGGGTACCGTCAGCGATCAGGCGTTCTGCAAATCCCTCCGGGATGAGATTCGTGACGCTCTGCCCCAGAAGCTCGTCACGGAGATAGCCGAACTGGCGCTCCGCCTGAAGGTTGAGCAAGACGATATTGCCGTCTTCGTTGACCACGACCATCGCATCGGGCGCTGCCTCCAGCAGCCCACGGTACCGGTCCTCCATCTGGATCAAATGCTGTTCGGCAGCCTTGCGTTCGATCATGCTGTCCATGGTCATCGTGACGACCTCATCGGCGCCGTGGGGCCGCAGAGAATTGGTTTGGCGCCGGCCCGAATGTGTATCGCGAGGGATGCGCGCTTGCCGCCAAACCGAGAAGCCGCCTCGCTAATTTGTGCGATAATCATCGTCAGCGCGGCACGGCCGGTCATTTGCTTGTCCTGATAGTCGCCCGGAATGTCGATAGAGAAACGAGCACATACAACCTGCCGGCCTCACTATTTTAGGGTCGCATATTTTAACCCAACGAACAACCTTCGATTTTATTTTCTGAAATATTAAGCCTTAATTATACTATATCGCCTGCAGAAAAGTCGTCGGCTTCGAGCTCGAACCCCATATACTGACCAGGCATGTGTAAATGACACAAATAGACCGCCCGAGAAAGCTTGCTCGAGTGCGGTGGTTGGGCAAACATCAGGCCGACGCCGAGGCGCGTCAACGGTCCGACCTTCAGTTTGTTCCTCTACCGATACGGAAATATTGTCGAACGCCTCTTAACCAATATTAATCATTTCGGAGCCATGGCGGCGCACTTCGAAAAACACGCCATCAGTTCCCTCGCCCTCGTCGAGCTCGCGGCCTCTCGTATCCAGATGCGACTTATGGATCGGTAAGCCAGCCAAGCCGGTTGGTCCGCAGCGCGGAAATATGCTAAACGCCCCGCTCCGCAGTCAGCCGAGTAGAGTCCGTTGGAGCTTTCCGTCGTCATTCCGGTCCGGAACGAAGCCTTGAACATTGCGCCGCTCGTCGCCGAAATCCATGCGGCCCTCGATCCGGTGGTGGGATTCGAGATCATCTATGTCGATGACGGCAGCACGGACGATACGGCCGCCCGGATCCAGGCGCTGCAGGCGAGTGACTCGGCATTGCGCCTGATCCGGCATCAGGGGAGCTGCGGCCAGAGCACCGCCGTCTTGACCGGCGTGCGCGCCGCGCGCGGCCGATGGATCGCAACACTCGACGGCGACGGTCAGAACGATCCAGCCGATCTGCCCGCACTGTGGCAACGCGCGCAGGCCGCAACACCAGGTGCCCGCATGCTCTATGCCGGCTGGCGCGCCAGACGCCAGGACAGTGCGGTGAAGCGCATCTCCTCGCGCCTCGCCAACGGCATCCGCGCGCGGCTGTTGGGCGATGCGACGCCGGATACGGGTTGCGGCCTCAAGCTCCTCGAGCGCGCGACCTTCTTGGAATTGCCCTATTTCGACCATATGCACCGCTTCCTGCCGGCGCTGGTGCTGCGCGCGGGCGGCGAGGTCGTCTCGGTCAAGGTCAATCACCGGCCGCGCGAACGTGGCAAGTCAAATTACGGCACCTTCGACCGGCTGTGGGTCGGCATCTCCGACATCGTCGGCGTGATGTGGCTGCAGCGCCGGGCGAAGCGGCCGATCCTTATTGACGAGCGCGCGCCGTGAAGCTCGGCCAGCGGCTGCTGGCGGTGGCGCTCATCCTGGGTGCCGCGCTCACCTGGTGGCTCAACCGCGAGCGATTCCAGCCGGCCGAGATCGAGGCGCTGCTCGCGAACAACCCTTGGGCGCCGCTGATCTTCATCCTCGCCCATATCGTCGCCAGCCTGATCTTCGTGCCGCGCACCATCCTGTCGATCGCGGCCGGCCTCATCTTCGGCCTGTGGTGGGGCATCGTGCTGGCGGTCTTGGGCTCGATGGCCGGCTCGATCGCGGGCTTCCTGATCGCGCGCCAGCTGCGCGGCACGCCGATCGGGCTCGACGGCAAGCGCTGGGTCGATTGGGTGACGCAGCTGCAGGACCGGCTGGAGCGCGGCGGCTGGCGTTCGGTGGCGCTGGTCCGGCTGCTGCCGATCATGCCGCACACGCCGGTCAATTACGCCTTCGGGCTCACCCGCATCTCGCTGGGTGCCTATGCCTTTGGGTCCTTCATCGGAAATCTGCCCTCGACGGTGCTGTTCGTCGATGTCGGCGCTGCCGGCAGCCAGGCGATGACCGGCAGCTGGAACTGGCTGACCCCGACGCTGATCGGGCTGGCGGCGATCGCCGCCTCCTTCCTGCTGCCCAAGCTCGGGACCCGCAGCGAGCGCTGATAACCCGAAGCAAAAGGGCCGGCAGCGCGAGGCTGCCGGCCCTCTCAAGCATCAGAACAGGCCGTTCGGGCGCGGGAACACGACCGTGCCGTTCTTGTCGTTCAGGAACAACGGGAAGAAGTTCGGCCGCTCGAAATCGAACATCATGTCGATCGGACCGGCGAGCTGGTCGAACGAGCCCTGCCCGGCCGGCGTGCCGCCCGGATGGTCGAGATCGTCGATCCGGCCGAGATGCCAATTATCCTCGATGAAGCGCAGGATCGAGGTCGTGTCGGTCGTGGTGTGATCGACATAGTTCCGCTTGGCATAGGGCGAGATCAACAGCATCGGCAGGCGCGAACCATAGCCGCAGCGGTCGTTGAAGGCGGTCGCCGGGAAGGGCTGCGCCATCGGGGTCTGGCCGCAGATATGGTCGAGGGCGGGATCGTTCGACTGGTTGACGATCGGCGGCATGACATGGTCGTACCAGCCGTCCGAATCGTCATAGGCGATGATGATCGCCATGTCGCGCCATTCCGGCATGCGCTGCAGCGCATTGATCGTGTCGACGAGGAAGGTCTGCTCGTCGAGCGGGTCGGACTTCTGCGGGTGGCCGTTCTGCATGAACGGCGCCTTGAGGAAACTGACCGCCGGCATATGGCCGGCCGCGGCGGCGTTGAAGAAGGTCTGCAGCGTATATTGGTGATTGGCCTGGTCGCCCTGGCGCCCGACCATCGGCAGCGAGGTCGGCGGCAGGTGATGCGGGTTCGCCGTCTGCGGGTAGTAGTTGAACGGGTCGTAATGCGCGTCATAGAGGTCGGTGCAGGTCGCCGGCACGCCGGGTGCAGCGGGCGTCGCCGGCCCGAAATCGGCATAGAACCAGCCCCAGGTGACGCTGGCCTTGTTCAAGAGGTCGCCGACATTGTGGCCGGTCATCTTGATAGTCCCCGACGAGGCGGTGGTGATGCAATCGTCGAGCGAATGGTCGGGGTTGATGTTGGCGATGATGGTGCCGTGGGTCACCTTCTTCGCGACATCGGCGCTGCCGCCGGCGGCAAGCCCGGCCTGATGTGTCTGGCCCGAGATGAGGTTGATATGGCCCATCACGGTCGTGCCGAACTCGGCGTCGAAGAAGGCGTCGCTCATGGCGAAGTTCTGCGCGTAGTTCCAGAGCGCCGTCACCGTGTTGCCGTCATAATAGCCCATCGACAGGCCCGGCTGGCACGGCGGTGTCGCCTGGACCGGCGGGGCCGCGGGCGTGGCCGGCCCCGGCGTGGCGCTGGTCAGCTGGAACTGATCGCCCAGGCCGTGGTCATAAGCCTCCTGCTCGACGTCATAGGCATTGTCGTTGTCGCATGTGACATTGTTGACCTTGGGGTCGAGGCGGAACGGGTTGAGCGGTGCCGGCGGTACCGTCTGGTCCTGGGCATTGACCGTGAGCACGTTCGGATTGTGGTCGAGCAGCGGCCCGATCAGCCCATTGACGGTGGGCGTGCCCGGCTCGGCAAAGAACGGCGTCTCGCCCGGCGGATTCTCGGCGAAGGGATATGAGCCGAAATAGTGATCGAAGGCGTTGTTCTCCTGGAAGATCACGACGACATGGCCGATCGGCGTTGCCGTCCCTTCAAACGCCGAAGCCGTGCCGGCTTCGCCGCATAACCCGATCACGGCTGCCGCGAGCGCGGCGCCGATCCAGCGCTTAACGTTCATCGAACCCCCCAATTGTCGAATTGATGGCCGATCGCCTCGGCCGCGCGGCAGCCTAGCAGGCGCTTTGCGACAGATTGATGACGCCGAGGCCGAGTAGCCGCATCGCGAGGCGCCAATCACTTCCGATCGCGCCAAATAATGCCTGAATCAGCGAGTTCACTTTTCGAACGCACAGTCAGTTACTAGGTCACGGCACTATTTTACAACCGATCGGGTCCTTGGTATGCGCAGGAAAACCCGACGTTGAGCTGGCTTCTGCGTTCGATTCTTCTATGACATTTCCGTTCAAGTCCGGATGGTGATGAACTGACCTTGCCGCACTCGTTTCTTTTGGGAAGAGAGCTCACAACCCGTCCGGGACGACTTGCCCGGTCCGCCGGTGCTCCGTCATGCCTCACTCACGCGGACGACACCGGCTGCAACGAAACCGGCGATCTCGCTTTCGGCATAGCCCAGCTCGCGCAGGATCTCGGCCGAATGCTGGCCGAGCAGCGGCGCCGGCCGCCGCATCGACGCCGGACTCGCGGAAAAACGGGTCGGCGGCCGGATCTGGACCATCGGCCCCTCGGTCGGATGCTCCGTCCGCTCGAACATGCCAACCGCTGCGAGATGCGGATGCCGCGGCAGCTCGTCGAGCGGCACGATCGGCGTCGCCGGAATATCGGCCTCGGCACAGATCGCCATCCACTCCGCGGTCGAGCGCGTGGCCGTCAGCTCGGCCATGGTGCGATAGATCGCGGCGATGTTGGCATTGCGCGCCTGCCGATCGGCGACGCCCAGCCGCTCTGCCAGGTCCGGCCGACCCGCCGCTGTGAAGAAGGCGAGCCATTGCTCGCCCGTATAGGGCAGCATGGCGATATAGCCGTCGGTCGTGGGCGCCGGCTTGCGCCCGGCACCCAGCAGCCTGGCATAGCCGGCCTTGGCCTTTTCCGGCGGCAGATCGGCGTCCGGAAAGGTCAGGCCACCCAGATGCTCGGCCAGGAGGAAGGCCGTCATGGTCTCGAGCATCGGCACTTCGATATACTGGCCCTCGCCGGTGCGCTCGCGATGGAAGAGTCCGGCCAGCACGGCATTGACGACCGCCATGCCGGTGGTCTTGTCGGCGACGAGCGTCGGTGCATAGTCGGGTGCCGCGCGCCCGATGCTCATGACCGATGCCAAGCCGCAGGCCGCCTGGATGATGTCGTCGAACGCCGGCTTGTCGCGATCCGGCCCGTCCTGGCCGAAGCCCGGGGCTGCGCAGTAGACGATGCGCGGATTGAATGCGGCGACCGCGTCATAGCCGAAGCCCAGCCGCTCGACCGCACTCACCCGCATATTATGGACCAGCACATCGACGGTCGGGATCAGGCGCTCGAGCATGGCCTTGCCTTCGGGCCGCTTGAGGTCGAGTGCCAGCGAGCGCTTGTTGCGGTTGATCGCCAGGAAGATCGAGCTCATGCCTGGATGCAGCGAGACGCCGTTGGCGCGCATGAGATCGCCTTCCGGCGCCTCGACCTTGATCACCTCGGCGCCGTAATCGCCCAGGATCTGAGTTGCGACCGGCCCCAGCACGACCGCGGTCATGTCAAGGATGCGGATGCCCGCGAGCGGGCCCGCCTTGTTCGTCATGCGTGCAGGCGAGCCAGCGGCGCGGGCATTGGGCCGCCGGTCGCCCAATCGAGCAGCTCGACTGTGTGCACGACCGGCAGATCGGTGCCGCCCGCTATCTGCGTGATGCAGCCGATATTGCCGGCCGCCACGAGATCGGGCTTGGTGCTCTCGATCGCCGCGACCTTGGCGGTTCGGAGCCGCCCGGCCAGCTCGGGCTGCAGCAGATTGTAGGTGCCGGCCGAACCGCAGCAGAGATGGCCGTTCGGGATGTCGCGCACCGTGAAGCCGGCGGCCCTGAGCAGTGACGACGGCTCCGTGCGCACGCGCTGGCCATGCTGCAGCGAGCAGGCGGAATGGTAGGCCACGGTGAGGCCGCCAGGGATCGCCGGCTTGGCAAGGCCAAGCTCGGCCATCACCTCGCTGACATCGCGGGCAAGCGACGAGATCTTGGCGGCGCGCTCGGCATAGGCCGGATCCTCGCGCAGCATGAAGCCGTAATCCTTGACCGTCGTGCCACAGCCCGAGGTGTTGATGACGACCGCGTCGAGGCCGGCGCCGTCGAGCTCGCGGCTCCAGGCGTCGATATTGGCCTTGGCCTGGGCGAAGGCGATCGCCTCCTTGCCCATATGGTGGGTGAGCGCGCCGCAGCAGCCCGCCCCCTGGGCCACCACGACATCGCAGCCGTGCCGGGTCAGAAGCCGGACCGTCGCCTCGTTGATATTGGGCGCCAGCACCTGCTGCGCGCAGCCATTCAGAAGCGCCACGCGTTTGCGCCGCGGCCCCTCGGCCGGAAACATCTGTGGCCGGTCGACATGGGAGGGTGCCGGCAGATGCTCGGGTGCGAGCGTCAGCATGGTGCGCATCTGCTTCGGCAACAGATGCCGGAACGGCCGGCCGAACCAGGCGGCGACGAGGCTGATACGGAACAGCGTCGGGTTCGGCAGCACCCAGGCCAGAAGCGCCCGCAGCATCCGGTCGGGCCAGGGCCGGACATAGGTCTTCTCGATATGGGCGCGGGCATGATCGACCAGATGCATGTAATTGACGCCCGACGGGCAGGTCGTCATGCAGCTGAGGCAGGAGAGGCAGCGATCGATGTGCTTCACGACCTTTTCCGTCGCCGGCCGGTCGTGCTCCAGCATGTCCTTGATCAGGTAGATCCGCCCGCGCGGACTGTCGAGCTCGTCGCCGAGCAGGACATATGTCGGACAGGTCGCCGTGCAGAAGCCGCAATGAACGCAGGCGCGCAGGATCTTCTCGGATTCCCGCGTATCCGGATCGGCCAGCTGGGTCGCCGTGAAATTGGTCTGCATGCGCTAGAGCCCCGCTTGGAGCCGACCGGGATTGAGAATCCCCTCGGGATCGAACACGTGCTTGACCCGCTGTGCCAGGGCGGCCAGCGGTGCCGCCCCCGGCTCGAACACCGCGACGGCGGCACGGGTCGCCGCATCGGCGCGGATGAGTGTCGCGTGGCCGCCATGGGCCGCCACCAGCGCCCGGAGCCTCTCCGCCCCGGCATCGGGCGTCGGCGGCAAGGCGAGCCAGACGAGCCCGCCGGCCCAATCGAGGAACCCGTCATCCTTGGGATAGGCTGAAAGGATCGCGGCCCCTGCCATCGGCGGCACCGAGATCTTCCAGATCTGCCGCATCTGCTCGTCCGCCAGCGGCTCGACATCGCGCACAGCCTGCCAGAACCCAGTTGACGCCGACCCTTCCAGCCGTTCGGCGCCACCGAAGAGGGCGGCTACCGCATTCGCCCGGAAGGCCACCGAGGGCGGCGGCCCTTCGAGCCGCAGCGCCGTCACCGAGCCGGAACCGGCGAGGCCGGTCGACGCGATCAGCCCCCCGGGCAGCCAGGCAGCCGCACTCACATCGTGGGCGCTGCCGAGCGCCCGGCTCATGCATGCTACCGCCTCCGCCGGCTTCAGGCCGCGCAGCAGCATCGTCATGACCGTCTCCGGCCGCGGCAGCACCTTGAGCGAGACCTCGGTCAAGACGGCGAGCGTGCCCCAGGAGCCGCTGACGAGCTTCGAAAGATCATAGCCGGTGACATTCTTGACGACCTTGCCGCCGGATTTGAACGCTTCGCCGCGCCCGCTGACGGCGGCGAAGCCCAGGAGATGGTCGCGCCCCGCCCCCGCAGTCAAGCGGCGCGGACCGGCGAGATTGCTCGCCACCACGCCGCCGATGCTCTGGCCGCCCGGCTCGCCACCCAGGAGCCGGCCGTAATCCGGCGGCTCGAACGCGAAATGCTGATTGGCCGCCTCGAGCGCCGCCTCGATCTCGGCGAGCGGCGTACCGGCGCCAGCGGTGAGCACCAACTCGCCCGGCTCGTAGGAGAAGATGCCGGAAAAGCCGCTGACATCGAGCAGATGGGCGGCCTGGACCGGCCGGCCGAGCGCCCGTTTGGTGCCGCGCCCGATCAGCTCGAGCGGCGTCTTGTTGGCAACCGCCCAGGCGACAGTATCGACGAGCGCCGCCGCGTCGGGCGGCCTGATCGTATCCATGGGCTCAGAACCGCGGCAGGTCGGGGAAGCGCGTGGCACCATGGTGGATGTGCACGCGCCCGAGCTCGGCACAGCGTCGGAGCTGCGGGAACACCTTGCCCGGATTGAGCAGCTGCTCCGGATCGAAGGCGCATTTCAGGCGCATCTGCTGATCGAGATCGGCCTCGTTGAACATCACCGGCATGAGGTCGCGCTTCTCGACGCCGACGCCATGCTCGCCGGTCAGGACGCCGCCGACCTCGACGCAGAGCGTCAGGATGTCCGACCCGAACGCCTCGGCGCGATCGAGCTCGCCCGGCTTGTTGGCATCATAGAGGATGAGCGGATGCAGATTGCCGTCGCCGGCATGGAACACATTGGCGACGCGCAGCCCGTACTTCTCGGACATCTCGGCCATCCGGTTCAGCACCAGCGGCAAGGCGCGGCGCGGGATGGTGCCGTCCATGCAGTAATAGTCCGGCGAGATCCGGCCGACCGCCGGGAAGGCCGCCTTGCGCCCGGCCCAGAAGGCCAGCCGCTCGGTCTCGTTCTGGCTGATCCGGCAATAGACCGCGCCGCAACCGCGCGCGATCTCCTCGACACGCGCGATGAGATGGTCGATCTCGACCTCCGGCCCGTCGATCTCCACGATCAGCAGCGCTTCGACATCGAGCGGGTAGCCGGCATGGACAAAGGCCTCGGCCGCATGGATCGCCGGCCGGTCCATCATCTCCATGCCGGCCGGGATGATGCCGGACGCGATGATGGCACCGACGCAATCGCCGCCCGTCTCGCTGGATGGGAAACCCATCAGCACCGCGCGCAAGCCCGCCGGCCGCGGCAGGATGCGGACCGTGACCTCGGTGACGATTCCGAGCAGCCCTTCGGAGCCCACCATCACGCCGAGGAGATCGTAGCCGCCGGCATCGAGATGCTTGCCGCCGAGCCGGATCACCTCGCCATTCATCAGCACCATCTCGATGCCGAGCACGTTGTTGGTGGTCAGCCCGTATTTCAGGCAGTGCACGCCGCCCGAATTCTCGGCGACATTGCCGCCGATGGTGCAGGCGATCTGGCTCGACGGGTCGGGCGCGTAATAGAACCCGTCGGCCTCGACGGCACGGGTGATGCCGAGATTGGTGACACCCGGCTGCACGACCACGCAGCGATTGGGATAGTCGATCTCGAGCACATTGTTGAGCTTCGAAAGGCCGAGCGTTATGCCATCGGCGAGCGGCAGGGCGCCGCCCGAGAGCGAGGTACCCGCACCCCGCGGCACGATCTTGATGCCCTCGGCCTGGCAATAGGCCAGCACGGCTGACACTTCCGCCGTGCTCGACGGCAGCGCCACGACCAGCGGCAGCTCGCGATAGGCGGTCAGCCCGTCGCTTTCGAAGACGCGCCGCTCGATCTCGTCCTCGATGACCGATTCTTCCGGGAGCATGCGCCGCAGCGCGTCAGCGATCTCATGGCGCCGCAACAGAATCGCCGCATCTGGCGTCGGCATTTTCATGGCCGCCCTACTCCCTGCTGTCGTCGGGAGCCACCTATGGGCCTGACCCGATCCTTCTTCTTATTTGGCCCTTATATTTCGGAGCGGAGCTCGGGCGGGCAAGAAGATTCGTCGGCGCAAGGGCTTGCCCGAACAGGCAGGACCTCGCGGCAGAAGATCAGCCCTGGCGAGCCTTGAAGCGCGGGTTCGACTTGTTGATGACGTAGACCCGGCCCTTGCGGCGGATGACGCGGCAGTTCTTGTCGCGCTTTTTCAAGGACTTGAGAGAATTGACGATCTTCATGATGACCTGTGATCCGAGCCGGCCCTAGCCGAAGAGCGGGGGAAACTATGGCAGCATAGGTCCGCTGTCAACGGCGGAAGCACGGTTTCGGCAAGAACTTCCACCAGGTGGATAAGGGTCCGGCGCCCTGCGCATGGCTCCCTCCCGCCGTGCGTGCCGGACTACCCGACCCCGCTCTGCGTCGAGACCGCGTAGAACCGGTAGACGCCGAGCACGCCCTCTTGGATCGCTTGCAACCGGCCCATCCATAGCTCGGCCTCTTCGAGCACGACCGCGAGATGGTGCCGGGGCATGTCGGTAACTTTTTGATTACGCAGGAATTGTGCCCAGCCTTGCATGACATGGAGCTTGAAGGACGTTGCCTCGTCCTGCGCGATGCGGCAGTCGAAGCCGGCATTGGCGAGGCATTCCCGATATTGCGCGACGGTCCAGGGCAAGAGCGGATCACGCTCGCGCTGGCGCAGCGTCTCGAGCCGCGGATCACCCGCATCGCCATCCTGCAGCACGAGATCGATGAAGGCGAACTGGCCGCGCGGCTTGAGGCTGCGCATGACCATGCGCATCAGCCTTTCCTTGTCGCTGATCGTGGCGGTCAGATATTGCGCATAGACGGCGTCGAACCCATGGGCGCGAAGCTCCAGCTTTTCGGGATCATAGGCGCTGATCGGCACCTTGCGGGCGAGGCCGGCATCGACCGAGGCCTGGTTGCCGCGCTTGGCCGTGTCGGCCACGCGCTCGAGGCCGGTGATATAGACATCGAAAGTGTTCGACACGTGCCGGGACGGGCCGCCAAGGCCGGCCGTCAGATCCAAGAGGCTCATCGCCGGATTGACGCCGAAGGGCTTGACCAGGGTCATCACCTGCTCTGCCCCGCCCGGCACCAGGAAGCCGCCGCCCCAGAGCCGCTGAGCCAGAACCAGCCGGTCGAGCGGCCCTTCCTCCACCGCCTCGGGCGCTGGCGCCGGAGCGGGCGGTGGCGGCGGCGGCACATGGCTCTGCCGGTCGAAACCGTACCACCAGGCCTTGAGGCGCAAGATAAGCTCGCCGCCGGTCGCTTCCCATAGAGCCGCGGGCTGGAACGGCATGGCCGGCACCCCCGTCAGCCCCGGCCCGGTTTGCGGACGGCCGGCATCACAGGCTCGCCGAGGCCGCCGAGAGCGGCGGCAGATCGAGTACCCGGCCGCCGCCCAGGCGCCAGGGCGGGAACCACAGCGTCACGCGCGTTCCGTCCGACACGCGGCTCTCGATCTCGAGCTCGCCGCCATGCATGCGGATCTGCGCGTCCGTGATGGCAAGCCCGAGTCCCGTGCCGGCATATTTTCGCGAGAGCTGATTTTCGACCTGCCTGAACGGCTCGCGGACGAGCACCAGATGTTCCTCCCGGATGCCGATGCCAGTATCGGCAATCTCGATCCTGAGCCAGCCGCGCCGTTCGGGGCGCACTCGCTCGATCGCGGCGGAGGCTGTGACAGTACCGCCGGGCGGCGTGAATTTGAGCGCGTTCGAGCCGAGATTCAACACCATCTGCCGGGTCTTGAGCGGATCGAGATATACCGCCGGCAGGTCGGCCTCGACCATCCAGCTCAGCGTCAGCGATCCCTGCTCCGCCCGCGGGGCCAGCACGGCCATCTGGCTCTCGATCAGCTCGGCGAGATTGCACGCCTGCTCCTTGAGCTCCTCACGCCCGGCCTCGATCTTGGACAGGTCGAGCAGATCGTTGATGATCTCGAGCAGATGGATGCCGCTCCGGTGGATATCCAGGATATAGCCACGCTGCTTGTCGTTGATGGCACCGAAGATCTGCAGCTCGAGCAGCTCGGCGAAGCCGATGACGGCGTTGAGCGGGGTCCTGAGCTCGTGGCTCATATTGGCCAGGAACTGGCTCTTCGCACGGTTCGCCACCTCGGCCTTGTCGCGCGCGCTTGCAAGGTCGCGCGCCAGCTTGGCGAGATCGTCGGTCTGCGCCTGCAGCTGCCGGCGCGAGGTCTCGAGCTCGGCGATGATCCGGTTGAGCTCTTCCTCATTAGCCAAGAGGCGCGCCTCTTGCTCCTTGAGGCGGGTGATGTCGGTGCGCACGCCGACTCGGCCGCCGGCCGAGGTCCGCTGCTCAGAGATCTGCATCCATCTGCCGTCGGGCTGGCGCCGCTCGACGACGCCGAGCTCGCGCTCGCGCTCGGCCAGGCGGGATGCCACCCATTGGTCGATATCGCCGACGATCTCGCCATACTCGCCGCGCAGCGCGCCGGTCCGCAGGATCTGCGCCATGGTGACGCCGGGATGGATGACATCGATCGAGCGGGTGTGGATTTGCCGATAACGGCGATTGCTGAGGACCAGCCGATCGGCCTGATCGAACAGCACGAAGCCTTCATTGAGATGTTCGAGCGCGTCCTGCAGCAGCCCTTGGACGCGCCGCTGCCGGCGGATCAGCACGATGATGAACAGCGTGAAGCCAACGCAGCCGCCGCTGCCGATAAGGAAGATGCCGAAGAAGATCTCCAGCTGCTCGTGCCAACCTGCCAGCACGGTCCGCATGCGGATGCCGGTGCGGACCAGCAACGGCCGGACCGGGACCGGGCGGGTCGCGACCACGCCCTCCTCCCGGAGACGGCCGACCGGCCCGATCGAGGTGGCACCACCCGGCTGTGCGATAAGGGCCGCGGTATCGACCGGTGACAGCAAGCGCATGCCGATCAGGACGTTGGGTTGCGGCTCCGCCGCGAGCACGATGCCGTCGCCGGCCAGCAGCGCCACGCAGATGTCGGGGCCGGCGCCCAGCTTATTGTAAAATTCCGTAAAGGTGCGGGTCGGCACGTCGGCCACGATGAGGCCGCGGAAATTGCTGTGCGGCAGCGTCAGGGGCCGGGTCATGTAGATCGACCCGCTCTCGGTGATCGAGGACCGCTCGGCATGGCTGATATAGAGGCCTTGCTTGTCCGGATCGCTGAGATAGACCTTGAAGAAATCATGGTCGGCGAAAGTGCCGGCCCGCGGTAGCGTGGTCGTGGCGCCATTGACGCGCTGGCCGTAGGAATCGATCAGCAATATGTCGCGTACGGCGAAATTCTGCTCGTGAAACACGCGCAGAATCTGATGCGCCTCCGGACCGTCGAGCGGCGTGCCGGGCGGCAGCCGTTCCAGCGTATCGGAGACGGCGGCGAGCACGGCATCGATCGACAGCACCGCCTGCGAGGATCCGGTCTCGGCGGCGACGGCCAGATTCTCCGTCCTTTCGCGAGCACTTTGGAGCGCGTTCTGCCGGCTGCGATCGAGAATGAAGATAAGGATCGCGGCGAAGAGGATGATGGCAAGCGCGCTGAAGGCGGCAAGTGCTGCCTCCGGCCGGATCGGCCGCATGGTTCCGCGAGGCAGCGGTGCAGCCATCTCAGCGTTCCGGGGCGGCGGCGATACCGGCCGGCCCGCCGATCAGGCGATTCCAGTCGGCCGCACAATCCGGCCCGCAGCGCTCGGCCCAGCGCGGCAGGATCTCATGGACCAGCAAATCGCGCACAAGCACCTTGTCGCCGGGATCAACCGGCACCAGCACCATATCGGCAGGCGTGCCGCGGACGCAGCTATGGTCGCCGATATTGCAGGCGAGGCCGTCTTGCATCGCGATCGCGGTCATGCGCCAGGAGTTGCGTTCCAGCGCTTTCAGCTCATCGGCGAGAAAGGCTCGGGCGCCGGGCTCGAGGCTCGCAATAGCCTTGTGATTGCCCAGCACGAACTCCTCGCCCCAATTGACCGGGTCCGCATAGAGATAATGGGCGTGGTGATAGAGGCCGAGCAGATTGCCGGTGAGCGCGCTCGTGATGACGCAGCCGACCGTGCCGCTCGCCAGTGCGGCGCCTGCCTCGGCAAGCGGCATCAGCACGGCGTGGCCGCCCAGCGCCTCGACGAAATAGGTCTGCGCCACCGTCGAGGTGCGGACCGTGCGGCCGGCCAGGTCCCTGAACGACCCGATCTTGTCGACGCAAAAGAGCAGCTGTGCCGGAAAGCTCATGGTCGCCTCGACATCGAGCCCATAGCGTTCGCTGAACACCCGCGCGACGACCGGTCTCCAGGCCTCCGACGCGCGCCACGTCTCCTCGACCGTGAGATTCATGCCCGGCAGATCGCTGGCGCTCGCCTCCGGATCCTCGGCCGCGACCAGCCCGCCCGCCACGGTCAGGAAGGTGATGACGCCGAGCCGGGCCATCTGCAGCGCTTCGCTCGCATTGAGGCCGGCCTTGTCGAACGGCGCCACGTCGGCGGAGATGCGGCCGCTGGAATCGTCCGACAGCCGATGCGTCCAGAATGGCTCTTCGAGCTCGCGATATTGGCTCGACTGGCCGAGACTGCCCAGGACCTTGAGATGCACGAACGGCAGATCCGGCACCTCTGCCGCACTCGGCAGAGCAGCCAGCGACAGGGCGGCCGCCAGACAGGCTGCAGCGCCGGCTACAAATCGTGAGATCCGAACAGCCGGCGCCACTCGGGCAAGAACGCGCAGCACTGAATTTCCCCCGGGCCGCATCGCGATCTTCTTCTAATTGCACGGGAAATAGCCCTGCATTCCGCGAAAGATCACAGTAATCCTTTAAGAAAAGACGAAAAATGCTTATTCCGCGCCGCTTGCCGCCGCACGCCGTCGCCGCACGCATGGCGACCTGCCGAGCGGCGCCCCCCGCACCGGATCGGAGCGTGCTATGGTCCGCGCGATCTGCCGCGCCCCGATCGTTTCCCGCAGTCAAGACCGAGCTCGATGTCGTCCCTGTCCTCGCGTGCCACCGGAACCGCCGCCGCAATCCCGCAATCCGGGCCGCCCGCCGAACCGACCACAGCTGCACTGCTCGACAATCCGATGCGCGGCATTCTTCTGCTGCTGATCGCGATCGTCACTTTTTCCTGCTCGGACGCGCTGTCGAAATATCTTGTGGCCGACCTGCCCGTCACCGAGATCGCCTGGCTGCGCTACGCGACATTCTTGCTGCTGATGATCGCGCCGATCCTGCGCGCAGGGCCGGCCGCCCTCCGCTCCGCGCGGCCCGGTCTGCAAATGCTGCGAGGCGCCGGCATGCTGGGCTCTTCGCTGCTGTTCATCGCCGGCCTTGCCTATCTGCCGCTCGCCGACGCCACCGCGATCGGTTTCGTCTCGCCCATGTTCATCACGGCGCTCTCGATCCCCATGCTGGGCGAGACGGTGGGCGCGCGCCGCTGGCTCGCGATCGCGGTCGGGCTGATCGGCGTCGTCATCATCGTCCGCCCCGGCACCGGCAGCTTCCAGCCCGCAGCACTCCTGCCGGCGCTTTCGGCCGCGAGCTGGGCGCTGGCACTCGTCATCACACGGAAGATGAGCGGCGCCGACGGTACCGTCACGACGTTGGCCTATTCGGCCTTCTTCCCCTGCGTTGCGCTGAGCCTGACCTTGCCCTTCGCCTGGGTCACGCCGACGCCCGTTCAGCTTGGCTTCGCAATCCTCTACGGCAGCGTCGCGACGTTGGCGCAATGGCTCGTGGCCTTGGCCTATCGCCAGGCGCCGGCTTCCGTATTGGCGCCGCTTTCCTACACTCAGCTGGTCTGGTCAGCAGCACTGGGATATCTGGTGTTCGGCGCGTTCCCTGATACTTGGACCTTCGCGGGTGCCGCCATCATCATGGCGAGCGGCCTTTATACGGCACACCGTGAACGGGTGCGCGCCCGTGAGCGCGCCAATCGCTAATGAAAGCGGGCACCGAGCGCGGTGCCGTGTCCGCCGAGGGTCGGCGGCGGCCGGACCCGATCGGCCGGAAACCATGAGATCACCGTCGTACCGACGCCGACATTGCTGACGATCTCGAGCTTGCCGGCATGGAGCTCGAGCAGGCGCCGGCTGAGCGGCAGGCCGAGACCCGCTCCCTCGAACCGCCGACATAGCCGGCTGTCGATCTGGCTGAAGGGCGACAGCGCCTCCTCGACCTGATCGGGCGCCATGCCGATGCCGGTATCGGTCACGACCAGCCCGAAGGCGCCGTCGGCGCGAAGCATGCCGCTCAGGCTGACATGGCCGTTGGGCGGGGTGAATTTGATGGCGTTCGACAGGAGATTGAGCACGATCTGCCGGATCCGCCGCTCATCGCCGCGCAGCAGTGGAAAATCGGCCAGGATCGGATCGACCAGCCGGATCCGGCCGCGCTGGGCCGGCTCGCGCACCATATTGAGGCAAGTCTCGATCGTGGCCGCGGGATCGAACTCCTCCTCCTGCAGCTCCATCCGTCCCGCTTCGGCGCGGGACAGGTCGAGAATGTCGTTGACCAGGCCCAGGAGATGCTCGCCGCTCGCGTTGATATCGGCGACATATTGCTGATAGGTCGGGTGGTCGATCGGGCCGAGCAGCCCGTCACGCATCATCTCGGAAAAGCCGATGATGGCATTGAGCGGCGTGCGCAGCTCATGGCTCATATTCGCCAGAAACTGCGATTTCGAGCGGTTGGCGATATCGGCCTTCTCGCGCGCCTCGGCATATTCGGCATTCCGAAGCTCGAGATAGACCATCAAATCCTCGAGATGCTTGTTCGCGTGCATCAGCTCGTCGGTGCGTCGGCGCATCCCCGCCTCGGCCGCCTTGAGATTTCGGTCATGATCGATGAGAGCCGCCGACAGGAGCCCGATGCCGGTCGCCACAATCGAGATATTGGCGATGATGAGCCCCTCCACATCAAACCCGTGGACGATCATGACGGGCAGCGCCAGGACCACGGCCGCGCGCAGGAGCAGCAGCAAGCCGAGATAACGGTAGGCCGAGCCGGCCTGTCGCGGCAGCCGCAAACCGATGAGAATATAGACAAGCGCCGAGATCGCGCTGGAAGCGTAGTTATCGTAAGTAACGCTGATTTGCCCGATCAGCAGGATAGCGAGCGCGAGCGCGAATGCCGTCAACGCCACCCTGCGAAGTTGGAAGACGCGCCCCGCCAGGTTGCGCGCACCCTCGAGCAGGATCGCCGCCGCGATGCCGAACACAATTGATGCGATCGTCTCCGCCACGCCGAAGCCGGTCGCCCGCGCGACGTTAGTGGCGAGCGAGGCGAGTGCCAAGAGAGCGTGCCCGAGGCTCCACAGCAAATTCCACAAGCGGCCCCGGTCGAGCCGCCACAACACGAAGAAGGCAAAGGCAACGCCGAGATAGGCTGCCGAATTGCCGATGCTGATCTGAATCACGTTCAATACGCTGCTCCCAACCGAGACCAGGGCGGATGGATCGGACATTCGAACAGTGCAAATTCTAACGGGTGATGAAAGAGTAGCAGATCAGGGCAAATTTTTCTGCTGGACTATTAGGGCCTCGACAGTCGCGGCCACGACGCCGGCCCAGTCGCCAGGGCGTGACTGCCGGAAGATACGCATAGTCTGATACCACGGACTGTCCTGTCGCCCCATCAGCCAGCGCCAGCAGGAGGAGAACCGGCTGAGCATCCAGACCGGCGCCCCGATGGCACCGGCGAGATGGCAGACCGAGGTATCGACCGTGATGACGAGGTCGAGATTGGCGATCAGCGCCGCCGTCTCGGCGAAGTCGCCGAGCGAGGCTGTGGGATCGAGCGAGGCGGCATGCGGCGGCGGCCGCCATTTGGCACCGGGCGCCCCGAGCTGAAGATTGATGAAGCTACCCTTGAGATCGAAGAGCGGCCGCAATTCCTCGAATGGCATGCTGCGCCGTCGATCGAGGCCGCCGCGCGGCGAGCCGCCCCAGACGAGGCCGATGCGCGGCCCGGGAAGATGCGCCAGCGCCGCGCGCCAGCGCTCGCGCGCAGCATCGGGCGGCTTGAGATAGATGCCGTTCGGGATCGTCTCCAGCACGGTGCCGAAGACCAGCGGCAATCCCATCATCGGGCAATGGAAATCGAACCCCTCCGTGCCGCTGTCGTCGGCCAGCGTCACGCGCCCCGGCCCGGTCTCGGGGAGCAGCGGGACGAGGGCGGCCAGTGGCGGCGGCACGCGCAGGGCAAGTTCGGCCCCTCTCGCCGTCAGCAGCGGCACATAGCGCAGCATCTGCAGCGTGTCGCCCAGCCCCTGCTCGTGAAAGAGCAGGATCCGCCGCCCCGCAAGGTCCGGCTGCTCGGCGAGCGGCGGCAGGCGCTGTACCGCGGTCGCTTCGATCGGGTCCGGAATCCGCCGGCGCGCCTCGAAAAGCGGCCAGCCTTCGGCGAGGCGGCCGGCCCTCAAGAGCGCCATGCCGTAATTGCACCGGATGTCGCGATCTTCCGGCAGCAGCGACATCGCCGCCTCGTAAGCCGCGAGCGCCATGTCGAGGCTGCCCGCGAAGTCGAGGAAATTAGCGAGATTGGCGACGACGCGGCCATTCTGCGGCGCCATCCGGAAGGCTTGGCGCAGCAGCGCCAGCGCCTCCTCGAACCGATCCTGCTCGAAGAGCACCACCCCCAGATGGCTGATCAGCTGATAGCGGTCGGGCGCCAGCGCCAGACCGGCGCGATAGATCGCCTCGGCCTCGTCGAAGCGCTGCAGCTCGACCAGGATCTGGCCATGAAGCAGCATGATATCGACATCCTCGGGCGCCTCGGCGCGCGCGGTCAGGACATGCGGCAGCGCCTCCTCCGGCCGATGCTCGGTCAGCAGGCCCAAGGCCGTGCGGTAGGCTTCTGCACCGGGTCTCTCCATCTCAAGCCATCGCCCTCAAGACATCGACATCGTGATGAAGGGCCCATAGAGCCAGACGAGCCAGGCGGCGAAGCCAAGGCAGGGCCCGAACGGCACCACGGTGGTCGGCCTGATCCGTCCGCGCACGCCGCTCGCCAGCGCCACGCCGATGCCGGCGACCGCGGCGATCAGCAGCACGTCGCCCAGCCCCCACCAGGCGACCCAGGCGCCGATCGCGGCGAACAGCTTGGCATCGCCCTCGCCGAGCCCGGCCCGGCCGCGCAGCCTCGCATAGAGAAGCTCGACGAGCCTTAACAGCACATAGCCGGCGACTGCCCCGATCGCGTGATCGAGGATCGCCTCGGGCTCGAGGAGCCAGGCGAAGCTCAGCCCGACGACGATCAACGGCAAGGTCAGGACATCGGGCAGGATGAAATGCTCGGCATCGATCCAGGCCAGCGCCAGCAGCGTCCAGCCGAAGATGCAATCGGCCCAGAGATGCACCCCCGAATCGAGGCCGGCGGCCCAGACGGCCACGATCAATGCCGAGAGCTCGATCGCAAGCGCGAAGCGGCCGATCGACGCGCCGCAGTGGCGGCACCGCCCGCGCAGGGCGATGTAGGAGAGAAACGGGACGAGATCGCGCAAACCAAGCGCTCGGCCGCAGCTGTCGCAGCACGAGCGGGCCCAGCCGATCGGCCGCCCCGCAGGCAGGCGCAGGATAAGCACGCCGAGGAAACTGCCGATCACCGGGGCTGCGACCACGGGCGGCAGCCATTCGTAGAGCATCCCGTGATACAAGAGCCTCTCCCGGCACAGGCAGGTGTCGCCACACCGATTGTGCTTGCCTCGGAGCGCGTCATCTACACATCTTCCGCCAGAAGCTAAGCTGATCGGTACCAGCAACGCCATGACCATCGAGGCAACGCGGCCTATCGCCGCCTTCGACACCCCGGAAGCCGCGGTCGACGCGCTCATCCAGCTGTTGCTGGAGAACGGCCTCGTCGATCCGAAGACGCTCGACCGTGCCCGGCGTGTCGCGGCCGAGACCGGACAGCGGCTCGATTTCGTGCTGATCCAGCTCGGCCTCATCTCGGAGCGCGGCCTCGCGGAATCCTATGCGGTCCTGCTCGGCCTCAAGGTCGCCGGTCCCGAGCGCTATCCGGAGGAAGCGATCCTGCCGGATCGGCTGAAGGCGAAGTTCCTGCGCAAGATCCATGCAGTCCCGCTCGCCGCCGATGACAGGTCGGTGACGGTCGCCGTGACTGACCCGATCGACAGCTTTACTCGCCAGGTCATCGCCGCCGCGACCGGCCGTCATGTCGCCCTCGAGGTCGGTGTGCCGATCGAGCTCGATGCCACGCTCGCCCGCCTCTATCCCGAGGAGGGTGTCGGCAGGGACGAGATCGTCGGCGATCTCGAAGGCGGCGGCGAGCCGCATGAGGAGGATGCCGAGCGGCTCAAGGATCTCGCCAGCGAAGCGCCGGTCATCCGGCTGGTCAACCAGATCATCGCCCGCGCGGTCGAGACCCAGGCGTCCGACATCCATATCGAGCCGTTCGAGGACCGGCTGCGCGTGCGCTATCGCTATGATGGCGTGCTGCACGAGGCCGAGGCGCCGCCGCCGCGACTCGCAGGCCGCGATCATGTCGCGCATCAAGATCATGGCGAAGCTCGACATCGCCGAGCGGCGGCTGCCGCAGGATGGGCGCATCAAGCTCGCGGTGCGCGGCCAGGAGGTCGATTTCCGCATCTCGACCGTGCCCTCGCTGCTATGGCGAGACGGTCGTGCTGCGCGTGCTCGACCGCACCGCCGTCGAGTTCGATTTCGGCAAGCTCGGCATGCCGGAGGGAGCCACCGCGCGGTTCAGGCATTCGCTCGACCTGCCGAACGGCATCGTGCTGGTGACCGGCCCGACCGGCAGCGGCAAGACGACGACGCTCTATACCGGCCTCCTGCAGCTCAACTCGATCGTACGCAAGATCGTCACGGTCGAGGATCCGATCGAGTATCAGCTGACCGGCATCAACCAGATCCAGGTGAAGCCGCAGATCGGCCTCAGCTTCGCCAATCTGCTGCGCTCGATCCTGCGCCAGGACCCCGATGTCATCATGGTCGGCGAAATCCGCGATCTCGAGACGGCGCAGATCGCGGTGCAGGCCGCGCTGACCGGCCATCTGGTGCTGTCGACCCTGCACACCAACTCGGCCGCCGCCACGATCACGCGGCTGCGCGACATGGGGCTCGAGGATTACCTCATCACCGCCGTGCTGCGCGGCGTGCTGGCCCAGCGGCTGGTGCGCCGGCTCTGCGCCGCAGTGCGCTCAGCCGGTCGATGCCCCGCCGGAGATGATCCGGCGCTTCGAGCTCGACAGGCGCACCACGGCGCGTCCGATCAAGCTCTGGCATCCGGTGGGATGCCCGCCATTGCCGCCATACCGGCTATCGCGGCCGGATGGCGATCGCCGAGTTCCTGTCGCCCGATGAAGAGATCGAGCGGCTGATCTTCTCACGCGCGGACCATAATGCCATCGAGCGTGCCGCCGTGGCATCCGGCATGACCACGATGTTCGATGCCGGCCTCACGGCAGCCCTCGAAGGCAAGACGACGGTCGAGGAAGTCGTCCGCAGCATCCGCTCCGAAGCCTGAACGCCGCCATGCCGAGCTTCCGCTACACTGCGATCGACGGTTCCGGCCAGGTCCAGCGCGGCACCATGGAGGCGGCCAACCAGGCCGCCGTGATCGAGCGGCTGCAGCGCCAGGGCCATATCCCGATGAAGGCGGAGCCGGCCGGCAAGGGCAGCTTCCTCGACGGGCTGCTCTCGGCCGAGTTCGGTCAGCGCCGCTCGCTCAGCCGGCAGGAAGTGGCGAACGTCACCCGCGAGCTCGCGATCATGCTGAGTGCCGGCCAGGATCTCGACCGCGCGCTGCGCTTCCTGTGCGAGACGGCGGACAGTGCGCGTGTGCGGAAGATCATGGAAGAGGTGCGCGACCGGGTGCGCGGCGGCACCTCGCTGGCGGTGGCCCTGTCGCAGCAGCCGCAGAGCTTCAACCGGCTTTATATCGGCCTGATAAGGGCCGGCGAGGCCGGCGGCACGCTGGGCGACACGCTCGAGCACCTGGCCGTCCTGCTCGAGCGCCAGCGCAGCCTGGCTGCGACCGTTCAATCCGCCCTTATCTATCCGATCCTGCTGCTGGTCACTGCGATCGGATCGGTCACCTTCCTCTTGACCTACGTGCTGCCGCAATTCGTGCCGATGTTCGCCGATGCCGGCGTCGAGCTGCCCGCCTTGACGAAATTCGTCATGGGGCTCGGCGATTTCGTCTCGCATTACGGGCTTTGGGTCTTGCTCGCCCTCGCCATCATGGGCGTCGCGATCCGCCAACTGCTCCAGGATCCGGCCCGCCGCCTGCCGGTCGACCGGATGCTGCTGCGCCTGCCGATCTTCGGCCAGCTGTTCCGCGAGACGCTGGCAGCCCGTTTCACGCGCACGCTCGGCACGCTTCTGAAGAACGGTGTGCCGCTCATCACCGCGCTCGGCATCGTCAAGGAGGCGATCGGCAATCTCGCCGCCATCCGCGCCGTCGACATCGCAACCGAGAGCGCCAAGGGCGGCGCCGGCCTGTCGCGCCCGCTCGACCAGTCCGGGATCTTCCCGCCGCGCACCATCCATCTCCTGCGGCTCGGCGAGGAGACCGCGCAGCTCGGCCAGATGTCGCTCCGCGCCGCCGAGATCCATGAGGAGCAGGCGCGGCTGATCGTTCAGCGCCTGGTCTCGCTTCTGGTGCCGGTGATCACCATCGCCATGGGTGCGGCGGTCGCGACCATCGTCGGCTCGCTGCTGCTCGCGATGCTGAGCCTCAATGAACTGGCCGGCTGAAACGCCGGCCGGCGCCGGGACAGGGCCACGGCGACACGCCGGCTTCACGCTGATCGAGATGCTGATCGTGCTGGCGATCCTCGGCATGGCCTTGGGGCTGCTGGTCGATCGCGGCCCCTTGCGCAGCGAGCGGCTGACCCAGCGCGACACCGCGATCGGCCTCGCCGAGGCCCTGCGCGAGACCCGCGGCCGGGCGATCGCGGAGAACCGGCCAGTGGCGCTGACGCTCAACATCAAGGACCATTCCTACCGGATCGGCGACGGCAAGCCGGCCGGCCTGCCGCGCGCCGTTCCGCTCGTGCTCAAGACCACGACCGGCGAGGTCAAGAGCGAGGAGGAAGGCGACATTCGCTTCGATCCCGACGGCAGCTCGACCGGCGGCCGGATCGAGCTGGGCCAGCGCGACCGCATGATCCAGATCGGGGTCGATTGGTTGACCGGCCGCGTGAGCGTCATCTATGGCGCCCCGAAATAATCCCGCCCGCCTGATGCGTCCGAGGCAGCGGGGCTTCACCCTGCTCGAGGTCCTGGTCGCCTTCGTCATTGCGGCGCTGGCACTCAGCGTCATGTTCAAGGCGGCATCCGGCGGCCTGTTCGGTGTCGTGACGGCGGGGAAATACGAGGAGGCGATAAGCCGCGCCAAGTCGCATATGGCCGCGATCGGCCGCGACAAGCCCATCACCGCCGGCGATTCCGAGGGCGATGACGGCAGCGATTTCCATTGGCGGCTCCATATCGAGCAGATCACCGTGCTGCAGCCGAGCGAAGCGCTCCTGCGCACCATTCCGCTGCCGACCACGCGGGAACCGGCACTCTATGCCGTCGAGTCCGAGGTTTCCTGGAGCGAGGGCGGCAAGACCCGGCGCGTGCTGCTGCGCACCAAGCGCATCGATAGTCAGGTGAACGGCCTTGACCAGTAAGCGAGCACCCCGCCAGGACGGCTTCACGCTGCTCGAGCTGCTGGT
The DNA here is from genome assembly GCA_963762435.1 of uncultured Alphaproteobacteria bacterium. Classification (GTDB taxonomy): domain Bacteria; phylum Pseudomonadota; class Alphaproteobacteria; order ATCC43930; family CGMCC-115725; genus JAXDMU01. The sequence goes on along the minus strand of CAVXLN010000017.1, from coordinate 57,021 downwards.
CGCTCTCGTCGTGCTGGGCTTCCTGATGGTCGGGTTGACTCAGGGCATCAAGCTCGGCCTCGGCGCCTGGGATCGGCAGGGCTCCTCGCTGCAATCCCGCGCGGAGCTCGACGCCACCGACCGGGTCGTCCGCTCGTTGCTGTCCCACATCGATCCGGGCAATGGCCGTTCACAACTCAAGATAGAAGGAAAATCCTCACAATTCGATTTCCGCTCGGAATTGCCGAGTGCCGTTGCGACACAGACACGCCGCGCTGACATGTCGCTGCTCGTCGACGCCCAAAACAGGCTTATCTTGCGCTGGAAACCCTATATTCACGCGGCGGAGCTAGGCCCGGAAGCACCTAGTACAGATACGGTCCTGCTTGATCACGTCGCGGGCGTCACTTTTTCCTACTGGCTCGGCGAGGAAGCCGCCGAGCAAGGCCAAACTGAGGGTTGGGTCAATGAATGGTCAACAGCATTCATTCCACCCCTGATCAAGTTGCGCGTGAGCTTCCCGCCCGGTGACAACCGTCATTGGCCGGATATGATCGTGGCGCCGCTGCTTGAACAACCAGGTGGCTGAAAAACAACTACTTCCGCCTGTAACATAAACAGGTTACAAGCAGCCGGGGGACTAACGGGGGGACTTGTTCGATTGGCGAGCGTGATCGGCGATTTCTTGGCCTGGTGGGCTCAGCACATGCTCGAGCTGCTGCCGGAGCGGCTACGCCAATCAGGCGGCAGCGTGCCCGACGCCGTGCTGGTCGATCCGCAAGGCTCGCTCGAAGCCTCGCCGCCGGTGGTTTCCCTCTCCTCGCGCCGGCGCGGCCAGGTGAGCGCGCTTGGCCGCTATGCGCTCGACAGCCAAGGCAAGAATGCAGCGCGCGGCGCCGTCGCCTCACTCGGCGGCAATCTGCCGATCCGCCTGCGCCTGCCGTCCGAGCTGCTGCTGGAAAAGCATCTGACCTTGCCGCTCGCCGCCGAGCGCGAGCTCGATCAGGTCGTGGCCTACGAGATGGATCGCGAGACGCCGTTCAGCGCCGACGAGGTCTATTGGTCGGCTGTCGTCGAGCAGCGCGACCGCGCTCAAGGCCGGCTCCGGCTCAGGCTGTCGCTGGTGCCGAAGCAGCTGATTCTGCCGATGGTCGCGGCACTCGACGATGCCGGCCTTCATCCGACCGCGATCGATACCAGCTTCGCCGACGGATCGCCGCGCCAGATCAAGCTCGACATGGCGCGCCATGCCGACGGACCGTTGCGCCGCCATATGCTGACGCTGGCCGCAGCCGGTTGCGCGGCACTGGCGCTCGTCGCCGCGGCCTTTCCCTTCGTGAACCAGTCGCTGGCGCTTGCCCGCGTCGACGGTCAGATCGACGAGCTGAAGCCGACCGTCGACAAGGCCGAGACGATGCGCCGGCAGATTGCGGGCACCGGCGCCGGTGCCGATGTCGTCGCGACCGAGCGCACGCGGCTCGGCGACCCGCTTCGGGTCATCTCGGCGGCGACCCAGATCCTGCCCGACGACACGCATCTCTCCGACTTTACGATGCGCCAGCGCAAGATCATCATGAACGGGCAATCCGCCGCCGCTGCCAAGCTCATCAGCGCGTTGTCGGTCGACCCGACCTTCAAGGATCCGGCCTTCGCGGCCCCGGTGACCCGGCTTGAAGGCGGCAAGGTCGACATTTTCTCGATCAGCGCGGAGGCGCGGCCTTAGCCATGCCGCTGGCACTCCCCACCGGCCAACGAGGCCGCCTTCTGGCGCTCGGCATCACCGTCGCTTTGCTGATCGTAGTCTGGTTCGCCGCGATCTCGCCGCTCATCGACCTCTATGCCGATCGCGCGCAGCAGCTCGATGAGCGCCGCGGCATCGCCGCCCATATGGCCTTCGTTGCCGCCCAGCTGCCGGAGCTGACACAGCGTGCCTCCGCTGCGAACCGCAATGGCCCACCGCCCACCCTGCTGCTGCAAGGCTCGAGCGACGCCGTGGCCGGTGCGGCCCTGCAGAACCTCGTTCAGGACATGGCCAAGGGCGGCGCCAATCTGGTCAGCGTCGAAAGCCTGCCGGCCGAGCCTGCCGGCGCCTATCGCCGCATCGGCATCAAGATCTCGTTCAATGCGCCCTGGCCGATCCTGGTCGGGCTGCTGCAATCGATCGAGCAGGCCTCGCCGCCGATGCTGATCGACGATCTGCAGATCCATGGCTCGCCGCTCTCGCTCATCAACCGTACGACCGGCCTCGAGGCGGGCCTCACCATCTATTCCTTCCGCGCGGCCGCGGAATCCAAGCCATGAGCAGAGATACGGCACCCAGGCTGCTCGGCCTGCTGGCGATCCTGCTGCTGGTCGTCATCGCCTATGAGTTACTCGCCAGCCATTCCGACGAGACCGACATGATTGTAGCAAATGCACAGATCCCGGCGGATGTCCGATCCCCGGGAGCGACCGTGGCACCGGCCGAGCCGATCGGCCAGTGGGTCTCCGTCGCATTGGCGCGGCCGCTGTTCAATGCGGATCGGCGCCCCGACAAGGGTGCCACGCCGGCCGTGGTCAATATCGTGAGCGAAGATTCGAACGAGCTGCCGCGCCTTGCCGGCATTCTGCTGCTCGGCGAGAGCAAGAGTGCAGTGTTCCAGCCCGGCGGTGACAAGAAGCCGATTATCGTCGCCGAGGGCGACGCGATCGCCGGCTGGACGGTGCAGACGATCAAGCCGACCGAAGTGACGCTGACCGGACCGGGCGGCACCACCACGCTCGAGCCCAAATTCGATGAGAACATGGTGCCGCCAGCGCCGCAGATGCCGGCGGTCCTCTCGCGGCCCCCTGTGGTGCCGCCGCGCCTCAACGCACCGGGCGGGCCGGGCGGCGTCCGGAACGTCTTGCCGCCCAACACGCCGATCATCCCGAAGCTCGGCGTCCCGCCGGGCCGCCTGCCCCGGCGCGAACCGCCGGCATCGCCACTGCAGCAACAACAACAACCGGTCATTCAGCAGGGCAACCCGCTGATCACCCCGCCGACCGGGGTGGGTCAAAGCCGGGAAGGGGGACGATAATGCGCCGCCGCACATTGCTTCTGGGCGTCTCGCTGCTGGCGCTAACCGCATGCCAGACGCCACAGCCCAAGCTGCAGGACCTGCCGCCGCTTGAGACCGACACCAATGCCGGCGCCCGGATCAGCGGCCCGATTGCGTCCACCGAGCGCGCGGCACAGCCGGAGATCTCGGCCGGCCGCCAGGCCGGCTTCACGCCGCCGCAGCTGCCGCCGGGTGCCAAGGGCGGCGATGTCTCGCTCAATTTCGCCGATACGGATATCCGCGAGATCTGCCGCGAAGTGCTGGGCAAGATCCTCCAGGTGAATTACTCGATCGATCCGGCCGTACATGGCACCGCGACGATCGAGACGGTGAAGCCGCTGGCGCGTACCGAACTGCTGCCGACGCTCCAGGTTCTGCTGGAGCAGAACGGTGCCACGCTCATCCAGAATGGCGACCTCTTCCGGGTGGTACCCAGCGCCAGTGCCGCGGCTCAGCCGCGGATCGGCTCCGACTCAACCGCCGGCACCCAGGTGGTACCGCTGCGCTATGCGTCGGCCAAAGCGCTCGCCAAGGTGCTGGAGCCGTTCGTCGGCGAAGGCGCCCGCATCACCGCCGATCCCGATCGCAATGTGCTCCTGGTCTCGGGCGAGCCGCAGGCGCGCACCACGCTGGTCGGGCTCATCCGCGGCTTCGACACGGATCTGCTGGCCGGCCAGTCCTTCGCGATCTTCCCGGTCTCGAGCGGCGATCCCGGCAAGATGGCGACGGAACTGCAGAAGGTGTTCCAGACCGAGGGCGACGGCGCGCTCGCCGGGCTGGTCAAGGTCATCCCGATGGAGCGCGTCAATGCCGTGCTCGTCGTCTCCAGTTCAGAGCGCTACATCGACGATGCGCGCCGGCTCTATGCGCTGGTCGATCAGGCCCGCAAGGACACGGCACGCAGCTGGCACGTCTATTATGTTCAGAACGGCCAGGCCAACGATGTCGCCAACGTGCTGCAGCGCGCCTTCACGCCCGATCATGTGACTGCGCAGGCAGGCGGTGCCGGCTCGACCGCTCCCGGGCTCGATAACAGCTCGGTTGGCGGCGGCCAGAGCGGCTTCGGCAACAACACGCCAGGCGGCTCGAGCACCGGCGGCGGTACCACGCCCGGCGGGTTGGGCTCGACGGGGGGGGGCACCGGCACGACCGGCGGCCTCGGCAGCAGTTCGAGCGGCGGCGCGCAGCAGACCTCGTTCGGCACCGGCGGAGGCGGTGGAGGCTCGACCGAAGCCGGCGCCGCCATGGATTCGCTGTCGGACCAGACGCCGGAATCGGCGTCAAAGGCCGCGAACTCGATCCGCATCATTCCGCACAAGCAGAACAACGCGATCCTCATCTACGCGACGACGGAGGAGGAAAGCACGATCGAGGCGATGCTGCATAAAATCGACATCCTGCCCCTGCAGGTGCGCATCGACGCCACGATCGCCGAGGTCGATTTGAACGACGACCTCAATCTCGGCACTCAATTCTTCTTCAAGAACCAGGGGTTGAACGGCGTGCTGTCGGAGATCTCGAACAGTGCCACGAGCCCACTCAGCCTGACCAGCTTTGCTGGCGTGCCGGCCGCAAACGGCGCCTTCTCCATCAGCAAAACCAGTGGCGACGTGCGTTTCGTCATTCAAGCTCTGCAATCCGTGACAAACGTCCGCGTGCTTTCCTCACCGGAATTGATGGTACTCGACAATCAGCCCGCCCGATTGCTGGTCGGCGATTCCGTCCCCTATCTCACCGGCACGACAACTCTCGAGAACACGACCAACGGCGCCGTTACCAACTCGATCAACTATCAGGAGACCGGCGTCATTCTCGAGATCCTGCCGCATATCAACAGCAGCGGTCTCGTGACGCTCGATGTGTCGCAGGAAGTAAGCGGCGTCGATCCGAACGCCAGCGTCGGCAATGTCTCCGGCTCGCCGACCTTCACCGAGCGCAAAGTCCGTTCGAGGGTCGCCATTCAAGACGGGCAGACGATCGGCATCGCCGGTCTGATCACCGACAATACCTCGCGCGGAAATGGAGGCATTCCCTGGCTTAAGGATATTCCGATCCTCGGCCTCGCCTTCAGCACGCAGACGAACTCGCGGGATCGGACGGAGCTTCTGGTCATGATCACGCCGCATGTGATCCAGGATCAGCGGACGGCTCGCGACCTCACCGAGGATCTGCGCCAGAAGCTGCCGCATGCAGCACTCGTGCCGCAGGAGCTGCAGGAGCTGCCGCTCTCCGGCGACAGCAATCCGCTCAAGAGCATCTCGAAATGACGCTCCGCCGCGCCGTCTCTGCCCCGGGTCCGGGCGGACGGCGCGGCTTCGCTCTGGTGATCGTGCTGTGGACGCTGGTGCTGCTGGCGCTCATCGTCACGCACCTGACCGCGACCAGCCGGAGCGAGACGCGGATCGCCGGCAACTTCACCGTCAATGCCGTGGCCGAGGCGAATGCCGACGGGGCGGCCTACGAGGCCGTCTTCCATCTGATGGAAGGTGCGTGGCCCGCGGACGGCACGCCGCACAAGGTGACCGAACCGGACGGTACCGCGGTCATCCGCATCGAAAGCGAGGCCGGCAAGGTCAACCCGAACATCGCGACGGTCGAGATGCTGGCCTCGCTCATGCGCGTGCTCGGCGTCGATGGGCAGAAGGCCGAGGCGCTTGGCGAGACGATCCTCGATTGGCGCGAGCCCGGCCCCTCGCCCCGGCCGAACGGCGCCAAGCAGCCGCAATATGTCGCCGCCGGTCTCAGCTACGGTCCGCTCGGCGCCCCCTTCGAAAGCGTCGACGAGGTCGGCCGCGTGCTCGGCATGACGCCCGACATCATGGACCGGCTGCGGCCTTATCTATCGGTCTATCAGCTGGGTCAGCCGGATCCGCGCTATGCCGCGAAGCCCGTCATCCAGGCCATGCAGCAGCTGCCCGGCCAGCAAGGCCAGCTGCTGCTCAATCTCGGTGCCCAGGGCGACGCGCCGCCGCCGATTCAGACCGTGATCGTCACGGCCGAGATCAAGACCAGCGCCAGCGGCTATTTCGTTCGCCGCGCCACCTTCCGGGTCGGGCCGGCCTTCCCGCGCGGCTTTCAGATCCTGGCCTGGGAAGCACCCGGCCGCGTGCCGCCGCCGGCACCGCCGGCAGCCCGCCGCAATGCCGGGTCTCAGGAATAAGCAGCCGCTAATTGCAGATCGTCGCGTTCTCGCCGGTGCCGTTGCCCTGGCCGTTGGCGCCCATGGAGCAGAGATCGTAATCATAGCCCTGGCGCGTCGACGGGCTGCGATAGACCCAGGGATGGCCCCAGGGATCCTGCGGCGCCTGCGCGCCCTTTATATAGGGGCCACTCCAGTTGCTGTTGCCGTCGGCCGGCTTGACGAGCAGCGCCGACAGGCCCTGGTCGCTCGACGGGAAGCCGCCATTATCGAGTTTGTACATCTCGAGCACGCTGCCGATCCGCTCAATTCCTTGCCGCGCGATCTTTTGCTGGGAATTGCCCAGGATCTTGATCGCGGCGGGAGCTGCGAGCCCGATGATCAGGCCCAGGATGACCAGCACCACCAGCAGCTCCAGGAGCGTGAAGCCGCTTTCGCGGGACGGCACGCGGGGCGGCATGGCGAACGGACGCAGGCGGGTCGGCGAGATCATCATGGCTCGATCGGTTCGGTGAAACGGCGCGCGGAGTTTCGTCGGAAACGGCTTTAGTTGCAACAGGGAGCGGTGACGCATGGCCCAGACGCCACACATCTTCGGGATGTAATGCGGACCACTGTTAACGATTGCTCCAAGCATTTCGGCTTTTATGACGCTGCCAAGCACATTTTCGCCGGTTCACTCGCTGGGTCGGTGGGGGGCAAGAACTTTTTGCTTGCCGATCCCGCATTTTGGCGTCGTTCGCCGTAACATTGCCAGCGCGCCGGCTTCTGCCGGCGTGCGAATGCCCCGCCGCCCCGCGCGCGCTTGTCCCCTTACCTCGCCGTTCCACTCGTGGCATGCTGCCCGGCGTGCCTGAGAAGCCTTTGGACGAACAAGAAGATGTTGGCGGGGGACCATGGATGAGCTCGGTCTATCGGGGCTGAAGCCGCCTGCGCTCGCCGATCTGCCGCCCTTCGAAGCATTGAATTCCGCTTGCCTCGAACGGCTTGGGCCGGATCTCGCCTGGATGGCGTTGCCCGGTGGCCAGACGCTGTTCAAGGCGGGCGAGGCGGCGAGCGGGCTGTATATCGTGACGTCCGGCGCCCTCGGCGTCATCGTCAACACGGTCGATCAGGGCCAGCAGCTGGTGGCCGAGATCCACGCCGGCGAGACGATCGGCGAGATGTCGCTGCTGACCGGCCAGGCCCATTCCGCGACGGTGATCGCGCTTCGGCATTCCGAATTCTATCACATGCCCAGGTCGGTGTTCGACCGGCTGGTCGATGACGAGCCGCAATTCCTGCGCTGGATGGCGAAGGAGCTGGTGCTGCGGCTGCAGCGGACCTCGAGCCGCCGCCCGCCGGAGCAGCATGCGGCAGTGGCGCTCGTTCCGATCGATGACGGGCTGCCGATCGAGGACCTCGCCGCCGGCATCATCGGCGCACTGCGCTGTGACGGTTGCAAGGCGCATCGTTTCGAGCCGAGTGCCGCCCTCCAGCCGGTCGAATGGTTCGACGAGATGGAGGCGGCGCATGATTTGGTGCTCTACCAGGCCGAGCCGGTCCATGCCGAAATCGGCGGCTGGGGCCGCTTCTGCTTGCGCCAGACCGACCGCATCGTGCTCGTGGCGCGCCCCGAGACGGTGATGCCGGATCCTCTGCCGGTGCCACGGACGGACGGGTCCGGGCAGCCGCTCAGGATCGACCTCGTCATCATCGAGCGCGAGGATGGCGGCGCTTGCGGTACGACGCCCGTCGGGGCCGAGCGGTTCGGAACGGTGTTCCATGTCCGGCTGGGCGTGCCCAGTGATGTCGCACGCCTCGCCCGGCATCTGGCCGGCATGGCCGTGGGCTTTGTGCTGTCAGGCGGGGCGGCACGCGGCTTCGCCCATATCGGTGCTGTGAAGGCCCTGCGCCAGGCAGGTACCCCGATCGACCGGATCGGCGGCACCAGCATGGGTGCCATCGTCGCCGCCGGCGTGGCGCTCGGCTGGGACGATCATGAGCTACGCGAGCATATGCACCAGGCCTTCGTGAAGCTCAATCCGCTTAACGACTACACCATCCCCTGGGTGGCACTGTTCCGCGGCGCCATGGTCGAGAAGCTGCTGCGCGAGCATTTCGGCGAGGTGCCGATCGAGTCGCTGTGGCGGCCCTATTTCGCGATCTCGACCAACCTGACGCGCGGCCGGATCCATATCCACCGGCGCGGCATCCTGTGGCGCGCGCTCAGGGCCAGTGCCGCGATCCCGGGCGTGCTGCCGCCGCTGTTGGATGAGCAGGAGGTGCTGGTCGATGGCGGCGTCATCAACAATTTCCCGGTCGACATCATGTCAGCCGGCGGGCGCGGCCCGATCGTCGGCATCGATGTCGGCGGCGCCCGCGCCTTCGATCACGGCGACGAGCCGCCGATCAATCGCGGCGGCCTCATCGGCTTCCTCAGGCCGAGCGCCGGGCCGCTGCCCAGCATCGTGAGCGTGCTGAGCCGCGTGGGCACGGTGAGCTCGACGATCCAGACCTCGATCGCGCGGGCCCAGGCGAGCCTCTTGATCGAGCCGGCGCTCGAGAACATCCCGCTGCTCGACTGGCAGAGCTTCGACCGCGCCGTCGAGGCGGGCTACCGTGCCGCCTCCGAAGCACTCGAGACGGCGGATCTGGCATCGCTCGGCATCCCGACCAATGCCTGACATGCGTCGATGCTTCGCCCTCTTGGCCTTAGTGCCGCTCGTTGCCCATGCCGAGGCACTGGATGAGGCGGATTCGGCCTATCGCGATCAGGCGTTCCAGGCCGCTTGGGCGGCACCGGTCGGCCAGCCCGTGGTCTGGCGCAATCCGGTCAGCGGCAATGGCGGCAGCGTGCTAGTGCTAAGGGAACGGAGGGATGCCGCGGGCGGCGAGCCGTGCCGAGAGCTCCTGGAAAAAGTGACCATCGACGGGCGCACGAGCCGCGGCGTCACGACGGGATGCCGAACGGCGCAAGGTGCGTGGCAAGTCGTGCAGTCGGCGCCGCTGGGCCGCCCGGCTGATGCGGACGGAGCGGATGCGAACACTGAGGATCTGGATCAGCCGAGTGTCACAGCACCGGTTCCGGCCGATCTGCCGCCCTATCGCGCGCCGCCGGACATTTCGACCGATCCGACGCCGGAGCCGGCCATTCCGCCGCCCGTGATCGTCGTCCGCCCGAATCAGCAGGGAGCCGGACAGCCGGCTGCTAGGCAATGATATTGACCTTGGTGCCGCGCGGTCCGCTGGTATTGAGCGGCTGCGCGCCGCTCACGCTTGAGCGCGATGAGCCGCCAATATCGGAGCGCGCACTCTGGGCCCGCCCCGGCGTGGGGGGTACGCGGGCCGCACTCGTCACACCGCTTTCGATCGGAACCTGCGTCGGGTACGACGCGGAAATGCCCGAAACCGCCATAAAATTCTCTCCGAGCCGAAAATCTATGGAGAACGAATAAGGTTAGACCGACAAATTGACCTGTGTGCCGACCGAGCCGCTGGTATTGAGCGGCGAGGCGCCGTTGCCGCCGCCAAGGGTAGCGCCGCCGCTGGCAACATTGTTGAGGATCTGGGCGGCGCTGGTGGCACCGGAGCCGCCGCCGGTGGCGGCAATGGCGGCCGGGCTTCCGGCTGCGGCCAAGGCGGGGATGCTCACGCCGACAATTGCCATGATTAAATCTCTCCGTTCTTTAGGCACCATTTATGGGCGACGGCACCCTAGCGCCCGGCTCGTTAAAAAATTATCACTGGTTCGACGCTCCCCGAGACGCTGATGAATTTCTTCCGCCCTGCCCATCTCCCCGAGGTCCCGCCGCTGATCCTGCCCGACGGCAGGCGCGTCGCGGTCACGCTGCGCCGGAGTGCGCGGGCGCTGCGCATGGCGCTCAGGCTGAGCCCGGCCACCCAGGCGGTCGAGCTGGTGCTGCCGAAAGGCGCCTCGGCGGCCAGTGCGCTGGCGTTCCTCGGCGAGCGCGAGGGCTGGATCCGTGCTCAATTCCAACGCCTGCCCGCCCCCGTGCCCTTCGCCGAGGGTGCCGAGATCCCAGTGCTGGGCGTGCCGCATCGGCTGCACATGCGTCCGGCCGGACGCGGCATCCCGCCCTTCCGCATTGCCGACGGGCTGATCGAGGTGAGCGGCCGCCCCGAATTCGTCGCGCGCCGCACGCGCGCCGGGTTGATGGCCCATGCGCGCCAGCTTCTGAGCGCCAAGACCCTGGCGCTGGCGGCCCGCCTCGGCGAGCGCCCGGCGCGCATCTCGGTCGGCGATGCGGCGACGCGCTGGGGCAGCTGTGCCGCCTCGCGCAACATCAAATATTCCTGGCGCCTGGTGCTCGCCCCCGAGCGGGTGCTCGACTATGTCGTGGCGCATGAGGTGGCGCATCTCGTCGAGATGAACCATTCGCGCCGCTTCTGGCACCTGGTCGAGGCGCTGCATCCCGGATTCGAGGCCGAGCGCGACTGGCTGAAGCGCCACGGCGCCAAGCTCTTGAGCTACGGGCTGCAAGGCTAATTCCCGGCGATGCTGTTCTGTTGAGCGCGCTGCAGCACGGCGTAGAAAGGATCGTCGGCCGTCACCGGCCCCGATTGCAAGAGCGGCCGCGCCGGCTTGTTCCGCAGCGCCGCGATCATGAAATCGTGCCAGGCGCGGGCCGGCAGGCTGCCGCCGCTGACATGGTTCATCGGCGTGTCGTCGTCATTGCCGAACCACACCCCGGCGACGAGATCGGCGGTATAGCCCACGAACAGCGCATCGCGGAAATCCGAAGTGGTGCCGGTCTTGCCCGCCGCGGGCCGGCCGATCTGTGCGGCCTTGCCCGTGCCGTGCGCGATGACGCCCGAGAGCATCTGGTCCATCTCGTCGACGAAGCCCGGCTCGATCACCCGCCCCGGCCCGCCGCCCTGGCGCGCGAAGAGCAGCTTGCCGCCGCCGTCACGGATCTCGGCGATGCCATAGGGCCAGGCGCCGTTGCCGCCGCTCGCAAACGCGCAATAGGCGGTGGTGAGATCGAGCAACGTCACCTCGCCGGTGCCGAGCGCCAGGCTCGGATCGGGGCTCAGCTCGGTCGTGATGCCGAGTCGATGGGCGACCGCGATCACGTTCCGCAGGCCGACCGTCTGGCCGACCTTGACGGCGACCGTGTTGATCGATTGGGCGACCGCTTCCTCCATGCTGACCTCGCCCCGGTAGCCGGTCTCGTAGTTATGCGGCTGCCAGTCGCCGATGCGCACCGGCCCGTCGACGAAGCGGTCGGTCGGCTGCATACCTTGCTCGAGGGCGGTCAGATAGACGAAGGGCTTGAAGGCCGAGCCTGGCTGCCGCGTCGCCTGGGTGACGCGGTTGAACTGGCTTTCGTGATAGTCCCGGCCGCCGACCATGGCGCGGATGGCGCCGTCCGGGCTCATGGCGACGAGCGCTCCTTGGCTCGCCTCGGCCTTGGGCCCGTCGCGCGTCAGCATCGAGTTGATCACCTGCTCCGCCGCCGCCTGCATAGGCGGGTCGAGGGTGGTGGTGACGACGAGATCGCCATTGTAGCCGCCGGCCACCGCCTGATCCTCGACCCAGTCGGCGAAGTAGCGCATGCCCGGCTGGGTCACCGGCACCGACGCCAGCACGATGCTCTGCTTGAGCGCCGCTTGCGCGTCGGCATCGGTGAGATAGCCGGCATCGACCATGTTCGCGAGCACCTGCGCCGTGCGCTCGGTGGCCCGCTTGCGGTTGCCGGCCGGGCTGAACTTGCTGGGCGCCTTCAGGAGGCCAGCGATGGTGGCGCATTCATAGAGATTGAGCCGGCGCGCCGATTTGCCGAAATAGCGCCGCGAGGCGGCATCGACGCCATAGGCGCCGGCGCCGAAATAGACGCGGTTGAGGTAGATGCCGAGCAGCTGGTCCTTGGTGAAGCGATGCTCGAGCCAGACCGCCAGCACCATCTCCTGCGCCTTCCTGAGCATGGTGCGGTCCGGCGTCAGGAACAGGTTCTTGGCCAGCTGCTGGGTAATCGTCGAGCCGCCCTGGACGACATGGCCCGCGCGGAGATTGGCGACGGCGGCGCGGGCAATGCCGATGAGGTCGATGCCGAAATGGCTGTAGAAGCGGCGGTCCTCGGTCGCGATCACCGCGCGCGGCAGGGCCGGCGGCAGCTCGGCCACGGTCAAAGGTTCGCCATAGAGATCGCCGAAAGTGGCGATGAGCGAACCGTCCTCCCCCTTGAGCGTGATGCTGGGATGCCGGTCGGCCCGGCCCAACTCGCTCGTATCGGGCAGGCCGGTCCAGATCCAGGCGATGAGGCACAGGGTGGCGAGCATGCCCCAGACCGAGGCCACGGCAAGCCATTTGGCGGTAAAGAACAACCAGCCGCGGCGGTGCTTCGGCCTTGGCGGCGCGGCCCGGGCGGGCTTCGCCGCGCGGACGGGCTCGGCCTTCCGCACCGGCTCGGACAGGGGCGCCCGCTCGGGTGGTGCGGTGAGCTGCGATCTTTTGTCTCTCATTCCCCTGCCCGGCACCCCTGCTTTGGATTGATCCAAAGCCCTCCAAAAATTAAATACCAGAGTTTGGCAGCATTGCGGCCATTCGCGGCGGCCGTGATTATGCCGTACAAGCGTCGGTGATTATTCATAGTGGGCGGATCGAACCTAGGATGAGCGACGGCCCGACGGGCCAGAGCTGGCGACGCGAACCGCATCTCGATCCAGAGCGCCTCGCCGGCCTGACCGAACCACAGACCAAACGGCCGATTCTGTCGCCCGTCCAGCGCCGAACGCTGCGCTGGGGCGTCGGCATCGCCACGCTGACCCTGCTGCTGCATGCGCTTCTGCTCGGCGGTGCGCAATATGGCGGCTGGGGTGGCCATGGCGGCGAGGAAGCTGGCCAGCCGGTCCAGCTCGTCCTCTTGCCGCCGCTGCCCTCGCCGACTCCATCTCCACCACCACCGCCGCCTCCACCACCGCCGCCGCCTCCCCCGCCGCCTTCGCCGCCGCGCCCGTCACCGCCGCCGCCTCCACCGCCGCCGCCCATCGATGGGCCGCTGGCATCGGACGAGCTGGGCGATGTCAAGGCGACCAGCAAGCAGATCGTGCCGAGCGAGGGGCCGGCCGCCGGGACCCAGAAGAACAAGATCGGCGACGCCCCGCCGCCGCCGGCCGACAGCCCCGCCACCCAGAAGCCGAGCGAGATCGCCGAGGCGAAGCCGGTCGAGGATCCGGAGCAGAATGCCGGCGCCAAGCAGGAAGAAGTGCCGGAGACGCCAGAGAAGCTCGTCTATGGCGGCGCCCTCGCCCCGCCCCCGCCGCCGCCCAAACCCGAGCCGCCCGAGGCGAAGCCGGCCGCCAGCCCGGTGCCGAAGCCGCAGATCGCCATGGTGACGCCGCATCTTGGTGGTGCCAGGAAACCGACCGAGCGGCCGGACGAGCCCGACAGGCACGAGGGCCATCTGGGCAAGGTGCCGGGCCCGGACGCGACCCAGGACGAGTATCTGGCTTATCTCAGGGACCTGCTGGTGCAGCATACCTGGCTGCTCTCGAGCAGCTTCACCGGCGGGCGCAAGGGCTCGCTGCAACTCATGGTCAGGCTGCGGCCGAACGGCTCGGTCGTCTGGATCACGGTGACCCAGAGCTCGGGCTTCGCCGATATCGACAAGCGCGCCCAGCAGATCGTCGAGGCGATGGGCCAGTTCCCGCCGGTGCCGAACTATTTCAAGCGATCCAACGGCACGCTGCCGCTGACGCTGAACCTGACCTTCCCGGCACCCGACCAGAGCCCGTGACGGGCGACAAGCCGGCCAGGCGGGACGAAACCATTCGTTAGCGATCGGGCTGCGATAATTAGAGCGAAATCTTAATGATTGCCGCCCAGGAGGCCGTTTTTGAGCAAGATCGCCACCACCGTCGACACGGTCAGCATGCCGGACCAGTTCGACGCCATGGAGCGGACGCCGGGCGAACCTTCGGGCCATGAGTTCACCGTGCTGCTGGCCCAGGTGGTGGGCGAGACCGGGATGCAGCCCCATGCGGTCAATAAACTCACGGGGGCGGCCGGCCCGTTCCAGTTCGTCAAGAACACCTGGCTCGCCATGGTCAAGAATCATGGGGCGGAGATGGGCATCAAGCCCGAGCTGATCCGCCAGATCGGCACCGACGCCAAGGGCCGGATGAAGATCGAGGATCCGGACGCGCTCAAGGACGTGCTCGATCTGCGGCACGATGTGGCGCTGTCGGCCCGCATGGCGTCGAAGTACTCGACCGATTGCAAGAGCATGCTGCAGCATCTGATCAAACGCGAGCCGACCGAGACGGAGGCGCACATGACCTTCCTGCTCGGCCCGGCCGGGGCGGCGCGCCTCATCAATGCGGCTGCGAGAACGCCGGACGAGCCGGTCAACAAGATCGTGGGGCCGGCGGTGGCCGCCAATCCGCGGCTGTTCCATGATGGCGAGGGCAAGGTGATGACGGCGTCGGAGGCGGTGACATTCCTCGCCGCCAACTATCATCACAATATCGCCAAGGCCTCGGTCTATGCCCATGCGCCGGCCAAGGGGCCGAAGAGCGCCATCGACGCCTGAGCCGGCAGCAGCCCAGCCTTCATCCCGCTGCATATTGCGATCAGCCGGCCCCCGGTTCAGACTGCCTGAAAAAGCGGCGGCAGGGAGCTTGGCATGGCGCAGAATTTCGAAATTCGTCCGTTCGACGGCGTGGTCGGTGCGGAGGCGGTCGGCCTCGATCTCCGAGAGCCGCTCGATGACGGCGAATTCGCGCGTATCCGCGACGGGTTCGATCGAAATTCGGTGCTGGTGTTCCGCGATCAGCAGGATCTCGACCCTGGCTCCCACATCGCCTTCAGCCGGCGCTTCGGCGAGCTCGAGGTGCATGTGCAGAAACGCTTCCTGCTCGATGGGCATCCCGAGATCCTGATCGTATCCACGGCGAAGAACGAGGAAGGCCAGCCGATCGGCCTCGCCGATGCCGGGCGCTATTGGCATTCGGACCTGAGCTACATGCCGAAGCCGAGCATGGGCTCGCTGCTGCATTCGCGGGTGCTGCCGGCCGAAGGCGGCGACACGCTGTTCGCGAGCCAGCACGCGGCTTATGAGACGTTGCCGAAAGCGATCAGCACGCGGATCGAAGCACTTCATGCCGAGCATTCCTATCTCGCCCGCAACGAGGCGCAGCGTGCCAAAAGCACCGAGGTTCGCCCCGATCTCGACGAGGCGCAGCGCAAGAGCGTGCCGCCCGTGATCCATCCGGTCGTGCGCATCCATCCGGCGACCAAGCGCCGGACCTTGTTCGTGAGCGAGGGCTTCACGACGCGGATCACCGACCTGCCCGAGGATGAGAGCCGCGATCTGCTGCCGGCGCTGTTCCAGCATCAGACCAAGCCCGATTTCATCTATCGGCACAAATGGCGTCCCGGCGATCTCGTCATGTGGGACAACCGCGCCGTGCTCCACCTCGCCGCCGGCGGCCCGCCGGGGATGGTGCGGACGATGTACCGCACCACGGTCAAAGGCGATGCCGTGATCGGGGCCGCCGCCTGATCAGTCGGGCGGCGGGCCGTGCGTCGTCTCATTCATCATGGCGAGCGCCTCGGCGGTGATTTCCGCCAGGGACCGCGCCGGTAGCGGCTGAGCCGGTTCGGCAATGTCCCGGGCCCGCCAATTCTCGGTCAGGTACCAGCCCTTGGGCTGCCAGACGTCGCGATTGATGGCGATGCCGAGATCGTCGCAGAGGCCGGCCACCATCTCGCCCATCTTGCAGGCGGCAAGATCGACCGCAATATCCGGCTCCTCGAGCCGCTCATGGAGATCGGCGAGCAGATGCTCGCAGTCCGCAGCTTCAAGCGTCTCGGCGACGGCGCGCTCGAGCCGCGCCTTCCGCCAGCGCCCGCGGGATGCGCCGGCCTCAAGGGCCAGGTCCCGCTTCCGGGTCTGCTCGGCGAGCTTGGATTTGAGCGCCAGCGTGAGACGGATCGAACGCGAGAGCCGGGCAAAGGCCTGATCGACCCGGCCGAGATCGCCAGCCGGATCCTGCGCCATCTTGGCCTCGGCATTCGCCTCGACCATGCGCACGAGCCGCATGCCGATCTGGGCCAGCTCGCGCAGCATCTCGGAGTCTTCGACAGCGTCGATGTGGGCAAACTCCACCCCCGGTCCCCGCGAGGGGTTGGGACTGTCTGCCATCATCATCGCCGCGTCGCTCCGTTCGTTCATATGGAACGAACAAAGAACATGAAGAGGGCCGACCCGTCAAGATAGGGGCGCTGAGAGCTGTGGGTAAGTCGCTCCTCCGAACAACACTCGTCATGGCCGTGCTGGTCACCGCCATCCACGTCGACGATCTCCGCCGACATTGGGCAGCGATCTCGGCGTTATCAGCGATCTCGCAGCACCTAGACGATGTGCTAGCGGGGCGGGGTCAGCGGCAGCCTGCCGACGTGGATGGCCGTGACAAGCACGGCCATGACAGCACAAGCGATGCGGCGTGATGCATCATCACGTTAGGCCACAGCAGTGCTGCGGACCGACCCACCTCACCCACCCCTCTCCACCCTAAAGGGCGAAGAGGGCTAGCTTTTTCCCTCTCTGCCCCAGCGGGGCGGAGAGGGTCAGGGTCAGGGTGGGGACCGCGCGAACGGGAGTTTCGTGCACTGTCACCGAAACGAAGCGGGAGGGTGAGGGAGTATACGCAGGGTCTTGAAGCACCTTGCGTAATTACCCTCATCCCGACCTTCTCCAGCCGGGCGGGAGAAGGAGCTGGCGGCTGGCCGGGCGCAGCCGAACGACGGATCGACCCACCTCACCCAACCCTCTCCCCCCTGAAGGGCGGAGAGGGCTTACGTGACACTACTCGGCGAGATAGCCCATCGCCGCCGCGACACCGCCCGATTGGTGCGGGACTTGGGCCAGCTGCAGGCCCATCTCGACGCCGGCCAGCGTGCCCATCAGCATGAGGTCGTTGAAATGGCCGAGATGGCCGATGCGGAAGATCTTGCTTTTGAGCTTGCCGAGGCCTTGGCCCAAGGACATGTCGAAGCGGCTCAAGATCACCTCGCGCAGCCGGTCGGCGTCGTGGCCGTCGGGCATGATGACGCCGGTCAGGACCGGCGAGGCCTCGTCTTCATTCTTGGCCAGCACTTCCAGGCCCCAGCTGCGGACGGCGCGGCGGGTCGCCTCGCCATGGCGCTTGTGGCGGGCGAAGACCTTGTCCAGCCCCTCCTCGTGCAGCATCTTCAAGGCCTCCTTGAGGCCGTAGAGCAGGTTCGTGGCCGGCGTATAGGGGAAGAAGCCGGTGGCGTTCGATGCCAGCATCTCTTCCCAGCGCCAGTAGGCGCGCGGCATCTTGCTGGTCCTGGAGGCGGCCAGCGCCTTGTCGGACACGGCGTTGAAGCCCAGGCCCGGCGGCAGCATCAGCCCTTTCTGCGAGCCCGCGACGGTGACATCGACACCCCATTCATCGTGGCGGTAATCGACCGAGGCCAACGACGAGATCGTGTCGACCATGAGCAGCGCCGGATGATGAGCTGCATCGAGCGCCTTGCGCACGCGGGCGACATGGCTCGTGACACCCGTCGAGGTCTCGTTATGGACGACCATGACGGCCTTGAAGCTGTGGCCCTTATCCTCGGCGAGCTTGGCCTCGATGACCGCAGCATCGACGCCATGGCGCCAATCGCCTGGGATGAAGATCGTCTCGATGCCGAGCTTGTCGGCCATCGCCTTCCAGAGCGAGGCGAAATGGCCGGTCTCGACCATCAGCACCTTGTCGCCCGGCGACAGCACATTGACGATCGCGGCCTCCCAGGCGCCGGTACCCGAGGAGGGGTAGATGATTACCGGGCCCTTGGTCTTGAAGACGGTCTTGCAGCCCTCCAGCACCTCCTTACCCAGTGCCTGGAACTCCGGCCCGCGGTGATCCATGGTCGGCTGGTCCATGGCGCGCAGCACCCGATCGGGCACATGGCTCGGGCCCGGGATCTGAAGGAAATGGCGGCCGGTATGGAGGGTCATGGGAGGCGTCCTCAAGGGTGAGCGGCTAGATCTATCAACCAGCCTCGGCCCTCACAAGCGCAAGCGGCGGAGCGACGGCATGCGTGCCGGTCACATCCGCCGCCCGTACAGAGTGCGATGACATTAGGTCGAATCGACCTAATGTCTGAATTGCTCTCTGATTCATATGTCGAGAGACGGATTCAGCGATCAGGTCGAACCGACCTGATCGCATTCGGCTCTAGCAAAGATCAGAACGGATAATAGCGGAACGAGGTCATGAAGATGCCTTCATCCGTGTTGGGCGCCCCGCCCTCGCCCGGGAAAGTGTAGCGCTTGGTGTAGGAGCCCTGGAGGCCGAAGGCGACGCGGCCGTAGCTGCCCTTGTAGAGATCCTGCCAGACGCCGCCCGTGACCTGCTCGATCCGGTGGGTGAGCGCATTGCAGGTGCCGGGGGTCGGCAGCTCGGTCTGGCAGCCCTTGTTGTTGACGTTGGCGGCCCCGAAGCCCGCCCCGTCGGGTGTGCCGGTGCTGTCGGTGTTCTCGAGGCCGGCATAGAAATAGAGATCGGTACCGGGCCGCGGATGGCCGATCAGGCCCAGGAGCGCCTCTTCCTCCGGCGTCGGGACCAGCTCGCCCAAGGCGCCGAAGCTCACATCATTGATCTGGCCCGAGCCGTAGCGGCCGATGCCATAGCCGGCGAGACCGCTCAGCTGCAGATCGACATATTTCGGGATGACATGGAATGTCGCGGCGAAGCCCACGCCGCCGCCGACCGTGTCGTGATTGGTGCCGTTGAAGCGGTCGGTGAAGATCCGCTCCAGCCCCTTGAGCTCGAAATGGCCGATCGAGGTGTCGTAGGCGAGCTTGGCCACGACATCTGGATAGGTGTCGGTCGTGAAATTCTGGTTGCTGGAAAGGAGGCCCGTGCCGTCGCCGGCATTGTTGGCGTTGGGATTGACCTGGTTGGTGGCAAACGCGGTGCCGTTCGGGTTGTTGCCGCCGACCAGCGCCTGCGGGCTTTCGATCGAGACACCGGCCCAGATTCCGTTGCCGAAATCCTCGACGAAGCGGGCCTGGGGATTGCGCGTCCAGTTGAAGCCCGGAACATATTGCGCATCGATCGTGAGCGGGATCTGCTCCGCGCGCGGCATGATGCCTTGGGTGTCGGTGGTGAGCAGGCTCCAGGTCTGGCCGGCCAGGAAATGGAAGCCCCAGGCGCTCTGGTCGATGGCGGCATAGAATTGCCGGAGGCGCGGCAAATAGCTGTTGCTCTCGCGCGAGTTCGACACGTCGCTGGCGCCGAGGAAGTCGCTTTCGAGGTAGGCCGAGAGATGGGTGGCCTGGTCGACATCGGCGTCGAGCAGGCCGGAGATGCGGCTCTGGCGCGCGCTGAAGCGGAGTTCCGACTTATTGGCGCGCGGGTTGTTGTTGAGCGGGATGCCGTTGAAGTCGCTGCCGACATCGGCCACCTCGTTGCGCGTGCGGAAGATTGTCGCCAACTCGGTGAAGCCGCCGAACTGGAGATGCACGCCGCCGAGCTGGAGCCCGCCATTGCCGGTGCTCTTGACCGGGACGCTGTCGGCGGCGGCTTCGGCCTTGGCCGCCTGCGCCTGGGCTTGTGCGGCTTGCGCCTGGGCGGCCGTGGCCTTCTGCTCGTCGGCCGTCTGTTGCTGCTTCATCGTGTCGAGCTGGGCCTGCAGCGCCTGGATCTGGTTCTGCAGCAGCTGCATCTGTGCCGCACTCTGCGCCAAGGCGGGTGTGCTGCCGAGGCCGGCCGCGAGGGCCAGCAGGCTCAAGGTACTTTTCAACCGTCCACGGGAATATTGCATGACGACTCCGCCTTTCCTTCGGCGGCCTGGAAACGGCCGCGGAAATCGGCGCGGATCGTGTCGTCGCTTGATGTCTGCCGCGTTGCAGCAAATTAAATAGGGATTCAGTCAAAATGAAACTTCGTTCATTCTGACTGAAAGATCTTTCAGATTTGAGTAAAGCCGTCAGTCGGCGAGCGCCTGCTCCAGCACGCGAGCGACATGGATCGCGTCGCGCGCCGCCCCATCATGGATCTGGTGGCGGCAGCTGGTGCCATCGGCCACGATCAAGGCGTTAGCAGGCGCTTTCCGCACGGCCGGCAGCAGATCGAGCTCGGCCATGCGCATCGAGACATCGTAGTGATCGGCCTGATAGCCGAAGGCGCCGGCCATGCCGCAGCAGCTGGATTCGATGGTCTTGACCGAAGCCTCGGGGATGAGGCCCAGCGTCTCGGTGATGGCAGGCATCACGCCGAAGGCTTTCTGGTGACAGTGGCCGTGAAGCCATATCTCGGGCTGGTCCAGCGGCTTGAGCTTGAGATCGAGCGTGCCGGCCTTGTTCTCGGATGCCAGGAACTCCTCGAACAGCATCGCCTTCGACGCCAGCCCTTCGATCTCGGATGCGGGCAACATGGCCGCATATTCGTCGCGGAGCGTGAGCAGGCAGGAGGGTTCGAGGCCGATCACGGCGGCGCCCTTGTCGACATAGGGCCGGATGGCGGCGATGAGGCGGCGGGCCTCGGCGCGGGCCTCGTCGACCATGCCGGCCGCGAGATATGTCCGGCCGCAGCAAAGCGGGCGGCCCTGCCCTTCCGGCTCGATCACGCGGTATCCGGCGGCATCGAGCACGCGGCGGGCGGCGCGGGCATTCTCGGGCTCGAAATAGCGGTTGAAGGTGTCGATGAAGAGCACGGCCTCCCTGCCCTCGCCCCTGGGCGGCGTCGCGCGATGCTCTTTGAAGCGCCAGGCGGGCAGCGAACGTTTGGCGCTGAAGCCCAGCAGGTGCTCGCCGAGAGCGGCCAAGGCCGGCACGCGGTTGCGCAGATTGACCAGCGGAGCCAGGAGGCTGGCGATGGGCGCCCAGCGCGGCAGATGGGCGATGAGGGTCTCGGCGCGGCTCGAGCCATGGCGGGCACGCCATTGCGCCTGGAACTCGATCTTCATGCGCGCCATGTCGACACCGGTCGGGCATTCGCGCTTGCAGCCCTTGCAGCCGACGCAGAGATCCATCGTCTCTTTCATCGCGTCGCTGAAAAGGGCATCGGCCCCGAGCTGGCCGGTGACGGCGAGGCGCAAGCTGTTGGCACGGCCGCGCGTGACATGCTGCTCTTCCTCGGTGGCGCGGAAGCTCGGGCACATCACGCCGGGATTGGATTTCCGGCAGGTGCCGTTGTTGTTGCACATCTCGACGGCGCCCAGGAACCCGCCCCAATCGGACCAGTCGAGCGCTTCGGTGAAAGGCTCTTTCTGAGCATAATCGGGCTGGTAGCGCATGAGCGAGCGGTCATCCATTTTGGAGGGCCGCACGATCTTGCCGGGATTGAAGAGGCCGGTCGGATCGAACAGGTCCTTCACCCGCTCGAAGGCGTTGACGATCCGGCCGCCGAACATCTGCTCATGGAATTCGGAGCGAACCAGCCCGTCGCCATGCTCGCCCGAATGCGAGCCCTTGTAGTCGCGGACGAGGGCGAAGGCTTCCTCGGCGATGGCGCGCATCTTGGCGACATCGGTGCCGTCCTTCATGTTGAGGACAGGCCGGACATGGAGGCAGCCGACCGAGGCATGGGCGTACCAGGTGCCGACGGCGCCATGCCGGTCGAAGCACTCGGTGATCTTCGACGTGTACTCGGCCAGATCGTCCAACGGCACGGCGCAATCCTCGATGAAGGAGACCGGCTTTCCCGCGCCCTTCATCGACATCATGATGTTGAGGCCGGCCGTGCGCACCTCGGCGAGCTTGGCCTGGAAGGCGGGATCGACGGCGGGCACGATGGCATCGGGATGGCCGAGATCGCCCAACAGCTCGTCGAGGAGGCGCATCTTGTCGAGGAGGGCCGCCTGGTCCTCGCCCGAGAACTCGACCAGCAGCAGCGCGTCCGGCTCGCCCTTGACCGCGCGCTCGATCGTGGGGGCGAAGGCCGGGATGTTGCGGGCGAGCTCGATCATGGTGCGGTCGACCAGCTCGACCGCCGAAGGGCCGAGCGTCACGATATGGCGCGTGGCCGCCATCGCATCGTAGAAACGCCCGAAATGGCAGACCGCCTGGACGCGGTGGCGCGGCAGCTTGTGCAGCTTGAGCTTGATGCGGGTGAAGAAACCCAGCGTGCCTTCGGATCCGACGAGCAACTTGGCGCTGTTGAAGGGCTCCGCGCCCAGCGTCTCGAGATTATAGCCGCCGACCTTCCTCAAGAGCGTCGGGATGCGCCGGGCGATCTCGTCCGCCTCCTCGGCGTAGAGCGATTTGAGATCGCGCATGAGATCGGCGTAGCGGGTGGAGGCACCCGGCAGGTTGCCGCCGATCTCGCCGAAGCGGCTCATCGTGCCGTCGGCCAGGATGGCGTCCACTTCCAGCACGTTCTGCACCATGATGCCGTACTGGATCGAACGCGCGCCGCAGGAATTGTTGCCGGTCATGCCGCCGATGGTGGCGCGGTTGGCGGGCGAGACATCGATCGGGAAGCTGTAGCCGGTGGGTTTCAGGAGCCGATTGAGCTGATCCAGCACGATGCCGGGCTGGACAGTGGCCGTCTCCGCCTCGAGGTCGGTCTCGATGAGCTGGTTGTAGTGGCGGCTGACATCCATTACGAGCGCGCGGCCGACGGTCTGGCCGCATTGCGAGGTGCCGGCCCCGCGCGGCAGCACCGGCACGCCGGCGCGGGCCGCGATATCGATCGCGGCCGCGATGTCGTCGACGCTCTTGGGCATGACCACGCCGATCGGCTCGATCTGATAGATCGACGCGTCGGTCGAGTAGCGGCCGCGCGTGAAGGGATCGAACCTGACCTCGCCTTCGAGCGCCCGCTCGAGCCGCATTTTGAGGTCGGGATCGCCCGGACGCATGAAGCCGCCATCGGCCATCTTGGTCTCCTTGATATCCCGCGAAGCCTTGCCCCGGCGAATGCTGGATGTAAAGCCGCCGGCAAGGAATGGCCGTGTAGCGTTTGGCACCGATCAGAGGGAGGGGTGCCGATGCCGCAGACGACGAGACGCCTTGCCGCGGGGCTCATCTGGGGCCTTGCCATGCTGATGCTGGCCGCCTGCTCGCCCGCCTCCAACGCGCCGGGCGCCCCCATCCGCGAGTTCGCGGTCACGCATTATTGCGCCACGGCCAAGGATACGGGCGAGGACTGGCTGCAATGCGCACCCACGCCGCGCCCTGCCAGCGAGGTGGATGAAGGCAATTTCGACGCGGCCCTGGGCAAGCTCTATGCGGCGGGCAACGGCGTGCCCAAGGACGAGGACCGCGCCTTCCGCCTCTACGAGGCCGGCGCCAAGCTCGACAATGCGGACGCGATCAACGGGCTGGGCGAATGCTATGCCGAGGAGCACGGCGTGGCACGAGATGATGCCAGGGCGGCGCTGCTGTTCGAGCGCGCGGCGGGGCTGGGGAACGAGGATGCCAAGAAGAATCTCGAGAAGATGATGGCGGAGGGAAGGGTTGCGGTGGAGAAGAAGGGGTAGCCCCTTCACCCCACCGCCGCAAACTCCCCCTCCGGGAACGCCCCCTCCAGCACCTCCAGAAACGCGCGCACCTTCGCCCCCACCAGCCTTCGCGAGCTGTGCAGCGCCCAGATCTCCACCGGTGGCCCGGCCTGGGTGCCCCAGTACGCCAGCCGGCCGGCCGCGATGTCGCCGGCGACGAGCGATTTCGGCAAGAGGGCCACGCCGGCACCGGCGAGCACCGCGTCGCGCACCATCAGCAAGGATGAGAGGCGCAGCGCCGGTATGGGCCTGAGATCGGTCTCGGTGCCGTCGGCGGCGCGGAACCGCCAGCTGGCGTCCGGTGGTGCCGTGGTCAGCACGACGCCGTTCGCGGGCGGCCGCAGATCGGGGTGAGCCACGACGAGCCGCTCGTCATAAAGAAAGCGGCGGCCGACGAGGTTTTCATCCGGCGACGGGTCGATCCGGATGACGATATCGTAGCCCTCCTCGACGAGGTCGACCTTGCGATCCTCGGCGACGATCTCGAGCTGGACATCGGGATATGAGAGCGCGAAGCGCGCGCCGATCCGGCCGAGTGCTACATGGGCGAACATCATCGGCGCGCTGACCCTCAAGCGGCCGCGCGGGACGGCTGCACCCGAGATCACGGCCTCGCCCGCTTCCCTGAGCTCCGCGATCAGCCCGTCGGTCCGCTCATGGAGTGCTTGCCCTTCCTCGGTCAGGCGAAGTTGCCGGGAGCCGCGCTCGATCAGCCTGACGCCGAGCGCCTGCTCGAGCTCGGCGACCCGTCGCGACAAGGTCGCCTTCGGCCGACCTGAGAAGCGGCTCGCGCGGCCGAAACCGCCATGGGATGCGACCAGATTGAAATCGGCGAGCGCGTCGAGATTCATGTCATCGTTCCAAATTCGAGACGAACTGTTCGATTGATCGCACCTTATTGCCAACGTCGGAACACATATCTTTGTCCGGACGGCGCTTGGCGCCTGCCTCGAAAGGAGCATTCGACATGGCTATTCTGATCACCGGCAGCACCGGCAATATCGGTTCCGAAGTCCTGAGCCAGCTACAGGGCCACGGGCTCGAGATCCGGGCACTGACCCGCTCGCCCGGCAAGGCGACCTTCCCAACCGGCGTGACTCCCGTCCGCGGTGACCTCGCGGACATCGAGTCGGTGCGCGCGGCGATGACAGGCATCAGCACGCTCTTCCTGCTGGTCCCCGGTGTCGCGGACGAGCTGACCCAGGCGATGCTGGCGCTGACGGTTGCGCGCGAAGCGGGCGTCAAGGGCATCGTCTACCTGTCGGTGCTCAAGGGCGATTCCTATGCCGATGTGCCGCATTTCGCCGGCAAGGCGACGGTCGAGCGGATGATCGAGGCCCTCGATCTGCCAGCGACGATCCTGCGCCCCGCCTATTTCATCCAGAACGATCTGCGCCTCAGGGAGCCGCTCACGAAGTTCGGCGCCTATGGCATGCCGATCGGCGCCAAGGGTGTCTCGATGGTCGATATCCGCGATATCGGCGAGGCCGCGGCGATCGAGCTGGTGCGGCGCGAGCGGGCACCCGGGCCGCTCGGTCGCGCGACCTATGCGCTCGTCGGGCCGGACAGCCTGACCGGTGAAAGCATCGCCGGAATCTGGAGCGAGGCGCTCGGCCGTGCCATCCGCTATGGCGGCGACGATCTCGCGACGATGGAAGAGCGCCTCAAATCGACGCTGCCGGCCTGGCATGCGCTCGATTTGCGCCTGATGATGCGCCGCTATCAGACGGATGGTGCCGTCGCAACCGCGGACGAGATCAGGCACCTCACAGCCCTCCTCGGCCACGCGCCGCGTTCCTACCGCGATTTCGCGCGGGAGGCGGTCGCGCAATGGGCGAAAGATTGATCGGCGGCGGCTAACGCCGATCGGGCTGCCAGAAGCGATATTCGGCCGGCACTGAGGCGCGCCAAACCAGGGCTGCCTCGGTGCAAGCGAGGAATTTGGGCCAGTCGGGGTCCTGCGGATCCGCCTCGATCCACTCGTGCAGCAAATCGCGGAACCGCTCCAGCCGCCAGGTCGCGGCGAGGCAGGAGGGGTTCTCGACCAGCCGGGACGGCTCGCCGAAATCGTCAGGCATCGTCGAAGGCTGCTCGAGCATGAGCGTCCAGAGGCGGTCATGGTCGATCACGGTTCCCAGGTGAACTCCACCTTCCCGGTCGAATCCGCCCCCTCGCCCACCCCGGCGCTCTTGACCTTGATCGCGTGCTTCTCCTCGTCCGAGGCGAGGTTCTGGAGATAGTCCGTCATCGGCCGGCCGAGCCGGCGGTCGAGTGCTAAATAGCGGAAATCGGGCTGCGTCCGGCGATAGAGGCGGAGCACGGAATAGAGGGCGGCCTGATCGAGCATCCAGTTGATGCGGACGGGCTGGTTGAGCCGGGGTCGGCAGAACGCGGCGAGGTCGCGGGCGAAGCCCGCCGAGCCGGGTGCGAACATCATCAGGCTGGCCTGGTGCACCGAGGCGGGCTCGGCACGGCCGGTCTCGAAGCAGGCGAATTGGGATTCGGCCGGGATGGCGGCGAGCTCGGCCAGCGCCGGCATGGCGGCGACATCGATGTCGAGTGCCAAGAGCGGCCGCCGATACGCCTCGAGGAGCACCGGCACCGTCTCGAACCGGGCGCAGGCATAGCTCGTGGCCGTGCCGAGCGGATCGGTGCTGATGCTGCTGCCGAGCCGGTCCGCGAGGCCGGTGGCATGGCCCAGCCGCTCGATCAGCGGCAGCGTGTCCGGCGTCGGGTTCACGGCATGGACATGGATCGGCCAGCCGAGAGTGGCCAGTGGTGCCAGCCAGCGTTCGAGGAAATAGGCCACATACCGGGCATCGGCGCAGCACATCAGGATCGGGCCGGGCACGTCGGTCGGGACGGGCCGGACGATCTCGATCGCCTGCTGGGCGGCCGGCATGGCCGCCCCTTGGGCCAGGCGCTCCGGCACGCGGTCGGGCGCCAGCACGAGCGTGCCCTGGCGGAACATGAGGTTGAAGCCGTCATCGGTGCCGACCGGCAGTGCCTGAAGATAGCGCGGCATGGCACGGCGGAAGCGATCGAAGCCGTGAGCGGCCTCAGCTTCCTCGCCCAGCATCATGCGCGCGCAGCTGGCATAGTAGAGGGCGATCGGGTGCAGCAGGCTCGCTTCCGGAATCCCGTGCTCGAGCGTGATGAGGGGACGATAATGACCGTCCATCAGGCAATCATGAGCGATGCGGAAGAAAGTGCGCTCGGGTGGCGCCCCGTTCTGCGATGCCACCTCGATGATGCGGCCGAGCCCGGCGAGCTCGCCCATCGCCACCAGGCTCTTCGCCGCGATCAGCAGCGCCGCACCGGCATCACCCCCTTGAAGGGCCGCGAGTGCCGCTTGGAGTGCCGACCGATAGTCGCCCTCTTGGTAACTGGATACCGCGCTGTCGAGGGTCAACCGACCCCTCATTTGTAAATGGTGTGTAACTGGGAATACCGAGATACCCCCCAATTCTCCCGATCATCGTACATTTGCATGATTTTCATCAAATGCTTGGCAAATTCCCCCGAAAAGCGCAAAATCCGCTCGGGGTCTATCATTTTCGCGCTCTACGCGTGCAAAATCGCCGCCGCTCCGCTCGCCCGGGTATGTCACGCATTTTTGATGCTCCAGGGCAAAAAAAGGGCTTGTTACATTTCGATACATTCTGATACGTTCGTTTACGTGATCACGCGACAAGCAGTGATCCGGCAACGAGATGAATTTTCGCGCGACGCACATTTACAACGGCCGGGTCTCAGACCCGGCCGTTCGTTTTTGAGGTCGTGCGAAAAATCATGAGCGACCTTCGCCTCAGAACGGATTTCTGGGTCCAGGCCTGCGTGCGCCGCGGCGACCTTGAAGGCATCTCGGTGATGGTGGCACGCAAGGGCGATCCCACCGCCGGCACAGTGCTGGTCAAACGCAACCGCTTCGAGCACGGCACGATGGTGCTGATCGAGACGCGCGACGCGGATGGCGGCCGCGCCTGGCTGCCGGCGACCGGCCCCGATTTCGTGCCCGAGGCGGATTCAGATGCCTATATCGCCCGCGCCCGACAGCGCGATCCCGACCTCTGGGTGGTCGAGATCGAGGATCGTGAGGGCCGCCTGCCCTTCGAGGCCAAGCTCATCAAGGGCTGAAGCTGCATCCACGCGACCCGTCGGGTCCGTAGGAGGGTTTGAATGGACGGGCGCCAAGAGCGGGCCGCCGCCAAACCCATAGGCCGAACAAACTCTCGCGTTTTAACTCCAATGGTTGCAATTTAGCGATAGAGCTGACGATCAAGGCCGGGGAACGAGGGGACATCATGGCGGAACAGGGAAAATCGGCCTTCGATTTCGAGTTCGAGGCTTTGCGCGGCGGAGATCTATCGCTCGCGAAATTCGCCGGCCGGCCGATGCTGGTCGTCAACACGGCGTCGAAATGCGGCTTCACCCCGCAATATCAAGGGCTGGTCGAGCTGTGGAAGCAGCATCGCGAAAGCGGGCTGGTCGTGCTGGGCGTGCCGTCCAACGATTTCGCCGGCCAGGAGCCGGGATCGGCCGAAGAGATCACGACCTTCTGCGAGCTCAATTACAGCGTCGATTTCCCGATGACCGCCAAGGTCCATGTGCGCGGGCCGGAGGCCCATCCGCTGTTCCGCTGGCTCGCGGCCGAAGGCGGCTTCTGGGCCAAGCCGCGCTGGAATTTCTATAAATATCTGATCGACCGCGACGGAAGGCTGAAGACCTGGTTCGGCAGCATCACCACGCCCCAGTCGAACAAGCTCGGCAGGGCGGTCGACAAGCTGATCAAGGGCTGAGCCTCGGTCAGGTCGGCGCCGCCGCCTTGGTCATGTTCTTAAGCAGCTGAACCCAGGCCAGCACACGCGCACGATTGTCGCCCCAATCCCAGAAGGGATAGCGGGAATGGCTCTCGATCGCGAAGCTCGAGCTGTGTTCGCCCATCGGAAAGAATTCGATGGTGATGATGTCGGGTGTGCGCAGCAGCGCCGAATGGGCGACATAGGTGATCTTCTGCAGCTCGCCGTCGCCGCCGATGAGCTTGACCCGCGGCTGATGCGCGATCACCTCGCTCCAATAGGAGCGCAGCGTTTCCCAGCCGATATCGAAGACCGGGCTGTCGACATCGGGCTTGAGGTTGCAGGTGCCGGGCGGGCACATCAGGAAACGCTCGGCCTTGGGCGGGGCCAAGGCTGCGAAATCGATGACATCCTCCTCGTCGATCCGATCCTCGGCGTCGCGGCCGAGATAGATCCTGAAGCCCAGCACGGCCACGATCAGCAGCCCGGCCAGGGCGAGAAGAAGAGTGAGCGGACGCCCGGTTCTGCGTGCGGAAATGGCTGTTCCCCGAGGCGGTTTCGGCACCTGCGGGCGTTTCCCGCCCGGCTGGCCTGGTGCTGGGCCGCGCTTGTTGTTCGGCTGCATCGATCGTTGGAAAGCTCACATAGCGCGAATTCCAGGGCGCGTCACCTGTCGCGACGATGGCCGGTGCCTGCCAAAGAGCCGCGCGATATCCCGAATTTTACCGAACTTTAAGGCTGGCACGGCCACTCTGCCGCACCCTTCCTGCCACACGAGGCCCTCGATGGTCGCGCCAGAGCCGACAGAGTCCGAGTTTGCCGCAGCACTTTCCTCTGGCTTCGATCGCGCGGCCTCGCCGTTGGCTTTCCTGGCCGACGAGCAGCTGGCGCCGCTCGAGATCGGGCATGTCGCGGTCGATCCGAGCTCGGGCCTGCTGGCGCGAGCCCCCGAGCGGGCCCCGATCGATTTCGGCTTCTCCTATGCCGACCACGCCTTCGAGGCGGCCGCCCGCCAGGGGCAGAGCGATGTCGTCGTCGATTGCGCCGCGATCGTCGGCCGCATGCCCTACACGATCGAGGACCGCCAGCGCCGCGCCGATCTCAATCGCGCGCTGCTGGCGCTCACCGGCACCGGGCTCAAATGGCAGATCGACAAGGACCAGCTGATCCGCGTCGGCACCCGCATCCATCTCGACCCGCCGGCGACGGCACCCAACCTGGTCGCCGCCATCGTCGAGCGGCTGTTGCCGACGCGCGGCTATTTCGCCCTCCTCGCCGAACTCGCCCGGCCGCGGCGCAAGGCGGCAGCACTGCCCGCCCCGGCGGCCGATACGGGCAATGCGGTGCAGGCGGCGGATTAGGCGGAGCGCGAGAGAGCGTTCGGAGAAACCCGCTCGACCTTGATCTCATCCTCGTGCATGAGCCAAACGGCTCAACAAACCGTCCTCCGCCCGGCGCGAGAAAGCGTTCGCACAATTGATCTGGGAAAATCGAAAGGTCATCAGTTTTCGTCATGGCCGGGCTCGTCCCGGCCATCCACGTCGTGACGTGGGGAACATCTTCTTCAAGCAAAATCGGCGTCGGCCCGACGTGGATCACCGGGACAAGCCCGGTGATGACGAAAACGCCTCAACAAGATGTCCGAACGCCGTAGCTCGACCGGAGGGGGTTCTGCTCCCACATCTCCTTACGGCGGAAGATGCGGCCGACCCCGGCACGGCGATCCAGGTGGCGGATCAGCCAGAAAACGCCAGGTTGGTCGCGTAGATCTCGACACCAACTCTAGATTAAATGACACTGTCTTCCTGACCAGAGACCATTCGGCGAATCCGTTCAAGGAGGAGCGTGTGTCATGGGCTTTCAGGAAAATATCCCCGGTGTCGGCACGACGGACGCGCCCGCTTGGACCGTCCATGACAACAACTCCGTCTGGGTCGTCTGGAAGGGTTCAGGAACCGACACGACGATCTGGTCCACATCGGCGCCGTCGCTTCAGCCTAATGCGTCGGGCGTGTATGGGTTCTCGCCGCAGAGTCAGCTGAAGACCGCCTCGGGCGGCACGTTCGAGACCAGCACCGGCCCGGCCATCGCCAGCCTGAACGGTACGTTCTACCTCTTCTACAAGGGCGCCTCGGATAGTCACATCTATTGGGCGACAAGCCCGGACGGCGTGACCTGGACCGATCATCACAAGCTGGCGCTGGGCAACGCCGTGCTGACGCAGAACAATAATCAGAACCCGCAGGCGAGCGGTGCCCCGGTGGTGGCCTCGGCCAACGACTGCCTCTATCTGTTCTGGCAGGGTGCTACCGACAACGACATCTATTGGACGGTGACATCCGGCGGCTCGAATCCCGGGTTGTGGGCCTTTCAGCAGAAAGTGACCACCCCGGCGGGGACCCCGGCGACCAGCGCTTCGCCGGCGATAGCACTTGCGGGCCAGACGATCCATTTGGTCTGGAAGGGAAAGTCGGACGACAACATCTTCTGGGCGACCTATTCGACGCCGGTGAATCCGGACGGCAATAATCTGGATCTCGCGACCGGCGGACCATGGTCGAAGCAGCAGCAGATCCTGAGCGGCTCGGCGCACTCGCCCGCGATCGTCTGCGACGGGAACGGCGTGGTGTGGCTGGCCTATACCGGCAGCAATGGCGGGGTGAGCTTTGCGGGGCTCGAGAACGGCCAGTGGGAACCGGTCTATAACCGGTTGGGCATCGGCTCGAGCAAGGGGCCGGCACTGATCTCGACCGGCAGCAGCAATGTCTTCGTCATGATGGCGTGGAAGGGGACCGGCAATGACGGCGGCATCTATTACGGCAGCATGATCGGGCCGCAGGTGGGAACGCCGACCGGCCCGGCACCTGGAACCACGCTGGGCGGCAATCTGAATTATGTGATGGCCAATCTCAGCGGCAGCAACGGCAAAGCGCTCACGGGCGTGCAGGTGGTGATCGAGGTGACCGAGGACATCGAGTCGGATATCGGGATCGGTTTCCAGCTCAACGCCTATTCCAATTCCGGCGCGCTGAGTGCCTGGCAGCAATATTTCATCTGGCAGAACGTGGTTTCCAGCACCGAGACGCAGATCATGGGACAGCTTGAGCCGTGGCCGCAATCGACCGCGGGCACGGGCAGTGAGACGACGACATACGATCTGCTCAACCACGCCTATGTTCTGACGACGCTCGGCAGCTCGAAGATACCGAAAGGGTATCAATTCACGATCACGCTGGGCACGACGAGCGGCAACAAGGTGAGCAGCGGACAGTTTCGGGTGGTCGACAATAACGGCAAGGTGTTGTACGGCGCGCCGCCGATCGATCTCGTCGGCTTGTCGCTGGACGACGGCACCAAGGGGACGGCAAACGCGACCTCGAGCGACCTCGCCGAGATCATTGCCTTTCAGCTCGATGTCGTGGGACCGATCGCCTCGCAGACGGCGAAGATGAGCGCCGGCGCCGGCATCATCACCTATTACGCCAGCGGCACGATGAGCGCCAATCAGAACCTACCGGCGAACACGGATTCGGACTGGCACACGCTGGAGCAGACGAACAGCGTCTATTCGACATTGCCGCAGGGAACGAGCGGGTCGTTCGTCCAGACCTTCAAGGCGAGTACTTAGCCGCTTAGTCTTCCTTACGCCGGAAGATGCCCAACGCCACCTCGTCCTGCTGGGCCTGCTCGCGCTGCTCGCGGCGTTTCTTCGTGCGCTCTTCGGCGGCTTCGGCGGCGAGCTCGAATTTCTTGAGCTCGGCGAAGGCGTCGCGGAGCGCCTCGCGGGCCTGGGCGATCTCGGTCGTGACTTCCGCGATCGAGCGGTTGAGCCGGTCGCGCCGAGCCACGACCTGCTCGGCATAGGCGGCGTAGGTCATGTTGGCCTCGAGCGAGGCGGACGCCGCCTGCTGCTCGGCCACAAGCTCGGCCTCGAGCCGGGCCAGGTCTTGCCTCAAGCGGTCTTCGAGCCTGGTCAATTCGGCCAGACGCCGCTGGGCCTCGTCGACATGGAATTTATGGAGCCGGATCTGGCTTTCGAACGGCTTCACGCGACCGCCCCGGCCATGAGCTCGGCGAGGCCGGCATAGCCTTCCTCGAGCGAGGAGCGCTCTCGCTTGGCCTGGCGGAGGAAGGTTTCGAGTGCCGGGTAATATTCGATCGCCTGGTCGATCTTGGCGTCGCTGCCGCGCTTATAGGCGCCCAAACGGATCAGCTCGGCCATATTCTCGTATGTGGCCAGGATCGCGCGGGCGCCATTGACGAGAGCGGTCTCCTCGGCCGAGTTGCAGCCGGGCATGGTGCGCGAGACCGAGCGCAGAATGTCGATCGCGGGATAGCGGCCGCGCTCGGCGATCGCCCGGTCGAGCACGATATGGCCGTCGAGAATGCCGCGCACGGCGTCGGCGATCGGCTCGTTATGGTCGTCGCCTTCGACCAGCACGGTGAAGAGGCCGGTGATGCCGCCCTGCCCGGCACCCGGCCCGGCACGCTCCAGAAGCCGCGGCAGTTCGGCTGAAGACGGTCGGCGTATAGCCTTTGCTCGCCGGCGGCTCGCCGGCCGAGAGGCCGATCTCGCGCTGGGCCATGGCGAAGCGGGTGACGCTGTCCATCAGGCACAGCACCTCCTTGGCCTGGTCGCGGAAATATTCGGCGACGGTCAGCGTGAGATAGGCGGCCTGGCGGCGCATCAGCGGGCTTTCGTCCGAGGTCGCGACCACGACGACGCTGCGCGCCAGCCC
Source organism: uncultured Alphaproteobacteria bacterium (assembly GCA_963762435.1). GTDB lineage: Bacteria > Pseudomonadota > Alphaproteobacteria > ATCC43930 > CGMCC-115725 > JAXDMU01. The sequence goes on along the minus strand of CAVXLN010000017.1, from coordinate 23,818 downwards.
CTCCTCGCCCAGATCGTCCTCGATGAATTCCTGGACCTCGCGGCCGCGCTCGCCGATCAGCCCGATGACGCTGCAATCATTGGCCGTGTAGCGCGCCAGCATCGACAGCAGCACGGATTTGCCGACGCCGCGAGCCGGCGAAGATGCCCATGCGCTGGCCGCGGCAGCAGGTCAGGAAGGTGTTGAGCGCGCGCACGCCGAGATCGAGCTTGCCCTCGACCCGGCGGCGGGCATGGGCCGGCGGCGGCTGATTGCGCAGCGGGTACGGTATCTGGCCTTGCGGCAGCGGCCCCTTGCCGTCGATCGGCTGGCCGAAGGCGTTGACGACGCGGCCGAGCCAGGCCGGCGTGGGATATATCGCGGGCGGGACGGTCGAGACTTCGACGCGGCAGCCCAAGCCGATGCCGGTGAGCGGGCCGAACGGCATGGCCAGCGTGCGGCCGTCGCGGAAGCCCACCACTTCACAGGGCAGGCTCTCGCCCTCGCTCGAGAGGATGGTGCAGCGGCCGCCGATCGACAGGCTGCTGCGCACGCCGCCGATCTCGACCAGCATGCCCGAGACCGCGGTGACGCGGCCGAAATGCTGCTCGCTCGCCAGCGTGCCGATCGCTTGCGATAGTCCTTCCAGCAGCGCGCTGGGCAGTGTGTCGTGTTCGGATCCGGCCGGCATCGATCAATCTTTTTCGAGGGGGGCGCCTCACCCTCCGCTCATCGGCATGATGAGAAAACTTGCTTAACCAGCTCCTAACAGACGCGTTTGCGCCCCCGCATGGCCCCTTGCTTGTGCTGCTTTTGCCTCGCCAGAAATCTTCTTTCGGGCTTAACCTTAGTAAACATTTGTTAACGACCTGCCCCCATAATTTTAATCAATTGCACTGACCAGCAGCGGATTCAGGGAGATCGATATGCGGGTTCTCATCGTCGAGGACGATACCGCCACCTCTGCAAACATAGAGCTCGTGCTGAAAGCAGAAGGATTCATCTGCGACACGACCGATCTGGGCGAGGACGGGCTCGAGATCGGAAAGCTTTACGATTACGACATCATCGTGCTCGACCTGATGCTGCCGGACATCGATGGTTACGAAGTGTTGCGGCGGCTGCGCGCGGCACGCGTGCGCACGCCGATCCTGATCCTGTCGGGCCTCGGCGAGCTCGATCACAAGATCAAGGGCCTGGGTTTCGGCGCCGACGACTTCCTGACCAAGCCGTTCGACAAGCGCGAGCTGGTCGCCCGCATCCACGCCATCATCCGGCGCGCCAAGGGCCATTCGGAATCGGTCATCCGCACCGGCCGCTTCACGGTCAATCTCGACACCCGCACGGTCGAGGTCGACAGCAAGCCGCTGCATCTGACCGGCAAGGAATACGGCATCCTCGAGCTGCTGTCGCTCCGCAAGGGAACGACGCTGACCAAGGAGATGTTCCTGAACCATCTCTATGGCGGCATGGACGAGCCGGAGCTGAAGATCATCGACGTGTTCGTCTGCAAGCTGCGCAAGAAGATGGCGACGGCGACCGGCGGCGAGAACTATATCGAGACCGTCTGGGGCCGCGGCTATGTGCTGCGCGACCAGCCCACGGCGGAGCAGAGCGCCGGGTCGAGCGCCCGCGTCGCGCAAATCCACGCCGCCTGACGCATTTCACCGAGCTTCCGCGGGATCGGGAGGGGGCTGGCGGATCAATCCGCCGGCCCCATTTACTTTTTAGGCTGCCCCTCGGCCGCCAGGAAATCCGAAAAGGCGCGGATGACGGCGTCGCCCGACCGGGCCTGCGGCACCACGCGGCAATAGGCGCGGCTTTCGACCAGCGGCCCGGTCAAGGGCGCGACCAGCCGGCCGGCATCGAGCTCGTCATCGATGATCGGGCGCGGCCCCAGCACCACCCCCAGCCCGTCGATCGCGGCCTGCAGCGCCATGTAGAAATGGTCGAACTGCAGATTGGCGGCCGGCGCCAACGCCTCGATCCCGGCGGCGGCAAACCAGCGGCGCCAGGCGCCGGGCCGCGTCTCGGCATGAAGCAGCGCATGGGAAGCGAGATCGGACGCCCTACGGACCGGCAGGCGCGCAAAGAGCGCCGGGCTCAGCACCGGCACCTCATGCTCGATCAGGAAGGGTTCCTGCTCATAGCCGGGCCAGGCCTCCGGCCCGCGCCGGATCGCGACATCGAAATCGCCCGATTGGGCGGCGAGCGGCAGGTCGGACGTCACCAGCCGGAGCTCGACCGCCGGGTGGTCGCGCTGGAATTTCGGCAGGCGCGGCAGCAGCCAGCGCATGGCGAAGGTCGGCAGCGCGTTGACGACCAGCGTGCGCGCACGCCCGGCCTCGCCGCAGCGGCGCGTCGCGGCATCGATCCGGTCGAACGCCTCGCTGAGGTCGCGCTGATAGGTCTCGCCCACCGCATTGAGGCGCACGCGCCGTCCCGGCCGTTCGAACAGCGTCGTGCCGAGCCAATCCTCGAGCTGGGCCACGGCCTTGCTGATCGCACCATGCGTCACATGCAGCTCCTCCGCCGCAGCACTGAGATTGCCGAGGCGAGCGGCCGCCTCGAAGGCGCGGAGCGCGTTGAGCGGTGGCAAACGGCGAGACAAGACGCGGCTCCCATATGAATTAAGCTCACGAAGCGAGGGAGCATAACTCGTTTGTGCGCACTGCGCATCTTCGGTAGATCGAAAGGGCGACAGCGGAGCGACATCAGATGGCCAATGCCGAGACGAGCGGGATGGAGGACAGCGTACCGATCGCCCAATCGGCCGTGCCGGTGACAGTCTCGGCCCTCTTCACGGGATTTCTCGGCATCGGCTTGCGCGGCTTCGGCGGCGTGCTGCCCTGGGCGCGGCGCATGATCGTCGAGGAGCGGCGCTGGATGACCGACGCCGAATTCACCGAGACGCTGAGCATCTGCCAGCTGCTGCCCGGCCCGAATATCGCCAATGTCTCGATCGTGCTGGGTACCCGCTATCACGGCGCCTTGGGGGCGGCCGCGGCCTTCGGCGGGCTGATGACCATGCCGCTCGTCATCGTCATGACGCTGGGTGCGCTTTACGAGCGCTATGGCAAGCTGCCGATCTTCGATCCCGTGTTCCATGATCTGGGGGCGGCCGCAGCCGGGCTGGTGCTGGCGACCGGCGTCAAGATGGCGGCGTCGCATCGCAAGAAGCCGCTCTCGATCGCGATTGCCGGCTTGGCCTTCATCGCCGTGGCGCTGGCGCAATGGCCGCTCTTCGCGGTCGTGCTGGGTTTGGCACCCGTCAGCTTCCTGCTTCATCGATGGTTCCGGAAATGAAAACCGATCCGCTGGCGAGCCTCGCCTTCCATTTCGCCCTGTTGTCGCTCGTCGCCGTAGGCGGCGCCAATGCCGTGGTGCCGGAGATGCACCGGCTCGCCGTCGATCTCCAGGGCTGGATGACCGATCGCGAATTCGCCGACCTCTTCGCGCTCGCCAATGCCGCACCCGGGCCCAATGTGCTGATCGTCAGCCTGATCGGCTATCACATCGCCGGCGTGCTGGGCGGGCTGGTCGCGATCGTCGCCATGTGCGGCCCGTCCAGCCTCTTGAGCTATCTCATGGCGAGGCTCTGGGGGCGCTTCAAGGCCGCCCCCTGGCGCGGGCTGGTGCAGCGCTCGCTGGCGCCGATCACGATCGGGCTGGTGCTGGCGAGCGGCTGGGTGCTGAGCGTGGCCGCCGATGTGAGCTGGATCGGCATCGCCGTCACGGCCGGCACGGCGGCGCTGTTGTTCGGCACCAAGCTCAACCCGCTCTGGTCGCTGGCCGCCGCGGCGGTGCTCGGGTTCGCCGGGATTTCCTGACGGTTCGGCCGGGACCGAAACATCCGCGCGAGGATCCGGCCGGCCGGGCGAATTTCGAGTTCGCCAAGCAGGAACGCTTCATGCTCAAGGAGGACCGGCTGTTCCTGCGCCTCGCCTCGGCCCCGCACGCACCGCTGGTCCGCTCCTAGCGCAAGATGATTTAGGTCGAACGGACCTAGCATCTGAATCTTGCTCTTCCCAGTTGGATTAGAGACCAATTCAGCGATCAGGTCGATTCGGCCTGATCGCATCGGGTTCTGGCGCAAGGATCGGAACCAAACCAGGGCTTCGAACCTTCTCCAGATAGCGGGTGGATAGTGCCGAAGCTCTGGTTTCGAAAGGATCCGACATGACAAGGCCGACTCTTCTTCGTATCGCCTGCGGGCTGGCGCTGGTGTTGACCAGTGCTGCCTGTGCCCCTTCCACGGTGCCGGCCGAGCAGATCGCGAGCGTCGGCTCGAGCCCGACCGGCTGGATCCAGGATTCGCGCACGCCGAGCGCTTCCGACTGGAGCGATCCGCTGAAATCAAGCCACAACGCGACGCAGCCCGACGCGACCTCGCGGTGGTAATGTGAGCTCCTATGTGACGGAAAGCCTCGTTCAAAACGAGCGAGTGGTGTATCGGGGCCATCTGAGCATCTGGCCGCATTTCGGACAGCTGCTGCTCGGCATCCTGCTGATCCCGATCGTGATCGGCATCGTCATGCTGATCGCCCTCTCGATCAAGCTCAGGAGCACGGAGCTTGCCGTCACGAACCGGCGGGTCATCGCCAAGTTCGGGGTTCTGCGGCGAAAGACGTTCGAGCTCAATGTCGATCGGATCGAGGCGATCCAGATCGATCAGAGCGCCATGGGACGGCTCTTCAATTACGGCACGCTCCGCATCGCCGGAGCCGGGAATTTCGACCCGATCCCGCGCGTGAAGGCGCCGCTCGCCTTCGAGAAGGCGGTGCGGGAGAGCCAGGAAGCAGTGCTGCACCCGCCGCCGCTGGCGCAGGCGGTGTGATCGCTTCCGTCAGGAGGCGGGCGGCCGTTGCGCCGTAGGTCAGCTCCTCGACCCGTTGCAGCACGAAGACCTGGCGAGTGCGCGCCCGCAGCTACACCACCGCGGTGCGATGGCGGTCGACGCGCCGCGTATGGCCGATCGAGAGATTGTGCGCCGTGCGATAGAGAGGACATCACCGACGAGCGCTATTTCGTTGCGGCCAATGCAGCGGGCGCCTATGTCGGGGACCCGCTGAGCGCCTATGTCAGCGCCCACATCTACTATTGACGGCGGAGCCATGATCCGTGGGACGATCTTCGTTGGGTGGCCGACTCTCGCGGCCGCCCTTCTCGCGGCAGTGCCCGGGATGGCGTCGGCCCAGGAGCCTGTCGCCACGGGTCTGGCGATCGAGGATTTCTCGCCCTGGAGCATGTTCCTCCACGCCGACACGGTGGTGAAGGCCGTCATGCTGGGGCTTGCCTTCGCCTCGATCGTGACCTGGACGATCTGGCTGGCGAAGAGCCTCGAGCTCCGCACCGAGCGCCGCCGACTGGTGCAGGAGCTCGAGACGATCGGCCGGGCCCCGGATCTCGCCAGTGCCGGCAGCGGGCTGGGGGTCGGCCGCGCGCTCATCGCCGCCGCAGCCGAGGAATGGCGCCAGTCGGCGGCTGTGCTGGACGATCGCGACGGGCTCAAGGAGCGTGTCGCATCGCATCTCGAGCGCATCGAGGCGGCCGCGGCGCGACGCTTGAGCCGTGGCACCGGCATCCTGGCCACGATCGGCGCCACCGCGCCCTTCGTCGGGCTGTTCGGCACGGTCTGGGGCATCATGAACAGCTTCATCGGCATCGCCCGGTCGCATGTCACGAACCTGGCCGTGGTGGCGCCCGGCATTGCCGAGGCGCTGCTGGCGACGGCCTGCGGCCTGGTCGCGGCCATTCCGGCGGTCGTCATCTATAATCACTTCGCCCGCCAGATCGCGACCGACCGGGCGCTGGTCGGCGATATCGCCGCCGCGATCCTGCGCCTCGTCTCACGCGATCTGAGCCATGAGCCGGACGCAAGGGACAGGCCCGCGGCGCTGGCGCTGGTCGCGGAATAGCGGCGATGGGCGTCCGGCTGCGGCATAGCGACGACGATCTCGCCGAGGCGCATGAGATCAATGTCACGCCCTTCATCGATGTGATGCTGGTGCTGCTAATCATCTTCATGGTCGCGGCCCCGCTCGCCACCGTCGATATCGCGGTCGATCTGCCGGCCTCGACGGCGCGCGTCCAGCCGCGGCCGGACAAGCCGATCTTCCTCACCATCAAGGCCGATCATTCGTTGGCACTGGGCGATGATTCGGTCGACAAGGATGGGCTGGGGGCGCGGCTCGACCAGGCGGCGGGCGGCGACAAGGGCGAGCGCATCTTCCTGCGGGCCGACAAGAGTGTCGATTACGACACGCTGATGCAGGTGATGAACGAACTGCGCCAGGCGGGCTATCTCAAGGTGGCCCTCGTCGGGCTGGATGGCGGCGACGGCTCGTGACGGCCGCCGTCGGGCCGGCGCGCGAGGATGCGCGGCGCTGGGGCATCTCCTTCGCGCTGATCCTGGCGCTGCATGCCGTGGCCGCCTGGATCATCGTCGACCTCCATCCGACGGCGATCGAGGCGCCAGGCCTGCCGCCGGCCGCGGTGATGCTCGATCTGGCACCGCTGCCGGTCGAGACGCCGATCCCGCAGGTGGCCGCTCCGCCACCGCCGCCAGTGCCCGAGATCGAGACGATCGCACCGCCGGCACCCGCGGCACCCCAGATCGCCGTGCCCGTGCCGCCCCCGCCGCCGAAGCGGCACCCGCCTGTCCATGAGGCGCCGAAGCCCGTGCCGGACACGCCGCCGCCGGCCGTCGCTGCCCCGCCAGTCGAGGCGCCGGCCGTCAGCGCGCCGCCGGCGCCCGTGGCCGCGACGAAGCCAAGCTGGCAAGGGCTGGTGCTGGCACGGCTGGAGCAGCTCAAGCGCTACCCGCCGGCGGCCCTCGCACACCATCAGCAGGGCGTCGCCAGTCTGCGCATCAGGCTCGACCGAAGCGGCCATGTGCTGTCGGCCAAGCTCGAGAAGAGCGCCGGCTTCTCGGTCCTCGACGACGAGACGCTGGCGCTCGCTCGCCGCGCCGACCCCCTGCCCGCCCCGCCGCCGGAAGTGCCGGGCGATCCGGTCGAGCTGGTGGTACCGGTCGAGTTCTTCGTGAAGCAGGCGGGTTAGCTCTTCCTGAGAACGATCACGGCATAGACGCAAGGCGACGCGCTTTCATTCTTGAAGACGCAGTCGCTCGGCGGCCCGAGTTCGAGGCAATCGCCCGACCTCATCTCGTGACGCACCCCGCCCTCGATGAACACCAGCTCGCCCTCCAGAACCCAGATCAGCTGCCGCAGGAAGGAATAGGCCGCCGCCGGCATCGGGATCGCGGCGGCGGCAGGCAGCTCGATGCGGACGAGGTCGAGCGGCAAGTCGGATTTCGGCGACACATGGCGGCGCACATATCCGCTTTGCGGATCGATCCAAGCGGGCTGATCCGCGGCGCGGAGGAGCCTGCCTTCCTGCATTTCAGCCCGCGCCAGCAAGGCGGACATACTGAGATTGAAAGCGCCGGAGAGCTTCGCCAGCAGCGTCGCGGTCGGGCTGCTCTCGCCCCGCTCGACCTTGTGGATCATGGCGCGCGAGACCCCCGATTTTTCAGCGAGGTCGGTCAGCGACCAGCCGCGGCTTTCTCGTTCGGCCCGAATCCGCGCGCCAAGCCGTTGATCGATATCGTTCGATATGATAGACATTCGTATTACTATAATAGACTCTCATCCGAGGAACAATTGATAATACGCGACGCGAACCACGGCGATATCGACGAGGTCGCGGCCATCTACAACGACGCCGTCACGCAGACGACAGCGATCTGGAACGAGGCGACGGTCGATGCCGCCAATCGCTCGGCATGGCTGGCCGATCGGCAGCGGGCGGGATATCCCCTGCTGGTCGCCGTCGATGCCCAGGATGGCGTGCTGGGCTATGCCTCCTTCAGCGATTGGCGGGCCTGGGACGGGTATCGCCACACGGTCGAGCATTCCATCTATGTCCGCGCCGATCGCCGCGGGACCGGCATCGGCGAGGCTTTGCTGGTCGCCCTGATCGACCGGGCGCGGGAGATCGGCAAGCATGTGATGGTGGCCGGCATCGAAGCGAAGAACGCCGGATCGATCCGGCTGCACGAGAAGCTCGGCTTCGAGCATGCCGGGCATCTGAAGCAGGTCGGTGCCAAGTTCGGCCAATGGCTCGATCTCGTCTTCCTGCAATTCACGCTCGACGCGCGCACGGCCCCCGACGGTCGGCGAGAGGCGTGATGCCAGCTTCGATCATCGGGTTGCTGGTCGCCGCCGGTGCGGCGCTGGTGGTGCAGAATCTCTTGATGGCGCGCATGACCGAGACGGTCTCCACCGTGGTGATCACGCTGGTGACCAATTCGGCGGTCGGCCTTTTGACCTTGCTGACGCTGCTGATCTGCCGGAACGGCCTCGCCGGCATCGCGGAGGCGATCGGCGGATTTCGACTCTGGAGCGTGCTGCCGGGACTGCTCGGTTCGTTTTTCGTCTTTGCGAGCATCGCGGGCTATCAGCGGCTCGGCGCCGCCTCGACGATCGCCATTCTGGTCGCGAGCCAGCTCACCTTTGGCCTGGCGATCGATATGGCCAGATCAAGCACGAGCAATCTGCCCGGGAACGCCCTCGCCATCATGGGCGGAGGGCTGCTGATCATCGGTGCTTTTCTCGTCGCGTCGCGCCGTTTCTAACTTCAGCGCGCGGCGGTGGTGAGCTCAGTCGCCTTGCGCCCGGCCTCGGCCAACACCTCGCGCGCGACCTCGGCACCAAGTTTGTCGTAGCCCAGATCGGCCATATGGAGGCCGTCGGGCGCCATCAGCTGTGCCTCGGTCACGGTGCCGTCGGCCAGCCAGCGATCGATCAGGTCGAAGCGGCGCACGACCGGCACACCCATCTCCGCCCCGATCCGGCGCACGGCGTCGCGATAGCCGATCGAGCCCGCGGTCGTGCGCATCATGCGGCAATCCTGCGGCTCCATCAGCACGACATCGATGCCCGAATCATGCATGCGCTTGATGCCTTCGCGCGTCTCGGCCTCGAACCGGTCGAGCGGCAGCTTGCGCAGCGGGTCGTTCGTTCCGGTCTGCCAGATCACCAGGTCCGGCTTGACGGCGATCACGTCGCGATCGAGCCGGGCCAGCATGTCGTCGGCATCCTGGCCGCCGATGCCGCGATTGACCACCGTCACCGGCTCGTCCTTCGGCACCATCCGGTCGAGATCGGCCTCGAGCTGAGCCGGATAGGTGTGGGCGGGCGTGCTCGCCCCCACTCCCTCGGTCGAGGAGGAGCCGAAAGCCACGATCGTGATCGGCGCGTCCTTGTCGAGGCGCTGGGCGAGATGCGGGAGCTCAACCCGCGCCGGCGGCACGGCATCCTCGGCCCGAACGGACGAAAGAGCCGAGAAACCGAGCGCTGCCACCAGGCAGCAAGCCAGAAAAGGGCGGGAAACGGGAGCGCGCGTCATTTACCGAGCATACCGAGGCAGGATAGATATCAAAATTGGGGATCCTACGAAGCCGTTTCAACGGCGCGTGGCGCTGGTTTGCTCCGCACCTCATCGAGCCAGTGGCCGAGCGCCAGCAGACTGGCGAGCCCGATGCCGTTGACGATGAGCTGCATCAGGATGGGCGCGCCGAAGGTCTCGAACAGCAGCCTTCCGATCAGCGACAGGATCGTGCCGACGGCGAAGACTTCGAGCGAATGCTTGCCGCAGGCGATGATGGGCCGGGCCAGCGGCAATGCCGAAAATTGAGTGAGCCGGACCGAGGTCAGCGCCACATAGGTCAGCGCCAGGATGTTGGCGAGCCGGAGCGGTGCCAGGATCGTCTTGTCGGACATCGGCACAGCGATGAGCACCTGATCCGAGATCCCCCAGCCACGCCAGGGAGCTGTCGCCAACAGTGCGAAGAGGAGATAGAGCCAGGCGACGGCCCGCAGCCACCGGATCACCGGCAAGGCGCCGTCGTGCCGGCGCATCACCATGGCGAGGCCGATGCCGAGGACGAACAGGAGCTGCCAGGCAAGCGGATCGAAGAACCAGGTCCGTTCATAGACCGTGTTCGGCAGATTGAGGGACGGGTTGATATTGGCGGAGAGCCAGAGGCCCGCGGAAAGGGCAAGCGCCACGGTCGGGTTCCAGCGCATCAGGAGATAGGCCAGGGGAAAGATGCCGATGAGCACGATATAGAGCGGCAGGATGTCGAGATAGGCGGGCAACGCCTCCAGGATCAGCCCGCGCGCAGCACCGCTGCGGACACCGCGATCGAGGATCGGCTGGATCGGCTCGAATCCCAGGCCGAAGCGGCTGCCCCAACACCAGACGATGACGAGGGTGACGACCAGCAGCCCCATCTGCACCAAATAGATCCTGAAGCACCGTGCTAAGACCTTGCGCAGCCCGGGCCAGGCGCCATCACGCTCGAAACTGCCGCCATAGGCCATCATGGAGGAGAATCCCGCCAGGATGACGAACAGCTCGGCGGCGTCGTTGAAGCCGAAATTGCGAAAGGTGATATAGCCCAGCAGGTTGCCGGGCACATGGTCGATGAAGATCGCTAACAGCGCGATCCCGCGCAGGAAATCGACCCGGACGTCCCGTTTGGAATGGAAGTGTTGAGGCGCCATGGCTGGGCTCTTCCGATCAGCTCTTCCATAGTACAAGTAATCCGATCGGCGCTCCGTTCTAGTCCCCAACGCGCGCGGCAGATCGGCGCCCGCCTCAGACCAGCGAGTGCTGGCCGTCGCCATCGAGAATGGCGCAAATGGCGGCGAGTGCCGCTTCGAGATCGCCGAGCCGCTCGGGGGCGCCGAGGCAGAGCCGAACGCCGCTCGGCGGCGCGTCACCCGGCACGGCGGTCGGCGGCGCCAAGGCAATGCCGCGCATCGCGGCGGCGGCGATGAGATCGGCGACCGGCGAGGACAGCGTCAGCCAGAGATGAAAGGCGGCCGGCGCCTGGCAGCGGATGTGCGCACCGAGATATTGGCCCGCGAGCCGCCAGCGCTCGGTGGCGGCGGCGCGCTTGCGCGACACGAGCTCGGCCATCGTTCCGCTCAGGATCATCTGCGTGACGGCGGCAGCGGCAATCGGATTGGCCATCCAGCTGGATGCGCGCAGTGCCGTCCGCGCACGCTCGACGGCCCAGCCGGGCAGCGTGAGCGAGCCGATCCGAAGCCCCGGTCCAGCACACTTGGCGAAGCTGCTGACATGGAAGGCGCGCTCGGGCACCAGGCCGCTGAGGGCCGGCGTGCCGCGCGGTGACAGGAAGGCATAGACATCGTCCTCGATCACCAGCGCGTCGCGCGCCTCGAGGATCCGCGCGATCTCCTCGCGCCGGCCGAGGCTCATGACGGCGCCGGTCGGGGTCTGCAGCGTCGGCATGCAATAGAGCACGCGCGCGCCGGTCTCGGCGAAGGCGCGATCGAGCGCGTCCGGCCGGATGCCCTCCGCGTCGAGCGCCACGCCGCGCAACTGGTATCCCGAGATGTCGGCCAGCGCCAGGATGCCGGCATATGTCGCGGCCTCGGTCAGGATGACGGCGCCGGGCCGTGCCGCGACGGCAAGCGCCGTCGCGATGCCGTGCTGCGCGCCATTGCAGAGCATCACCCGCGCGACCGGTGCGGCGAGCCCGTGGCCGGCGAGCCAGCCGGCCACGGCTTGGCGATGCGCCGGCAGGCCCGGATGCGGCAGATAGGACAGCAGCTGCGCCAGCTCGCCGCTCGATGCGACAGCGGTAAGAGCGCGGGCGACCAGGGCGGTTTCCCCCGTCTCGGGCGCCACATTCAAGGTCATGTTGAGCAACCCCGAAGCCGCCGCCGGCGGCCGTGCGGCCGGAACCGGCTGGCCCGCCACGACGAAGGTGCCGCGCCCGACCTCGCCCGAGATCAGGCCCCGCCGCGCCGCCTCGGCGCAGGCCTTGGCCACGGTGGCGACCGACAGGCCGAGCCGGACGGCCAGTTCCCGCTGCGGCGGCAGGCGAGTGCCGAAGCCCACGCGCCCGGCATCGATATCGGCCTCCAGCGCATCGGCGAGGGCCAGATAGCGCGGCTTGTCGGGATCGGCGAGTGCCGCCGGCAGCCAGGGCGGCGCTTCGGCAGGAACCATGTCAGTCATGATGGCCGGTATAGCATTTCGCGGACGATGCGGCTTCAGGGTTGCAAAAGCAGGCGGCAGGCTTCGTGAGCAAGCGCCAGGATTGTTATAGGTCAAATTCAGATTGACGCAGCTCAATGTCGAATGCAAAGCTTTCCGCGAGAGGACGCCAAAGGGATGCCGCCGAGCGCTCGCCGCACCCACACCCGGTCGTGAGGAGTGTGCCTTCCGGCGCCCTCTCAGCTGATATATCGCCCTGTTCTCAGAGAGTTGGATCTTGCCGGCAGAGTTCTGCCGAGGCGGGCGCCCTCCCATTCCGCCTAGCACCTTCAGCGCTACCGTGAAGAAAAACAACGCGACGGAGGAAACAATGAAGTGGGCTTTGGCTAGTGCAATCCTTTCCCTGTCTCTCCTATCCGCCTCCAGCCTCGAGGCGGCGTCAAGCCAGCCGGATTTCGGCTTTCCGGGCCGGCCGCCGGCCTTCGACATCTATGGCCTGCCGCTCAATCAGCCGGTGACCGGGACGATCACCCTGCCGCTGCTGAGCCAGGAGCAGATCCTGACGCCGCCGGGTCATGAGGGCGACATCGTCGACATCATCCAGCTGCAATCGCTCTACGAATTCTATCATGACGGCCATAACGGGCCGGGCGTCGCTAGCCTGTTCGCGGCGAACGGGATCTTCGAGCTGCCGCTGAATGACGGGGCCGGGCACCTGTCGCCGACCGGCGGCATCAATATGCAGGGCTGCGCCGCCTTCGGCTTCACCCAGATCGCCGATTTCTTCAATGCCGCCGGCGGCGTGCCGCCCCTGCCCTTCACGGCGAAGAGCCATCACGTCATGACCAGCGCCGTCGTCACGATCAGCCGCGACGGCAATTTCGCGACGCTCAACGCCAACTATGTCGATGACAGCGTCAATTCCAGCAACGCGACCGTGCTCGGCCATGAGGGCGAATATATCAACGACTTCGTCCGCACCGCGCAGGGCTGGAAATTCATCCATCTGAGAGCGCTCGAAGATTTCCCGACCGCGACCGCCAATTGCACGCTGGCGGGCCAGGGACCGAAATAGCGACCAAAAAAAGGTCGGCGGGTCTCCGCCCTTAGCGGGGGCCTGCCGGCACCGAAATCGTCATGATTTTCACGGGGTCGGTGAATAATTTCCTGTTGAGGACCAGGATCTGCAACTCGCCGCCCGTTTGCGCCTTGCAGCTGTTGGCATCGAAGGTGCGCGCGATCACGCTCACGAAGACGTCAGCCTCAGCCTTCGCGCGGATTTCATAGACATCGAATTGCGCTGCCGCGGCCTGCACCGGGGGCAAGGCGAAATCATCGGCCATGCGCGCCGGGTGAGCTGCCTCGATCGCGACGACATCCGGAGTCGTCCAATAGCCGGTATAGGCCGAGGGCGGCTGGCCGCCGCTCGGCACGATCTTTTGCAGTGGCCGATCGGGGCTCCAGGGCACGTCCACAGGCGGCGTTGAGCCGGATTCGATGTAGCCGTCGGCGATGTCCTTGGCACCGTCGGCCTTGGCGCCGCCGGCCACGAGAACCGCCACCATCTGCGCCTCGATCCCCGGCACCGCGGCCGCGGCAAGGCCGATAGGCTTCCAGCCGGCATTGGGGTCGCCTGAAGCCGCGGCACTCGGCGTGCAGCTGGAAGGCGTCGCAGCCGGCCCGGTGGCGCAGGCCGAGAGCGCGATCAGGAGCGAAACGACGGCAACGAAACGCATGATCCTGCGGCCTCCGGTAAGTCACGCCGGAGGTGAGTGTCGACTCAACCGCGGTAAACGCCAAGGTAGAAATGCGCTTCCCGGCGACTAGCGCCAGGCGGACCCGCGGATGACGCTGCAGAAATTGCCGCGTTGGAAATGGGGCTCCTTGTCCGCGACCACGTCTGCCTTCACGTTGCCAAAGGTCGTGTCCGGCCGGTGCTTGATGCCGTCATAGAAGGCCTGGATGATGTCTTCCTTGAAATGCGGCGTCCGGGGGAAGGCTTTGACGACGGCCTCGCGCTCATGGTCGCCATACTCATAGTAGGTCAGGCCGAGCACATCCATCTCGACGCCAGCGGTGACCAAGGCCACGACCGGATGCATGTGCTGCGGCACGCCGGGCGTCGTGTGAAGCGCGATGGCGGTCCAGACGGTGTAAGCATCCGCCTCGGCAATGCCGTGGCTGCGCAGGAAGTCGCGGGCGGCGTGGGCACCGTCGACCTCGAAGCGCTCATGCGGGCTGCCATGGCCCGGCATCAGGCCGATATCGTGGAACATGGCCCCGGCATAGAGCAGCTCGCGGTCGAAACTGAGGCCACGATGCAGGCCAGCCAATGCACCGAAATGGTAGACGCGGCTCGAATGGTTGAAGAGCAGCTCGGTCTCGGTGTCTCGGATATATTCGGTAATCGCGCGCGCCAGCTTGCTGTCGGGAATGGCGGCGGCTTCGACGATCCGGTCCATGACTTTCTCCTGACGAATTCGATTGTCAGGAATTTAGGCTTGTGCGAGCTTGTCAGCAATCGACGTGTTCAGCCGATTTAGGACAAAACCCGTTGAGAACGGACACAGGTGGTCAGCCCATGCCCATGACTTCGAACCATCGCCATTCTGGCCATGCCCGGGGTGCAGCTGCTGGACGTTCTCGGGACCGCTCGATGTGTTCGCCGAGGCGAACGCCCAGGCCGGCCGGGAGGCTTATCGGCTGATCGTCGTCGGCTGTGCGCCGGGCAACATCGTCAGCTCCTCGGGCGTGCGCCTGGTCCCCGACCATGTCATCGGGCAGGATGCGGATGGCGAGATCGACACGCTGCTCGTCGCCGGCTGTCCGAACGCCGCCGGAATGATGTTCGACGCTGCTATTTTGGCATGGCTCCGGCGCTCGGCGATGCAAGCCAGGCGCTTCGGCTCGGTCTGCAGCGGCGCGTTCGCGCTGGCCGCCGCAGGGCTGCTGGACGGATCGCGCGTAACGACTCATTGGGCCGTGGCAAAGGCGCTGGCCGAGGCCTATCCGGCCATCGAGATCGACGAAGACGCGATCCATGTGCGCGACGGGCGCGTTCGCACCGCGGCGGGTGTCACGGCCGGCCTCGACCTGGCCTTGGCATTGGTCGAGGAGGATCTGGGCCGGGCGATTGCCCAGCGCATCGCCAGCCAGCTCGTGATGTTCTTCAAGCGCCCCGGCGGCCAGCTGCAATTCAGCCGCAAGGGCGAGGCAGCCCCGCAGGGGCGGGCGGCCCTTCAGGAGATTCAGCGCTGGATCGCGGCCAACCCGGCGCTCGATCACGGTGTCGCCAGCCTGGCGCGACGCATGGAGCTGAGCCCGCGGCATTTCGCCCGGCTGTTTCGGGCCGAGGTGGGCATAACGCCCGCCGCCTGGGTGGAAGCCGCGCGCGTGACGGCCGCCCGCGCCCTATTGGAAGACGGGCAGGACATGCCGAAGCAAGTTGCGGCACGCTGCGGCTTTGCCGATGCCGATGTGCTGCGGCGGGCGTTCCTTCGCCATGTCGGCGTGACGCCGGCGGAGTATCGCAAGCGCCATGCGCGGCTGGCCGGCTGATCGACAGGGAGCGGTCCCGGCGCGGCACGGGTGCGAATGGGGTTCGGCAGCGACAAATCGGCTGTCGAACACTGCCTCAAGCGCTTGACTTTCTGGATGCCGATGGCATGCCTCAATCCGATCCGGCTCTAACGGGAAAAGGCCGCCATCGGCAATGAGCGAGTACCAATATTACGAATTCCAGGCCATCGACCGCCCTCTGAATCAAGATGACCGCCAGGCGTTACGAAGCCTGTCCACGCGGGCGCGCATTACGTCGACAAGCTTCGTCAACACCTATGAATGGGGCGACTTCAGGGGCGATCCGGCCAAGCTCATGGAGCAGTGGTTCGACCTGCATCTGCACGTCACGAACTGGGGCTCGCGCAGGCTGATGATCAGGTGGCCGGTCAAGCTGCTCGACCGCGGCACCCTTCAACCCTTCCTCCGAAATGTGGATTGGGTCGGCCAGCGGATAGCGGGCGGGAACCTGATCGTCGATATCGCCGGCGAGGAGATCGAGGCTGAGGATTGGGACGACGGTTCAGGCTGGCTTGCCGCCGTGGCGCCGTTGCGAAGCGACGTTATCGCAGGCGATCTGAGGCTTTTCTATCTGCTCTGGTTGACAGCGGTGCAAGACGGTGCGCTCAAGCCGGGAGAGGTCGAGCCCTTGCCTGGCATCGGCCCCCTCACGGGCGCGCTGGAGGCTTTCGCGACATTCTTTCAGATCGATTCCGACCTGCTCGCAGCAGCTGCCGACATGCCCTCCGCCCCGGTCATGGCGACTGATTCGGAGGCTTGCCACTCGGTCATCGCGGACTTGACCGAGGAGACCAAGATCTCCCTGCTGACACGCCTGTTCGACGGCGACGCGCATGTAGCATCGGCATTGAGGGCGATCGTGCGCCAGACTTTGGCGCCCCCAATACCGCGCGCCGGACGAACAGTCGCTGAGCTGCTGTCACGCGCCGAAGAGATTCAGCTTGCCCGCGAGCAGAAGGAAAAGGCGAGACAGGATGTCGAGGCCCGGCGACGCGCGGAAGAGGCAGAGCGGGTTCGCCGCGTACGGCTGAACGCCGTCAAGCGTCGCGGCGACGACATCTGGCGAGAGATCGACATCGAGATAGACCGCCGCAACGCCGCCGGCTACGACCGGGCAGCCGGCCTTCTGGAGGATCTCAGGACAATCGCCGAGGAAGCCGGCTCGTCCGAGGAATTCTACCGGCGACTAGGCGCGATCCGTGCCCGCCATGCCCGCAAGGCGCGCTTCATAGACCGGCTCGGGGCGCTCGGTTAAGCACGGAAACATGGATTTTCGGTGTTCCTGGCGGCTTTTTATGGTCCGGAACGCTCGATGCCGGGAATCGCGGATTCGCCTGCGCGGCGCAACCGCTTGATGCGATGCTTCTGATAGGCCGCGATCTCACGCGCCGGCGGCGCCTTCGGATCAAACAACAGGTGTGTGATCGAAACGAAAGCCGCCTTCGTCACCGCTATAGCTGACCCAGACGACGTTGCACCAACGTGGCAGCTCCGCGCCGGACCATTGTGCGCGGATCGTCGCCGCCAGGCTCGGTGTTGGGGTCGCGGCAAGCGGCAATGAAGCGTTGAGCTTTGCCAGCAGTCGCTCCACCTGTGCGAGGTCATCGATCACTGAAAGCGGCCAATCCATCGATTGAAAGATATATTTGCTTCATAGCCGGTCCAGCCCGTCAGGCGGCGCCCTCCCAAGGGTTCAGTAGCGGAACCCCGGTCGCGGCGAAATCGGCGGTGTTCCGGGTCACGACGATCATGCCATGGACCAGCGCCGTGGCGGCAATCAAGGCGTCGCGTTCGGCCCGAGGGTCAGGGACGTGCAGGCGCGCGCAGCGGCGAGCAACCACGGTATCGACGGGAAAGATCCGCCCGTCGAATTCGGGCAGGACACGCGTCTCAAGCCATGCGCGGAGCATGGCGCCCTGTGCCGGGTCCCGGCGCTCGATCTTCAGAATGCCGAGTTCCAGCTCCAGAACGGTGATCGCCGAGATATGCAGGCTCCCTGCCTCCACCTCGTCGGCCCAAAGCGCCACGCGATGGTCGGCTTTCCCCGCATTGATCTTGCGCAGCTCCGAAATGACATTGGTGTCGAGGACAAACATCAGGAGAGATCGGCTGGACGAATGCCGATGGTGACGCCCAGCGGTTCGAACTCGATATCGGCGACACCGGGCATGGCCAGTGCGTCCGCGATCTTTCGATGCCCGCCGGCAATGCGCCGATATTCCTCAATGGTGAGCAGGACATGAGCGGGCTTGCCTCGGTCCGTGATGAAGACCGGTCCCTCTGCCGCCGCCTTCTTGGCCCGGCTAGTGTCCTGGTTGAACTCTCGGCTGGAGAGGGTGGTGATGGTGATGGCCGGCACTCCGAACGGTAACACTGGATCGACAATGTATAAACGTTACTACATTATAATGTCATTGGTCAACGCGGGAGAACCGTCCGCGGCGGCCGCGGAACACGAACAGAAATCCCATGCCACCCTCGCTCAAGCTACCGCGGCGGTGCCGTCGTGGGCGGAGGTGGCGGCGGCGGCGGAATAACCTGCCCCGGCGCTCCGATCGGGGGAAGCTGCTGGCCGGGAATGCTTGGGACCGGGTTCACCATCGCCGGGCCCGAGCCCGGCGATGGTGCCGGCGGTATATTGGGGTTGCCGCCAGTGCCAATGTTTTCCTGGGCTTCATTCATGCCCCGCGTGCCCTCGCTGTTCGTGTCCGCCGCAAGATTTGGCGGCGCCACTGTGGTCGGGCTCGGGTCGGCCGCGAGGGCTCCCACATTGACCGCGCACGCGGACGCCATGACGAGTGCCAGCAGAGCGGCCCGTGCAGGCCGGGTCGTAGAAGGCGGGTATGATCGGTACATGGCGGTCCCTTCAAAAAAGGCTCGCTCGTAACCGGTCGCCGGGCGACTTAGTTCCGGCTTGCATCCGGAGTGCGGGTCAATGCAGCCGGCAGACATAGCGCGCGCCCTCGGGATACGCAGGCCTCATCGCGCGCATGGCCGCCAGGACTGAAATCTGAGTAATTTCCGATCCTGATCGGCGACATGGCGGCGTGGTAGATCTCACCGGAATCCCACGGCAATTCCACCACCGCTTGGTCGGTCGCCAAAGTCGGCGCCGGCGAAGAAAACTCAGCGGCCAAAATGACCCATACCGCGATGAGACCCCTGCTCGGACCCGAGTTCGACAGCTTTCTGTTCGCGCCAATCGACGAGGAAGCAATAGGCGCGCCGCTCAGCGTCGTTTCAGCGCTGGCGCGGTTGGATGTCGATCCCTGGCAGGAGGCCGCCGAGTTGGCGCGGATGCCCAGGGAAGCTGCAAATCAAAGATTGACGTCGTTGATTGCAGCACTCCCCGAGGCGCGGCTGGCGCCGGCCGCAATTGCCAAGCGCCTGATCAAGCTGCTGCCTCGTGGCGACACTTCCTCGGTCGCAGTGCGTGAGAAGTTGCCGCATCGCGATTCGATGCCAGCTCCCGGCCCGTCGCGCAATTTGATCCTGGTCAATCTGCTCGTGGTGGTCGGCCTGTTGGTTGCCCAATGGGCCCTGGCGAGCTTGCGGGCGCCGCACCTGGGTATGGTTCCTGCCGCGGCGTCTGGCACGGTCATCCCGCAGAAGCCGTAGGCGCGTCAGATGAATTGATGATCATTCGACCTTGCCGACGGGGAGAACCGCTTCCCTCGATCTTTCAGCGTATCGCCGTTCCTCCGCTGGCCTCGATCTCAGGCCTCCTATTCGCGATCTAGAGTCGGTTCGACTGGCCGGCAGATCAGCAAAGAAGCGATAGGTAGTTTCCGAGCCTGGCGGAAGTAGCAGAGTCGGCGGATATTCTCGACTCTAGCATCTTCAGTGAAATTGTTGCGGCCCTACTGGCTGGTTGGAAGCATGCTCGGCTCAATCGGCTCGAGTGCTTTGTTGCGGTCGTTCGTCCTCAAGATTTTCTTCCTGCAGACGCTGACCGAGATCGGGGCGGAACAGAACTCGACCGTCGTCTTTCCGATGCGATCGATCTCGTCACGCCGTTCCTCGAGCTCTTCGACAGATCCGGCAAGGCGGCGGGCGCCAAGGGTGCCGTTGATAGCCCGCCTGGAGAGCGTACCGCATCGGGCTTTAGAAGTCGGTCAGTCCGGCCGAGCACTACCCCCACCACCTGTGTCCGAGCGAGGCTGACATGACCGTGTCCAAATATCTCGATCTCAAGAGTTTCCTGCTGGTTACGACGATGCTTGCGAGCCCGCTCGCCATGCTGGCCCCGGTGCCGGGGATGGCCCAGATCGTGATCTCGGTCCAGATCGAGCCGCCGGCGCTGCCGGTCTATGAGCAGCCGCCCATCCCGGAGACCGGGTATCTCTGGACCCCCGGCTATTGGGCCTATGACAACGGGGCCGGCTATTTCTGGGTGCCCGGCACCTGGGTGCGGCCGCCCGCGGTCAACGTGCTGTGGACGCCCCCATATTGGGGCTGGGCCGACGGCGCCTATCTCTTCCATGACGGCTATTGGGGCGAGCATGTCGGCTATTATGGCGGCGTCGACTATGGCTACGGCTACGGCGGCAACGGCTACGAGGGCGGCAGGTGGCAGGGCGGCAGCTTCGCCTATAACAGCACCGTCAACAATTTCGGCGATACGCGCATCGCCAACACCTATCGAAGCAACGTAACGGTCCTCAACAATTCGCGGGTCAGTTTCGCCGGTGGCCCGCATGGGCTGACGACCCGACCAAACGCCGCCGATGGCGTGGCCGAGCATGAACAGCACATGGCGGTGACCGCCGACCAGAGCAGCCATGTCGCGGCCGCCGCCAAGGATCCGGCGTTCGCGGCCAAACAAAATGGCGGCCATCCGGCGATAGCGGCAACCGCGCGTCCGGCGCAATTCTCAGGCCCTGGCGTCGTTCCGACACAGGGCGCCGCCGTCGGGCATCCGCCGGAGCGCAATGGGGTTGCACAGGTGGGCGCCGTCCGAGCGCCTCCTGCCGACCACGCCGTCGCGGCCCGCCCGGGGGCACCACCCGTGCCGCACCCGACCCAGCATGCAGCACCGGCCCCGGCCAGGCCGCCCGTCGAGCCGGCCGCAGCGATCCATGGAGCGCCGCCGGCACCGCGCCCGGCCCAGCATGCGGTACCGGCCGCGGTACGTCCTCCCCCTGTCGATGCCGCAGCGGTCCATGGAGCGCCGGCGGCACCACGCCCGGTCCAGCATGCGCCACCGGCCTCGGTACGTCCTCCCTCTGCCGATCACGCCGCCGCCCGCGTCGCGCCGCCCCCGGCCCAGCATGCGCCATCGCGCCCTGCGCCTGCCCCGGCAGCCCACGTACGGCCCGCCGCGGCTCCGCATCCGGCTGCCAAGGCGCCTCCCGCGAAAGCGGAGGAAGAGAAGAAGCCGGAACACTGATCTGCCCGCACAGAGAACCCGTTCAGCCCGCGGTTGTCACGCATGTCTTAGGTACGTTCCGTTACCTATCTGTCCGGGCCGGACACTCCGTGGTGCCGATCAGTGAAGGACACTGAGCGGTCACCATTCGCGGTTGTTCGCCCAAATCAAGCGCTCGATGATGGTTTCAATGATGGACAGATCGGAGTCCTTCCAATCTAGCCTATTGAAAACACGGGATAAAATAGAAGAAGGTGGCGGGCCATGACCGACAATGATGGGCAATATGCCTACGCTGTAGCGCTATGACTGGGTCTGAATCTTAGGCGACCTTGGAATGTCCGCTTTCGTCCGACGCATTCGAACCTGACCGTTTCGTCCCACGCCGGCTGATCCGAACGCCGGCTAAGTTGAAACGCGGCCAATTATTTCTCTGCAAGCTCGGCCGTGATGTTAGTCTCGCTAGACGCTGGTGAAGGAGGCGACGTGTATTCGGTCCATCTAGACCAGGCTCACTTCCCCGCTCAAAACGACCATCCCGTGCTCGAAACGACGGTTGGCGGCGTCTTGCGGGCGTGCGCAAAGGCGATGCCCGACGCTGAGGCGTTGGTCGAGGCCGACATCGCCGGGGCGCTCCGGCGGCGCTGGACCTATGGCGAGTTGGCGGCCGAAGCCGAGCGTCTCGCGAGGGCGCTGTTGTCGCACTACCGGCCCGGCGAACGGATTGCGGTCTGGGCGCCGAACATCCCCGAGTGGGTGATCCTCGAATACGCCGCCGGGTTCGCAGGCCTGACCCTGGTCACCGCCAATCCAGCTTACCGACCGCGCGAGTTGCAGTACGTCCTGGAGCAGTCCGGCTCCGTTGGCCTGTTCATCGTCAAGGAGCATCGCGGCAACCCGATGGCCGAGATCGCCGCCCAGGTGGCGGCGCAGACCCGGGCCGTGCGCGAGGTCGTCGATCTTGAGGACCCTGCGGCCCTCTACGCCGGCGAGGCCGCCGCGACCTCCCTGCCCGAGGTCCGCCCGGGCGATCCGGTGCAGATTCAGTACACCTCCGGCACCACTGGCTTTCCGAAGGGCGTGGTGCTGCACCATCGCGGCATCACCAACAATGCGCGTTTCTCGATGACGCGGATGGGCCTGCGGAAGGGCGACGCGGTCCTCAATGTCATGCCGCTCTTCCACACCGCGGGTTGTGGGCTGCTGACGCTGGGCGCCGTGCAGTTCGGCTGCCGGCTGATCGTGGCGCGGCTGTTCGAGCCGGCGCGGATGCTGGATATCGTCGAGGCCGAGCGTGTGGAGTTCGTGCTCGGCGTGCCGACCATGCTGGTTGCCCTGCTGGAAGCCCTGGCCGCGCAGCCGCGCGACCTCTCGTGCGTCCGGACGATGGGATCGGGCGGCGCCATGGTGCCGCCGGAGCTGGTCCGGCGGATACGGACGGAGTTCGGTTGCGCCTTCTACATTGTCTACGGCCAGACCGAGAGCTCGTGCCTCCTGAGCATCGCCGCCCCCGACGATTGCGAAACCGTCGGCCAGCCCCTGGCCCAGACGGAGGTGTCCATTCGTGATCCGCAGACAAACGCCGTGCAGCCGCCCGGCGCCGTCGGGGAGATCTTCGCGCGCGGCTACGGCGTCATGCTCAGCTACAATGACGATCCCGAGGCCACGTCGAAGGCCATCGATGCCGAGGGCTGGCTGCGCACCGGCGACCTCGGGACCCTGGATGCTCGTGGACGCCTCAGGATCACCGGCCGGGTGAAGGAGATGATCATTCGCGGAGGGGAAAACCTGTTCCCTGCCGAAATCGAGAACGTCCTGCTGGAACACCCCAACGTCGCCGAGGTGGCGGTCGTCGGCGCCCCGGACGAGCGCTGGGGCGAGATCGTCGTCGCCTTCCTACGGCCGACGACGGGGGCGCGGCTGGATCGGACGGCGCTCGTGACCCACTGCCGCGAGCGCATCTCCCCGCAAAAAACCCCCGCGCATTGGATCGAGATCGCGGAGTGGCCGCTCACCGGCTCCGGCAAGATCCAGAAATTCCTGCTGCGCGAGCGATTCATTGCCGGTGAATTTGAAGGCGCCCGGACCTAGTTGGCGCGGCGCGGCCTATACCAATCGAGAAGGAACTTACGGGAGGGGTGATGTCGCTCGAGCAGTTGTCGTTTCTATCGCAGATCATTTCCGCTGGCGCCGTTGTGGCATCCCTGGTCTTCGTCGGCGTCCAGTTGCACCACGCCCTACGGGCTGTGCGCGGCTCCGCATCGCAGGCGCATTCGGCGCTATGCTATGGGATCAACGCCAGCATCGTCACCAATGGCGAATTGGCCCGCATCTGGCGGGAATCCCTCGCGGATTTCGACTCGCAGGGCCCGGACGAGAAGGTTCGTTTCGTCGCTCTGGCGAGTAGCATATTCCGTTTCTACGAATCCTCACGCGCCCAGTGGTTGCGCGTCAGCTAGATCGCGAGCATTGGGAAATGATCGAACGGCAGGCGACCAGCTTCGCCTCACAACCTGGCATCAAGAGCTAGTGGAAGCTGCGTCGCCAATGGCACTCCGCCGACTTCCGGAAATGATACGAGGCGCTTCCCGAAGTGGAAGTCCGCACGATGTATCGAGATGAGATGAAGGAGGCGGGTCGGCGTTCGTGAACAGCCTCGTCAGTTGCAAGATATGAGCATCTCAAGATTGCCAAATGACGGCTATGGGTCGTTATGACGGGTTGGCCCTACCCGCTGAACGGCGAGTTTCGGGCGGGAGACTAATGACCGCAGTTGGCGCTTGCCTCCCTTTGCCAGTTTTCGTGGCCGGGTCCGCAATGGCAGTCGGAAATAGCAGCGTGCTCTGGCGTAGGTGG
>CAVXLN010000016.1:0-184559 GCA_963762435.1 uncultured Alphaproteobacteria bacterium | reverse complement strand
AACCGACGCTAACTATCCGCCCAGGCTTCCCGGTCCGCGTGATCGTCACGCGCGATCTCGTGTTGGCGCCTTACGGGAAGGGAGGAACGCCATGACGAAGCTCAAGCTCGGGCCGCTCGCAGACGACAAGCCGGTCAAGGTCACCATTGAACTTCCGGCCGCCGTCCATGGTGATCTCATCGCCTATGCTGACGCGCTTGGGCGCACGACGGGACACGCGGTAGCGGACCCGGTAAAACTGATTGTGCCAATGATCGAGCGTTTCATGGCGACGGATCGGGCATTCGCAAAGGCGCGACGAGACTCTGCTCAGCCGGGAGCGAGAGCACCCGAGATATCTGGATAGCGCTCTCGGAGAATATCAAGAAAGGGTGCCAACGAAGGATTGCCGTTGGCTTGGCGCCAGTAGGCTCGGAAGGCCAGGCGAGCTGGCCCATTCGTGTCATGCACTTCCCGATAAGTGACGCCTGGATAAGCCGCTCCGGTCGCGCCCTCCAGCGCAAGCAAAATGCCCCAACCCGCGCCGACCAACGTAAGGAGCCGATCCAGTCCGACATCGTGCCGAAGAATGCGACAGGGATCAGGATGTCTCTTTTTACTAGCGAGCAGCTTTAGGAATTCGGGGCCAGGGCCGCGTTGCGGTACCAGCAGTGCCTCATGTCTCAGGTCACTCCATTGCACCACGTCACGGCTTGCGAGCGGATGATCTTCCGGCAGGGCGACGACGACCCGCTCGCTCCAGACCGAAAGCGACTTAGCGTCTCGTTCGGGGTGGTTATCAGCCAAAAAGGCAACATCGATGGCGGAGTTCGCGACTTCGGAAATCAAGTGTTCGCTCGATCCATCGACAAGATGAATTTCGACGTCCGGGAACGCGCGGCGGTACTCAATCAGCGTGGCCCTGAGATTGCCAGCCGAAAGCGACGCATGAACGCCGATGGTTAGGCCGCCGCTCTCACCTCTTGACCGGGTTTGCAGGCGGGCCACCATAACCTCGGTCTCGTCGATGATCCGTCGCGCCGCCTCAAGGAATTCCTGGCCAGCCGGCGTGAGTCGAGTCCCGCCGTTCGTGCGCTCGAATAGAGTAGCGCCGACCTCCTGCTCAAGGTCACGCATTCGTCGGCTCAACGTTGATTGCCGCACATTCAATTTCTCGGCGGCTTGCCGCAAACTTCGAAATTGCGACACAGCGATTGCCCACTTCATGTTCTGAAGTTCAACAGTCACCGCGCCGCCATCTTGAATTTGTTGTCATCCGACGCTCATAGCGAGCGTTCGGCTCATCGATGTGAGATCGAGACCGGATTGTTCCGACCACTGATTCAGGGCTGCCTGGATCTTCGCAAAATCGCCTTTTCCGGTGGGGCTTTTGCTGAGCACCTGTTCGCGAATAAGAGCTTTCACGACATCGGGCATCGTGATGAAGGCTGGCTTCCCGATCGAGCGCAGGAAATGCATTCCTGTTTCGCCGCCGAGCCGGCTGCCGTTTTTCTTAAGAAAATCGAGGAGGCCGACGTAGTCGCGGTCAGGCCATTCCGCGAAAAATCGCGCGGCGGTGCCATGCTTCTCGGCCAGCTCCGTCAGGAAGCGCCCGTTTTCCTGCACGGATTTGATCTTCGCGCCGTTCCTGACGATATCCTTGTCCTTGAGCAGTTCGTCGAAGCGCTCCTCGCTCATCCACGCGCATCGGGCAGGATCAAACCGCTCGAAAGCGGACTCGAAAGCCTCCCACTTCGCGTCGATGACCTTTGAGGAGAAGCCAGCGCAAAAGACGCGCCGCGTCATGGCCGCGAGGATGCGATCGTCCGGGATCGTGGCGATGTCACGCGCCGCCAAAGGCCGGGTTTCAGCGAGCATTCGCTCGAACGCGTCTGTCCCGCCGTGGCGCTCGGCCGCCAGTCCGATGATTTCGTCGAAGCGCCTCATTTTGAAATTCACTCCATCAACTTTGGTGTAGCCGCGGTCGCGTTTCTTGCGGCGCGAGAGAGGGTCTTGGCCATCTAGTGAATCGTCCTTGGGGTCTGGCCTTGCGTCCCCCAGGCGCGCGTGAGGAGTCCAGGCATCTCCTCCAGCGCTGGCAGGAGCGGCGCGTGAGCCCGCGGGCGCACCGGGTAATGAAATGGGATTTTGGCGCGAAGAATGTGCGGCAGCGCGCGGAAGCCGATCATTTGCCCGGTTTCGTCGATGTCTGTCGGGTCCAGACGAAAAGCCTCGGGCGTGCCAAGGCCGCGCAAGGATGCGGGCCGCCACGACAAGCGGTCCAGAAAATCGTGATCGTCGGGCGCATCGCCCTCGCTTAGTGAAAGGCAGTTCGTGGCCGAGCGATATGCCGCTTCAGCGAATTCGGCGCCGATCATCAGGCGACGCGTGGCTACGTTCTCTTCGGCGGCGATGTGACCAGCGATGCGGTCCCGGACGTTCCGGTCTGAGAGGCCAATAGCGGTCAGTCCGAAGAGCGCGTCGAAGAGCTGCGTGACGTGGGTCGCTCGACCAAGAACATCCACGTATCGATCGACAACCTCGGCGCCAAAGGCGATCGCCGAGCGAGCGGCGGCGGCGGCGAGCCATAAGGTGCGCTCGCGCACGAGGGGGAACGTCGGAGTCCAGCTTGTCCAGCTAATGGACTTGGCCATATCGGAGAGCCAAGGTGTCGCCCCAGGTCCGCTGCAAAGGAGGGTAAGGTGGGCGACCGTGTGGGTTAGGGCGTAGTATTTCTCAAGGACCGTCTCTTTGTCTCTGATGTCTTCCTGCGCCTCGACAAGCGCGGAGGCGCGCCAGGAATTCAGTTCGCCGACCGCGCGGGCAGAGAAACGATAGGCGGGCACTTCGATAAGAGGCGCCCAGCGTTCGAGCCGGATGAATTCCTCACGCGATGGGAGAGCCCCCGGAAAGAGGAACGGCAAGATCGCGGCCCGCACATTTTCGGTAATCCTTGGGCGCGCCAGCTCGATCATGTGCTGGAGGTCGGGGTTCTCCAAGATCAGCGCGTCGAAGTTTGTCGTAGCTTCAACCTCACCGGCCCGCACGGGATGGAGGCTTCCATCGGGTCTGAGCTGAAGGCCTGCGGAGCCGACCGGAAGTTCAAGATTCAGGGGTTGGTCGTCAGGACAGTCTGCAAACCGGCGAAGCTTCCGACGAAGTGCGCTGTCCTGATCAAGGGTCGAGGCTATGGCGACTGCGGCGACCACCTCGTTCAAGTCGCCCACAGCTTTGGAGAGGTCTTCGGCGCGGTTGGGACTGCTCATTTGGGCGCGGCCAAAGAAGACACTGTTGGGCGGTGAGTGGACCACGAGGCGGAGATCGGCATTGGCGCACTCAGCCCAGATGAAGGCACCGTTCGATCATCGGGGCGCAGAGTGACGAGGGGCTCGTCCGGGAGAAGGCTTTGTTGGGTCAACTTGAATGCTGCCCAGATTCTCATTGCCAGATGCGATAGATACGCCCGGTTTGCGCTCCCTCCACGCTCCGCACATACGCCAGCGCGACACGCGCCGCCGGCACCGTCTCGAGGCCTGGAAAGATCGGCCCCAAAGCGGCCTTGGACTCCGTCAACATGCTTGGGCTTACGGCGTTGATGCGTATGCCGCGAGGCAAGTCGATGGCCGCCGCCCGCACGAAGCCTTCAAGTGCCGCGTTGACGGCGCTCCCGTTGGCTAGCAGGCGAGTGGGTTCATGGGCGACGATGCCCGAGGTCAGCGTAAGAGAGCCGCCGTCGCGCAGCACGTGCTGGCCGAGCAGCGCGACCCGTACTTGGCCGAGCAGCTTGCCCTGCAAGCCAATGTTGAAATCAGCTGGGCGCATTGTCGCTAGCGGTCCGAAGAACGCGCTGCCAGCCGCCACGACGATGGCATCCAAAGGGCCAACCGCCTTGAACATCGCCTCCACGCTGTCGTCGTGCGTGATGTCCACGCGGTACTCGCTGTGCTCGCGGCCCGCACTGACCACCTCGTGCCGTGGGGCCAACTCTGCGACTACTGCACGGCCTACGTTACCGCTCGCGCCGATCACTAAAACCTTCATGTTGAACTCATTTTGAAAAAACGGAATCGAGTGAACCACGAGTTGGAGATCGCCATCGGCGCACTCAGCGCCGATGGCGGCAGCGTTCGATCATCCAGGCGCAGGGTCACGAGGGCTAACTGACGTCGGCGTTCACGGGCGTGAAGCCCCAGCCTTCGCCGTCCCGAACGATGTGTCCGACCGCGGGCGTGGGGAAATGGGTCCCGAGGATTAGGACGTCGCGATCGGCGTGGTTGTCGATGAACGCCTGCCGGGTCGCCAAGCCAACCTTTTGATCAAAGTCAAAGTTCGCGCAGATACCGGGATCGGCGAGTTGTATAGGGTTATGGATGAGGTCGCCGGTAATGGCGGCCTCCTTCCCTTGTGAATGGATCGCCACACTGACGTGCCCGGGCGAATGTCCAGGGGTCGAGAAGAGCCTAACCTCGTCGGTCAGCCGATGGTCCGTCTCGACCAACTCTTGTAGCCCAGCGTCGACGATAGGGAGGACCGAGTTGACCATGACTCTGTTTTGTTCGGCGAGTTCGACAACCATTTGCGGCATGTCGCCATTGCTGTGAACCTCGCGGCTCCAGTGCTCCCATTCGACCCGCCCAAATAGGTAGCGCGCATTAGGGAAGGTCGGGACCCATTTGCTGCCGTCCCACCGGGTGTTCCAGCCGA
This sequence comes from uncultured Alphaproteobacteria bacterium, assembly GCA_963762435.1. Taxonomy (GTDB): domain Bacteria; phylum Pseudomonadota; class Alphaproteobacteria; order ATCC43930; family CGMCC-115725; genus JAXDMU01. Next base: position 179,876 of record CAVXLN010000016.1, on the reverse strand, counting down.
CGTGATCCAGGTGCAGGTGGGTGCAGAGGACGACGTCGATCGACTCGGGAGGATAGCCGGCTGCGGTCAATCGCTCGAGGAACGGGAGCTTGAGATGGTTCCAGCTCTCGTTGTTGCGGTCCTTGTCGTTGCCGACGCAGGTGTCGACAATGATCCGTCGCCCCTGCGATTCAATGATGTAAGCTTGGACCGCGTAGCGGATTGTTCCGTCCGGATCCGCGTAGTGCGGATGCAGCCACGCGACAGACTTGACGCGTCCTTCGGTCAACCCCGCGAACATGAAGCCGGGCGGGAAGCCGCCGATCTCAAATTCAACGACCCGGGTGATCGTGACGTTTCCGACCGTCCAGCGGTCAATTGCGTCGCTCAACGGTGTTCTCCAATTCTTCTGTTTTCGCCGGCCTTGCCGCCGGCTTCCTCACGCCCGACGCGAGCGAGGACCTCGCCTCGATAAGAATTCCGATGATTCACCACGGGGCTGAACCTTCTGTGATTTCTGCGTCTGCGGACGGCCGCAGCACTCAAAGGCGGACGGGCAATAAACTGTATCATACGCTATAGTATGAACCACGCCGGCGTCAAGATACTATAGCGCAGGATATACAACTTAGATCGGGTCACTCACGCATTGGCCGCTGTCGTTTGAGGCGATCGACACGGCGAGCCACATCAGATCGGCTCGGTGGCGCGCGGTCGATGCGAGTTTGCAGGGATGCGCCAGCGGCCGAGTCAATGTTCGAGCGCAGCGGCGCCAGCGTTGGGAGCATCGACCGCCGACGGATCCCGGCTCTGGCGCAGTTCCTCGTTCAGCCGTCCGACCTCTCTTTCCAAGCGTTCGATGCGATCGAGCGTGTAGTCGAAGCTGGTGGACTCCAGCGCTTGCAGGAAGGCCCAGGCGTACGCGAGGGCGCGGCGAAATCTCCAAGGCTCTGGAACCGAGTGGCTCGCTGTATCTGTCATCGAAAGCTCCTCTTTGGCGAGGCTGCACCCCGGGGGCCGTCGCCGCGGCTGCGGCATTGCGACTGACGCATACGCTCAGGCGCCAGCACCATATCCAGGCCCTCGGGAGCGCCAAATTGGTATAGTGCGCGCTACATTATCGACGGTCAAGATTCTATATCGGGCAATATAAAACCGTTGACGAGGGCCGCCCCGTTCTATAGCATCCGATACAGTACGACGATGGGCGGTTGCGCCGCTGAATGCGTGGTTGTGCGCAGGTGGCGATCGGACCCACCGACACTTGAGACGAAGCCAATCATTTTTCAGAGGAGAAGCCGAGATGAAGATGCGACGAATCGTGAGCGCCGAGGGCAAGGCCGGTGTCGTCATGCAAGTGGACGATCTTCTCGATACCGAAACCGCCGATAGGGTCACGAATATCTGGGGGTTCGACAAGATTCCCGAGCTGCCCCTTTCGCCTGAGCAAGTACTAGGTGAATACAAGCGCCTTGGGATCTTCGGGCCAAAGGACTCAGTCCGCGTCGATCTCCAAGTCGTTCCCCCCGAGAAGGCGGGCGAGACGGATCTCGGGGCCTTGATGGCCAAGATCGATTTCGGCACCGGCGGCGGCATGACCCAAAGCGAGCTCGGCGGTGCGATGCACCGGACCGACACCATCGATCTTGCGGTGGTGCTCAAAGGCGAGGTGGATATCGCCTATCCTGGAGAAGGCGGCCAGGTCCACACAATCACGGCCAAAGAGGGCGACTTCTTCGTACAGAACGGCGCCTTTCACGAATTCCACAACCGCTCAGATGCCCCTTGCGTGATCCTCATGTTCGTCTTCGGCGCCGAGCGGATGGCAGCCTGAGCAACGATGGACCGGATTAAAACGGAGACACCGGCAATGAACTTTCCGACGACCTACGCGGCAACGGTGACCGTGCCGCTCCCAGACGATGACGTCATCGGGCCGGTTATCCAGGCCTATTACGGCAGCCCTTATCAGCCCGACACGACGCTGAACGTGGTCAAGATGTTCGCCGGAACGGGAGCCCACTTCCCAGGCGTGATCGATACGGTCAACGCTATCTTCGGCCCTGAGGGCATCAACCCGAAGTACCGGCAGACGTGCATGATGCGCGTCGCCAAGGATTGCAACGCACCCTACGAGTGGCAGATCCACTCATCTATCGGCCGCAACGTAGGGCTCACCGAAGACGAAATCGCCGCCTTCGCCTCGGATGGGCCGGTCACTGGCGTCGGGCAGGATTATATTTTGCTTTGCCGTGCGTGCGACGAGTTGACCAGCGCCAAGACGCTGACCGACCAAACGCTCACCGAACTTCTAGCGACATTTGGTGAGGATTTGACACGCAAGTATATCCTGTCGATCTCAGTTTTCGTTTTAATGGCCCTTTGTCTCAATGGCAATCGTGTCCCGCTGGAGACCAGCGACAAGGTCAGCAAGGTGACAACAAGCAACCCTGCAGGGCTAGCTGTGAAGCAACGTGGCCCAGGCGAGGGGTAGTCTGAATAGAACAGTACACCGACTCGGCGCCAGCGTCGGGGACCGTCGTCTGCCAACCCAGACTAAGGATTTATCGATCATGGTTCAGCGCACTTTCCTTGTGACCGGCGCCTCGAAGGGTATTGGTCTTGCGATCTCAAAACGCCTCGCCGCCGCTGGACACGAGGTCGTCGGGATCGCTCGCGAGCCACTTCCTTCATTCCCCGGAACCCTCGCCTCGGTTGATCTCAGCGACGACAAAGCCTCGGCTGAGGCCTTTGTCGAGCTTGCGCAGCTCCATTCGTTCGATGGCGTGGTCAACAATGCCGGCGTCGGGAAGCTGCAGCCCCTGGGCGAGGTCGATCTGGCTGTTGTCGACCAACTCATGCACTTCAACTTGCATCCGTCCATCAACGCCGTCCAGGCGATCCTCCCGACGCTGCGGCAGAAGGGATGGGGCCGCATCGTCAACATCACCAGCGTGGTGACCCTCGGAATGGTGAACCGAACGGCCTATGCGGCCAGCAAGGCAGCGCTCGGAAGCTTCACCCGGACATGGGCGCTGGAGCTTGCGGAGACTGGCGTGACAGTCAACTCGGTCGCACCAGGACCCGTCGAGACAGAATTGTTCCGCCGCAACACGCCTGCCGGCAGTGAGGCGGAACGCATCTTTCTCACAAACATCCCGATGCGGCGCCTGGCACATCCGGACGAAATCGCGGCAGCGGTCGCCTTCCTGCTCTCTGAGGACGCCAGCTATATCACCGGGCAGACCCTGTTCGTTGACGGCGGCGGCTCCATCGGCAAAGCCGCGATATGAGGTGGATCACGCGGTGCAGGAGAGCGTTCGCCATCTGCTCAGTCGCGCAATTCCGCCAACCCGGCTCCGATGATTCAAATCAACTGTGAGAAACCCAATGGCCGACTTCCCCTATCGCTGCGCCTTAATCATCGGCGCCGGACCGGGCATCAGCGCATCGCTAGCGCGGCGCTTGTCTAAGATCGGCTTGCAAGTCGGCCTCGCCGCTCGCGATGTCGGCAAGCTGAAGCCGCTTGCGGAGGAGACGGCCGCCGCGGTCTTCGCCCTCGACGCCTCCCAGCCGGACGAAATGGCTCAGTTGTTCCTGGACATGGAACGCCAGGTCGCGGAGCCCGATATCGTGATTTACAACGCCAGCTCGCGGGTCGCAGGTCCGCTCTCGAGCGTCGATCCCGCCGCGGTCGAGAAAGCCATCGCTATAACCGCGTTCGGCGCGTTTTTGGCCGCCCAGCAGGCCGCCAAGCGAATGGAGCCAAAAGGGCACGGAGCAATCTTCTTTACCGGCGCGAGTGCTGGCATGAAGGGTTTCGCCCAATCGGCGGCTTTCGCGATGGGCAAGTTCGGACTGCGCGGGCTCGCTCAGAGCGCCGCGAGAGAGCTTGGCCCGAAGGGGATACACGTCGCGCACTTCAACATCGACGGCGGCGTCCGCTCATCGCGCCGACCGGACCCGAGCGATCAGCCTGACAGCATGCTCGATCCCGACGCAATCGCCCAGACCTATATCGACGTCCTCGCGCAGCCGAGAAGCGCCTGGTCGCACGAAATCGACCTTCGGCCGTGGACAGAACGGTTCTAGGCGTCGCCGTGTTGTTCGCCACTTGGGTCGATAGAACCTGAGGCGAGCACGTAGAGCCGCGTTTTAGCTCGATCGCTAAATCACCGACCGCCCTGCAGGGCGGCGGCTGCGCGACTTAGCCGTTCGACTTTTCGGCGTCAGGCCACATCGGCAGCGCGAGGGCGATCGTTCGACGCAAATCTTTGCGGCTTGCCCCGGATTGGGCCTCCACGGCCATGCCCCAGGCAATGATCAGCACTAAGCGCGCAAGGGAATCAGCGTCAACCCCGGCGGGAAGTCCCTCGCCTCCGCGTGCTTCAGCGAATCGATCGCGGAACCGCTTCCTTGTTTGCTCGCGTAATTCCGCCAGCCATTCCCGCAGGGGATCGCCCGACGCACACGGAAGCGAGCTGTTCATAGCCAGACATCCCGGCGCGTGATGCGGGTCCGTAAGCATGTCGGCATAACCGTTGAGAAAATGCGTCGCGACAGCTCGGGGGGTCGGCCTCCGAAAAGCCGCTTCAACAAGTTTACTTTGTTCTGCAAAGTACCGTTCGACGACCTTTCTGAACAAACCTTCCTTGTTGCCGAAAGCGAAATAGAAGCTCGGCGGGGAGATTCCGATCTCTTTCGTCAGATCGCTAAGCGATGTCGCCTCGTAGCCATTCCGCCAAAAGAGGCCCGTCGCCTTCTCGATCGCGTCGTCGAGTTCAAATTCGCGAGGACGTCCCATTGTTGTCAAAGCCCATGTTCTATACCACGCACTATATAACCATACGCGTCGTCTGACACAATTCAGTTATGCGCGTCAGCGACCGAACGTAGGGCGTCGATGTCCGTCAACGACCGCGCGTCGCTCGAAACCCGCCGTTCCCAAGCTCTTTCTGCGCCGATTCCGGTCCGGCTTGCGAACGACCCGTCACCAGAACGCGCGCGCCCCCGTCGAGGAGCATCTTCGCCGTCGCGAGCCCTATGCCGCTCGTGCCGCCGATGATCACCACCCGCTTCGCTTCGTATCGTTCCATGTGTGCTCTCCTCACGACCCCGGGGTTGACCAGGGAGGGCCGCTAAAATTCTATAGCAAGCGCTCAATAACAGTTCTAGATTGTCCGCTATATTACGCTGTCGCTTTGAGCGGGGACGGGGTCATCCCCGACCGTGCAGCGCACGCAATGGTCTCAATGACGCGCGAAAGCACGCAACTCGCAAAGGAACGACGATGCCGGATACCACCTACGAAATGTTTCCCAGCACGGGCTTCACCGTCACCCATTTTCTTGTCTCCGCCGATATAAAAAAGGCGGTGGACTTCTACTCCCGTATCCTCGGTGGGACCGTCGTCATGGACGGCGAGAACGGCAAGCCGAACGTCGTGCAGCTCGCGAACACCTGGGTCATTATCAATGTCGGCGGCGGGCCGACCGACGACAAGCCGGCCGTATACCTCGCACCTCCGAAAGATGGCGAGGCTGTCAGCAGCTTCATGAATATCCGCGTCGCAAACATCGCGGAATGCTACGAGCGTTGGAAGGGTCTTGGGGCGGAGTTCCTCACCGAGCCGAAAGTTCATGAGGCCGAGACGCGGTGCTACATGCGCGATCCCGACGGGCACCTCATCGAGGTAGGCGAGGCGAAGAAATAGCGGAGCCTCACGACGCCGCCGCCAAAGCCAGGGGCGTCAAGCCCGCCGCGTCGCGCGCCGGCGCGGCGGTTTTTCGCCTGGCGTTTGCCTCAAGAATCCACGGGATAAACGTCCACGCTCCCTTCAGGGGAGACGCACCACCATTTCAATCTCGACCTTGATTTGCGGCGTATAGAGTGCCTGGACGCCAATCGTCGTCATGCTGGGCATCGCGTCCCCGAGGAGATCACGTAGAGCGGTCAGGACCTCCTGGAACGATTCCGTGGTCGCATCCACGACGTAGACGCGCATAATGACAATGTCTTGCGCAGACGCCTCCAGGTCCTTGAGTGCAGCGGCGAGGCTGGCGGTCGCGAGCTTCGCCTGGCCAGCGAGGTCTTTAGGCGCGTCCTGACTGCCAGGCCTCGCTGCGATCTGGCCGGACAGGAAGGCGAGCCGGCCTGGTTCCGCGACACTGATTTGCGAGAACCCGCCCGACCCCATATCCCACATCGTCGGGGGGTTGCGGCGGTTCACGGACGCTGATGTAGGAGCCGGAATGCGCGCGGTCACCTTGATCTCAAAGTCGAAGCCAGAGAGCCAGTTGACTCCGATAGCGGTCCAATTCGGATAGGGGACTTGCGGGAACTTCTCGTTTTTCACCGCCAAGACCGTGCCCATTTGAGTCTCCGGATCCGTATGGAACGACGTCACGTCGACGATGTCATCGAATGTGCATCCGCCTGCCGCGAGCGTGGCTTCTAGATTGGCGAAGGCCAGGCGAACCTGAGCCTCGAAATCGGGCTCTGGCGACCCGTCGGCGCGGCTGCCGACCTGGCCCGACACGAACAATAGGTCGTCCGATCTCACTGCAGCAGAGTATCCGTGCTGCTCGTAGAGGGCATGCCGGTTGGCGGGAAACACTGCCTTACGTTGGGCCATATCATCGTCCTTTTCATGTCGGGGCGAACGCGACCAGCTAGCTTTACTGGACGTTCCTGGTAGCTCGTTTGGGAAAGGCGGATCGTCGAAATAAGGCCGGGCTTAGTCGGCCTTGTCGGCGAGCACCGTGGCCTGCCGGATCTTGGGCGGCGCCGCGAGCAACTCGTCGGCCTTGCTGATAAGGGCTGCGGCGATGGGTCCGTTGAGGTGCGCATCTCGGCCGGGTTCGCCTTCGAACGTGTCGAAGATTGCGAAACAGTCGTCGGCCATTTGCACCGCGTACCAGGTGAGCGTCGCCTGTTCCTGCATCGCCAGGGCCCGCGCGCTCGCCAAAAACTGCGCGACCTCGGCGGCCTTGCCCGGCTTGGCTTGAAGTTCGACGAGAAGAGCAACCTTGGCCATGACGGTCTCCTATTTCCCAACATTATGTAGGAGGTCGTCGTTACGTTTTATAGCGTGCACTCTAAAACTATTGTCCGACCGGCCAAAATGTTCGACGCTAGTCGCGCGATACAGCCCCGCGACGAGGGCGCCATCCGCTCATCGCTGAAAGGAACCGCCTTGATCCGCTTCTATTTCCATCCGACGCCCAATCCCGCCAAGGTCGCGCTGTTCCTGGAAGAAGAGGGTCTGCCGCACGAGACTATCCCGGTCGACACCAGCAGGGGAGAGCAGTACGCGGCGGCCTTCCTCGCGATAAACCCCAACGGCAAGGTGCCGGCGATCGTCGACACGGATGGGCCCGGAGGCCGCGAGACGCGTGTGTTCGATTCCACGGCCATCCTTCTGTATCTCGCAGAGAAGACCGGCAAGTTCGGGGGTGCGGCGGAGGATCGGCCCGAGCTGCTGTCGTGGCTCCTCTTCCTGGCCTCCGGCCTTGGCCCTTTTTCGGGCCAGGCGGTGCATTTTCAGTTTGCCGCGCCCGAGGGCCTCGACTACGCGCGTAACCGCTATCGGCGCGAGGCGGAGCGCCACTACCAGGTGCTGAACGACCACCTCGCCGGACGCGCGTACATCGTCGGCGACCAGTACACTATCGCCGACATGTCGGCCTGGGGCTGGCTCGACCGGGCTTCGCGGGTGCTCCGCGGCGTCGAGGATCCGTTGGCGCAGTATCCCCATCTCAAGCGCCTGTTCGAGACGGTCGATGCACGGCCGGCCGTTGCGCGAGCACGGAGGGTAGGCAAGGAGCACACCTTCAAAATGGTCAACGACGAGGAGACCCGCCGGGCGCTCTTTCCGTCGAACTATCCTCCTGCCGCCTGAGCCACCGCGCCCGCCCGCCCGAAGAAATCGAGCCTGCAGCAACTGCGAAAGCGTCACTCTGGAACCGACTCCGCAGTCATCGCAACTCCCCACTTAAGCCTAGCTCCAAAGGAACCTTAGTGCTCCGTCGTGCTGTCATCTGCGCCACTTTCATTGCGGCTACTGCGAGCATGGCCGCAGCGCAGAGCCTGCCTCCGGTTCCCGTCTTAACCGAGAGCCCCTGGAACGGCGATTGGGTCCTCAGCCAGACGCGCAACACGGCAGGGATAAAGGCAGCGGCGGCGGACGGCTATCGCTTTCACCTGCAGCCGGACGGTCGCATCCGATGGGAAATTCCTTCCCTGCATGAGGTTGTGGAGGGCCGGGTAGATGGACAGCCGATGCCTATACGGCGGCTCCAGCCAACCGCCCTGACCTTGGCGGTCACGGCCGAAGGCCCCCGCGTACTCCTCTACCACGTGTCCAGAAATAGAAAGCCGGAGGGCGAGGGGCGCATGACGCTGGTGGACCAGGGCGGGGCTTGGGTGGATATATCCCAGCCTGTCGGACGGCCCGACCTTGCTGGCGTGGTCATTTACGTGCGCCCCGACGCTGCGAACCGCTAAGGTTGCGTTTCACCCCCGGGCTGGTTTCGTTGCACGTCCGCCTCGCGTCCCAGGTCGCCACCATAGGCCCAACTATTCGTGGATCGCTATCGCCGTGACGGACGCCGCTGTCAGGACCGCAGCGAGCGGCAGGTGCCCCCAGTCGCGACAACGGATAAGCGTCGCGACGGCGGCGAGCATGAAAATGGCGCTCGCGATCGCCCCAACCCGCGACGTCACCGGGATCACCAGAAGTAAACCGATTACGACTCCAAGGCTGCCGGCCACCCGGTGAAACCCGGCCGGATAGCCCCAGAGCGCGAAGTTTTCTCGGGCCAATGGAGGGCCGGCGAAGTTGAGCCCGCCCGTCCCGATCATCACGACGCCAAGTGCGATCGGAAGCCCGACAGTGATAAATTTGATTACCGGCATAGTCCGGTCCCCGCTTTCAATGTTCGGGCGCAGCGGCGCTAGCGATGTGGGCATCGCCCGCCTCCGGATTCCGGTTTTGGCGCACCTCCTCCTTCAGTCGTCCCACCTCTCGCTCCAGGCGTTCGATGCGATCGAGCGTATAGTCGAAGCTGGTCGACTCCATCGCCTGCAGGAAGGCCCAGACGGCCGCGACGGCGCGGCGAAATTTCCCCGGCTCCGGGACGGCATGGTTCGCTGTATGTGTCATCAGAGGCTCCTCGGAAAATTACGTTCGGGGTCGCGCGGGGTCCTCGGGCTAGACAGCCGTCAGGCCGCCATCGACGGGAAGGTCGATGCCAGCGACGTAGCTGCTGAGGTCTGAGGCGAGGAACAAAGCCGCGCAGGCGATCTCATCGGGGTACGCCAGGCGCGCCAAAGGCGTCATCGCGACGATCTGCTTTCGGGCTTCGGCTGCGCCCTCTCCGGACGGGAACTGATCGTCGAACATAGGCGTGTCGACCGCGCCAGGACTCAACACGTTGGTCCTGATGCTCCGATCCTTGAGTTCGCTGGTCCAGGTCCGCGCGAATGACCGGATCGCGGCCTTGGTCGCGCTGTAGGCGCTGCGGCCCGGGAGGCCTTTGTTCTTCCCGGCCGCCGCCACGAGGATGATTGACGCACCATCATTCAGGTAAGGCAGCGCCTTCTGAACGGTGAAGTAAGTGCCGCGGGCGTTGGTGTTGAAGGTCTTGTCGAAATGCTCGGGCGTCGCTGCGGCGGTCATCGTCTTTTCGACGAAGGCCGCGCCCGCAAAAAGCACATCGATCTTTCCCTTTTTCGCGACGATCTCGTAGAGGCGGTCGAGGTCGTCGAGCTTTGAGATGTCCGCCTTTACGCCGGTGACGTTGTCGCCGATCTCGGCGACGGCCTTGTCGATCTCGGCCTGCCGCCGTCCGGCGATGAACACATAGGCACCTTGTTCAACGAACCTCTTGGCGGTCGCGAGGCCGATGCCGCTGCTGCCGCCCGTGACGACAGCGATCTTGCCTTCCAATAACGACATGGCCCGCGTCGCCCTCATAGTTGCGACCAACCCCCATCGACCGGAATCTCAAGGCCGGTCGTGAAGGTCGCATCGAAGGCGAGGAAGAGGACGGCCTTCGCGATCTCCTCCGAGGTCCCGAAGCGCTTCATCGGGATGATGCCGACGGTGTGCTCCTTGACGTGAGTACGCATCTCTTCCGTAGGGAACACCTTGTTCAGGATGCCCGTGTCGATGGGGCCGGGCGACACCGCGTTGACGCGGATCTCCTGAGGAAGCAGCTCGGCGGCGAGCACCCGAGCGAAGGATCGCAGCGCAGCCTTGGCGGCTCCGTATGTGGCTTGGCCCGGCAGTCCCTTGACGTTGGCGACCGAGGTCGTGAGGACGACTGAGCCTCCCCGATTGATCAGCGGCGAGAGCTTCTGGACTGCAAAAAACGGGCCCTTGGCGTTCAGGTTGAACATCTCGTCGTAGATGTCCTCCGTCACGTTCGCGAGAGGCGTTGGGATGCTGAACCCGGCGTTGACGAAAAGGAGGTCGATGGTGTCGAACTCGGTCTTCACCTGAGCGGCGAGCGCGTCGATGTCGGTCAACGATCGCGCGTCGCTCGAAACCACGATGGCGTCCGCCCTAAGCTCTTGCTTCGCGGACTCCAGGCCGGCCTGTGAGCGACCCGTCACCAGAACGCGAGCGCCCTCATCGAGGAGCATCTTTGCCGTCGCGAGCCCCATGCCGCTGGTGCCGCCGAGGATCACCACCTTTTTATCTTGATACCGTGCCATTCATATTCTCCTTGGGGCGCCATTGGCGTCTGTGTTTTTGGACTGATCCGAGTGATATTATTGCGCGACGACAGTGGTCGGGCGCATTTCAGACCACTTATTTTGGAACTTGCTGAACCGGGTCGCCGTGAGCTGCGCTCGTTTAGGACACCGCGCTCAAAGATGCCGGCTGAGACAAGTCGACGCCGGATACCTTGACGACAGCCCGCCACGCGGCTTCCTGGCTGGCGCGATCGTGGAGGTGTGGCTCGCGCTGCAGCTCCATTGGGCCTGAGAACTTCCCTTTGGCCGAGGCGAAGAATTGCCCTGAAACGTCGGTTCCGAACTCCGACGCCTGGATGTAGCGACTGGCCGCGACCTCCGGCGCCTGATTCATGCCGGGAATGAGGTTCACGATTGGAATCATCAGATACTTCAACAACGGGCCAGCGTTTCGCGCGACGTTGGTGGCGTTCGACGCACCGGGCGAGACAGCGTAGACGGCCATGCCGGAGGGTAGCCGGCGCGCCAGCGCCTCGGCCCACCACGCGATAATGAGCTTCGCGTCGGCATACGCAGTGTTGGGCGAGTATTTCACGTTTGGTCCGCTGCGAATTAGGGCTTCACCAGCCGCGGTTTGGTCGCCCCCGTAGTATTTGGCCGCGAACGCCGGCAGGTCGGTATATTTGAACATGGGTACCCCCCCGCGGGCAGGCTCCGCGCTGGTGATAACAATCCGCGCGTCGGGGCTCAGCAGATTGGCATTGAGCAACCCGACAGCCAGTTCATGATGGCCGATCAGCGGGGCCTGAGAAGCTTCAACGCCCTCCGCAGTGATCACGCGCTTCTTGGTTGGGACCAATCCGGCATTGAGCAGCAGGAAATCGATCGGCCGACCTCGTTTGACCAGCTCGGCGACCGCAGACTTGGCGCTGGCGGCCTTGTTCAGATCAAGCTCCAGCGGCGTGAACACCCGTTTCTTGGTCTCGTCCGCAAGCTGAGCGGCGGTTTCCTTGGTCTTGGTCAGGCTGCGTCCCGTTACTATGACCTCCTGCCATCCCCCGTCGGCGAGCAAGCGAGCCGCGGCATAACCGAGCCCGGACGTAGCGCCGGTGACCAGAGCGATTGAATGTCTCATATTTGGTTCCACGGTGAGAGAGGTCGGGTCGTGAGGCCAGAAGTCAGCTTGCGATTTTTGGACTGTTTCCTTATATATTCGTATAGATCATGCGGTCAAGGATTTTTGGACTAAATGCTGACAAATTCAAACAGGCCGCGCGGACGGCCGCGAACCTTCGACGAGAGCGAAGCGCTGAACAAAGCGACGCAGATCTTCTGGTCGAAAAGCTACGACGGTGTAGCGATCGACGATCTCATCGCAGGCATGGGTGTGGGACGGCAGAGCCTGTATTCCGTCTTCGGGGACAAGCGGACGCTCTTCCTGCGTGTCCTGCGGGCGTACGCTGAGCGGAAGGGTGCCGGCGCGGCGAAGGCGCTTTTCTCGCCCCTGGCTCTTCGCGACTCGATCGCCGGCTTCCTGAGGCACGCCGTGGAAGTTGCGACCGAGGAAGGGTCCGTCCGAGGATGTCTAATGGTGTGCGTCGCGCCCCTCGTGGACGACCCCGAGGTCAAGCAGTTCCTGAAGGACGCCGCAGCTGGCGGCTTGGCGCTCGTGGAACGCCGTTTCTGCGACGGGATCAGCGCGGGAGAAATCCCGTCTGACTTTCCTGTCGGAACGCGCGCGCGCCAGGTCCTCGACCTTGCTCGCGGTATGACGATGCATGCGCAGTTGGGCGCGCCACGCAAGGTGCTCCTGAAAGACGCCGAGGAAGCGGCCGACTTGGTGCTCCTGCCGCGGCGTGCAAATGCATCGCGAGAAGTTTGATGCTGGATGGCGTGAAAGTCGGAGAGAGTAACTTCCGCTAACGCCGTCACTCTCCGCTCGGCGCAGCAAAGCGCAATGAACGGACGTCCATATTAGCTCACGGACTTCGGAATCAGGCGAGGAACGGCCTAGCTTGAGTTTGATGTTGAGATGGCGCGCCCGACACGATTCGAACGTGTGGCCTCCACCTTCGGAGGGTGGCGCTCTATCCAGCTGAGCTACGGGCGCATCTCATATTGCCTAGTCCTACCGACCTTAGCGGGTCAATGGACTCGACAACTCAAATCTCAAAGCCTCAGCCAGCTCGCTGGATTGCTACGCCCTTGTCCGCTGTGACTTTCCGGAAGCTGCTTACGCGGTGCTTACGCGGAAAAATACCCGGCCTTGGGTGGTCTGCTGAGGCTAACCTAACAACCTGACTTTACGCGTCTTTCCTCATCATACTCAAAACACAGCACACTTGACATCAGCCTTCGGAGGGCAGCGCTCTATCCAGCTGAGCTACGGGTCCAGCGCGGCAGAAGCTAGCCCGAACCGCCGGCGCCACTCAACCATTTAATTCCGTTCCGCCGGTTTCACGGCTTGGCTGCAGGAATTCCCGGACTTTTCAATCCAGCTGCGGTACACGCCGAAAGCGACGCAAACACGCTGGACGACTGATCGGCTTCATGTATCAATCGACTAATCCGCCTGCGCCGGCAGGCTAATAAGATCAGGGGAGGTGCGTCATGACTGTATTCGTACGTCGTTGCGGGGTTTTCGCCTTGTTGGCCGCGACCTTTGTCGCCGGATATGCCTTGGCGGCTCAACCACACATGGAAGCAGCACTGCATGCGCTGGAGAATGCCCGCGACGAGTTGAAATCAGCCGAGGCCGACAAGGGTGGCCATCGCGCCAAGGCGATCGAGCTGGTCGAATCGGCGATCGAACAGACCCGCGAAGGCATCGCCGCCGGGCGCTGACGCACGCCAAGGACCTCAGCTGGCGGGGGGGCGGCCGCCTGCCAGCGAGGCGCTTTGCGGCTCGAGCGCGCTCATTGCCGGGCGAATATGCGTGTGCGCCGCGAGGAAGCGCCGGCGCATCGGCCGGATCGCGAAGAAGGCCAGGAGTGCTGCCGCGATATTGAATCCCACCGCGATCATATAAACCATGTGCCAGCCAGCGGTGGATGCGATGACATTGCCGAGCGGCACCAGCAGAGCCGCCGTACCCTTGGCGGTGTAGAGCATGCCGTTGTTGGTGGTGGCATAGCTGGCGCCGAAAGTGTCGCCCGAGGTCGCCGGGAACAGGCTGTAGATCTCGCCGAAGACCAGGAAGAACACGGCCGTCACCAGCACGAACACGACCGGCTCGGTGCCGAACCGGTCGAGCGCCGCCAGCGCCAGCGCCGCCGTGGTGAAGGCGATGGTCATCGTGATCTCACGGCCGATCTGGTCCGAGATCCAGCCGAAGAGCGGCCGCCCGATTCCGTCGAAGATGCGGTCGAGCGAGATCGCGAAGGTGAGCGCCGGCAGCGACCAGAACAGCAGCTCGACCGGCGCCTTGTCGATCTTGAGGTCGCGCGCGATCGGCGCCAGCTGCGCCGCCGCCATGAGGCCGCCGGCCGCGACCAGCACGAAAGTGAGATACATGACCCAGAAGACGGGCGTGCGCAGCACCTGGGCAGGCCGGTGATCCTGATCGCCGGTGCGCCGGCGGCCCGCTGCCGCCATCTGCGCGTCGGACGGTTTGCGCAGCAACAGCGAGATCAGCAGGATGACGATGCCCTGCCCGAGGCCGAAGGTGAAGAAGGCGGTCTGGTAGCCGCTCGTCTGGATCATGTTGGCGATCGGGATCACCGTGACCGCCGCCCCGGCGCCGAAGCCCGCGGCCGTGCAGCCGGCGGCGAGGCCACGCCGCCGTGGGAACCATTTGAGCGCATTGCCGACGCAGGTGCCATAAACGGCACCGGCGCCGACGCCGCCGATCACGGCACCGAGATAGAGCAGGAAGAGCGTGTCGGCATAGGAATTCACGACCCAGGCGACCGCCACCAGGATGCCGCCGGCAGCGACCACGATTCGCGGGCCGTAATGATCGACGAACCAGGATTCGATCGGGACCAGCCAGGTCTCGGTAAAGACGAAGAACGAGAAGGCCACCTGGATCTCGGCCACGTTCCAATGGTACTTGGCGTTGATCGGGTTGACGAACAGGGTCCAGCCATATTGCAGGTTGGCGATCATCGCCATGCAGATGATGCCCAGCACCAGCTGCACCCAATTGCGGGCGACGGCGCGGTCGAAGCCCCCTACATTTTGGCTTGCGCCGGAAGTTTCTTTCGGGTCCGTTGGCAACGCGCTTCCTCCGGCTGAATGTCCTGGGCCGCAAACGGCCTGCCTCTTCCGAGGTTCTTCAGCTATGCATATTTTGACTAACTGATTCATGAGAATCGGTCCAGCGCGTTGTGCCCGCGCCGGGGCCGGATCCGCAAAAGGAGCAGGAAGATGGGCTTGTGGGTGCGGTACGCGCGGGATGGTGGGGTCGGGTTCGGCACGCTCGAAGGCGACATGATCGCCGAGCATGAGGGCGACATGTTTGACGGTGCGCGGCCGACCGGCGTCCGCCGGCCGCTGGCCGACGTCACCCTGCTGCCGCCGACCCAACCCCGGCTTTTCGTCGGCCTCTGGAACAATTTTCATGAGGCGGCGGCGAAGCAGGGGAACGCCATTCCGGCCGAGCCGCTCTATTTCATCAAGGCCTCGAGCGCGCTGCTCGGGCCCGGCGGCACGATCCGCAAGCCCGCGCACTATGACGGGCGGGTGATCTATGAAGGCGAACTCGGCATCGTCATCGGCCGGCGCGCCAGCGATCTCGACGAGGCCGCCGCGTCGGACGCGATCTTCGGCTTCACCTGCGTCAATGACGTGACGGCGCTCGAGATCATCGGCCGCGATGCCTCCTTCGCGCAATGGACGCGGGCCAAGAGCTTCGGGACCTTCGGCGTCCTCGGGCCCGCCATTGCGACGGGGCTCGATCCGGCATCGCTCACCGTGCGCACGCTGGTGAACGGCAAGGAGCGGCAGAACTACCAGGTCAGCGACATGATCTTTCCGCCGGCGCGGATCGTCAGCCTCATCTCGCGCGACATCGTGCTGGAGCCCGGCGACGTGATCGCCTGCGGCACCTCGCTCGGCGCCGGCGTGATGCGGCCCGGCACGCGCGTCGAGATCGTCATCGACGGGATCGGCACGCTTGCCAATAGTTTCGAATAGACCTCAGCGGCTCGCCGTCATCGCCTCGGGCAGGGGCTTGTGGCCGAGCCAGAGCTGGGCATCCTTGTCGGCGCCGGTCGGCAGCGTCGCATCATGGTCGTAGATCCAGGCCACGACATCCTCGGCCACGAGCGGGCCTTCGATGTCGCGCAGCAGCATGTGCCAGCCATTAGGGTAATAGGCCAGGCGTTGAGTGCCCCCCGCCGTCAGCGGCAGAGCCTTGGCCAGATCATGGAACGGCTCGGCCGGGATAACCTGGTCGTTGGCGCCGATCAGGACCAGCGAGGGCAGCTTGTCGTGAGGAACCGCCTGGAGCGCGTCATCCATGAGATCGGCGAGGCCGTAGATCGCATCGACCCGCGTCTTCTTGATGAAGAGCGGATCGTGCCCCAAGCGCCGCAGCACCGGGTAATTGTCAGACGCCACGACGCCCAGGCCCTGGCCGGTGAAGGTCGTGTTCGGGATCAGCCGCGCGCCGATCCACAGCGCCACACGATTAAGTATCGGCATCGTGTCGCGCGCCCAGACTGCAGGCGCCACTAGGATTACGCCGTCCGGCTTGATATGCGGCGACTCCTCCGCACCGCCCACGGCGTCGAGCACCACGGCACCGCCCATGCTCTCGCCGAGGACATAGATCGGCAGGTCGGGATGCCGCTTGCGCGCCATCTGCAAGGCGGCCGCGAGGTCGCGGCACATGGTGCGGGATCCGGCCCAGACGCCCGGATCGGGATTGGCGCCAAAGCCGCGCTGGTCATAGGCGTAGGTGATGATGCCGTAATGCGCCCAGACATCGGCCGGCATCGCGAACGCGTTCGAATAATCGTTAAAGCCGTGAACGGCGATGATCACCGCATGGATCTCGCCGCGCGGCCGCCAGACCCTGAGCGGCAGGCGAGCGCCGTCGAAGGTCTGAAGCACATCCTTGTCGAGCTTGGTAGAGGCACTCTCCGGTGCGGGCAGCGCGTTTGCCGCCGGCATGTCCGTCGCTGCCTGGAAGTCGGGCGGCGCGCAGCCGGCCAGGAGAAGTAGCCCGACGAGTGCCGCCCGGAGTGCGGCGGCGCGGAGAATGGGGCGGTTAGTGAACATGGCGCGTCAGCTGCAGGAAGATATCTTGCAGGCTCGTTTCTTCGGTTCTGAGATCGACGATGCCGTAGCCGGCATTGGTGACCGCGGCCAGCAGCACGCCAAGCTCGGTGCAGCTCGGCTGGTAGCGCAGCCGGAGCCGCGCCGGCTCGATCCGCTCGAAACCCAAGGCGCTGAGCGCCGGCGGCACGGGATCGGGGTCGGCGCTCAGGCTCAGCACGATTTCCTTGGCGTCGAGCTGGCGCAGCAGTGCCGCGGTCGTGTCATGGGCCACCACCTTGCCGCGATTGATGATCGCGATGCGGTCGCACAGCTCCTGCGCCTCTTCGAGATAATGGGTGGTCAGCAGGATCGTCGTCCCACCGGCATTGAGCGCCCGGATATAGTCCCAGAGCTGTTGCCGCAGCTCGACATCGACGCCGGCGGTCGGCTCATCCAGCACCAGGATCGGTGGCGCATGCACCATCGCCTTCGCCACCATCAGGCGCCGGCGCATGCCGCCCGAGAGCGTGCGCGAATAGGCGTTCGCCTTGTCGGCCAGGCCGACGGCGGCCAGGATCTCGTCGCTGCGCCGCTCCGACGCCGGCACGCCATAGAGGCCTGCCTGCAGCTCCAGAAGCTCGCGCGGGGTGAAGAACGGGTCGATATTGAGCTCTTGCGGCACGATGCCGATCGCCGCCCGGGACGCGCGCGGCTCCTCGTCGATATCGTGGCGCCAGATGCGCGCCGAACCGGCGCTTTTGCGCACGAGCCCGGCCAGGATATTGATGGTTGTCGATTTGCCGGCACCGTTGGGACCCAAAAGGCCGAACATCGAGCCGCGCGGAATCGCGAGATCGACATTGTCGAGCGCTTTGACGGCTTCGCCTTTGCCGCGCACATGGTAAGTCTTGCTCAGGCCGCGCAGCTCGATGGCCAGATCCGGAAAGGTACCTGTCATGACCTGCGGCGGCGTGGCGGCGAGCGCCAGATCGAGCGGCGGAGCAATCATCGAGCCAGTGCGTATCATTTTTCCAGCCTGCATCTCAAGCATCGCGGCATATCGCCAGCTCGGGGCGCATGGCATAAAGTCGGGTCGAATTCGGACTCTTCCATAGGGATGATGATGCAACCTTTCGAAACCATCTATGTCGAGACGCAGGTCGTCGCATGCAATGGGGGCGGTGGTGCCGCCGGGCATCCGCGGGTCTACCTCAATCTCGGGCCCAGTCACAGTGTGGAATGTCCTTATTGCTCGCGCCTCTACATCCATGAAACGGCGCGGGACGGGCACGCTCCCGCGGCGCATCCGGCACCGCATGCCTGAGGATTCCGTTGCGGCTACGCCCGAGCCGGCACCCTCGCTGCCGAACGGGCCGAAGCATGTCTATCTGATCGACGGCTCGGGCTACATCTTCCGCGCCTTTCACGCGCTGCCGCCCTTGAGCCGGGCGGACGGCACGCCGGTCAGCGCCGTTCTCGGCTTCTGTAACATGCTTTTGAAGAACATCGACGAGACCGATGCAGATCACATCGCCGTCGTGTTCGACGCTTCGAGCCATACCTTCCGCAACCGGCTCTACGAGGCTTACAAGGCGCAGCGGCCGGAGCCGCCGCCGGAGCTCATCCCGCAATTCCCGCTCGTGCGTCTGGCGACCGAGGCCTTCAATGTCGCCCAGATCGAGATGCTGGATTACGAGGCCGATGACCTGATCGCGACATATGCCCGGCTCGCGGTCGAGCAGGGGGCTACGGTCACGATCGTCTCGTCGGACAAGGATCTGATGCAGCTGGTCGGTCCCGGCGTCTCCATGTACGACCCGATCAAGCTGCGTTCGATCGGCCCCGACGAGGTGCGCGAGAAGTTCGGCGTCGGGCCGGAAAAGGTCATCGATGTCCAGGCGCTGTGCGGCGATTCGGTCGATAATGTGCCGGGTGTGCCTGGCATCGGCGTCAAGACCGCGGCCGAGCTCATCAATCAATATGGCGATCTCGAGACGCTGCTGGCCCGTGCCGAGGAGATCAAACAGCCGAAGCGGCGCCAGTCGCTGATCGATTTTGCCGAGCAAGCGCGGATCTCCAAGGTTCTCGTCGAGCTCAAATCCGACGTGCCGCCGCCTTGCCCGCTGGAGGCACTGAAGCTGCGGCCGAGCGATCCCGAGAAGCTGATCGCCTTCCTGCGCGAGCAAGGGTTCCGCCAGCTGCTGACGCGCGTTCAGAACCGGCAGCCGCGCAAAGACGTCGCGGCCGCGCCGACGGCACCGCCGCCGCCAGCCGAGGCACCGGCGAAGCTCGAGACCCACTACGCCCTCGTCCAGGACGAGGCCGCCCTCGACGATTGGATCGCGCGGGCGCATGAGGCCGGGATCATCGGCTTCGATACCGAGACGACCTCGCTCGATGCCGTCGCGGCCGATCTCGTCGGGCTGTCGCTGGCGGTAGCGCCGGGCGAGGCCTGCTACATTCCCGTCGGCCATGGCGTGTCGACCGAAGGGATGCTCGATCTCGTCCAGACCGAACCGCCGCGGCAGCTGCCGCTCGATCTCGTCATCGCGAAGCTCAAGCCGCTGCTCGAGAGTCCGGCCGTGCTCAAGGTCGGGCACAACATCAAGTACGATGTGCAGATCCTGTCGAGCTATGGCGTCGCGATCGCCCCTCTCGAATGCACGATGCAGCTCGATTTCGTGCTCGAGGCCGGACTTCACGGCATGGGGCTCGACGAGCTGGCCATGCTGTTCCTTTCCCACGACACCATCAAGTTCAAGGATGTGGCCGGCAGCGGCAAGAACTTCAAAGGCTTTGCCGCCGTATCGCTGGAGGCAGCGCGCGACTACGCCGCCGAGGATGCGGATGTCTGCCTCCGGCTCTATCAGATCCTGAAGCCGCGCCTCGTTGCCGCCCGGCAGGTGGGCTTCTACGAGACGGTCGAGCGGCCGCTCATCCCCATCATTGCCCAGATGGAACGGCACGGCATCAAGGTCGATCGCGACGAGCTCAGGCGCCTTTCCACCGATTTCGGCCAGCGTATGATCGAGCTCGAGCAGCAGATCCATGGGCTGGCGGGCGAGCCCTTCAATATCGGCTCGCCCAAGCAGCTGGGCGAGATCCTGTTTGACAAGCTCAGTCTGCCCGGCGGCAAGAAGGGCAAGACCGGCGCCTACGGCACCGATGCGTCGCTCCTCGAGCAGCTGGCGCTGACACACGATCTGCCGCGGCGCGTGCTCGATTGGCGCCAGCTGGCGAAGCTCAAATCGACCTACGCCGACTCGCTGATCGATCAGATCAATCCCAAGACCGGCCGCGTCCATACCAGCTACTCGCTGGTCGGCGCCGCCACGGGCCGGCTGGCATCGACCGATCCCAATCTCCAGAACATCCCGATCCGGACCGAGGAGGGGCGCAAGATCCGCCGCGCCTTCGTGGCCGAGCCCGGCAATCTGCTGCTGTCGGCCGACTATTCGCAGATCGAGCTCCGGCTCGCCGCCCATGTCGCCGACATTGCCGCACTCAAGGAGGCGTTCAGCCTGGGCCATGACATCCATGCGATGACCGCGAGCGAGGTGTTCGGCGTGCCGGTCGAAGGCATGGACAAGGAAGTGCGCCGGCGCGCCAAGGCGATCAATTTCGGCATCATCTACGGCATCAGCGCCTTCGGGCTGTCGCAGCAGCTGTCGATCCCGCAAGGCGAGGCGGCGGATTACATCAAGGCCTATTTCGCCCGCTTCCCCGGCATCCGCGACTATATGGACCGGACCAAGGCGTTCTGCCGCGAGCATGGCTATGTCACGACGATCTTCGGCCGGAAATGCTTCCTGCCTGGGATCAAGGATTCGAACCCCGCCCGCCGCGCCTTCAGCGAACGTGCGGCCGTCAACGCGCCGCTTCAGGGCGCGGCCGCCGACATCATCAAGCGCGCCATGATCCGCCTGCCGGGCCGCCTCAAAGCCGAAGGGCTGAGCGCCCGCATGCTGCTCCAGGTCCATGACGAGCTCGTCTTCGAGGTGCCGGAGGCGGAGGTCGAACGCACGGCTCCGGTGATCCGCGAGGTGATGGAGGCGTCGCATCAGCCCATGGTCACGCTGACCGTGCCGCTCGTGGTCGAGACCGGGGCGGCGACTAGCTGGGCCGCGGCGCATTGAGTCCTACTGCAGCAGCAGCCCGCTGCTGAGCAGCTTCAGCCCGTCGGGGGTCGGCTCGATCGCGATGCCGAGCGCTTGCAGCCTTTGCGGCAGCTCCTGCCAGCGCTCGGTGCCGCTGGTATCGAGGATCAGATTGAGCGCCAGCCGGTCGTCGGCGGTGGCGTGGCGCAGCAGATCCTCCTCGTCATAGCGATATCCCGACCGCACGGCCTGGTCGAAGATCTCGCGCCAGACGCTGAGGATATCGCGCTGGCCGTCCGAGGCGCGGCGGGTCGAGAGGTCGATCAGCCATTCGACCAGCACGCCGCAATCATAGGAGGCCTTGATCGAGACACCCGGCGCCCGGAGCGGCTGGGTGCCGAGCGCTTCCATGCAGCCATGGAGCCGGTGCTCGAGATCGTCGCGCAAGCCGCTGCTGTCGATCTCCTCCATCTGCTGCTCGGCCAGAAGCGAGGCATATTCGGCCGCCCCTTCGTGCAGCCAAGGCTGCTCGGTGCCGCGGCGCGGGTTGAACAGATAGCCGTTCCAGAAATGGAAGGCCTCGTGTGCGATGAGATGCGTGATGGTGAAGGAATTGTCGGCCCCGCGCTCTTCCCAGCCCGGGCCGTGGAAGCGCAGCGACATGATGCGGCCGGTCGACACGTCGCCGCGATAAGCCGCGGTGGTCCCGGCCGGATCATAGGTCATCATCACGGTCGGCGGCTCCGGCAGGTTGCGGCCGAGCCGGTCCTGATAGAGCTGCAGCACATTGCCGAGGCGGCCTTTCACCAGGTTGCCGATCCAGGGCGGCAGATCCGGCGGCGTGATGAAGGTGGCCATGCCCGAGGTCACATAATCGCGCGGGCCGATATAGACATAGCGGTCGGCGTTGACGCCGTCGAACAGCGGGCGGTCGGTTTCCGCACCGGCCACCAGCATCATGGCCGGCGGCAGCCGCGCCTCGATGATGGTTTCATAGGCTTCCGTGTTGCCGATGAGATAGGGCGTGTAGAGCTCCCGCCCGTCGGGCCCGACCCGGCCCAAGGCCGGATAGACGCGGTCGATCGTGGCGTCGTCGGGCTTGATCAGGATCTGGAATTCGCGGAAGGGTGCCCCGTTGCTGGCCGTGATCGTGCCGTGATGCAGCGTCAGGCCGGGGGTCCTGAGGTTCCAGCTGTGCGAGCGGATGGCGTCGATCTGCCGCTCGAAATCGAAACTGTCGACCGGTCGGCTGAGCCGGAACGCGGCGCGCACATCCTCCGCCTCCGGGATCAGGATGATGCGGACCAGGTTCCGGTCCTCGTCGGCCAGCACCTGGTCGGCAATCAGGCCGCACAACACGAGGCTCAGCAGCATGCCGAGACCACGTCCGAAACGAGCTCCCGTACCGATCGCCATGCTGCCTTCGCGCTGTGAGAGGCACCAGTTGGTAAGCATATGAGGTCTGGCACATCGGAGCCAGCCTAAGGAAGTCCCCGGATTGCCTCAGCGCCGGATCACTTGATTCCAAGGGCGGCGCTGTCCTAAGGTGCGCGCGGTCGTAACCATTGAAAGGAGGTGATCCTGTGTCAACGTCGCAAGAACTGCCGGCGGTGGTGGCCGCGCTCGGGATCGCCGACGTTTGCGAGGGTTACCTCGCCTAAGCGTCGGTAGCCGAGTGAAGCGGGCGCCGACGCCCGCCGTTCGGAACAAGGAAACGCGCCGGCTTGCCGGCTGACTGGCCTCAAAGTCCGGCGTTGTCCTTAGTGCGAAGCAGCCCTCGCGGAGAAATCCGCGGGGGCTGTTATCTTTTGGGCCTCTATTTGACGACGGCCACGAAGGGCACGGCATAGACCGTCCGCCCGCCGATGAACTGCACCCAGAGGCGATAGAGGCCGGGCTTGAGCGCCATCACATGGAACTGCAGCGAGGTGGGATCGGCCCCCTCCGAATCGTCCATATCCATCGGATGGACATGGATGTAGTTGAGCCGCTCGGCGCCGATCATGATGATATGGGCGGCGACGCCCAGGAACGGGTGCAGATCGTGCGCCGGCCGGCCCATCTCCGAGATCTTGAGATCGAGCATCGTCGGATGCCCGGCCGTGAGCTCCAGCGTGTCGAAATTGAGCGTGTAGAGGCCCGATGTCACCTCCGTCTCGGGCGCGCCGAGCGGGCGCGACATCAGCGGGGATGCCGGATCGTCGCCCACCACGAGGTCGAAGCGCATGACCTGCTGGCCGATCGTCTTCGGCGCCGCGTCGACATAGATGTGATAAAGGCCGGGCTTTGGAAAGCGCATGCGATCCTGGCCATGGCCGTCGATCACATGGGCGACATGGTGATGCAGCATCACGGTCAGATCGTCGCTGACCGCGATGACATGCATTTCGTTGGCAAGCTCGGCCTCATAGCGCTTCAGCGCGTTCTGCTCATGCACGCGGTGGAAGCTGATATCGAGCTTGAGATCCGTGGCACTTTCAGTAGGCGTCGCGACAAGCTCGCCGGCGACCTGCTGCGGCACCCCGTCGAGGGCGAAGACGCCCTCGACCGTGCTGGAGGACGGCGCCGCTGCTGCCGGCCCCGCGGGGCCGAGCAACAGAAGCGCCGCGATCGCGGCGTAACCGAAGAGCGTGCGCAACGGATCAGACCGCGGCGTGGATGCCGGCGGCCGTGACGCGCTGGTCGACGAGCCCTTCGAATTGCCGGAAATTGCCTTCGAAGCGCTTGGTGAGCCCCTGCGCCGCCGCGTCATAGGCCAACGGATCGGCCCAGGTGAGCCGCGCATTCAGCACTTCGGCCGGCACGTCCGGGCAGGCTTCCGGGATATGGAGGCCGAAATTGCCGTCCGGCCGCATGCCGACATCGGTGAGCTTGCCGTCGAGTGCGGCCCGCACCATGGCGCGGGTATAGGCGATGCGGATGCGCTCGCCGACGCCATAGGCGCCACCCGACCAACCGGTGTTGACGAGCCAGCATTTCGCCTTGTGCTTGGTGATCCGCTCGCCCAGCAGCTTGGCATAGGCGGTCGGATGACGCGGCATGAAGGGGGCGCCGAAGCAGGTCGAGAATGTGGCCTGCGGCTCCTTGCCGAGGCCCTTCTCCGTGCCGGCGACGCGGGCGGTATAGCCCGACAGAAAATGGTACATCGCCTGGTCTGCGGTCAGCTGGCTGATCGGCGGCAGCACGCCGAACGCGTCGGCGGTCAGGAAGATCACCGTCTCCGGATGATCGGCCATGCCGGTCTCGCTCGCATTCGGGATGAAGTCGAGCGGATAGCAGGAGCGGGTATTCTCGGTCAGGCTGCCATCGTCATAGTTCGGCCGCTGCGTGACCGGATCGAGCACCACATTCTCCAGCACCGTGCCGAAGCGCCCGCTGGCCGCCCAGATCTCGGGCTCGGCCGATTGCGACAGCTTGATCACCTTGGCGTAGCAGCCGCCTTCGAAATTGAAGATGCCGCGATCCGACCAGCCATGCTCGTCATCGCCGATGAGCGTGCGCGAGCCGTCGGCCGAGAGCGTGGTCTTGCCGGTTCCGGAAAGGCCGAAGAAGATCGCCGAGCGGCCATTCTTGCCGACATTGGCCGAGCAATGCATCGGCAGCACGCCTTGCGCCGGCAGCAGATAGTTGAGGATGCCGAAGATCGACTTCTTGATCTCGCCGGCATAGGAGGTGCCGCCGATCAGGATCAGCCTTTTGGCGAGATTGACCAGGATGAAGGTGCGGCTGCGGAGCCCGTCGAACTCCGGCATGGCGACGAGGCCGGGCGCCTGGAGGATGGTGAAGCGCGGCTCGAACGCGCCCAGATCGGCCAGGGCCGGGCGGATGAACATGTTGCGCGCGAAGAGGCTGTGCCAGGCCTCGACGGTCACGACCCGCACCGGCAGGCGGTAGGCCGGATCGGCCCCGGCATAGACATCGACGACATAGGCGGCGCGGCCCTGATAATAGGCCAGCATGCGCTGATGGATCTGGTCGAACACCGCCTCGGTGACGGGCTGGTTGACCTCGCCCCAGTTGATGTCTGCCTCGCTCGAAGCCTCGCGGACGATGTATTTGTCCTTGGGCGAGCGGCCCGTATGCTGGCCCGTTATCGCGACGAAGGCGCCGCCATCGGCGATCCGGCCTTCGCCATTGCGGACGGCATGCTCATAGAGCGCCGGAACGGACAAGTTGCGATGGATGGCCGCCAGATTGACGAGCCCATGTCCCAGCTTCGTTTCGAGCTGTTCTTGCTGCACCGATCTCTCCCTATGAACTCTCTCGTTGAGCCTCGAATCAAAGCAATCCCTATGCCGATCCCGGCAGGAATCGCGACCTGGCGAGACCCTGCCACCGCGGAGGCGGAATCGCAACGCTAGTGAATCACGCGGTGTGATTGTGCGATGCGGCAAGAACGCTGGCGTCGAGCCAATGGATCCGCCCGAACCCCGCCACCAGATGCGCGCGCTCCACAACCATGCGATGCAGGTGGAAATCGGCGAAACCGGCGTAAAGCTGGGATTCGGGATGGCGGCTGAGATAGGCCTGACGGTCGGCGTCGTCATCGCTGCGGGCGACCCGGCCGAGGAGGGTGAGGCGCGGGCCGGTGAGCGGCTGGTCGAGCCCGGCCGTGCCGTCGAGCAGCAATGCCGCGCGGGGTTCGTGGGCCAGGTTCTTGGCATGCTCGGCGAGGTCGGAGAGCAGCATGAGCGGCGTGCCGTCCTGGGATCGGGCGAAGAGGACGAGCGAGGCGTAGGGCCAGCCATCCGGCATGGACGTGGCGAGCACCGCGCGGTCGAGCGAGGTGAGGAGCTGGCGGGCGAGGGGAGCGGGATCGGTCATGGGGCATCATAGGGTGGCGATTGCGGCCGTGATAAGGGCGCGCGGAATCAACCCTCGCCCGCCTGGCGGGAGAGGGTGGCGAGTGGAACGAGCCGGGTGAGGGGATAAGCGAGGTGTCGAGGCCACACCCTCACCCTCCCAGCGCTGTCGCGCCGGGCCCCTCCCTCTCCCGCCCTCAGGCGGGCGAGGGGATCCAGACTCATCCATCCGGCGGCCGTGGATTTGTCGTCGCCTCCATCATCGCGAGGGCCTCGTCCCTGATCGACTGCCAGGATCGGGCCGGAGCCGTCCGGGGCGCCTCATCCGCTTCCCGCACTCGCCAATTCTCGGTCAGGTACCAGCCTTTGCTCTGCCAGATCTCGCGATTGCGCGGGAGGCCGAACTCGTCGCAGACACTCGCAACCATCTCGCCCATCGAGCGCAGGGTGAGATCGACCTCGATGTCGGGCTCCATGAGCCGCTCGCGCAGATCAGTCAGCAGATTCTCGGCATCGTGCTCGGAGGATTGGGATTCGATCGTCTCGGCCACGGTGCGGCCGAGCTTCATCTTGCGCCAGTAGGTGCGCGACACATGGGCCTTCTGCTCCCGTTCGGCCTTCGCGGCCGCGGCGTCCCGCTTGGCCGCCATCTCCGCGAGCTTGGCTTTGAGCGCCAGGGTCTGGCGGATCGAGCGCGAAATCCGGGCGAAGGCTTGATTGACCCGGCCGAGATCGGCGGCCGGATCCTTTGCCATGCGCGCCTCGGCATTGGCCTCGACCAGGCGCACCAGCCGCATGCCGATCTGCGCCAGCTCCGTGAGCATCGCGGCATCGTCGGCAGCCATGATGCGGACAAACTCCGCCCCCTGTGCGGGGGTGGGGCCGTCTGCCGTCATCGCTTCGTCACTCCGTTCGTTGTTTGGAACATAAAAGGAACATATCGGCTGCGGCCGGTCAAGAGGCGGCTTGAACCGGCCTGTGGATAAGCGCCGTCATCCCCTCGACAAGCATGGTGCCGAAGGCGGCAGACCTCTACAATCCCGGCAACCGACACCCATCAGGAGATGACAGCATGACCGCCTACATCGTCTTCACACGCGAGCGGATGCGCGACGAGGCAGAGTTCAAGACCTACTCGGCCACGGCCGGCGGCACGCTCGGCGGGCATCCGGCCAAGCCGATCGTCTTTTACGGCAAGTCGGAGACGCTCGAGGGCGCACCGATCGATGGCGCCGTCATCATCGAGTTCCCGACGATGGAAGCGGCCAAGGCTTGGTACGACAGCCCCGCCTATGCCGAGATCCGCAAGCATCGTTTTGCTGCCGCCGATTATCGCTGCTTCATCACTGAAGGGCTCTGAGCCGCCTCAAGTTCCAGTTCGGGGGCATAATATGCAATTGTCGCCGATAAAGGCCACAGGTTACGTATTATGCTTTCGAAATTAGGGGTTATATTGTGTCTCCGGAACTAGTGATGATGAGAAGTGTGGGTATCATCGCATTGTTTCTGTCAGCTGGAGCGGCTGTGGCTGAATCGGGAGAGTCTTTAAAGCAATTGGAGGTCGGCTCGTATGCTGAGCTTGCCGCTCGTCCGAATCCTCAAGGCCTCGCGCTCCAATATATTCCCTCGCTGGCGGCAATTTTCCTTTCAACGGAAAAGAAGAAGGGATCTTCCCTGACGCGGGAGGAAGTCGAGGCGATCAGAGACCAGGCAAGCGTTATGGCCGTACAACCGAATGCAGCGAAAGCAGTGGATGACCAGCGCGGGTACAAGGATATTTACCCGCCCAGGGCTTGGGAGGAGTGGCAGCTGCTCCGTGTTCAGTTTCAACTCCAAAAGTAAAAATTCATCGAGCTTACCGCTCCTCACGCGTATGCCAGAGGCGCAGGATGGAGTGGATTGCGCCTTCGCTCCTATTTGGCGATCGAAAGCAGGATCCGCGACCAGCAACCAGAAATTGCACCTCCAGCAATGTATTTATGTCGCAGAATTGCGAGTTGAATGCGGAGCAGCGGCAGTGAAACGGACATCCACTTACCTTTCTGTTTCGCGGGCTTGAAACCCGGATCGCGTATTCGGTCAAAGAATTCATCGAACGCGTCTACTGCGATGGCATCAACTACTCGTCCATTCGACGCCACCGCAATATGCCTGACAAACGCGGCCAGCCAATCGTGCCATTGCTGCGTAAGTGCGAACCGGCGCTTGGCTCCCAACATCTCTCTGGCGCCGGCAACGTTGCCGCCGATCAGGCAAAACTGAATCGCCACCAAATAATCGGACTGCGCGCGCTCATCCCAATTCTCGCCCGCGGCCTCGGCATATGCTGCAACCGCATCATCTCTACATGCGTTGAGCCGATCTCGATCCGGCTCGCTGCCATCACGCAAGCCGCACGCCAGTGCTAGCACGCCCTCGAGACGGCTGCGCTGAGCACGCCCGAGCACCGCCCATTGCGTTGCCCAGCGCTCGACATCGCTCAGCATCGCCTCGCCCATCTCGATCGTCCAAGTCAAGAAATCCCGGACATAGGGGTGATCCGGATAAACACAGCCTATGTCGATGACATAGCTGAATGCACTCGTCACCGTGGCACCGGGTAATGTGGTCTGCTTCACCCGGTCGGGATTGTCCGCGGGATAATTTGCATGCACGGCTGGAAGACCGAGCTTTGAATCCATCCGGCTCGCGAGCGAATCATGCCAAGCAGTGTGCCAAGTTATTCCTGTCATCTCTTTTGCCTCATCCGAATCTTATCTGATCTATACATGGTTGAATCGACGTGGTCGCTGCCGCTATTTGCTTGGCACAATTACTATACGGCTCAAATGCAAACCCATCTCGCTTAAGAAGTTCAGTCGACTCTGTGGTAGATTGCTTAGATCGGAAACGTGAAGTTCGATCTCGAATGTCCTGCTAATAGCTTGATCTATCAATGCGGGCTTATATATATCCGGAATATCGGAGAATTGAATTGCTTCAGCAAGAGCTTCTGAATTGGTAATCAGCTGCATTGCTCCTCGAGAACCTTGGCCGAGGGCGGTTAATCTGTTTGTCATCAGGCCCGCTTTGTCCTCTACGACAACCAATTGGGGCCTTCCGTTGACAATTTTGGCATGGGTTGCCGGATCAAAACCGTTACCGTTAGCCGCCCTAGCATCAAACGTCCCGATAAATCCTGGTTCTTGTCTAACGATCTTAACCGAAGACGCCTCCAGGTTCGCGCCTGTAACGGATATATCTCGGCTTCGCGCAAAGGCAAATGAGCTATCTGCCTCGGCAACCGGAATCGCATTTCCCGCGGCATCCCGAGTAAGCGCGAGCGTAACGAGCGATCGATTGCCACTTCCTCCACCATTAACGGGTTCGCCAAGCCGTTCCAGCACAATCTCAGGCTCAGCTGCTTCAGGCCCCGCTATAAGGTTTGCGTCGCTCTCGGGCGCTTCCGGGAGCAGCAAGGAACCAGTAATGAACATCATCCGCATTGCACCGGCATCGGCCGGATCGCCATACGTGTAGTGATCGTAGGTTTGGAGGATATCTTCGCGGTCCTGCCGAGTAACGCCCGGCTCGAGAGCGTTCTCGAGGGCGGCAGTGAGCGCGTCGCCGCCGGTCCTATCTCCGACATCGTAGTAAGTTTGTTTGATCTCCTGCCGCAGAAATGGAGCGTCGGCGGGTTTGGCGTTGGCGATCCATTCGAGTAATCCGCCTAACGCATCGTTCCGATCGGCCGGTGGTAGACGTACCCAACCTTCCTGGGTGTCTGAATCAGACTCGGGTCGCTGATCCGCTCGGGCTCGTTCGTGCGCTGCGGCGAGAAACCGAGGCCAATCGTCGGCACCAAGCTGTTTGACGACCTCGGCCAGTGCCCTGGATGCGTCCGCCAACTCGCCATAGGTTTGGGCGTGCATGGTCGCGCTTACAGCACCGCGAAGCAGGTGGACGCGATGAAGGCCAAAGTCATTCTTCAGGTAACGCTCATAGAACTCGCCATCGCTCAAGTCAGAAGCGGCGGCCCAAATCGGCGCCAGTTCGCTTAGCGCATCGATCGCCTCCTCATTATCCCAGCCCCAAAAGCCTCGTAGGGCGGGTGGCAGCGACAGGTAGGTATGGTTGGCAAGCAGGGTTGCCCTCAGCCGAACCGACTGGTCGCTAAACGGCTTCGTGCGCCAGAGGCGGTCGGTCGGACTCGATGACAACCCGCTGCTGACCCATCTTCCCAGGGCATCGCGGGGCTCAATTTTATAAAAATCACTGGGGACAACGCTCAAGCTCGCGATCTCCTCTTTCGAATAGGCCTTACTGTATGTTCATTTTATGTTCTTAGGCCGGATGATCAATCCCCGCCGGACGGGAGACCTCGCGTAAGCTGTGGGTAAGTCCCCGGGAATTTGGATGGAAGGGCAGTGATGTGGGGGTTCCCCACCACACTCCCGCCAAATTCGTGTCATCATATCCCCCGACCCGTTATGGTGACGGCCCAGGAGGAGTGCTTTGGCGAACCGGATCGCGCTCGTCGACGACGATCGCAATATTCTGACCTCGGTCTCGATCACGCTCGAGGCGGAGGGGTTTCAGGTCGATTGCTACAATGACGGCTCCGAGGCGCTGCGCGGGTTGACGGCGAAGCCGGTCGATGTCGCCATTCTCGACATCAAGATGCCGCGCATGGATGGGCTCGAGCTGCTGGCGCATTTGCGCAAGCAGGGCTCGCTGCCGGTCATCTTCCTCACATCCAAGGATGACGAGATCGACGAGGCGCTGGGGTTGCGCATGGGGGCCGATGATTACATCACCAAGCCCTTCTCGCAGCGCCTGCTGATCGAGCGCATTCGCGCGCTGCTGCGCCGGGTCGAGCTCGCCAAGGAGAAGATCGAGAGCGAAGGCGACACGCTCATGCAGCGCGGCGACCTCTTGCTCGATTCCTCGCGCCATCTCTGCACCTGGCGGGCCAAGCATGTCGAGCTGACCGTGACCGAGTTCCTGATCCTCAAATCGCTCGCGGCCCGGCCCGGGCATGTGAAAAATCGCGATCAGCTGATGGATGCCGCCTATGGCGAGCATATCTATGTCGATGACCGGACCATCGACAGCCACATCAAGCGGCTCCGGAAGAAGTTCAAAGTAGCGGACGACGATTTCAACCAGATCGAGACCCTCTATGGTGTCGGTTATCGATACAAAGAAGAGTGAGCGGTGGCGTCACGACAAGGCGGTCGGTCTCGTCCGCCGTGTCGCGCGCCGGCTTCGCCGCTTCGTGCGTGTGTCGCTGGCCCAGCAGATGCTGGCGGTCAATCTGTTCGCGGTCGCCCTTCTGGGCGGCGGCATGTTCTATCTCGACCGCTATGAGCGCGGCCTGATCGATACCGAGCTGCAGGCGCTGGGCACGCAAGGCGGCATCATCGCGGCCGCACTCGCCGAAGGGGCGGTGCTGCAGGATCCCGGCGACGAGCCCGAGCTGGTGCCCACCCTGGCGCAAGGCATGATGCGCAGCCTGGTCGAGCCGGCGCGCGTGCGCGCCCGCCTGTTTCAGCCCGACCATACGCTGATGGCCGACAGCCGCGGCTTCGAGGGGTTGGAAGGCTCGATCCTGATCCAGCCGCTGGCGCCGCCCGACGATGACGGGCCCAGCATCTTCGACCGGATCGTCGACGGCGCCTCCGGCCTGTTGCGCCGGCGGGCGAACTACCCGCCCTATGTCGAGCATCCGAAAGAGAGTGCCACCGACTATCCCGAGGTGATGCAGGCGCTCGATACCGGCCGCGTCGGCGAGGCGGTGCGGAGCGACGGCGAGACAGGCGCGCTCGTCCTCTCGGTCGCCGTGCCGATCCGCCGCTACAAGCAGGTGCTGGGCGCCGTGCTGGTCTCGACCGGCTCGGCCGAGCTCGACCGGCAGGCCAATTCCGTGCGCACGGATATCCTGCGGTTGAGCCTGATCGGCCTGGTGGTCACGATTCTCCTGTCCTTGTACCTGGCAGGCACCATCGCGCGGCCGGTGCGCAAGCTGGCGCGGGCGGCCCTGGCCGTGCGGCAAGGCAATGGCCGCAAGGTCGAGATCCCGGATTTCAGCCGTCGCAACGACGAGATCGGCGAGCTCAGCATGGCGCTGGCCGACATGACCGGCGCGCTGTGGCGGCGCATGGATGCGATCGAGCGGTTTGCCGCCGATGTGGCGCACGAGATCAAGAACCCGCTAAGCTCGCTCCGAAGTGCGGTCGAGACGGTGCTCAGGATCGAGGATCCGGAGAAGAAGCGGCGGCTGATGGCGATCATCCATGACGATGTCGAGCGGCTCGACCGGTTGATTTCCGACATTTCCGACGCGTCGCGCCTCGATGCCGAGATGAGCCGGCTGGAGCGGGCGCCGGTGGCGCTCGGCCCGATGCTCGACACGCTGGCCGAGGTGCGCGAGGCGACGCGCGATGCCGACGGCGTCAGGGTCGCGGTCAAGCGGCCCGATGCCTTGGATCCGCTCGCCGTGCTGGGCAAGGAGGGGCGGCTCGTGCAGGTGTTCCAGAACCTGCTGCAGAACGGGGTGTCGTTCAGCCCGCCCGGCGGCACGATCCAGGTCACGGCGGCGCGCGACGGCGGCGAGATCGTGGTGCTGATCGAGGATGACGGGCCCGGCCTTCCCGAAGGTAAGCTCGAGGCGATCTTCGAGCGCTTCTATACCGAGCGGCCGGCGGGCGAGAAATTCGGGACCCATTCCGGCCTCGGCCTTTCCATCTCGAAGCAGATCGTCGAGGCGCATGACGGCACGATCACGGCCGAGAACCGGCAGGGCGAGGGCGGTGCCGTCACGGGCGCCCGCTTCATCGTGCGCCTGCCGGCGGCGCGGGACTGAGAGGCGTGACAACCCACGGCACGCTCGTCGCCCTTCAGGGGCAGGGCGTGCTGCTGCGCGGGCCGCCGGGGGCCGGCAAGTCGGATCTGGCGCTCAGGCTGATCGGGGCAGGGGCGCGGCTGGTGGCGGACGATCAGGTCGAGATTTCGGTGGTCGATGGTGCGTTGGTCGGGACCGTGCCGGCCGCGATCGCGGGTCTGATCGAGGTGCGCGGGGTCGGGCTTCGGCGCCTCCATCACCTCGGCCATTGCCGCATTGCACTCGTCGTCGATCTGGTGCCGCCGTCCTCCGTGGAGCGGCTGCCGGAGCCCGAGACCGAGGCTTTTCTAGGCATTGCCGTGCCGCGTTTGAAGCTCGATCCGTTCGCGGCGTCGGCGCCGATGAAGGTGGCATTCGCACTTGCCACACGGCAAATACCTGGCACGGCTGGTGCTGACCCGGGCAATGGGTATAAAGAAGGGGCCATGAACGAAACCGGCTACTTTTCGCAGCATGCGCCGGCGCCTCGAACGGCCGGCGCACGCCCGCTTATCGTGCTGATCACCGGCATGTCGGGTGCCGGTCGGACCGCGTCGCTCAAGATGCTGGAAGATATGGGCTATGAGGCGGTCGACAATCTGCCGATCTCGCTGCTGCCCGGCCTCGTCGCCCAGCCGGCGCCGGGCGCGCGCCCGATCGCGATCGGTATCGACATCCGCACGCGCGATTTCGGCGTCGCCAACGTCATGGCCGAGCATGACAAGCTCGTCGCCGACGGCAGGCTCGATTGCCGGCTGCTGTTCCTCGATTGCGACGACGAGGCGCTGGCGCGCCGCTATACCGAGACGCGGCGCCTCCATCCGCTGTCGGGCGACCGGCCGGTGATGGACGGCATCCGGCGCGAGCGCGACCTGGTCTCGCCCTTGCGCGCCAGGGCCGATGTCGTGATCGACACCTCGGTGCTGAAGACGGCCGATCTCAAGCGGCTGCTCGCCGGCCATTTCGCGCTCGACAACCGGTCGACGCTCAAACTGTTCGTGACCTCCTTCTCGTTCCGGCAGGGGCTGCCGCGCGAGGCGGATCTCGTCTTCGATGTCCGCTTCCTCGACAATCCGCATTATGTGCCGCATCTGCGGCATCAGACCGGGCTCGATCCCGCCGTCCAGGCCCATATCGCCGCCGATCCCAGCTTCGACGGCTTCTTCGCCTCGCTGACCGCGCTCTTGAAGCCGCTCTTGCCGCGCTACGACCGCGAGGGCAAATCCTATCTCACCATCGCCGTCGGC
Source organism: uncultured Alphaproteobacteria bacterium (assembly GCA_963762435.1). Classification (GTDB taxonomy): domain Bacteria; phylum Pseudomonadota; class Alphaproteobacteria; order ATCC43930; family CGMCC-115725; genus JAXDMU01. The sequence goes on along the minus strand of CAVXLN010000016.1, from coordinate 145,984 downwards.
TGTACCGGCGGCCGCCATCGCTCGGTCTATGTGGCCGAGCTGCTCGGGCGCTGGCTCAACGGCGAAGGGCAGAGCGTCGCGGTCGGCCATCGCGACGTGACGCGCCCGGTCGCTGGTGCCGATACCCAACCGGAGGCGGCTCGTCCGCCACCCGGCTGTCCGGGCGAACATTGAGGATCGATCCATGATTGGCATGGTTCTGGTGACACATGGCAGGCTGGCGGCCGAATTCGTGGCGGCTCTCGAGCATGTCGTCGGCCCGCAACGGCAGATCGAGGCGATCTGCATTGGTCCGGACGACGATATGGAGCAGCGCCGCCAGGATATCAGCGACGCGATCAAGCGCGTCGAGAGCGGCAGCGGCGTCGTGATCCTGACCGACATGTTCGGCGGCACGCCGTCGAACCTCGCCATCTCCTTCATGGAGCGCGCCAAGGTCGAGGTCATCGCCGGCATCAATCTGCCGATGCTGATCAAGCTCGCCAGCCTGCGCGAGGCGCAGCCGCTCGCGGCCGCCGTCACTGGTGCGCAGGAAGCCGGGCGCAAATACATCAACGTCGCCTCGCAGCTGCTGGCGGACGCGCGCGGCTAGGCCGATGCCGGGACCCGATTCAAGTCAGGACAGTGCCATCGTCAGGCGGATCGTCACGATCTGCAACAAGCGCGGGCTGCATGCGCGGGCGGCGGCCAAGCTGGTCAAGCTCGCCGACGGGTTCGAGGCCGAGGTGAAGGTGGCCAAGAACGGCACGGTGGTCAGCGGCCGCTCGATCATGGGGCTGATGATGCTGGCGGCAGCACTCGGCACCACGATCGAGATCCGGGCGACCGGGCCGTCGGCAACGGAAGCGGCCGACGCTATCGCGGCGCTGGTCGCGGGCGGCTTCGATGAACAAGACTGAAGCCCCTCCTGGCGCCGTACGCCGGCCCGAGCGCGTGCTCAACGGCCTCGGCGTCTCGCCTGGCCTGGGCTTCGGCACGGCTCATATCTCGGACCATATCGCCCTCTCGGTGCCGGAGTACTCCGTACCGCCGGGCGAGGTCCAGGCCGAGATCGAGCGCTTCAATGCCGCGGTCGACGCGTCGCGCAATCAGCTCCGCAAGCTCAAGGACAAGTCGGCGGCTTTGCACGGGACTGCGGCCGAGGAGGTGGGATACCTGCTCGATGCCCATCTCGCCATGCTGACGCAATCGCGGCTGCTGCGCGGTGTGGGGGCCCGCATCGGCGGCCAGGGCATCAATGCCGAGGCGGCGGTCCGCATCGAGATCGACGCGGTCGCCGAAAGCTTCGCGATCATGGGCGATCCCTATCTCGCCGCCCGGATCGACGATATCCGCGTGGTCGGTTCCCGGCTTATCCGAAACCTGACCAAGACGCCCTTCACCGCCATCGGCAAGCTGCCGGAAGGCACCATCCTGCTTGCCGACGAGCTGACGCCGGCGGACACGGCGCTGATGGACCCGCTGCGCATCGCGGGCTTCGCCACGACCTTGGGCGGGGCCGAAAGCCACACGGCGATCATGGCGCGGGCCCTCGGCATTCCGGCGGTGCTGGGCTGCGTCGGGCTGCTGCACGGCATCTCGCCCGGCGATTTCATCATCGTCAACGGCTCGGCCGGCACGGTCACGCTCAACCCGACGGAAGAGACGCTCGAGCATTATCAGACCCAGCTCGACACGCTGGCGCGCGAGAAGCAGCAGCTCAGCCTCATCCGCCAGCTGCCGGCGGTCACCCGCGACGGCACGGAGGTGACGCTCGAAGCCAATCTCGAGCTGCCGCGCGAGCTCGAGCAGGCGCTGGCATTCGGCGCCGCCGGCATCGGGCTCGTGCGCACCGAGTTCCTGTTCATGAATCGCGAGGAGCAGCCGAGCGAGGATGAGCAGGTCGAGGCGCTGAGGCTGCTGGTGCGCGGCATGGCGGGCCGGCCGGTGACGATCCGCACGCTCGATATCGGCGGCGATAAGCTCGCTTACAGCCTGCGCGGCATCACCGCCGAAAGCGCCAATCCGGCGCTGGGGCTGCGCGCCATCCGGCTCGGCCTCAAGCACCGCCAGATCCTGGAGACGCAGCTGGCGGCGATCCTCCGGGCCGCCGTCGACGGGCCGGTGCGCATCCTGCTGCCGATGATCTCGTCCTTGAGCGAGGTGCGCGACACGCGGGCACTGCTCGAGGCGACGGCCGGGCGGCTCCGGGAGAAGCGCGTGCCGATCCCGGACGAGCTGCCGCCGCTCGGCATCATGATCGAGGTGCCGGGTGCCGCACTCGCAGCCGATGCCTTCGCGCTCGAAGCCGATTTCTTCGCGATCGGGACCAACGACCTCACGCAATACACGCTCGCCATCGATCGCGGCGACGAGCAGGTGGCCCATCTCTACAATCCCGTGCACCCGGCCGTGCTGCGGCTCATCCAGTTCGCGACCGAGGCGGCGCGGCGCGCCGGCATCCCGGTCAGCGTGTGCGGCGAGCTCGCAGGCGATCCGCGCTGCACCTCGCTGCTGCTCGGCCTCGGCATCCGGTCGCTGTCGATGGCGCCGGCCAACCTGCCGCGGGTCAAGCAGCGGCTCCGGACCATGACCATGAGCGAGGCCGGCCGCATGGCGCAGAAGATCATGGAGCAGTCCGACGAGCGCCGGATCATGAGCCTGCTAGAGCGAGATTCAGATTTCAGGTCTATGACCTGAAATCTGAATCTCGCTCTATCTCAATAAATTAGAGCGTTTTCCGTTCGCGCGTGCTCACGGCCAACGCTCTAAACTGTTGGTTTGGCGAGCATCTTCACCCGTTTCGATGATTCCATCGAAACGGGATCTGCTCTAGAGACCGATTCAGCGATCAGGTCGCTTCGACCTGATCGCATCGGACTCTATACGCGGCCGGCAGGCTTGGCTGATCATCGCGCCCAGCTCTTCCGCCAGGTGATCGTAAAGCAGGCGGACGCGCCGGCTGGTCTTGAGATCCTCATGCATGCAGAGCCACATTTCGAGTTCGAAACGGATCTCGTCCGGCACGACCGGGACGAGGTCCGGGTCGGCGGCCGCGAACAGATCCTGGCAGGCGAGGATGCCGATCCCGGCGCGCATCGCGGCGATCTGGGCCAGATCATTGTCGCAGCGGAAGCCGAACAGCTCGCGCGTGACCGACAGGCCAGCGACGATGACCGAGCGGGCCGCACTGTTGTCGCGATCGAAGCCGATGATCGTGTGGCGGCTGGCGAGCTCCGCCACGCTTTGCGGCAGCCCGCGGCGTGCCACATAGGAGCGGTGCGCATAGAGATGCAGCGGCACGCTGCCGATGTGCCGGGCGATCAGCGCCGCCTGCGTCGGCCGCACCATGCGGAGCGCCACATCGGCGTCGCGGCGCAGGAGATCCTCGTTCCGGTTGCTCAGCACCAGCTCGATCAGGATATTCGGATGGCGCTCCTGGAAGCGGGCGAGGATCGGCGGCAGCACGGCGCCGCCCGTGATGTCGCTGGCGGTGAGGCGGACCGTGCCGCTTTCCGTCTCGGCAGCACCGGAGGCGACCCGCACCAGCGCTTCGGCCGCGGCCGACATGGCTTCGGCATGGGGCACCAGGGCCAGGGCTGCCGCCGTCGGGCGCAGCCCCTGCGGCGATCGGGTGAAGAGCGGCTGGTCGAGGGCCGCTTCGAGCTGATCGATGTGCCGGCCGACCGTCGGCTGCGTCAGCGCCAGCGCGCGTGCCGCCTGCGACAGGTTGCCGGTGTGGATGACGGCGAGAAAGGAGCGATAGAGCTCCCAGCCGGGTGTGCTGAGCGTCATACGAAAACTTATAGCAGATCAAGAAAGATACGCAATTTTGGTTTAGCCCGATTGCGCGCATCTTCCAGCATCGGATTTCGCTGGAGGACGGCATCATGATCGGATCAGTGCTCAATCGGGACTTCACTCCCTTCGTAACCGACTCACGGCCGTCCAGGCCGCCGCCGAATATCGCGGCACAGCGCCGTGCCTTGCTGATCGAGCTGGCGGGCAGCGCCGTTGGGGTCGGGCTGGCGGTGGCGCTGGCCGGGTTGGCCCTCGGGGCCTCGCCTGTCCTTTACGCGCTGATGGTGGGGGCCGCGACCGTGGTCGGGCTCAGCCGCTATGTCGAGCTCATGTTCCGCATGGCCTATCTCAATAGGTTGCCGGCGCGCGATCATGGTCTGCTCCAGCTGGCGACCTTCGCCCGGCGGATCGGCAGCGCCGGTGCCATGGCCGCCTTGGCGGTCGCCGCGATCCTGACGGTGGTATCGTGAGCACAGCACTCGTCATCGGCGCCACGGGCGGTATCGGCGGCGCCGTCGCACGGGCCTTGCTCCAGCGCGGCTGGCACGTCAAGGCGCTCAGCCGGCGCCCGCAGCCGGCGGCCCCGGCCGGCGCGAACGCCATCGAATGGATCCAGGGCGACGCCATGGATGCAGCCGCCGTGGCCGCCGCCGCGCGCGGGGCCGAGATCCTGTTCCATGGCGCCAATCCACCGCGTTATCGCAATTGGCGCGGGCTCGCCTTGCCGATGCTCGATCATTCGATCGCGGCGGCGGAGGCAAACGGCGCGCGGCTCGTCTTCCCCGGCACCATCTATAATTTCGGGCCGGACGCCGGCACCCTGCTCGACGAGCGCTCGCCGCAACATCCCGTCACCCGGAAAGGCGCCGTCCGGGTCGAGATGGAAGAACGCCTTGAGCGCGCAGCAAGGCGCGGCATGCGCGTGCTCATCGTCCGGGCCGGCGACTATTTCGGCGGATCGTCGCTGAATTCTTGGTTCAACAGCATGATCACGCCGGGCCGGCCGATCCGGCGCGTCATCGATCCTGGCCAACGTTCGGTCGGCCATGCCTGGGCTTATCTGCCCGATCTTGCCGATGCGATCGTGCGCCTGATCGCGCTCGACGCGACGCTGGCGCCCTTCGAGATCGTGCATTTCAGCGGGCATTGGTTCGATCGGGGGAACGAGATGGCGACGGCGATCCGCCGTGCCGCAGGGCGGCCGGACCTGGCGATCTGGCGGTTTCCCTGGCCGCTCGTGACGCTCACGGCGCCGTTCGTGCCGCTGTTCCGCGAATTGGCCGAGATGCGCTATCTCTGGCGCACGCCGCAGCGCCTCGACAATCGGAAATTGATCGCATTGCTGGGAAGCGAGCCGCATACGCCGCTCGATCAGGCGGTGCGCTCAACCCTTGCCGGGCTCGGTTGTCTCGAGCTGGAAGAGGGACCTACAGAGGCGTCACGGGTGGTGCACCCGTGACGCTTCCGCCGATACGGAATTAGGCAGCAGCACCTTTACGGCCGCGGCCGCGCAACGGCTTCTCCTCGACGCGCGGGCGCGAGCCAAGGCCGATCTGCTTGGCCAGGTCCGAGCGCTGCTGGGCATAGTTCGGCGCCACCATCGGATAATCCGGCGGCAGGCCCCAGCGCTGACGATACTCGTCCGGCGTCATGCCATAGGCGGTCGCGAGATGCCGCTTCAGCATCTTCAGCTTCTTCCCGTCCTCCAGGCAGATGATGAAGTCGGCAGTGACCGACCGCTTGATCGGCACGGCCGGCTCCGGACGCTGCTCGACGGGTGCCGCCGACTCGACCGGCTTGCCGGCCAATGCCGAATAGACCGAGCCAATGACATCCGGCAGTTCCGCGGCGGAAACCGGATTCTTTTTAAATAGCTCGAGATGACATCAGTCACCATACGTAGGATTTGGCTGTGTGACGGCGGTGGCGTGGTATCGGACATTGCTTCTTACCTCAGGTTACGGCAGCGCGATCGTTCACCGCTTCAATGGACGAAACTCAGCTGTCCCATCAAAATTCTTGGAGCGGCCGATCGGTTTAAGGACAGGTCTCTGGCGCGAGAAATGCCAATTCAGCATTCACATGCTAGCGAGTATTGATGCCCGATGTCGAGCCTGTATTGCGCAAACTGTATTCGGGCATCCTTAACTCTGCGGCTTTCTATCAATCGTTCGTGGCAATCAATCTCGCTCAGCCGGGGAAACGGGAGCAGGGGCCGCGAGGAGTAGAGACAATCAGGGGATGAGACGACGGTTGGCCTTGATGCGATTGACGCCGCCAAGAACCTGTTCCGCCTCTGCGCGGGCAGCACTCTGGCGAATACCGTCGCTCTTGATCTCGACCCGAACCGAGCGCGGCTGCCGGCGGATATTGCTGGTGACCTCGCCACCGAACGGGCTGACCAGCGAACCGGTGGTACGGCCGGGCAGGCTGAGCGAGACGAGTTGCACGCGCCCGCCCTGCTCCTGGACGGTCGCCTCGACCTCCTGATCCTTGTAGAGCCGCTTGATGCCGGAGCGTTCGAGCGTGGCGGGGTCGAGCAGCACGTCGCCCGAAATGCCGGCGAGGCGCAAGGCGCCCTTGCCGGCGCGGCCGTCATACCATTTCACCACGCCACGGACGGCACCGTCGGGAACCCGCAGGATCGCCGGCGTTTCGTCGGTCTCGACCTCGACATTCGCCGTCGCCTCGGCCCGGCGCAGCAAGCGGGGTTGTGCTACGGGTGCGGCTTCTTCCACCTCCGGCTCGACGATTTCCGGCAAGATGGATGCCGCGATCCGGCGCGGACGGCCGCGGCGCGGACGCTCGGGATAGATCACCGGCTCGGGAATGACGGCAGCGGCGATCGGGAGTGCCGTGCTGGTCGATACCGGCAGCTTGCGGGCGGCCGGGGCGGTGCTGAAGCGGCGGGTCGGGCTTGCGGCATGGACGACGCCGTTGCGGCCGGCGGCGGGGCGGGGCGCCGCCACGGCCTGGCCGGGCTCGAGCCGCTCCAGAGCGTGCCGAATATTTGCGATGGTTTGCGGCAGATCAGCTGCCGGCACGGGCCGGGCCGACAAAATCTTAATAACGAATTGGGCGGTCTCCGCGATTGGAGAGCTGTCAGTCATGGCATCCTTCTTGATTATTGTTTGCATAAGCCTTGGTCCTGTCCAACTGCAGCCCCGGCAATAGCGGGGTCCGGTTCGGCAGGTGCCGGTTGGAGTGTAGAGCGTCGAAGCCCCGAATTCACGGCACCGAAGCGCCTGGAAATTGTTGCTCGGGGTAATCCGATTAACGCTCGTCATCGACGATCGTCCCTCCTAAATAGTGAAGTTCGACAATAAAGAAAAGGGGGCTGTCGATTTGGCCGCGATCGCGCGCGGGGTCGATCCGGTTTCGGCCGATGTCAAAGTGGGCATTAACCCTCGATCCGCGAAAACTTTGCAAAATATTAAGTAGAGTGCGTTGGTAAAGAACTGCTCTCCCCGGTTGTCGGGCCGGTCCGGACGCTCCCGCCAAACCTCTGGAAAAATTGATATAAATTCCAGCGCGCCAAACCGGGACGCGAGCGCGCGGGGCGGATCTGCGCAGGAGCGAGGCATCGGTTTCAATAAAGGGTGATATGAGGTCTCGCGATGTCTCGATCGATACCCGGCTGAATTCATGCGTCTGTCCGACTCGCTTGCCTTTATCCTGCTGCTTGGCGCGCTGACCGCGCTCAACGCGCTCGCGATCGATATGAGCCTGCCGGCGATGCCGGATCTGGCCTATCGCTTCGGCGCCACGGCCGACCAGACGCAATGGATCCTGTCGGGCTTTTCCCTGGGATTCGCCGGCGGCCAGCTGTTCTGCGGCCCGCTCGCCGACCGGTTCGGCCGGCGGCCGCTGATCATCGGCGGCCTTTTGATCTTCGTGCTGGCCGCCTTCGGCTGCGCTGCCGCGGCCAGCATGGGCCAGCTCGTGGCGTTCCGGGTGATGCAGGGCGTCGGCGCGTGCGCCGGGCCGATCCTCGGTCGCGCCATCGTGCGCGATCTTTATGATCGCGATCGCGGCGCGCGCATGCTGTCGCACATGACGGTGGTGATGTCCGTCACGCCGTTGTTGGCGCCTATTCTCGGCGGCTATCTGCTGCGCTTCTTGGGTTGGCGGTCGATCTTCGCCACGATCGGCCTGGTCGGTCTGGTTCTGCTGGTCATCGTCATGCGCCGGCTCGCGGAATCATTGAAGATGCCGGATCTCGAAGCCTTGCGGCCGCGCCGGATCCTGCGCAACTACCGTTACTTCTTCACGAGCCGGGTCACGCTCGGCTTCGCCCTCATCTGCTGCCTGAATTTCTCCGGTCTGTTCTGCTACATCTCGGGCGCGCCCTTCATCTATATCGATGTGTTCGGCGTCTCGAGCGATGATTTCGGCTATTATTTCTCGATCCCGGCCTTGGCGCTGCTCGCCGGCGGCATCACCAATGCGCGCCTCCTGCGCCGCTGGCCGGGCGAGCGGCTGATCCAGATCGGCCTTTTCCTGGCGCTCGCGGGCGGCCTCTCGATGTGGGGTGCCACGCTCCTCGGCGCCGGCATCTTCGGCATCGTCGTGCCGATCATGCTCTATATCTTCGGCCTCGGTCTCGTGACACCCAATGTGATCGCGGCTGCGATGGAGCCGCATCCCGAGATGGCGGGCATCGTCTCGTCGCTGATCGGCTGCCTGCAGATGACGGCCGGCGCCCTGGCCGGATGGCTGGTGAGCAGCCTCTACGATCACAGCGCCAAGCCGATGGCCCTAGCGATGCTTGCGATCGCCACCAGCTCCTTCCTGCTCTATCACCTCGTCATGCGCCCGCGCGGCCGGCGGTCGGCCGATCTCACCTCAAGCCGGGCGCATGGTCGGGAAGGCGATGACGTCGCGGATCGACGGGCTGTCGGTCAGTAGCATCACGAGCCGGTCGATGCCGAGGCCCATGCCGCCGGTCGGCGGCAAGCCATATTCGAGCGCCGTCACGTAATCCGTGTCCATCTGCTGCGCTTCCTCGTCGCCGCTTTCGCGCTGACGGACCTGGGCCTCGAACCGTTCGAACTGATCGATCGGATCGGTCAGCTCCGAGAAGGCGTTGGCGATCTCATAGCCATTCGCATAAGTCTCGAACCGCTCGGTCAGGCGCGGCTCGCTGCGATGCGCCTTGGCGAGCGGCGAGATATCGCGCGGATGCTCGGTCACATGGATCGGCTGGATCAGATGGTGCTCGACATGCTCGCCGAACACGGCCTCGAGCGCCTGGCCCCAATTCTCATGGCCGCCGATCTTGACCTGCGCCTGGCGGGCCGCGGCGCGCGCCGCCTCGGCCCCGTCGATCGCCAGGAAATCGACGCCGGTATGCTCCTTGACCAGATCCGCCATCGACCGGCGCGGGTAGGGGCCGGCGAAATTCAGCAGCTTGTCGCCGAAGCGCGCCTCGGTGGTGCCGTTGGCGGCGATCGCCGCCGCGGACAGCAGCCGTTCCAGCAGCCCCATCATGTCGTGATAGTCGGCATAGGCCTGGTAGAGCTCCATCATGGTGAATTCGGGATTGTGCCGCGGCGAGATGCCTTCGTTGCGGAAGTTGCGGTTGATCTCGAACACCTTGTCGGCGAGGCCGCCGACGATGAGCCGCTTCAGGTAAAGCTCGGGCGCGATCCGCAGATAAAGGTCGAGATCGAGCGCATTGTGATGCGTGACGAAGGGCTTGGCCGTAGCACCACCGAGGATGCCGTGCAGCATCGGCGTCTCGACCTCGAGGAAGCCTTCGGCGATCATGTGCTGGCGGATGGCGCCGATGATCAGGCTGCGCTTGCGGAGCGTGTCGCGGCTCTCCGGATTCATGATGAGGTCGAGATAGCGCTGCCGGTAGCGCGTCTCGAGGTCGGTAAGGCCGTGATACTTCTCCGGCAGCGGCAGCAGCGCCTTGGCCAGCACGTCCACATGGCTGGCGTTGATCGTGATCTCGCCCCTGGGCGTGCGCCTGACGATGCCGGTGACACCGATCATGTCGCCCAGATCGAGCAGCTTGACGAGTTCCAGCTGCTCCGGCGGCAGATAATCCTTGTGGCAGAAGATCTGGATCTTGCCGCTATTGTCGTGGAGATCGATGAAGAGGCCGCTATTGCGGATGGCGCGGATGCGGCCGGCGACCGCGACCTTCTCCTCGGTGGTCTGGCCCGGTGCCAGCTCGGCATGGCGCAGCTCGATCGTGGCGGCCAAATCGCTGCGGTCGAACCGGTAGGGGTAGGGATCGATGCCGAGCTTGCGCATCGCGTCCAATTTCTCGAGCCGCGCCTGGCGGAACTGGTTCGCGGCAGCGGCGGCGCGATACTCGGCCGCCTCGTCGCGCGGCGGGCGCTCGGGCTCGGACATTCTAGGGACGCTCCAGCAATCGGCGAAAGGCGCTCCTTGTAGCGCCGCGCCCGAAGCGCGTGCAAGGGCGCGGGCGATGCCGGCCCTGCTTGCCTCCATTGCGGCCCGTGCCGCTGCCCCTTTAAGATCCGCTCATGAGTGGGCTTTTGAAAGAGATGACGCCGCAACCGGGCGTGCTGCTCGCGCGCGGCGTTTGCCGGGCGCTGGCGCAGCATGGCTGGGCGACCTTGACCGAAGTGACGCTCGCCAATGGCCGGCGCGTCGATGTCATGGCGCTGCAAGGCTCGGGCGAGATCATCGTGGTCGAGGTCAAAAGCTCGATCGAGGATTTCCGCAGCGACCGGAAATGGGGCGAGTATCGCGACTATTGCGATGCGCTCTATTTCGCCGTGCCGGACAGTTTCCCGACCGAGCTCATCCCGACCGAATGCGGGCTGATCATGGCGGATCATTTCGCTGCCGAGATCATCCGGCCGGCGCCGATCATCCGCCTCAATCCGGCGCGGCGCAAAGCCATGACGCTGCGCTTCGCCCAGCTGGCGGCGCTCAAGCTGCAGCGCCTCGTCGATCCGGGGTTGGGGCTGTTATAGGGGGTCTAGCCAGTGGGGCGGGACGCCCGCCCTACTTTTCGCCATAAGCTCAGTCAGACCGCGGCCTTGAGCGGTGCGGGTGTCGAGGCGATGCGTTCGCGTACCGCTGCACTCGATTCGGCTGCGGCTGAGGCGATCTCCTCGATCAGCCGATCGAGCCGATCGCCGTCCGCGTCATCCTGGCTGGCCGCTTCGAGCTGCTCGCCCAGGCGCTGCAGCCGCAAGGCGCCGAAGCTCCCGGCCGTGCTTTGCAGATCATGGCCCTCGCGCACGAGGGCCGCGTGGTCTTGAACGAGCCGGAAGCGCTGGATGCGGGCGAGCCGCTCATCCAGCCCGTCGAGATATGTCGCGGCCAGATCGAGAAAGGCCGATTGCGGCATCATCCGTTCGAGCTGATCGATGAGAGACCGGTCGAGATCCTGCGCCTCGACAGCGGACGGCTCGGCCGCGGGGGTGCCGATCCAGCGGGCCACGGTGGCGAGGAAGGCATCGAGATCGATCGGCTTGGCGACATGATCGTCCATGCCGGCCTCGAGGCAGCGGTCGCGGTCGCCGCGCATGGCGCTCGCCGTCATGGCGACGATCGGCACGCGGCTGCCCGGCGTCTCGTTGGCGCGGATCGCCGCCGTCGCCCTGAAGCCGTCGATGTCGGGCATCTGCACATCCATCAGGATGAGGTCGAAGTGCTGCTGCCGCGCGGCGTCGATCGCCTGCCTGCCGTCGGGGACGGATGCCACCCGATAGCCTGCGTTGCGCAGGATGGTCTCCGCGATGTCGCGGTTGATCGGGTTATCCTCGGCCAGCAGGATATGGCCGCTCGCGGATGCGGCCGGCTTCGGTGCGCGCCGGAGGGGGGCCGCCGCCTCGGCACCAGGCTGGCCGCAGAGCTGGGTCAGACAGCGCAGCAGCGCCTGATGCCGCAACGGCTTGGTCAGGAAGGCGTCGAAACCGACGGCCGCGGCGCGCTCGCCGCGCGACGGCAGGCCGATTGAGGAGACCAGCACCAGCCGAGGCGCCGAGCCACGGAGCGCGCGGATCCGCTCGGCGACTTCCTCGCCCGACATGCCGGGCATCGCCTGATCGATCAGGATGGCCGAGAAGGTGCGGCCTTGCGTTTTCGCCGCCGCGATCGCCGCCAAGGCAGCAGGGCCGCTCTCGGCCTCGGTCACCACGAATCCCGCGGCTTCGAGCTGCCGGGTCATGAGCGTGCGGTTGATCGGCATGTCGTCGACGACCAGAACCGCGAGCCCCGGCGGAACCGAAAGCTCCTCCTGCCGGGCCGGCAGATCCCTGGCGATATCGAGGCTGAGCTCGATCCAGAAGATCGTGCCGCCGCCGGCCCGATCGGTCACGCCGATCCGGCCATCCATCAGCTCGATCAGCTGTTTCGAGATATTGAGCCCGAGGCCGGTGCCGCCGAAGCGCCGGGTGATCGAGCTGTCGGCCTGCTCGAATTTCTGGAACAGCCGCGCCTTGGCGGCCTCGTCGAGCCCGATGCCGGTGTCGCTGACCTGGATCCGCAGCGCGACCTTGCCATCTTCGCCGGCCTTGCCGCCGACCTCGACCGAGACATAGCCGGCCTCGGTGAATTTGATCGCGTTGGACAGCAGATTGAGCATGATCTGCCGGAGCCGCGTCGGATCGCCGAGCAGCGGCAGCCGCGCCCCATCATCGACCCAGGCGACCAGCTCCAGCGACTTCTCATGCGCGCGCGGCGCCAGCAGCTCGACCGCATCCTCCACCGCGGTCTCGACGCTGAACGGCACGGCCTCGATCTCGACCTTGCCGGCTTCGAGCTTCGACACATCGAGAATGTCGTTGATGATGTTGAGCAGCGAATCGGCGGAGAGGCGCACGGCGTCGGCGAATTTGCGCTGCTCCTGCGAAAGCTCGGTGCCGAGCAGCAACCCGTTCATGCCGATGATGCCGTTCATCGGCGTGCGGATCTCGTGGCTCATATTGGCCAGGAACTCGGATTTCGCCCGGTTGGCACGCTCCGCCTCGCGCCGGGCGAGGTCAAGATTCTCGGCCGCGGCGGCCAGCTTGTGCGCCTGCTCCTCGGTGCGGCGCCGGCTGTCCTCCAGCTCGAATTCACGGATCTTGCGGTCGGCGATGTCGCGCACCAGCATGACATAGCCGCCGCCATCCTCCATCGGCGTGCGCCGGACCTCGATCCAGCCGCCGGTCTTGAGCGACCGTTCATAGACGAGCGGCTCGCTGACGCGGATCGTTTCCTCATGGGCCACGATCAGATCGTCGAGATCGCCGTCGCCGGTCTCGCCCCGCTCGATCATGGTCCGGCGCATATAGCGGCTCGGGTCGGCCGAGGCGAGGGCGGCATCGCGGTCGATGCTCAGGATCTCATAGAGCCGGTCATTCGCATGGATGCCGTTGAGATCGGCATCGAGCACCTCGACCCCGTCCGGGATGGTCTTGAGCGTGGTCTCGAGGATCTGGTTCTTGCGGGCGAGGCTGCGCTCGGTTCTGAGCGCTTCCGTCACGTCCCGGCCCGTGCCGCGGAAACCGCTGAACCGCCCGTCTCGGCGGAAGATCGGCGTGCCGCTGACCGAGATGAAGGCGGCCTCGCCCGATCGCGTCGGCACTTCGCAGACGAGATCGCGGAAGGACAGGTGCCGTGCCAGCGCCTCGAACTGGGCCGGTGCGGTCGCGGCATCGAGATCGGCCTTGCCGCCCAGGACGGCGAAGATATTGGCGCCCAAGAGCGATTGCGGCGGTTCGGCAATCTGATCGATCTTGCCGGAGATATGGGTGATGCGATGGTCCGGGCCGGTTTCCCAGAACCAGTCGGTTGCGACCTGGGCCCAATCGGCCATGCGCCGTTCCGCTTCGGCACGCCGTCTGAGCTGGCTCGAGAACAGCCAGGCCATCGCGCAGACGAAGCCGATGACGGCGAAGATCGCCAGCGTCTGCTGGCAGGTGTCCCGGCGCCACGCCGCCATCCATTCATCGATCGTGATCGAGACGGTGAGCAGCGTCTGATAATGCTCGCTCTTGCGATAGGCGATGAGGCGCGGCTGGCCGTCCAGCACCGAGATCGCCTCGAACTCGGCGGTATCGGCATAGGGCAGGTGCTCTTTGAAGAGCAGGCCCGTGCTCAGGTTCCGGCCGACCATCTCCTCCTGATAGGGATGGCGGATGAGGATGCTGCCATCGAGCCGGACCAGGTTGATCGTGCCGCTCTTGCCCAGGTTGAAATTGTCGTAGAATTGCTGGAAATACTCATAATCGAGCGTGGCCAGCGCAATGCCGCGGAAGCTGCCGTCGGCAGAGTGCAGGCGCCGACTGAGCACGATCGACAAGCGGCCGGTCTGGCGCGATCGCAGCGTCTGGCTGATGAACAGCCCGGTTTCGGGATGATCGCGATGAACGGTGAAGTAGTCGCGATCGTCGTACCGGAAGCTTGTGTCGAGATTCGGCCGCGACGTGGCGATCGGTTTCCCGTTCGCGTCGAGATACATGAAGAATCCGACCTGCGGCATGGCATCGGCGCGGGCGATGATGCGATTCTGCAGGCGGTTCAGCAGCGGCGCGTCGAGCGGCGCCTCGCCCACCGCGTCGACCATGCCGGTGAGCACCAGATCGACCGACTGGATGCTGCGCTCCGAATGCTGCTCGAGCGCCAGAACCAGATTATGGAGCCAATTCACCCCTTCATCATATTGGGTCTGACGCGTGCGCAATGCCGTATAGGCGTCGAAGCCCAGCAGGGTCACGCAGACCAGGAGCGCGAACGTCCATACCAGCGTCCGCGGCGACAGGCGAAGCAGGTGGGCTCGAATCCAGGTCAGGAATGCGCGTGCATGCATGGCGGCATGCTAGCGCCGGGGCCTTTAATGACTGTTAACGCTCAGGGTAATCGTCAACTCCTGTCGCGGGTTAGCGCGTGGCACCGGCAGGTGATGCGGCGGCCGCCGTTCGGTGTTCGGCCGCGATCCAGCCATCGATCCGCGCTTCCAGCATGTCGAGCGGCAGCGGTCCGGCCAGCAGCACCGCATCATGGAAACGGCGCTCGTCGAAGCTCTCCCCAAGGGATGATTCCGCTCGCTTCCTCAAAGCCACGATGCGCAGTTCGCCGATCTTGTAGGCAAGCGCCTGGCCGGGCCAGGCGATGTAGCGCTGCAGCTCGGAATCGATGTTGCGCTCGGACAGTGCCGTATTGTCGCTGAAGCAGGCGCGCGCCTGCTCGAGCGTCCAGCCCTTCCAATGGATGCCGGTATCGATGACCAGGCGGCAGGCGCGCCACATCTCGAAGGACAGCCGGCCGAACCGCTCATAGGCGTCGCGATAGATCCCCATCTCCTCGCCGAGCCGCTCGGAATAAAGCGCCCAGCCCTCGACGAAGGCGGTCATGTCGGCCGAGCGGCGGAAGGCCGGGATCGACAGCTCCTGCGCCAGTGCTATCTGCAAATGATGACCGGGCACGCCCTCATGCAGCGCCAGCGCCGGCATCTCGAACAGCGGCCGCTGATCCAAGTGCGAAGTATTGATCATCAGCCCGCCGGCGATGCCGCGCTGCGGGCTGCCGCCGAAATAGCGCCCGCTCGTGTAATTCTCCTCGATCGCCGCCGGGACCGCGCGCACGCCATAGGTCAGACGCGGCAGGGTGCCGAAATGCGGCGGCAGCTGGTCGTCGATCCGCTTGGCGATCTCCGACACTTTTTCCAGCAACTCCTGGCGGCTCGTCGCATAGAAACGCGGATCGCTTCGCAGGAATGCCAGGAAATCGGGGAAGCTGCCGGTGAATCCTACCGATTGGATGACCGTGTCCATCTCGCCGCGGATGCGTTTCACCTCGGACTCGCCGATCTCATGGATCTGATCCGGCGTCAGCGGGGTGGTCGTGTAGCGGCGGACGAGCCAGGCGTAATAGTCGCGGCCGCGCGGCATATCGCTGGCGCCCAGCGTCGTGCGCGCCTGGGGCAGATACACGCTCTGGAGGAACTCGACGAAGCTGCGCAGGGCCGCGCGCACCGGGCCGGCAACGAGCGCATGCGCCCGCTCGCGCAGCTTTTCCTGGTCTGCGAGCGGGATGCTGTCCGGCAACTTATCGAGCGGCGCCAGCAGCGGGTCGCTCTCGACCGGGATCTCGACCTGGCCGCGCGCCACGCCCAGCACGCCCTCGACCACGCTCTTCGGCTGGATGAAGCCGGTCGCGAGCCCGCGCTGCGCGTTTGCGATATTGTCGGCATAGTATTTCGGCACGGAACCCAGCAGCGCCAGCCATTCCTCGGCCTGGCGCTGATTGGCGATGCGGGCCGAATCGGCGGCGTATCCCAAGGTCGTGTGAAAGCCGCTGTCCGAGACGAAGGGCATGCGCGATTCATCGAAATCGAGGCTGGTCAGCCGGTCGGCGATCATGCGCCTCAGGAAATCGCGATTGATCGTCTCGTCGGCCGTCAGCTTCGCATGGTCGAGTGCCGCCAGGCGCTTCTGCAGCTCCTCTAGCGTCACCTTGCGCCGCGCATCCGCCACCGGCGCCACATCCGGCAGCATCAGCGGTGCGGCAGGATTCTCCTGCGCATATTGCAGCGGATCGTCGGTCTTGCGGAATGCCTCGAATTCCTCGATCAGCCGCTCGAGCTGGGGATTTCCGCCGGTAGCGGCGAGCGCCAGTCCGGGTGCTATAGCGAGCAGCAACGCCGTTGCGATCATCTTGAGCATTCCATTCCCGGCCGGTCGTGACTATGTGGCAGTCTTCCTCAATCCAGGGGGCTTGCAAAGGGTGATGAGCGTGCTCGACCTGCCGGTCCCGCCGACCGTGTCTTTGGGACCCGGCATCACGCTGTTGCCGGCGCGCGCCGGCGACGCGGCGCTGGCGGCAGCCCGTGCCGTCATCGCGGCGGCACCCCTGCGTCACATGGTGACGCCCTGGGGCAAGCCCATGTCGGTCGCCATGACCAATTGCGGCGCACTCGGCTGGGTCTCGGAGGCGACGGGCTATCGCTATGCGCCGCTCGATCCCCTGTCGGGCCTGCCTTGGCCGCCGATGCCCGAACCGCTGGCCTCGCTCGCTGCCGAGGCGGCGGCAGCGGCGGGCTTCGCCGGCTTCGCGCCGGAGGCCTGCCTCGTCAATTGCTATGGGCCGCAGGCCAAGATGGGGCTGCATCAGGATCGCGACGAGGCCGCATTCGACCAGCCGATCGTCTCGGTCTCGCTCGGCATGTCGGCATCGTTCCGGATCGGCGGCACGCGCCGCAGCGATCCGACGCGCAGCATCACGCTCGATCATGGCGACGTGCTCGTCTTCGGCGGCCCGTCGCGGCTGATCCATCACGGCGTCGACCGGCTGACCGGGCCGCCGCATCCGCTGCTGGGGGCGGCCCGGATCAATTTGACGTTCCGCCGGGTGACGGCCGGCCGCTAGGGTCAGAACCCAGTCACGGGCGGCCGAGAAGGGTGGAGGGCGGTCAGTCCCCTATCGACTCAGCACTGAGTAAACCGGACATTAGATCCTCATCCAGGGCTAATCCTCAATGTTGACTTCCCTTGCTGGGAACCCTCTAGCACTGCGCCGATTCTTCAGCCGTTTCACGCCATTGGCCCAGTTTTGCCTGGAGCGGCACTTAGGTGCTGAATCACACCCTAGGGTCGTGCTGGCGACCCGCACATGCACCGTGATTGGCGTCGCGGGAATTCCATATGCGAATCCCTGTTCAAACAGATTGATGGGTCGTCTCGGTTGAGATACCCTATCAATGAGTGGAACCAGAGCGAGAAACGGGGCTGACGAACCGCAGTCCTGCCTGCCGTGATCGGACCAGACTCAGCCGCAGGACCAAGCGGACGACAAGTGTCCGGTGTGTGACCCATGCTTACCAAGCCGGGGATCCGTCCTATGCCACCTAGCCCCTCGCCTGCCCGTTACAGTGTGCTAACCGTGCAGCTCGGCCAGACTGCGGCGTCCGCGGTCTGCGACGGTCTCGCGATCGATTTCACCGCCGCTCCGGCCACGAGCTCGGCCGACACAGGCTTCACCGTCGGTGGGTGGGTGCGGATCCCGCCGTCGGTGTCCAATCTCACGCTTTTTCAGACCGGGCCGGGCGGCCTGCAGATCCTGGTCGATGCCGCAGGCGTCGTTCGCGCCGGCTTTGGGGGCACCGATCCCGTGGTTGATAATGGCGTCTCCGTCGGCGACGGCGCATGGCATTTCATCGGCGCCGCCTTCCAGCGGCCCACCACGCCGTCTGGCAGCGGCACCCTTGGTCTTTATCTCGACGGTGTCCTGGTGGACGATGCTGCGGTAGCGGCCGCCGCCCCACCCGTCGGTGGGCCTCCCGCGGTGCAGCTCGGCGCCGGCATCGGAAGCGGCGATCCGGCAGACATCGCGAGCTGGACAGTCTGGTCCGTACCTTGCGCCGACGACGTGATGGACGTTCCGCAGTGGGGCGCTCCGCCCGCCGGCTCAAATGCCGACCAGGGCCTCGCCGCCGCGTGGGACTTCGCCGCCGGCGTCGGCGTCGACCTGGGACCAAACCAGATCCCCATCTCGGTCGCCGCGTCTGCCTTGGTCTGGTGCACGCCTTGCGGCCAGGCCCTCGCGGAGGCGACCGGCTTCGTCCCCGCTGCGCAGGACGCGCTCAACCCCGGCGGCGCCGGCGCCTTCACTGTCATGGGCTGGGTATCGGTCCCCGCGGGAGCCTCCGCCGCGCTGTTCACCACCACGCTCGCTGATCCCGCAAAGACGCAGGTCGTCTGCGTCGTGTCCGCGAGCCAGGTCGCCTTCGGTTTCGCCGCGGACCCGCAGACCGTTCCGCTGAACGCTCCGCTGGACTTCGGCCATGTCGCTCTGACCTACGACGGCGCGGCGTTCAGCCTCTACATTGACGGCAGCCTCGCCATGGGGCCGGCTGCGTGCGCTTTGCCGACCGCCTCGGCGTCCGAGCTGACCCTTGCGCAAAACACCGGCACCGCGACGGTGGCGTTCCAGGCGCTCTCTATCTGGACGGCCGCCCTTACCGCGCAGCAGGTCGCAATGGCGATGGCCGCTCCGGACCCCGACCTCACGGGCGCCGACGGCCTTGCCGGATACTTCTCGCTGATGTCGGGGCCCGTCACGGTCCAGTCGCAGACCGAGACCGCCGGTTTGGTCAACACCGTCACCTGGAACAGCGCCGCCGTGATGTCGAACTTCCTATTCCAGGAATGCCGCACGCCAGTCCCGCCGCAGAGTTCCGCCGCGTCCGCCGCGATTGCCGACGCGATGGTGAAGGCGGCGCGGCAGCCGCCCGAACGCCATCTCATGCGACTGCCCGATTGGTACGCCCTGGCGCGCCGCCACGGCATCGACGTAGCACAGCCTCCGACGGCCGCCGATTTGGCCGCCGAGCCCTACAAAAGCTTCGCCGACTACTATGAGACGCTCCTAGCCCCGCTGCCTTCGAAGCTTGCAGTCCGCCTTCGCCGCACGGCGCTCCGAAACCTGCACGTCGGCGTGCAACTCGTAGACAAGGGCGTCCGTGCCGGAACGTTCCAGGTGGGGCATCAAGACGGCGAGAGCGTGATCCTCTACCACGCCCCCGACGGACCCAGCGAGATCTGCCGGCTCCGAGATCGGCTGATGAGCGGGACCGCTGCGGTGGACGGTGGCGAGTCCGACATCTTCTTGAAGATCTTTTTAGACGTGGTCGGGGTCATCGCTGCGATCGTCGGCTTTGCCTTCGCCGAGAAAGCGATGGCCACCGCCGCGCAGGCACTGAAAGGGATTCTGCAGGCACTTGGCGAGAAGGCCCGGGCAGCCGTCGACGCCGCGTCGCAGAAGGTTCAGCAGGCGGTCCAGATCGTTTTCGCGGTCCTTTACTACACCTGGAATATCAACGCGCTGCCCACGCTCGCCTGGAAGCTCGTCTCGCAAAGCCGTTGGTGGCAAATCGCCCTTAACGCTGTCAGCCTGATCGGTCAGCTCCTGGCGATCGTGACGTCGGGCGGCGCGTACCTGGCGGTCAAGCTCACGCAGATGGCCATCGCCTTCGCCCAGCTGTTGACCAACGTCTTCACCCTTCCGCCGGTGGGAGGCGCGGAGGGTCCGGATGTTACGGCCGCCTGACGGCGGACGGCCGGGACCCGAAAGCTGCGGGACCGGCCCCATTCCAGCCGGACCGGCCGCCCTTGGGCGGCTCTAGCTTATCCTTTGGCGACTGCGCGGAAGATGGCGCTCGCCCGGGCCACGGGCTCGCCATCGGCGGTCACGAGCGCATCGACGAAGCCCGATGTGCCGCCGGCGCGCAGCACGCGCGGCGTCACCTGCAGCCAGGATCCCACCTGGGCGGACGCAATGAAATCGACGGAAAAATTCATCGTGACCGCACTCGCGGCCTGCTCGGTGCCGAGTGCTGCCGTTCGCGTGGTCACGAAGGACAGGCCCATCGCATTGTCGGCCAGCGCCGCGATGACGCCGCCATGGACGAAGCCGCGCCCGTTGCAATGCGCCGCGGCCACGCGGAGGCCGATCTCGACCAGCCCGTCCGACACGCGCGAATAAAGCGGCTCCCAAGGCTCGGTCACCGGGCTCTTGCGGAAATGCGGCTCGAAGCCTTGAGGACAATCCGGCATCGCAACTCCTTGACTGCACCGATCGGTGTAACTAAACGGCGGTTATCCGGCCGTCAAGCCGAAGCTACACAGATCTGTGCAATCATGAGCCGATGGCCCGCCCGGGCGGAAATGGAAGCGCGCATTCTCGAGACGGCCGACCGGCTGTTCTACGGCCAGGGCATCCGGGCCGTCGGCGTCGATACGATCGCGGCCGAGATCGGTATCAGCAAGCGGACGCTCTACAATTACTTCCCGTCGAAGGATTCACTGATCGAGGCCTATCTGCTGCGCCGTGCCGCACCGCGCCAAGTCGACAGCCGGCCGCCGCTCGAACAGATCCTGGCACTCTTCGACTGGCTCGAACGCTGGTTCATGAGCCGCCATTTCCGCGGCTGTCCCTTCGTCAATGCCGTGACCGAGCTCGCAGCACCCGACCATCCGGCCGCCAAGATCGCGCTCGACTACAAGGAGCAAAGGCGCCTCTGGTTCGCTTCCTTGCTCGGCGAGCTCGGCGTGGCCGATGCGGACGGGCTCGCCAGCCAGCTTGCGATCCTGGTCGAGGGCGCCATCGCGTCGGCCCTCGTCCGCCGCGATCCCTATGTTGCCCGAGCGGCGAAGCGGGCGGCGCTGACGCTCTTGAACCATCACACGAGTGCCAAATCGGCCTGACGCGCGCCGTTCGATCCTGTATGGTCCCGCACCTCTCACGTGCCGGTACCGATTTCAGACAGCTCATGCGTGCCTTTCGATATATCTGCCTCATCGAGGCGCTGCTGCTCCTCGAATCCTGCGCCTCGAGCAGCCCGAAGCCTCAAGCCGACATCGGATGCGGCGCCGAGCGGTCACAGCTCATCGAGGCGGCCGCACGCCTGCCGGGCGACAGTGCCGCCGATTACTGGACCGCGCTCCGCCGGGCGGCCCCCAACGGCGCTGACGCGTCGCGGCGAGTCGCGGGCGATCTCAGTCAGCTCGGCAGCGCCGTCGATCAGCTGACGATCGATTACGGCCTGCTCAAGACCTGCCGGCTCGGGCGCGCGCAGAAAATCCAGGCCGATCTCAATGCCCATTCTGTCGAAGCGGATG
Source organism: uncultured Alphaproteobacteria bacterium (assembly GCA_963762435.1). Classification (GTDB taxonomy): domain Bacteria; phylum Pseudomonadota; class Alphaproteobacteria; order ATCC43930; family CGMCC-115725; genus JAXDMU01. The sequence goes on along the minus strand of CAVXLN010000016.1, from coordinate 124,613 downwards.
AGGCGGGCAAGCGCCTGGGTGCGGAGAAAGCGCAGTTCCAGGCCGAGCTCGAGACGGCGCGGGGGGCTTCGGGCCGCGTCGCTTCGCGGCAGGAGGCGCTGCAGGCGGCCGCCGAGCGGCTGATCGCCGAGGCGCCGGGCATCGGCATCAAGGTGGCGCATGCCGTCGCCGCCCCGCCCTTGCCGAACAACCCTTATCGGGCACTCGACAATGCGACCATCTATGCGAAGCCGCAGACCTCGAGTGGCCATATCGCCGATCTTCGGAAGGGCCAGCGCGTCGACGGGCCGGGCGGTGGTCCGGCGGAGGGTTGGACGACGCTTTATCTGAACGATGGCTCGGTGGGCTATGTCCGCACCGAGAGCCTGAGGCCGGTCGAACCCAATGCGGTGGCAGCACCGGGTGCGGCACCCGCCACGACCACAGTGGCGCTCGCCGCGCGCGACCCAGCCTCCCGCGACAATGCCGATCCGGTCGTGCTGCTGGCGCTGGCGTCGCGTCAGACCATTCCCGGCAAGACGCAATCTTTCATCTCGCTGCTTGACGCCTCGGCCGAAACGGTCGATGTGAGCTTTGCGCCGGGCGGCAGCGCCGCGCCGGCTGGCTGAAATATCTGACGGATCGATTTCGTCATGCGCCGCTCGACTGCCAAGCCCGTATCCGCCGGCGTGCCGGTAATCCGCACCATTAGCGAGCTGCGCCGCCTTGTCGCTTCCTGGCGCAAGGCCGGACGCAAGATCGGTCTGGTGCCGACGATGGGCTCGCTGCATGAGGGGCATCTGACGCTCGTGCGAAACGGGCTCGAGGCGGGCGAGGCGGTGATCGTCAGCATCTTCGTCAACCCGACCCAGTTCGGGCCGAACGAGGATTATTCGGCATATCCCCGGAGCGAGGCGGAAGATGTCGCCAAGCTCGAGGCGGTCGGCGCGCACCTCGTCTGGGCACCGGCGGTCGAGACCATGTACCCTGCGGGTTTCGCGAGCTATGTCACGGTCGAAGGGCTGACCGACGGGCTCGACGGCCCGCACCGTCCCGGCCATTTCCGCGGCGTCGCTACGATCGTCAGCAAGCTCTTGCTGCAAGTGCTGCCCGACAGCGCCTATTTCGGCGAGAAGGATTTTCAGCAGCTCCAGGTCATCCGCCGGATGGTGCGCGATCTCGACATCCCGGTCGAGATCGTCGGCGTGCCGACCGTACGCGAGGCCGACGGGCTGGCGTTGAGCTCGCGCAACCTCTATCTGACGCCGGACGAGCGGTGCCGTGCTGCGATCCTGCCGCGCGTGCTGTCCGAGACGGCGCAGGCGGCCGCCGCCGGCATGGCGAGCTTTCCCGAGCTGCTGCGCGCCGCCCATGCCGCGATCCTCCAGGCCGGCTTCGACAAGATCGACTATCTCCAGATCTGCGATGCCGAAACGCTGAAGCCGGTCACCACGCTCGACAGCCCGGCGCGCATCTTCGTGGCGGCCCGCATCGGCCGGACCCGGCTGATCGACAATATGAAGGTGGGTTAGGGGCTCACTGCTGGCGTGGGGCGGGCGGGACGCCCGCCCCACTTTTTTCAATAATGGGAGCAGCCACTAAGCCCGCGCGGGCCTGCGCCACCAGCGCCGCCAGGTCCAGCGCAAGGGCGGGGCCACGAGAGCGAAGAGCAGCAGCCAGGGCAGGGCATCGATCAGTGCCGTGATGGCGAGGCCGGCGTTCCGGCTGAGGTCGGCGCCGGCATGCGCTAAGGCGACGGCGACCGGGTTCGAGGGTGCCGTGAGTGGCGTCTCGCTTTGAAACTCGATCGTCAGCTTTTCGGTCGCGACCTGCTCGTTGAGATGCTGGTGTTGGCCGATCAGCGCCTCGATCTGGCTTTGTGTCTCGGCCAGCTGCTGCTCGACCTTGATGAGATCCTCGACCTTGGCATCCGTGTGCTTCGCGAGCACCGTCAGCCGGTCGCGGAAATTCGTCAGCTGATCGAGCCGCCGATCGAGATCGCCGATCGCCTGGGTCAGGTCCTCGGCATTGGTCGAGCGCGAACGGATCGCGACGTGCCCGAGCGCCTCATCCGGCAGCGGCGCCAAGACGGTGTCCTCGAAGCCGTCGACCTTGCCGTGGGGCAGGCGGATGGTCAGCGTCGCGCGCGGATAGCCAGTCCAGCTCGAATTGCCATGCTCGATCGACGAGCCCACCAGGATGCAGCCGAGCTCGGGATCCTCGAGACAGGCTGTGCGGGCGCGCTCAAAGCGCGGCTCGAGAACTTGGCTCGGCATCTCGAGGGCAAGTTGGTGAGTGTAGGCCAGCTTCACGCTGTCGGCCTTCGCGGCCAGTGCCTTGTCCTGGGCCCGTGCTGCTGGGGGTGCCGCGGGCGCCGATCCCTTCGCGTACAACGCAACGTTCTCGTCGCATCCGCCCAGCGCCGCGAGCAGAGCCAGCGCCGCGATGCCGGTCAGGCGCGGCTGTTGCCGAAGGATCATGTCGATTTCCCCGCCGATGTGACACGGCCAGTCTAACGCGCGATCCAAGCCGAAGTACGGCGCGTCCTGGTTGATTTCATGGCCGGATGCGGCAGTTCGAAGGCAGCCATAATCCGCGCGGGCGATGACGCGGCTGCCGCGATCATCCATCATCCGGCACTTGCAATCGCGCGAAAGGATCCGCTGGTGAAATTCCTGCCGCCGCCGAGCCCGGTCACGCCGATCACCGGATATGAGGATCTGTCCGTCGGCCAGAGCTTCGCGCTCGGCAGCGTCGAGATCGATCGCGACGATATCTTCGAATTCGCCCGGATCTATGACCCGCAGCCCTTCCATCTCGACGAGGACGCGGCCGAGAAATCGATCTTCAAGGGGCTGGCGGCCAGCGGGTTCCAGACGATCTCGATGGCGTTCGGTCTCGGCTATCGCTCGGGCCTGCTCGCCAAGGTCAGCATGGGCGGCAGTGCGGTCGAGGAAGCACGGTGGCTGAAACCGGTGCGGCCGCATCAGGCGCTGTCGCTGACCTGGACGATCGAATCGATCACGCCGTCACGTTCGCGCGCCGATCGCGCCACCGTGCGCATCCGCACCGACCTCACCGATCCGTCGGGCGAGGGCGTGCTGCGCATGGTGCTGGTGCATATCTTGGCGGCGAAAACAGCGGCGGCGCCCTGAGACACCGCCGCCCCAAGCGTCAGGCCTTGTGATGCAGGGCCCGATGATGATGGTGGTGATGGCGATGGTGCACCACGCGGTGCAGGTTATGCTTGGTGACGGCCGTAGTATGGGCCGGTACGGCAGCCTCGGCCGCGAACGGGGCGGCAAGCATGAGCCCGAAGGCGGCCAGCACGGCCAGGGTCAGATTCTTCGACACGATACGCATGATCTTCCTTGTCCCGGCCGCGGCCGGATTGCGAGGTTGCAGGTGAGCCGAAGCTTTAGGGCCCGGTCAGCGAGACAACGGGCGAGTACCGCCGCTTCTGCCGCCATGACAAAGATTTAAGGATTATCCGGAACCGGCCCCGGGATCTTGCACCCGGAGGCCGGTTCGGAGATGTGGCCGGGGCAGGGGGCCTGGACCGACCCTGCGCGGCATCACGAGCCATCAGAAGATAATCGTTCTCTTAACGTTCTGCAAGAGATTTGTTCTCTGAAGGTTCCGTTTCCGCTTACCACACGCCGGTGTTGGGCATCGATTTCCACGGCTCCTGCGGCGGCAGCGCGTCGCCCGCCTGCAAAAGCTCGATCGAGACATTGTCGGGCGAGCGGATGAAGGCCATGCGACCGTCGCGCGGCGGCCGGTTGATGGTGACGCCCTTGTCCATAAGCTGCTGGCACAGCGCGTAGATATTCTCCACGCGATAGGCCAGATGGCCGAAATTCCGGCCGCCCGACAGCGCCTCCGGATCCCAATTGTGGGTGAGCTCGACCTGGGCGCTTTCGTCGCCGGGCGCGGCCAGGAAGATCAGCGAGAAGCGGCCGGCCTCGTTATCGATGCGGCGCAGCTCCTTGAGGCCGAGCTTGTTGACATAGAAATCGAGCGACGACTCGACATCGGTGACACGAACCATGGTGTGCAGGTATTTCATGGTGGATCGGCTCCGGACAGGCGGGGTGCGGGAAGGTGAAACCTCCCTTCTTCTACATCGGGATCGCAACACCTGCCATGCCCGCGACCCCAAGACGCTGAGAGGATTTCGCGTGGGTCTGCAAACGAGTTCTGAGAACGCTGGCGCTGTTGGCCTTGCTCCTGCCCGCTTTCGCCCAGGGCGAGACGGTCCTGAAGCGCGGCAATCACGACGAGCCGGAGACGCTCGACCCGCAAAAGTCCGACGGCTATCAGGAATATTGGATCCAGGCCGATCTCTTCGAAGGCCTCGCCAAGGTCGATGCCGAAGGCAAGATCGTGCCGGGTGCGGCGGCGAGCTGGGACGCCTCGTCCGACGGCCTCGTCTGGCGTTTTCATCTCCGGCCCAATCTCGCCTGGTCCGACGGGTCGCCGCTCACCGCGGAGGATTTCGTCTGGACGCTGCGCCGCGCCGTCGATCCCACGACGGCCGCCGCCTACGCCTCGGCGCTTTATCTCATCACCAACGCGCGCGTCATCAATGAGGGGGCTGAAAAGGACCTGACCAAGCTCGGCGTCTCGGCCCCCGATCCCAACACCGTCGAGATCCATCTCGTACAGCCGGCGCCGTTCCTGCCGGGGGTGATGGCGCTCGGCGTGGCCTTTCCCCTGCCGCGCAAGGTGATCGAGGCGGACGGCGAGGGCTGGACCCGGCCCGGCAAGCTCGTCTCCAACGGCGCCTTCATGCTCGACACCTGGACACCGCAGCTCGATCTCAAGATGGTGCGCAATCCGCATTATCACGACGCGGCCAAGGTGAAGCTCGATGCCGTGGTGTGGAGCGTCAATGAGGATGACGAGACGGCCGTGAAGCGGTTCCGCGCCGGCGAGCTCGATATCGCGCGCGTGCCGACCAAGGAGGTGCCGGTGCTGAAGCGCGAGCTGGCGCAATCGCTCCATACCGGCACGATGCTGTGGACACGCTTCCTCACGATCAACACGGCGCGGCCGCCGCTCGATGATGTGCGGCTGCGCACCGCAATCGCCCTGCTGCTCGATCGCGAGGCGATCGCCACGCAGATCGATCCGCATGGCGAGGTGCCGGCCTATGGCCTCATTCCGCCCGGCCTCGAGGGCTATGTCCAGCAGCCGCCGGACTGGATCGAGCTCGCCAAGCCGGAGCGCATCGCACGCGCCAAATCCTTGCTGACGGAGGCCGGCTATGGCCCGTCGAACCCGCTCAAGATCGAAATCCAATATACCGCCGGCGAGGATCTGAGGCGGATCGTGACCGCGATGGCCGGCCTCTGGCGGCCGCTCGGGATCGAGCTTCGCCCCCTTGGCGCTCGAGAATCAGGTGTTCGAGGCGCAGTCGCGCGCCCGCGACTATCAGATGGGCTATTATGGCTGGATCGCGGATTATCCCGATCCCTGGAGCTTCCTGTCGACCTTCCGGTCCGATGCCGGCGCTCTGAATTCCACGGCCTATAACAATCCCGATTTCGACAAGCTGCTCGACCAGGCGGCGGGGACTGCCGATCCGCCGGCCCGGATGAAGCTCCTGGAGGCGGCCGAGAAGCTTCTATCCCACGATTTGCCGGTCGTGCCAGTGACCTATGACACGCTGCCGCGCCTCGTCAGCCCGCATATCAAAGGTTATGCCGACAATGCGCTCGACACGCATCTGAGCGAATTCATGTCGTTCGAGCCTTGATGGATCTAAATATAGCGGTTTCGCTTTAAAATAGCGATTTCCGAGGGATGGAAAGGCGACCGGCTGCGTACCATCCGGCAGGATCGGTATTGTCGGTGCGCCTAGGGAATGTCGCAGCTTCAGGGCTCCAAACCACGGAGCGGTTATCGCGGCCGGATCGCGCGCGCGGTCAGGACGGCGCTCCCTGCCGGCTGGCAGCTGAGACATGCGCCGGTCTCGGCACCCGAGGCGACAGCCGAGCCGGCGTCGGATGCGATCGGTCCCGGCGCTTGGCGGGAGGCTAGCCGGCGCGGCCTCTTCATCATCGGCCACGCCCGGTCGGGCACGACGATCCTGCAGAACGCACTCAATGATTCGGCGGACATCTTTCTGCTGGGCGAGCCGAATCTCCATACCGATCCCGGCACCCCTGATTTCGCGCAGCGCTACAACGCCATGCAGCATTCCTTCCACAATCAGGAGAGCAAGAGCAGCTATTGCCCGCTGTTCTTTCCGGAGGATGCCGCCTGGCCGGCTTATCTGCAGCAACTGCTCGAGAATTACCGCTATGTCGGTGCCAAGATCGTCGTGACGCCGCACGAGATGCATCGCGATGTGGGGCGGCTCTTCGATTTTCAGGCGCGCCATTTCTATAATTCGCACTATCTGTTCTGCTTCCGGGACCCGGAGACGGTGATTCTGTCGGCCAGCCGGCTCCTGGGCATCGACGATATCCGGGCACTGATGCTGAGCTATTTGTCGGTGATGCGCCTCTACATCCGCATGCTGCGCAACTTCCGGCATGTGCTCGTGCTGTTCCATGAGGAGATCACGTCGGACAGCTTCGTCGCGATCAGCCGGCTTCTCGGGCTCGAGCTCGACCGGTGCCACCGCTATTACAGCGCCGGCAAGATCCAGCGTTACCGGAGCGAGGAGATTCCGGCCGGCGTCCGCCCGTTGCTCGACGAGATCCAGGCGCTCTACCGCGAGTTCAAGCAAGGTGCGATCGCGGGCTTCGAGCTCGTCCAGATCCAGCAGCATTTCGACCGGCACGATAATTGGCACCCGACACCGCTCGGCGAGCATTTCAATCGGATCGAGGAGCTGATGGCGGCGCTCAGCGAGCCATAGCAAGATCGATCAAGCGGGCGGCTTCGAAGCCGGGCATATAGCGCTCATCGGCTTACGAGGACCCCATGCATCCCATCGGCAAGGCGCTCTGGTTCATCGAGACGAGGCTCGGCCGGGACGTGACGCTCGGCGAGGTCGCCGAAATCTCGGGATTGTCGCGCTATCATTTCTGCCGCGCCTTCGGTGTCGCCACCGGCTGGTCGGTGATGCGCTATCTGCGCGGCCGCCGATTGACCGAGGCGGCGCGGCGCCTGGCCGCCGGGGCCGACGACATTCTGAGCGTGGCGCTCGAGGCTGGATACGGGTCCCACGAAGCCTTCACCCGTGCTTTCCGCGACCAGTTCGGGCTGACCCCCGAGACGGTTCGCGCCGAAGGCCGCCTCGACATGATCCAGCTTGTGGAGCCTCTCATCATGGATGAATCGCTGATTTCCGAGCTCGAGCCGCCGCGTTTCGAGACCGGCGGCCCCTTGCTCATCGCCGGCATCGGGGGGCGGTTCCGCTTCGAGACCAACCAGGGCATTCCGGCCCTCTGGCAGCGTTTCGTGCCTTATCTCGGCACGATCGCGGGTCAGGCCGGCAATGAGACCTACGGCGTCTGTTGCAATGCCGATGGGGAGGGGAATTTCGACTATATCGCCGGCGTCGCGGTCGGTGATTTCGACGATCTGCCGCCCGAGTTCAGCCGGGTGCGCATCGCCCGGCAGCGCTATGCGGTCTTCACGCATCGCGGCCATATCTCGACGCTGCGCAAGACCGTCTACACGATCTGGAACAAATGGCTGCCCGCCTCGGGCCTGGCTCTCGCCGATGCGCCCGATTTCGAGCGCTATGACGACAAGTTCAACGGCCAGACCGGCATGGGGAACGTCGAGATATGGCTGCCGATCAAGGAATAAGCCGGCGCGGCTTCATTCACGGCACCACAATCATGCTGACGGCCGGAGGCTCGATCATGTCGTCTGTTCTTGCTCATGCCGGCGAAGACTGGCCCGTGGCCGCGCCGGCCGAGCTTGGATTTGCCGCCGATCTTGGCGATCGGTGCGATGCCGCACTCAGCTCGGGATTGCTCTCCGGCGTGCATGCGGTTCTGGTCGCCCGCGCCGGCTGCCTGGTGCTGGAGCGCTACGTGCCCGGCCCCGACTGGGCCTGGGGCCAGCCGCTCGGCGCGATCGCGTTCGGGCCCGACACACTGCATGATCTGCGCTCGGTGACGAAGAGCGTGGTGGGATTGCTCTACGGCATTGCCCTCGATCGGAAGCTGGTACCGCCGCCCGAGGCGCCGCTCATGGCGCAGTTTCCGGAATATCCGGATCTGGCAGGGGACCCGAAGCGGGCACGCCTGACCATCGGCAACGCGCTCACCATGACGCTTGGCCTGGCCTGGGACGAGGACCGGCCCTATACCGATCCGGCCAATAGCGAGATCGCCATGGAGCTGGCGCCCGACCGCAACCGCTTTGCACTCGAGCAGCCGATCGCGGCGGAACCCGGCACGCGCTGGATCTATTCCGGCGGCGATGTGGCGTTGATCGGCGCACTGATCGCCCGCGGCACCGGCATGAAGCTCGAGGAATTCGCCCGACAGGCGCTGTTCGAGCCGCTCGGGATCGCCGGCTTCGACTGGACCAGGGGGCATGACGGCATCGCCGTGGCCGCATCCGGCCTCCGGCTCCGGCCGCGCGATCTCCTGCGGATCGGCGCGCTGGTGCTGGCGCGCGGGAAACGGGGGAATCGCCAAATCGTGTCAGAGGCTTGGCTCGACGCCGCCTTCAAGCCGGCGATCAAAACCAGCTTCGACGGGGTCGAGTATGGCAGGCTTTGGTATAGTGGAGAGACGCAGGTCCCCGCCCTCGCCGGGCCGCGTCGCTGGCTCGCGGGATTCGGCAATGGCGGACAACGGCTATTCGTCCTGCCTGACGCCGATCTTGCCGTCGTCGTCATGACCGGCAATTACGACAAGCCGGATTCCTGGATGGCGCCGCTGCGCATCTGGCGCGAGATCGTGCTGGCGAATTTAAAGAGCGCTTAGACCGAAGCGAGCCAGTGGGGCGGGCGTCTCGCCCGCCGGCGGGCGAGACGCCCGCCCCACTAAAACGACCGTCAGCGCTCAGCGCGGCGACAGCACCATGGTCATCTGGCGGCCTTCCATGCGCGGAAACTGCTCGACCTTGGCGATCTCTTCCATGTCGTCCTTCACGCGCATCAGCACATTCATGCCGAGATCCTGATGCGCCAGCTCGCGGCCGCGGAAACGCATGGTCACCTTAACCTTGTCGCCTTCCTCCACGAACTTCATCATGCTGCGCATCTTCACATCGTAATCGTGATCGTCGATGCCGGGCCGGAGCTTGATCTCCTTGACCTCGATCACTTTCTGTTTCTTGCGCGCTTCGTTCTTCTTTTTCTGTTCCTCGTATTTGAACTTGCCGAAATCCAGGATCTTGCAAACCGGCGGATCGGCGGTCGCGGCGACCTCGACGAGATCCAGCCCGACATTCATGGCCATGGTCAGCGCTTCCGCCTTGGTCACGACGCCGATCATGGTGCCGTCCTGATCGACCAGCCTTACACGGGGAACGGAAATCTCCTCATTGATGCGCGGGCCCTCGCGGGACGGCGTGAGGTTAAGGGGTGGTCTGGCTATGTACAGTCTCCTCAATAAAGCGGAAAGGGCGCGCGGCGCACTTTGCGCGGACGCCCCAGCCGCATCGATCGAACCCGCAAACGGGCATTAAGCAACAGAGGGTACCGCCGCTTCCTTGACAAATCTAGTCATCGCATCGTCTAGAGCAATGACCTCCTGATCTTTTCCGCCCAGGCGACGGATCGCGACCTGGTGGTTTTCCGCCTCGCGCCTTCCGACGACCAACAGGATCGGCACCTTGGCCAGGCTATGCTGGCGGACCTTGTAATTGATCTTCTCGTTCGAAAGATCGAGCTCGGCGCGCAAGCCCGCCTTGGCGCAGGCGGCCCGCACCTCCTCGGCATAGGGATCGGCGTCCGACGTGATCGTCGCCACCACCACCTGCACCGGCGCCAGCCACAGCGGCAGCTTGCCGGCATATTGCTCGATCAGGATGCCGATGAAACGCTCCATCGACCCCAGGATCGCGCGATGCAGCATGACCGGGCGATGCTTGTGGCTGTCCTCGCCGACATAGGAGGCGTCGAGCCGCTCGGGCAGCACGAAATCGACCTGCAGCGTGCCGCACTGCCAGTCGCGGCCGATCGCGTCGCGGAGCACGAATTCGAGCTTCGGGCCATAGAAGGCGCCTTCGCCGGGATTCATCGTGTAAGGCAGGCCGGTGGCCTCGATCGCCGTCTTGAGGGCACCCTCGGCCCGGTCCCAGGTCTCGTTCGAGCCGGCCCGCACGTCCGGCCGGTCGGAGAATTTGATGCTGATATTGTCGAACCCGAAATCCTTGTAGACGCTCTGCAAAAGGTCGCAGAACGCGACCGATTCGGCGGTGATCTGGTCCTCGGTGCAGAAGATATGCGCGTCATCCTGCGTGAAGGCGCGCACGCGCATGATGCCGTGGAGTGCGCCCGACGCCTCGTTGCGATGGCACGAGCCGAACTCGGCCATGCGCAGCGGCAGGTCGCGGTAGCTCTTCAGCCCTTGGCGGAAGATCTGGACATGGCAGGGGCAGTTCATCGGCTTCACGCCGAACACGCGGCCCGGCTTGCCGTCGGCGCCATGCTCGGTCTCGACCTTGAACATGTTGTCGCCATACATGTCCCAATGGCCGGACGCCACGAACAGCGACTTGTCGACCAGCTGGGGCGTCTTCACTTCCTGGTAGCCCGTCCGGTCGAGCCGCATCCGCACATAGTTCTCGATGATGCGGTAGAGCGTCCAGCCCTTGGGATGCCAGAACACCTGGCCCGCCGCCTCTTCCTGCTGATGGAACAGATCGAGCTCGCGGCCGAGCCGGCGATGGTCGCGCTTCTCCGCCTCCTCGAGCTGGAAGAGATATTGGTCGAGCTCGGCCTGCGTCGCCCAGACCGTGCCATAGATGCGCTGAAGCATCGCGTTGCGGTGATCGCCGCGCCAATAGGCGCCGGCCAGCTTCATCAGCTTGAAGGCCTGGCCGATCCGGCCCGTCGAGGGCGCGTGCGGGCCGCGGCAGAGATCGGTGAAGCCGCCCTGGCGATAGATCGAGATCTCCTCGTCCTTCGGCAGATCCTCGATGATCTCGGCCTTGTAATGCTCGCCGATGCTCTTGAAATACTCGATCGCCTGCTCGCGGCTCCAGACCTCGCGCTCGAACTTCGCATCCTGGCGGATGATCTCGCGCATGCGCGCCTCGATCTTGGTGAGATCGTCGGGCGTGAAGGGCGTGGGCCTTGCGAAATCGTAATAGAAGCCGGTCTCGATCGACGGGCCGATCGTCACCTGCGCGTCGGGATAGAGCTCCTTCACCGCCTGCGCCATGACATGCGCCGTGTCGTGGCGCAGCAGCTCGATGCCGTCGGGCTTGTCCGGCGTCACGATCTCGATCTTGGCGTCCTGGTCGATCTCGCGCGAAAGATCGCGGAGCTTGCCGTCGACCTTGATGGCGAGGGCCGCCTTGGCCAGGCTCTTGGCGATCGAGGCGGCGACCGCCATCCCGGTGACCGGCCCGTCGAACTGGCGCGTGGCGCCATCCGGCAGGGTGACGGTGATCGGATGCGGAGCCGCAGAATCCGGGGCCAAGATGGTCGATCCTTCCGAGAAGAGCAGATCTTAAAATCGGGGGATAGGATTTAGCTCAGCGCGAGGGTCGCCGCAACCTCGGCCACCGTCAGGTCAGCCAAGCTCTTCTGGCGCAGGATCGTGACATGGCGTCCGATCGGCGCCGTCCGGCTCGGATCGGACTCGGCAGAGAAGAGCACGGTCGTGGAGGCGCCGGCGGCGGAAAGCAGATGCACGGGCCCGGTATCGTTGCCGACGACCCAGCTGGCATTGCGCGCCAAGGTCGCGAGCGTCAGGAAATCGGTGCGGCCCGTGAGATCGCGGGCGGCCGGGATGGCGCGGGCGAGCGGCGCCTCCTGGGCGCCGCCGATCACCGCCGGCTCAAAGCCGCGTGCCGCCAGATCCTGGGCGAGGGCGGCATAATGCTCGACCGGCCAGCGCTTTGCCGGGCGATGCGCCGCCCCGCCCGGCACCAGGAGGACAAAGCGCTCGCCGAGCCCGAGCGGGGCAAGGTCGGCCTCGGCCCAGCTAAGATCGGGCAGCGGCACTTGGGATATGCCGGCCATGGCGAGCTGCTCGCGCTGCCGTTCGATCGTGTGCTGATCATCGCGGTCGGGATTGGTGTGGGGATGGCTGCTGCCGCGCGCGATGCCCGACCATTCAGGCCGCGGCCCCGGCAGCATCAGCTGGAAATAGAAGCCGCTGCGGTCCGAGGTCTGGAGGTCATAGACCCGGTCGAACCGACCGTCCCGGAGCCAGCGCCGGAGCTTCAGCACGCCGCGGGGATTGAGGAAGGCGGGACGCTCGTCGATATGGATTTCATCGAAATAGGGGCTCGCAGCGGCGAAACCGGCATAGGCGCTGCTGGTCAGGAGCGTGATGTGGGCCGTCGGATGATGCCGGCGGATGGCCGCCATCGGCCCGAGCGCCAGCACGAAATCGCCAAGCGCGCCCAGCTTGATGACCAGGATACGGTGAGAGTCAGGCAACGGCAGCGGTCGCGGCGAGATGCGGGAACAGCACTTCCTCGTAGACCGACAGGGTCGCGTCGCACATGAGCCGCGTGTCGTAGCGGCTCTCGACCCAGTGCCGCGCGCGCGAAGCCCAGTCGAGCCGCTCGCTGCCGCCGAGGCTGAGCGCCTCGCCGAGTGCTTCCGCCAGCGCTTCCGGGTCGTTCGGCGGCACCAGCCAGCCGGTCTCGCCCGGCCGCACCGTCTCGCGCGAGCCGCCATGGTCGGTCGCGATGACCGGCCGTCCCATCGCCTGCGCCTCGATCGCGACGCGGCCGAAGCCCTCGGGCTTGGTCGAGGCCGAGATCACGACATCGGCCAGCATGAAGGCGGCGGGCATGTCGCGGCACTCGCCGACGACATGGAAGACCGAGCTCAATCCGAGCGCATGGATGCGTTGCACCAGCTCGTCGCGGAAATGCGGTTTCTGCTCCTCGGAGCCCACGAACAGCACCTGGAAATGCCGATTCGGCATGCGGGCCACTGCCTCGATCAGATCGACATGGCCCTTCCAGCGCGTGATCCGTCCCGGCAGCATCACGACCGGTCGATCGTCCTGGAGCCGCCAGCTGCTGGCGAGTGCTATCAAACGCGGTGGTGCGATCGCATCGGGATCGAAGCGGTCGAGATCGACGCCGCGCGGAATGACCCGGAGTCGCTCCGCCTCGACGCCGTAGATCTTGGCGGCGTGGACGCCTACGAAATCGGAGATGGCGATGACTCGCTCGCCCTTGGCCATCACCGAGTTGTAATAGCGTTTGAGCCGCGTCTCGCCGCCATAGACATTGTGGAAGGTGGTGACGAAATGCCGCCCGGTGCGCTGGGCCGCGCGATAGGCGCTCCAGGCCGGGGCCCGGCTGCGCGCATGGACGATGTCGATATCGAGCGACCGGATGAGATCCATGAGCCGCGTCGTGTTGCGGTAGATCGCGAGCGGGCTTTTGGATGCCAACGGCAGCATCACATGCTCGGCGCCGGCGCGCTCGATCTCGCGCACCATCGGTCCGCCGGAGGATGCCACGACCGCGCGCCAGCCGGCCCGGACGAGGGCGGTCGCGATCTCGACGGTGCCGCGCTCGACGCCACCCGTGACGAGGGCGGGAACGACTTGCAGCACGGCCGGCGGACGCCCTGTGTCGGTAGAGGCGGCGATGTTAGGCTCGGCCGTCGCAATCATTTTGGTCTTCAAAGGTGATCAACGAAATGACGCCGGCACCCGATGGCGCCGAGATATGCGGCAGTTTACCACGCGGACCCGCCGCTTCAATCGCCTACCGCCGGCTCGAGGGCCGGGCTGCCATGCCCGGCATCCTTTTCCTCGGCGGCTTCCGTTCGGACATGACAGGAATCAAGGCTCAGCACCTGGCCGACTATGCGCGGCGCCACGGCAGATCCTATGTGCGTTTCGATTATCAGGGGCATGGCGCCGATGCGACTCGGTTCGAGGCGGGCACGATCGGCCTGTGGCGCGACGATGCGCTGGCCGTGCTCGACGAACTCACCGAGGGCCCGCAGATCCTGGTCGGATCGAGCATGGGCGGCTGGCTGGCGCTGCTCGCGGCGCTGGCCCGGCCCGACCGCGTGGCCGGTCTCGTGCTGATCGCACCCGCCATCGATTTCACCGAGGCGCTGCTCTGGCCGCGGCTCGATGACGGGCAGCGCATGAGGCTGGCCGAGGCAGGGCGGCTGGTGATTCCATCCGGCTATGATCCGGCCGGCTACGTCATCACGCGCGAGCTCGTCGAGGAGGGTCGGCGGCACCTGCTGCTCGCGGCACCGATTCCGGTCCATTGTCCCGTGCGCCTGATCCATGGCATGGAGGATGCCGACGTGCCCTGGCGGCATGCCTTGCTGCTGGTGGAGGCGCTCGCCGATGGCGATGTGGTGCTGACATTGGTGAAGGACGGCGATCACCGCCTGTCCCGGCCGCAGGATCTGGCTCGGCTGGAACGGATGATCGAGGAGGTCGGCGGCTAGATCATGGAACCCGTGCGCCTGACGACGGAGCGGCTGATTCTCGACAGCCATCGCCGCGACGATTTCGAGCCGTTCGCCGCCATGTGGGCGGATCCGGCCGTGCTGGCGCCGATGGGCCGGCCGCCCTTGGCGCCGAACGAGAGCTGGATGCGGCTGCTGCAGTATCGCGGCCTGTGGCCGCTCTTGGGCTATGGCTATTGGGCGATCCGCGAGAAGGCGACCGGACGGTTCGTCGGCGATCTGGGCTTCGCCGATTTCCATCGCGAGATCGAGCCGTCGATCGCGGGCATGCCGGAGGGCGGCTGGGCACTGGCCGCCTGGGCGCATGGCAAGGGCCTGGCCAGCGAGGCGCTCAAGGCCGCCTTGGGTTGGATCGATGCGCAGCCCGGTTTCGACAAGACCGTCTGTCTGATCGACCCGGGCAATGCCGCCTCGATCCGCTTGGCCGAGCGGCATGGCTATGCAACACCGGTGACGGTCGAGTTCCGCGGCCAGCCGACCCTGCTCTTCACGCGACCGGCAAATTGTAATCGGCCACGCCCGACATGAGCCAGCGTCCGTCGCGGCGGAAGAGGCTGATGATGTTGGTGCCGACGCGGAAGGGCTCGCCATCCCTGAAGATCTGAAAGGGCGCCCAGACCATGGCGATGTCGCGATCGATCATGACCACGGGGTCATGGATCCGCTCGACCAGATTCTGCGCCCGGACGGACAGGCGGCGCTCGACCAGGCCGCGCATCGAGAGGTGAAGCGGCACGCCGTCCCGGATCAGCGTGGTCCCGCCGTCGGGCAGGATCAGGTCCAGCATGGCCGCCTCGTCACATCGTGCCCAGGCATCGAGGAAATCCTGGACCGCCTTCAGGACTGCGGTGTGGTCTTGTGTATCTCCCTCTGTGCCGGTCATGCCTTGTCGCCTTTTGTACCTCGCCGTCATCACCGGGCTTGTCCCGGTGATCCATTTCGGGCCGACGCCGATTTTGCTTGAAGACGATGTTCCCCACGTCCCGACGTGGATGGCCGGGACAAGATGCCCGGCCATGACGAAAATTTGGGAGCGGGACCATGGCGTGCCCATGTTACGGCACGATTTCATTCTGCTGGATCGCCTGCCCCACTTTCTCTTCAAAATCCCTGAACCACACCAGGAGCCTGACGTGCCGACTCAACCCGTCCGCCTCGAGACCGAGCGCTTGGTTCTCGACGCCCATCGCCGCGAGGACTTCGAGGCGCTCGCCGAGATGTGGGCCGATCCGGCAGTCGTGCGGTTCATCAGCGGCCGGCCCTCGACGCCCGAGGAAAGCTGGATGCGGCTGCTGCGCTATGGCGGGCTTTGGCCGATGCTCGGCTACGGCTCCTGGGCCGTGCGCGAGAAGGCGACCGGGCGGTTCGTCGGGGACGTTGGCTTTGCCGACTATCACCGCTCGATCGAGCTGCCGATTCGCGGCGTGCCGGAGGCCGGCTGGGTGCTGGCGCCCTGGGCGCACGGCCTGGGCTTCGGCCGCGAGGCGACCGCGGCGATCTTCGCCTGGGCCGACACAGAGCCTGGGTTCGAGCGGATCGTCTGCCTGATCGATCCCGGCAATACCGCGTCGATCCGCCTTGCCGAGCGGAACGGCTTCGCCGAATCGACCGCCATCAGCTTCCGCGACGAGCCCGCTTTGCTCCTCACCCGCCGTCGGCCAAGATAGCACCAAGGCCGGTGCGGTAATCGGGATAGGCGAGCCGCACCCCCAGCTCCGCCTTGATCCTTCGGTTCGAGACGCGCTTGTTGTCGGCATAGAAGCTGCGCGCCATCTCGCTGAGCTCGGCCGTCTCGAACGGCACCGCGGGCGGCGGCTCCAGCCCGAGCAATTCGGCGGCATAGGCGATGACATCGGCGGGCGGGGCCGGATCGTCGTCCGCGACATTATAGGCGCGGCCGGGCGAGGGCTGCCGGATCGAGGCTTCGAGCACGCTCGCCACATCCTCGACATGGATGCGCGAGAAGACCTGGCCCGGCTTGATGACGCGCTGGGCGCGCCCGCTCCGCACCGTGTCGAGGGCGCTGCGCCCCGGCCCATAGATGCCGGCGAGCCGGAAGAGATGTGCCGGCGGATCGAGCCCGAGCCAGGCCGCCTCGGCCGCGACCCGGCGCCGGCCGCGCTCGCCGGTGGGCTCGAGCGCCGAGGTCTCGTCGACCCAGCCGCCCTGCCGGTCGCCATAGACGCCGGTGGTCGAGAGGTAGCCGATCCAGGCGAAGCCGGCGGCGGCGATGGCCGCGCCATGGGCTGCCAGCACTGGATCGCCGACCGCCTCCGGCGGAGCCGAGGCCAGGAGATGCGTGGCGCCGGCGAGATCGATCGGAGCGCCGGGGGGCTCAACCGTGAAGCCTTCGGCCGCGAGCTTCGCCGCCTTGCCGGGATCGCGGCAGGTGCCGGCGATGTCCCAGCCCTGGGGTCTGAGCCGCCGTGCCAGCGCCAGCGCGCAATAGCCGAAACCGATGCAGAAGAGCCGCGGCAAGGGCGCTATTCCCGGATCGAGAGGTAGCGGCTCTCTGTGTATTGATCATTATCGGTCCAGCCCTGGACGCGGTCGGTCACCAGCATGTTGACGATGCCGTAGAACAGGGGAAAGACCGGCATCGCACTCATCAGCCGCCGCTCCGCCGCCTCGAGTGCTGCGCGCCGGGTCGGCAGATCGAGCGCCGACCCGGCCTGGTCGAGGAGCGCGTCATAGTCCTTGTCGGCGAAGGCGGAGTTGTTGAGGTCGCCCGCATCCGAGCGATAGATGCGCAGGAACTGGTAGGGATCGTCGAACCCGACATTCCAGCCGATCAGCCCGACCTCGAAGGTCTTGTGGTTCAAGGTGCCCATATAGACCTGGAATTCCTCGTTGGTGAGCGTCGCCTCGACCCCGATCGCCAGCCACATCTGGCGGATGGCGGCGACGATCGTGCGGACATCCTCATTGGTGAAATAGGTCACCTCGAGCTTGAGCGGATGGTCCGGCCCGTAGCCTGCCTCTGCCAGCAGCTGCTTGGCGCGCGCCACCCGATCGGCTTGCGCCATCTCCTGGAACGCCAAGCGCTGGGGCGTGTAGTTCTGGATCACCGGCGCCACATAGCTGTAGGCCGGCTCCTCGCCACGAGGCGAGACCTGGTTCGCCAGCGCCTCGCGATCGATCGCGAGGTTGAGCGCCTCGCGCAGGCGCTGATCGGTGCCGAGCGGTCCGCGGCCCATATTCACCATCATGTAGGTGATGGCGCGCGAGGTGCCGTGATGCAGCTTGGCGCCGAACTCTTCCTTGATCTGGGCCAGCCCCTTGGTCGGCGCCCGCGTGATGTCGAGCTCGCCCGCCCGCCAGCGCAGGAAGGCGGTCTTGTCGTCATCGACCACGACATGACGGATCTCGTCGAGCTTGATCGCGTCGCGGCCGTAATAGAGCTCGTTTTTCCGCAGCACGATCTGGTCGTGCGGGACCCATGATTGGAGCGTGAAGGGTCCGTTGGTGACGATCTTGTCGGGCCGGGTCCAGCCGCCGCCATTGGCCTCGACGACCGGGCGCGGCAGGGGATAGGCGGCGCGCGACGCCAGCTCCTGCAGGAACGCCAGGTCGGGGTGCTTCAGCGTGAAGACGAGATCGGCGGGATCGGGGGCGGCCACGCCGAGGGCGGCAGGATCTGTAATCTTGCCGGCGTTGATCTCCGCCGCATTGACGATGGCGCGGATCGGATCGATGTCGGAGGACGCCGTTTTGGGATCGACCAGCCGGCGGAAGCTGTAGAGGAAATCCGCCGAGGTTACGGGCTCGCCATTCGACCATTTGGCGTCGGGCCGCAGATGGAAGGTGTAGGTCAGGCCGTCGGCCGAGATGTCCCAATGATCGGCGATGCCGGGAATGGCCTTCTTGTCCGGGCTGAACCGCGTCAGGCCTTCGAACAGATCCTGCTCGACCTGGCCGTCCGGGGCCCCGGTCGAGAGCTGCGGATCGAGCGTCTCGGGCTCGGCCCCGTTCCAGCGGGCGATGATGCGGTCGGCGGCCGCGGCCGGTGCGGCACCCAGGAGCAGCAAGGCTGCCGCCATGCCGCAGGCGAATTTCAAGCCGATGCTTGCCCTTCCCGATCTCATGCGCCACCTATGCCATGCACTGCCGCAGATACCAAGGACCAGCCGCTTGCTTCACAGAGCCTTGATCACGATGTCGCTGCTTCTGGCCTTCACCGTCCAGCCGGCCTGGGCGCAGTTCGAAGGGCAGAGTGCGGCCACATATCAGAAATGCCTGGATCTCGCCCGCGCCAAGCCGGGCGACGGGTTCGAGGCGGCGTCGACCTGGCGCGATCATGGCGGCGGGCTGCCGGCCGAGCATTGCGTCGCGATCGCGCTTATCGGCCTCAAGGAATATGCCGAGGCCGGCCGGCGGCTCGAGAAGATCGCGAACGAGATGACGCTGCGCGAGTCCGAGGAGCTCAGGGCCGATGTGCTGAGCCAAGCGTCGGAGGCCTGGCTCGAAGGCGGTTCGGTCGACAGCGCCGTCAAGGCGATCGATGCGGCGATCAAGCTGGCACCCAGCAATCCTGACTATTTCGTCAGCCGTGCCGTGGCCCAGGCGCAGGGCAAGAACTACAAGGCCGCCATCCAGGATCTTAACCGTGCCTTGGTACTGGGCGGACCGCGCGGCGATGCGTTGGCCTACCGTGCCGCGGCCTATCGCTTCCTCGGCGATCTCAAGCAGGCACGCGCCGATGCCGACAAGGCAGTGCAGATCGATCCGCGCCTGCCGGATGCCTGGCTCGAGCGCGCCAATATCAAGCGCCTGACCGGCGACGATGCCGGCGCACGCCAGGATTGGCTGAATGTCATCAACCTGGCGCCGACCTCGGCTGCGGCCGATGCCGCCCGCGACAATCTCGCGACCCTCGATGTCCATGTCGAGGGCGGATCGTCGGCAGCCGATCCGAAGAAAGGAAAGCATTAGGGCCGAGGTTATCGAATCGTTAAAGGTTTCGCGCGGATGATCCGGCTGGGCCCTCATCCGTCTTGAGGAATTGGTTGGAGTAGCGACGACATGTCGTCTGTCAGTGGCAGCTCGTTCCCGCTTACCGGCTCGCTCGGCTTGTCGATCGTCTCGATCGCCGGTGGCTCCGGGAATGCCTCGGCCAATGCCGCGACGATCGCGGCTTCGGCCAATCCGAGCACGGGCAGCACGCCCTTCAGCATCTTGGCAAGCAACCAGTCGACCACGACCAGCTCGCCCACCATCGCGGCGCTGACCACCGGCCAGCTTACCAATGGCCAGCACAAGATCATCCAGGCGATCGGCCAATCCCAGAACGACCAGGACCAGATACCCTGGAATGCCAACGGCACGGAGCCGAGTCAGATCACCTCGCTCAAGAGCCTCGGCTGGATCAAGCTGGTGAAACCCATTCAAGGCCCCAAGGGGGTCGCGGCCGGCGTCTATTCCTTGACCCCGGTCGGCCAGGCGATCTTCAAGCGCACGGTCGGTGGCTCGATCGGCGTGCCACCCGCCTCGAGCGACGGCTCGACGCCCGACCTCGCCTCGGTCACCTCATCCCTCAGTTCGGGCATCTCGGCAGTCGCCGGGCTGCTCAGCCAAGTCGGCGTCAACGTCAGCGTCTGACCCGCCGCGGCGGTCGCGTTCGACCACCGCTTCGCTTAGGCTCCCGCTCTTTCGCTATGTCGAGGAGCTGGGGCCATGCAGACCGAACGCTTCGTCTTTCCCGGTGCCGATGGGCAGGAGCTCTCCGGCCGGCTCGACAGCCCGGATACGCCGCCGCGTGCCTACGCGCTCTTCGCCCATTGCTTCACCTGCGGCAAGGATGTGCTGGCCGCGAGCCGGATCGCGGCGGCGCTGGTCGAGCGCGGCATCGCCACCATGCGCTTCGATTTCACGGGCTTGGGCTCCAGCACCGGCGATTTCGGCAATACCGATTTCAGCTCCAATATCGAGGATCTGGTCGCGGCGGCGGCGCATCTCCGGCAGCAGGGCAGGGCGCCCTCGATCCTGATCGGCCATAGCCTGGGCGGTGCGGCGGTGCTGGCCGCGGCCGGGCGGATCGCCGCGCTCAAGGCCGTTGTGGTCGTGGCCGCCCCGTTCGAGGCCGGCCATGTCGAGCATCTCCTTGCCGACAAGGTGCCGGAGATCGAGGCCAGGGGCGAGGCGGTGGTGAATCTGGCCGGCCGCGATTTCACGATCCGCCGGCGCTTCCTCGACGACATCCGAGGGCAGGATCAGGCGGGCCGGATCGCAGCACTGGGATTGCCGCTGATGGTGCTCCATTCGCCCGACGATGCGATCGTCGGCATCGAGAACGGGCTCAGCATCTTCGCGGCCGCGCACTATCCCAAGAGCTTCGTCTCGCTCGACGGGGCCGATCACCTGCTGGCCAGGCGCGCCGATGCCGATTTCGCGGCAGCCGTGCTCAGCACCTGGGCGGCCCGATATCTGCCGGCGCCGGCGGCCGAGCACGAAGCTGCCTTGCCGGCGGGGACCGTCACCGTGACCGAGACGCGGCATGGCCGCTTCCAGCAGCAGGTCGCGGTCGGGCCGCATCGCTTCCTCGCCGATGAGCCGGTCGCCGTGGGCGGGCTCGATACGGGGCCGGGCCCTTATGATCTGCTGCTGGCGGGCCTCGGCGCCTGCACCTCGATGACGCTCAGGCTCTATGCCGAGCGCAAGGGCCTGCCGCTCGGGCCGATGAAGGTGACGCTCCGGCATCAGAAGATCCATGCCGAGGATTGCGCCGATTGCGAGACCAAGATCGGCATGCTCGACGAGATCGCGCTTGAGGTAGCACTACCGGGCGATCTCACCGACGAGCAGCGCGCCCGGCTGCTCGAGATCGCCGATAAATGCCCGGTTCACCGGACCTTGGAATCGGAGATCGTGATCAGGCCATCCCCCCTCTCCCGCTAGGGGCTAAGGCGTTCACACATCTTATTGTGGCGTTTCAATGAGATGCCTTTACCTCACCGTCATCACCGGGCTGGTCCCGGTGATCCATTTCGGGCCGACTCCGATTTTGCTTGAAGACGATGTTCCCCACATCCCCACGTGGATGGCCGGGAGAAGCCCGGCCATGACGAAAACTGATGATCTCTCTGATTTTCCTAAATGAATTGTGTGAATGCCGTAGCTCCTCGTGGGGGGTTCTCTAGGAGTTGGTGTCCTTCACATCGAGCCAGCGGCTCAGCGGCAGCAGCACCGGCGCGCGCCAGCCGAGCACGCGCTTCTTCACCAGCACATGCGAGACCGGGAACGTAATGGGGATCTCCGGCATATCTTCCATGATCTGGTGCTCGACGATGGCGTAGTCCGCATTGCGCTCGGCGTCGGTCGCGGCCACGAGTGCCGTGCGGTAATCCTGGTCGAATGCCGCGCTCTTATAGCCCGGCCAATTATAGGTCGCGTTGTCGGACTGGTAGTTCTGGAAGGTGATGTCGAGATCATAGGTCAGGCCGAGCTCGCCCAACATGGCGAGGTCGTAATTCTTCTGCTGGACCTGCGACAGGAAGACCTGCCACTGCATATTGTCGAGCGTGAGGTCGACGCCGATCGCCTTCCACATCAGCTGCACAGCACCGAGCTCGCGGTGATAATCCTCCTGGGTCGGATAGCTCATGGTGAGCTTCAGCGGATGATCGGGACCGTAGCCCGCTTCCGCCAGCAGCTGCCGGGCGCGGGCGAGGCGGTCGGCCATGGTCATGGCCTTGAAATCCGCCTCCTGCGACGGGTAGCCCGGGAAGACAGGTGCTGCGATCGAGTAGGCCGGCAGCGAATTGTCGGGCAGCACCTTTTCCGCCAGCGTCTCGCGGTCGAGCGACATGGCGAGCGCCTGCCGAATCCTGAGATCGGTGCCGAGCGGCGGCCGCGTCATGTTGATGGTGATGAAGCGCCGGGCATTCATGGGCGCGCTCACCAGTTCGTCCGGAAATTGCGCCTTGAGGCGGATGAGGTCCGCGGTCGGCGGCCGGTCGAAGATGTCGATCTCGCCCGCTTCCCAGCGTTTCACCGCCGATTGCTGATTGTCGGTGAGGACGAAATCGACCTCGTCGAGCTTGATCTGGGCGGCATCATGGAAGAGTGGGTTCTTGACCAGCTTGATCTCGGATTGCGGCACCCAATCCTTCAGGATGAAGGCGCCGTTGCCGACGAAATGGCCGGGCTTCGGCCATTCATTGCCCCATTTCTCGATGGTGGCGCGATTGAGCGGCAAGGCGGCGCGGTCGGTCAGCTTGGCCGGGAAATTGACGGTACGGCGGCTCAGATGGATGACCAGCGTCAGCGGGTCCTCGGCCTCGACGCCGAGCTTGGTCACGTCCTTTTCCTTGCCGGCGAGGATCTCCGGCAGGTTGGCGACCATGCTGACGACCGAGGGATCGGCCGCAGCGGTGGCGGGATCGGCCTCGCGCCGGAAGGAATAGACGAAATCATCCGCCGTGACCGGATCGCCGTTCGACCATTTGCCGTCGGGCCGGAGATGGAAGCGGTAGGTGAGGCCATCCTCGCTCACCTCCCAGGAACTGGCGGCGCCCGGAACCGGCTGCTGGTTCATGTCGAGGATCGTGAGCCCTTCGAGCAGATCCTGCTGGACGCCGATGTCGTAGACGGCGATGCCTTTCTGCGGGTCGAGCGATTCGACTTCCGTGTCGAGGCAGCGCCGAAGCAGCTTGGCCGCGTCGGCGGGCGCCGCCCAACCAAGAAGGAGGAGGGCGGCGAACGCCAGGCGGCCGGCGATCATTGCGTGGTGCTGTCCTTGAAGCTGAGGAACCGCGTTTGCGGCATCCCCTCGCTCGGCTGCAGCCCGACGAGCTTGGGATTCACCACGCGGTTGATCACGCCATATTGGAGCGGTATCACCGGATAATCCGAAAGGGCCGTCCGCTCGGCCTCCTGCATCAGCTCGCGCCGCGTTGCCATGTCGGTCGCCGTGCCGCCGCGATGGAACAGGTCGTCGAACTTCGGATTGGAATAGTGCGACCAGTTGAAGTTACCGGCATCGGTCCGATAATTGTCGAGCCCGTTCTCATAGTCGTCGTAATTGCCGCTGGCACCCATATAGCCGACGTCGTAGTTGCCGCTGTTGATCACGCCGACATAAGCTTGCCATTCCATGTTGTCCAAGGCGACGTTGACTCCGACCGGCTGCAGCATGGCGCGGATGCCGAGCAGGATCTGCCGCGAGGATTCGTCCTTCGGATAAGACACCGTGATCTTGAGCGGATGCTCCGGCGTATAGCCCGCGGCTTCCATCAGTTCCTTGGCGCGCTTGGTCCGGTCGGCCTGGGTCATCTCCTTCATCGGCATGTCTTGCGGCGTGTAGTTGCTGATCACCGGCGGCGTCAGGCCGTAGGCCGGCAGCTGGCCGCGCGGGTCGAGCTTGGTGACGAGGATGTCGCGATCGACGGCGAGATTGAGCGCCTCGCGCAGATTGATGTCTTTGGCGAGCGGGCCGTGGCCGGGAGTCAGATTGATCGGCATGAAGCCGATCTGATTGCTGGGTGCCGAGTGCAGTTGATCGGCCGCGTTCTGGCGCGCCCAGGCGAGGCCGCTGCGCGTGAGGCCGATCCAGTCGAGCTCGCCGCCGCGATAGCGCTTTAGGGCCGCCTCGCGGTCGGACGCCTCGATCCAATGGACCTCGTCGATCTTGACCGTGGCCGCATCATAGAAAGTTGGGTCCTTGACCAGCACGATCTCGGATTGCGGAACCCAGCTCTTCATCCTATAGGGGCCGTTGGTGACGATATGCTCCGGCCGGACCCATTCATCGCCCCATTTCTCGATCGTTGCCTTCGGCAGCGCCGCCATATAGGGATCGGTCAGCAGCAGCGGCATTACCACGCGCGGTTCGGTCAGCGTCAGCTTGATCGTGTACTTGTCCGGCGCCTCGACGCCGAGCTTGCTGAGATCCTTCTCCTTGCCGGAGAGGATCGCCTCGTAATTCACGACCTGCTTCAAATCCGACGGATCACCGGCGGCGGTCTTGGGGTCGACCTCGCGGCGGAAGCTGTAAACGAAATCGTCGGCCGTGACCGGATCGCCGTTCGACCATTTCGCGTCATGACGCAAATGGAACGTCCAGTTCTTTCCGTCGGGCGACACGTCCCAGCTCTCGGCGAGGCCCGGTACCGGCTTCTCGTCATTATCGAGGCGCACGAGCCCCATGAACATGTCGCGGTCGATGCCGAGCGCGTAGAGGCTAGTGGTCTTCTGCGGATCGAGCGAGTCCGGTTCGCTTTCGTTCGGGCGATGCAGGATCTGCGGATCGGCATGGGCGAGGCTGGGAAGCGCCGCGGCGAGTCCCATAAGGGTTGCGCTGGTGAGCGCGAGCAAGGGTAAGGGCCGCATGGGGCTTATGGTTCCTCGGGATGCGGAATGGGTGGTTGGCGGCGATCCTCGCACAAGGCCGGGTTTGCCCCAAGCCTCGTGATCGCGGACGCGCCGCCGATCGCTCTCCCTTGACGTCCGAAAATGGCGAGACGAAGGCGTTGGGCGCGGGCATGATGCCGCCATGCTCGATCGCGATGCCTGTTACCGCGCCCTCTTGTCGCGCGATGTCCGCTTCGATGGCCGCTTCTTCACGGCGGTGACATCGACCAGGATCTATTGCCGCCCGATCTGCCCGGCGCGGCCGCCCAAGTTCGATCATTGCGTGTTCATGCCCTCGGCCGCGGCGGCCCAGGCGGCAGGCTACCGGCCATGCCTGCGCTGCCGGCCAGAGGCCGCACCCGATCTCGCCGTCTGGCGCGGCACCTCCAACACGGTGGCGCGCGCCTTGCGCCTGATCGATGAGGGAGCGCTCGACGAAGGCAATGTCGACACGCTGGCCGAGCGGCTGGGCGTCGGCGGCCGGCATTTGCGGCGCCTGTTCGACCATCATCTCGGCGCCTCGCCGGTGACGGTGGCGCAGACGCGGCGGCTGCTCTTCGCCAAGAGCCTGATCGCCGATACGGCTCTGCCGATGACCGAGGTGGCGCTGGCCGCGGGCTATCAGAGTCTCCGGCGCTTCAACGACGCGATGCGCCGCAACTGGGACCGGCCGCCGAGCGCACTCCGGCGCGAGTTGAAGAGTGCTGACGGCAATGGCCACGAGGCGGGCGCCGTCACGCTCAAGCTGCCTTATCAGGTGCCGTTCGACTGGCCGCTGCTGGCGGCCTTCCTGGGGCCGCGCGCCATTCCCGGCGTGGAGCAGGTGGTGGACGGCGTCTATCGCCGGACCATCGCCCTCGACGGGCGGCACGGCATCGTCGAGATCGGCCCGGTGCCGGGCGAGCGCTGCCTTGCCGTGCGCATCCGTTTTCCGGTCATGGCGGCACTCGGCACGATCGTGACGCGGGTCAAGCGCCAGCTCGATCTCGATGCCGATGTCGAAGCGATCGATGCGCAGCTTGGCCAAGATCCCGTGCTGGCGCCGCTGGTGGCGGCCCGGCCGGGGCTGCGCGTGCCCGGCGCCTGGGACCCGTTCGAGCTGGCGATCCGCGCCATCCTCGGCCAGCAGGTAAGCGTCGCGGCGGCGACCAATCTCGCCGGCCGGACCGCCGCCCTCTATGGCGAGCCGCTCCGGCTCGAGGATGGCGAGGCGCCGCCGGGGCTGACTCATGTGTTTCCGAGCCCGGCGCAGCTCGTCTCGGCCGATGCCGGGGTGCTGCGCATGCCGCGCAGCCGGGCCGCCACCATCGCCGGCCTGGCCGCCGCGATCGAGGCCGAGCCCGGGTTCCTGAAGCCGTTCCGGCCGCTCGATGAGGCGATCGAGACACTGTGCCGGCTGCCCGGCATCGGGCCTTGGACGGCGCATTACATCGCCATGCGGGCGCTTCGCGAGCCCGATGCCTTTCCCGCCGGCGATCTGGGCCTGCGCAAGGCCGCGGCGGATGCCGACGGCGTGCCGAGCCAGAAGGCGCTGGAGGCGCGATCCCAGGCCTGGCGGCCGTGGCGCGCCTATGCCGCGATGCATCTCTGGTTCAGCCTGTCGGGCCCGCAAGGAGGATAGAATGGAGCTCAAAGTCGACCGGATCGAAAGCCCGATCGGCACGGTGCTGCTGGTCGCCGACGAGAGCCATGTCGTCTCGCTCGATTTCGCGGATTACGAGGCGCGCTGTGCGGCCTTGCTTGCCAAGCGCTATGGCGCGTACCGGCTAGTGCCGGCGTCCGACCCGCTCGGTGCCTCGGCCAAGGTCGAGGCCTATTTCGCGGGTGCGCTCGACGCGCTCGACGATCTGCCGGTCGAGACTGGCGGGACCGCGTTCCAGCGCAAGGTCTGGCTCGGCCTCAAGGCGATCCCGGCGGGCACGACCTGGAGCTACGGCGGCTTCGCGGCGCGCCTCGGCCTGCCCAAGGCGCCGCGGGCGGTGGGCTATGCCAATTCCTTGAATCCGGTCGCGATCGCGCTGCCCTGCCACCGCGTCATCGGCGCCGATGGCAGCCTGACCGGCTATGGCGGCGGCCTCGATCGCAAGCGGTGGCTGCTTGCCCACGAGGGAGCGCTCCGAGGCGGGGATGGAGTTTAGTGCACTGTCACCGAAATCCCCTCGCCCGCTTGGCGGGAGAGGGAGGGGCCCCCGTCAGCGGGAGGGTGAGGGGATGCGCAAGATGTTGAAATATCTCGCGCCCACCCTCATCCCGACCTTCTCCCGCCAGGCGGGAGAAGGAGTTTAGATCGTCATATCCTTCTCCAGAAACACGCTCAGGGGGGCCGGCGGATAATCGGCGAAGGGCCCGCGATCTTGGAATCCTGCGCGGCGATAGAGCACCAGCGCTTCGCGATTGTGGATGCCGGTTTCGAGGCGGAGGCGGTGGGTGCCGTCGATGCGGGCGGCTGATTCGAGCATGCCGAGCAGGGCCCGGGCGAGGCCGCGGCCGCGTGCTTCTGGGACCACCCACATGCGCTTTATCTCAGCCCAGTCGCCATGAAGCACTATCGCCCCGGTGCCGAGCGCCCGGCCTTCGTCGTCGCGAGCGACATAAAAGCGTACATTGCCGGCGCGGAGCGCGTCGAGCGGCAGCATATAGTTGCAGTCGGCGGGATAGAGTTTAGCCGCATAGGCTTCGCCTTCATCGAGCAGCCGAATGATGTCCGGCCGGGCGGGATCCTCGAGCGCAATGTGCATTGTCGCTCCGTCAGTAATTCGGCCACAGGCCCGGGGTCGCGAGCTCGATGACGTGGCCGTCGGGGTCGTCGAAATAGAGGCTCTTGCCGCCGGCGGGCCAGGCGACTTCGCTTCGGACATCTACGCCCGATGCCGCGAGATGGAGGCGCCAGGGCTCGTATTCCTCGGTCGGGATGGCGAACGCCATATGGACCGGGCCGCTGCCATCATGGCCGGGAATGGTGCCGCCGCGGGTCGGCACGTCGCAGCGCGTCATGCCTTCCTGGAACAGCAGCAGCACGCCCTGCCGTCCGGCATCGAAAGCCCACAGGCGCGGGCTTTCGAACATCGGCTTGAGGCCGACGATGTCGCGATAGAAGCCCACGGCGCGCGCCATGTCGCCGACGTAAAGCACGCTTTCGAGCAGGCCCGAGATGCTCGGCATGACTCAGAAATCCAGATCCGCGTAATGCTCGGGCGGCGGCGTGCCGGGGATATGGTCGCTGAGCAAGGGGCGGAAGGAGGGGCGCGACTTGATCCGCGCGTACCAGTCCTTGGCGAGCTCATGGCTGCCCCAGGGCACGTCACCGATATAATCGATGACCGAGAGATGGGCCGCCGCCGCGATGTCGGCGAGCGAGAAATGATCGCCCGCGAGCCAGCGCCGCCGCTCGACCAGAAAGGCGATATAATCCAGATGATGATGCAGATTCTGATGCCCGGCGCGGATCGCGGCCGAGTTCGGATGGCCATAGCCCATCATCCGCTTCATCATCTTCTCGCCGACCAGATTCTGCGTCACCTCGCGATTCATCTTGAGATCGAACCAGGCGACGAGGCGGCGCACCTCGGCCCGGTCGCCCGGATCGATGCCGATCAGCGGCCGTTCGCGATAGACCTCCTCCAGGAATTCGCAGATCACGCCGGAATCGACCACGACCTCGCCGTCGGGCTCGATCAGCACCGGCACCTCGGCCGCCGGGTTCATCTCGAGATAATCGGGCCGCCGCTCCCACACCCGCTCGGTCTGCAGCTCGCAATCGAGATTCTTCTCGCGCAGCACGATGCGGACCTTGCGCGAGAAGGGGCAGAGCGGGAGATGGAAGAGTGTGCGCATCGATGAGCCGCGTCAGGACCTGGGGATCTTATCCAAGTCTAAGGCCCGTTCGGCCCGGGGGTCCAGGAGATCCCTCAGCCCGACTTCACCAGCGGCACCTGGAACATCTGATTGAGTGCCCTCATCGACAAGGGCTTCGACATGATCGGAAAGCCTTCGGACACCGCCTCGTCGGCGGCAGCACTATAGCCGGTGATGAGCAGGATCGGCTGGTCGGGCCAGCGCCGCCGGACCAGGCGGGCCAAGTCGAGCCCGTTCATCGAGCCCGGCATCATGATGTCCGAGATCATCGCGCCGAACCGCTGGCCGCTTTCGAGCCGCTCGAGCGCGGCGGCCGCATTGGGCGTAATGGTGACGAGGCATCCCAGCCGTTCCAAGAGCCCGGCCGTCACCTTGGCGACATCCTCGTCATCCTCGACCAGCAGCAGCGGGCCGGGCTCGAACTGGACGGTCCGCGCCAGCACCAGGTCGCGATCCTCGCGCAGCTCCGGCACGGCGCGCGGCAGGTAGAGATAGACCGTGGTGCCGAGGCCGGGCGCGCTGTCGATCGCCACACTGCCGCCCGACTGGCGCACGAAGCCATAGACCTGGCTCAGCCCCAGGCCCGTGCCGTGATCGACCGGCTTGGTCGTGAAGAAAGGCTCGACCGCGTGGCGGCGGGTTTCCTCATCCATGCCGTCACCCGTGTCGGTGACCGCGATCTCGAGGAAATCGCCCTGCAGATCGCCCTCGAGATTGTGCTCTTCGGGACCCGGGAGCGTGACGTTGCGGGCGCGCAGCGTCAGCGTGCCGGCGCCCGGCATGGCGTCCCGCGCATTGACGGCGAGATTGAGGATCGCCGATTCGAGCTGGCCCGGATCGACCCGGATCGGCCACAGGCTCTGCGGCATCGGCGTCTCGATCGCGATGTCGGGCCTGAGCGAATGCTCCAACAGATCGCGCACGCCGACGATCCATTGGGCGAAATCGAGGAGCTGTGCCTGCAGCGGCTGGCGGCGCGAGAAGGACAGCATGCGCCGGACGAGGGCGGCGCCATTCCCGGCCGCTTTGCGGATGGAGGCGAGCCGGCGCCGCGTCACGTCGTTCAGATCCGCCCGCATCTCGATCAGCTCGAGATTGCCGGTGATCACGGTCAGGAGATTGTTGAAATCATGGGCAACCCCGCCGGTCAGGCGGCCGAGCGCCTCGATCTTCTGGCTCTGGCGCAACGCATCCTCGGCCTCCTCGCGTCGGAGCCGTTCGGCCTCGAGCCGGGCGGCCGAGCGCTGTTCGGCCTGGAGCCGGCGGAGCGCATGATATGTCGTCACCACCAGGATCAGCGACATGAGGCCGGCGAGGCCGACATAGAGATCGAGATGCGTGCGCCAGCCTTCGAGGGCGGCCGCCTTGTCGATCGCGTAGCTGACCACGATCGGCCGGCCGCGCAGATGCTGGAACGCCTTCAGGCGCTGCCGCCCATCCATATGCGAGACGGCCTCGAGCACGCCCGACTGGGCGCCCGAAGCAATCGCGAGCGCCAGCTCCCCGTCCGACGGCAGGGGCGAGGGGAGGTCGCCCGTCGCGGGATAGCGCAGCAGCATGGTGCCGTCCTGGCGGATGAGCGAGGCGGTGGCGCCCTCATGCGCGTTCGAGACGGCGCGGTAGAAGCTGTCGAAATAGGCCGAGGAGACAGTGATGCCGACCAGCCCGTCGAAGCTGCCGTCGGGGCCGAGCCGCGGCCGGATGATGGCGAATCCGACCGTGCCGCTGACCAGCCCGCGGAACGGTGCGCTGACGAAGGTGGCGGCGGGATCGCGTCGGGCGGCGGCGAAATAGTCGCGGCTCTGGACGCTGACATGGTCGAGCGGGAAGCCGCGCGTGCTGGCCGCCATGCGCCCGTCCGGATCGACCAGGAAGATGGCATCAACCTGAGGCAGCGGGGCCGCGATCTCGAGCAGGAACTCATGGATGGCAGGCGAGGAGGAAAGCTCGTCCCAACTCATGCCGCGCGTATGGTCGAGCACGCGGCCCAGCACCAGATCATCGGTATCGAGCACCTTGGCCGCATGCTCGCCCAAGGCTTCGGTCGTCTTCTCGATCTCGCGGTCGGCGGCGGCGATCGTCTGCTGCCGCTCGTACCAGGCGATGCCGCCCAAAAGCATGGCCGGCAGCAGGACGGAAAGGATGAGCTGAGCCCTGAGCGTGCCCAGCGCTCCGGCGCCGGGCGGCCTATCCTCCTGCTCGATTCTGCGGTCGTCGGCCAATCGAGGCCCGCTCCCTCGCATAGCGCCCGTCTCCGACGCTGAAAGATCCTTGGTCTACGCGATACTATCGCGATCCCGCCGCCGCGGCGCAAGCGCTGCCGCCGGCCAGTACGCTATAGTTGAAGCGGAATTCGCCGGGGATTTGTCGAAAATTTGTGGCAATCGGGCATGGCAAGCGCCAGCAAGCATGCGAGAGGTACCGCTTGCAGGGCCGACGGCGCGTCACTATGTCGAGGGTCGCGTCATTTCGGGGATGAGACGCGGGGCAGCGTTGAGAGAAACTCCATGAGTTTGCGGACCTTCTGGCTGGCGATCTCGCTTATCGCGGCGCTGGCGATGCCGTCGCTCGACGCCGCCGCCAAATCGCGCTCCTCACGCGGCTACTCGGCACCGCCCGTGACGCGCCAGGCGCCGTCAGCGCCGGCCGCCCCCTCGGTCTCGCCGCCATCCGTTCCGTCGGCAGGCTCGGCGCCGAGTGCGCCCAGCTCAAGCGTGCCGCGCTCGGCCAATGGCTATGGTCTGCCCGGACAGGCGCCGGCTGCAGCCGCTGCGCCCAGCTCGGGCCTTGGCGGCAGCGATGCGGCTCTCTCGAAGCAGGCGAGCGGGGCGTCCTTGCGCAGCTATGACACGTCCAAGGAGCGTGCGCGGTTCCAGGCGCCGTCAGTGCCGGTGGTCGCACCCAGTGCCGGTTTTTCCGGCTACGCCGGCCGATTCCACTCCTTCAACGACTATTACGCGCAGCGCAACGGCTATTATTCGGGGTTCGGCTGGCAGCCGCCCGGCTATGTCTATGCTTCGCGCCCGTCCTTCGGCATGTGGGATGCGCTGTTCCTGTGGTTCATGCTCGATTCGATCGGCAATGCGAGCCATGCGATGTGGTTTCACGACCATGCCGACGATCCGGGCTATCAGCAGTGGCGCCAGGAGGCGGACAGGCTGGCCGCCGACAATGCCGACCTTCGGACGAAGCTCGCTGAGCTCGATACGCAGCAGAAGGCGCTTGCCGGCGAGCCGCGCGATCCGAACTACATGCCGCCTGACGCCAAGCCGGAGCTGGCACTCGCGTCGGAGAATGCGGTCGCGGTGCCGAGCCCGAGCGGCGGGACGCATTGGCTGCTCGATATCGTGCTCGTGCTGATCGTCGGCGGCGGAATCTTCTTTCTGCGCCGGCGCGTGCTCGCCTGATCCGATACCGCCCGCTCCGATCCTAAGGAATCGCCGATGCAGCCGCTCAGCACCCTCGTCAATCTCGTCCGCTACAAGCTGTCGGGCGACCGCTATCAGCACAATCTCTTCCGCGTCGGCATGACGCTGACGCTGGATCCGACCGTGTTCATCCTGGCGGGCTCGCAGCTCAAGGTGAAGAATCCGAGCGAGAAGGGCGAGCTCACGACCTCGGTCCTGACCACGGGCGTGCTGAGCGACGGCACGGTCACGCTCAACCGGCTCTATCTCGGCGATGGCAGCGATTTTCTCCAGCTCTGGGTCCAGCAGGATGGGACGATCGGCGAGTGCCGCTATTTCTCGCGCCATGACCAGGAAATCCCGGAGGATGCCGAGGATTGGGATGTCTGGCTCAACGACCAGAACGGGCTCATCGGCTGGCCGCAATTCCAGACGCTCGACGGCAAGCTCTATGCCCGGCAATGGCAGCCGGGCGACCAGCGCGTGCCGCCGATCACGCTCAACGAAACGGTTGAGACCGCGTCGAGCCGGTCGAACCGTGCCCATCGTGCCATGCTCTATTCGGCCGCGACCGGGCTCGCCGCCCCAGCACCACAGGCCGAGTATATCCTCGCCAGCACGGTCGAGGAGAATGGCGGCGGCTGGATCGACATCCATGCCGGGATCGATTTGAATCCGGCGAGCTTGTCGATCGCTTGAAAAGTTTTTCCAACGGAGACGTCAGATGGCTCTCAGCTTTCTCAAGAATCTGCTCGGCGTAAAGGCCACGGGCGGCGTGCAGGCGCTGACCGAGATGTATGTGCGATGGGACCCGAAGGGGGCCTCGGAGGCCGAGCTCAAGACCATGGAGCAGAAGCTCGACGAGATGGGCATCCATGTGGCGCAGGCGCGCACGCGCTACAACGAGGCGCAGAAGGCGCTCGACACGATCAATGCCCTCATGCATGAGCGCATGACGGCCGCCGACATGCTGCAGCGCCAGCTCGACGCCGAGGCGGATCCGGCGCGCAAGGCCGGGCTCGAGAAGAGCCTGGCGACGCTCGTCGATCTCCTCGAGAAGATGACGCCCGAGGCCGAGGAGGATACCCGCGACGCCCAGTCGGCGCATGATTTCCTGGCCCAGATCGAGCAGGCCTACAGCGCCTTCGGCGAGAAGCTGAAGCATGCCCGCGCCGATCTCGACCGGGGCCAGCGCGAGATGGAGCGGCAGAAGCTGCTGCGCGACAATGCCGCCGATCGGGCCGAGGCGGCGCGGCAGGCGGCAGGCCTCACCAGCTCGGGTTCGAGCGTCAATGTGGCGCTCGATGCCATGCACAAGGCGGCCGAGAAAGACCGGCTCAAGGCCGAGGCGAGCGACAGCAAGTCGGCGCTTCTGAAGCCGACCGTGCCCGAGCAGGACGACCCCAACATCGCGGCCGCCCTTGCCGCCGCCAAGGGCACCGGCGCGCCCGCGACCTCGCTGGCGGATCGGCTGGCGGCACTGCGCAACAAGGCGGGTTGAGGCAGACTCCCTCTCCCGCCCGGCGGGAGAGGGTCGGGGTGAGGGTAGAGCGCACGGAATTTCAGTGCGGTTCCAAGATCTCGCGTGTGTTCCCTCACCCTCCCGCTGCGCGGGTCCCTCCCTCTCCCGCCGAGCGGGCGAGGGTTCCTTAGCGCGTCCCCACCACGCGCTTGGCGGCTGGGCGCTGGTCGCGGAGCAGCGTGGTGATCTCGCCCGGCGAGATCGGGCGGGAGAAGAAGTAGCCCTGGGCGAAGTCGCAGCCGAAGGATTTGAGGCATTCCGCCTGTGCCTCGGTCTCGACCCCTTCGGCGACGAGGGTCAGGCCCAGATCCTCGCCGAGCTCGATGATGGTGCGGACGAGCCGCATCGCCTCGCTGCTGTCCGGGATATCCATCACGAAGGACCGGTCGATCTTCAGCACATCGAAGGGGAATTTGTGGAGATAGCTCAGGGATGAGAAGCCGGTGCCGAAATCGTCGAGCGACAGGCCGACGCCGCGCTTCTTGAAGGCGCGCAACAGCTGGACCATCGCTGCCGGATCCTGCAGCAGCACGCCTTCGGTCACCTCGAATTTGAGCCAATGGACCGCCCCCGCATTGCGGTCGAGATAATCCAGGAGCTCCTGGGCGTTGCGCGGATCGGCGATCTGGCGTGGGCTGAGATTGACCGCGATCGTGGCCCCCTCGTCGAGCAGACCGTCGGCGAACCATTGCGCCGCCTGGGCGGCGGCACTTTCGAGCACGAACCAGCCGAGCTCGACGATGGCGCCGCTCTCCTCGGCGATCGGGATGAAGCGGCCGGGCGGGATCTGGCCGAGCTCCGGATGGCGCCAGCGCACCAGCGCCTCGAGCCCGCCGATGAGCCCGGTCGAGAGATCGATCAGCGGCTGGTAGTCGAGATAAAGCTGGCGGTTGCGGATCGCATCCGGCAGATCGGCCTCGATCCTGAGCCGGATCCTGGTCTCCTCGCGCAGGGCCTCGTTGAAGAACTCGACCCGGTCGCCGCCCAGTCCTTTGGCCCGCTCGAGGGCGGCGCGCGCGTCGCGCAGAAGGTCGTGGCCGGTCTCGCCGGCCGATCCGGCGCGCGCGATGCCGCCGCTCAGATGCACGGGCAGCACGCGGTCGGATGTCGCGACCGGGACGGCGAAGGCCTCGGTCACGGCCTGGGCCAGCCGCTCGCAGCGATCGTCCGAGCTCTCGGGAATCCAGATGACGAACTCGTCGCCGCCGATGCGCGCGCAGAGCTCGGTCGGCTCGATCAGCGATTTGAGCCGCTCCGCCACCGTCACCAGCACGCCGTCGCCGATGCGCGAGCCATGCGCATTGTTGATCTGGCGGAACCGGTCGATATTCGCGACCAGCATGGCGGCGCGGCCACTCTTGCCGGCCCCGCCGGCACCGTGGCGATCGAGCTGCTCGACCAGGAAGGCGCGGTTGCGCACGCCGGTCAGCGGGTCCTCGTAGGCCGCACTTTCGAGCTTCAGCTCATAGCTCTTGCGCAGGGTGATGTCGGTCCAGATCAGGAAGACGCCGCCATCGATCGCCTCCTCGCGCGTGATGCTGAGCCAGGTGCCGGTCGGCAGCTTGATCTCGCCGGGAGCGCTGAGCTTGGTCGCCCATTCGGCATGCTCGGGCGTGAAGGCTTCGGCGAAGCTGAGCCCGTCCTTGATCTTGGTAGCACCGAGCGGGCCCAGCACATCCTTGACCCGGCTGTTGGCGATGACGATGCGGCGCTCCGGATCGAGCAGGATCATCGCCTCGGTCGAGCTTTCGAGTGCCTCGATGACGCGGTTCTGTGCCGAGCGGCCGCGCGCCGCCTCCTTCTCGCTGAGATCGCGCACGCGGCGCTGGAGCACGCGCATGGCCGCGACGAAGCGGCCGGGCTCGCCCGGCAGACGGGCCGGCAGTGCCGTATCGAGCTTGCCCGCGGCGATACCGTCGGCGGCGCGGGCGGCAATCGCGAAGGGGCGCGCGAAGCGGAGCGCCAGCAGGGTCGAGGCGCCGAATGCCGCCACAAGGGTCGCGATCGCGACGGCGACGGTGAAGCTGTGCAGGAAGCCAGGCTCGAGCTCACGCGCGACCAGCAGGCATAGCAGCGCCAGGGCCGAGCTCAGGGCAAGGCTGTAGGCCAGCAGTGCGACACTGACCGTTCTGGGCGACCCGGACCCTGCCAACCGTTTCTCCTGAGCTAAGATGATGGAAACTATGGCGCTACAGTCGGCCTTTTTGGGCGAAACTGTACTACCAAGTGGTAAACTCATTGCTACGAACAAGAGAGGTACCCGGTCGTCCCATCGCGTCCCCCGGGCTCTGCGCCCGCCATCCTACCGCCTCCGCCGCCAAGTTTCTTGGCATCAATCGGTCCTGTCGAGCGTTATCGATCCGCCCGGTGATCTGAATACAGGATGATGTGTCGTGCGCAGGACGGACTTGGCGGGAAGCTTTCGGCTACTGGATACCCAGTCTTTGCTGACAGAACTTGGATCGGCCGACGCCTCGGTTCAGTCCTCGGATGTGGCGTCATTCCAACCGGCCGGCCGGTTTGTCGCAGTCGATGGCGTCGATCTGCATTATGTCGAACGCGGCCGGGGGCGGCCGGTCGTGTTCTTCCACGGCGCGGGTGGAATGCTCGACGAGTTCTTCACCAGCCCGGTGGCCGATCTCATCGCGGCGCGCTATCGGGTGATCGTGTTCGACCGGCCGGGCTTCGGCCACTCGACCCGGCCGCATGTGCGATTCGGCGGCCCTTGGGCGCAGGCGCGGCTGCTTCGCGACGCGCTCGGCCAGCTTGGTATCGAGCGTCCGATCATCATGGGCCATTCCTGGGGCGGCGCCATGGCGCTGGCTTTCGCGATCCAGTTCCCCAAGGCGCTGTCGGCGCTGGTGCTGCTCGCCGGCTGGGCCTTCCCGGCTCGGCAGGCGGCCCTCTTGCTGTTCTCGCTGCCGAACGCGCCCTTTCTCGGCAGCTTCGTCAAGCGCAGTGTCTGGCCGTCGCTGGCGCGCGTGCTGGCGCCGGAGGCGATCGCCCGCATCTTCGCGCCGACGCCGGTGCCGGCCGCCTTCACGGCGGATTTCCCGCTCGAGCTGGCGCTGCGCCCGTCGCAGCTTCTGGCCGATGCCGAGGATATGTGCCTGCTCAACCCCTGCGTCGCGCGGCTGCAGGCGCATTACCCGGAGATCGCGGTGCCGGTCGAGCTGGTGACCGGCGATGCCGACACCGTCGTCGATCCGGTCGAGCACGGCATGCGCCTCGCCTCGGTGATGCCGAAGGCGCGCCTCACCGTGCTGCCGCGCGTCGGCCATATGCTGCATCACTCGACGCCCGCGGCGATCCTGGACGCGGTCGACCGCGCGGCGGCTGCTTAGCGTTCGGGCGGGGCAGGGCGCAGCCAGCCCTGCCGGACCGCGTCGGCGAAGATGTGCTGCGCCGCATCCCAGAGCGTGGGCGATCCCGCACCGATGCGTTGGGTGAGCGTGCGGACGCGCATCTCGTCGATGCCGAATTCGGCCCAGGTGCCGCCCGCCGAGAGATGGTTGAGCAAGATCGGCTGCAGCCGATCGATCGCCTTGGCGAAGCGGGCATCCGTGGTCTCGGCCGCCTCGAATTCGTCCCAGAGGGCGCGCAGGCGCTGTCCCTGATCGGGCGGCAGCAGGCCGAAGATGAGATCGGCCGCGGCCTTTTCCCGCTCGGCTTGCCCGACGGCCGCCGCCGTGTCGTAGAGCAGCGTGTCGCCGGCCTCGATCTCGACCAGATCGTGCAGGATCAGCATCTGGACGATTTGGAAGATCTCGACCGGACCGGTCGCCCATTCCTCCAGCACGAGCGCGAACAAGGTCAGATGCCAGGAATGCTCGGCCGTGTTCTCGCGGCGCGAGCCGTCGGCGATGGGGGTGCGGCGGATCACCGATTTGAGGCGATCGGCCTCGATCAGGAAACGGAACTGATCGGCGAGGCGCGGCTGGAGCTTGGCGAGCCAGGGGTCGGGCGAGGCGGCGCTGCGGGGCGGAGACATGGCGAGCCCTCTATACCGCGGCGGGCGAAGGCTTGTCCGCGCCTAAAATATGCGGGAATGATCCCGTCTCACGCGAGGAGGCGGACATGATGGCGATCGGCCAGGCGCTGCGGCGGATGCGCCTGCTCGAGGGCATGAAGCAGGAGCATCTGGCGGCGCTGATGGGGGTGGCCCAGACGACGGTGTCGCGCTGGGAGCGCGGCGCGCTGGCGCTCGGGCCCGAGCAGTGGCGGCAGGCGCAGCGGCTGCTCGCAGCCTCGCCCGACCCGTCGCGCGATGCGGCGTTGAAGCGCCTCGTCGATCATTCCAGCCTCAAGGTGCATCTCATTTGTGACCGGACGCATCGGCTGCTCGCGGCGTCGCCGGCACGCTGGGCGGATTGGCGTGTCGGGCTCGAGGATCTCCTGGGCAGGACGCTCCTCGTCTATGCCTCGCCCGAGATCCTGGCGGCGGAGGCGCGGCTGGACGCCCTCGGCTGGCATGAGGGGCGGTCAGCGAGTTCGCCTTCGCGACCGGGCCGAACCATGATTCGATGGTGCCGATCCAGCCGGGCCGGATGATGTGGGAGCGTATTCTGCTGGCCGACGGCTCGCCCGCGCGGCTGGTCACGGCGTTGCCGTAAGGCCCGCATATTTTAGGCGTCGTCGCGGGCCCCTCGCTCTGCTAAGCCGCGTCCATGACTATTCTCGTGACCGGCAGCGCCGGACATCTGGGCGAGGCGCTGATGCGCACGCTGCGGGCCGAGGGACGGGCGGCGCTCGGCGTCGATCTCAAGCCGTCTGGCTTCACCGATCGGGTGGGCTCGATCACCAATCGTGCCTTCGTGCGCGACGCGATGGCCGGCGCGCGCGCCGTCATCCATGCCGCGACCCTGCACAAGCCGCATGTCGCGACCCATTCGGCGCAGGATTTCATCGACACCAACGTCAACGGGACGCTGACCCTGCTCGAGGCGGCTGTCGCGGCCGGTGTCGAGGCGTTCGTCTATGCCAGCACGACCAGCGCCTTCGGCTCGGCGCTGACGCCGGCGGCAGGAGATCCCGCCGCCTGGATCACCGAGGCGGTTCGGCCGGTGCCGCGCAATATCTACGGGACCAGCAAGGGAATGGCCGAGAGCCTGTGCGAGCTGGTTGCTCGGCGGGACCGGCTGCCGGTGGTGGTATTGCGCCTCGCGCGCTTCTTCCCGGAAGCGGATGACGATGCGGCCGTCCGCGCGCGGTACGAGGCCGCCAATGCGCAGGCGAACGAGCTGCTCTATCGCCGGGCCGATCTCGCCGATGTGGTGAGTGCCCATTTCCTCGCGGTCGAGCGGGCGCCGGGGATCGGCTTCGACCGGTTCATCATCTCGGCCACGAGCCCGTTCGAACCGGGCGATCTGGCGGAATTGCACCGCGACGCGCCAGCCGTGGTGCGGCGGCTCTTTCCCGAGTACCCCGGCGCTCTACGCAGCGCGCGGCTGGGCGATGTTTCCGCGGATCGACCGGGTCTATGTGAATGAGCGCGCGCGGCAGGGGCTGGGCTGGCGGCCGCGCTACGATTTCCGGTGGGTTCTCGACTGTCTGGCCGCGGGGCAGGATTTTCGCAGCCCGTTGGCGCTGGCCGTGGGCAGCAAGGGCTATCACGACCGAGTGTTCGCGGACGGGCCTTATCCGGTTCTGTGATGGAGGCGTGACGGCGTGAGTGACGGACTCTGTCAAAATACTGGTTGGCGCTCTGATCTTGCGCTCATCTCGAAAGAGAAACTTTCCTCACTTGAGCATCTCGCTTCGACATCTCAATCTCGGGTGTCCCGCCTCCTGCCGTAACGACGATGCTCTCCGTACCATCCGGATTGTGTGTCACCTGCCCGGGATTTGTCGGCACTGGAAATGTGACGGTCCATGTATCGCCGTCCAGTTCCGCGATAAGTGCCCCTTTCCGGGAAACCAAGGCGCCAAACCGATCCTTTCCCATGTAGGTTTCCAGGATCGCGCCCGCCACCTTGATGGCGGTGACACTGTCGGGCACCAAATCTCGGTCGAGGTCTGCTGCCCTGGCGCTGCCGCCAAGGTTCAGCGAGATGATCATTATTAGTGTGAGGAAGTCGTTTCGCATCGACATCGCCGGGGATCGAGCCTTTACGTGCACAGCCAGCGCCGTGAGATCACGTGCCAGCCGGAGAGCCCTTTAAAGAGAATGAGTTCGCTTACGCAAGCTGCAGTATTCGTCCGGACCATGCCGACCCGCCAAAGCGGCATCGACAGGAAATGCACCGACAGGAAATCGTCGGCGCGGGAAGCCTCCGAGGTGGCGCAGCCATCGCTGCCGCAGCTTCGTTCGCTCATGGGGCTAACGCTGAGCCCTGGGATGGCCTGCCGAACTTCGCGCAGGACGGGCTCGCTTGGGTCTCTGTCATTGACAGACAGATAAACCGTTCCCCCGCTCCAAGCCCGATCGGAGAGTTCCGAAGCGGCGGCCGCCCTGGCGACCTCGTCGGTATCTCGGCCAGCTGGCGGCCAAGGGACTAAAGCTCGCATCACTACAAGAAGCAGCACGCAAACCGCCAGAAGGTAGGCCGCAGTCTGAACGGTCAGGGAAAGACCTGCTCGCACGATTCATCCATCCGTCAAATCCGCGGATCACGGTAGCACTACGCCAGGCTGAGATAAGATCGATTCAGTGCAATCATCGAAACAGGTGCCGGCCTACCGTGGCCGGCTTTGTCGGTGCACCCATTCCGCCAACTCATCCTCGCCGAGCTGCCCTGCCGCGACGGCCAGCATGACGCGCGTGGCGTCGACCTGGTCGGCGCTCAGGCGAACGCCGTTCAGCGCCAGAAAGAGACCCATCGCGATGAAGGCGGTGCGTTTGTTGCCGTCGACGAACGGATGATTCCCGCTGATGCCGACGGCGTAAACCGCCGCGAGCGTGCTGATATCGGTCGTCTCACCGTAAGCGAAGCGGTTGAGCGGCCGGGCCAAGGCGGATTCCAGGGCCGCCTCGTCGCGAATGCCTTCGGCACCGCCATGCTCGGCGAGCGCCTCTGCATGCAGCAGCACGATCGCCTGCTTCGCGACCCAGCGAGGCTCGGTCACTTGGCGAGTGCGCGCAGCGTGTCCCGATAGTCGCTCATGAGCTCCCGGCCGAGCGCCAGCTGTGCCTCGATATCCGGATCATAAGGGGTCAGGATGTAGCCACTCGGCGTCTCAACGGCGAACAGCGTATCGCCCTTGCTCACCTTGAGTTTGGCCAGCATTTCCTTCGGGATCACGACACCGGTCGAGGTTCCCATTGCCGTGAGCTTGAGTGCTACCATTCTCGCCTCCATACTTATGATCATAAGTATGGTCTCGCGGGCACGGCGTCAAGCTCGGCGGGAAGAGGTCACTCCGCCGCCGCCACCTTGAGCGGCTGGTCGAGCCGGTTCAGCATCTCCTTCGGCACCACATGCCAGAAATGGCTCCGCGCGCGCCCCCAATCGTTCAAAAGCTGCTCGGCGAAGCGGGATTGCGTCTCCTCGACATGGGCGCGCACGAGCTGGTGAAGGCGGTCGTCCCAATAGTCGGTCTCGATGCGCTGCCAGGTCAGCGTGTCGGGATTGACCCGTTCGGCGAAGAGATCCTCGGCATCATAGACGAAGGCCATGCCGCCGGTCATGCCGGCGCCGAAATTCTCGCCGACCGTGCCGAGGATCACGGCGACACCGCCGGTCATGTATTCGCAGCCATTGGAGCCGCAGCCTTCGACGACGACTTCCGCCCCGGAATTGCGCACGGCGAAGCGCTCGCCGGCCTGGCCGGCGGCGAAGAGCCGGCCTGCGGTCGCGCCATAGAGCACCGTGTTGCCGATGATCGTGTTGCGGTGGCTGGCGAGCGGGCTCGCCGTCATGGCGCGGATCGAGATGGTGGCACCCGAGAGGCCCTTGCCGACATAGTCGTTGGCGTCGCCGAAGACTTCGAGCTTCAGCCCCTGGACCGCGAAGGCGCCGAGGCTTTGCCCGGCCGAGCCGCGGAGCCTGACCGTGATATGGCCCGGCTGGAGGCCGGTCTGGCCGAATTTCCGCGTGATCATGGAGGAAAGCCGCGTGCCGATGGCGCGCTGCGTGTTGCGGACATTGTAGGTGAGCTGCATCTTCTCGCCGAGCTCGAACAGCGCCTTGCCATCCTCGATCATCTGCGCGTCGAGCGTGTCCGGCACCTCGTTGCGCGTCTCCATCGTGCAATAGCGCGTGTATTCGCCCGGATCGGCCTGAGCCAGGATCGGGTTGAGGTCGAGATCGTCGAGATGCGCCCAGCCGCGATTGACCTGGGCCAGCAGCTCGGTCCGGCCGATGATGTCGTTGAGCGTGCGGGCGCCGAGGCTGGCCAGGATCTCGCGCACTTCTTCCGCCACGAAGCTGAAGAGGTTCACCACCTTTTCGGGCGTGCCTTCGAACTTGGCGCGCAAGGCGTGGTCCTGGGTGCAGATGCCGACCGGGCAGGTGTTGGAATGGCACTGCCGCACGAGGATGCAGCCCATGGCGACGAGCGACGCCGTGCCGAGGCCGAACTCCTCGGCCCCCAGGATGGCGGCGATGACCACGTCGCGGCCGGTCTTGATGCCGCCGTCGGTGCGGAGCTTGACGCGATGGCGCAGCCGGTTCAGCACCAGCACCTGATGCGCCTCGGCCAGGCCCATCTCCCACGGAATGCCGGCATATTTGATCGAGCTTTGCGGCGAGGCGCCAGTGCCGCCGCTATGGCCGGAGATCAGGATGACATCGGCCTTGGCCTTGGCGACGCCGGCCGCGACCGTGCCGATGCCGGAACGGGCGACCAGCTTCACGCACACCTTGGCGTCGGGATTGATCTGCTTCAGGTCATAGATGAGCTGGGCCAGGTCCTCGATCGAATAGATGTCGTGATGCGGCGGCGGCGAGATGAGGGCGACGCCTTCGGTCGAGTGCCTGAGCCGCGCGATGAGACTGTCGACCTTGAAGCCCGGCAGCTGGCCGCCTTCGCCGGGCTTGGCACCCTGGGCGACCTTGATCTCGAGCTCGCGGCAATTATTGAGATATTCGGCCGTGACGCCGAACCGGCCGGACGCCACCTGCTTGATCGCCGATGACGCGTTGTCGCCATTCTGGCGCGGGCGGTAGCGGGCCGGATCCTCGCCGCCTTCGCCGCTGTCGGACTTGGCGCCGATGCGGTTCATCGCGATCGACAGCGTCTCATGCGCCTCGGGGCCGAGCGCACCCAGCGAGATGCCGGGGGCGACCAGCCGCTTGCGGATCGCCGTGATCGATTCGACCTCGTCGACCGAGATTGCCGGCTTCACATAGGTGAAGTCGAGGAGATCCCTGAGATTGATCGGCGGCTGCTTGCGCACGAGATCCGAGTAGCGCTTGAAGGTGTTGTAGGAATTGCGCGCCACCGCCTCCTGCAGCATATGGATGGAGGTGCCCTCGAAAGCGTGCCGCTCGCCGTCGCGGCGGAAGCGATAGAATCCGCCGACCGGCAGCGCCAAGAAATCGGTCGAGTAGGCGCGGCGATGGGCGGCCAGGGTCTTGAGCTGAATGCCTTGGAGGCCGATGCCGGAGATCTTGGAGCTCATGCCCGGGAAGAACTCGGCGACGAGCGAGCGCGAGAGGCCAACCGCCTCGAAATTATAGGCGCCGCGGTAGGACGAGACCACGGCGATGCCCATCTTGGCCATGATCTTCAAGAGCCCGTCATCGACCGCCTTCTTGTAGCGGGCGATCGCCTGGAAGACCGAACCGGGCAGCAGGCCGCGGCCATGCCGCTCGATGATCGTGGCTTGCGCCAGATAGGGGTTGATGCAGGTGGCGCCGACGCCGACCAGCACGGCGTAGTAATGCACATCGAGGCATTCGGCCGTGCGCACGGTGAGCGAGGTGAAGGTCCGCAGCTTCTCCTGCACCAGATGGCTGTGGACGGCACCCGTGGCGAGGATCATCGGGATCGCGGCGCGCTCGGGGCCGATCGCCCGATCGCTCAGCACGACATGCGTGCGGCCTTCGCGCACGGCATCCGCCGCCTCGCGCTCGATGCGCCGGATCGCCTCGCGCATCGGCCGGTCGCGCAGCTGGGCGACATCGCCTTCGGGCACTTCGAAGGTGCAGTCGATCTCGGTCGTGGTGTCCTGGAGATGACCGCACACCGCGGTGAACTCGGCATTGGTCAGCACCGGCGAGGGCAGCTGCAGGATCCGGCACTGCGTCGCATCCTCGTCGAGGATGTTGTTGAGATTGCCGAAGCGGGTGATGAGCGTCATCACGCGCCGCTCGCGCAAGCTGTCGATCGGCGGGTTCGTGACCTGGCTGAAATTCTGCCGGAAGAAATGATGGAGGCCGCGATACTTGTCGCTCAGGACCGCGAGCGGCGTGTCGTCGCCCATCGAGCCCACGGCTTCCTTCGCCTCCTCGGCCATGGGCTGGAGGATCAGCTCCAGCTCCTCATGGCTCCAGCCCATCGCGACCTGGCGGCGCCGCAACGCGTCGCGCTCGAATTCCGGCTGGGAATCGATCGGTGCCGCGCCCAGATCCTCGAGCAGCGTGATGTTCTCGACCCATTCGCCGAAGGGGCGGCTGGTGGCGAGCATGTCCTTGAGCTCGGCATCGCGATAGAGCTGGCCGGCCTCGAGGTCGACGCCCAGCATCTCGCCGGGCCCGAGCCTGCCCTTCTCGACGATCTCGGCCTCGTTCAACCGCACCATGCCGGTTTCGGAGCCGACCAGGATGAGGCCGTCCTCGGTCAGCGAATAACGCATGGGGCGCAAGCCGTTGCGGTCGAGCCCGGCCATTACCCAACGGCCGTCGGTCATGGCCAGCGCCGCCGGCCCGTCCCACGGCTCCATCACCGAGTTGCAATAGGAATAGAGGTCGCGATGCGGCTTGGGCATGCGGTCGCGCTCGGACCAGGCTTCCGGCACCATCAGCGCCTTCACCATCGGCAGCGGGCGGCCCGCGCGCGCCAAGAGTTCGAAGACGGCGTCGAGGGCGGCGGAGTCCGAACCGCCGGCTTGGACCACAGGCTTCAAGTCGCCCAGATATCCGGCGAAGGCCGGATGATCCATGCGTGTCTCGTGGCTCTTCATCCAGTTGAGATTGCCCTTCAAGGTATTGATCTCGCCATTGTGCGCGAGG
Source organism: uncultured Alphaproteobacteria bacterium (assembly GCA_963762435.1). Classification (GTDB taxonomy): domain Bacteria; phylum Pseudomonadota; class Alphaproteobacteria; order ATCC43930; family CGMCC-115725; genus JAXDMU01. The sequence continues at coordinate 79,832 of CAVXLN010000016.1, read as the reverse complement.
ATGCGGAAGGGCTGGGCCAAGGGCCAGGTCGGGAAGGTGTTGGTCGAATAGCGCTGATGGTAGATCGCGAAATTCGATTCGAAGCGCGGGTCGAGCAGGTCGGGATAGAAGCTCGTCACCTGCTCGGCCAGGAACATGCCCTTGTAGATGATCGAGCGGCAGCTCAAGGAACAGATATAGAAGCCGTTGATCTGGTCCTCGATCACGCGCTTCTCGATGCGCCGGCGCAGCACATAAAGGTCGCGCTCGAACTGGTTGGACGGCACGTTGCGCGGGTTGGCGAGGATGATCTGCTCGATCTCGGGCCGCGTCGCGTTGGCCTTCTCGCCGATGACCGCGATATTCACCGGCACCTGGCGCCAGCCATGGACGGTGTAGCCGAAGCTCAATATCTCGGTCTCGACGATGGCGCGGCAGCGCTCCTGCCCGTCGAGATCGGTGCGCGGCAGGAACACCATGCCGACGGCCAAGGGCGTGTCGGACGCCTCGTTGATGCCGCTGCGCGCGACATGGGCGCGGAAGAAGGCGTCGGGGATCTGGAGATGGATGCCCGCCCCGTCGCCGGTCTTGCCGTCGGCATCGACGGCGCCGCGATGCCAGATCGATTTCAGCGCCTGAAGGGCGGCATCGACGACCGCGCGGCGCGGCTTGCCGTCGATCGCGGCGACCAATCCCACGCCGCAGGCATCATGCTCGTCGGAAGGGTCGTAAAGGCCTGTTTCGGTGAGGCGCTTGGCATTGGCCTCGAAATTCCGCCGGAATTCCTCACCCGATTCAAGAATATCGGTCATATCGGGCACTCCTATTCCGCGGCCACGGCCGAAGGCCGGCCTGCACGCTGGGCGAGATAGCGGGTGATGGATTGGGCGGCATCGCGGCCGTCCCGCACGGCCCAGACGACGAGCGAGGCGCCGCGCACGATGTCGCCGGCCGCGAACACGCCGTCGATCGAACTCATCAGCGTGCGGTGGTCGGTGCGGATGGTGCCCCAGCGGCTCACGCCAAGCTCGGGGGCGCCGAAGAGGGTCGGCACATCCTCGGGATCGAAGCCCAGCGCCAGGATGACGAGGTCGGCTTGGAGGGCGAACTGACTGTCCTCGACCACTTGCGGGGTCTGCCGCCCGGTGCTGTCGCCGATGCCCAGATGGATGCGGTGGGCGAGCACGGTCTCGACATTGCCCTCGCCATTGCCGGCGAAGCCTTGCGGGGCGGCGAGCCAGACGAACTCGACGCCTTCCTCCTCGGCATGGCTCACCTCGCGCTGCGAGCCCGGCATGTTCTTGCGGTCGCGCCGATAGAGGCATTTGACCGAGGCCGCACCCTGGCGCACGGCGGTGCGCACGCAATCCATCGCCGTGTCGCCGCCGCCGATGACGACGACATGCTTGCCCTCAGCGTCGAGCACGCCATCGGGCACGCTGTCGCCGAGGCCGCGCCGGTTGCTGAGCGTCAGATAATCGAGGGCGGCCACGATATTGCCGAGCCCGATGCCCGGCGCCTGCAGCGGCCGCGCCTTGTAGACGCCGGTGGCGACCAGAATCGCGTCATGGCGGGCGCGCAGCTCCGGAAGCGTCGCGTCGCGGCCGACCTCGAAATTGGTGTGGAAAGTCACGCCGCCATCTTCCAGCAGCTTGTGCCGGCGGGCGACGATGTCCTTCTCAAGCTTGAAATTGGGGATCCCATAGATGAGCAGCCCGCCGACCCGATCGTAGCGGTCATAGATCGCGACGCGATAGCCCTGGCGGCGGAGCTGCTCGGCCGCGGCAAGGCCGGCCGGGCCGGCGCCGATGATGCCGATGCTCTGCTCGAGCTCGCGCAGAGGCGTCGGCGGCTTGACCCAGCCTTGCTCCCACGCCGTGTCGGTGATGTATTTCTCGACCGAGCCGATGGTGACCGAGTTGAAGCCCTTCTCGATCACGCAATTGCCTTCGCACAGCCGGTCCTGCGGGCAGATGCGGCCGCAGATCTCGGGGAAATTATTGGTGGCCGAGCTCAGCTCATAGGCCTCTTCGAGCCGCCCTTCGGCGGTCAGCATCAGCCAGTCCGGGATGTTGTTGTTGAGCGGGCAGTGGACCTGGCAGAAGGGGATGCCGCATTGCGAGCAGCGCGAGGCCTGGCTCTCCGCCGCCTTCGGGTCGAAGGCCGCATAGATCTCGTCGAAATCGTGCCGGCGGCTATCGGCCGCGCGCTTCTCGGGCATCTTTTGCCCGACCGAAACGAATTTCAGCAGCTTCTGACCCATGGCGCTCATCCGAAGGGCGAGGCGGCCCGGCGCCGTCTCGTCACGGAATCGATTTAGGCCAAGAAAATGGCGGGATACCAGCGAAAAATAAGCGATAGGACCGTATCGGTCTTAAATATCGCCTGTCTCAAGGCGGCCATGCATTTGTCACAGGGCTAAGGGTGCCTTATAGGTCCGTTTCGGTCTTTTCGGCAATCCCTTCTCGCTTCTTGGAATCCGGCGCAATTTTAGGATGGGAACGGTGAGCCAGGCGCAATCTCACGCTATGCGGCGCATGGTGAACCATCCGCCGGGACGATAGACATTGAGATAGGCAGGCAGGATGAGATCGGGTGCTGCGGGTGCGATGCCGAGATCGCCGAAGCCCAACGCCCCCTCGGCCACGATATTGTCGTGGCGCAGCATCTTGACCTGGTCGCGCGTGAGCGGCTTGGTAGGCACGAGTTCGGCGAAGCCGGCGATGAGGCTGGCGAGCCCGAAGGGCAGCGAGACGAGCCGGGTCTTCGGCCGCTCGATCTCCGTGACGACGAGTTCCATGAGCTGGCGGAAGCTATAGATCTTCGGCCCGCCCAGCTCGTAGAGCTTGCCCTGCGCCGCCTCGCTTTCGAGGGCGATGATCGCGGCATCCGCTACGTCGCCGACATAGACGGGCTGGAAGCGGGTTTTGCCGCCGCCGATCAGCGCGATCGTGCCGGTCTGCTTCGCCATCTCGCCGAAGCGGTTGAAGAACTGATCCTCGGGCCCGAACACGATCGAAGGTCGGAAGATGGTGGCTTTGGGGAAGGCCGCGCGCACGGCCGCCTCGCCTTCGCCCTTGGAGCGGGCATAGCGCGCGTCCGAGGCGGGATCGGCCCCGATCGCCGAGAAATGAAGGAAGCGCTTGACGCCGGCCTCAGCGGCGAGGCGCGCGATCAGGCCGGCGCCTTGATGCTGGACCGCATCGAAGCGGTAGCGCCGTGACTCGGCGAGGATGCCGACCAGGTTCACGACCGTGTCGGCGCCGGCGATCGCCGCGGCGACCACCCGCTCATCATTGAGATGCGCATTGATGAGCGCGATCTGGCCGACATCGCCCATCGGCTGGAGGAAGCGCGCGTCGCCGGCGTTGCGCGAGACGACGGCCACGATGGCGCCCTTGCGCGCCAGGCGCTGCACGATGTAGCGGCCGATGAAGCCCGATCCGCCGAACACCGTCACGCGTCGAATGCTGGTCATGGCCCCTCCGCTGGCTTGGTGCTCCGGCGATGGCCGGCCACACCGGATTTATACGCCTCACCGTCAACGCTCGAAATGCGGGAAATGCCGATTGACAAGCTCGGGCGGACCCATTAACTCCCTGCGCCTCACCTTGCCCAGGTGGCGGAATTGGTAGACGCGCTAGATTCAGGTTCTAGTGGGGGAAACCTCGTGGAAGTTCGAGTCTTCTCCTGGGCACCAAACTTGGCCCCGAGCCGTGAACCTGAACTCGGGGCGATCGGCGGGCCGCGGATTTGACTGTCACACTCCATCGCGGCGATCTGCCGGCGGGCCTCGATTTCGGCGACACGGTTGCGATCGACAGCGAGACGATGGGGCTCAACCCCCATCGCGACCGGCTGTGCGTGGTACAACTATCGAGCGGCGACGGCACCAGCCATCTGGTGCAATTCCCGCTGGGCCAGTATGAGGCGCCTAATCTGAAGGCTCTCCTGACCGATCCCAAAGTCACGAAGCTGTTTCATTTCGGCCGGTTCGATATCGCCGTGATGAAGCAATATCTGGGCGTCGTGACCACTCCCGTCTATTGCACCAAGATCGCATCCAAGCTGGTGCGCACCTTCACCGACCGGCATGGGCTCAAGGATCTGTGCAAGGAGCTGATCGGCGTCGAGCTGTCGAAGCAGCAGCAATCCTCCGATTGGGGGGCCGACGAGCTGACGGAGGAGCAACTGCGCTACGCCGCGTCGGACGTGCTCTATCTGCATCAGCTCCGCGCCAAGCTCGACGAGATGCTGGCGCGCGAAGGCCGGACCGAGCTGGCGTGCGCCTGTTTCGAGTTTCTGCCGGCGCGGGCCCTCTTGGATCTTGAAGGTTGGCCGGAGATTGATATCTTCGCGCACTAAGAGCAGGGCATCGGAACGCGCAAGCAAGACGCGGTCACCCCTGCGGGAGGCGTCTATGCGGAAAACGGTGCTGATCGCGGGTCTGGCGATCTGCGGATTTGTCTCTGTCCTTGCTGAAGCAGCCGATAGTGGCGATGCGAGCCCGCTCGAGCCCGGCCGGGCGGCCGAGCGCAAGGGCGATCTCGACGGCACGATCAAGCTCATGACCGCGGCGTTGGGCCGGCCGGATCTCTCGGCCGCGGACCGGGCCGAAGCCTATACCAAGCGCGGTGACGCCTATCGCGAGCAAGGCGACGATAAGGCGGCCCTCGCCGATCTCGAGGCGGCACTCAAGCTCGATCCTTCGGATGCCGACGCCTATCTCGAGCGCGGCCTGATCGAGGCCAAGCAAGGCCAGGCCGACCCGGCCAAGGCGGATTACGCCAAGTCGGTGTCGCTAGCGCCCAATCTCGCCGCGACCTGGTTCAACGAGGCGACGGCCTTTCATCACGAACGCGGTTTCGCGCCGGCACTGCGCGCGATCGACAAGGTCATGGTGCTGACGCCGGACGATCCGGTCGCGCACAATGAGCGCGGCGTGCTCCAGGCCATGCTCGGCCATGGCGACGAGGCGTTGGCCGAGTATGACAAGGCGATCGCGCTCAAGCCCGACTATCCCGAGGCCTTCTATAATCGTGGCCTCGTCGAAGAGGATCAGGGCAAATATCAGCCGGCCGTCGATGATTTCAGCAAGCTCATCCGGCTCAAATCCAATTACGCACCGGCCTATGAATCGCGCGGGCTCGACCGGTTCGCGCTCGGCGATTTCAAAGGGGCTGCCGACGATTTCGAGCGCGGCTTGGCGCTCGACCCGTCGGTCGATCTCTATCGCGTGCTGTGGCTGCATCTGGCGCGCGCCCGGCAGAACATCCCCGATGCCGACGAGCTCGACCGCAACCTGTCCCGCTTCGACCGCAATCGCTGGCCCGGACCGGTCGCCACCCTCTTCCTCGGCAAGGCGACGCCGGCCGATATAGAGGCGGCGGCAACGAAGGGCGATGAGCAGGATCTGTCCGACCAGCGCTGCGACGCGGCCTTCTATCTCGGCGAGTTCGACCTCATCCATAACGACGCGGTCGACGCCGAGCGCAAGCTCAGGCAGGCGATCGACGCCTGCCGCGCCGACTCCTTCGAACGCTTCGGCGCTAGCACGGAGCTGAAGCGGATTAAGGGGTAAAAACCCTTGCTCGCAGGGGCAAGCTAAGGCGTTCACACATCTTATTGTGGCGTTTCAATGAGATGCCTTTACCCCACAGTCATCACCGGGCTTGTCCCGGTGATCCATTTCGGGCCGACGCCGAATTTGCTTAAAGACGATGCTTCCCACGTCCCGACGTGGATGGCCGGGACGGGCCCGGCCATGACGAAAACTGATGATCTACCTGATTTTCCTGAATGAATAATTGTGTGAATGCCGTAGCATCAGGCGGGCGAGGGAGTAGTTCGCGTCCCTGCAAGTCCGGCCGGTATGGTTCCCGGAAAGAACGCTTGTCATCGCCGCTGAAGCGCGCCGACTCTAGCCGCAACAAGAGGAAACGCCAGCGGAGACGGAAGAAATGAACCTCCATCGCCTGTTGCTTGCCCGTGCGGCACAAGGAAAGCCGGTCCGGGTCGGCGTCATCGGTGCCGGCAAGTTCGGCACCATGTTCCTGTCGCAGCTCATTCGCACACCGGGGATGCATCTGGTCGGCGTCGCCGATCTGGCGCCGGACCGGGCGCGGGAGAGCCTGCTGCGCGTGGGGGCCGCGCCCGAGCGGCTCGCGGCCAAGAGCTGGGCGGACGCGGTCGATCACGGCACCACCCATATCGGCGATGATGGGCTGGCACTCATCGCGACCCCAGGCCTCGATGTCGTGGTCGAGGCGACCGGCATCCCGGCCGCCGGCATTCGCCATGCGCTGGCCGCGATCGAGCATGGCAAGCATATCGTCATGGTCAATGTCGAAGCCGATGTGCTGGCGGGGCCGCTGCTGGCGCGCAAGGCCAAGGCCGCCGGCATCGTCTATGGCATGGCCTATGGCGATCAGCCGGCGCTCATCGCGGAACTGGTCGATTGGGCGCGCGCGTCCGGCTTCGATGTCGTGGCGGCGGGGAAGGGCACCAAATATCTGCCGATCTTCCATGCCTCCACACCGGACACGGTCTGGGGCCATTACGGCCTCAGTGCCGAGCAGGCGAAGCTCGGCGGCATGAATCCGCAGATGTTCAACTCCTTCTTGGACGGCACCAAATCGGGGCTCGAGATGGCGGCCGTGGCGAATGCCACGGGCCTGGCGCCGTCGCCCGACGGCGTGGGCTTCCCGGCCTGCGGCGTCGACGATCTGCCGCGGTTGCTGAAGCCCAGGAGCGAGGGCGGGATCCTGCATCACAAGGGCCAGGTCGAGGTCATCTCCTCGCTCGAGCGCGACGGACGGCCGGTGTTCCGCGATCTGCGCTGGGGCGTCTATGTCGTGTTCGAGGCGCCGACCGAATATGTCCGGCGCTGCTTCGCCGAGTACGGCATGGTGACCGATCCCTCTGGCAATTACGCGGCCCTCTACCGGCCCTACCATCTGATCGGGCTCGAGGTCGGCATCTCGGTTGCGGCGGCGGCACTGCGCGGCGAGGCGTCGGGCTCGTCGGACGCGTTCCATGGCGATGTCGTGGCGGTGGCGAAGCGCCCGCTGGCGGCCGGCGAGATGCTGGATGGCGAGGGCGGCTTCACCGTCTGGGGCCGGCTGATGCCGGCCGAGGCGTCGCTGGCGAAGGGCGCTCTGCCGATCGGGCTCGCCCACAAGGTCAAGCTCAACCGGGCCATCGCCGAAGGCGAGGTGGTGGGCTGGGCCGATGTCGCGTTCGACGAGACGGCCGAACCGGTCCGCGTGCGCCGCGAGATGGAGCGGCTCTTCGCCGCGCCCGCCATATCGCACGCCGCCGACTGACAAGCGGAGTTTGCTAATTTAAGGACGATTTGGGATAGTGATCCCGCAATAAACAAGCCGCGGCGGATCAGCCGCCGCGGACCGGCTAGGGGGAAACATGCCGAGGATTTCGCGTAGGACCTTGATCAAGGCCACGGCGGCGGCGGGCGCCGTCACGAGCTTCAATATCCTGACCTGGCCGGCCGATGCCGCCGAGTTCAGCTACAAATACGGCAATGACCAGCCCGAAACCCATCCGCTGAGCCTGCATGCCAAGGCGGCGGCCGACCGGATCCGCGAAGAGACGAACGGCAGGCTGGAGATCCAAGTGTTTCCGGGCAACCAGCTCGGCAACGACACCGAGATGCTGCAGCAGCTGCGCTCGGGCGCGCTCGAGTTCCAGAAGCTGTCGCCGCTCATCCTCGGCACCTTCGTCCCGCTCGCGGCCATCAATGGCGTCGGCTTCGCCTTCAAGGATTACGACACGGTCTGGCAGGCCATGGATGGCGATCTCGGCAAGATCGTGCGCGCCGCCATCGACAAGGCCGGCATCTATACCTTCGAGAAGATCTGGGACAATGGCTATCGCCAGATCACCTCCTCCACGCACCCGATCAACACGCCGGACGATCTGAAGGGCTTCAAGATCCGCGTGCCGGTGAGCCCGCTCTGGACCTCGCTCTTCAAGGCGTTCGGCGCATCCCCCGCCGGCATCAATTTCAGCGAGGTCTATTCGGCCCTGCAGACCCATATCGTCGAGGGCCAGGAAAACCCGCTCGTCACCATCAATGCGTCCAAGCTCTACGAGGTGCAGAAATACTGCTCGATGACGAGCCATATGTGGGACGGCTTCTGGATGCTGGCGAACAAGGATTCCTGGAAGGCGCTGCCGCCCGACATCCAGGCGGTGGTCGAGAAGAATTTCGCCAAGAGCGCGCTTGAAAACCGGGCCGACACGGCGAAGCTCAATTCGAGCCTGGCCGCCGATATGCAGGCCAAGGGCATGGTGTTCAACACGCCGGACCTGCCGCCCTTCCGCAAGACGCTGAGCGATGCGGGCTTCTATAAGGAATGGAAGGAGAAGTTCGGGCCGGACAATTGGGCCGTGCTCGAGAAATACTCCGGCCCGCTCGCCTGACCGCTGATGGCCATCGATGAACGACCCGAGCCGACCCAAGCGGTAGCGGCGCTGAAACGCATGCCCGGCCAGCCGCTCTGGCAGCTCGATGTGGCGCTCGCCTGGCTGACCGAGGTGCCGGCGGCGATCCTGGTCGTGCTCGAAGTCGTGGTCCTCTTCGCCGGCGTCGTCTCCCGCTATGTCTTCAATCGGCCGCTGGTGTGGTCGGACGAGCTGGCGACGCTGCTCTTCCTGTGGCTGGCCATGCTGGGCTCGGTCGTGGCCTTGCGGCGGGGCGAGCATATGCGACTGACGGCGATCGCCAACCATCTGCCCGTGGCGTGGCGCGGCCCGCTCGATACCTTCACGGCACTCATCGTCGCCGTCTTCGTGCTCGAGATCATCCTGCCGGCGCGGCAATATTTCATGGATCAGGCGATGGTGACGTTGCCGGCGCTCGACATCCCCGACAGCTGGCGCACCTCGGCCATCGCGGTCGGTGCCGTGCTGATGATGGTGGTCGCCGTGTTCCGGTTGATCCAGCGCTCGACCCTTCGGCAGATTCTGGGCGGGCTCGCCGCCGTCGGCATCATCGCGGCGGGGCTGTTTTTGGCCAAGCCGTTCTTCCTGACGCTCGGCAATATCAACCTCATCATCTTCTTCATCGGCTTCGTCTCGGTCTGCGTGCTCTTGGGCGTGCCGATCGCCTTCGCCTTCGGCGTCTCGACCATGTCGTACATCGCGGTTGCGACGCGGGCGCCCTTGCTCATCGTCGTCAACCGCATGGATGGCGGCATGTCGAGCCTGATCCTGCTCGCGATTCCGCTCTTCGTGTTCCTGGGCCTGCTCATGGAATGGACGGGCCTCGCCCGCGTGCTGGTCGATTTCATGGCCTCGCTCCTGGGCCATGTCCGCGGCGGCCTCGCCTATGTGCTGCTGGGGGCGATGTATCTCGTCTCCGGAATCTCGGGCTCGAAGACGGCCGACATGGCGGCTGTGGCGCCGGTGCTGTTCCCGGAGATGCAGCGGCGCGGCGCCAAGGGACCTGAGCTGGTAGCGCTGCTGGGTGCCTCCGGCGCAATGTCCGAGACGATTCCGCCCTCGCTCGTGCTTATCACCATCGGCTCGGTGGTGCCGGGCGTCTCGATCGCGGCCCTCTTCATCGGCGGGCTGCTGCCGGCAGCGGTGGCAGCACTGGCACTCGTCATCCTGGCCTGGTGGCGCAATCGCAACGAGGATCTGAGCGGTGTGCGGCGCGCGACCGGCCGCGAGATCGGCCGCGCCTTCGTGATCGCCCTGCCGGCGCTCATCCTGCCCTTCATCATCCGCTTCGCCGTGGTCGACGGCATCGCGACCGCGACCGAGGTCTCGACGGTCGGCGTCATCTATACGCTGCTGGTCGGTGCGGCCATCTATGGAAGGCGCGATTGGCACCGGCTCTATCCGTTGCTGGTCGAGACGGCGGCGCTGTCGGGCGCCATCCTGCTCATCATCGGAACGGCCACCGCCATGGCGTGGGCGCTCACGCAATCGGGCTTCTCGCGCCAGCTTGTCCTGATGATGACCGGCATGCCGGGCGGCAAGGCGGGCTTCCTCATCGTCTCGATCATCGTCTTCGCCGTGCTCGGCAGCGTGCTCGAAGGCATTCCGGCGATGGTGCTGTTCGCGCCCTTGCTCTTCCCTGTGGCGCGTGCCGTCGGCGTGCATGAGGTGCATTACGCGATGGTGACGATCCTCGCCATGGGCATCGGCCTCTTCGCGCCGCCTTTCGGCGTGGGCTATTACGCCGCCTGCGCCATCGGCAAGGTCTCGCCCGACGTGGCGATGGGGCAGGTCTGGATCTATCTGGGTGCCGTGCTGGTGGCGCTGTTGTTTGTGGCGGCGTTCCCGTGGCTGTCGATTGGGTTCCTTTGATGCCCGACGCTTCGATCCGGCGGCAGTGGCGGCGGGGTGATCCGCCGCAGCATCCCGCATTGCGGCGAATTGACTTCGCTCGCCCACTCCCCTATAAGCACCCGCTCGAATTTGGCCGAGCCTTTGGAGTTCCGTCGTGAAGCGCACCTATCAGCCCAGCAAGCTCGTCCGCAAGCGCCGGCACGGTTTTCGCACCCGGTCGGCCACGGTCGGCGGCCGCAAGGTGCTGGCGAACCGTCGTGCGCAGGGCCGCAAGAAGCTGTCTGCCTAAATAGAGGTTGCCTGTTCCGGGCCGGGTGAGCCGGCCCGAGGGGCTTGAACGCGGGACGCCATGCCCTCACTTCTCGGTCGGCTGAAGCAGCGCAAGGATTTCCTGCGCATCGCCGGCGGGAGGCGGAAATGGACGGCACCCGGTTTCATTCTGCAGACATCGCCGTCGCCGGCCCCGGAACGTGCGGGCGCCAAGGCCGAAGGCCGGCGCGTGGGCTTCACCGCCTCCAAGAAGGTCGGCAATGCGGTCGCCCGCAATCGCGCCAAGCGCCGCTTGCGCGCGCTCATGCGTGAGGTGATGAGCGGCCACGCCATGCCCGGCCAAGATTTCGTGCTGATTGCGCGGACCGAGACGATCGGGCGTTCATATCAGGCAATGGCCGCCGATCTCGAAGCCGGGCTGAGAAGGCTCGGCCTCTGGCGCGACGGCTGAGGGACTGTTTTGAAAATGCGCGCTGCACCAGCCCACGCCCCCACCCGACCACCCACGTCAGTATCATGGCATGGGTGGTCGGGTGGGGGCGTGGGCCGGCCAGGAACCGAAAATGCGCTCAACGCGCATTTTCAAAACAGTCACTGAGGCCCCATGGCGAGCTTGCTCCGCGGCCTCATCTTCCTCTATCGGATGCTGCTGGCGCCGGTGCTGGGACCGAATTGCCGTTACGAGCCGAGCTGCTCGGCCTATGCCATGGAGGCGATCCAGCGCTTCGGCGCCTGGCACGGAACATTATTGGCGCTCCGCCGGATCGGGCGCTGCCACCCCTGGGGCGGCAGCGGCTATGACCCGGTCCCGGACCGGCGCTGAAGGATAGGGCATGCAGGATAACGACCAGCGGAACTTCATTCTGGCGATCGCGCTTTCGGCCGCGATCCTGTTCGGTTTCCAATTCTTCATCCCCGGGAAGCCGCCGGCCCCGCCCGCCCAGACCGAGCAGCAGCAGGCCGGCGCGCCCGGCGCGCCCAGTGCCTCGCCCGACACCGCCGCACCGGCGGCGGCCCAGCCGGCCGAGCCCGAGGCGAGCCGCGCCGATGTGCTGACGCGCACCCAGCGCGTCGCGATCGACACCGCGCGCATCAAGGGCTCGATCAATCTCAAGGGCGCCCGGCTCGACGATCTGATGCTGCCCGATTATCACGAGACGGTCGATCCGAAGAGCCCGCCGATCGTGCTGCTGTCGCCCTCAGGGACGGCCAACGCCTATTTCGCCCAGGATGGCTGGATCGCCGGCGGCGGCGCCAAGCCCAAGCTGCCTGATGCCGACACGGTCTGGCAGCAGCAGGACGACGGCAAGCTCACGCAGTCGCATCCGGTCACGCTCACTTGGGACAATGGCGAGGGCCTCAGTTTCGCGCGCACCTTCGCGATCGACGATTCCTACATGTTCACGGTCAAGGATGTCGTCACCAACAAGGGCGAGACGCCGCTGACGCTCCGGCCCTATGCGCTGGTTGCCCGCACCGGCCAGCCGCCGGCGGCCGCCAGCGGCTTCTGGACGATCTCGTACGAAGGGCCGATCGGCGTCTTCAACGGCGTCGAGGAAGAGGTCAAATATAACAGCGTCACGGACGCGGCCCCGGTCGAGAAGGATTCGACCGGTACCTGGCTGGGCTTCACCGACAAATACTGGCTGGCCACGATCGCGCCGGCCGACCAGAAGCAGGCGGTCAAGACGAGCTTCCGCCATGCCGGCACCGGCCCGACCCAGCAATATCAGGCCGATTATCTTGGCTCCGATCAGGTCGTGGCGCCGGGCGCCTCGATCGACAATGCCAGCCTGATCTTCGCCGGCGCCAAGGAAGTCAGGCTGCTCGACCGCTATGACCACGAATACGGGTTGCCCAATTTCGCCAAGGCGGTCGATTTCGGCTGGTTCTATTTCCTGACCAAGCCGATCTTCTATCTGCTCGACTACATCTACAGCCTGGTCGGCAATTTCGGCATCGCGATCATGCTCTTGACCGTGATCATCAAGGGCCTGTTCTTCCCGCTGCAGACGCGCGCCGTCCACAATCTCAACAAGATGAAGCAGCTGCAGCCGGAGATGAAGAAGCTGCAGGAACAGTATGCCGACGACAAGGTCAAGCTGAACCAGGAGACGATGGCGCTTTATAAGCGCGTCGGCGCCAATCCGGTCGCGGGCTGCTTGCCGATCCTGTTGCAGATCCCCGTGTTCTTCTCGCTCTACAAAGTGCTCTACGTCACCATCGAGATGCGGCACGCGCCCTTCTTCGGCTGGATCCAGGATCTGTCGGCGCCCGATCCGACCTCGCTCTTCAACCTCTTCGGCGTCATCCCCTTTACGCCGCCGCATGCGCTGATGATCGGCGCCTGGCCCGCGGTCTATTGCCTGACCATGGTGCTGCAGCAGCGCATGCAGCCGACACCGCCCGATCCGGTGCAGGCGCGCATGTTCCAGTTCATGCCGTTCATCTTCACCTTCATGATGGCGAATTTCCCGGCCGGGCTGGTGATCTACTGGTCGTGGAACAACACGCTCACCATGCTGCAGCAATGGCTGATCACGCGGCGCGCCGGAACCGCCGGGAAGCTGGCTAAGGCGTGAGGCTCCATCACCTCTCCCGCTTGGCGGGAGAGGGAGGGCCCCGCGTCAGCGGGAGGGTGAGGGTGAATGAATTGGTCTGGGCCTTTGGAATTTCGCTGTCGAGGCTACACCCTCACCCTCCCAGCGCTGTCGCGCCGGGCCCCTCCCTCTCCCGCCAGGCGGGCGAGGGGATCATATGACTGACGAGCTCGCCCCGTCGTCGGCAGATCTCGAGGCCGGCCGCCTGCTCTTTGCGCAGGAGTGCCAATTCACCAATGGCTCGACCCTGCTTTCGACCATCCCCGAGGCGGGGCTGCCGGAGATCGCCTTCGCGGGCCGGTCGAATGTCGGCAAGTCGAGCCTCGTCAATGCCTTGACCGGGCGCAACACGCTCGCCCGCACGTCCAACACGCCGGGCCGCACGCAGCAGCTCAATTTCTTCGATCTGGGCGGCCGGCTCGCGCTGGTCGACATGCCGGGCTATGGCTATGCCAAGGCGCCGAAGCATGAGATCGCGCGCTGGACGGATCTCGTCGAGACCTATCTCAAGGGCCGCCAGACGCTGCGCCGCGTGCTGGTGCTGATCGACGCCCGCCACGGCATCAAGACGGCCGACGAGCCGGTCATGAAGATGCTGGACGATGCCGCGGTCTCCTATCAGCTGGTGCTGACCAAATCCGACAAGCTGAAGCCGCGCGAGCTCGAGGCACGCCGGCGCGAAACCGAGGCCGTGATCAAGCGCCATGTCGCGGCGTATCCAGTGCTGCATACGACAAGTGCGGCCGAGGGCGAGGGGATCGCGATCCTGCGCTCGGCCCTAGCGGCTCTTGCGGAGCCGGCGCCGGTCAGGTAATGCCGCGTCCAAAGCTTGGGCAGGAGGGGTTCGCATGACCGCCGCAGAAGACGATATCGCCAAAAAGGCCGACGTACTGTCCGAGGCGCTGCCCTATCTGCGCCGATACACCGACAAGCGGATCGTCATCAAGTATGGCGGCCACGCCATGGGCGACACGGAGCTGGGCACCCGCTTCGCGCATGATGTCGTGCTGTTGAAGCAGATCGGCATCCACCCGGTCGTGGTCCATGGCGGCGGGCCGCAGATCGGCCAGATGCTGGACCGCTTGAAGATCCAGAGCTCCTTCATCGACGGGCTGCGCGTCACCGACAAGGCCACCGTCGAGATCGTCGAGATGGTGCTGTGCGGCAGCATCAATACGGAGATCGTGGGCCTCTTGAACCAGGCCGGCGGCTTGGCCATCGGGCTCTCGGGCAAGGATGGCGGCCTCATCCGCGCGCGCAAGCTCACCCGCACGACGCGCGATCCCGACAGCCATATCGAGAAGGCGCTCGATCTGGGCTTCGTGGGCGAGCCGGTCTCGGTCAACAGCCGCGTGCTGGAGCTTTTGGAGAACGCTGACATCATCCCGGTGGTGGCGCCGATCGGCTTCGGGGCCGCGGGCGAGACCTACAATATCAATGCCGACACGGCGGCGGGTGCGGTCGCGGGTGCGCTTCACGCCACGCGCCTCCTGATGCTGACCGACACGCCCGGCGTGCTCGACCAGAACAAGCAGGTGATGCCCGAGATCACGATCGACCAAGCGCGCGCCATGATCGCCGACGGTACCATCTATGGCGGCATGATCCCCAAGATCGAGACCTGCCTGGACGCGGTCGAGGCTGGCGTTGAAGCCGCCGTCATCCTCGACGGCCGCAAGCCGCACGCGATCCTGGTCGAGCTGCTCTCGAGTGCCGGGGCCGGGACGATGATCCGGAAGCGGTAGCCCCGCTTACCCCGACGTGCCGCTGCCGCAGGAAGCGTGCTCGAGACGCTCCAGGACCAGTTCGGGCTTGTCGCCGATCTTGGTCATCTTGACGCAATCATCGACGGCCGCGATCGAAAAGGACCGGATGGTCGAATGGCTGCCGTCGGCCATCTCCAAGTCGTACTGGTAGAGCGTCGAGTGGCCGAGATCGCCTTCCGTCCCGGCGGCGAGAGCCATGCCGGCAGGGCCGGTCAAAAGCCCGACGGCGATGCGGCCGGCTTGCGATTCGCTTGTTTCCCCCTTGGCGGTGGCCACGGCGAGAACCTTGCCCTGGCCAAGCTCCGAAATCGCGGGAGGCTTGGAACTGGCGACGGGCGCGCAGGCGGCCAGAAGCCCTGTGGCCGCGAGGGCCGCGGCCTGGCCCATCAACCGACTAGAGCGCATGGCCGATGGCGTCGAACAGGGTGTTGGAGAACTCGTCGGCGCCCGTCCCTGTGATCTGCAGCGTGCTCCGCTTCTCCCAATCGACGAACACGACCGTGGGCGGTGCCCCCGTCTTCTTCACATAGACACGGCCGACCTCGCCCCACGAAAAGGCGCTCAGCGATTTGCTGACGAGATAGATCGTGCCGGTGGCATCCTCGTTGGAGCTGGTGATGTTGACGTTGAGGCTCGAAAGCGCCTTCAAGGTCGCCGCACTGGTGCGGTCATAGCTCGCATCGAACGGATGCGAAATGCCCTGGTCCAGCGGTGCCTGTTTCACTGTATCCATGGTTGCGCACGACGCCAACCCAAGGGCCAACGCGCCCAGCGGCAACAATTTCATCGCAATGTGCATGCTCACTCTCCCGAGCCGAGACCTTCAGACTTTGGTCTCGGGAACCCCAACCGTAGGTAGGATAGCCATTAACGGGCGGGCGGGGAAGAAGACGGAATTCGGAATGCAACGAGGAGGGGTGCTCACGGATCTGCCGGCACCAGCGTGCCGAAGAAATCGAGCTGCCAGTTCATCTCTTCGGCACTCAGCGGGAACGTGCCGCCGGGGGCGGCGCTGAGCCGCGCCTTGGGCGGCAGGTGGGCGACGCGCAGCTGGAGCTGGAAGGCGAGCTACTCTCGGACGCTGGTGCGGGGACGATCATCCGGGGCGGTCGGGCGAAAGCTCAACGAGTACGGGGCCGAGTTATCCACATCAGCGGATAGGTCAGCTCTCGACTCAATCGAACAAATCATGAACAATGGGGGGAATGTTCAATCAAAGGAGGAAATGTGACTTTCAACCCCGATGAACCGCGCGATGAGCGTGGCCGATGGACCGGTTCGGGCTCTTTCGGCAATCCGGATGGCCGGAAGAGTGGTCGCAAATCCGGATCAGGCAATGCCTGGTACAAACCCTTGGTCGATACGAGCCTCGCCGGTCGAGTTCGCGTCTCTGCTCGTTCATACCCATCTGTCCTTATCTTCCAGGCGCCACCGATTGTCCGACTGGCTGGATCCGGCGGTAGTGGATCGCTTGAGCCGGCTGGTCCCACAGTGGAGCGGCGCGAAGGCTTTAGAAGATAGCGCTTTTCGCGATCAGTATCTGGGCAGCGGCGTCAGCCAGAAGGCGGCCTCCAGCCTCAAGGCCGAGGCGAAGAGCACCATGGCGGCGCAGACGTCAGGCGACATGGCGCACGCTGGCAGACACCTCGCGGCAGCAGTTCAAGATATCGGCATCAATGATTGGCCGCATGTTTTGCTGGCAGCGGAAGAAAAAGCAGCCGATCAAACTCATGATACACCAGCCTCATCCTCCCATGCATTAGCGGCTCAAGAAGTCGGCGCTCCGAGCGCGCCGGGCATGCACAGTACGATCATGCAGGCGCTGTTGCATGTCGATCCCAATGTCGATAGCGACATTTTCGATATCGGCTGGAACGGACAGTTTCATGAAGATATCAAGAAGGATCTTGCCGAATATTTTAGAGAGCACGGGCTGATTGTTCAAACCGAAGTCAATTTTATACTGGTTGGCTCTCCAATCATAGCGAGGGCCGATATAGTTGTGATGATGCCGGGCGACCCTTCGTCGCTAGTCGTAATCGATGTAAAAACCGGACCAGGGTCAGCCCTCGAACCAAATCAGCAGTGGGTGTACCCGTCACTCGTTCACGGGTTGATCGTCACCAGCCCTGATGCGAAGATTAAATCTTTCGGATATCTCCCGGGCCAAGTACTGCCGCCGATTCCGGTAGTTATTTGGTATGAACGTTACCCGTGGACGCCGATGCATCAAAAACTGGTGCCACCCGAGATACCCTTCGAATGGAGCGCACCCCTTTTCGAAAATCTTTATCCTTGGGACGATAACCTAGGAGCTCACAATGACTGAATGGACTGATCAGATCACGATGATGATGCGAGCGGCGCGAAAGAAGTATGTGATAACAGCTGATCTTGCCGTCAAAATAGCCGACTTGATCTTCCGAAAGGAGTTCAGCGACGCCACTGCCGACAATCAGATGCCGTGGATCGTCAATGATATGGGCGATAAATGGGAGGTGATCGGCAGCACCGACCGCCCCTCATCTCCGGATTTCGAAGATCCGATCGGCGGCCGCTTGCGCATCGTGCTCATGAAGGCCGATTGTCAGATCAAAGCCTTGGAGCGCGACATAATCTCCGGATAGCGAAGCCACGCTTACGGATCCGCCGGCACCAGCGTGCCGAAGAAATCGAGCTGCCAGTCCATCTCCTCGGCACTCAGCGGGAAAATGCCGCCCGGCGCGGCGCTGAGCCGGGCCTTGGGCGGCAGGTGGGCGACACGAAGCTGGAGCTGGAACGCCAGCCGCATCGAGAAGCCTGCCTTCCAGGCCAGCGCCGTCAGCCCCTTGGCGCTGTGCGAGGTCAGGATCTTGTTGACGACGGCTGGCTGGAGCCGTGAGCGCAAGGCCAGGGCGGCGATGACGAAATCGGTGTCCGAGCCCAGTGATTCGACCACGAGATCCTCGTTGAGCGTGCCGGCGGCATAGTGCCGGCGGGCGCGGGCGAGCGGCGCCTCGGGGTCTTCGGGTGCCGCCGGGGCGGGCGGTGCTATCTGGCGATGCCGAACGACCATGGTGATGGTGCCGCCGGTCTCGGGCGGCAGCTCGGGCCTGCCTTGCAGGTATTTGACGAGCTTCTGCGCCACGAAGCTGGCGAGCTTGAGGGCGGCCGCCTGGGTCAGCGACGGGCGCTTCACCAGCGGCTCATGCCAGGCCTCGATCGGCGGTGCCAGCTCGACCAGCCGCTCGAGCGTCGCGGGGGCGATCGCCGCACCGTGATTGTTGAGGAGTGCCGTGATCGCAGCATTGTCGCCGCTCTCGACCACGGCATCGACGACCCGGCTGCCGATCGCCGGCCGCCGCGCCACGGCGCCGACCACGCGCGGATCGGGGGCATGGACGACGATCTCGACCAGATCCTCATCCGCGATCCGACCGGCGAAGCCCAATGCCGGCACGGCGACATCGGCGACACGGTCGCGGCCGAGGGCGGTCATCATCGCCGGCGGCAGATCGGCGATGCCGCGTGCCGCCTCGGCGATCAGCTGCCGCACCTGCGGAATATCGTCCCGCGCCAGCGCCTCCAGCACCGAGATGGTGAGCTGCCAGAGCTGAGCCGCACCCTGCCGGTCGATGCCACCGATCTGGGACGTGACCTTGCGCGCGATCCGCTCGCGGACCGGGGCGGTCTCGTCGAGCGCCAGCAGAAGATCGGCCTGGCGCGGCGTGCGCGGATGGGCGGCCACGGCCTGACGGACCTCGACGGCGGGATCGCGCGCCAGGAAATAGAGCAGCTCGGGTGCCGTTTCGGGTGCGGCGGCGACGCCAAGCCGGACAGCGGGGTCGGGATGACGCGCCAGCAGCTTGGCGCGGTCCTCGGGCAGCGTCCCAACCGCGGCATGGCCAAGGCCGAGCAGGCGCGACAGGGCTGCCCGAAAACCGAGCCCGCCTTTCGCTGCTTCCGACGCGGCGCCGTCCGTGGCGCCTGGATCCGAGCCCTCAGAGCCGGAAACCCTTGGCACGCCTTTGCCCCTCCGCCAGCCTTCGCCTTCTCATTAGGGGCGATAGGGTTAAGCGCGCCTTAAGCCGCCGGAACGGCGCTGGAACCGGACTCGCTCGTCGCGGGTTCTCAGAG
Source organism: uncultured Alphaproteobacteria bacterium (assembly GCA_963762435.1). Lineage (GTDB taxonomy): Bacteria > Pseudomonadota > Alphaproteobacteria > ATCC43930 > CGMCC-115725 > JAXDMU01. The sequence continues at coordinate 60,784 of CAVXLN010000016.1, read as the reverse complement.
GGTGGAGGGGTGGCGTTATGGTGCCCAAATCTTGGGAGGGGCCAAAGCCGGCTCATATCTTGCTGGTCGAGGATGATGTGCTGATGCGAGCCACGGTCGCGGCCGCACTTCGGGCCTCGGGATTCATCGTGATCGAGGCGGCGCGGGCCGGCGAGGCCTGCGTTTTCGTCGAGGCCGGCGGCCTGGTCGACCTGGTCTTCTCCGATATCGAGATGCCGGGCCAGGGCGACGGGCTCGAGCTGGCGTACAGCCTCGAAGCGGTCTATCCGGCCCTGCCGGTCATTCTGACATCGGGCACCGGCGGTCCCGCGAAACGGCCCGGGAACGAGCACTGCCAGCGGCCGTTCATTTCCAAGCCCTACAAGATCAACCGCGCGATCGCGATGATCGTCGACATTCTCGGCCACTGAGCCGGGGCTTTGGACAAGATATGAGCGACACCACTCTCGTCATCCTCGAGCCGGATATTCTCGTCCGCCATCCGCTGGCCGAGTATCTGCGGGAATGCGGCTATGAGGTCCTGGAGGCGCTCAATACCGAGGAGGCGCGCCAGCTGATCGACGCCCATGCCGACTCGATCGGGGTCGTGCTCGCGGATGCGAGCGGGGTGGGCGGCGGCTCCCCGTTCGCAGCCTGGGTGCAGAGCGAGCATCCGGGCATCGAGGTGATCCTGGCCGGCTCGCCGGAGCGAGCCACGGAACAGGCGGGCGCGCTGTGCGAAGATGGACCGGCGGTGGCGAAACCCTATGACCATGCGCGTGTGCTCGAGCGGATCCGCCGCCTGCTCGCGACCCGCGCGCGGGATCAGGGCGGGGAGGGCGGTTAGGGCTTCATCACTCCAGGAAGCTCGGCGTGGATCAACGCGCGACCGATTTCTTCGACACCCTCGCCCGCCTTTATCAGTCCGATAGGAGTCGGAGCCGGGATGATTTCCTTGTCCTCGGTCATGCCGGAGAGGTGAAGGCTTAATGCCTCCTCCGCGTCTCTCACTGCCTCGTCCACGGTATCGCCTGAGCTGACGCAGCCGGGCAGATCAGGAAAGAAGACGCCGTAGCCCGTCTCCCCGTCACCCTCAATGATCGCGGTGAAACAGACAGTCGCCATCGCCTTCCCATTTCACGTCAATTTGATGCCGACCTGCTTCTCGATCGAATGCAGCGTGTTGGGCTTCATGTCCTTCGCCGGGTGTTTTACAACACGGGGCGCGCGTCGGCGCCCCTCCTGATCAGCTTAGAGCCATGCCCCTGAATCTCAACCCGATCAACGTCTGGATCTTCGACATTGAATTGTATATGTTTCAATTAGTTAGGTAGGCGGTTTCGGTTTTTCTACAAGCTGATCTGAAACCAGCTCCAACCGCGCTATAGCGGACGACGCGCGTCGGCGAGAGCGTCCGGCACCAGAAGGAATGCTGCCCGTCTACGCGCTGGTCTCGATCAGGCGGCCCCTTTTCCCGCCGGTAGGCCGCGATGAGGAAGCCGATCGTTGAGGGGGGCCGCCGACGCCGAGCCCAAATTGTAAACCGCTGCAAATTTTACCATCGTCTTAAGCTCGCGCGCGCACATGGCCGCGGAGATCCGCCAGAGCAGACGGTATGGCAGCCTCCATCTCGGCCTCTTGACGCGGCCGAGATACCAGCCCGGCACCTCTGGATGTAGGAAGTGAATTGACCTCACCCCGAGGTCTTTTTCGCACTCGGCCCAGATGGCATCCCGATGCTCCGGCGAGACAATTGCCCATACGTCATGACCGAGTTTGGCGGTCGAGGTTATCCATTTCCACGAAACCGAGCCGGGCGCACAATCATACGCTGAAACCAAAATGTGCATCGCAATGTTACTCCAACCGTCCCGGATTCAATTTTAACGATGGGCACGAGGCCCTTATTTTCCGGCTAGAGGAGTATTTTCGCGCCTCGGTATTGAAGGCAATATATTTACACGCAAAATAGTACGGTTTCTGAGTTTACAATTGTTGAATTCCTCTGGTTAAGCTCAACCGGATAAAATCGGCCTGGCGGCTACCGACTGCCTTTGTGGCGCGATCCGGCGCAGCATGTCGGCGAGGTGGGCCATCTGCCGATCTATCGGCCGCGCGCGTGGTGGCAGCCGGCAACTTCCCTGACTGGACCGAAAGCGGAACGGGGTTTACAAGCGGGATCGTCTGCGCCCTGATCAATGCTGTCGAGTTTACAACTGTGCTCTTGATTTACCATGATATCCATACTTGGATCTTCGATCTCGACAACACGCTCTATCCGGCCTCGTCCGATCTGTTCCCACAGATCGCGGCGCGCATGGGGTCCTATATCGCGGCCCGGTTCGCGCTCGATGCCGAGGGGGCGACGGCGCTCCGGCGAGAGCTGTTCCAACGCCACGGCACGACGCTGCGCGGGCTGATGGTCGAGCATGGCGTCGATCCGATCGAGTTCATGGATTATGTCCATGACATCGATCTGAGCGTCCTCATCCCGGCGCCGGCGCTCGATGCGGCACTCGAAGCGCTGCCGGGGCGGAAGCTCATCCATACCAACGGCTCCGTCGCCCATGCCGAGCGCGTGCTCGGCCGGCTCGGCCTCGATCGGCATTTCGAGGGCGTGTTCGACATCGCCGCCGCCGACTTCGTGCCGAAGCCCGAGCGGTCAGGCTATGAGGCGCTCATGCGCCGTTTCGGCGTGGTGCCGGCACAGGCCGCCATGATCGAGGATATGGCGCGCAATCTCGAGCCGGCGGCCGCCCTCGGCATGACCACCGTGCTGGTCGCCAGCCAGAATGACTGGGCGATCGAGGGGGCGGACCAGCCCTGGGTGCATCACCGGACCGAGGATCTGGCGGGCTGGCTTGCAGCCCGCACCGGTTGACAGGGAACATAAGCGGGAGCGATGGTCCGGCCCTCGATTTCATCCGAGTAGCCCATTATGCATACTCATCCGCTCGCTCCGATCATCGATCGCGCCTGGGAAATCCGGGACACGATCGGTCCCGACACGCGCGGCGAGACGGCGGACGCGATCCTGGAAAGCCTGCGGCTCCTTGATGACGGCGCGCTGCGCGTGGCCTCGCCCGACGGGCCGCGTGGCTGGCAGGTGCATCAATGGCTGAAGAAGGCAGTGCTGCTCTGGTTCCGCCTGTCCTCGAACGTCGTGGTGCCGAGCGGCGCGGTCGATCCCGCCTTCGGCGAGAGCGTGTGGTGGGACAAGGTTCGGCTCAAATTCGCCGGCTGGGATGCTGAGCGTTTCAAGAAAGCGGGCTTCCGCGCCGTGCCGGGCTCGATCGTGCGCTATTCCGCCTTCATCGGCGCGGACGCCGTGCTGATGCCGTCCTTCGTCAATGTCGGTGCCTATGTCGGGCCGGGCACCATGGTCGATACCTGGGCGACCGTCGGCTCCTGCGCCCAGATCGGCGCCAATTGCCATCTCTCCGGCGGCGTCGGCATCGGCGGCGTGCTGGAGCCGCTGCAGGCCGATCCGGTGATCATCGAGGATAATTGCTTCATCGGCGCGCGGTCCGAGGTGGTCGAGGGTGTCAGGGTCGAGCAAGGCGCCGTTCTGGGCATGGGCGTCTTCATCTCGCGCTCCACCAAGATCGTCGATCGCGAGACGGGCGAGATCTTCACGGGCCGAGTCCCGGCCTATTCGGTCGTCGTGCCGGGCTCGCTGCCGGGCAAGAAGCTGCCGGACGGGCGGCCGGCCCCCAATCTCGCCTGCGCCGTCATCGTGAAGCGCGTCGATGCGGGAACGCGCGCCAAGACCTCGATCAACGACCTCCTGCGGGCATGACGGCACCCATCGATCCTCTATCGCTGGCCGCCGATCTCATCCGCTGCCCCAGCGTGACGCCGGCCGACGCCGGTGCCATCGGCACGCTGGCGGCAGCCCTTCGGCCGTTCGGCTTCGCATGCCATGAGCTGGTCATGACGGAGCCCGGGACCGACGACATCGCCAATCTTTATGCCGTCGCCGGCGGCGGTGGCCGGCATTTCGCCTTCGCGGGCCATACCGATGTCGTGCCGGCCGGCGACAAGGCGGCCTGGAGCGTCGATCCCTTCGGCGGCACCGTGCGCGAAGGCACTCTCGTCGGACGCGGCTCGGTCGATATGAAGGGGGCCGTCGCGGCCTTCGCGGCCGCTGCCACGCGGTTCCTCGAACGGCGCGGCCCCCGTTTCGACGGGCGCATCAGCCTTCTCATCACGGGCGACGAGGAAGGTGTCTCGATCAACGGCACGGTCAAGCTGATGCAATGGCTCGAGGCGCGCGGCGAACGGATCGATGCCTGCCTCGTCGGCGAGCCGACCAACGAAGCGGTGCTCGGCGACATGGTCAAGATCGGGCGGCGCGGCAGTCTCAACGCGACGCTCACGGTGCATGGCATCGCCGGCCATGTGGGATATCCGCATCTCGCCGATAATCCGATCCATCGGCTGGTGGCGATGCTGGCGGATCTGACCTCCACGCCGCTCGACGAAGGGACGGACCATTTCCAGCCTTCGACCCTCCAGGTCTCCACGGTCGATGTCGGCAATCCGGCGACCAACGTCATCCCGGCCGCGGCGCGCGCGGTCTTCAATGTCCGTTTCAACGACCACTGGTCCGGCGCTTCGCTCGAAGCCTGGCTGCGCGAGCGGCTTGGCATCCATGGCGGGCGCTGGGATCTCGCGGTCAAGGTATCGGGCGAATCCTTCCTGACGCCGCCTTCGGAATTCGCCGTGCTCATCGCCGATGCGGCCCAGGCGGTGACGGGCCGGCGGCCGGTCTTCAGCACCACGGGCGGCACGTCCGATGCGCGTTTCATCCGGCGCTTCTGCCCGGTTGCGGAGTTCGGGCTGGTCGGCCGCATGATGCACAAGGTGGACGAGGCAGTCCCGCTCGCCGAGCTCGAGCAGCTGACCCGGATCTATCTCGGCGTGCTCGACCGTTTCTTTGCGGCCGGCTGAACGGTGCCCACGCTCGAAGAGATGGGCCAGGCGCTGGCCGGCCTGCTGCGCCTGGCGCTGTTCGACCGCAGCGGCGTCCAAAGTTTCGGCCGCGACCTCGATGCCTGCCGACGGTCCTTCGCCGTTTATCTCGTGGGATTGCCTCTGTTCCTGCTGGTCGACGGCATTGCGGCGCTGGGCTCCAGCACCGAGACGCCGGCGCTCTTCACCGCGGCCCAGCTGATCGGCGACGTCATCGAGACGGCGGGTTTCCTCCTGCTGCTCCGGCCGCTGCTCAGCCGGTTCGGCCGCGCCGAGCGCTGGGCCTGGTTCGTCACCGGCTACAACTGGTACTCGATTGGCCAGATCACCCTGTTCGTGGCCCTCCTGGGCTTGGCGCCGGGATTGCCGAGCGGCGCGTTGCGGCTCCTGTTCGGCGCCTTCCATGTCTATGCGCTCGTGGTCGAGGCCTTCCTCGCCGATGCCATCCTCGAGATCGGCGGGCTGCGCGCGGCCGCGATCGTGCTACTCGACGTTCTCTTCAGCCTCGGCATCGACCTCGTCGCCGACCAGATCGGCGGCGGCTGAAAGCGGCCGATAGTCCACCTCGACGAGATAAAGCCCGTCGGGCGGCGCGGTCGGGCCCGCGGCTGCCCGGTCGCGTGCGGCTAGCGCATCGCCGACTTGGCTGGGCCGCCACTGGCCAGCGCCAACCAGCCTCAGCGTGCCGACCATGTTGCGCACCTGGTGATGCAGGAAGGAGCGCGCCTCGGTCTCGACGTGAATTTCCTCGCCGCGGCGGAAGATATCGAGCCGATCGAGAGTCTTCATCGGCGAGCGCGCCTGGCATTCGCTGGCGCGGAAGCTGGTGAAATCATGGTGCCCCAGAAGATAGGCCGCCCCTTCGGCCATGGCGTCCGCATCGAGCCGGACGCCCAGATGCCAGACATGGCTGCGCTCGAGCGCCGGTGGCCCCCGGCGATTGAGGATGCGGTAGAGATAGCGGCGCCGCGTCGCCGAGAGGCGGGCATGGAAGGTGGCATCGGCCGCCTCGACCGCGAGGATCGCCACGGCATGCGGCCGGACATGGTAGTTGAGGGCGCCGCGGATCTCGTCGGGGCCGTAGGGCCGCGGCAGATCGATATGGGCCGCCTGGCCCAGCGCATGGACGCCGGCATCGGTGCGGCCGGCGCCCTGGACGAAGATCGGCTCGCCGGCGAGCCGCTCGCACGCGGTCTCGAGGATCTCCTGCACCGATAGGCCGTTCGCCTGGCGCTGCCAACCGACGAGGCCGGTTCCGTCATATTCAATTATGAGCTTGTAGCGCGGCACGAGAGCGTTGGTTCCTGTTCAGCGCGGCAAATGCGTTGTGAGGTGGGAAGGTAGCAAAAGTCCGGTGAAATCCGGCGAAATTGTGGTTAGGGTGCGGGTTAAGACGGGAGCGGCACCGGCCGCCGGGGAAGGGAGCGAAGATCATGCCAGCAACAAAGAGAATCCGTGCCTCGACCATCGTCGTTTGGGGGACGGCCTGCGCGGCAGTAGCGCTCGCGACCGCGCCGATGACGGCGCGGGCCGCCGACGATACCGGCCCGATCAAGATCGGTATTATCGCCGAGGCCTCGTCCATCGTCGGCGCCGCGATCCCGAACGCCGCACAGATCGCTGCCGACGAGATCAACGAAAAGGGCGGCGTCGATGGCCGCAAGATCGAGATCGTCAGCTACGACGACCATAATTCCGCGACGGAGGCGGTGCAGGCCTTCCAGCGCGCGGTAAGCCAGGACAAGGTCGTGGCCGTGGTCGCGAGCTATATCAGCGAAGTCGTGCTGGCGATGGAGCCCTGGGCGGGGCGGCTCAAGACCCCGATGATGACGCCGGGTGCGGCGAGCGACGAGATCACCCGCCATATCCGCGAGGATTACGACTCCAAGGGTCTGAAATACGTCTTCCATGAGTGGCTGACCTCGTCGGCCATCGCGCAGTCGATCTGCGATGCCTCCCACGACATCTTCGTCAAGGGCTATGGCATGAAGACAACGGTGGTGATGAGCGAGGATGCGGCCTGGACCAAACCGCTCGACGACCGGTTCCTGAAGTGCCTGCCGGAGGCAGGGCTCGAAGTGCTCGACCATATCCGCTTCTCGCCGGACAGCACCGATTTCACGCCGATCTTCAATCAGATCGAGGCGAAGAAGCCGGATGTCATCATCACCGGCATCAGCCATGTCGGCGTGCAGCCGACCGTGCAGTGGGCGGCGCAGCAGGTGCCGATCCCGATCGGCGGCAACAGCTCGCAGTCGACCACGAGCACCTTCTGGAAGGACACCAACGGAGCGGCCGACGGCATCGTCTCGTTCGACGGCGCCGCCGAAGGGGTCGCGACCACGCCCAAGACCATTCCTTTCACGGAAGCCTATGTGAAGCGCTGGGGTGTGACGCCCGCCTATACCGGCTATTCCACATATGACGCGATCTACATCATCGCCGAGGCGATCGAGCGCGAGAAATCGACCGACCCCGACAAGCTGGTCGCCGGGCTCGAGGCGACCGACCATGTCGGCACGGTCGGCCGCATGCAGTTCTACGGCAAGGACGAGCAGTTCGCGCACGGCCTCAAATACGGCAAGGGGCTGGTAACCGGGCTTACCATCCAGTGGCAGGACGGCAAGCAGCAGGTCATCTGGCCGGCCGATCTCGCCACCGCCAAGCCGAAATTCCCCTCATTCCTCAAGGTCAAGCAGGCCGCGTCGGCGCAGTAAGCATCCGAAGCGGGGGCGAGAGGGGGATCGGCGAACCTTATGTTGGCTACGCAAATTCTGGTGGATGGGTTCGCGATCAGCGCCCTCTATGCTTTGGGCGCTCTGGGGTTCACGCTGATGTTCGGCGTCTCGGGCGTGCTCAACCTGGCGCATGGCGGCACCATGGTGGTCGCCGCCGTGACCGCTTGGCTCGTGGCCAACAATATCGGTTCCTATGGCGGTGCCGCGGCCGGCGTGTTGGCGGGTTTCGTCACCGCCTACGTCACCTACTTCATGATCGTGCGCCCGATCCAGCGCTCGTCGGCGATCCCGCCCGAGGAGAAGGAGATCTTCGTCCTCACCGGCACGCTGCTCTGGGGCATCATGATTCAGGAGGCGATCGCCTATTTCTATACCGACAATCCGAAATCGGTCCGCCCGCTGATCGAGGGCGTGGTCATGATCAACGGCGTGCGCACGCCCTGGAACGAGATCCTGATCGCGGTCATCTGCTGGGCCACGATCGGGCTCTTATGGCTGCTGGTGAACCGCACCCGGCTCGGCAAGCAGCTTCTGGCGGCCTCGATCAATCCGCGCGGGCTGACGCTGCTGGGCTTCGAGCTTTCCAACGTCTATCTGCTGGTCTGGACGATCTATGGTGTGCTCGCCGGGATCGCGGGCGTGCTGCTGGCGACGTTCCTCGGCACCAGCTCGGCCCAGACCGGGCAGCTGACCGCCAGCGCCTTCTCGATCGTGGTGCTAGGCGGCCTCGGCAGCGTGTCGGGCTCGCTGCTCGCCGCCTATGTCGTGGGCTATCTCGAGACGATGACGGCCTATCTCATCACGCCGGAGATCCGTTCCATGCCGGCGCTGATCCTCCTGGTGCTGGTCGTCTATATCCGCCCGCAAGGCTTCCTCGGTCGGCGCTGAGGAGGCGACAAGATGGCAAACCGGCGCCTGTTCTGGCTCATCGTCGTCACGCTCGCGGTGGGGGCGGTTCTCCCCTTCTGGGTCTCGGCCTATATCGTCGGCATCCTGACGATCGCCTATTACTTCAGCGTCTTCGCCATGTCGTGGGACCTGCTGTTCGGCTTCGCCGGCGAGGTCAATTTCGGGCCGACCTTCCTCTTAGGCCTCGGTGCCTACGGCACGGGCATCCTTAATGGCGAGTTCAGCTGGCCGCTTTGGGCCTCGATCATCGCCGGCACGGCAGCGGCCGTGCTGGGCGGCCTGGCGCTGGCGTTGCCGGCACTCCGGCTGCGCGGTCCCTATTTCGGCCTGACCACGCTGGTGGCGGTGCTGTTGCTGCAGCAGTTTATCGTCCTCTTCGCCGGCGTGACCGGCGGCGAGATCGGCCTGACGCTCGCCGACATCCTCTCGATCGATGCCACGACCAACTACTACTATGCCTTCATCTTCATGGTCGTGGTCGGCGCCATCCTGTTCTTCCTGTCGCGCTCCTCGGTCGGGCTCATTCTCCAGGCGAGCGGGCAGGACGCGGTCGAAGCGGCGGCACTGGGATTCAACGTCACCAAGCACAAGATCGCCGCCTTCTGCATCAGCGCCCTCTTCTCGGGTCTCACCGGCGCTCTGCTGGTCTCGTATCTCGGCACGGCGTCGGTCAGCGGGGTGGTCGATATCGCGGTCGGCGTCCAGGTCATCATCGCAGCCGTGCTGGGCGGACGCCGCACGATCCTGGGGGCGGCCATTGGTGCTGTCTTCCTCATCGCCATGGGCGAGCTGCTGCGGCCGATCGGACAGCTCGCCACCTTCGTCGTCTCGGCCATGGCGCTCGCCGCCATCCTCTTCTATCCGGACGGGCTGATGGGCTGGCTTATGAAGACGGGAGCGCGGGAATGAGCGCGCTCCTCGAGGTCGCGGGCCTGACCAAGCGCTTCGGCGGCCTGGTCGCGGTCAAGGATATCGGCTTCTCGGTGGCACCCGGCGAGATCCTGGGCCTGATCGGGCCTAACGGTTCCGGCAAATCGACCGTGATGAAGCTGATCATGAACATCGTCCGGCCCAATGCCGGCAAGATCCTGATCCAGGGCACCGATGTCACGCGCTGGCCCACCCATCGCATCGCGCGCGCCGGCGTCGGCATCGTGTTCCAGCATTCGCGCCCGCTGCATCGCCAGACCGTGCTCGAGAACATCATGCTGGCGCTCCTGCCCGACGCGCTGATGAAGCTCATCGCCGATCCGGCGGTGGAAAAGCGCGCGCGCGCCATCGCCGAGCGGGTCGGTCTTCATAATGTGCTCGATCGCCGCCCCGGCACGCTGCCTTTCGCCGATCTCCGCCGCATGGAGCTGGCCAAGGCGATCGCGCGCGATCCGCAGGTGCTGCTGGTCGACGAGCCTTTCGCCGGCCTGACCTCAGGCGAGGTCCGCGATTTCTCCGAGCTCATCGCGGGCTTCCGCACCGAAGGCAAGGCGGTGCTGCTGGTCGACCATAATGTGAAGAGCGTGGCCGCTCTGGTCGACCGCGTCTTCGCCATGTATCTCGGCGAGCGCATCACCGAAGGGCCGGCCGACGCGGTCATGCGCCACGAGACGGTGCGCCAGGTCTATCTCGGCGGCAGCATCGAGATGGAGCATCGCGCGCCCAGCGCCACGGCGTCGAAGCCGCTGCTCGAGGTCGAGGATGTCAATGTCCTCTACGGCAAGGCCCAGGCGCTCGAGAAAGTGTCGCTCAGCGTCAAGGAGGGCGAGTTCGTCTCGGTCGTGGGCCTCAACGGCGCCGGCAAGACGACGCTCTTCAACGCGATCTCGGGGCTGGTGCCCTATAGCGGCAGGATCCGCTGGCGCGGCGAGGCGCTCGCCGGCCTCAGTGCCGCCAAGATCGCGCGCGGCGGCATCGTCCAATGCCCGGAGACGCGCGAGCTCTTCGGCGATATGAGCATCCGCGAGAATCTCGATCTCGGCGGCCAGCATCTGCCGCCGGCCGAGAGTGCGAAGCAGCTCGACTGGCTGTTCGGCCTTTTCCCGATCCTGAAGTCGCGCCAGGGCCAGGCGGCGCGTACGCTGTCGGGCGGCGAGCAGCAGATGCTGGCGATCGCGCGCGCGCTTATGATGAAGCCGAAGCTTCTCGTCCTCGACGAGCCGACGCTGGGCTTGGCGCCGGTCATCCTGGAGCAGCTGTCAAAGGCGCTGACGCTGTTGCGCGAGACGACCGACATCACCTTCCTTCTGGGCGAGCAGAATGTGACCTTCGCACTGCCACATGCCGACCGGGTCTATGTGCTGGAGCACGCCAGGATCGTCTGGGAAGGCGCACCCGCGCGCTTCGCCGAAGAGGCGGGGACGGGGTATCTCTGACGCATCGCGAGGCCGGGTCCGCATGCGGTATCGATATGCCGTCGGGGCTCGGATCATCGTAAAATAAGAAATTGGGGTCCGTTCATTGCCGGGAGATCGGCAGATGGCGCTCCTCGATTGCTGCATCGATGTTTCACACCATAACGGCACCGTCGACTGGACGGCGGTCGCGGGATCCGGCATCGCCGTGGCGATGATCAAGGCGACGGAGGGGACCGACATCGTCGACCCCAATTTCGCCGACAATATCGCCGGCGCGGCGGCGGCCGGCATCAGAACCATCCCCTATCATTTCGTGAACGCCGACGACATCGGGGCGCAGGCCGGGAATTTCCTCGAGACGGCACAGATCGGCGCCGGCATGCCCTACGCGATCGACTGGGAAGGCGAGGGAACGCTGGTAGCCGGCGATCTCGAGGATCTCGGCAACCGGATCGCTTCGGTCGTCGGCCGGCTGCCGTTGGGATATTGGGGCATGCCCGGCTCGGCGCCCGGCACGCCCTCGGCCGGCATGGCCAACTGGCCCTGGTGGCTGGCGCGCTATCGTTTCGGCGCGGTGCCGGCGCTGCCGGCCGGCACGGAGGCGGCAAGTGCACAGGTCCAGGCACCGTTCCTGTTCTGGCAATATACCAGCTCCGGGACGGTGCCGGGCGTCATCGGCAATATCGACCGATCCGCGGCGCTGTTCGATAGCGTCGCGGATCTGGTCGCCTGGTGCGATCCCGCTGTCAGCTAGTCAGTGCCTGCCGCTGTGGGACTTGCCGCTGCCGCCGCCCTTGTGGCCGCCGCCGGAGCTGTGGTGGCTGCCGCTATGGCCGTGGCCGCCGCCACCGCCGTGATGGGCCGCGAGCTCGATCTCGGCCTGGTGCGCTTCGGACGCGCCGGGACGGAAGGAGGCGAGCTTGATCTGACCCTCGCGGATCAACTCACGCTCCTGCTGCGCTTCCTGCATCAGCGCCTCGTGCTCGGACAGATGATGGCGAGAAGTTGCTTCCTGAAGGGGCGCCTCATGCAGGCGCGCGCCATGCCGGTGCCGCTCATGCCCGTTGCCGGCCAGCATCAGATGCGGCTCCTCATCGCCCGGATGGAAGGTGCGCACCACCATCCCGTCCTTCGGAAGGATGAAGCCCTTGACCGGCGTCGGATTGCCGAACACCTCGCCCTGCCACTGCACGCTGACCAGGCTCCAATCATTGTGCTCGGAGAGGTCTTTCACGATCGTGCCATGCTCGACCCGGCCGCGATGCCAATTGGCGTGATCGATGAGAATTTCGCGGGGATTGTTGACGGCGCTGACCACCGCGACATGGCCGAGCGGCATTTGACGCGTTCGACTGAACACCATCACCGCCCCCGCCGAGGGCGCGTGATCGCGCTTATAGATCGGTTCCGCACCATCCCACCACGCCCAGGCATTGCCGCTCAGGTTCCAGTCGGCGACGCTCTCGACGTAAGCCACGCAGTTCATAGCCTGCGCTGCGGAAAAGCTCGTGCTGACGGCCAGCAAAGCTGCCGTTGAGGCAAGGAAAAGCTTCATAACCCCCCGGTGAAGCAAGGATCTTGAAGGGCAATCCGCTCGAGCGAGCAGATCAGGCGAGACGCGCAAAAGATGCATGAGCAGGGAGTGATTTTCTACAGAATCTTTCTATTGACAGGTGATTTTAATATCACGCGGATTCCGGCCTTCGGCTCGGCTTCACAGCTAAGCGCGGTTATTCCCGGGCCGTTCTACAGTTGGTTGCCTTTACGGATCGTTAAGCCATTGAGAAAGGCTCTTCTTTCCACCGGCCCTCGGCCCGGGCGCTGCAACAGGAGCGGGCGGAGCACGCCTTGACCGCAGGCGATGCCGAAATCCGAGTCGATCACCGTGCCGGGCGCTGGGGCGGCGAAAGCGGGGTCGGCCTCGCTGCTTCCCATTGCCGCATCAAGGGGTTCGACTCGGGCGGCGAGCAGCTTGATGCGCTCCTCGCCGACGCTGAAGCTGGTGCCGGGCCACGGGTTGAGCGCCCGCACGCGGCGCTCGATGAAGGCGGCCGGCTCGCGCCAATCGATCCTTCCTTCCTCGCGCTCGAGCTTGGCGGCGTAGGTGACGCCCTCCGCCGGCTGGGTCTCGGCCTTGAGCGTTCCGGCGGCGACACCTTCCAAGGCTTCGACGATGAGCCGGGCGCCGAGTGCCGCCAGCGTTTCGGTGAGGCCCGCGGCGGTCGTGTCCGCCTCGATCGGCACCACGCCTTTCAGCAGCATCGGGCCGGTATCGAGCCCGGCCTCCATCGCCATGATGGTGACGCCGGTCTCGGCATCGCCGGCCATGAGCGCCCGCTGGATCGGCGCCGCCCCGCGCCAGCGCGGCAGGAGCGAGGCATGGACATTGAGGCAGCCGAGCCGGGGGGCCGCCAGGATCGGCCGGGGCAGGATCAGACCGTAGGCCGCGACCACGGCGGCATCGAGCCGGAGTGCGGCGAAAGCCTCCTGGATCTCGGCCGGCTTCAGGCTCGTCGGATGATATGCGGGAATGCCGAGCGCCTCGGCGCGCGCCTGGACCGGCGAAGGCTGGGTCCGGTGGCCGCGGCCTGTGGGACGCGGCGGCTGGGTATAGATTGCGGCGAGCTCGTGCCCGCCGGCCACCAGTGCCTCCAGCACCGGCACCGCGAAATCCGGCGTGCCCATGAAGGCGAGGCGCAGCGGCATCGTCGTCACATCGCCGATTCCGACTTCGTCTTCTGTGCCTTGACCAGCTTGCGCATGATCATGTTGCGCTTCAGGGCCGAGAGGTGATCGACGAAGAGGATGCCGTCGAGATGATCGATCTCGTGCTGGACACAGGTGGCAAGGAGGCCGGTGGCCGCCATCTCCTGCTTTTTGCCATGCTCGTCGAGGAAGCGGAACTTTATCTCGGCCGGCCGGACGACATCGGCATAGAGCTCGGGGATCGACAGGCAGCCCTCATTATAGGAGGCGAGCTCGTCCGACTGCCAGGTCAGCTCGGGATTGACGAGCTTGAGCGGCTGCGGCTTCTCGTTCTCGCGCGCTATATCAAGCACGACGACGCGCTGCAATGCGCCGACCTGGTTGCCGGAGAGGCCGATGCCGGGAGCCGCGTACATCGTCTCCAGCATGTCGTCGAGCAATTGGCGCAGCGAGTCGTCGACGGTGGCGACCGGCTTCGCCTTGGCTTTCAGCACCGGGTTCGGTGCGATGAGGATGGGCAGACGGGCCATGAGCGGCAGTTTCCCTCAGGATTCCGGACACGATCCGACGGTTGGTATGGCGTCGGCGCACGCGGGTCAAGCGGCAGGCGCCGGCCGCTGATATCCTGAAGCCTGATGACGAGGTAAGGAAGCATGGATTTCGCGGGATTGGCGCTGGCAGGACTGATCGGGCTGGTGCTCGGCGGGCTCCTGGTTCTGCTGTGGCTGCGGCAGGGGCTGGACGCGGCACGCGCCGAGGCGGCATCGGATCTCGAGCAGCGCGCGGCGGCGCAGGCCAGGCTTGAGGAGGCGCTGGCTTCGCTGGGCCGGCTCGAGACGCGGCTCGAAGACGCGATGGCTTCGCGCGATGCCGCGGTGACGGCGCGCGCCCAGGCCGAGCAGGCGGCGGCATTGGCCCGGCAGGAAACCGCGACCACGCTCGAGCGCATGCAGGATTGGGAGAAGACCAAGGCCGAGTTCATGAGCTCGACCAAGGCGAGCGTGCTCGAGACGGCGCAATCGCTCTCCACCAAACTGATCGAGGATCATAAGCGCGAGACGGCGGAAGCGAAGGCGGCCGCGGAACAGCAGATCAAGGCCACGACCGAGACGCTGCGCCAAGAGGTGCAGAGCCTCAATGACGGCGTCTCGCAGCTGAAAGGCCAGGTCGCCGAGCGCGCAATCGTGCTCGACACGGTCTGGCGCGCGCTGTCGAGCCCGAGCGGGGCCGGTTATTTCGCCGAGGTCGGGCTCGCCAACACGCTGCGCTCCTTCGGTCTGGTGCAGGAGCGCGATTTCGTGCTGCAGGCGACCGTCTATGACGGCGAGGCCGGGCGCAAGCGGCCGGACGCGCTCGTCTTCCTGCCCGGCGACGCCGTGCTGGTGATCGATTCCAAGGCGTCCAAGCATCTGATCGAGCTCGCCCAGGCGGAAGGGACGGAGCGGGAGGAGGAGGCCTATCGCAGCCTCGCCCGCACCATGAACCAGCATTTGAAGGATCTGGGCGACCGCGATTATCGCGGCGCGGTGCGGACCACATACCGCAAGGCCGGCAAGGAGGGCGAGATCACGCGGCTCCTCACCGTCATGTATCTGCCGAACGAGGCCGCACTGGAAAAGCTCGGCCTCGCCGATCCCTCCTTCATGCAGAAGGCGGCGCAGGCGGAGATCGTGCTCGCCGGCCCCTCGGGCCTCGCCTCGATCGTGGGCTTCGCCTCGGTCGAGATCAGCCTGGCGCGGCAGATCGAGAATCAGGAGCGCATCGTCGCGGGGACCGAGCGGCTGCTCGAGGCGCTGGCGACCGCGGTGGGCTATGCCGGCACGGTCGGCAAGGGCATCCGCACCGCGGCCGACGCCTTCGCGAAGCTGACCAGCAGCTTGAATGGCCGCGTCCTGCCGCGGGCGCGCGATGTGAGCCGGCTCGGCCTCCGCCCGACCAAACCGGTGCCGGACAATCTGCCGGCCTATCAGGTGCTCGATCTCGGCGCCGAGATGATCGAGGGCGAGGCGACCGACGTGCCGGAAGTGCCGGCGCTGCAGCGCTGACTCGGCAAATTCTGCCGGGTGAGACTCGGATTGCTTGATCGCGGCGATCTCTTCTCTTGGGATATCAAGGGCTTGTCTGATGGCACAGCGTGTGCGGGCCTGCTCCTCACCTTAACCAAGACGGAGCGTCAGTCATGTCCAGCATCGGGGGTCTTCATTTCGATCACATCCGGCCTATCGAACCCGTGATTCAGTCGCCTCTGTCGCAGGATGGCAGCGTCGCGCCAACCCCCGCCGCGACCGATGCGCCGCCGGCTTCCACCTTGCCGCAGCCAATCAACCAGCCGGTCACGAGCCCGCTGCCGGGCGATCAGACGGCCGCGACCACGGTTTCGGCTCAGGTGCAGGGGCAGTCGAGCAGCCCGGCAGCCGATGCCAACACCACGAAGCAGACGTCGCGGCACGGCCACCACCATCATCACCATGGTGCGGCACAGGTCGATCCGACCTCGGCCGGCACGAGCACGGACATCAGCGAAAACCCCCTGACCTAAGCCGCCGGCGGAAGCCCGGCGAGATATCGGTTCGCAGGGCCCTTCATCAAGCTATGCGCAATCTACAGATCTGCGTATGCTAGATGTAGTAGGGGTCCTGTCGAACCTGGTAATGAATCAAACCGAGCTGTTGCAAGCCATTAACGCCCATCGTCGCTATCTCGATGGCGAATTGGGTGGTCGGATTCTCAATCTCAAAGGCGCCGTGCTTGCCGGCGTCGACCTGGCTGCCTTGCGCCTGCAATCGGCCCGGCTCGCCGGCATCGATCTGTCGCGTGCCCTCTTGGCGCGCAGCCGGCTCGACAGCGCCGATCTCGCCAGCGCCAATCTGACGGGTGCCGATCTTACCGATGCGACGCTCGTCGGCGCCGATCTGCGCGGCTGCAATCTCAGCCGTGCCGGGCTCGAGCGCGCCAATCTCGAACGCGCCGATCTTCGGCCCGGTCAACAGGTCTATTGGGTCGATGGCGAGCGCCGAATTCGCGAGCAGCCGGCCAATTTGTCGGGCGCGAAGCTGCGGCGTGCGCGGCTCGTCGATGCCGATCTCACTGGAGCCAAGATGGCGGCGGCCGATCTCAGCCAGGCCAATTGCAGCCGGGCCGTGATGATCCAGGTCGATCTCACCGGCAGTGTGCTCACCCATACCGATTTCACCGGCGCCGACCTCAAATCGGCGATGCTCAATCACGCCCGGCTCGAAGGGACGATCTTCGACAATGCCGATCTCAGGCGCGCCGAGCTCATCGATGTCGATCTCTCGAAGGCGTCCTGCCGCGGCGCCCAGATCAGTGCGGCCACACCCAAGGCCGAGGAGGCGCGGGTGGTGCAGATGATCGAGGCGCATCGCCGCTGGATCGCGAGCGGTGGTGCTGCGGGGCAACGGCTCGATCTCTCGGGCCTGGCGCTCGCCGGTCTCGATCTCGCCGACATGGATCTCTCCGGCGCCAAGCTCACAGCGTGCGATCTTTCCGGTGCCGATCTGCGCGGCGCCAAGCTGTGCCTGGCCCAGCTCGACCGCGCGCGGCTCAGCGATTGCCGGCTCGAAGGGGCGGATCTCTCCGGCGCCAATCTCGCCGGCGCCGACCTCGCCCGCGCCAAGCTTAGCGGGGCCAGGCTCTCGCCGATGCCGATCCGCCGGCCGAGCGGTATGCAGAGCGGGCGCAGCTGGCCGACCGACTTGCGCGGCGCCAGCTGTGTCGAGGCCGAGTTCAGCAACGCCGATCTCAGGGAGGCAATGCTCGCCAAGGCCGATTTCACCGGCGCCACCCTCATCGGCGCCGATCTCCGCGGCAGCGACTACCGCTGCGCGATCCTGACGGCGGCGATCATGACTACGGCACGGCTGGTGGATGCTTAGCCTTCGGTTTGAATCGCGACGACAACGAAGGCCGATCCGTCGATTTCGAATTTGTTCTGCCACGTATTAATCCGGTTGGGGATCGCCTCGAATCCCCCATACATCTTACCCATGACTTGCCTTCTCACATCTGGTGGCAAGGCGTCCTTCGGCAATTCGATCGCCCAGTGTCCGAAGCCCTGAAAGTTGCTTGATCGCTTTTGGATGACGTGGGTCGCGCCTTTGTAGGAAACGATGTAGGTGTAAAGCGGCATCGTCACTCGGTCCTAACGGTGGCTCGTCTCAGCAAGCTGGGGGATGTGCAAGTCCTGATCGTCCGTACACTCACCCCTCGCCTCGACCCCCTACCGGACTCGAGAGGGAGGCTGGGCTCGCTCCGCGGTCGAGCGCATCGAGCCGCGCCAGGATATTCAAGGCACTTTGCCGATCTGCTGCTGCGGCCATAACGCGGAATCGGGTCTCAGCATCATAGGCGGCGAGTGCGGCCGTGCTCAGTTCTTCCATGAGCTTGTTCAAGCTGATGCCCTTGGAAGCTGCCAACTGCTTAAGCCGTTGGCTCGTGTCCTCGGGGAGGCGGATGGTCAGAGTGGTCATTTCAAAGCGTCCAGACATTCCGAAGGTGTAAACACCGAGAGATCTCGCCATCTCAACTCGCCGGACCGCAGATGGCGAACATTGTGAGTGATGATGGCCTGAGCGCCTCCCGCCACTGCTAGCTCGATGAGATGATTGTCTCCTTCATCGGCAAGATTGGGCCGCCAGCCATAATATATCTTGATCCATTGACCCGCGGCCGCCAACGCCGCGAGCACTTCCTGCCTATCCTGGTCCGTCGTCTCGTCTGTCCAGACGTTCCGTCCTAACAGATCCTCGTATTCTAGCCAGAGTGCATTGGAAAAAAGAGGACAGTATCGACCCTCGAGCGCTCTGCGCAAAACCTCGCGCGACGCACCCCCACCAGAACGGAGCGCCGAGACGAAAACGTTCGTGTCCAGGACAATCAAAATCACCGTGACAGCATATATGCTGTCATTATGGCTTTCAATGCTGCCAGTTAGGCCTAAAGCGGCCGCCTCGCCTTCAACGCTGCCGTCAGCGTGCCCTCGTCGAGATAGTCGAGCTCGCCGCCGACCGGGACGCCGTGGGCGAGGCGGGAGATCTTGACGCCGGTTGGTTGCAGCCGGTCGGTGATGTAATGCGCGGTCGACTGGCCCTCGACGGTGGCGTTCATGGCGAGGATTGCCTCGTGCACCGCGCCGGACGCGCAGCGATCGACGAGGGCGGCGATGGTCAGATCCTCCGGCCTGACCCCGTCGATCGCCGAGAGGATGCCGCCCAGCACATGGTAGCGGCCGGCAAAGGAATGCGTGCGCTCGATCGCCCAGAGATCGGCGACATCCTCGACGACGCAGACGAGACCGGCATCGCGCTTCGGATCGGCGCAGATGGCGCAAGGATCGGTCGTGTCGAGATTGCCGCAGATCGCGCAGGCGAGGATCTTGTCGGCCACCTCATGAAGCGTGTCGGCGAGCGGCAGCATCAGCGCCTCGCGCTTCTTCAGGAGATGCAGCACTGCCCGGCGCGCCGAACGGGGGCCGAGCCCCGGCAGCTTCGCCAGCAGCTGGACGAGATGCTCGATCTCGCCGCCTGAGCTCATCTCAGAAAGGCAGCTTCATGCCGCCCGGCAGCTTGAGCCCCCCCGTCACCTTGGCCATCTCGCTCGAGACATGCTCCTCGACCTTGGCCTTGGCGTCGGCGAAGGCGGCCATCAGCAGATCCTCCAGCACTTCGACCTCTTCCGGGTCCATCAGCGCTTTGTCGATCGCGACCTTCTTCAGGTCGCCCTTGCCGTTCAAGGTCATCTGCACCATGCCGCCGCCCGAGGCACCCGTCATCTCGACCAGGTCGAGCTGCGCCTGCATCTCCTGCATGCGCTGCTGCATCTGCTGCGCCTGCTTCATCATGTTGCCGAGATTCTTCATTCCGCTTCTCCCAGATACTGGTCGAGCTCCCAGGCCTCGCCGACGAACGGGCCGGGATCGTCTTCCTCATAGAGTGCCGCCGGCCCCTCCTCGAGCGGCGCCAAGAGCGGCGGTTCTTCCGGCAGGATGGCCGGCGGTGTGGCATCAGGCTGCGCCGCCTCGGGCTCCTTGATGAGCTCGATCACCGCCTCGGGAAACATCAGGAGGGCCGCATGGACGAGCGGATGGGCGGAGACCTCGGCGAGGCGCGCCTTTTCCTTGGCTTCCGCCTGCTCGTGCCAGGTCGGTTCGCCGCCTTCGCGCGAAACGGCGATGATCCAGCGCTGGCCGGTCTCCTCGAGCAGGAACTGGCCGAGCCGGGCCGAAAGATCGCGCGGTGCGTCGGCAGTCGGACGGAACTCGATCCGGCCCGGCTCGAACTGCACCAGATGCACCGAGCGGGCGAGCTCATTGTAGAAGATCCGTTCGCGCCGGTCGGCGATCAGCGCCATCACCGCCTGGAAGCTCGCCGGCATCGGCGTACCGGCGGCGACAGGGGCGGCCATACCGATCGCGACGGCACCACCGCCGGCGATCGCCATCGGCCGCGCGGGCGGTGGTGCTGCGGGGCCGGCGGCAGGGCCGCCATTGCCGGCGCGGAGGCTCTGGCCATTCTGCAGTGCCTTCACGATCTCGCCCGGCGGCGGCAAATCGGCGACATAGATCAACCGAATGAGCGCCATCTCCGCCGCCTTCAAGGGCTGCGGTGCCGTCTGCACCTCGGCCAATCCCTTCATCAGCATCTGCCACGCGCGGGTCAGCGACGCGATGCCGAGCCGCCCGGCCAGCGCCTGGCCGCGCTGCCGATCCTGGCCGTCGGCCAGCGGGGCGGCCGCGGCATTGGCGTCGCCCGGGCGTTCGAGCTTGAGGCGGGTCACGAAATGGGTGATGTCGAGCAGATCCTGCAACACCATCACCGGATCGGTGCCGCCATTGTAAAGCGCTTCGAGACGCGCAAGCGTGCCGGGTGCGTCGCCTGCCATGACCGTCTCGAAGAGATCGAAGGTCAGGCCGCGATCGGCCACGCCCAGCATCTCGCGCACGGCGGTCTCGGTGATGGTCTGGCCGAAACCGAGTGCGATCGCCTGGTCGAGGATCGACAGCCCGTCGCGGACCGAGCCGTCGGCGGCGCGCGCGATGAGCGCCAGGGCGCCGGGCTCGATCGAGACCGACTCCTTCGCGGCGATCTCGCCGTAATAGCGGGCCAGCGTTTCGAGCGGGATGCGCGGCAGGGTGTAGCGCTGGCAGCGCGACAGCACCGTCACCGGCACCTTGTTGATCTCGGTCGTGGCGAACACGAACTTGATGTCGGGCGGCGGCTCCTCGAGCGTCTTCAGCAACGCGTTGAAGGCCGCCTTCGACAGCATGTGCACTTCGTCGATGATGTAGATCTTGTAGCGCGCCGAGACGGGGCGATAGCGCACGCTCTCGATCAGCTCGCGGATATCGTCGACGCCGGTGCGGCTGGCCGCATCCATCTCGATCACGTCGGGATGCCGGTCCTCGGCGATCGAGCGGCACGCGTCGCATTGGCCGCAGGGATTCATGGTCGGGCCGCCGGTGCCGTCGGGGCCGGTGCAATTCAGCGCCTTGGCGACGATGCGGGCCGTCGTCGTCTTGCCCACGCCGCGCACGCCGGTCAGCATGAAGGCGTGCGCGATGCGGCCCGATTCGAACGCGTTCGACAGCGTCCGGACGAGCGTGTCGTGACCGATAAGCTCAGCGAAGCTGCTCGGCCGGTACTTGCGGGCGAGCACCCGATATTCGACGCTGCTCATCGGACCGGGAACGCCGTCGTCAAAGGAACATGGAGTGGGAGACCGGCTGCGACCCAGGCCGAAACTCGTTGCGGCTGCTTCCTTCCGGACCTGACCGGGTTGGCGAGGGACCTGCCCATAGCCGACCTCCCGAAGGCACTATATCAGGCCTCCGGGCCGGCAGTGCAAGCCTCATGCATGCCGGGCGTGAAACGGCGTTAAAGCGCTACCCTCGGGCAGCATTCCCAGCGTAGCCTCCAGGCAAATGGTGAGGGGCGAGCCGCGGGATCATGAGGCGACCGAATTTCTATGCGGCCAACGGGCTCGACCGCGTCAGCCATCTGCGCAAGAACGATGCCTGGCTGGCGGAGCGGCTTCGGCACGAAAGCTCATTGTTCGTGCCGATGTGGCGGGCGCAGAATCTGGTGCTGGAATCGGCGGACGGGCCGCGCCCGGTGCTGTTGACCCAAGCCCAGGCGATGGTGACGCTGGTCCAGGCGCCGGAAGTGGCACTGCTGGGGCTCAACGCCGACACGGCTCATTTCGCCTATGATCTGTCGGCGATCGAGACGCCGATCGAGACGATCGGGCTCGATGCGCACGGGCACCGGTTCCGCGACCTGCGCGCCTTCGGCCCGCTGCTGCAGCCAGGCGAGGGCGCCCTCCTGGCCTATGCCAAGGGCCTGCTCCATTGGCATTCGCGCCATCGCTTCTGCGGCGTGTGCGGTCATCCGACCGTGCCGGTCGAGGCCGGGCATGTGCGCCGCTGCACCAATGAGAGCTGCAAGACGAGCCATTTCCCGCGCACGGATCCGGCCGTTATCATGCTGGTCACCGACGGCGACAATTGCCTGCTCGGCCGGCAGAAGATCTGGCCGCCCGGCATGTTCTCGACGCTGGCGGGCTTCGTCGAGCCGGGCGAGAGCCTGGAAGAGGCGGTAGCGCGCGAAGTGTTCGAGGAATCGGGCATCGTGGTCGATGCGGTGAACTATCATTCCTCGCAGCCCTGGCCTTTTCCGGCCTCGATCATGCTGGGCTTCTGGGCCGAGGCGCGGACGCGCGAGATCAAGGTCGACGGGCTCGAGCTCGAACAGGCGCGCTGGGTCTCGCGCGAGTTTCTCTTGAGCCATCAGGATGACGAGCAGTTCCGCATGCCGCGCAAGGATTCGATTGCGCGGCGGCTGATCGAAGACTGGTTGCAGCGCTGATGCAGATCGCCTGGCCCGATCTCGCGCCAGCGCCCGATGGCGCCATGGTCGAGATTTCGGGCTGGATGGCGCCGATCGAGCTTCAGCCGGCGCATGATTATTTTCTGCTGGTGCCGGAGGAACCCTGCTGTGTCGGCTGCCTGCCATCCGATCCGCTGGCGGCGGTCGAGATCTTCGCGGCCGAGCCGATTACCCTCGACGGGTGGGAGATCCGGCTGGCCGGCCGCTGGTGCCGGCTGAGCGAGGATCCGGCCGGCTGGCATTATCAACTGCGGGACGCACGGCTGGTGTCGGCCGAGCCCAGAGGTGTGACGCGGCGCGGCCTATTGGCGGCGGGCGCCTTGCTGGGCTTGGGAGCGTCGCTCGCCCGGCCGGCCAAGGCCGAGCCGGCGCTCAATGGCGTCACGGTCGATCTCCACAGCCATGCCGGCCGGGTGCTCGGCCGCCAGGGCAAGCTCGACGACGTGCCGTTCGACGATCTGGCCGGCGATATGCGGACCGGCGGCATGTCGGCGATCTGCCTCGCCATCGTCGCCGACAAGCCGACCACGCGCACGGTCGATGGCCGCATCAAGGCGGTGCGCGAGCCGGATCCGGGTGAGCTCTATCAATGGGGCCAGCGCGCCTTCGCGCGGCTTCATGCGCTGGTGGCGGAGCAGCAGCTGGCCGTCATCGCGACGCTGGGCGATCTCCATCGCACCAGGACGGATGGGCCGGGCGTGATCGTGACCTCCGAAGGTGCCGATTTCCTCGAAGGCCGCCTCGACCGCGTCGACGAAGCCTATGAGACGCAACGGCTGCGCCATCTGCAGCTGACCCATTACCGGGTGAACGAGCTGGGCGACATCCAGACCGAGGCGCCGGTGCATGGCGGGCTCACCGATTTCGGTGCCGATGTCGTGAAGCGCTGCAACGAGCGCGGCATCGTCGTGGATGTGGCCCACGGTACCTTCGATCTCGTCAAGCGAGCGGCATCGGTCACAACCAAGCCGCTGATCCTGTCGCACACCTCGCTCTCGGACAAACCGCCGCCGCGCAGCCGGCGGATCACGGTCGAGCATGCCAGGATCATCGCCGAGACCGGCGGCGTCATCGGCATCTGGCCGCCCTCCAGCGAGTTTCCCGACATGGAGAGCTTCGCCGAGGGAATGGCGCGCATGGTCGGCGTGGTCGGGGTCCAGCATGTCGGGCTCGGCAGCGACATGCTGGGGCTTTTGGTACCCGCCATTTTCGCGAAGTACCGGGACCTGCCCTGGCTAGCCGACGCGCTCGGACGAACCGGCTTCAGCACTGACGAGATCGCCCTGCTGCTCGGCGGCAACTACTTGCGCGTGTTCGCCGCCACGCTTGGGTAGGCGGCATGCGGTCGTCTGAAACACGCAATACCCACACATGCGACGGGCCCGAGCGGTTGCCCACTCGGGCCCGGTCCGCAGGTGCGGCGGGCAACGCCCCCACGGCCGGCCGCGCTAGGATGGGGTGGCAGCCGGAGAGGCCGGTAATTGCACGGGGTCGCACAATATGCGTCGCACCGGCATCGGCCTCCGAAGGGCAGAATAGCCCAAATTGTCCGGTTGGCACGGTGCGAAACCTGCAAGGCTGATCACATAAAAGTGATCGGTATTACAAGAACATGACACGGATTGTGCCGATAGTGGCACCAATCAGCAACACTACGGATGCGAGCGCACCGATCATGAAGCCCGTGCCGCGCTTGGTCGGATCGCTGTAATATCCCAGCGAATAGATCACCCGGCCGATCACGAAGACGAGGCCGACGGCGGCGCCGATGAGCGGCGACAACGTCAAGCTGAAGATCCAGAGCGAGGGCAGGAACACGATCAGCTGCTCCAGCATGTTCTGCTGGACGCGGAAGCGCGCCTCGAATTGCGGATGGCCGGTCACGGCCGGCGCCTTCACGCCGAACTTATCGCGCGCCCGGCCGCAGGCGGCGAAATTCCACACATAGACGAGTAGGGCCAGCATGGTCACGAGGGCGGGCAGACGCTCATACGGGGTCATGGCTCAATGTCCTTGCGTTGCGGTTCGACGATAGGGGTGGCCCGGATATGTCCCAAGGATTGTGACCTCCTCGGTGAAAAAGCGCAGCTCCTCGAGCGCCAGCTTCAGGCGCTGCTCGTCCGGATGCGCCTCGACATCGGCATAGAACTCGGTCGCGGTGAAACGGCCGCCGACCATGTAGCTTTCGAGCTTGGTCATGTTGACGCCGTTGGTGGCGAAGCCGCCCATGCCCTTGTAGAGCGAGGCCGGCACGTTGCGTACGCGGAAGACCAGCGAGGTGACGGCGATCTCCTGGCCGAGCGGCGGCACCTTTGGCTCGCGCGAGAGGATGACGAAGCGTGTCGTGTTGTGTGCGGCATCCTCGATATTGGCCTTCAAGGAAACCAGGCCATAGACCCGGCCGGCGAGCTCCGACGCGATGGCGGCCGTATGGCGATCGCCGCTCTGGGCGAGCTCGGCCGCCGCCCCCGCCGTGTCGGCCGCGACCACGGCGGCCGCACCCAGCTTGCGGATCAGGTCGCGGCACTGGCTCAGCGCATGGATATGGCTGCGGACCGTGCGGATCTCCTCGATCGCCACACCGGGCAATGCCAGCAGGTGATGCTTCACCGGGGCGAAATGCTCGCCGATGATGAAGAGGCCCGAGCGCGGCAGCAGATGATGAACATCGGCGACGCGGCCCGCGATCGAGTTCTCGATCGGAATGACGGCGAGATCGGCCTCGCCGCTCGTCACCGCCCCCAGCGCATCCTCGAAGGTCCGGGACGGCAGCGTCCGGCGCGCCGGAAACAGCTCGCGGCAGGCGAGATCCGAGTAGGCGCCGGGCGCACCCTGGAAGGCGATGGGCAGGTTCGTCGAAAGATCACTCATTTAAATAGTCGGCCTTCTGTCGGGCTGGCTGTCGGGCGCGGGATAATCTCACTCGAATCGGCGCACATCAAGCTAAGGCGCCAGCATGCGCCGCGCCTGCTCCAGATCCTCGGGCGTGTCGACGCCGAGCGGCACGGTCTCGACCTCGACCGCGTCGATGCGCATGCCGGCTTCGAGCGCGCGCAGCTGCTCCAGCTTCTCGCGCCGCTCGAGCGGGCTCGGCGGCAGCGAGACGAAGCGCTCGAGGGCGGCCCGGCGATAGGCGTAGAGGCCGATATGGTGCAGCACCGGTCCCTCGCCCCAAGGGACGACCGACTTGCTGAAATAGAGGCAGCGGCCGATCCGGCGGTCGGTCCGCCAGGACACGACGGCCTTGTTGACGCTGGTGCGCGGGATCTCGGCGGGATCGGCGATCGGGCAGACGAGGGTGGCGATATCGGCCGCGGGATCGAGCGCCAAGGGCTCGAGCGACCGGCGGATGAGGGCGCCTTCGAGCGTCGGCACGTCGCCTTGGACATTGACGATGATGTCGTGCCGGCCCGCGGCATCGACCTTCTGAACGGCTTCCCAGACGCGGTCTGAGCCCGAAGGATGGTTGGGATCGGTCAGCACCGCCTCGCCGCCGGCCGCCTCGACCGCGTCGAGGATCGGCTGGTCGCCGCAGGCGACGACGACCCGGCCGATGCCGGCCTCGATGGCGCGCCGCCAGACATGGACGATCATCGGCACGCCATGAATATCGGCGAGCGGCTTGCCGGGCAGCCTTGCGGCGGCGAGCCGGGCAGGGATGACGACGAGGGGATTCATGCTCATCGGGCTTGCGATCTCAAACCACCGAAATTCCTCGAAAGTGCGATCGCGGACCGCAGGATTTTGGGTGATTCCCCCGCCATGACTGGGTTATGGTCCGCGCGATCCATCTCGATCGGGTCAAACCCGATCCGTCCATCATATCGCCTAATCCGTCAAGGGCTGCTCCATGTCTTCACTCGAGTTCAACAAGATCGCCGCGGCGTTCCTGGTCGCGATGATCGTCGCGATGGTCTGTGGGATCATCTCCGATGGCCTCGTCGAGCCGCAGAAGCTGGCGAAGAACGCCTATCCGATCGCCGTGACCGAACCCAGCGAAAGCACGGCCGCCGCACCGGCCGCGCCCGAGAAGCCGGCGCTGCTGACGGCGGACCAGCTGGCCAAGGCGGATCCGGCGGCGGGCGAAGTCGTCGCGAAGAAATGCGCGCTCTGCCACACCTTCGCCAAGGGCGAGGGCACCAAGGTCGGCCCGAACCTCTATGGCGTGATCGGCCGGGCGCGGGCCAGCGTGCCGGGCTTCGCCTATTCGGATGCGCTGAAGGCGCTGGGCGGCAATTGGACGCCGGAAGAGATCCAGACCTTCATCGCCGATCCCAAGGATTATGCGAACGGCACCAAGATGACCTTCGCCGGCCTGCCGAAGCCGGAGGATCGGGCCAATGTGCTGGCCTTCCTCAACAAGGACAGCGACGCGCCGATCGACCTGTCCAAGGCGGCGCAATAGCTTGCCGTCGGACGGCCTTGGCCGCGAGCTCGATGCTGTCATCGAGCTCGCCCATCGCCTAGCCGATGCGGCCGGGGCGGTCATCCGCCCCTATTTCCGCCAGCGTATCGAGATCATCGACAAGGCGGACGCCTCGCCGGTGACCATCGCCGACCGCGAATCGGAAGCGGCGATGCGGCGGCTCATCAACGAACGCTTCCCCGACCACGGCATCATCGGCGAGGAGCACGGGACGGAACGGCCGGACGCCGATTTCGTCTGGGTGCTCGACCCGATCGACGGCACCAAAGCCTTCATCGCCGGCATGCCGCTGTTCGGTACGCTGATCGCCCTGCTGCATCGCGGCCGGCCGGTGCTCGGCATCATCGACCAGCCGATATCGGGCGAGCGCTGGCTCGGTGTCGAGGGACGGCCTTCGCTCTTCAACGGCAACCCGATCCGCGCGCGCGCCTGCACCAAGCTCGCCGCGGCCCTCGTCTTCGCCACCTCGCCCGACATGTTCACGGGGGCGGAAGCCGCACCCTTCGGCCGGATCAAGGCCGGCGCCAAGCTCGTACGCTATGGCGGCGATTGCTATGCTTATGGGCTGGTGGCGCTGGGCTTCGTCGATGCGGTGATCGAGGCGCAGCTCAAACCCTATGATTTCTGCGCGCTCATCCCGGTGCTCACCGGTGCCGGCGGCATCATCACCGATTGGCAGGGCCGCCCGGCCGGGCTCGACAGCGACGGGAGGATTCTCGCCTGCGGTGACCCGGCTCTGCATCGTGAGATGCTGGGCCTCCTCGCCTGATCTCATGATCGTCGCCTTCCAAGTGGCCGGCACGGTCGCCACTGATCCCGAATTCGCCGAGTGGCAGGCGGCGTTCCGTGCCGCCGCCCCCGAGATCGAGCTGCGCTGTGCGCCTGATTTCGGTGCGCTCGAGGAGATCGAGGCGGCCCTGGTCTGGCGCCCGCCGGCGGGCTGGCTCGCCTCGCTGCCACGGCTCCGGCTCATCCATTCGCTCGGCGCCGGGGTCGATCATGTCCTGGCCGATCCGAAGCTGCCGAAACAGGTGCCGTTGCTCCGGCTGATCGACCCTTACATGACCCGGGCGATGGTCGAGTACATGGTCTTCCAGGTCCTGCGACTGCATCTCAAGGAGCCCGAATATCGGCGTCAGCAGGCTCTGGCCGAATGGCGCCAGCTGGTGCCGCCAGTGGCACCCGATCGTCGAGTCGGCATCCTGGGGTTGGGAGAACTCGGCACGGCGACGGCGGCGGCGCTGGTTGGGCTGGGATTCGCTGTCGCAGGCTGGAGCCGCACCGAGAAGCGCGTGCCCGGTGTCGAGAGCTTCGCCGGCGCCGCGGCGCTGCCGGCCTTTCTCGCCCGCAGCGAGATACTGCTCTGCCTCTTGCCCTTGACCGAGGCCACGACGGGCATCCTCGGTACCGAGACGTTCCGGCATCTGCCGAAGGGCGCCGGCCTCATCAATGCTGGGCGCGGACGGCATCTCGTCGAAGCGGATCTCGTCACGGCGTTCGAGACCGGGCAGATCGCCGAGGCGGTGCTCGATGTCTTCGCCCAGGAGCCGCTGCCGTCGGATCATCCTTTCTGGACGCATCCGCGCGTCGTCGTGACGCCGCATGTCGCCGCCATGACCAATCCGGCGACCGCGGCGCAATGCATAGCCGCCAATCTCAGACGGCTCGGCGCCGGCGATCCGTTCGAGGATAGGATCGATCCGCGCACCGGCTATTAGGGGCTGCGAGATGACCGCCAATGGAACCATGATCGTGACGGGCGGCGGGCGCGGCATCGGTGCCGCAGTGGCCCTGCTGGCCGGCCGGCGCGGCTATGCGGTAGCGGTGAACTATGCGAGCGACGCGGCGGCAGCGGATATGGTCGTCCGCGAGATCCAGGCTTCGGATGGCAAGGCCGTGGCGATCGGCGGCGATGTCTCGTCCGAAGCGGCGGTGATCGCGCTGTTCGAAACGGCGGAGAAAGAGCTCGGACCACTTGCTGTGCTCGTCAACAATGCCGGCATTACCGGCGGCTTCGCGCGTGTCGACGCGGTCGAGCGGGCGACGCTCGAACGGGTCTTCGCTGTGAATGTCATCGGCACCTTCCTGTGCGCGCGGCAGGCCGTGAAGCGCCTTTCGACCCGTACGGGCGGTAAGGGCGGCAGCATCGTCAACATCGCCTCGCGCGCATCGACGATCGGCGGTGGCGGCGAATGGGTGCACTATGCCGCTTCGAAGGGGGCGATCGATACTTTCACCGTGGGCTTGGCTCGCGAGGTGGCCGCGGAGGGGATCCGCGTCAATGCCGTCTCGCCCGGCCTGATCGACACCGAGCTGCACGCTGCCGCCGGCATGCCCGACCGGGTGGCACGGCTCGCTTCGGGCGTTCCCGCCGGCCGGCCCGGCACGGCTGAGGAGGTGGCGGAGGCCGTGCTATGGCTCGCCTCGGACGCGGCCGCCTATGTCACCGGTACGATCCTGCCGGTCAGCGGCGGCCGATAGCTAGCCCTCCCGGGTATTTCTCCCAGTCCGTGATCGAATTTGCCGAGCCCCGGCGTTTCGTTCAGGTTGGAGAGCAATTATCGGGTGGAGGAAAGCATGAGCGGGTCGGCATGCGTCATCGGTCTGGGCTCCATGGGGTATGGCGGGGCCGCTTCGCTGGTACGCGCTGGATTTTCCGTCACGGGCGTCGATCTCAAGCCGGCCAATCTGGAGCGGCTGGTCGCGGCGGGCGGCAAGGCGGCGGCGACGCTGGCCGAAGGCGCCAAGGGTGCCGATGCCGTGCTCGTCTTCGTCGTCAATTCGACGCAGGCGGAGGCCGTGCTCTTAGGCCCGGACGGTGCGGTGCCTGCGATGCAGCCGGGCGCCGTCGTCTGCCTATGCACGACGGTGGCGCCGGCCTATGCCGAAGGGCTCGAGCGGCGCCTCGCCTCGGCCGGCATTCTCATGCTCGACGCGCCCGTCTCGGGCGGCCCGACCAAGGCCGAGCGGGGCGAGATGACGGTGATGGCGTCCGGCTCGGCCAAGGCGTTCGCGCGCGGCGGGCCGTTCCTCGTCGGCATGGCGAGCAAACTCTATGAGCTGGGCGACAAGGCCGGCATCGGCTCGCGCTTCAAGATGATCAACCAGCATCTGGCCGGGACGCACATCGCGATCGCGGCCGAGGCGATGGCCTTCGCGGTCAAATCCGGCCTCGATCCGAAGCTCGTCTATGAGGTGATCTGCAGCAGCGCCGGTGCTTCCTGGATGTTCGAGAACCGCGTGCCGCACATTCTCGATGATGACTACACGCCGAAATCCTCGATCGATATCTGGACCAAGGACCTCGGCATCGTGCTCGAGACCGCCAAGGAGGAGCACGCGATCCTGCCGATCGCCTCGACTGCCTTCGGCCGGTTCAAGCAGGCCGCCGCGGAAGGGCTGGGGCGCGAGGATGACGCGGCAATCTTCAAGATCTATGCGAGAGAGCTGGGACTGGCATCGGGACAGGGGGACTGAGCCATGCTGCTCGGCTGCATCGCGGATGATTTCACCGGCGCCAGCGACCTCGCCAACACGCTCAATCGCGGCGGCATGCGCACGACCCAATTCATCGGCATTCCGCCCGATGACGCGGCCGCCTCCTGCGAAGCCGGCGTCGTGGCGCTGAAGACGCGGTCGATCCCGGCCGCCGACGCCGTGGCGCAGTCGCTCGCCGCCCTTGATTGGCTGCGCCGACAGGGCTGCCGGCAGTTCCTCTTCAAATATTGCTCGACCTTCGATTCGACCCCCGAAGGCAATATCGGTCCGGTCGGCTCGGCGCTGGCCCGGGCGCTCGGCGCCAAGGGCGTTGTCGTGTGCCCATGTTTCCCTTCGACCGGGCGGCGCGTCTTCCAGGGCCATCTCTTCGTCAATGACCGGCTGCTGTCGGAATCCGGCATGCAGAACCATCCGCTGACGCCGATGACCGACTCCGATCTCCGGCGCTGGCTCGGGCACCAGGTGGATGGCCCCGTCGGGCTCGTACCGCATCAGACTGTCCGGCAGGGCGCTGCCGCGATCAAGGCGGCGCTCGAGGATTGGGCGGGCCGGGCTGCGCTCGTCATCGTCGATGCGATCGAGGATGAGGATCTGATCCGGATCGGCGAGGCCGTTGCCGAGGCGCCGCTGGTGACCGGCGGCTCGGGCATCGCGCTCGGATTGCCGGCCAATTTCGCACGGGCGGCACTGCTCGCCGGATCCGGCAGCGTCTTCCGCGGCGTTGCTGGCCCCGCCATCATGTTGGCCGGATCCTGCTCGACCGCAACGCGCGAGCAGGTCGCTGTTCATGCCGCCCGGCATCCGGCATTGCAGCTCGATATCGCGGCCGTGATGGCGGGAACGCTCGACGCCAGCGCGGTTGCCGCGTTCCTGCTGAAGCATCGCGACGAACTGCCGCTCGCCTATTCGACCGCCGATGCCGATTCCGTGCGCGGGACGCAGGGCGCGTTCGGCCGGGAGGTGGTGGCGGAGCGGGTGGAGCGGCTCTTCGGCGAGGTCGCGGTGCTGCTGGTCGAGGCCGGCATCCCGAAGCTCATCGTCGCCGGCGGCGAGACCTCCGGCGCCATCGTCAAGGCCCTCAGCCTCCGGCATCTCGAGATCGGGCCGGAGATCGCGCCCGGCGTGCCGGCGCTGGTGGCGTCGGGCGAGCGGCGCATCGGCTTGGCCCTCAAATCCGGCAATTTCGGCGACCGGGATTTCTTCGAAGCTGCAGCCCGGACCCTGGAGCCCGATCATGGCGCGTGACGAGGCGAGGCTGCGCGAAGAGCTCTGCTTCTGGGGCCATTCGATGTTCGAGCGGGGCCTGAGCCCCGGCTCGTCGGGCAATCTGAGTGCCCGGCTCGATGACGGGTTCCTGGTGACGCCGACGAATGCCTGCCTCGGAAGGCTCGAACCTGATCGCCTCGCCAAGCTCGATCCCCAAGGCCGGCATCTCTCAGGCGACGCGCCGACCAAGGAAATCCCGCTGCATATGGCCTTCTATGCGGCCAATCCGGGGACCGAGGGCGTGGTCCATCTGCACTCGACATATGCCACGCTGCTCTCCTGCCTCGCGGATATCGATCCCGATGACGCGCTGCCGCCGATCACGCCTTATGTCGTGATGCGGATCGGGCGGGTGCCGACGATCCCCTATTGCCGGCCGGGCGCGGCCGAGATGGGACCGCGCGTCCGGGACGCCGCGGCCGGCCGGTCGGCGATCCTGCTCGCCAATCACGGGCCGGTCGTGGCCGGCCGGAGCTTCGAGGCGGCGGTCTACGCCGCCGAAGAGCTGGAGGAGACGGCCAAGCTCGTGATCCTCTCACGCGGGCAGAAAGTGCGCCTCCTCACCGAGGCGCATTGCCAGGAGCTCGAAGAGCATTTTCCCAAGCGCTGATTCCCCTCGCCCGCATGGCGGGAGAGGGAGGGTGAGGGAGTAAACGCAAGGTCTTGAGGCATCTTGCGTATTTACCCTCGCCACAACGCTCTCTCGCCGGGCGGGCCAGGGCGTTCACATATCTTATTGTAGCGTTTCAATGAGATGCCTTTATCCCACCGTCATCACCGGGCTTGTCCCGGTGATCCACGTCGGGCCGACGCCGATTTTGCTTGAAGACGATGTTCCTCACGTCCCGACGTGGATGGCCGGGACAAGCCCGGTGATGACGAAAACTGATGATCTCTCTGATTTTCCTGAATGAATTGTGTGAATGCCGTAGCCCAGCGGGAGAGGGAGTATCGCCCCTACTGCATCCAGCGCGAGGTGCCGAGCGCTTCGCCGCCGGAGCCGACGGCACCGAGTTTCGGCCGTCGCCACAGCGTCAAGCGCCTGAGCGCCAGATGGATCACCGGCACCGTATAGAGCGTCAGGATCTGGCTCACGCACAGGCCGCCGACGATGGCGATGCCGAGCGGGCGGCGGAGCTCGCCGCCGGCACCGGCGCCGATCGCGAGCGGCAGCGCCCCGAAGATCGCGGCCATCGTCGTCATCATGATCGGCCGGAAGCGCACGAGAGCGGCCTCGAGGATGGCTGCTTCCGGGCTTCGTCCTTCGGCTTCGGACTGGATGGCGAAATCGACCATCATGATCGCGTTCTTCTTGACGATGCCGATCAAGAGGATGATGCCGATGAGGCCCATCACATCGAGCTCGAGCCCGAACAGCATAAGCGCCAGGAGAGCGCCGAGGCCCGCGGACGGCAGCGAGGACAGGATCGTGATCGGGTGGATGAAGCTCTCATAGAGCACGCCCAGCACGATATAGACGACCAGGATCGCGGCCGCGATCAGCCAAGGCTGCGAGGCGAGCGAGCTTTCGAATTCGGCCGCCGTACCCTCGAACGAGGTCTGGAGCGAGGGCGGCTTGCCGAGCTCGGCCTCCATGGCATGGATGCGCTTCACCGCCTCGCCGATCGACAGGCCGGGCACTGGCGTGAAATTGATGCGCTCGACCGGGAATTGGGCGTGATGCGTGACATTGGTGGTCTGAGTCTGCTCCTCGAAATGGGCGATCGCCGACAGCCGGATCTGATGCCCGTCCTTGGCCGCCACATGGATGAGGTCGAGCGATTCCTGGCTCGTCTGGAATTTCGGATCGACCTCGAGGATCGCGTAATATTGCTTGGCATCGGTGAAGATCTCGGCCACGCGCCGGGCACCGAACGCGTCATAGAGCGTGTCGTCGATCACCTGCGGATCGAGGCCGAGGCGTGATGCCGCCTCGCGGTTGATCACTATCTTGGCCGACGGCACGGCCGGCTGATTGTCGGGCGAGACATCGACCAGTCCCGGCACCTTCTCCATGGCGGCGGTCACGATCGGCAGCCAATGCTGCAGCTCGGCGCGGTCGGCATCGATCAGCGTATAGACATATTCCGAGCGGCCGGCATTGGTGCCGGTCACGATCTCGGGCTCGGGCTGGAAGAAGACGCGCACGCCCTTCACGGCCTTGACCGCCTGCCGCAGCCTTCCGATCACGGCATAGACATCGCCGCCGCGCTCGGCCCGGGGCTTGAGGTTGATCACGAAAGTGCCGGCATTCTCGCCATTGTCGCCGGCATAGCTCGTCACCGAATAGATATCGGGGTCGGACCGGATGACCGGCGTCAGCGTTTCGACCAGGCGCTTCATCTCGCGGAACGGCGTGTCGGCCGGTGCCAGGGCGGCCCCGAAGATGCGGCCATTATCCTGGGCCGGGAAGAAACCCTTCGGCACATTGATATAGAGTGACGCGGTCAGCGCCAGCGTCAGCGCGAAGCTCAAGAGTGTTGCCGCCTGGTGGCGCAGCACCAGCGCCACGCTCCAGCGATAGAAGCCGAAGAACCGGTCGTAGCTGGCGGCCACCCAGCGGACGAGACGATGGCTGCGCTCGGGATTCTGCGGCACCACGGTCGCTTCCGGCCGCAGCAGCCTGCTGCACAGCATCGGCAGCAAGGTCAGCGAGATCACGGCCGAGGCCAGGATCGCGACCGATACGGTGACCGCGAACTCGCGGAAGAGGCGGCCGGTGATGCCGCCCATGAAGAAGACCGGGATGAACACCGCGACGAGCGAGATCGTGATCGACAGGATGGTGAAGGCGACCTGGCCGCCGCCCTCGATCGCGGCGGCGACGGGGCTTTTGCCTTCCTCCATATGGCGCACGATGTTCTCGATCACCACGATCGCGTCGTCGACCACGAAGCCCACCGCGATGGTCAGCGCCATGAGCGACAGATTGTCGAGCGTGTAGCCCACCAGCGCCATGACCGCGAGGGTCGCCAGCAGCGAAAGCGGGATCGTGATGCTGGGGATCACGGTCGCCCAAAGCCGCCTGAGGAACAGGAAGATCACCAGTACGACCAGGCCGATCGTGATCGCCAGCGTCAGCTCGACATCATGGAGCGAGGCGCGGATCGTCTCGGCGCGGTCGGTCACGATATGGAGATCGATGCCGGGCGGCAGCGTCGATTGCAGCTTGTCGAGCGAGGCATGGATGTCGTCGACCGTCTGCACGACATTGGCGCCCGCGCGCCGCTGCACGCCGATGATGATGGCGCGCTTGCCATTGTAGTAGCCGACCGTCTTGTCGTTCTCGACCCCGTCGCTGATCGTCGCCACGTCGGACAGCAGCACGGCGGCACCGTTGCGATAGCCGACCACGACCTTGCCGAAGCTCTCGGCATCGAACAGCTGGTCGTTCGCCTGGATCGCGGTCGTGGCGTCGCCGCCTTCGAGGCTGCCTTTCGGCCGGTTGACGGATGCGCGTTGCACCGCGTCGCGCACATCCTCGGGCGACAGGCCGCGGGCGGCCAGCGCCGCCGGATTGATGTCGATGCGCACGGCCAGCTTCTGCTCGTCGGCCAGGAAGGCGCGCGAGACGCCGGGCACGCTCGAGATGCGGCGCACCACCATCGTGTCGGCGTAACTATCGACCTTGCTTTGCGGCATCACGTCGGAGGTGAAGGCCATCACCACGATCGGCCGGTCCGCCGGATTCTCCTTGAAGAAGAAGGGCGGGTTGGGCAGGTCGCGCGGCAAATCGCCGGCCGCGTTCGAGATCGCCGACTGCACATCGATCGCCGCCAGATCGATATTGCGGTCGAGCGAGAAACGCAGGCGAATGAAGGTATTGCCGAGCGAGCTGAAGGAATTGATCGCCTCGACGCCGTTGAGGAAGCCCAGCTGCCGCTCGAGCGGGGCGGCGACGGCGGTCGCCATGGTCTCGGGTCCCGCCCCGGGCAAGCCCGCCACGATATTGATCACCGGGTAATCGACCTGGGGGAGCGCCGCCACCGGCAGCATGGCCCAAGCGACGATGCCGAAGACGAAGACGCCCAGTGCCAGCAGAAGCGTCGCGATGGGACGCTCGACGAAGGGGCGGACCGGGTTCATGACCGCTGCACTCCGGGAGTGTTCACCCCCGTCTGGCGCGCGATCGTGTCCGCCGAGCAGGAGATTTCGCCCGATTGCTGCTCCTCGACGGCAACCGCCATGCCGGGCTTCAGCGCATCCTGGCGCTCGAGCACGACGCGATCGCCGACCGCGAGCCCGGTCTCGATCACAGCGAGATCGCGCACGGGCTGGCCGAGCTTGACCGGTCGCGCCACGAGCTTCGAATCCTCGCCCACGACATAGACGAACTTGCCGTCCGGGCCGGGCTCGACGGCCGAGAGCGGCACGGCCACGGCATTGTTGCGCATCGAGGTGATGATGCGCGCGGTCACGAACTGGCCGGGCCACAGCGTATCCGCCTGATTCTCGACCACGGCCTTGAGCGCGATCGTGCCGGTCATCGGATCGATATTGTTGCCGATGAGGGTCAGCTCGCCCGTGCCGAGCGCCTGCACATCGTCGGCACTCAGAACCTCGACAGAGAGCGGTCCCGCCTTCTGGCGCGCCTGGATCTGCGGTAGCGAATCCTGCGGCACGGTGAAGGTGACGGCGATCGGGTGGATCTGCACGATCTCGGCCAGCACCGTATTGTCGGCCTGATGAATGACGTTGCCGGCATCGACCAGCCGTTTGCCGATCCGCCCGGCGATCGGCGCCCGGATCGAGGCGAAGCCCAGATTGAGCCGGGCATTGTCGAGCCCGGCCTGATCGGTCCGGATCGCGGCGGTGACCTGACCTACCAGCGAGCTCTGCTGGTCGAAGCTCTGATGCGAGGTGAAGCCCTTCTCGACCAGCGCCGTCGAGCGCTCGAGATCGGCCTTGGCGGCGACGAGCTGCGCTTGGTCGCGGGCAAGCTGCCCTTCGGCCTGGGCCACGGCAGCCTGATAGGGGCGGGGATCGATCTCGACCAGCACCTGGCCGGCCTTGACCTCATCGCCCTCGGTGAACAGCACCTTGTCGATCTGACCGTCGACCCGGCTTTTCAGCTGAACCTGATTGAAGGGCTCGGCCCGGCCGATGCCGCGGACATAGACCGGCAGGCAATATGAGGCCGCCCGCGCGATCTTCACCGTCGGCGTCGGCAGCGATGCCGCCGCCGGCACGGGTGCCGCTGCCACATGGGTCCGCTGATAGGCATAAAGGCCGCCGGCGACTGCCAGCAGCGCCAGAATTCCGACTGCTCGAAACATCCTGCACCCCCGGGATGCGCGAAGACGGGAATATTCGGCGGGGCTGAGCCGCGATCCAAATCTAGAAGCCGTCACTGTGCCCGAGGGGGTATTTGGGGCCTAGTTAAATTCCCGTAATGTTCGCGTCGCTCAGCCGCCGATGCCGCGCGCCGCCTCGCCCATGATGTCGGAGAATTCCGAGAGGAAGACCGAGCCCTTGACCGTGCGCTGCACCAGCACGCTACGGCGGTCGGTCTCGTCGCGCTTGCGCCGGGCGAAGCCCAGCATGCCGAGCCGGTCGAGGGCGCGGGTGACGGCCGGCTTCGAGATGTTGAGGAGCTCGGCCAGGCCGCGCACGGTATGGGGCGGGTTGGTCGTGTAGACGGTGAGCAGGATCGCCATCTGGCGCGCCGACAAATCCGGCCCCGACCGGCGGACGCTCTCACACAGCGCGCGCCGCCACAGATCGAGCCCGTCCGGCCCGCTATAGTTTGCCGCCATGCCGACCTGCCGCGCTGAAAAGTTCGTTTCGAGTCCGAACCAATAACGCGCGCGGCAGGCTTAACCAACAGTTAATCGCACTCAGCCGAAACGTTCGCGCAGGAAGGCATAAAGCGCCCGCAGCCCCAGCGCCTCGCCGCCTTCAGGCCGGCCCGGCCTGGTGCCGTTGTTCCAGGCGAAAGTGTCGATATGCATCCAGGCGAGGCCGGGCTCGACGAATTCCTGGAGATAGAGGGCGGCGGTGACCGCACCCGCGAAAGTGCCCTCGGCGACGTTGTTGATGTCGGCGATCTTGCTGTCGAGCATCTTGCGATAAGGCTTCCAGAGCGGCATGCGCCAGAGCGGGTCGAGCTCGGCCTTGCCGGCGGCGAGGAGCGCGTCGGCGGCATCGTCGTCGGTCGAGAAGAGGGCGGGCAATTCCGGCCCGAGCGCCACGCGCGCGGCCCCCGTCAATGTCGCGCAATCGATCGTCAGCGCCGGCGCCTCGGTCGAGGCCTCGGCCAGCGCGTCGCACAGGATGAGGCGGCCTTCGGCGTCGGTATTGCCGATCTCGACCGTGATGCCCTTGCGCGTGGTGAAGATGTCCATCGGCCGGAACGCCGTCGAGGAGACGAAATTCTCGACGGCCGGCACCAGCACCCTGAGCCGGACCTTGAGCCCGGTCGCCATGATGGCATGGGCGAGGCCGAGCATGGTGGCGGCACCGCCCATATCCTTCTTCATCAGCTTCATGCCGGCGGCACCCTTGAGGTCGTAGCCGCCGGAATCGAAGCAGACGCCCTTGCCGATCAGCGTAAGCTTGGGATGCGCTTCATTGCCCCAGCGGATATCGGCGAGGCGCGGCGCCCGGGCGCTGCCGCGGCCGACGGCATGGATGGTCGGGTAGTTCTGCTCCAGAAGCTCGTTGCCGACGATGACGCGGAACTCGGCGCCGTGCTGCTCGGCGAGCTTTTTGGCGGCGTCGGCGAGCTCGGCCGGCCCCAGATCCTCGGCCGGCGTGTTGATGAGCGTGCGGGCGAGGAAGGCGCCGTCGGCCAAGGCCGCGACTTCGGTCCGATCCGCTCCTTCCGGCCAGACGAGGCTGGCGAAGCCGCGCTTGGCCTTCTTGTAGCGGGTGAAGGCATAGGAGCCCATGGCCCAGCCCAGCGCCACGCGCGTCGCCCCGCCGGGGCCGAACAGGCGCTCGGCATCGAAATCGGCCTTGTAGGTGCCTTCGGGCAAGCTGTCGGGCAGCCCTGCCAGCGCCCAGATCGGCTCATCCTTGTTGACGCCCTGCAGCACCATGGCGAGCTTGCCGTCGGGCCCGGCGACAAGAGCGGTCTTGCCTGCCTCGGCGGCGAATCCGGTAGCGGCGAGCCAGGTCCGCAGTTCGGGCGCCTGCTCGGCTTGCCAGCCGGCGAAACCGGCCGATGTCAACGCCTTGATCGGAATGGCGCCGGTCGCTGCATCGAGGAGCGTTGCAACCATCTCTCTAATCTCCTTAAAGCAATTTATCGGATTGGTTTTGCCGATGGCGGCCCGCACAATGCACGCTCCGCCGCATCCTGGGAAGCAGTGGCCGATAGGGCGATATGCCCCATGCGCGTGACGACTCCGGTTGCGCGCCGCGGTCAATCCCTTCAAATTGACGAGCGCTGCTGCCGTTCAGGAGTTTCGCATATGGTCGATGCGACCATCTATATCGGCAACAAGAATTATTCGAGCTGGTCGCTCCGCCCCTGGCTGGTCCTCAAGCAAAGTGGACTTCCATTCGAGGAGGTGCTGATCCCGCTCGATCAGCCGGGCACGCGTCCGGCCATCCTCGCCGTCTCGCCGTCGGGCCGGGTGCCGGCGCTGCATCATGACGGCCTGGTCATCGGCGACAGCTTGGCGATCTCGGAATATCTGGCGGAACTCTGCCCCGAGCAGCAGCTGTGGCCGGCCGATCGCGGCTTGCGCGCCGAGGCGCGCTCGATCGCGGCCGAGATGCATTCGGGCTTCGCGGCCTTGCGCGGCCATCTGCCCATGAATATCCGCGCCTCCTTCCCCAATCGCGGGGTGACGCCGGAGGTGCAGGCTGATATCAACCGGATTACATCGATCTGGCGCGAGCAGCGGCGCCGGCAGGAGGCGTCGGAGACCAGCGCCCCGTTCCTGTTCGGTCACTTCACGATCGCCGATGCGATGTTCGCCCCTGTCGTCAGCCGCTTCCGCACCTATCGGATCGAGCTCGACGCGATGTGCCAGGCCTATGCCGACGCCGTCTGGACGCTGCCGGCGTTCCAGGACTGGCAGGATGTCGCGCGGCACGAGCCGATGATCATCGAATCCGCCGAATTTTAGCGCCTTCAAGAAGGAGAAACTGCCATGACCAGCCCGAGCCTGCCGGCCGGCGTCGAACTCAAGGGCACATTCGCGCCCGGCTATGATGCGATTTTGAGCGCCGAGGCGCTCGGTTTCATCGTGGCGCTCCAGCGGAAGTTCAATCCCGAGCGGCTCCGGCTGCTGGCCGCGCGCAAGGAGCGGCAGGCCCGCCTCGATGCAGGGGAGAGGCCGCAATTCCCGACCGACACCGCCGAGATCCGCAACGGCGACTGGACCGTGGCGCCGCTGCCCAAGGACATCCTCGACCGCCGCACCGAGATCACCGGCCCGGTCGACCGCAAGATGATCATCAATGCGCTGAATTCCGGCGCCAGCGTGTTCATGGCGGATTTCGAGGATTCGACCACGCCCAGCTGGCACAATCTGATCGAGGGTCAGATCAATCTGCGCGACGCGATCCGCCGCACGATCGATTACACCGATCCCGCCACCGGCAAGGCCTACAAGCTCAACGACAAGATCGCGACGCTCTTCGTCCGGCCGCGCGGCTGGCACCTGCCGGAATCGCACCTCATCGTCGATGGCGAGCCGATGAGCGGCTCGCTGTTCGATTTCGGCCTCTATGTCTTCCACAATGCCAAGGCGCTGATGGAGCGGGGTACCGCACCCTATTTCTATCTGCCCAAGATGGAATCGGCCAAGGAAGCGCGGCTCTGGAACCAGGCCTTCGTCGAGGCGCAGGAAACGCTCGGCATTCCGCTCGGCACCTTCAAGGCGACAGTGCTGATCGAGACCATCCTCGCCACCTTCGAGATGGACGAGATCCTGTGGGAGCTTAAGCAGCATTCGGCCGGCCTCAATTGCGGCCGCTGGGACTATATCTTCAGCTTCATCAAGAAGTTCAGCGGCCAGGATTGGGCCGTGCTGCCGGATCGCGCGCAGGTCACCATGACCACGCATTTCCTGCGCAGCTACAGCCAGCTGGTGATCAAGACCTGCCACCGCCGCAACGTGCACGCCATGGGCGGCATGGCGGCGCAGATTCCGATCAAGAACAATCCCGAAGCCAACGACGCCGCCATGGCCAAGGTCCGCGCCGACAAGGAGCGCGAGGCGGGTGACGGCCATGACGGCACCTGGGTCGCCCATCCGGGCCTGGTGCCGCTCGCCAAGGAAGTGTTCGACCGGCTGATGCCGGGCCCGAACCAGATCGGCAAGAAGCGCGAGGATGTCCATGTCGGCGCCGCCGACCTGATCCAGATCCCGCAAGGGACCAAGACCGAGGCCGGACTTCGCCAGAACATTGCGGTCGGCATCGGCTATATCGAGGCTTGGCTCAGGGGTATCGGCTGCGTGCCGCTGTTCCATCTCATGGAGGATGCCGCCACCGCCGAGATCAGCCGCGCGCAGGTCTGGCAGTGGCGCAAGCACCAATCCAAGCTCGAGGATGGCCGCCTGGTCGACTCGGCCCTCATCCGCGCCACGCTCGATGACGAGATGGGCAAGCTCAAGAACGGCATGGATCCGGGCGCCTGGAAGAAGTTCCGCTATGACGATGCGGCCAAGCTGTTCCTCACCCTCGTCGAAGGCGACAAGTTCGAGGAGTTCCTGACGCTGCCCGCCTATCGCATGGTCGCGAGCGCCGACTGACGGGAATGAGCATGGACGCGGTGCTGCCTTACCGGACGATGGCCTACAACAACGGCTGGGCCAATCATCGCCTGCTCAAGGCATGCGCCGCGCTGTCCCAGGCAGAGTTCGAGGCGCCGCGGGTGGGCTTCTTTCCGAGCCTGCGCGAGACCCTCAACCATATCCTGATCGTCGATTGGTTCTATGTCGATGCGATGGAGGGCGGCACGCTCGGCCCGGCCGCCTGGGCCGATGAGGAGCCCTGCAAGACCGTCGCCGAGCTGCAGGCCGCGCAGGGCGAGGTCGATCGGCGCCTCATCGCCTTCACCGAAGGGCTGACCGAGGCCGATCTGGGATCGATCGTCCAAATCCATCGCGGCAGCCGCATTCAGGAGGAGCGGACGGACCGGCTGCTGCTCCACGTCTTCGAGCACCAGATCCATCATCGCGGCCAGGCGCATTCGATGCTGAGCAGTACGGCGGTCAAGCCGCCGCAGCTCGACGAATTCTTCTCGGTCGGCGAGGCGCCGCTGAGGGCCGAGGAATTCGCCGAGCTCGGCTGGACCGAGGAGCGGATCTGGGGCTTGTCCTGATCAGCCGAAGGTGAAGGCGTAGGCCGCCACGCCGGGATCGAGGAACTTGATCTCGAAATTGTGGTCCGTCACGGGTCCCGCCTGCCGGACCAACTGATAGAGCCGGTCGCTGTCGACGACGCCGTTGCCGTCGGCATCCGTGTCCGCGCCATGGTTGGCGCCGGGGGCGGCGCCGTCGATCGTGACCTGGAATCGCACCTTCTTGCCGGCCTCGCTCGGCCCCAGTACCAGATGCAGGTCGCGGGCGTGAAAGCGATAGACGATGGCGCCGTCGGCCGCGTCGAGCACGGCGCGCTCGTTGCCGACCGTCCAATTGCCGGAAAGACCCCATTCATTGAGCCTGGGCGCGCCCGGCGCATAGACATGCGCCGTGTCCTGCACTGCGCGTGACACGAAGCCCGCGGCCCGTTCATAGCCGATATAGGTCTCGGGCGAGCCCACATCATTCTCGTCCGACGGCGCCTCGGCACCGGTCGCCTGAACCGACATCTGCTTGCTTGGGATACCCTGCTGTCCGGCCTCGGCCAGCAGCTGCTGAATCACCTTTTCCGATTCAGCGTAGTCGCCTTCGCCGAAATGGTGATGGCGGATCTTCCCGGTCGCATCGATGAAGTAATGCGCCGGCCAGTAGTGGTTATCGAAGGCGCGCCAGATCGCGTAGTCATTGTCGATCGCGACTGGGTAGGTGATCTTGAGATCGGCGACCGCCTGTTTGACGTTGTCGATATTGCGCTCGAAGGCGAATTCGGGGGCATGCACGCCGATCACGACCAGCCCCTGATCCTTGTACTTCTCCGCCCAGGCGCGGACATAGGGGATGGCGCGCAGGCAGTTGATGCAGGAATAGGTCCAGAAATCGATCAGGACGACCTTGCCCTTGAGCGCTTCGGCGGTGAGCGGCGG
The DNA here is from genome assembly GCA_963762435.1 of uncultured Alphaproteobacteria bacterium. GTDB lineage: Bacteria > Pseudomonadota > Alphaproteobacteria > ATCC43930 > CGMCC-115725 > JAXDMU01. Next base: position 17,852 of record CAVXLN010000016.1, on the reverse strand, counting down.
CGAGTTCAGCCACGCCGTGGCGCCGGCCAACGACGGGATGGCGCCTTCGATCGGCAGCGCCGGAGCCTGACCGTGCGGGGCCGCCTGCATCATCATCGACGGGTTGGCCGCCATCATCGACTGGTTTTGGTCCATCATCGACGGGTTGGCGGCCATCATGCTGGGGCTGTCGGACATCACGACCGACGAGGGCGCCTGGCTCGACGGATGAAACCGGTCGAGCAGACCTTGCTCCAGATCGGCCGTGCTGGCGGCGGAGATTCGGGTCAAGAAGCCGGTATCGAGGCCAAGCGCAATGACCGCAACCGCGGCCAGCACGGCCGCACCCAGCCCGCGCCGGATCCATTGGCCGACACCCAGCGACCGCTTCATCGCGGCGAAGAGCCGCCCGCCGACGAGGAGTGCCAGCGCCAGCGAGGTTGCGGCGCCGGCGGCATATGCCGCGAGCAGCAGCGTGGTCGTGATGCTGGCGCCCTCAAGGGCGGCACCAGTCAGGATCAGGCCCAGCACCGGGCCGGCGCAGGGCGCCCAGAGCAACCCGGTCGCGACGCCGAGCAGCAGCGAGGGCAGGATCCTGCCCTCGCCGGATTCGGCGGATTCGGACAGACGCGCGCCCAGCGCCACGAGCGGCTGCATGAGCCGGTCCGCGACATGGGGCAGCAGCAGCGTCAGGCCGAAGACGGCCAGCAGCACCAGCGCCGCCCAGCGGCCATATTCGTTCGCCTCGACCGCCCAGCCGCCGCCGACCGCGGCCAGGGTCGCCACCCCCGCGAAGGTCAGCGCCATGCCGATCAGCATCGGCAGCCCGCTCGTCAGGAACGGCCGGTCCGCCCGAGCGAAGATGAAGGGCAGAACCGGCAAGATGCACGGGCTGACGATGGTCAGCACGCCGCCGAGATAGGCGAGCGCGAACAGGATCATGGCTGCGATACCTCAGGCGGCCGCCGGCTTGAATGTAAGGGCCAGGCCGTCCATGCAATAGCGCAGTCCGGTCGGCTGCGGCCCGTCGGGAAACAGGTGACCCAGATGGCCGCCGCACCGGCTGCAATGCACTTCGGTGCGGATCATGCCGAAGGACGTGTCTGACTGAGTTGCGACCGCCTGGTCGAGCGCCTTCCAGAAGCTCGGCCAGCCTTCATGCGGATCGTATTTCGTGACCGACGAGAAGGCGTCCTGACCGCAGCCGGCACAGGCATAGAGACCGGGCCGCTCCTCATGCAGCAGCGGGCTGGTGAAGGGCCGCTCGGTGCCGCCCTTGCGCAGGACTCCAAATTGGTCGGCGGTCAGCAGCTGGCGCCATTCCTCGTCCGAATGCGTGACGGCGAACACCTCCTCGGCGCGCGAAGCCTTGGCCAGCCATGGCGATGCGATCGCCAGCGCCAAACCCGCCGCTCCAGTCCTCAGCATGTTGCGTCTTTTCATCATGATGCCGCTCTCCTGCGTGCCAAGCCCGTTCGGTCGATTGCCCGCCTATCGGTTCGGTCGATCCGTCGCGAAGGTAACGGGGCGTGGATCGCCATTTTTACGATACAAGCGGCGCGAGCATCTCAACAAGGGCTATATTTCAAGAAATATAGCGATCGACGATCAGCTGTGCTGGATATGAATTCAGCTGTGCTGGATATGAATCAAGTCGGCCGACCCCGGGACCAGCGGGAGGAATGTCTCATCGTCGATGGCGGCGAGCTGGTCGGCGCCGGCTCGTTTTCAGAGACAGTCGAATATTACGTCCTTGCCGGAATCGTCGGGATCGGCCTCGCGCTGCTTCGCCGTCCTTCCATGGGCAGCGCATTCCTTCTGCGCCTCCTCGGCCGCCTGCGGCATGGCGCTGGCGCTGTATTTCAGCCAGATCTTGACCTCCGTGCCGGCAGCCGTCCCGGCCCCGCCACCGCAGCCGGCCAGAACCAGCAGCACTGCGAAGCACCCCGCGCTAAAACCCCAACGCATCCCCAATCCCCGAAAAGTTCAGTTTCCGTAACCGAGCGTGATCGTATCGCCCTCGGCATAGATGACACAGTCTCGCACACCGGCGCGGCAACGGGCGAGCGCCTCGCTGCGGGCCGCCTCGATCGTAGCACCGGCGCCGACGCCGATCTCGGGATGGCCGGGGCTCACGGCCAGCGCCTTCGGATCGGGTCCCGCCAGATATTGCGCAATCTCGCCGCGCTGATCGTCGCGAATGAAGGGCATGATCGCCGGGGTCAGGCGCCCCGCGCGGGGCAGCAGCAGCGGATGGAAGGGCGGCTCGCCCGACGGCATCAGCTCGGTGATCCGATCGTCGCGCGCGAACAGGATGCAGGCGCCGCCGGTCAGCCACTCGCAGCGCTGCACCGCCAACCGCGCCACATCATCCTCGCTCCGCTGACCGGAGGTACTCTGGGTCACGATCGACAGATAGCCGCCCGGCGTCACGGCCAGCGCCTTGGGCGGAGATGCTGCGGCATATTGGTCGAGCTCGGCCGCCTGCCGATCCAGCTCGACATGGCTGATCGGCACCAGCGACGGTTTGAAGCCCAGCGGCCCGGGCGTGAATTGGATGGCGGTCAGATCCTCGGCCCGCTTCGCATGCCACGGCGTCGGCATGGTCGACACGGCGGCACCGAAAAAGGCCTGCGGCTCGGACGGGTCGGCATTGACCTGCTTCTCGCGTGCCGCGACGCAACCGCGCGCTCGGTCATAGGCGACATGCCAGTCGGCCGCGTTCGGCAGCGCGCCCAGCAGGCATTCGTCGAAATAAGTATAGGCGAAGCCGGCGCCGCAGCCGAAGGAGGTGCGGTCGGGCCGGGCCGCGGTCAGGATGATGCGGTTCGGCTTCTGCATGACAGGCTCGACGAAGACGCCGGAAAAGCAGGCCGAGACGATGACGATCGTGGGTACGCTGCCGCAGCCGTCGCTGAGACTCTTGTCGAGCATCGCCGGCGTCAGCGCATCGCCGCTGGGGGCCAGGAAGAAGCCGTTCCGGGTGCCGTGCGACGTCATATAGACGAGGCATTCGCTGGCGGCGGAGGGCCGCAAGGATTGCAGCCGGGCCTGCACTGCCGAGCTGGTCGAAGCCTCGACATCGGCCGGATGATGCCGCCGCGCCGTCAGCCGATGGATCTCGGCCTTGGGGTCGGGCAGCATGTCCTCGAAATAGTCCATCGCATCGTCGAAGGCGTCGATCGAGGCATCGCCCGCGACCAGCACGGCCACGATATGCCGATCGGGCACCACCGCCGCCGTCGGTTCATTCACCGAATGCTCGGCCGGCGCCGAAGGCGTGCCGCAGGATGCCAGCAGCAGAAGCGCCGACAGCAGCAGGGCAGCGCCGCGAAGACCGCTCATTTCGCTTCGCCCAGCACGACGCGATTATCCTCCGCATAGAGTACGCAGCCCGTGCCGCAGCTCGCCAACGCCGCAGTGCCTGCATTGGGTCCCGTACCGGTGCCGATCGCCTCGCTGTCCGGGCCGAGCGCCAGCGCCTTGGGGCCGGCTTGCCGCGTATAGGCCAGGATCGCGCTGCGCTGATCGTCGCGGATGAAGGGGACGGTCGCGATGTTGAGCGCGCCGCGCCGCTGCAGCATGGGCGGACAACCGCTTCGAGACCTTGCGGGAGGCGTTCGACGAACTGGGCGACGACTACGCCGAGGCGCCGCTGTATGGCCCGGCCGGAACCTGCGTGCTGTACGACACGGCCACCTTCCACGCCCGGCTCGATGGCGACGGGCGCCGGATGCGGCGGACGTGGCACCAGTACTACGCCCGCGGCGGCTGGCTGCGCAGCGCGCTTCCCACCACCGATCGCTATGTGCGCCCGCCGAGCCCCGTGCTCACCGACTGGAACCTGTTCCCCGAGCGCCTGGTCTTCCACCCGGACCCGAAGGTCCGGCTGTTCTTCTCCCATTGGAATACGGCCCAAGGCGAGTGGGTGGCGAGCGGCTTCGACCCGGCGGTGCGCAAGGCGATGCCGAGCGGCGAGCAGTAGGGCGAGAGGGTCGACGAGCGGCCACTATGGCTGTTCGGTGACGGGCAGCGACTGTAAAGCTGTCCGTTCGTTTCGGCGGGAAAAGGATTGGAGAGGGGGACTTGCCGTCATTCAAGCTGTTCGCGGTGGCGCTCGTCCCTGGGGCGCTCCCAGGCGCCCAGGCCCTCAGCCTCCAGATAACCCTGGGGTCTGTCGCGCCGTTCGATCATGGCCAGCCCTATTCTGTGGCGACGACCTGCGCGAAAGGCGCCGATCTGCCGCGACATGGAACAGAAAGTCGAATTGGTCGCCACGTTCCCTCAGCTGTCCGGCACTCGGCCAGCATGGAGAAACATCCATGACCTGGCGTGTGCGCCTCAAGCCACTTGCTGCGGCGATGGTCGGTTCCGCTCGTGGGACTGCTTTCCCAGAGGTCGGCGCCAGCGTTGCGCGGAAGAATTGTTGGGAGAGCCGATTGACCCCGGGGTTCGCAAAAGGCGGTGTCGCGTGGCCTTCGTTCACATAGGCTAAGCTACCTACCCAAAACCCCATAAATCCCAAAGACGCGAGACGATCATGCAACAGTATAAAATCTTATGTGGGGTTACCGCACGTATCGTGCTCGTCCTGACCCCGCTTGGGATCTCCTGCCCTGTCAACTCGCAGGAGTTTCGCCATGAATCTCTCGATGTAGCCTCGAACCCTTCGATTTATCCTCAATTAAGAAGTAAGAATACATATGACATTGCTTTTTCGCCGAATGGGACTCTTATAGCGGCGGCTGGAGATGGCATATCAATCTGGGACGTAAAGACTAATCGCAAGATAAGAACGTTGACTGGTTCGAACGGGCAAACTAGATCGGTATCATTTTCGGCCAACGGCGCAACTTTGTTATCATCTGCTGAAGATTCCTCCATACGATTGTGGAATGTTGAGACAGGTAAGATGATTTATAGCTTTACGGTCTCTAATTATCTCGGTTATCCACAGAATTATCCAGCTGTATTTTCCCCTTCAGGTGACGTTATCGCGGACGGTAACTTCAAATCAATAGATTTTTATGATTTACGAGACCGACGGCAGATTGCTGTGTTTGGTAACGCTGGCGCAAATGTCTCTTCTATTAGATATTCTCCTGACGGCAATCAGTTGGCGTCGGGTACTCTTGATGACGGATTGACGATTTGGGACGTTCAAACAAGAAGAAGGTTATATTCAATCAAATCGCCGGCTAAGATTTATTCTATTGCCTATTCATCGAACGGAAAGTTGGTTGTGTCTTGCGCCAGCGACAATCTGATCAGGATTTATGACGTCTCAATCTGAAAGAAATCAGACGATTTCCCGCAAAATCGTCGGATTTCTGTTCAATTGCCATTTCTCCTGACAGTCTGTCAGTCGCTGCGGTCGATGCGCGCGGCTCTGTTCATCTATGGGATATTTTGAGAGGAGATTCGAAAGGAGAACTAATGTATAATGGGCCTGGATCACCTCACTTTCTTTCTGTAGCTTATTCTCCGAACGGAAAAACCCTGGCTGCTGGAGATATCGCTGGCGGGGTTATGCTCTGGAACGTGCAGAGCAAGCGGCAGCTCTCACCCCTCGTAGGTAATACAGGCATGATCGTATCAGCCGCGTTTGCGCCGGAAGGGCACGGGGTGCTGTTTGGGGTTAGCGAGATAGACCACCATAACGCAGCGTTAACATCATGGGATCTTGCGACCATTTCGCCAACATCTTTATACCAGAATAAAAATATGAATAAAAAAGATAAGATCAAATTTGATGATATTGACTTTAAGACTATAGCCTTCTCTAAAAAAGGTAGGTTTCTTGCTTCGACGGCTGGAGATGGTGCTATTTGGATATTGGACGTATTGAATAGGCGGTGGACACCGAGGATATCCGGAGATCCGGACTTTATTTATTCTCTCGCTTTTTCGCCGAAGAAAAATCTGCTGGTGTCCGGCGGCGGCAGTGGATTTATAAGAATGTGGGATATATTTACTGGCCGAGAGATGTTTTCTATTAAAGGCTATAGCACCAGCGTGGAATCAATAGCGATATCTCCAGATGGCAATACGTTGATTTCCGCTGATTGGCATGGAGAAATAAAAATATGGAATATAGAGAAGAAAGAACTTATGGCCGATTATGGTACAGATAACGAAAAATTACCATCGGTTGGCCGTTTGTCGTCGGTGCATTTTCGCGAAGACGGGCATATAATCGGAGCAAGGACTATCATCGGAAGCGGCGTGGAGCTTTGGGATTTGACCTCCCTCAGAATGTTATTTCCGATTATCGAGGATCCAGCTGCCGGAATTGGGCGGGGGACTTTTTCGCCTGATGGGCATTGGTTTGCCGTTGCCCATGAAGACGGCACCACTACCATAGTTGACTGCTACGTAGGGTTAAAAGCTCGTACCCTGGTAGGGCATCTAGGGAATGTATCGGCGCTGGGATTTTCGCCGGACAGCAAGCTCCTTATCTCCGGTAGTTGGGATGGAACCGCTAGAGTGTGGGATGTATCGACGGGTAGAGAACGTGCTGCGTTCGTCAATTTTTTAGACGGATCTTGGATTGTTGCAACGCCTGAGGGGTACTTCGAGTCGTCTTCTGCCCTGGCGGAGGATAACCTCAACGTTCGAATTGGTGATCGGGTATTTGGGATCTCTTCGTTCCGCGAGAACTTCAATCGGCCGGATCTGGTGAAGCGGAGCCTAGCTGGGGAATCGATTGCGGCGTACGGCGACATCGGCAGCGTGAAGCTCTCCCCGGAGATCGACGTCGCCGCCCTCACACCGGACGACGACGCCGGGACGGTCACCTTGAAGGTGCGTCTGACGGATGGCGGCGGCGGTCTGGGAAGCGTCCGGATCTTCGACAACGACACGGGTGATTCTGCAGGACAACGGGGGAACCGATCCTCTTCGCTCCTTCACGCTTCCGCTGCGACCTGGACCCAACGCCCTGCGCGTCGCGGCGGCGAATGCCGATGAGACCATGTGGAGTTCTCAGGAGGCGCCCGGCCCGGTCGCTGCGTCTGAACCAACGAACAAACCGCCAGTTGGAACGCTCTACGCGGTAATCGTCGGCATCGACCGTTTCCCTAACATCGAGCGCGATCAGCCGGCGGCAAGACTTGCCAACGCTGTCGCTGACGCACAGCTGTTCAGCAAGACGTTGAGCGACCATGTGGGGGATTTGTACGCCAAGGTGGTGCCTACGCTGCTGGTCGCGCCCGGCGAAACTGACAGAGCGCACATTGTGGACGCCCTGGAACGGATGCAGCGGGTGGTCGGGCCACGGGACGCCTTCGTGTTCTACGCGGCCACCCATGGCGCCGTGGCCGATGGCGACTATGTCCTAGTCACCTCCGATGCCGGACCGTACGAAGCGACCATACGCAACGAAGCCATCGACAAGCGGCTTTTGACGCAGCTAATCGCCAACATCCGGACGACGCAGAAGGCGATCTTCCTCGACACCTGCTATTCGGGCGCCGCGGTCGACGGCGACCCGGGACTGTTTTCGACCCGCGGTCGCGATCCGAAGGACGCGGCCGTCATTCTCAGCCGACAGATCGGCTTGGATATGCTGATGGCCGCCAACTCGGAAGAACTGGCCAATGAGGGCTTCAACGGACACGGTCTGTTCACCTATGTCCTCGCGCAGGGCCTAGCTGGCGAAGCCGCTGCCAATTCCGAAGTCGTTCGGACAAATTCCCTGGCGACCTATGTCGAAGCGCAGGTGCCGGCCCAGCCGCTACCTCGGGGGCGGGTGCAGCACGCCACTCACGAACCAGGGGGCAGTCCCGTGGCCCTAGCCAAGGTTAGAAGGTGAGATGCCTTGGATCGCGACGGTCCTACAATGGGTTCAAGATTAGTAAAGCATTGCCGGTTGTATCGGACGATATCAGGGCTGCGAGGGCGCGCCGGCGGCCGAGCCTCTAAGGCCGGCAGCCGAGGAAGCCGACATCCATGAGAGCGTAAAGGGAGTAAGATAGCGCGAGGGGGACCGAATGTATTTGTCGCGTTGGCAACCGAAGCGAGACCCCCAGCTTCGCCTTCGGTTCCTCGGCAGCAGCGGCCATCCCGCAGGCCACCTACCATCGTAGCGGTATCCGCGCCGGCAGGTTCGTAGCCGCGCACGAAGCAGGACTTCAGCGCGCACCGGCTCGCCACCACCTCGATCACCGGGAAGCGCTTGAGGATCTCCTCCCAGATGATGCGCAGCTGCATCTCGGCCAGGCGGTTGCCGACGCAGCGGTGGATGCCGAAGCCGAACGACAGGTGCTGGCGCGGCCGCGCGCGGTCGATGATGAAGGCGTTCGGGTTCGTCGATCACCGTCTCGTCGCGGTTGCCCGAGACGTACCACATCACCACCTTGTCGCCCTTGCTTGATGGTCTTGCCGCCGAGCTCGATGTCCTCGAGTCGCGGTGCGGCGCATGTGGGCCAGCGGCGTCTGCCAGCGGATGATCTCGGACACCATGCTGGCGATCAGCGCCGGGTTGGCGCGCAGCTTGGCGTACTGGTCCGGGTTCTGGTTGAGCGCCAGCAGGCCGCCGGAGATGGTGTTGCGGGTGGTGTCGTTGCCGCCGACGATCAGCAGGATGACGTTGCCGAGGATATTCCGTCGGCGGCATGTCCCGGGTGGCCTCGCCGTGGGCCAGCATCGAGATCAGGTCGCCGCGCCGGCGGCGGCGTTCGACCCGCTCGTTCCACAGCTCGGTGAAGTAGCGCGAAGCATTCGATCAGCTCGGCCTGCCTGCTGCTCCCAGCTCGTCGACCGAGCCCGTGGCCGGGCGCGGTGGTGATCATGTCGCGACCAGTAGGTCAGCTTGCGGCGCTCCTCGAACGGGAAGTCGAACAGGGTGGCCAGCATCATGGTGGTCAGCTCGATCGAGACCTGGTCGACCCAGTCGAAGGTCTCGCCGATCGGCAGGTCGTCGAGGATCTGCGCCGGCCCGCTCGCGGATCAGCGGCTCCATGTTCGGCCAGGTTGGCCGGCGAGACGATCGGGCTGACCGCCTTGCGCTGGGCGTCGTGCTTGGGCGGGTCCATGGCGATGAACATCGGCAGCGGCGACGTCGGTCCGGCCGCGTCGCCGATGGTGATGCCGCCGAGCGCTGGCTCGGACGAGAAGACCGCGTGGTTGGTGTCCACCGCCATGATGTCGTTGTACCTGGTGATCGACCAGTAGGGGCCGAACTCGCTGTCGGCGGTGAAGTGCACCGGGTCCTCGCGCCGCAGGCGCTCGAAGAACGGCCAGATGGTGTCGTCCTGGAAGCGCTCCGCCAGGCTGGGGTCGATCTGGTCCAGCGGCGTCGCATAGGCCTCCGCGCGGGCCGCGCTGAGCAGGCTCACATCCCCGTCGGCCATCGTTGGTCTCCCGCCACGGCTTTGCCGTGCGATCAGACACCCGCCACGCGCTCCCCGCAAGTGATCCGGGAGGCCCGGAGCGCCGGCGTCCCGCCGGCCCTCCAACGAACGGGCCGGAAAGAAAGGGCCGGCGAGACGCCGGCGCTCCGGGTCGGACGGTGGGCAAGAATTGTCTGCGCCGGACGGCAGCCTGGGTGTACAAGGGGGGCATAAGCCTGGAAGGGGCGACGCGATGAGATCGGGGAGCGCATGGCCGGGGATTCTCGGCGCCTTGGCGGCGTGGATGATCCTTGGACCGGCGCGCGCTTCGGTCCCGCCCGATCCGCCGTCCACGGCCGTCGCGCCGGCGGCCACGCCCGAAGGCGAGGCCGCGCAGGATGACCTCAAGCTCGTCCAGGATCCCAGCACGCGATTGACCCTGGCGGTGATGGTCGACGGCAAGGGGCCGTTCGCCTTCCTGGTCGACACCGGCTCGGACCGCACCTCGATCTCGCGCGAGCTGGCCGCCACCCTCGCGCTGCCGCCGGGGCCCAGAGTGATCATCCACGAGAGCGCCGGCGCCGACCCGGCCAGAACGGTGGTGATCGACCGCCTGACCATCGGCAATCGCACCATCAACCATATCGAGGCCCCGGCGCTGGCGGCCAGGGACCTGGGGGCGGACGGGATGCTGGGGGTCGACGCCCTGCGCGACCTGCATCTGGTGATGGACTTCCGGGCCCTGCGGCTGTCGAGCTCGCACAGCCAGTCGGAGCCGGTCGACGAGCACACCATCGTCGTGCGCGGCAGGAGCCGCTACGGCCAGCTGATCCTGGCCAACTCAAAGGTCCATGGCGTGCCCGTGCTGGTGGTGCTCGATTCCGGCTCGCAGCTGTCGATCGGCAATCCGGCGCTGCTGAAGCTGCTCACCGGGCGCCAACCGGCCTCGGCGCCGCAGCGGACGACGCACATCGTCACCGCCACCGGCCGCCACATGACCCTCGAGCTCGATGACATCGCCGAGGCACAAGTGGGCGGGGTGACGATCCGCAACATGCCGCTTGCCTTCGCCCAGCTGCACACCTTCGACCGCTTCGGCCTGACCCGTCAGCCAGCCCTGCTGCTGGGCATGGATGTGCTGAGCCTCTGCCAGAGGGTCACGGTGGACCTGCGCCGGCGGGAAGCGACGTTCACCCTGAACTGAGGGCCGCTTGAACTGAACGCCCCATGAGCTGAAGGGGGGCCGGTCAGGTTCCGCGCCGCAGCTGCACGTCCTCGCCGCTCGACGGGTGGGAGACCAGCAGGCTGTTGCTCCATCGGCCGAAGCCGAGCAGCGCCCGGCCACCGGCGTCGACCATGTTCATGCCATGGGGGCTGGGCGACCATCCGGCCAGGCCGGACGGCAGGGCGGCGCCGCAGCTGTCGGGGGCCTCGAGCTTGAATATGCCAGGTCCGGCCTTCTGCGCACCGAGCTTCAGCACGCAGATCGAGCGACCGCTGGTTTCCAGTGTCCACGCGCCGACGGCCTCGGCGGGCGAGAGGGACACGCCCGCTTCCTGGTCCTCGGCCGCGGCCCCGCCGGCGGTCGCCAGCAGGATGGCCGCGGCCGCAGCGGCGGCAGGGATCAGACGGCTCATGACGGTTTCCTTCGCTTCGTCGTTCGCTCGAGATTGAAACGCCCGCTCGGGCGCACAGTTGCGGCGGAGCGCGATGTTTGGCCTTGGCGCAGCCGCGCCCGACGGGGACGGGGGTGAGATTTGCTTGCTGGCCTATCGGCGTCGTCGATAGGGTCCGGGCGAAGAGCCAGCGAGTGAGCCCCGCCGATGGATATGCACGTCGAGATCCACGGCGATGGACGCCGGCCGTACCTGCTGCTCGTGCACGGCCTGCTGTCGAGCCGGGCGCAGTGGCGACCGAACGTCGCGGCGCTGGCGGCGGTGAGCACGCCGGTGGTCGTCGAGCTGCTGGGTCATGGACGGTCGGCCAGCCCTACGGAGCCGCAGGCCTACCGCGTCGCCGCCTATGTCGACCGTTTCGAGGCGCTGCGCGAACGGTTGGGGGTAGATCGCTGGTTCGTCTGCGGCCAGTCGTTCGGGGCCGGCCTGACGATCCGCTATGCGCTGGAGCATCCCGAACGGATCGTCGCCCAGGTGTTCACCAACACCATGTCCGGGCTCTCGCCGGCGGCGCGCGAACGCCTGCCGGAGCGGATGGCGCGGGCCGACGCCGTGGCCCAGGGCGGCCGGGAGGCGCTCAAGGCCCTGCCGTTCCATCCGAGGCCCTCGAAGCGCCTTCCCCCCGAGATTTGGGAGGACCTCGTCGCCGACGCCGAGCTGCTCTCGCCGGTCGCGGTGGCGCTGGCCCTGAGCACCACCTCTCCGGAGCTCTCGGTCGCCGCCGACCTGCACCGGGTCTCGGTCCCCACCCTGCTGGTCAACGGAACCCGCGAGGCCGCCTTCCAGCCATTGCGCGACCTGGCCGCCCGCGAGATCCCCGGGGTCGCCGTCGTCGACCTGAATGGCGGCCACTCCGTCAACCTCGACCAGGCCGAGGGTTTGCAACGCGTTCCGTGGCCACCTTCATCGAGCAACACCGGCCCTGACCAGTCTTTCCGGGCTGCAAACACTGGGAGCTGCAGTAAAAACATCAGCACTCTTTGCTTAGTCATTGGTTCCGGACGTCGGTACGATCCGACCGGCCCGGGATCCCTTGGTGGGGAATGCGATGCGCTACGACCTGATCGTCATCGGCAGCGGCCCGGCCGGGCGGCGCGCCGCGATCCAGGCGGCCAAGCTCGGCAAGTCGGTGCTGGTGGTCGAGAAGGGCCGCCGCGTCGGCGGCGTCTCGGTCCACACCGGCACCATCCCCTCCAAGACCCTGCGCGAGACCGTGCTGAACCTGTCCGGCTGGCGCGAGCGCGGCTTCTACGGCCGCGCCTACCGGGTCAAGAAGGACATCGAGCGCCGAGGACCTGATGCGCGCGCCTGCACATGACGCTCGACCACGAGGTCGAGGTGCTGGAGCACCAGTTCGCCCGCAACGGCGTGCGACACCATGCGCGGCGCGGCGCCGCTTCGTCGACCCGCACCAGCATCGAGGTCACCGGCGACGACGGCGAGACCACCAGCGTCGACGCGCCGACAAGATTCGTGATCGCGGTCGGCACCGCGCCCGTATCCGCCCGCCGACATCCCGTTCGACGGCAGCAGCGTGCTCGACAGCGACGAGATCGCTCGACCTGACCGCGCTGCCGCGCAGCCTGACGGTGGTCGGCGCCGGCGTGATCGGCATCGAATACGCCACGATCTTCAGCGCGCTGGACGTGCACGGTGACGCTGGTCGAGCCGCGCGACGACCTTCCTCGACTTCATCGACCGCGAGCTGATCGACGATTTCATCCACCAGCTGCGCGACCGCGGCATGACGCATCCGCCTCGGCGCCAAGGTCGACGCGCATCGAGTTCGACGGCAGCGGCTGGCCGGTGACGATCCTGGAGGACGGCCGCGCGCATGCGCTCCGAGATGCTGCTGTTACGCCGCCGGCCGGGTCGGGCGCGACCGACGACGCTGAACCTGGAGGCCTGCGGCCTGAGCCTGCGACGAGCGCGGCCGCCTGAAGGTCGATCCGGCGCACCTTCCAGACCGAGCGTGCCGCACATCTACGCCGCCGGCGACGTGATCGGCTTCCCCAGCCTGGCCTCGACCTCGATGGAGCAGGGCCGCATCGCCGCCTGCCACGCCTTCGGCATGCCGATGCCGCCGGCGCCGGAGTTCTTCCCCTACGGCATCTATTCGGTGCCGGAGATCTCCACCGTCGGCATGACCGAGGAGGAGGTGCGCGAGCAGCGGCATCCCCTACGAGTGCGGCATCGCCCGGTTCCGCGAGACCTCGCGCGGCCACATCATGGGGCTGAACGCCGGCATGATGAAGATGATCTTCGCCCTGGAGACGCGCCGGCTGCTCGGCGTCCACATCGTCGGCGAGGGCGCGACCGAGCTGATCCATATCGGCCAGGCGGTGCTGAACCTGGACGGCACGCTCGACTATTTCATCGAGAACACCTTCAACTATCCGACCCTGGCCGAGGCCTACAAGATCGCCGCGCTGGACGCCTGGAACCGCATGCCCCAGATGACGCCGTCACCGCCGCCGGCGGCGAGCGCCGTCGCCCTCTCCTGACGGCCTGATCAGACAGCGCTCTAAATTTTAACTCCAGAGCAAATCATCTCGGGCGAGGTGATTACACCCAGCCCGAGTTTGCTCTAGCCTGCCGGCTTGCAGGCGGGGAGGGCCTTGCAATGACGGAGATCTCCACGGAGGCGCGCGCCGGCGACAAGCCGCGGCGCACCCAGAAGTTCCGCGACCGCCAGGCCGCCATCATGCGCACGGCCGTGATGCTGATGAACCGCAAGGGCGTGCGCGGACTGACGCTCGTCGACGTCGCGGCCGAACTCGACATCGGACCGACGGGGGTGATCTATTACTTCGCCAGCAAGGAGGAACTCGCCGCCGCCTGCTTCCTCAAGACGATCGCGGCCTATGAGGCGCTGATCCAGACCGCCGCCTCGGCGGGAGACCCCCCGGGGCCGTTGCGCGGCTTCGTCAGGGGCTACGTCGTGCGGGCTCGCGAGATCGCCCTGGGGATCCGCGATCCGCTCGCCATGTTCAACGACGTCCGTGCGCTGAACGATCCGGTGGTGAACCTGGCCTATACGACCATGTTTCGAAACGCCCGCAGCCTGCTGGGCCCCTTGCCGCGGCGCGGGGCGGAACGTCGGGTCGTCAATGCGGTCACCCACCTGGTGCTGTCGCAACTGTACTGGTCGGTGGTCTGGCTGCCGCTCTATGATCCCGAAGACTACGAGCGAGCCGCGGACCGGCTCCTCGACGTTCTCGAGAACGGGCTGGGGGCGGCCGGCGCCGAATTCTCCCTCGGTCCCGTCGCGCCGGCGGCGGCCAACGAGGACGTCTCGCGCGAAACCTTCCTGCGCGCCGCCACCGAGACGATCAACGAGCACGGCTACCGGGGCGCCTCGGTCGAGAGGATCTCGGCGCGCCTCAACGTCACCAAGGGCTCGTTCTACCATCACAACGACGCCAAGGACGATCTGGTGGTGGCCTGTTTTCGCAGGACCCTGGACGTCATGCGGCGCACTCAGCGCGCCGCCATCCTGGGAGCAGGCGAGGGATGGGGACAGCTGTCGGCGGCGGCGGCGTCGCTGGTCCATTGCCAGGTCTCCGGGGCCATCCCCCTGCTGCGCATCTCGGCGCTCACCTCGGCGCCGGAGGCCATGCAGAGCGAGCTGGTCTCCGCGTTCGACCGCATATCCCTGAACTTCGCCTCGATGATCAGCGACGGGATCGTCGACGGGTCCATTCGGCCGGTCAACTCCCATATCGGCGCCCAGATGGTGACGGCGATGATCAACGCCGCCGCCGAGCTGCAATTCTGGGCTCCGGGCGTGGGCGCCGAGAACGCCGTCGCGGCTTATGCCGGCGCCGTGCTGAAGGGTTGGCGGTCGGTCGCTCCCACGCCGCCGGGCGCGTGACGCCGCCAAGCCCCCGGCTCGCCAGCGCGCCCGGCGCGGGGCATAAGGCGCGTCGCGCCCACAGACAGGAACACCGGTTTTGCCTTCCAAGTTCACTCGGCCGGTCGTTCTCGCCGCCGCCATCGCCGTTCTGGGCGCCGCCCACGGGGCGCAGGCCCAGAGCGCCAGCGTGGCCAACGTCACCGCCGCCGCCAGTCCGGCGCACTACAGCGGCGCGTGCCCCGGGGTGATCACCCTCACCGGAACGATCTACGCGTCAGGCCCGACCACGGTCTCCTACCGCTGGGAGCGCGGGGATGGATCCGTTGGGCCGGTGCGCAGCGTCCGCGTCGGCGACGGGCCGCGCGTCGTGACGACGAGCTGGCGCCTGGGAACGCCGGCCAAGGTGGTGCACGATTCCGTGCGCCTGCGCGTGCTCTCGCCGGGGGACGTCTACTCGAGCGAGGCCAGCTTCACCGTCGCCTGCGGCGGGGCCGGAGCCGGCAAGCCGCCCCCGACCGACGACTAGCCCCGTCTCACCGCCGAACCTCCTCGATCGCGACTGGTGACGATCCCCGGTCAGAAAGGGCTTGCGTTCGCCCTGGTGGTATGGTCAACTACAACACCATTGCAGCATACCACGCTATCTCGCCCCCGAAAGACACCATGGACCCTGAGTGGAACGACAGCCAGCCGATCTACCGCCAGCTGCGCGACCGCGTGGTGGCGATGATCCTCGACGGCGTGCTGAATGAGGGCGACCCCCTGCCGTCGGTGCGCACCGTCGCGGCGGATTACCGGGTCAATCCCGCTGACCGTGCTCAAGGGCTATCAGCAACTGGTCGACGAGAACCTGGTCGAGAAGCGACGCGGGCCTCGGCATGTTCATCAACGCCGGCGCCGCGCGAGCTGCTGCTCGAGGGCGAGCGCCAGAAGTTCCTCGACCGAACAGTGGCCCGCGATCCGCGCCACCATCCAGCGCCTCGGCCTGACGCCGGAGGACCTGCTGGCGCGCCGGCGCGGCTCACGACGACCGATCGAGGAGAGCTGACGCCATGGCCTGCATCGAAGCCCGCGGCCTGCGCAAGACCTTCGGCACCACCGTCGCGCTCGACGGCGTCGACCTGACGGTCGAGGAGGGCCGCATCCTCGGCCTGATCGGCCCCAACGGCGCCGGCAAGAGCACCGCGCTGAACGCCATCCTCGGCCTCACCCCCTACCAGGGCGAGCTGAAGGTGCTGGGCCGCGATCCCTGGACGCGAGCGCGACGAGCTGATGCGCGATGTCTGCTTCATCGCCGACGTCGCCGTGCTGCCGCGCTGGATGCGGGTGTCGCAGGCGCTCGACTATGTCGCCGGCGTGCATCCGCAGGTTCGACCGCGCCAAGGCCGAAGCCTTCCTCGCCAAGACCGACATCAAGCGCACCAGCCGGGTGCGCGAGCTGTCCAAGGGCATGGTCACCCAGCTGCATCTGGCGCTGGTCATGGCGATCGACGCCAAGCTGCTGGTGCTCGACGAGCCGACGCTCGGCCTCGACATCCTCTACCGCAAGCAGTTCTACGACACCCTGCTGAACGACTATTTCGACCACAGCCGCACCATCGTGGTGACCACCCACCAGGTCGAGGAGATCCAGCACATCCTCACCGACCTGATGTTCATCGACCGCGGCCGCATCGTGCTCGACTGCAGCATGGAGGCGTTCGAGGCCCGCTATCGCCGAAGCTGATGGTCCGGCCCGAGCACGCTCGCCGCGGCGCGCGGCGCTGAGGCCGATCCATGAGCGCCAGGTGTTCGGCCGCAGCATCCTGCTGTTCGACGGCGTCGACCGCGCAGCAGCTCGCCGCCCTCGGCGAGGTCCGCACGCCCAGCATCGCCGACCTGTTCGTCGCCATGATCGGCGCCGACCAGGCCGAGCGCAAAGGACCGCCGCATGAGCACCGTCACCGACATCGACGCCGATCTGCGCGACAGCCGCCGCCCGCGCGTCCTCGCGCTGACCCGGCCCTTCTACTGGTCGGTGCGGCGCGAGCTCTGGGAGCACCGCTCGCTCTATATCGCGCCCGCTGTCGCCGCCGGCGTCGTGCTGTTCGGGCTTCGTGATCGGCGCGATCAGCCTGCCGCATCATGCATCTCGATCGCTGGCCCGACGCCGCGTCGGATCGCGCCCAGGCGGCCTGCATACCGCTTCGGCGGCGGTCGCCGTCATCATGTCGCCGCGCTTCATCGTCGGCGTCTTCTATTGCCTGGGCGCGCTGCACAACGAGCGCCGCGACCGCAGCATCCTGTTCTGGAAGTCGCTGCCGGTCTCGGACCTGACCACGGTGCTGGCCAAGGCGGCCATTCCGCTGGTGGTCCTGCCGCTGGTCACCTTCGCGGTCATCGTCGTCGACCCAGCTCGTCATGCTGCTGCCAGCTGCATGATCGCTGCCTGCATGGCCAGCTGGCCCGCCAATGCGTGCTGGACCGCAGTTGCCGCTGCTGCAGATGGTGCTGACCCTGGTCTACGTGCCTGGTCGCTCTGGCGCTCTGGCACGCGCCGATCTAGGCTGGCTGCTGCTGGTCTCGGGCTGGGCGCGGCGCGCGCCGTTCCTGTGGGCCGTGCTGCCGCCGCTGGCGCTCTGCGTCATCGAGAAGATCGCCTTCGACAGCAACCGGTTCGGCGCGTTCCTGGCCTACCGCCTGGAGGTCCTCCATCAGGCCTTCGCCGAGCAACCGCGGGGCGCCTTCGCCTTGCCCGAGCCGGACCCGGCGGCCTTCCTGAGCAACCCGGACCTGTGGACCGGCCTGGCCGTGGCGGCGGCCTTCCTCGCCGCGGCGGTCTGGGTCCGCCGCTATCGCGAACCGATCTGAGGGAGAAACCGCATGACCGCCGCCGCATTGCCCGCCACGTCGCGGCCCGGATCGGTCGCCGACGCCGCCTTGAACACCGCGGCCGCCCTGTGGTTCGCCGTCGCCGCCGTCGGCCAGTGGGCGTTCGTCTACTACATCGCCAACTTCTACGGCCCTTCC
>CAVXLN010000015.1:0-565840 GCA_963762435.1 uncultured Alphaproteobacteria bacterium | reverse complement strand
ATATCATTATGTTGGATATCCCGAGCGAAGAGGAGCTCGACGCGAACGACCGAGCCGCCCAGGGATACATCTACGTGGCCCATGCGCGCGCATATGGACTCAGCGATGTCGATATTATTGAAGATCTGGTCAAGCTCGGTCACGAGACTCCGGAGGCGTTCATATCGCATTGATTTCGATCGAATCGGCCTGGGCTCCGTCGGTCGAGGAACCTAGAATCGCCACCCATGAATGGCGATATCTCAACGTACCTCATCCGACGGCTGCGCCCCTTGGTCGAGGTTTGCCAAATCCGAAAGGGCTGGCAAACCATTGCAGACGCCGGATGCGATTACTGTCCTGTCGCCGAGATTTGTCGACGGCAGCAGCAGCGGCCCGACGCCGCGCCATGATTTCGGCGCCGACCGTGCCGTCAAAAATCCGTCCGAGGGCTGCGATCTCAGGTGCTTGAGGATTCGAAACCAACCGACCACCTTCGGTTAGATAGGCGGCGAACATCTCGAAGAGTTCGAGCGCGTCTCTCGGACGTGCAATCGAGGTAATCATCAGCCCAATGCTCGCCGCGCTCGACTGCTGCATCAACGATATCTCGATTCGCTGTCGATAGATGACGGTCTAGCAGGTGATAAAGTTCGTGGTATAGCGTGGAAATCGCACTTGCGCCGTTCTGTTTTGTCGCCAGAACGGCAATTTCGCCCGAAGGAATGGCAACACCAAGAAAATCGCGACCTGCATTGACTAGCCGTGGACCGAGCCAGACGGTCGCGAATGGAGCTACTCTCCCGACCTCACGAACAAGACGCGGAAACAGCGTCTCGTAATTGAGATTTTTGTTGATTGGCCCCGGCATTAAGCCCCAGCCATAGTCAGCGTCAATTATCAAGCCGTCGGCCGGAATCTCATGCTCAGTGACCTCGCCGCACGAGATCCGATATGCACGCGAGGATATCATCGCCGCATACCAAGGCCGGTCTCGGTAATGTCGCGCAGGACCTGGATTGCGGCCAGCATCACGGTGGCGGCGCCGACCATTTCAGGACTCGCCAGTAGGTCGCCCATGACGTCATCCATCGAGCCATCCGCACGCCCCGCCATCTTGCGTGCACGCCGTTCAAGGGCGCCTAACAGCAAAAACGCGCGGTAAGTCGGAAGCGCGCTCACATTGAGGAGACCGGCCAGTACAAGCCGCACAAGCTCGTCAAGCTCTTCCTCAGTTATCTCATCATCGGTCGGGCTGACGTCATCAAGCGCGAGCGCGCGAGGTGGGCCCGCTTCAGGTTGGCCAAGGCCGAGGTCACGATAGGACGCAAGATATGCAGCGCCGCGCGCAGCCAGCACCCCAAGCTGCACCCGCCAAGCCCTGCCAGCAAGCGACATTGCAGCAATGCCGCGTAGCTCCTCGACGCTCGCCGCGTTGGCGACGGCGATGTAGTGAGTCCGGAGCCCCTCTGTGATTTCGGTCAGAGCGCGTCCGCCTTCAACAGGAGACAACTTGGCCGCAGCGTACTGACGCAATGCACGCGCCTGGCCCTTCGGACCATAGATCCGACGCCAACGCGCGACCTCCCGCGCGGCCTCGTCGTGCCAGTCGGTCAGGCCCGCATGTCCAGCCGAGTTGAAGTCGAGAACATCAGCAGTCATTGCCCTACCTCCGTCGATAGTTCAAACGGCGTCCCCGCCAAACATTGAATATCAGTCTCCCGCGTGATGTGCGGACCGAGCAGCCGACGTAGTGCATCAAGGTGTCGAGGCTCATGTTCGACCAGACGAAGCAGGGCCGCACCCAAGGTGAATTTCCGCTGATTTTGAAGGCGCCGATTTTGACCATCGAGAGCCCTGATGAGACGAGCTTCCGCAGCGGTCGCACGCCGACGACGCTCGCGCGCGACGTCAAGTCAACGTCTCAATTCATCAGTATCTGTCAACATTTTTTCCGTCATGGCATCCTCACACACGGCCTATCACAGGATATGTGTGGCAGCGGACAGGAAAGCAAGGCGAACACCTAGCATTTCTGGTAGACGGATACTACGATATAGACAACACACTAACAGCAGAAACCAGGACAGTCTCGCTTATACATCGTGTCAACATAGTTGACCCGACGTGCTCGTGGGGTTGTCACCCGTTGCCCCCAAATCGCGCCGCCATGATTACTCACACTCACATCAAGTTCGGTGTCGTATCGCGAGCCGCCTGCTCGGAGCGCGCCACCGGCGGTAATGCTCTTGCGCTCGCGGCCTATCACATGTGCGCGCGGACAATGGCAGCTGACGGGCGCACATTCGATTTCTCACGGAAATCCGCCGAGCATGTGGGCGACACCGTCATGCATCTGCCGGTGGGCGCGCCCAAATGGGCGGCTGATCCGGCCGAGCTTTGGAGGCGCGCTCAAGCAGCCGAGCGGCGCGCGGATAGTCAGGAGGCGCGTTGGCTGCTGATCTCAATCCCGCGCGAGGTTCGGCGCGAGGACTATTCGAGTTTTGCCGCAGCAATCTCACAGGTTTTGGTCGAGCAAGGAATGGCGATTCAGGCTGACTGCCATTGTCCGCGCGCGACCGGTGATGACGGCGAGAACCCCCATGTCCACCTGCTGGCGACCATGCGCCACCTCGACCGGGACGGCTTCAGCGCAAGGAAAGAGCGTGCCTGGAACAATCTCTTCCTCGATGACAAGGGCCGGACGATGCGGCGCCGATTGACGGACGCTGCCAACGCCTTCCTCACCGCGCGCGGCTACAAAGCCCGGCTCGAGCCAGACCGACGTGATGATGATGTCCCGGCCGAACGCGACGTGTCGCGGGCCGCGGTCGAGGTCGCCAAGCAACGGCCTGACAAGGCGCAGATATTTCCTCGCATTGTAGCCGAGCGTCAGCGGCGGCGTCGCCACCGAGAGGAGCTCGCCGAAGCTCGGGCGGAGACTACCGCCGCCGCGCGCGAGCTACAACGAGCCGGAACGCGGTATCGGGCCGGGCTTCGGGCTCGCATGCGGCGGGACGAGATGCCATCCATAGGACCGGCCGACCCGCGCGCGCGCAATGAGCGGCGGAAGCGAATGATCGCCGCAATCTTACGGCAGACATACAACACAAGCTGGCTACCGCCGACCGTCGCGGAAAACATCGCCAGAGTGGAGCTACGCCCTACAGAGGCGATTGTTGTTATTCATTTGCGCGGTGGAGGCCGCCTGATCGATTCGGGCGATCGCATCATTTTGCAGGGCCGCACGACCCAAGAAACGGTTCGAGAAATGGTCGCGGCGGCCGAGCGCCGAGGTTGGACCGGTCGAGGCGAGAAGGGTGTTCGGGCGGGTGGCACAAAGGATTTCCGCCGGGCTCTGTCGGTCGAGCTGCTAGCTCGGTACCCTGACCTCAAGCTCATCGGCCTATCGGAGGCCGATCGCCGAGCCGTTGAGGCTGAGCTGTCGCGGCGGACGTTATCCGTACAACGCGAGCGGGCGCTGGCCGTGCTCGCTCGCGCTGAACAGAAGGCAGTAGCCCGATGGGAACGTGATCAAGACGTGCCCTCAAGCGCCGCCCTGATGACCGTAAGGGATGCCCAACTGGCCGTAACGCGCGGTGACTTGGCGACAATCACAGCAGCGGCCGGTGAAGATCCATCCGCCGCTTGCCGGGCCGCGTCAGCGTGGCGACGCTCGCTCAGCCCGCCTGACCCCCACGTTCCAACAGTGCCCCGTGCAGGAGAAGCCATCGGAGCTAGGTTCGACGGTCAGCCGATGAAAACGAACGCCAGCCACTCGCCGAAGTTGATCCCGCCATGGGCGCGGGGCCCACGGCGGAAAAAGGACGATCGAGCCTAGTCAGCGAACATTAGGGAGTCTGCGACCACCTGACCCTTGGCAAGCATCTCCATCCCGATCCAGAGATCCGTACCTAGGTTTCCGTTGAACAGCACATATCGATAGCTGTCTGCATCATAGATGCTCTGAGCGTGACGGCGATGGTATGCCCAGTTAGGACGCCCATATTTCTCCCGCTCCAGCCACATAACCGCCTCCACTTCCCAAAGCTCGGGGGGAGACATGGAGCGGATGGCGGCCTCAATGCCTCGCTTCGCCTCGGTTGGCCACACGCCCGCTGCGCGGGCTGCTTCCTCCGCTCTCGCCAGCTGTCCGAAATTGCCGCTGGTCGGCAGCAACCGGGTGCGATCTTCCGACGCCGCGTCAGCGAGGCCCGCAACTCGCTCCAGATCCCATGAGTTCAAGTGCACAAGTACCCCGAGGCTCCGGATTGCATGGGAGGACAGGATATCGGCGGGCATCAGCGGCGACGACAGTGCCTTGGCTCTGGCGATTGCTCGCTCCTCGTCCCAATCGCACTCGACAGCCGTATAAGAAAGCGAGCTTCTCAAAGCCGCATGCGTCCGAAAGCCGAGACCCGCGGCGAGGATTTCCACCCGATGTGTGGGCTTGATGTCGGGACAGATCCGACCACAAACCATTTTGGCACGCTCGAATGATGGCACTGAAATAGGGTAAGCCATGGCGCTTTTCCTTGCGGTCCTGAGGTCGCATCGCCGATTACGCGCCCTAGGTCAGCAAGGGCGAAGCATGGACATTGAGTTTGAGTTCCTTTCACCCGGCGACAGGTGCGGCGGACTAACCTTGCAGCGAGCGTTGCGCATCGCTGATGGGGATGTCAAGCGGGCAGCTTCTGCCACAGGGTCGCCCTGACCCTGAAGGGCTTGATCTATGGCCTGAAGCTGGCCCGCGACCGGCTTGCCCGCTCCGGACGAGACCTGCGCGACTAGGCCACCCTTGGCGAAGCAGGTCACCGGCCACAATCAAATCGTTTTCCGTTCCGATCGCGCCGACCGCATTGATCTGGCCCTGTGTCGTGATGGCCGCCGCGGCGTTAAACTCGCCATTGGTAACAATCGCACCCTCGGCAAAAATCTGATCCTGGGAGAGGATTTCCGTGGCCGCCATCTGTACGCCCGCGTTGATCGCTCGCTTGGAGCGCCAGACGGCCGAGCTTGACGCGATCATGGGAGGGCCTCTGTGGAACGCTTGAAAGCTTCGAGACTTGAGGCCTCTCAGGCCGCCTTATAGGTCTCCAAAACAACGCCGTTTTCGAGAGCATCGCCGAAAGCTCGCATGAGGGTGACGGTCTCATTGGTGACTAGTTCAAGATCATCGACGGACACCAGCGCATCCTCACCATGTGCGATAGCGTTTCGACGCTTAAGAAGGTAAACGTCTATAAAGGTAGACCTGTCAGCGAACGGCTTTACATCAACACCGCATATCAAGCAAATGTCGCTGATGACATTGAAATTGAGATTGGCTTTAGTATTTATAAGATCTTCGCTAATGCGGCCAAACCGCCGGTCGGCCGAGCTGAGAATCTCATCGATAAGGGAGCACCGCTCAGCAATACCAGTTTTGGAAGTCGACAGGATAGCCAATCGCGGCAAGAAGTGGTTTCGGAGAAACTGTCTATTGAGTTCAACGTACTGGAAGCGCCTGAGCGCAATGTGTTCAAAGTATTTTCGTGCTGAAAATCTGACGTACCCTTCCCAGTGCGCGTAGCAGATCGCCACCAGTGCGCGAAGGAGAACTCGTTGAAGGTTGCTGTCGCTGCGCAAGATTGCTGCCTTTAAGTCAGATATCTCCTTGATTCGCCAGTTGCGATCCTCTGTGATCTGCGCGGAGAAGTCAGCCTGCGAGTAGGGCTTGCTCATGGACGGAACCAAGCGGCGCCGAACGGGATAGTACGCTGAATACGGGTCGTGCCGCGCAGGCCGGGGGACGTGAAACTTGCGCTCTGCGGCTGCGACCAGAATCCCTCAATCTTCGTCTTTACGAATGCCTTGGCAGCATCAGAGCCGAGGCTCAGTATTGCGTCGAGATTCTTGGCAACTCCGACCGCGATTCCTTCGAGGCCCACGAGCCCCACTTTTCCAACATATGAGCCATTCTGGAACCGGCGAAGGGCATTGTTGCCTGCCGCTTGTTCAAGCAACTGGCACGTGCGATTGATTTGATAAGAAGCGCGTGCATGGTCTCCAGCTTGTGCCAAGGTCACGATGCCGTTGTCGACGTACTCTTCCACATCGAGCAATCCGTCATACGGTACGTTCGTGTGAACAAGGAAGCGCACGGCCATTTCCATGTGGCGCTGCTTTTCCGCCTGGTCCTCGGTAACTGACGTCACATTCCGGAACGACTCGCTCTCGGCAGCAGCTTTCACGGCTCGGAAGTAGTCACCGTTGATCATCAGCATGATGCAATTGCGCAGTTCTTGGGCGTTCGCTTGAGTGCCTCCAGCATTGAGCCGTTGAAACAGGTCATATTTCGTCTGATCATCACTCGGACGCTTTAGGATCTCGACCCCGAGCCTACCCCGACGGATGGCCAACTGCTGCACCCTGTCGAGAGGGCGTTGCTCGTCCGCAGGAACGTCCAAAACCTGATCGGACTTCTCCCAAACAGCGTTGCGAAGCGAGGGCAGGTACTTGGTGGCTTCGAGCACGGATGGCGGTTTCGTGCCTCCCTCGGGGCAACGCAAGCGCCCCATGAATTCCAAAATTGTCGAAATGCGCTGGAGGCCGTCGATGAGTTCCCAACTCCCATCATCCTTTTCAAAGACGAAGATGGAGGGCAGCGGGATGCCTAACAATAGAGAACTCGATCAGTTTGGACTTCTGTCCAATGTGCCACCTGAAAAGTCGCTGGAAATCCGGGGCGATGATAATTTCCCCGGTTTCGTACATGCTGACGATTTCACCAATCGACATTTGATAGGCGTCTGTACGGACAAGGCGTTGAGCCTTTTCGATCTCATGCGAGAGCATTCTCTTTACCCCTTGGGCTGACCGGTCCCGAACGACGCTCACCGGGCCATTCCACCCCCGCGCCACTATATGGGAAAACGGCCATCATCGCGTGTCGAGGAACACGTCAATCATCGAGGCCCCATAGTCAATAAGGTTGATAGCAGCGGCACAAGCTCGCCAGATCGGCTTGGCCGTGGAGAGCCGAGCCTGGCCCTGGATCAGGTCGGCTCGGGCGAAACGCCGGAATCACTACCGGCATTGCCCCACTGGCCGCCATGGGTCGGACTTCCATGGCGGCCCTAATCTTCTACCGGCGGGTGACGCTGCCCCTCGGGCGTCCTCGGCCACGCTTTTCAGCAGGTGCAACGTCCGACCGCGTCGGCGCGCCCTTCTCGGCGCCGAGCGGTTTGCGGCGCGCCTCGAGATCAGCCGCGACATCGTTAGGCAGATAGCGGATGACCTTACGGGTGACGGGAATAGGCGTGGGGCCAATCCCATTCCGGCGCCAACACCGAAGAGTTTTGACGGCAATCCCGTAAATCGAGGCGACCTGTTCCTCGCTTAGCGTGAATGGCAGGTTCGGCGCCGCTGCGGCGGCTTGAATATCAAATAGCATAGTGCTGTCCCCAACGTTGGACAGCACATGCAGCGAACCGGGGGGACTGTCGGGCGTCGCAGACAGGTCACCGTGACCAGCGCCTGCGGTGAGGCTCCATTTGGCCTCCTGCATGGACCGCCATAGCGGCCCGCCCTCTGAGCACCACGCTTGCATGTGCCCAAGCTTCCCCGAGCGGGCTCACATTCGTGCGTCTACCGGGGCGAGGTCAAGTGCGATTGCATTCAATGCGATTCAAATTAAATAGTTCCGGTTGGACCGGACTGGACCGGCGGCGTCGTCGTCGACCCGGATGTCTCTTTCCTCAGGGCTGGACGGCAAGCGCCGGGCGGTATGGACGGGCGGTAATGCAGGCCGAAGATCACTAACCCACGAGATAAGTGTCCTATATCGAGGGCTAAGCGAATTGAGGAGCGCCAAGGAATCTCTCGAGCCGATCAGCCATCGCCGGATCGCGCACTTCGCATTCCCAGATGATCAGAACTTTGTAGCCCGCCTCTACAATCCTGGCCTCGTTTGATGCGTCGCGTTCCACGTTCCTTCGCAGTTTTGGTAGCCAATATTCTGGCCGTGATCGCGGAAGTCGAGCGAGCTTACAGCCCGTGTGTTGGTGCCAGAAGCAGCCATGCACCAAGATGACCGCCCTGCGCCGCTTTATGGCGATGTCGGGCGTTCCAGGCAGATCCGCGACATGCACTCGAAACCGATACCCAAGACGATGTAGCAACGAACGCACCGCGAGTTCCGGCGAAGTATCGCGACTCCGGACTCGAGCGAGCGTTTCTGCCTTTGTCAGCGGTGGCGCACTCTTCCTTGCCGAGCGCGAATGCCGGGGTGTCGCACCTTTCGTCACAAGGCCGCCGATCCCGCCCTTCTCGCGCGCGCTCCAGGCCCCTGACCGGTTCCCGGATGCTCCTGATGAGTGCCAATCAAGGAGCGATATTTTGCTGGCAGGGCCGTCGGTCGCTCAGGTGGCGGCACTGGACGGTCGCCTAGCCGGGAGAGCAGCTTAGGTTGCCCCTCAAGCGGCGACATCCGAAGCAGCTGTATTCTGATCTCACGAGCCAATATCTCGGCAAGCAGGCTCGGAACCGCATTGCCCAGCTGTCGCTGGACGGACCTACGGTCACCAACGATCGTCACGTCGTCGGGAAACGTCTGAAGACGGCAGAGTTCCCGCATGCTGAGATATCTGCTTCGCCAGTGGAAAGGCCCCGTGGCTGGTCCAGGCTGCGCTTGAAGCGTCCAAGAAGGCTGAGCTTTCGCCAGCTTTAGCAGAAAACACCAAAACCGGGTGCGCCACCCAAACAATGGCTCCCCTGCGCCCCGAGCCGTGTGGAACAGGTAATTTTGGCCCTCCGGAATTGTTGGGAGCAGGTCCGCCCACTTGCCGGTCGGCGCCAGACCTTGGTCAGTCGACTCGCTATCGAGGTCTCCGATTGCATCCCACGCCGTCGACCACGGATTCAGCGAGGGCTCCTTCTCTGGCTCGCCATGAGTTGGCTCGGGAAAGCGAAATGGCGCCCCGTCTCGGGAAGCAACGATAAACAATCGGCTGCGGTGCTGAGGCACGCCATAGGATGAAGCGTTCAGGATTGCAGATACAGGCCGATAGTTCGTTCCCAGCTCCGCATTGATCTCCCGCAGGCCGCGCCGAACGAGCTCGAGCCCTTCGTCCTTCCCTGCGAAGCCAAACCCCTCCACGTTTTCGAACAAGATCGCCCGCGGCTGCATTAGCCGAACCGTCTCAAGATAGCGGCCGATGGTATCTGATCGCGGATCGCTCAGTCGGCGCGCCTCGCCGCTATGCCAAAAGCCCGATTTGGAAAACGGCTGGCAGGGCGGACCGCCGATCAATACGTCGGCCTCCGTCGGGCGAAGCCTTGCAGCGTCGAGAATTTCCTGGGGCGCGATCTTCGTCGCGTCGCCTTCAATGACGGCCCAACTTGGGCGGCTTTGTCGTAGGGTTGCGCAAGAATCGGCATCGAAGTCTAGGCAGACGCGCGTCTCGAACCCCGCCGCCTCAAATCCATAGTCGAGCCCGCCAGCTCCGGAATAGAGCGAGATGAGCGTGTTCATGGAACCGCTCGCGCCGCTGCTGCCTCAAGCGCGACCTTGGCGTTGACCCAGCCTTGGTCGACACGCACATTGCTCGAGAGGCGGCCTATGCAACTCTTGTGAGGCTCCATCTCGCTTGTCGCCCTGAATTGGAACTCCCATCGTTGGGTTATCGCATGGAGGCAGGCAGCGACAAGCTCGAAGTCTGAAGGCCGATAGTAGCGCGTGCACTTGTCGCCCTGAGATATCCGCGTGCGCTGAAAGTCCAGCCTCGGAATGCCACTGGCCGTAGGCTGTCGGAGCACGTTTTTGCACTCAATTCTCAGTGCCTTGCCCTCAAAGCGCAACAATACGTCGGGACTTCCGTCAGCGGTGAGGCTCTCGCACTCCGATACCCCCGGCACCTCGCGCAACTGCCGAACCAGATGCCCTTCAGCAGTCCAACCTCGTGCTGCCATTTGGAGTCGCGGGTTATTGCTGATCATGTCCAGAATCTGATTTGGCGTCATCTGCCATTCCTGAGCCAAATGATGCTGATCGGCGATTCCGATGGGCGGGATGGCGGCGGCCGGGGCGAGTGGGAGACTGCTCTCGTACTCGCGATGCTCCGCAAAAAGCTGACGGTGTCCCTGGTCTAGTCCTTTTGCGGCCCTCTCAAACCGGATGTAATCCAGAAGCTTCTCGGGCCGCCCCCCTACCAGCACCTCATGCGGCTCTCCGGCGTCCTTCTCGCTCTCGCGCTCCCAAGCATGCCAACCATTGGCCTGGATAGCCGCCATATGCCGCTTCTTGAACTCAACTGAAATGAACATGAGCGTGGGGCTGTGTAGTACCGGATCCGCTCCGACGAAGCAGCCCGAGGTCGGGTCAATCCCCATCAATAGGGTGGTGTATAAGCCGCATGGGTCCTGCCAAAGGTCATGGAGTTGGCCATCCTTTGAACCATACTTCAGCTGAAAGCGGCACTCGTCAGAAGGTCGATTCCTTGTTTCCACGCACGTCACGGTGAATGCATAAATAAGCGCGCCCATACGCTCCCCATTTGGAGCCTCGAACACGAATCGAAAGGGGGCGACATTAGCCGGTGGAATATGGAGCATCCGACATCCAGCCGCCTCAAGCCCTCTGACGACCCACTCTACGAGCGGGCGTCGCTTAGCCGCTGATACGCTATATGTGCGAGGTTCCTGCAAGTTCCGGCCCCGTTCCTGGACTTGGATCGAAGCCTAGAGCGATTCGCGAAGCCGTTCGAGCCCGTATTCAACTTTGCGAACGGAGCGCTATGTTCGCAGCTGGAGCGTGGCCATATGACCACCTCGCGCAATATGCCTAAGCGGTTTCTCTAGCGTTTTTTGGCTGTACGCCCCCCGCTCGTCCAGCGCCCGCTCGCACCCGTATGGAGGCGCCCCCGCCCCATTCCGTCCCACTCTTGTCCCACCCCGAACGAGTCCGACCGGGCTTGTACGGGCACGAACGGCCACCATCGAGCCCGACCGAAATTTGGGTTAGAGAACCCGATTGATCGGGTATCGCCTTATTTTATATAGGCTTCTGGAAAAAACTGAGGAAGGTGGCGGAGGGGATGGGATTCGAACCCACGATAGGTGTTTTGCACCTATAACGGTTTAGCAAACCGCCGCCATCGGCCACTCGGCCACCCCTCCACCGATTGAGTGGATTGTCACACGGCGTTTGTAAGCTCCGTTCTAGAGAGGCCGCCTCACCCTGTCAACGAGGAGCCAGGCGTGTTCGCGAGATGGCGCAGCTTGTCGGGATTGCGCACGAGGTAGATGGCGGCGACGTGCGCGTCCCTCACCTCGTACGCGATCGTCATGAGCGCGCCGTCGGCCTCGGTCACGAGGAATCCCGGCAGGCCGTTGATCTCTGCCGGGCGGATCGCGCGGATCGGCGGCGCCTTGCCGGCGAAGCTCACGAGGAAGCGCTGGATCTTGGCCGACCCGAAGATTGGCAGAAGAGCCGCCGATTTCCGGCCGCCGCCGTCGGTATAGAGTACCGCATCCTGGGCCAGCAGGCTCGCCAGCGCCGCCGCATCGCCGGAGCCGGATGCCGCCAGGAAGGCGGCAGCGATACGCGCGCCCTCCTCGGCTGAAATGGCGAAGCGGGGCCTGGCGTCGCGCACATGGTCCCGCGCCCGGGCCGCCAGCTGCCGGCACGCCGCCTCGCTGCGGCCGAGCGTTTCGGCGATCTCGGCGAAGCCCGTGTCGAACACGTCATGGAGCAGGAAGGCCGCCCGCTCCAAGGGCGAAAGCCGTTCGAGCGCCAGCATGAGGGCGACCGAGAGATCGGCGGCGAGATCGGCACTGCTGTCGGGGGTGAGTGCCTCGGCATCGACGACCGGTTCCGGCAGCCACGGCCCGACATAGGTCTCGCGCCGATGCCGGGCCGATTTCAGGAGGTCGAGCGAGAGGCGCGTCACGATCCGGCTGAGGAAGGCGCGCGGGGCCGCCACTGCGCCGCGATCGGCCCGATGCCAGCGCAGATAGGCCTCTTGGACGACATCCTCGGCCTCCGCGACCGAGCCCAGCATGCGATATGCCAAGCCCGTCAGATGGCGGCGATGCGCCTCGAACGCGGCCGCACCATCCGCATCCAAGGGCTCGGTCATGCCGCCCGCCGGACCGGGGCGGCGACACCGCCAATCGTGATGCGGGTGCAGCTTTGCGCATGGCCGAGCGCGAACTTGACCGTGGGGTAGATTCGGCCCGCCGTGATCTGGAAACTGAGCGCGATCAGCCCTGCCCGGCCGA
Organism: uncultured Alphaproteobacteria bacterium; assembly: GCA_963762435.1. Taxonomy (GTDB): domain Bacteria; phylum Pseudomonadota; class Alphaproteobacteria; order ATCC43930; family CGMCC-115725; genus JAXDMU01. The sequence goes on along the minus strand of CAVXLN010000015.1, from coordinate 553,600 downwards.
ACCGGCCGATCACCTCCTCGCGCAGCGAATCCGCCGCCGCGTCATGGTCGAGCACGGCATGGGCGAAGCGATAGGCCAATGCCGCATCGGGCCCCATAGCAACGAGGTCCCCGGCGGCAATGGCGCGCAGCACCGCTGGATCGACCCCCTCCGCTTCGGCCATGCTCACCATCAGCTGGGTGCAGGGCCCGCAATCCTCAGCCGATGTGGCGGCGAGCTTGGCAGCATACCGCGCGGCCGGCGGCATGCCACCCCGATAAGTCGACATCGGCTGGACAAGCCCCAACGCGAAGAGTGCGCGCCAATCCGTGTCGAGCATCTCGCGGGCATAGCCTGTGTCATAGCCATAGCGTTTCTCGAAAGCGGCCAATTGCCGCCGGAACAGCCACTTGATCATCGGGCTTCTCCATGAAGCATGCGCCGGGACCGGCTTGAGCGTAAGCCAGAGCGCCAACAGCGCGAAGCCGCCGAGCAGCGGCAGATCGAGCGTCAGATGCGCCACCGCCTCGCGCCCGGCGACGCCGTCGGCGAGATGGACGAGCGCGTGCAGTGCCAGGAAGGCGGCACCCGCGATGGCGGCACCGCGCGCCTGCGCGGTCAGTGCCATCGCCGCAAGCCCGCCGCCCGCGACGAGGAAAGCGGCACCCACATCATTGAGGAAATGATGGTTGAACGGCCCGGTCTCGCTGACGTCGGGCACCATGTCGTAGAACAGCGGCGGGTCGAACAACAGCACCAGGCCGGTCGCAAGCTGGATCAGGCCGAGGCCCCCAAGGGCGAGGCGTCGCATCGGGCGGTCTCCTTCATCATTCGCCATTCAAGACGAGATGGGAGCCGCCCGTGTGACGTCAGCCGGCGAGCTTTTTCTTCAGAAGCTCGTTGAGGGCGGCGGGATTGGCCTTGCCCTGGGTCGCCTTCATCACCTGGCCGACGAAGAAGCCGAAGAGCTTGTCCTTGCCGCCGCGATATTCCGCGACCTTGTCCGCATTGGCCGCGATCACGCCGTCGATCGCCGCGTCGATGGCGCCGGTATCGGTGACCTGGCGCAGCCCGCGCTCCTCGACGATGGCCCCGGCCGGTCTTGCCGGTCTCGACCATGGCGGCGAACACATCCTTGGCGATCTTGCCGGAGATTGTGCCGTCGGCGATGAGGTCGATCAGCTCGCCAAGTGCTGCCGCCGAAACCGGCGACTGCTCGATGCCGAGGCTCTGCTTGTTGAGGGCGCCGAAGAGATCGCCCGTCACCCAATTGGCCGCGAGCTTGGGATCGCGGCCCTTGGCAACCGCCTCGTAATAGGCGGCCACCGCCTTCTCGGCGACCAGCACGCCGGCGTCGTAGGGCGACAGCTTGTACTCGGCGATGAAGCGCGCCTTCTTGGCATCGGGCAGCTCCGGCAGCGCCGGCATGGAGCCGTTCGACCCAGCTCTGCTCCAGCACCAGCGGCAGCAGGTCGGGATCGGGGAAATAGCGGTAGTCGTGCGCCTCTTCCTTGGAGCGCATGGTCCGGGTCGTCGCCGCGGGTCGAATCGAAGAGCCGCGTCTCCTGCCTGATCGTGCCGCCCTCCTCGATGATCTCGACCTGGCGCCGCGCCTCATACTCGATCGCCTGCATGACGAAGCGGATCGAGTTGACGTTCTTGATCTCGCAGCGCGTGCCGAGTGCCGCGCCCGGCTTGCGCACCGAGACGTTGACGTCGCAGCGCATGGAGCCTTCCTCCATGTTGCCGTCGCAGGTGCCGAGATAGCGCAGGATCGAGCGCAGCTTCTTGAGATAGGCGCCGGCCTCTTCGGCCGAGCGCATGTCGGGCTCCGACACGATCTCCATCAGCGCCACGCCGGAGCGGTTGAGATCGATGTAGGTGAGGCTCGGATGCTGGTCGTGCAGGCTCTTGCCGGCATCCTGCTCGAGATGCAGCCGGGTGATGCCGACCGTGCGGACGGAGCCGTCCGGCATGTCGAGATGGATCTGCCCCTTGCCAACGATCGGTTGGGAGAACTGCGAGATCTGATAGCCCTGCGGCAGGTCGGCGTAGAAATAGTTCTTCCGGTCGAACACCGAGGTGGGGTTGATCTCGGCCTCGAGCCCGAGCCCGGTTTTGACCGCCTGCTCGACGCAATGGCGGTTGATCACCGGCAGCATGCCGGGAAAGCCGGCATCGACCGGCGAGACCTGGCTGTTGGGATCGGCGCCGAAGGCGGTGGCCGCCCCGCTGAACAGCTTGGCCTCGGAGATGACCTGGGCATGGACCTCGAGCCCGATCACGATCTCCCATTTGCCGGTGCGGCCGTCGATCAGCAGCTCTTCGCGCACACTCATGCGACGCTCCCGGGCTTGGCCGTGAAGTTGGCGGCACTCTCGATCACGCCGCCGACCCTGAGCACGGTCGCCTCGTCGAAGGCGCGGCCGATCACCTGAAGGCCGAGCGGCAGCCCTTCGGCACTCAAGCCCGCCGGCACCGAGATGCCTGGCAATCCCGCGAGATTGACCGGCACCGTGAAGACGTCGTTCAGATACATGGCAAGCGGATCGTCCATCTTGTCGCCCATGCCGAAGGCGGCGGACGGCGCCGTCGGCGTCAGGATCGCATCGACCTTTTCGAAGGCCTGGTCGAAATCGCGCGAGATCAGGGTCCGGAGCCGCTGCGCCTTCAGATAATAGGCGTCGTAATACCCGGCCGACAGCACATAGGTGCCGATCAGCACGCGCCGCTTCACCTCGGCGCCGAAGCCGGCCGCCCGGGTATTCTCGTACATCTCGCCGAGCGTCTCGCCCGGCACGCGCAGGCCGAAGCGCACGCCGTCATAGCGGGCGAGGTTGGCCGACGCCTCGGCCGGCGCGATGATGTAGTAGGTCGGCAGCGCGTATTTGGTCATGGGCAGGCTGATCTCGACCGGCTCGGCACCAGCCGCCTTCAGCCAATCGATCCCTTGCTGCCACAGCGCGTCGATCTCGGCCGGCATGCCGTCGACCCGGTATTCCTTGGGGATGCCGATCTTGAGGCCGCGGATGTCGCCGGTCAGCGCCGCCGTGAAATCCGGCACCTCGATGGGCGCCGAGGTCGAATCCTTGGGATCGTGCCCCGACATGATCCGCAGCATCAGCGCCGCATCGGCGACCGTGCGGGTCATCGGCCCGGCCTGGTCGAGCGAGGAGGCGAAGGCCACGATGCCCCAGCGCGAGCAGCGGCCATAGGTGGGCTTCATGCCGACGATGCCGCAGAAACCGGCCGGCTGGCGGATCGAGCCGCCCGTGTCGGTGCCGGTCGCGGCCAGCGCCAGGCGTGCCGCGACGGCGGAGGCGGAGCCGCCCGAGGAACCGCCGGGCACCAGCGGGCGATTGTCGCCGCGACGGGTCCAGGGATTGCGGACCGAGCCATAATAGCTCGTCATGTTGGACGAGCCCATGGCGAACTCGTCCATATTGAGCTTGCCGAGGCAGACCGCACCGGCCTGCCACAGCTTCGATGTCACGGTCGATTCATAGGGCGGCTTGAAGCCGTCCAGGATGTGCGAGCCGGCCGTGGTCAGCACATCCTTGACGCAGAAGAGATCCTTGATCGCGAGCGGCAGCCCTTCGAGCGGGCCGCCCTCGCCGCGCGCCAGCCGCTCGTCGCTGCGATAGGCCTCGCCCAGCGCCTTTTCCGGCGTCTCGGTGATGAAGGCGTTGAGGTCGCGCGCCGCCTCGATCGCCGCGATATGCGCCTCGGCGAGCTCGACCGCGGAGAATTCCTTGCGCTTCAACCCCTCGGCGGCGGTCGTCAGCGTCAGATCCGTGAGCGCCGCCATTACTCGACCACCTTCGGCACCGTGAAGAAGCCATGGGCCGCGTTGGGCGCGTTGCGCAGGATCTCGTCGGCGCGGTCGCCGTCGGTCACGACATCCTCACGCATCGGCGCCGTCATCTGGCCGACCCCGGCCATCGGCGGGACGCCGGTCGTATCGACCTCGCCCAGCTGCTCGACCCAGTGCAGGATGGCATTGAGCTCGTTGCCGACCGTCTCGAGATCGGCTTCGGGAACCTTGATACGGGCAAGCGTGGCGATCTTCGCCACGGTGGCCTTGTCCAGCGACATGGAGTAAACCTCGACGTTCCGGGCGCCGGCCCAGGCTGCAAAAGAGCGCGGAAGCTAACACCCGACATGCCCATCCGCAACCCCGCGGAGCTGAAGGCGATCTTGAAGCCGGGTGCCCGCCTGATGGCGCTCGATCTCGGCACCAAGACGATCGGCCTCGCCCTCTCCGACACGCTGCTCATGACGGCGAACCCGCTGAAGACGCTGGCGCGGGCCAAGTTCCGCGACGATGCGGTTTCATTGCAGCGGCTGCGGCAGGAGCACAATGTCGGCGCCCTGGTGCTGGGATTGCCGATCAACATGGATGGCAGCGAAGGGCCGCGCGCCCAGGCCACCCGCGCGTTTGCGCATAATCTGCTGGGCGTCGACGATCCCGAGATCTGCTTCTGGGACGAGCGCCTGAGCACGGCCGCCGTCACCCGCGGCATGATCGAGGCCGATCTCTCGCGCAAGCGTCGCTCCGAGCTCGTCGATCGCGCGGCGGCCGCGTACATCCTGCAGGGTGTGCTCGATCGGTTGGCTTATCTCGGCAAATAATGCATCGCCCGCTTGGCGGGCTACGAAGCTCAGACATTTTATTTCGGTATTTCAAAGAGATGCCTTTACCTCACCGTCATCACCGGGCTTGCCCCGGTGATCCACGTCGGGCCGACACGGATTTTGCTTGAAGAAGATGTTCCCACGGCGCGACGTGGATGGCCGGGACAAGCCCGGCCATGACGAAAATCGACGATCTTTTTGATTTTCCTAAATAAATTGCGTGAATCCCGTAGTGCTCCCAGGAGAGGGAGTATTCGATCCCTCAAATCCAAGATGATCCTTTCTTGACTTGAGGCGCATGCGGGCCAATCTTTCGCCCAGAACTCGAAATCGAGGTCCGAAAGCATGGTCAATTCAATCGGCAGCGCCAGCGACAGTGCGGTTTCCGGCATCGTTGCGGCCGAGATCCAGCTCAGCAATGCGGCTGACAACATCGCCAACGGCTCCGACGGTACCGCGCCCGTTGCGCCGTTCGGCTCGTCGCAAGTCGCCGCCCCCTTGAGCGGCACCCAGCCCAGCAATGCGTCCAGCCAGGTGTTCCAGGCGCTTCAGGCCGCCTCGCCCGACCAATCCTCGGACACCAGCGATTTGGCGCAACAGGCGCTCAATGTCGCCTCGGCGAGCCAGAGCTACCAGGCCAATGCCCAGGTGCTGAAGGTCTCCGACAATCTGACGCAGCAGGCGATCAACCTCGTCACCTGAAGAAGCCCAAGGCTTCACGCAGCGCGCCGAGCGTCGCCTCGGTCACCAGGCGCGCCTTCGCTGTGCCGTCGCGGATCATGTCCTTCACCAGATCGGGACGGCGGCGCGCCTCGGCGCGCCGCTCGCGGATCGGCGCCAGCAGCGCCTGGAGACAGGCTTCGAGCCGGCGTTTCAACACCATATCGCCGAGCCCGCCGTGCCGATATCGGGCCTTGAGATCCTCGAGCTCTTCCGGCCGGTCGTCGAAGGCATCGAGATAGGTGAAGACGACATTGCCTTCGACCCGGCCCGGATCGCTCACCCTCAGATGATCGGGATCGGTGAACATGGCGCGGACCGCGGCCGCGATGTCCTCGGGCGTGGCCGAGAGCGGGATGGCGTTGCCCAGGCTCTTGCTCATCTTGGCGCGCCCGTCGACGCCGGGCAGCCGCGGCGTCTTCGAGAGCAGCGCCTGAGTCTCCGGCAGCAGCTCGGTGCCCGCCAGGCGGTTGATGCGGGCGACCAGCTCGTTGGTCTGCTCGATCATCGGCAGCTGATCCTCGCCCACCGGCACCAGCTCGGCGCGGAAGCCGGTGATGTCGGCCGCCTGCGCCACCGGATAGCAGAGAAAGCCCGCCGGCATGTCGCGGACGAAGCCCTTGAGCTGGATCTCCTGCTTGATGGTCGGGTTGCGCTCGAGCCGCGCCACGGTGACGAGGTTCAGATAGATCAGCGTCAGCTCGGCCAGCGCCGGCAATCCTGATTGAACGCAGATGGTGGAGAGCGCCGGATCGATGCCGACGGCGAGGTAATCGAGCGCCACCTCCAGCACGTTGCGGCCGATCCGGGAAGGCTCGTCGGCATTGTCGGTCAGCGCCTGGAGGTCGGCGAGCAGCAGATATTGCGGATGCTCGTGCTGGAGCCGGACGCGGTTCCGGAGCGAGCCGGCATAATGGCCGAGATGAAGCGGACCGGTGGTGCGGTCGCCGGTGAGGATGATCTGGGTTCGGGTCATGGCTTGCCTCGAAAAGGCCGCCGGTACCCGAATGATGCTCACGCCGGATATCCGGCGGCACCGCGTTGCAAAATGGGAAGGTGAACGACGGGCCGCTCCTGTCAGAAGGAGCGCCACCAGAAGCGGGATGAGATCCGGTCGTTCATGAGGCGCAGCCTAGCCGTGTGTCGTGGATGGCACAAGGTCGGAAGGGGTTTTCCGTAAGATAGTTTTACAACCCACTTTCACACTGCTACGGATTCGTGACACTTATCTATTGGCACGGTCATTGCTAATACCGATCTTGCACACAAAGTGCGCACCTTGGGATCGGAATTTAAGCATGCTCTCCTTGAAGAAGCTCGCCCTCGCCGCCTTCCTCGCCCTTGCGGGCCATGCGGGTGCCGCCAATGCCTCCATCATCTATGATCTGACCTTGACGCCGACCTCCGGCGGCTCGATCGGCGGAACCGGCACGATCACGCTGAGTGCGGCACCATCGACCGGCTTCAACCAGATCTCCGATTACTTCAAGACGGCGCAGAACGGCTCGGGCACGCTGCTGGGACTCGATATCAAGATCGATGGCGACGATTTCACGCTCGCCAACGCGAATGCCGGCTCCAATCCGCTCGTGCGGTTCCTGTCGGGTGGCATCAACGACATCACTTATGCCGGCGTCGCGGCCGACGGCGATTCGCTGATGATGACCTCGGATTTCGTGTTCTTCATCGTCAGCAGCCGGCAGCAGGAGATCGGCTCCTTCACCGCCACGCCCGAAAGCTCGACCGCCGTGCCGGAGCCCGCCTCGCTGGCGCTCCTGGGTGCCGGCCTGCTCGGGCTTGCAGCGTTCCGCCGCCGCGCGGTCTGAGCCTAGAGCCCGATGCGATCAGGTCGAACCGACCTGATCGCTGAATCGGTCTCTAATTTGTTGAATCTCGAGCAGATTCACGCGATCAGATGATCCCATCTGATCGCGATCTGCTCGATACAGGCCTCGGCTACCGGAGCTCGATGATCCGGTTGCCGGAGCTGTAGCGGCCGATTCCGTGCTCGAACACGAACCAGGCGATCGTGGCATAAACCAAGGCCGCGCCGGCACAGGCGAGCACCAGCAGCGGGTCGGCCGAGCGTACGGCCAGGACCGGCACGAACGAGACGAAGCCGGCCGGAAACACCGTCAGCAGCAGGAACTTGACCGGCAACCCATAGACATGCTGCGGGTTGAGCGCCACCGTCAGGAACATCTGGAAGAGCTCCTCGGCAATGACCGAGCCGCGCGGCAGCCAGAAGGCCAGGCATTGGAAGAGGGTCACCGTGGCGACGATCGTGACGGAGGCCGTCGTGCCGACGAGCAGCAGCAAGGGCAGATCGGCCAGCCCGCGATTGCCCAGAACCAGCCAGAAGACCAAGGCGCTGGTCATGTCGCCGAGCCCGGACGGCATCGATCGGCTGAGCAGAATTGCGGGCAGCGGATGGCGCGGCCGGCCCAGATAGACATCGAGCGTGCCGTCCGCGACCCGGAGCGCGATCTCGCGCATGCCGTCGAACATCACGATGGCGAGGCCGAAGGACCAGCAGGAGATGCCGACCAGCAGCGCCACATCTTCGCGCGCCCAGCCGGACACGCTTCGGAAATTGGCGAAGTAGACTGCGAATGTCACGAAGAACAGTAGGTTGTTGGCGCACATCATGACGGCCATGGCGAGGGCCATGAGTGGCCGCGCCCAGGCGCCGGCAAGATTGGCTCGAACCAACGCCCAGACATATGAGGCCGTGTCGCGCAGCATGGCTCAGACTCCCTGCTCGAGCATTCGGCCGACGGCCGCGCGCTCGACCATGAAGACGGCGGCGCCGACCAGCGCCAGCCAGAAAAGCTGCAGGCCGAGCACGCTCGCGGTCCGCGCCGGCGAGGGATCGAGCGCCAGCGAGGCCGGCGCCCAGAGCAAGGCCGCGAACGGACTGGCCTCGACGGCACCGCGCACGGCATCGGGATAGAGATCGAGCGGCACGATCAGCCCGCCGGCGACGAAGAAGGTCTTCTGCCAGATCCAGTAGAAGGGCGCCGAAGTGCCGGTCCAGATCGCGGCGAGCCCGATCGCCAGCTGCCACAAGAGGATCGAGAAGGTGGCGAGCGTGCCGGACAGGATGAGCCCGGGAAGTGCCGACGCCGTCAGCGGCAGGGTGCCGGTCAGGAAGAACGCCGTCAGCGCGCCGACGAGGCCGAAGGCCATGAGCCGCCAGCCGAGCGCCCCGCACCAGGTCGCGAGGCAGCCGAGCGCATAGGGCACCGGGCGGCCCAGCCCGACGGCAATGGCGCCGCTGCGCACATCGGCCTCGATCTCGCGATAAGGCATGCCGGCGACGAAGGTGATCCATTCCGTCACGGCCATGTACCAGATGAGGCGCTCGGCCGTGAGGCCGGGCCGGCCGGCCATGGCGAGCGGCGTCGCCCGCCACAGCGCACCGAAGATCGCGAGGATGAGCGCATAGAGCAGGCAGCGCGTGACGAGGGCGAGCCGCTCCGCCCGCGCCATGGCCCAGCCGAGCTCGACCAGTGTCCAGAGCGATCGGAGGTCACGCCCGAACGACATCGCCCACTCTCCCTTCCGCCGGCCGGTAGGCGATCTCGCCGCGATAGATCGCCTTGATGATCGCTTCGAGTGGCGGATTCTCGACCGCGAGGTCGCGCACGCCGAGCTGAGCCAGCGCCGTGCCCACGACCCGGTCGATCGGCACGGTGTCGAGATCGACATCGAGCGTGAGGCGATGCGGCTCGGTCCGGACGATTGCGACGCCGGCGAGGTCGAGCCCCGGCCGCTCCTCCTCCGTCACGAGCACGACGGTGCGATGGCGCAGGAAGTCGCGCTGGAGTGTGGCCAACGGCACATCCATCAGCAGGCGGCCGTGATCGATGACGATGACGCGCTCGCAGATATGCTCGATATCGCCGGTATCGTGCGAGGTCAGCAGCACGGTGGTGCCGGCCGCGCGCGACATGGCGTCGAGATGGTCGCGCAGCAGCGCCTTGCCCGTCACGTCGAGCCCGATGGTCGGCTCGTCCAGCAGCAAGATGTCGGGGGCCGGCAGCAAGGCCGCTGCGATCTCGCAGCGCAGACGCTGGCCCAGCGACAGCTGCGATGCCGGGCGATCGATGAAGCCGCCGATGCCGAACCCCTCGGCAAGCGTCGCTATCCGCTCGGCCAGGATTGCGCGATCGACGCTGTAGATCCGGCCGATCAGCTCGAAGCTGCGGCGCACCGGCAGCTGCCACCAGAGCTGCGAGCGCTGACCGAACACGATGCCGATCCGACGTGCCAAGCGCCGCCGATCCGTCCAGGGCACGAAACCCGCCACCTCCGCGGCACCGCCGCTCGGTCGCAACAGGCCCGTCAGCATCTTGAGCGTGGTCGATTTGCCGGCCCCGTTCGGGCCGATGAAGGCGACGCGCTCGCCCGGCTCGATCGCGAAGGAAATGCCGCCGACCGCCAGGAGCTCTTCGGTCGCCGGCCGAAGCCAGCGTGCCAAAGCCGAGGTGCCAAGTGCCGCCGCAGCGCGCACGCGGAAGCTTTTCGTCAGATTCTCGACCCGAATTGCGGGCATCGCCTCGACCTTTCTATCGTCCGAGGATCGTATATCCGATATCGGATATATTGCAACGCTGCGATTGAGCTCAGCCGATATAGCTGGCGAGGCTGGCGAGATCGAAGAGCGCGTGCGCGATCAGCAGCGGCCAGAGCTGCCGGGAGCGCGCGAAATATCCAGCGAAAATGAGGCCGATCGGCAGGATCGCGATGATGCCGGCCGGCCCCTGATAGAGGTGATAGAGGAGGCGCACGGCGACGCTGGCATGAATTGCCGGCCAGTGCCGGCCCGGCTTGGCGATCGCCGAGACGATATAGCCGCAGACGAACACCTCCTCGAAGATCGGGTTGAGGAGCGAGATCGCCACCACCAGCGGCAGGCCGAGGCCGGGCGCCACAAGGGGGATCTCGGCCGCCTTGGCGATGGTCGTTGGCGTCACGTACCAGAGGCCGTACCAGAGCTCGCGATAGACGATGTAGGAGACGAGGAAAAGCCCGATGCCGATGAGGCCGGCGCTCCAGCCCGGCCGGCTCAATCCCAGGCGCGCCAGCGTCCAGCCGCGCGAGCGCAGGAACCAGCCCAGCAGGATCAGCACCAGCGGCTCGAAGATCATGAGCCCCAAGTGGCTGCTGCCCGATATGAGCCGGAACGGCACCATGGTGCTGAAGCGGCCGAGGCTGATCAGGCTCGGATAGCCGAAGGCGATCAGCAGCACGGCCGCGAATTCCGCGCGCGGCGATAGTGAACGCAGATAGCTCATGCACGCTCCGCAGGAGCCCGATGCGGTCAGGCCGGAACGGCTTGGCCGCTGTATCGGTCTCCAATCTACTGAGCTGGATGATTTCAGATCGATTCGATCTGAAATCATCCAGCTGCGGACCCTTCAATAGCCTTATCCGCCCCACGGCCTCAAGCGTGGCAGCCAGCGGCGGACATTGTCGCAATAGAGCGCGTACTCGTCGCCGAACCGCCGGCGCAGCGTCGGCTCCTCATAGGCGATGACGAAAAGATCGAAGCCGATCGCGACCAGCACGGCATAGACCAGCAGCCATGGGCTGCCGAGCAGCAGCCCCTGCCCCAGGATGGTGCAGAAGACGGCCAGATACATCGGGTTGCGGACATGGCGATAGAGCCCGCGCACGACCAGACGGCGCGTCGGATAGAGCGGCGCCGGCGTGCCGATGCCTTGAAGCGCGAAGCGCGCGAAGGCTTCGACGAGCTCGACGAGGCCGGCCAGGATCAGAAGACCGCCCAGGACCCGGATCGGCAGCGCCGGCGGCGGCTCGGTCGGCCGCCAGCCCGAAATGAGCCAGGGCAGCAGACCTGCGATCGTGCCGGGTGCCACGGCGAAGAAGAGGGCCGAGCCGAGGGCGGCGCTCAGCTTGCCGCCGCTAGAGGGCGCCACAGCACCTCCCGTGTCGTGGGATCGACCGAGCGGGCCTGCCGCTCCAGCACCTGGCGCAGACCGTCGCCGATACGCTCAGCCGGCATCGGCATGAAGCCCTGCCGGCGGAACCACGGCCCATTCCAGCGCGGCGCCTTGAAGGTGGTGAGCATCAGCGCCGGCACGCCGAGCGTCGAACCATGCTCGAGGGCGGCCCGCATCAGGGCCGCACCGGTGCCGCGGCCGGACGCATCGGGCGCCACCGAGATATTGGCGAGATAGAGCATGCCGTCCATCGGCTGGCTGAGGACGAAGCCGATCGGCCCGTCCGGCCCGTCGGCGACGAGCACATGGCCCTGACGCAGCCGATCGGCCGCGATCGGGGCCGCAGCCGCGACGAAATGGAGATCGGCAAGCCCGCGATAGCGTATGCGGGCCGCCTGCTCGATCGCCTGCAGCAGCGGGATCTCCTCGTCGCGCGCCAGCCGCATCTCTCCCCCCGTCCCCGCCGTTCGTTTAATTTGTAGCATCCAAAGCCGCGCGGTTCAGCGCCGATATTGCGAGCGTTTGCCGAGGCGAGTCGTGGATGAATTGTAGGGCGCCCGGCCTGCCGATGGTTGACCTGCGCGGCACATTCTCAGGCGGCACCCAGCAGAAGCGGCCATCTTTACCCCTCTCCGCTTGTCTCGCTCCAGGCAGCGGCCTATAGCTATGCGCTCATGGATACTTTCTCGGCGCGCCCCTTCGCGCATCGCCATCTGCTCGGCATCGACGGCCTCAGTGCGGCGGATATCGGCCTCATCCTCGACCTGGCCGAAGGCTATGTCGAGCAGAACCGGCAGGACGACAAGCGTCGCTCCGTCCTGCGCGGCCGCACCATCGTCAATCTCTTCTTCGAGAACTCGACGCGCACGCGCACCAGCTTCGAGCTGGCCGGCAAGCGCCTGGGGGCCGATGTCATCAACATGTCGGTCGATGGCACTTCGCTGAAAAAGGGCGAGACGCTGCTCGACACGGCGATGACGCTGAACGCCATGCATCTCGACGCGCTGGTCGTGCGCCATCACGAGAGCGGTGCGGTCCAGCTTTTGGCCGAGAAGGTCAATTGCTCGGTCGTGAATGGCGGCGACGGCACGCATGAGCATCCGACCCAGGCGCTGCTCGACGCGCTGACCATCCGACGCCATCGCGGCGAGCTCAGGGGCCTGACCGTCGCGATCTGCGGCGACATCACCCACAGCCGGGTCGCCCGCTCCAACATCGCCCTCCTCCACATCATGGGGGCGCGGGTTCGCGTCGTGGCACCCCGCACGCTGCTCCCGGCCGATATCGAGCGAATGGGCGTCGAGGTCTTCCATGACATGAAGCGCGGGCTCGCCGATGTCGACATCGTCATGATGCTCAGGCTGCAGTCGGAGCGGATGAACAGCAATTTCTTCCCGTCCATCCGGGAGTATTTCCACTTCTTCGGCCTCGATGCGGAAAAGCTGGCGCGGGCCAAGCCCGATGCGCTGGTCATGCATCCGGGCCCAATCAATCGCGGCGTCGAGATCGACAGCGACATCGCCGACGATATCGGCCGCAGCGTCATCCAGGAGCAGGTCGAGATGGGGGTGGCGATCCGCATGGCCTGCCTCGATCTGCTGCTCAACAAGCCGGACCGGCGGAACGAGCCCTGATGCCCTCCACGCTCCTGAAACACGCGCGCCTGCTCGATCCCTGGACGAGCCTCGACGCGCCCGGCGATCTCCTCGCCGTCAACGGCTTCATCACGGCGGTGGGATCCGATGCGGCGGCCAATGCGCCCTCTGACGCGGTCATCGTCGAGTGCGACGGCCATTGCCTGGCGCCGGGCCTCGTCGATATGCGCGTGCAGCTGCGCGAGCCGGGTCAGGAGCATGTCGAGAGCCTGGCGATTTCGAGCCAGGCGGCGGCCGCGGGCGGCATCACCTCGCTGGTGGCGTTGCCCGACACCGAGCCGGTCTTGGACGATGTGGCGCTGGTCGAATACACCACGCGCCGGGCGCAGAAGGCCGGGCTCGTCAATATCTACGCCTTCGCCGCCGCCACGCGCGGGCTCGAGGGCAAGGAACTGACCGAGATGGGGCTGATGGCGGCCGCCGGCGCCTTGGGCTTCACCGACGGCACCCACGCCATCGCCGACGCGCTCATCATGCGGCGCGCCTTGAGCTATGCCCGGACATTCGATGCGCTGATCGTGCAGCATCCGGAAGAGCCGCGCTTGGCATCCGGTGCCGCTGCCACCGAAGGCGAGATCGCGACGCGCCTCGGATTGCCCGCGATGCCGGCCGCGGCCGAGATCATGATGATCGAGCGCGACCTGCATCTGGTCGAGCTCACCGGCGGGCGCTATCACGCCGCCCATGTCACGACCGCCGCCGCCATTGCCGCGATTCGCCAGGCCAAGTCACGCGGCCTGCCGGTGACCTGCGATACCGCCCCCCAATATTTCACGCTCAACGAGACGGCGATCGGCGATTACCGCACCTTCGCCAAGCTGTCGCCGCCGCTGCGCACGGAAAACGACCGGCTGGCCGTGGTCGAGGGCCTCAAGGACGGCACGATCGACGCCATCGCATCGGATCATGCGCCGCAGGACCAGGATGCGAAGCGCCTGCCCTATGCCTCGGCGGCCCCCGGCATGGTCGGGCTCGAGACGCTGCTGCCGCTGGCGCTGGCGCTGCATCACGACCAGGGCATGCCGCTCCTCAGGGTGCTGCGCAAGCTGACCCAGGGCCCGGCCGACCTCCTGCGGCTACCGGTCGGCAGACTTGCGGTGGGCGCTCCCGCCGATCTCGTCCTCTTCGACCTCGAGCGGCCGTGGCGGATCGATGTCGCCAAATTCAAGTCCAAGGCGCACAATACCTTGTTCGACGGCCATCCCGTCCAGGGCAAGGTGCTGCGCACCCTGGTCGCCGGCCGCATGGCCTATGTGGCGCCGGAAGCGGCCTGATTCCATGATCGAACCCTTGCTGGTCGCATTCCTGGCCTATCTTCTGGGCTCGATCCCGTTCGGGCTGCTGCTGACCCGCTTCGCGGGTGCGGGCGACATCCGCAAGATCGGCTCCGGCAATATCGGCGCCACCAATGTGCTGCGCACCGGGCGGCGCGGCCTCGCTGCCGCCACGCTCATCCTCGATGGCGGCAAGGGTGCGGTGGCCGTGTTGGTCGCGGCGGCCTGGGCCGGACCGCACGACCCGCTGACGGCCGCCCTCTTCTCGGTGCTGGGCCACCTCTTCCCGGTCTGGCTGGGCTTCAAGGGCGGCAAGGGCGTCGCGACCACGCTCGGCGTGCTCTTGGCGCTCGATCCGCTGGTGGGTGCCATCGCCTGCCTGGTCTGGCTGCTGGTCGCGTTCGTGAGCCGCTATTCCTCGCTCGCCGCCCTCGTCGCGATCGGCAGCAGCCCGATCATGGCATTCCTTGCCGACGGGCCGCCGATGGCGGTGCTGACGGCGATCCTCGCCATCCTCGTCTTCATCCGCCATCATGAGAATATCGGCCGGCTCGCCAAGGGCACGGAGGGCAAGATCAATCTCGGCGGCAAGAGCAGCGCCGCATCATGACCGAGAAAGACCTTCCCGCCCCCGAGGCCTGCCAAACCATGGCCGATGTCCGCGCCGGCGTGGACGCGCTCGACCGGGCGCTCGTCAAGCTGCTGGCGGAACGCCAGCGCTACATGACCGCGGCCGCCCGCATCAAGCCCAGCCGCGACAAGGTCCATGACGCCGCCCGGATCGAGGAAGTCGTGACGAAGGTCAAGGCGAGCGCCCGTCTCGCCGGCCTGAGCGAGTCCATCGCCGAGCCGGTCTGGCGGCTGCTGATCGATCGCTGCATCGAGTTCGAGCACGGCGAATGGGACCGGTTGCGGGCAAGCGCAGCCGACGACTGAACCAATTCGCGGCAAATGCGGCTTGCATTGTTTACGCTTTGGTAAACCCGGGAGGCTTAGAGAAGAGCTAGTGAAACGAGGCTGTAGCGCGTGGGCGGGAAGATGGCTGTCGTCGAACAGAGCGCGCTCACGGACGACGGCCTCATATCAGCGTCGGCCGGCGAGGAGATGCATGGCTGGGCGCGCGCGCTCTTCCCGATCTGCCGCAGCCTGAGCGGCAACGGGGTCCGCCAGACTCTCCGCTATCTCAAAGAGCTGCTACCCGGCCTCACGATCCACGAGGTGCCGAGCGGGACCCAGGCCTTCGACTGGACCGTACCCGACGAATGGAACATTCGCGGCGGCTATATCGAGACCGAGGATGGCAGGCGGATCGTCGATTTCGCCGACCATAATCTCCATGTCATGGGCTATTCCGAGCCGGTCGATCGCTGGCTCGACCGCGCAGAGCTCGACCGGCATCTCCATTCGCTGCCGGACCAGCCGGACCTCATTCCCTATGTGACGAGCTACTATCAGCGGCGCTGGGGCTTCTGTCTGCCGCATCGGCTGCGCCAATCGCTGCCTGAGGGGCGCTATCACGCCGTGATCGACGCGACCCTCGCCCCGGGCTCGCTCAGCTATGGCGAGCTGCTGCTGCCCGGATCCCAGCCGGCCGAAGTGCTGCTCTCCACCTATATCTGCCATCCCTCGATGGCCAATAACGAGCTGTCCGGACCCGTCGTGGTGACCGCACTTGCCCGCTGGCTGGCGACGCTCGACCGCCGCCTGTCCTACCGCATCGTGTTCGTGCCGGAGACGATCGGCTCGATCGTCTATCTGTCGCAGCATCTCGCGGAAATGCGCCGGCGCACCGTCGCGGGCTTCGTCGTCACTTGCGTCGGCGACGACCGCGCCTATTCGCTGCTGCCGTCGCGGCTGGGCGGGACGCTCGCCGATCGCGTGGCAGCTCATGTGCTGCAGCACATCGATCCCGGCTACCGGCATTACAGCTTCCTCGAGCGCGGCAGCGACGAGCGGCAATATTGCAGCCCCGGCGTCGATCTGCCGGTCGCCTCGATCATGCGCAGCAAGTACGGGACTTATCCCGAGTACCATACCTCCGCCGACGATCTGTCGCTGATCACGCCCACCGGCCTCGACGGCGCCTTCGAGGCTTATCGGCGCTGCCTCCTCACGCTAGAGCATGACGGCCGCTATCGGACGACGGTGCCGTGCGAGCCGCAGCTGGGGAAGCGCGGCCTCTATCCGACCTTGAGCGTCGCGGGCTCGGCCGGCGGGCGGGTGCGCGCGATGATGAACATCCTGGCCTATTGCGACGGCGAGCACGACCTCGTGGCATTGGCCGAGCGCGCCGGCCTGTCGGCGCTGGACGTGATCGACATTTTGCAGCCGCTCCTGCGCCAGGGGCTGGTCGAGCGGCTGCCCGTTTTGGGACAGGAGATCGCATGAGCGCCTTGGACGAGCTCAGAAACTGCTTTGTCGAGACCTTCGATCTCGGCCCCGAAACCGATCCGGCCGGGCTCGAATATCACGGCATCCAGGCCTGGGATTCAGTCGGCCATATGCAGCTGATCGCGGCGATCGAGGACCGGTTCGGCATCATGATCGAAACGCAGGACATCCTCGATATGAGCGATTTCCAGCACGCGGTGGCGATCGTGCGGAAATATGGCGTTGCCGTCTGACACCGCCTCGGGCGAGCGCCCGGTCGCCTTCGTCACCGGCTCGACGCGCGGCATCGGCTGGGCCTGCGCCCGCCGGTTCGCGGCATCGGGCTATACGGTGGTGCTGAATGGTGTCGCTGACGAGGCCGTCGTCACGGCGCGCGCGGCCGAGCTTGCCGAGGAATTCGGTGTGCCGAGCCTCGGGCTTCTGGCCGATGCCGGCGACGAGGCGCAAATCGCCCCCTGCTATCAGACGATCTTCAAGAGCTTCCGCCGGCTCGATGTGCTGGTGAACAACGCCGGCATTCTGGCCGACGGCCGCATCGGCATGGTGCCGGGCAAGCTCATTGAGCGGGCGCTCGCGGTCAATGCCGCCGGTTCCTTCCATCATCTCCAGGCGGCAGCCCGGCTGATGGGCCGGCGGCGCAGCGGGGCTATCGTCAACCTCACTTCGATCATGGGCGTGCGCGGTGCCGTCGGCGCCTCGGCCTATGCCGCATCCAAGGCGGCGATCCTCGGCCTCACCTTGTCGGCCGCCAAGGAGCTCGGGCCGCAGGGCATCCGCGTCAATGCAGTGGCGCCCGGCATGATCGAGACCGACATGCTGGCGGGGCTCTCGCCCGAGGCCATCGAAACGCGGCGTGGTGCCATCCCGCTGGGACGCCTCGGTACCGCCGACGAGGTGGCGGCCGCCGTGCTCTTCCTGGCTGAAGCGCCCTACATCACCGGGCAGGTGCTCGGCGTCGATGGTGGCTGGAGCGGCTAGGCGATGATCTTCGGCCTGGAGCAATGGCTCGACAGCGATGCCCCGGCGCTCATCGACGATGAGGGCGAGCGCTGGCTGAGCTATGGCGCGCTGATCGAAGCGGTCACGGCCGGCGCCGACGCGATCCGGCAGCTCGGCCGGCCGACCGTCTTCCTCTTCGGACGGAACGATATTCCGTCCGCCGTCACTTACCTCGCCTGCCTCGAGGCGGGCGCTCCGGTTGCTTCGCTCAGAGCCGATCTCAAGCCGGACCGGATCGCGGCTCTCATCGAGCTCTATCGGCCGGGCTTGGTCTGTGGCGTGGCACCGGGTGCCGAATACCGACTCTTCACTTCGCTCGAGCTGCCAGCCTGGCGGCGTTCGGGCGGAGCCACCGAGGCCCATCCGCTGCTGGCACAGCTGCTGTCGACCTCCGGCAGCACCGGCAGCCCGCGAATGGTGCGGCTCAGCCGCAGTGCCGTCGAGGCGAATGCACGGTCGATCCGCGAGGCGCTCGCGATCGGCCCCACGGAGCGCAGCCTGCTCAGCCTGCCGCTTTCCTATTCCTATGGACTGTCGGTGCTGAACAGCCATCTCGCCGCCGGCGCTTCGGTGCTGCTGACCGAGCGGGGCCTGACCGACCGGCTCTATTGGGCGCGCGCGGCCGAGCACCGCGTCACCTCGATGCCGGGTGTGCCCTATGTCTATCAGACGCTGAAGCGGCTGGGCTTCGAGGCACTCGCCCCCGCCTCGCTCAATACACTCACCCAGGCCGGCGGCAAGCTCGCCGATGCGCTGGTCGAGCATTTCCATCGGCTGATGGCGGCACGCGGCGGCCGCTTCTTCGTCATGTACGGCCAGACGGAGGCCTCGGCGCGCATGACCATTCTCGACAGCGCCGCCTTGCCGGCGCAGCTGGGCTCGGTCGGGCGTGCCATCCCGGAAGGCACGCTCGCAATCGACCCCGAGACCGGCGAGATCCTTTATCGCGGCCCCAACGTCATGCTGGGCTATGCCGAGAATGATGCCGATCTCCTGAAGGGCGACGTGCTCGGCGGCCTGCTCGCGACCGGCGATCTCGGCACGCTCGACGATGGTGGGTTCCTGCGCATCACCGGACGGATGAAGCGGATCGCCAAGATCAACGGCTCGCGCATCAATCTCGACGAGGTCGAGGCGCTGGCCGCCCGCTATGCGCCGGCGGCCGCCCTCGAAGGCGACAATCAGCTGATCATCGTGCTGGAGGCCGTGCTCGACGAGGCGGAGCGGCAGGCGATCCGGAGGACACTGAGCGAGAGTCTGGCCGTGCCGCCGGCCTCGCTGCGGCTGCGCTGCATCGCGAAGCTGCCCGTCGGTATCAATGGCAAGCTCGATCGCGACGCGCTGCGGCAGGTGGCATGACCGGCTTCCTCGATCTGCCGCCCTATGGCTTGGCACAGCGGGAGAAGGAACGGCTGCTGACCGAGGAGCTGGCCTCGCTGACAGCGCATCATCGCGCCGCTTGCCCTGCCTATGACCGCGTGCTCGCCGCACTCGGCCATCGCGCAGCACCCGAGCGGTTGGAGGATGTGCCGTTCCTGCCGGTCAGCCTGTTCAAGAGCCACAAGCTCGCGAGCGTGCCGGATGCCGAGATCGTCAAGATTCTGACCAGCAGCGGCACCTCCGGCCAAAGCGTCAGCCGCATCTTCCTCGATCGCGAGACGGCGCAGCGCCAGGCGCAGGCGCTGGCTGTGATCATGGCGGCCTGGTTGGGGCCGGAGCGGCTGCCCATGGTGCTGATCGACAGCCAGGCGCTGCTGCGCAACCGCGCCAGCGTCAATGCGCGTGCCGCGGGCGTGCTCGGCATGATGCCGCTCGGCCGCCAGCATTTCTTTGCGCTCGACGACGATCTCAAGCTGGACGTTGAGGGGCTCGGCCGGTTCCTCGACCGGTTCCGCGGCCAGCGCGTGCTGCTGTTCGGCTTCACCTATATCGTCTGGCGGCACTTTGCCTCGGCGATGGCCGAGGCCGGCTTGCGCTTCGAGGATGCGATCCTGATCCATTCCGGCGGCTGGAAGAAGCTCATCGAGGAGGCCGTCGACAATGACGCCTTCAAGCGCCGGATCGAATCTTGGACGGGCATCGGCCGCATCCATAATTTCTACGGCATGGCCGAGCAGGTCGGCAGCGTGTTCGTCGAGGGCGAGGATGGGCTGCTCTACCCGCCTGCCTTCGCCGACATCATCATCCGCGATCCGATCAGCCTGCGGCCTTTGCCCGTCGGCGAGACCGGCGTGGTGCAGGTGCTGAGCCTCTTGCCGCGCAGCTATCCGGGCCATTCGCTGCTGACCGAGGATCTCGGCACGATCCGCCACATCGATGGCGCCGCGCCCGCGCGGCACGGCAAGGGCTTCACGATCCAAGGCCGCGTGCCGCGCGCCGAGCTGCGCGGCTGCAGCGATGTCGCGGCCCGGCAGGAAGAGACATGAATCTCCCTGCCGAGATCGGCCCCCTCCTCGACCAGCTTGCCGCCGGCACGGCGCGGCCTTTCGCGCCCGAGCGGATCGAGGCGCTGGGTCAGCTCTCCCGCGCGGTGCTGGGCGATCCCGAGCTGAAGCGGCAGGCCGAGGCGGTGGCGCTCGGTTACTGGCTACGCCCGGCCAACATCGCAGCACAGCGGCAGGAGTTCGAGACGCTGGCGCGGCCGGGCCGCGTGCTGGTGCCGGCCGGCCTCGCTTTCCATGTGCCGCCGGCCAATGTCGACACGATGGGCATATATTCCTGGGCGCTCTCTTTCCTCTGCGGCAATGCCTCGATCATCCGCCTGTCCCAGCGCAGCAGCCCGCTGACGCTGCGGCTGGTGGCCCTCGCCGAAGCGATGCTCGAGGCGAACGGAATGAGCGACAGTACCGCCTTCATCAGCTATGGCCATGACACGTCGATCACGGCGTCGATCTCTGCCCGGGCCGATCTGCGTGTGATCTGGGGTGGCGACGCCTCGATCGCGGCTGTGCGAGCCGTGCCACTGTCGACGCATGCGAAAGAGATCGTCTTCGCCGACCGCCTCTCGCTGTCGGCTCTGTCCGCCTCGGCCTGGCTCGGCCTCGATACGGCCAATAAAGCCGACCTCGCATCCGAGGCCTTCAACGATCTCTATGCCTTCGACCAGATGGCCTGCTCCTCGCCGCGCATCCTCGTCTGGTGCGGCGCCGAAGCAGAGGCTGGGAAGGCGTCTGCCGGTTTCGCGGAAGCGCTCATGGCCGAGCTCGCCCGGCGCGGCCATGAGACCGCGCCCGCCGTCGGCCTCGGCAAATATGCCGCCGCCTGCAGTGCCGCGATCGATCTGCCGTCGGCAACGATCCGGTTCGAAAGCCTCGATTGGCTGACGCTGCAGCTGGCCCAGCCTCCTCAGCACCTGCCCCAGATCGGCGGCGGAGGCGGCATCGCGGTCGAGCTGCGGCTCGATCGGCTCGCGGATCTCGCCCCCTTCATGGACCGGCGCGTCCAGACCATCACGCATTTCGGTTTCGATAACGCCACGCTCGCGGATTTCGTCGAGGTCGCCCAAGGCCGCGGCGGCGACCGGCTGGTGCCGATCGGCGAGGCGCTCGCCTTCTCTCCCATCTGGGACGGCTACGATCTGTTCCGGGAATTCACCCGGATCGTCGAGATCCGGAGCTAAGCCGGCTCCATCTTCTCCAGCGTCAGCGGCCGGCCATGCTGGCGGTAGAGCTCCTCCGTGACGGCGCGCGAGTACGCCGTCAAGACATGGAGCTCGTCCGCCTGCATGCGGCCGCCGATGAGATCGACATAATCCTGGGCCCGGAACATCTCCGCCGTGCCATGCCCGATCGTGGCTCTGCGCAGGAGCCCGGCCGCTTCGAGCGCTGCCCGGCCGAGATCGCCATAGGCGACGGCGCCGGCAACCCGGGGCCGGACGCGATAGCGGAAATCGATCGGCCTTGGCAGGTCCGCCTCGATCACATCGCCCGGAAACGGCTTGATGTAGCGATATCCCACCTCGAGCCGCTCCTCGACATAGTGGATGAAGGTGTTGGCGATCATGTCGGCGCCGAGGAACAGGAAAGCGGCGTTCCGCGCATGAAGCCGGGCGAAGAGACCGTCGGGGCCGAACGGGTTTTCCGCCGCCGCCATAGGCAGATCGTCATTACCGAAGATGCAGAAGCTGAAAACCGGCGTGGCCGTCCGGCGATCGGCATGGTGCTGCGTGCAATGGCGGCTGAGTGCCCCCACTTGGCCCGGATCGCGGACCGGATCGAACAGCCTTGTGCGTGGAAAATCGTAGTTGAAGGTCGGCAGCAGCACCGGCCGGCCGCCGGCCGCGGCCTGCAGCGCCGCGATCCAGGCCTCGGCCTGCTCGGCCGGCTGGCCGATCGCATCGATGAAGCCGATGCGCATCATGTCGCTATGGACGACGATCGGCGTGTCGGGGCCAAGCGTCGAGACCAGCGCCTCGAGCCCGGCCGTGAAGCTTTCCCGCGAGACCGAGAAACGTTCCCAGATCGATGCCATGACCGCCCCGACGTTGCTTCCGCGATGCCAGCATAGTTCGGCTCAACCGCTCGACGATAGGCTCCGCTCCGCCTGGGTCCGGATATGCGCCAGCACGCGGGAATTGTTCTGATCGATCGCCCAGCGGGCGATCGGCAGCCAATAGAGGATCGGCTCGAGCCGCAGCTCATGGCTCGTGCATTCGATGAGCTTCGTGCGTCCGCCAGCAAGCGACACCAACTCGAAGCTGGTTGAGCGGGTGATGAAATACCCGTCGACATGCGGCGCATGCACGGTCGAATAGGGGCTGAGCTCGCGCAGAGCCGGCACATCGCGGGTCGGCACGAAGGCAAGCTTGCGTTTGGGTTCCCACTCAGTGACGCGCTCGAGGGCCACGCCGGTCGAGAACTCGCCGCGCCGGGTGGCGCCGACACCCTCGCCTTCGACATCGCCGCGGACCGGATAGGCAACGCCGAGCCGAAACGGCAGCGCCCGCGGCTCCGTCATCCTGTCCATATGAACGACCGCGCGCCAGACCGCGTCGGCCGGCGCGTCGATCTCGATCGACTGCGTCGTATCGAACTCGACCGACGGCGGCAGGATGTTCTCGATCCCGAAAACGAGCGGCAGAATCAGAATAGTCGAATAGACCGGCCCGACCTTGGATGATGTGCCAAGCGCAATGGCCCGCCCGAACGCGCCGCCGACCAAGGCCAAGCCAAGGCCGAGCGGTGAGGCCAGGATGATGCAGACCACACCTTCGAGCGCCGCGACGACGAGGGCAACGCCGCCAAGCACCGTCCCCAAAGTTACCAGCCAAAAGGTTTGGGCCGGGCGCAAACTTCCCTTGCGATTGGCCAGATACCCGATCGCGGCACCGATGAAGAAAGGTGACAGCACGAAGATGCCGAAGCCATAGCTGCCGAAGACGAGCGCTCCCAGGGCAACGGCAAAGACCGCCAACCCCATGCCGGCAATCACGCCCAGCGCCATTTCGGTCAGCCCCGCATCCAAATCCTCTTGCCGCGGGACGAAAGCCTTCTGCTCGCTATTCGGCGGAGCAAGAGCGAGCAGCGCGATCACCGGGATCTGAAGGAAAGGAGCAATGGCGAGCGACGCCAGCCACGGGCTCACCGCCCCATCGTTGGCCCGGCGAAAAGAGAGGGCGGCTAAGATCCACGCGACGATGAGAAGATAGACAAGACCGCCGAAGAGCAGCGCCGACGCGCCCCCTCCCAACCCGGCTAATGTGCGCAGCGGCACGACCCAGAAGAGCAAGTCGGGTTCGAACGGCTCGCGGAAGACCGCGAGAGCGGCCCAAACGGCGAGGTGCTGGCTGAAGAAGACCGGCAGCGACAGGGCCGCATAAGCGGCCCGGCCGATCCGGCCCTCAAAGGAGAGCAGCGGGAATGGCATGTTACCGAACCGCCAGCTCAGAGGAGTCGCAAGCGGGATAGGTGTCGCGCAGATCCGCGACATGCCGAAGCTCGGCCCGGAACGGCAGCGCTTCGGGCGTCACGATGTGCCAGGCAAGCCCCAGCCGCTCGAACAGCTTGATCAGGTGCCAGCCCAGATCCGTTTCGCCCGGAAACAGGCCGAGCCGCGCCGAACCCGGAAAGGCGTGGTGGTTGTTGTGCCAGCTCTCGCCCATGCTGATGAGGCCTGCCAGCCTGACATTGTGGCCTTGGACGGCGGCATGCTGGACGATCCAGCTCTGCGTGCCCTCGCGATGGGCATAGTGGCCGACCAGCCAATGCCCGACGACGCATACCGAAACCCGGGCAGCGATGCCCCAGACGAGCCAGCTCCAGCCGCCGATCGCGAAGAACAGCACGGCCCAGGGTAGCTGCTGCGCCATCCAGCTGCGTTCGAGGACGGCATAGAAAAGGTCGCGATCAAGCCTCGGCTCCAACTGGAAGCGCGGAGAATGGTCGAGGATCAAGCTGCAGTGAAGCTGCCACCAGGCATCGTGCCAGAAGCTGCGGCGATGGCAGAAATAATCGTGGCATTGCCTCTGCCGCTGCGCCCAGTCGCGGAAATCATGCTGTCGTATCATGCCGATCGGACCGGTCATGCCGACCAGCGTGCCGAGATAGACGCAGAGATATTCGAGCCAGCGCGGGCACGCGAAGCTGCCATGGATGAGCCGACGATGCATGCCGACCGAGTGCCCGAAGCAGAGGGTGATGCCGCTCGTCGCAACAAACAGGATGAGCGCGCTCCAGGACATGCAGAATGGCCCGAGACCGAGCGTCAGCAGGATCATGCCGCCAATCCAGAGGGACTTGGCCGGCGACCAGCGCACCGTTCCCTCGAGCGCATCGGTCTCATCATCGGCGATGATCCGTTCCGAACCGGGCACGAGCGGCATGATTCACCTCACTCTTCCTGGGGGGTGCGGGCGAGCTTGATTCGCGCGCTTT
The DNA here is from genome assembly GCA_963762435.1 of uncultured Alphaproteobacteria bacterium. Lineage (GTDB taxonomy): Bacteria > Pseudomonadota > Alphaproteobacteria > ATCC43930 > CGMCC-115725 > JAXDMU01. The sequence goes on along the minus strand of CAVXLN010000015.1, from coordinate 529,106 downwards.
CCTTTTTCAGCGGGATCGAAACCGGGCAGAGCTTCTGGACGAAGCCGTTGAGCGTGTTCGCCAGATTCTCGGGCACCAGTGCGTAGTGGATGAACTGGCCGCGCTTCTCGCCCTGGATGAGGCCGGCATTCTCGAGGATCTGTAGATGCTTGGAGATGGCGGGCTTGGTCATGTCGAAACGAGCGGCGATCTCGCCGGCCGTCAGACTTGCTTCCGACAGGTAGGCGAGAATCTTGCGTCGCGGGGTCGAAGCGAGCGCTTCGAAGATCTTTTCCATCTAAGTTCCTAATTAACTTATTAGTTAAATAACGAATCGCTTGACGCCCGTCAAGCGAAGGATGCGCCGGCACCTCATCCGAGGATTGACCCAGCGCCGCGCCACGGGCAAGGTCGCGCCATGACTAGCGCCTTGAATCCGCAGGAACGGCTCGACTGGCTGCGGCTGATCCGGACCGAAAATGTGGGACCGGTCACTTTTTACCAGCTGCTGCAACGCTACGGCTCGGCCGCAGGGGCAATCGCGGCCTTGCCCGAGTTGGCCGCCCGCGGCGGGCGGCGGAATTTCATGGCCTGCCCGCGCGCCGAGGCGGAGCGTGAGCTGGCCGCCGTGATGCGCGCCGGCGCCCGGCTCGTCGCTTGGGGCGAGGAAGACTATCCGGCGGCTTTGGCCGAGCTCGACGACGCGCCGCCGCTCGTCACCCTCATGGGCAAGGCCGAGCTCATGCGCCGGCGCACGATCGGCGTCGTCGGTGCGCGCAACGCGTCGGCCGCAGGACAGCGCTTCGCCCGCGAGATCGCCTGGGACCTCGGCCGGAATGGCTTCGTCGTGGCCTCGGGCCTGGCGCGCGGCATCGATGCAGCAGCCCATGGCGGAGCGCTCGAAAGCGGCACCATCGCAGTCGTCGCGGGTGGGGCGGACATCATCTATCCCGAGGAAAATCGCGGCCTCTACGACCAGATCCTGGAGCGCGGCGCGGTCATTGCCGAGATGCCGATCGGCACGGTGCCGCAGGCACGCCATTTTCCGCGTCGCAACCGGCTCATATCCGGCCTGTCGCAGGGCGTGCTGGTAGTCGAGGCGGCGCTGAAATCCGGCTCGCTCATCACGGCGCGATTCGCCGCCGAGCAGGGCCGCGACGTGTTCGCGGTACCGGGCTCGCCGCTCGATCCGCGCTGCCGCGGCACCAACGATCTCATCCGCAACGGTGCCGTCTTGACCGAAAGCGTGGCAGACATGCTGCCGGTGCTGGGACCCGCCGCGAAGGCCACCGGGCTCGGCGAGGAACGGCGCCGCCGCTTCGCGGGACCGGCCCCAATCGATGAAACGGAACTCGAAAAGGCGCGCGGACTTATCCTCGAACTTCTGAGTCCGACAGCGGTAACCGTTGACGAACTGATCCGCCAATGCCACTTCTCGCCCTCGATCGTCGCCGCCATCCTGCTCGAGCTCGAACTGGCCGGCCATCTCGACCGTCATCCGGGCGGCCGTGTTTCACGGCGCTGACCCATAGCTGAGGTCCCAACCCGCTTCATGAATGTCGTTGTCGTGGAGTCGCCCGCCAAGGCGAAAACCATCAACAAGTATCTCGGGCCCGACTACACGGTGCTGGCGAGCTACGGCCATGTCCGCGACTTGCCGGCGAAGGACGGTTCGGTCCGGCCCGACGACGATTTCGCCATGGACTGGGAAGTCGACGCCCGCGCCGAAAAACGGCTCCGCGAGATCGTCGATGCGGTGAAGACGGCCGACGCCGTCTTTCTCGCAACCGACCCCGACCGCGAGGGCGAGGCGATCTCGTGGCATGTGCGCGAGGTGCTGAGGCAGCGCCGGGCGCTGAAATCGATCCCGGTGAAGCGGGTCGTCTTCAACGAGGTCACCAAGACCGCGGTGCTCGAAGCGTTCCAGCATGCCCGCGAGCTCAATGACGAGCTGGTCGACGCCTATATGGCGCGCCGGGCGCTCGATTATCTGGTGGGCTTCACCCTCTCGCCGGTGCTGTGGCGCAAGCTGCCGGGCAGCCGCTCGGCCGGCCGCGTGCAATCGGTGGCGCTCCGCCTCATCTGCGAGCGCGAGGGCGAGATCGAGGCGTTCCGGCCGCGCGAATATTGGTCGATCGAGAGCAGCTTCCGCACGGCTGCCGGCGCCAGCTTCTCGTCCCGGCTCACCCATCTCGACGGCAAGAAGCTCGACCGCTTCGACCTGCCCGACGAGGCGGCGGCGAAGAATGCCGTGGCCGCGATCGAGGGCGAGCCCGGCTGGTTCGTCTACAAGGTCGAGCAGCGTCAGGTCCGGCGCAACCCGCAGCCGCCTTTCACCACCTCGACCTTGCAGCAGGAAGCCTCGCGCAAGCTGGGCTTCGGTACTTCGCGCACCATGCAGCTGGCCCAGCGCCTCTATGAGGGCGTCAATCTTGGTGGCGAGACGGTCGGCCTCATCACTTATATGCGCACCGACGGCGTGCAGCTGTCGGCCGAGGCGATCGGCGCCACCCGGCGGCTCATCGAGCGCGATTACGGCCCGAACTACCGGCCGGCCGAGCCGCGGCACTACCGCACCGTCGCCAAGAACGCGCAGGAGGCGCATGAGGCGATCCGGCCGACCGACGCGTTCCGCAAGCCGAGCGATGTCGCCCGCTTCCTCGATAACGACCAGCTCAAGCTCTATGAGCTGATCTGGAAGCGCACCGTGGCAAGCCAGATGGAATCGGCCGTGCTCGATCAGGCCACGATCGACATCCATGGCGTCGCCGGGCGCGCGGGCTTTCGCGCCACGGGCTCGGTCATCCGCTTCGACGGGTTCCTCAAGCTCTATCAGGAAGGCCGCGACGACGAGGCCGATGACGACGAGAACCGGCGCCTGCCGGCCTTGAAGGAGCGCGACGCGCTCGACCGGCTCGATGTCCGGCCGGAACAGCACCATACCGAGCCGCCGCCGCGCTATACCGAGGCGAGCCTGGTGAAACGGCTGGAGGAGCTCGGCATCGGCCGGCCGTCCACCTACGCCTCGATCATCCAGGTGCTGATCGACCGCGAATATGTGACGCTCGAGAAGAAACGGTTCGAGCCGCAGGATCGCGGCCGCCTCGTCACCGCCTTCCTGCAGCGTTTCTTCGAGCGCTATGTCGAATACTCCTTCACCGCCGATCTCGAGAATCTGCTCGACGACATCTCGGGCGGTCGGGCCGACTGGAAGGAGGTGCTGCGGCGCTTCTGGGCCGATTTCAGCCTGGCGGTATCCGGCACCAAGGACCTGACCATCAGCCAGGTGCTGGACGCGCTCGATGAGGCGCTCGGGCCGCATTTCTTCCCGGACTCTCCCGAGCCCGGCGTCGATCCGCGCCGCTGCCCGGTCTGTGGCCAGGGCCGCTTGAGCCTCAAGCTCGGTAAGTTCGGCGCCTTCATCGGCTGCTCCAACTATCCGGAATGCCGCTTCACAAGGCCGCTCGCGGTCGACAACGGCAACGGCAAGGAGGGTGGTGCGAACGAGCTCGAGCAAGGCCCGCGCCCGCTCGGCACGGATCCCGCGACCCAGAAGCCGGTCACCGTGCGGAACGGGCCCTACGGCACCTATATCCAGCTCGGCGAGGGCACCGAGGATGGCGAGAAGCCGAAGCGCGTCTCGCTGCCCAAGGGGGCGAAGCCGCTGGAGCTGACGCTCGACCAGGCGCTGGCCTTCCTCTCCCTGCCGCGCGATGTCGGGACCCATCCCGAGACGGCCGAGAAGATCACCGCCGGCATCGGAAAGTTCGGGCCTTATCTCAAGCACGGCAAGGTGTTCAAGTCGCTGACGGCCGAGGATGACGTGCTCACCGTCGGCATCAATCGCGCGGTGATCTTGCTGGCCGAGGAGCGGAAGAGCGCGCGCGGGGCGCCGACGCCGCTGCGCGTGCTGGGCGAGCATCCGGACGACAAGGCGCCGGTTCAGCTCTTCAAGGGCCGGTTCGGCCCCTATGTCAGCCATGGCGGCGTCAACGCCACGCTGCCGCGCGGCACCGAGCCGGATGCGCTGACGCTCGAGCAAGCCTTGGCGCTGCTGGCGACGCAGAAGGCGAAGGCGCCGAGCAAGAAGCCGCCCGCGCGCAAAACGGCTGCGAAAGCGCCGGCGGCCAAGACGGATGAGGCGAAGCCGGCCAAGAAACCCGCGAAGAAACCGGCCGCTAAGAAGACAGCGGCGAAGAAGCCCGCCGCAGCGAAAAAGCCGCCGGCGAAAGCGGCGAGCGGCGATTGACCAAGGTTCGGCGCCCCGGCGGGATGCCGAGCCGACAGGATATTCTCGACTTCATCCAGGCGAGCCCGATCCCGGTCGGCAAGCGCGAGATCGCCAAGGCCTTCAAGGTCAGGCCGGCCGACCGCGTGGCGCTGAAGGGCCTGATCAAGGATATCGAGCGCGGCGGCCCGGCCGGGCCCCCCGTCGTCGAGCGCGCGCGCGGCCGACGCTTGGCGCCGACCGGGACGCTGCCCGAGATCGCCGTGGTCGAGCTTTACGAGATCGACGCAGAGGGCGAGGCCTGGTGCCGGCCGCTCGGCGACGCTGCGGCGGCACCGCCGATCCGGCTCGACAAGGGCGCGCTGGGCCTGGGCGAGCGCGCCCTGGTGCGGTTGGCACGCCAGAGCGACGGCAGCTACAAGGCCGCCCTCGTGCGCAAGCTCGACCCGCAGGGCGAGCGCGTGCTCGGCATCTTCTCGGCTGGGCATGACGGCGGCGGCCGGATCACGCCGACCGACCGAAAGCACAAGACGATCTACAGCGTCAGGCCGACCGAGGCGATGCAAGCGCAGGAAGGCGATCTCGTGCTGGCGGCTCCGCTGCCTCTGCCCCGGCTCGGCCTGCCGCATGCCCAAATCGTCGAGCGGCTCGGGCGCATCGGCGATCCCTCCTCGATCAGCCTCGTCGCGATCCACAGCCAGGGCATTCCGACGGCGTTCAGCGAGGCGGCCCTCAAGGAGGCCAAGGCCGCGAAGCCGGTGACGCTCGGCGCGCGTACCGATCTTCGCGCGATCCCGCTGGTCACGATCGACGGTGCGGACGCGCGCGATTTCGACGACGCGGTCTGGGCCGAACCCGATAGTGACTCGGCCAATCCGGGCGGCTGGCACATCCTGGTCGCGATCGCCGATGTCAGCTGGTATGTGCGGCCGGGCAGCGCCCTCGACCACGCCGCCCGCGAGCGCGGCAATTCCGTCTATTTCCCCGACCGCGTCGTGCCGATGCTGCCGGAGGATCTCTCGAACGAGCTCTGCTCGCTGAAGCCCAATGTCGATCGCGCCTGCATGGCGATCCATATGTGGCTCGATGCCGAGGGCAGGAAGCTCCGCCACGAGGTCGTACGCGGCCTCATGCGCTCGGCCGCGCGGCTGACCTATGAAGAGGTGCAGACCGGCTTCGACGGGCCGCCGAGCGAGCTCAAGGACAAGATCTTGGCGCCGCTTTATGGCGCCTATGGCGCGCTTGACCAGGCCCGGCGCAAGCGCGGCACGCTGGAGCTCGATCTGCCCGAGCGCAAGGTCGTGCTGGCGCCTGACGGTTCGGTCGCGGCGATCGAGAAGCGCCTCCGGCTCGACAGCCACAAGCTGATCGAGGAATTCATGATCGCGGCCAATGTCGCGGCCGCCGAGACGCTCGAAAAACTCAAGCAGCCCTGCATGTATCGAGTCCATGACGTGCCCGACCCGGAACGGCTCGATGCGCTCAGAGAGTTCCTCCACGGCATCGGTATCGAGGGGCTGACGCTCGCCAAGGGCCAGTCGGTCAAGCCCAGCCATTTCGCGGGCATCCTCAAGGCGGCGGTCGACCGGCCGGAAGCGGCGCTCATCAACGAGCTGGTGCTGCGGTCGCAGGCGCAGGCGGTCTATTCACCGGAGAATCTCGGCCATTTCGGCCTGGCGCTCCGGCGCTACGCCCATTTCACCTCGCCGATCCGGCGCTATGCCGATCTGTTGGTGCATCGCGCACTGGTCGCAGGATTCAAGCTCGACGAAGGCGGGCTCGAGCCGATCGATCCCGCGGATTTCGCCGAGCTCGGCGCCCATATCTCGCGCACGGAACGGCGTGCCGCCTTGGCCGAGCGCATGGCGGTCGACCGCTATTCCGTCGCCTTCATGGCGAGCCATGTCGGCGCCAGCTTCCCAGGCCGGATCAACGGCGTCGCCCGCTTCGGCCTGTTCGTGACGCTCGATGACAGCGGGGCCGACGGGCTGGTGCCGATCTCGAGCCTGCCCGGCGACTATTATCATCATGATGAGAAGTCGCATTGCCTCATCGGCGAGCGCACGCGCCGGACCTTCACGCTGGGCGATCGGGTCGAGGTCAAGCTGGTCGAGGCCGATCCGATCACCGGCGGCATGGTGTTCGCGCTCATGCATGCCGAGGATGGTGAGGTTAAAAGCCGCCGGTCGGTGCCGTCGAAAGCCCGGCTCGGCAAGGACGCGCCGCGGCGACGCCGTGCTTAAGCCTTAGCGCTTGCGCTTGATCGGTGCTGATTCCGGAATGAGGAAGACGCCGACGAGACCCATCGTCACCGCCGCCATCATGTAGAAGCCGGGGGCACGCGGATTGCCGGTCAGGTCGATCAGCCATTTCAGCATGAATTGCGTCGTACCGCCGAAGGTCGCGATCGCCGTCGCATAGGTGATGGCCATCGCCCCCGAACGGACCCGGCGCGGGAAGGATTCCGTGAGCGTCGTGATGATCGGGATGGCGCCGAGCGCCGACAGGATGGTGAGGAGTGCCGTCATGCCGAGCAGCACCGGTTCCGTCCGGAATTGGGCGATCAGGACGAAGGCGGGATAGGCTAAGAAGAACAGTGGTATATATGCCGTCAGCATGAGCGGCTTGCGTCCGACCCGGTCCGACAGCCAGCCGCTGAAGACGCCGAAGATGAGCCCGCACACCCCAACCACGAGGGTGGTGTAGAAGGCGTGGGCAGTCGGCAGGCCGAGCGTATCGGCGGCGTAAGTCGACAGATATGTCAGCACATAGGTGCAGATCGTGCCGCTGCCCAGGAGGCAGAGGCCGATGAGCGCGACGCGCCAGGGCGTGGGCGCGTCGGGATGCGGCTCGTCCTCCGCAGCACTCGAGGGATGGCCCAGCGTCTCGACCAGCCCCTGCCGCGCGATCAAGCCGAACGGCACGATCGCCACGCCGATGAGCAGCGCTATGCGCCAGCCCCAGGCTTCGAGTGCGGCCGGATCGAGCAGGTTGGCGAGCACCACGCCGACCAGCCCCGCGGAGATCACGGCGACATTCTGCGTCGCACTCTGCATCGAGGTGTAGAGGCCGCGCAGGTGCGGTGGTGCGGCCTCGATCATATAGGCGGTGGTCGGACCGACCTCGCCGCCGAGCGAGAAACCTTGCAGCAGGCGGAAGAGCAGCACGAGGATGGGAGCCGCGATGCCGATGCTCTTATAGGACGGCACCAGCGCCAGACCGAGGATGGCGATGCCCATCAGCCCGAAGGAGAGCAGCATCGCCGGCTTGCGCCCGAGCCGGTCGCCCATCGTGCCGATGACGATGCCGCCGAGCGGCCTCGTCAGAAACCCGGCACCGAAGGTGGCGAGCGACAGCAGCAGGCTGGAATTCGGATTGTCGGTCGGGAAGAAACTGTGCCCGATCTGGATGGCGAAGAACGAGTAAGTCAGGAAATCATAGAATTCGAGCGCGTTGCCGACGACCACGGCAAGCGCATGGCGGAGCGGGAAAGCGGGCTGAGAGACAGGCACGGAACCGCCGATATCAGTCGCTTGGGTCATATCTCGCCGCCTGATGTCGAACACGCGCCGATGAGGCGGCAGGAGCTTGCCTCAATACGACCCGAGAATCGCGTCCTATTTCAAAAACTTGGTAACCAACCGATGCCATGCTGAACATCATGAGGCGCTTGCCCGTTCAGGCAGTGCTTGAATTTGCGCCGATTCGGGCGCAGGGTCCAAAGCGTCTCCCGCGACGGATAGAGATGCATTCGGGTGGATATGAGCAGGGCATTACGGGCGCTATTGCAAGTCGATAAGACCAATTCCACGGCCATCCGGCCGGGCTCCGCACCGGGTCTTATGCATCCGCAGCTTCGCGCCGGCCTGCTGCTCGGCGGCCTGCTCATGTTCACGATCGCCGCCTGCGCCTCGTCGACCGACGGGGTCCATGCCGGCACCGATCGCGCCAAGGCGCTGTTCACAGACGCCTATCAAGGCATTCATGATTATTATCTCGAGCCGGTGACAGTCCAGACCTTGGCGCTCTCGGGCCTGCACAAGCTCGACGCGTCCGACGACAGCCTCGTCATCCGCGATGACGGCCAGGTCGTCGACCTTCTGTCGCACGGCGCGGAAATCGACCGGATGGCCGAGCCCGCCGTCGACGATGCCGGCGGCTGGGCGCGCGTCACGGCCGCCGCCATCGCGGCCGCCCGTGCCCATGAGCCGCAATACGCCAACGCCACCGACGAGCAGCTCTATCAGCGCGTCTTCAGCGGCATCATCGAGAAGCTCGACCGCTTCACCCGCTATGCCGGGCTCGACGCCGCGCGCGACCAGCGCGCGTCGCGCGATGGCTATGTCGGCGTCGGCATCACGATCGACAATACCGGACCGAAGCCGCGCCTCAGCGCCGTCGTCGCCGACAGCCCGGCGCGCACGGCCGGCCTCATGGTGGATGACCGGCTGCTCGCGATCGACAGCCGGCCGGTGACGAACTTGCCGCTCGACCGGATCACCGAGATGCTCAGGGGCGATGTCGGCACCAAGCTCAATCTGACGGTCGAGCGCCCGTCGCAGGAACGCACGCTCACGGTACGGCTGATGCGCGGCCTCGTCGTGCTGCCGACCGTGACCTCGGAGCGCGACGGCGCCATCGCGATCTTCCGCGTCGCCTCATTCAATCACAATACTGCCGCCTCGCTGGCCGCCGAGCTCGATGCGCAGCTCGGCCCGAACGACAGCAAGGGCGTGAAGGGGATCGTGCTGGATCTGCGCGGCGATCCTGGCGGGTTGCTCGACCAGGCCGTCGAGGTGGCGCGGATCTTCGTCGATCACGGCGCCATCGTCTCGACCCGCGGCCGGCATGCCGGGGCAGACCAATATTACGAGGCGAACGAGAAGGACCGGGCGCGCGGCCTGCCGATGGCAGTGCTGGTCAATGGCGGCACCGCTTCCTCCTCCGAGATCGTTGCCGCCGCCTTGCAGGATAAGGGCCGCGCGGTCGTGATCGGCTCCGCCTCCTACGGCAAAGGCACCGTGCAGCGCGTGCTGACGCTCGCCAATGACGGCGAGCTGACGCTGACCTGGGCCAGGCTCGTGACCCCGGCTGGCTATATCCTGCATCAGCACGGCGTGGTGCCGACCTTCTGCACCAGTACCGCCGCCAACAAGCAGGAGCCTGGCAAGACAGAGGCGGCGAAGCCGGAAGTCACCAAGCCCGAGGACGATGCGGTCCGCGTGGCCGCGATCCTGGCGCATGGGCTGCATCCGACCCCCGGCATCGAAAGCGAGCCGCGCGCCGCCTTGAGCGATGCCGATTGGGCGCAGCTCAGAAGCTCCTGCCCATGCCAGACGGCCGACAGCCCGATCGATCTTCAGGTCGCCAAGGAAGTGCTTGGCTCACCCAGCCTCTATGCCCAGGCCTTGACTCAGTCCGGCATCAGCGTCGCCCATGCCGAGCTCCGCCCCGCGCGGGCGGATCTGCAGTAGTACCGCATACCTTTGTAGGCATACTTCGGCCTGACGCGGATCGAGTCTCCCACCCTGCGCGCGGGGTGCGATTTATGGCCCCAATTTCTCGAATTTGCCGCAAATCCGCCCGATATTTGCCTCAAATCGTCGAATCCGCTTGCCAGCTTAACAAAATTAACAAACAATTAACACGAGCTTTTAACTCGATTTTTACAAACAGGGGGATGAGCAGAACATGCATTTCAAAAGGCATATTCGCTGCGCGGCCGGGTCGACCGCCGTCGCAGCCGCAATCATTGCGGCCGGGCTCGCCAGCCCGGCCTCAGCCCAGACCAGCCCGCATGCGCGCGCAATGGTCACCCAGCATATCAGCGAAAGCGATCTGGTCACGGTGGCGCGCGGCACGCGCCCGGCAGTCCGGACCGCGCAGGATCTGGGCAAGCTCGACGAGAGCCGCCTCTTCCCGCATATCGCGCTTCAGCTGGTGCGTTCGCCCGAGCAGCAGGCGGCGGTCAACCAGTTCCTCGAGGATGTCACCAACCCGAAATCGGCCGAGTTCCATCATTGGCTGACGGCGGCCGAGTTCAGCGAGCGCTTCGGCGTCAATGAGGCCGATCTCACCGCCGTGAAGAGCTGGGCCGAGAGCCACGGCATGACCGTCAACTCGGTCAACGCCAACCTGGTGATGGATGTCGCCGCCACGACGCGGCAGCTGAACGAGGCGTTCCACACCGAGATCCACAATATCAGCGTCAACGGCGTCGCTCATTTCTCGAACATGACCGACCCGAAAATCCCGGCAGCGCTCAAGGGCGCGCTGGCCGGGCCGGTCGGGCTCAACGACTTCCTGCCGCATCGCCTTGCCATTCCGGTGGCACAGCCGCAGCCTGAGCTGACCTCGAGCGCCACCTCGCACCTGATCGTCGCCGGCGATCTGCAGACGATCTACAATCTGACCCCGCTCTATGCGCAGGGCATCTCGGGCCAGGGGCAGACGATCGGCATCCTGCAGGATTCCGACATGTTCGCGAACACCGACTGGGGCACCTTCCGCAAGGAATTCGGTCTGTCGCGGCAATTCCCGAAGGGCAATCTCCAGGTCGTCCATCCCGACTGCCCCGATCCGGGCTTCAATGGCGATGACGGCGAGACCGCGATCGATGTCGAATGGTCGAGTGCGGCTGCCCCCAACGCGACCATCATGCTCGCGGCCTGCCTCGATCAGCCGGGCAGCTCGATTGCGGCCTTCGGCGGCTTCATCGCGCTGCAGAACATGCTGCAGGGCCCACCCGGCAGCTTCCCGCTGGTCTTCAGCCTCAGCTTCGGCGATTCCGAGACGGATCTCGGCGCCAACGACAATCTCTTCACCTTCAACCTCTATCAGCTGGCGGCAGCGCGCGGCGTCTCGCTCTTCGTCTCCTCGGGCGACGAAGGTGCGGCATCGGAGGATGTCGATTTCGCGGACACTCAGGCGCAGTTCGGCATCACGGTCAGCGGCCTGACCTCGACGCCCTACAATGTCTCGGTCGGCGGCACCGATTTCGCCGATACGTTTCTGGTCGATACCGCCGGAGGCTCGTTCGCGACATACTGGTCCCCGACCAACAGCTCGACCTTCGCCTCGGCGCTCCAATACATTCCTGAAATTCCCTGGAACAATTCCTGCGCTAGCCAGCTGATCGCCACCATCAGCGCCACCACCCCGCTCGCCCTCTGCAACAGCAAAGCCGGCCGCAAGACCATCGTCGCCGGCAGCGGCGGACCCAGCAATTGCGCTTTCGGCAACTCGACCACGGGCACCGACGATAGCGGCTGCCTGGGCGGCTATCCGAAGCCCAGCTGGCAGGCCGGCATCGTCGGCAATCCCAACGACGGCGTGCGCGACATCCCCGATGTCTCGCTCTTTGCCGCGAATGGCATCTTCGGCCACTTCTATGTCGTCTGCTATTCCGACAATACACCCGGCGCCGGCGGCAAGCCGTGCGGCAACACGCCGTCCAGCTGGGCCGGCTTCGGCGGCACCTCGGTCTCCTCGCCGATCATGGCCGGCATCCAGGCGCTGATCAATCAGCGCACGGGCACCGCGCAGGGCAACCCGAACCCGGTTCTTTACGCCATCGCCAATGCTGAGTACGGCGCTTCGGGCAGTGCTGCCTGCAACTCCGATGCAACCGGCGGCCCGAGCTCGAGCTGCACCTTCTACGACGTGACGCTGGGCGACATGGATCTGCCGTGCGAGGCCAATATTGGAAAGTCGATCCCGGCCGCTAAGGGCCTGTTGACAAATTGCTTCCTCGGCACCAACCCGACGACAGGCGTGCTCTCGGTCTCGAACACGGTGCTCGAGCCCGCTTATGGCACCACCACCGGTTGGGACTTCGCGACCGGCATCGGTACTGTAAACGCGTTCAATCTAGTCATGAACCCGGCCTGGCCGACCGCGGCTTCGACCCCGAACTAACCAGTCAAGACTGGGCCGCCTCCACTCATCCGAGTGGCAGGCGGTCCAGATTAGTACGCCGCGCCAGGTGTTCTATTGTACCTGTACATGCGTGAATATGGTTAATGACTTTGGTGATGCTTATGTCACCGCGTTCTTATTTTAAATCCGCATGTCACAATTGTGCTTGTCAAATATCTTAAAAAATTGTGAATATTGTTTTTGGCATTTGAGCCGCATTTTACCTATCGGGGGCAAGAAATTATGCGTTGTCGACAATATCTTCGAGATGGAAGCGCCACGATTGTGGTAGCGGCCGTTCTGGCTGCCGGTCTCAGCGTTGGCGCCGCCTCGGCGCAGACCAGCCCGCACGCCCGGGCCATGGTCACCGAGCATGTGAGCGACAGCGATCTCGTCACGGCCGCCAACAACACTCATCCCGCGGCCCGCGCCGGCACCGATCTCGGCGCCGTCGCCGATGATCTGGCACTGCCGCATGTGGCCCTCCTGCTGAAGCGCGCGCCGGAGCAGCAGGCCGCCCTCGACAAATTCCTCGTGGATGTGCAGAACCCGAAATCGGCGGAATACCACCAATTTCTGAGCGCCGCCCAGTTCAGCGACCGGTTCGGCATCAATGCCGCCGATCAAGCCGCCGTGACCAAGTGGCTCTCGAGCCACGGCATCACCGTGAACGGCGTCAACGCCAACCTGGTCATGGACGTGTCGGCCACGGCAGGCCAACTGCGCGAGGCCTTCCATACCGAGATCCATAATCTCGATGTGAAAGGCGCCAAGCATTTCTCGAACATGTCCGACCCGAAGTTCCCGCAGGCGCTCGCCGGCGCCCTCGTCGGACCGGTCGGCCTGAACACCTTTGTCGGGCACCCTTTGTCGGTGGCCAAGACGCATCCGCAATTCACGACGACGTTCCAGGACACACCGTTCGAGGAAATCGTCCCGGGCGACCTGGCGACGATCTATAACCTGACTCCGCTCTATTCCGCCGGCATCTCCGGCCAGGGTCAGACAATCGGTATCGCGCAGGATTCCGACCTCTTCGCCAATACCGACTGGTCGACCTTCCGCAAGGAATTCGCGCTCTCGCGCCAGTTCCCGAAGGGCAATCTCGAGGTCGTCCACCCGACCGGCGCCGTCGCCTGCACGGATCCAGGCGTCAATGGTGCCGATGGCGAGGCCGCCATCGATGTCGAGTGGTCGAGCTCGGCCGCTCCGAACGCCACGATCGAGATGGCGTCTTGCTCTGACTCGCGGGCCAGCGGTGCAGCCAACTTCGGCGGCTTCATCGCGATGGAGAATTTGCTGAACAGCACCAGCTTCCCGATGGTCTGGAGCATCAGCTTCGGCGAGTTGGAGAACGAGGTCGGGGCCGCCGGCAATCTCTTCATCAACAATCTCTATGCGCTGGGTGCCGCCGAAGGTGTCTCGATCTTCGTGTCGTCCGGCGACGAAAGTGCCGCCTCGTCCGACGCCGATGCGGCGAACGCCGCCCACGGCATCGCGATCAGCGGCTTCACCTCGACGCCGAACAATGTCTCGGTCGGCGGCACCGATTTCGGTGACACCTTCCTCGGCGAAGTGGCCGCATACTGGAATGCGACCAACAGTGCGTCCTTCTCCTCAGCCAAATCCTACATTCCGGAAATTCCCTGGAATGACTCCTGCGCCAGCCAGCTGATCTATCTCAGCGCCGGCTTCTCCAGCGCCGTCGGCCCGAACGGCTACTGCAACTCCGCCGCGGCCAACACCGCCGGCGAGATCACCACGGCCTCGGGCAGCGGCGGCCCCAGCGGTTGCGCCACCGGCACGGCCACCACGCGCGGCGTCGTCAGCGGCACCTGCGCCGGCTATGCCAAGCCCAGCTGGCAGTCCACCGTATTCGGCAACCCGGCCGACGGCGTGCGCGACATCCCCGACGTGTCCCTCTTCGCCGCGAACGGCGTCTGGGGCCACTTCTATGTCGTCTGCTACTCGGACACGAATACGGCCCGGACCGAGGGCGATGCCGGCCCCTGCAACAACGACCCGTCGACCTGGGCCGGTTTCGGCGGCACCTCGGTGTCCTCGCCGATCATGGCGGGCATCCAGGCGCTCATCAACCAGCGCACGGGCTCGCCGCAGGGCAATCCGAACCCGACCTATTACGCCATCGCGGCGGCCGAGTACGGTTCCTCCGGCAATGCCGCCTGCAACTCCACGCTCGGCAACGGTGCTGCCAAGTCCTGCGTCTTCTACGACGTGACGCTCGGCGACATCGATGTGAACTGCATCCCGCTCGTCTCGCGCGGCACCACGGTCGGCACCTTCAACTGCTTCAATGCCGGCGGTACCGAAGGGGCGCTCTCGGTCTCGAACACGGTCCTCGAGCCGGCCTACCCGTCGACGGTGGGCTGGGACTATGCGACCGGCATCGGCACCGTGAACGCCTTCAACCTGGTGATGAGCTCCGCCTGGCCAACAGCGGCAGCTGAATAACGCTATTCAACCTCCCCTGCCGGAGAAACTCCGGCAGGGGAGACCACCGGTCCAAAGATGGACCAGCGATGCCTTGCATGGGAGCAAGGCTTATTTCAAAGAGGGAGTGTTTCTGTCATGCGCAGCTTCTTTTTCAATAGTTTAGCCGTTATCGGCTGCCTCGCCAGCAGCGCGGCACTAGCCGATACTTGCGACACCACCGCCGGCAATCTGGTCACGAATTGCGGTTTCGAGGCGGACAACTCGGCCACCCTTCCGCTCGGCGCCGCGCCGACCGGCTGGACCATCGGCGGAGCCGGTGCGTCCCAGACCAACCTTTGGGGTCTTGACTCCTTCGAGCCGTTCGACGGCAACAATGACTTCTTCTCGGCCGTCAATGGCCAGGGCACCGGCCCGAAGGGGGCCGACGGCGTGCTGACCCTGACGCTGTCGCAAATCCTCGCCCTGCCCTTCACCAGCGGCAACTACCAGGTGTCGTTCGAGATCATGCAGGACACGGCGCCGGGTCCGAGCGCTACGAATTCGCTCGAGGTCCTGCTGGGCGGCGAAGTTCTCACCAACACGACCAATGTCGCCGCGACTAATGGCTATGTCGACGAGAGCTTCACGGCGACCGACATCACCGCGAGCGAACTCGACTTCATTACGCAGAACGATGCCGGCAACTGGTTCCTCGACGATGTCGTCGTCACCTACGTGCCGGAGCCGGGCACCTTCGCCCTCTTCGGTGTCGGCCTCCTCGGCCTCGTCGCCGCCGTGACGCGCCGCACGAGCTCGATCCAGGCCTGATCACCGGATCGATCCGATGACGAGGCCCGGCCGTTTGGCCGGGCCTCGCTCATTTCCGCAACCAACGATCGGCGTCGAGCTTGTGGCGATCGGACGTAGATCCGGCATACTCGAAGGATGCTCAAAGCTACCTAGTTACCGTCGCAAGCACGACGCTCTGCTCGCCGGAAGGGAGAAGCGAACGAACTATCGTGTGCCTTTTGAGATGTTTCTACACATTGGGGAGAGCATCATGAAATTTCGGCTTATTGGACGAAAAAGAGCATTCACGGCCGTCGCGGCGATCGCCCTGGTCGGCGGGCTGGGCTTCGGTTCGGTCGCTTCCGCCCAGACCAGCGCCAAGGCCAAGGCGATGGTCACGCGCGCCATTAGCGACACGGACCTGGTCGAGGTTGAAGGCAATGTCCGCCCGGAAGTGCAGACCGGGAAGGACCTCGGCAAGATCGCAGACGATACCGCTTTCGACCATCTCGCGCTGATGCTGCAACGCTCGCCGGAGAGCCAGAAGGCCCTCGATAAGTTCCTGGCGGACGTGAACGATCCGAAGTCGACCGAATTTCATCACTGGATCGACGCGACCGAGTTCGGCACGCGCTTCGGCGTGGCGGCTTCGGATCTTCAGGCAGTGAAAGGCTGGCTCGCCGCTCACGGCATCACGGTCAACGGCGTCACCGCCAACCTGACCATGGACGTTTCTGCCAACGCCCGGCAGATCACCGAGGCTTTCCATACCGAGATCCACAATCTCGAAGTCCATGGCGAGATGCATATCGCCAACATGAGCAACCCCAAGGTTCCTTCGGCCTTGCGCGCCGTGCTGGCCGGTCCGGTGGGCCTCAACGATTTCAAGCCGCGCTCGATGGCGGTCCGCCGATCGCCGGACTTCAACACGACCAAGCACAATCTGCCCTATGAGTTGCTGGTTCCGCTCGACCTCTATGCGATCTACAATTTCACCCCGGTCTTCAACGCCGGGATCTCCGGCCAAGGCCAGACGATCGCGGTCGTCGAGGATACCGATCTTTTCGCCAACACGGATTTCGGCAGCTTCCGCAAGGAGCTCGGCCTGTCGCGGGCCTATCCGAAAGGCAATCTCACAGTCCTGCATCCGACCGGCGCCACCCCGTGCAGCGACCCCGGCGTGAATGCGGATGACGGCGAAGCCGCGATCGATGTCGAATGGGCGAGTGCCGCGGCACCGAACGCCAGCATCGTCATGGTCTCCTGCGGCAACCGGAGCGGCGGTGCTGCTGGCTTCGGCGGCTTCATCGGCATGCAGAATCTCTTCAACGGCCCGATTGCTGCCGTTCCGAAGATCTTCAGCGTCAGCTATGGCGAGTCCGAGGCGTCGAACGGCGCCACCAGCAACCTCTTCGTCACCAACCTCTACGCGCTCGGCGCCGCCGAAGGTGTGTCGATCTTCGTGTCGTCGGGCGATGAGAGCGCTGCGTCATCGGACGCGAATGCCGCCAGCGCCACTCACGGCATCGCGGTCAGCGGCTGGACCTCGACCCCGAACAACGTCTCGGTCGGCGGCACCGACTTCGCCGACACCTACATGAATGCCACCAGCACCTATTGGAACGCCACCAACGGCTTGTATTTCAACTCGGCCAAGGGCTATATCCCGGAGATTCCGTGGAACGACTCCTGCGCCAGCCAGCTTATCTACACTTTCAACGGTTTCACCACCGCAGTCGGCCCGAACGGCTTCTGCAACAGCGCTTTCGTCGCGGCCGCCGAAGCCCTGCGGCCGGGCATCTATCTGACCACCGCATCCGGCAGCGGCGGGCCGAGCGGCTGCGCCACCGGCACCGCCAGCACCCGCAGCGTCGTCAGCGGCACCTGCCAGGGCTATCCGAAGCCCTCTTGGCAGGCGGGCGTGTTCGGCAATCCCGCCGACGGTGTCCGTGACATCCCCGACGTGTCGCTCTACGCCTCGAACGGCACGTCCTGGCACCATTTCTACGTGACCTGCTACTCCGACACGAACACCAACAACACCGGCGGCGATGCCGGACCCTGCGGCAACGATCCGACGAGCTGGGCCGGCTTCGGGGGCACCTCGGTGTCCTCGCCGATCATGGCGGGCATCCAGGCCCTCATCAACCAGCGGACCGGTCAGACCTGGGGCAACCCGAACCCGGTCTACTATGCGATCGCCAGCGCCGAATACGGCACCACGGGCAATGCCGCCTGCAACTCCACGGCACCAGGCGGCCCGGCGGCGTCCTGCACCTTCTATGATGTCACCCTCGGCGACATCGACGTGAACTGCACGGCGCGAAGTGGCGTGTTCATCAACTGCTTCAACGCCGGCGGCACGCAGGGTGCGCTGTCCCTCTCGAACTCGGTGCTCGAGCCGACCTATCCCGCCACGCCCGGCTGGGACTACGCAACCGGCCTCGGCAGCGTCAACGCCCTCAACTTCGTGATGAACAGCGCGTGGGTGACGGCCCCGCCTTCGTAACGAGATGAGCAGGTTCCCTCGCCGGAAGAAATCCGGCGAGGGAGCTCACCGGTCCCGGCGAGGCCCGGCCACCCGGCCGGCCTCGTTCATTTCCGCACCCCCGATCCGTCCCGGCACAGTCAAGGCTTGACACTGGAACGGATATGGCTAGTTTGCCCGGTTCATCGAACCGCCCGGCTGGAACCCAACATGGCCAAATCCTCGACCGTCCTCATCAAGCTCGTCAGCAGCGCCGACACGGGCTACTTCTATGTCACCAAGAAGAACCCGCGCGCCAAGACCGAGAAGATGGAGCTGAAGAAGTACGATCCGGTCGTGCGCAAGCACGTCGCGTTCAAGGAAGCGAAGATCAAGTAGTCGGGATCGCGCTGCGGTCCCGGCCGCGATCGCAGCGTCTCGGCACTTAGCGCATGATCCCATCTGGGATCGGCACCTGCGGCCCGTCGACCTCCCACGTCATCACTCGATTTCGCCCGGCGCGCTTCGCGGCGAACAGCGCCTCGTCGGCGTTGCGCAGCAGCTGGGCCGGATCGAGGCTCGCCTGATCCGCCACGGCGACACCGATCGAGATCGTCACGGTCAGGCTGCCGGGCGGGTTCGACACCTTCATCGGATTTTCGCCGATCGCACGGCGCAGCCGATCGGCCACGGCCCCCGCCGAGGCGAGCGTGCTTTCCGGCATGACGATCAGGAACTCCTCACCGCCATAGCGGCCGACCAGGTCGAAGCCGCGCACATTGGAGAGCGCCCGCTTCGCCACCTCGATCAGCACCTCGTCGCCGACGCCGTGGCCGAAGCTGTCATTGACTTGCTTGAAGCGGTCGATATCGAACATCAGCACGGCGACATCCTTGGGGCCGCCGGCCCGATGGAACAGCGTGTCGAGATGGGCCGTGAGATAACGCCGGTTATAGAGGCTGGTGAGCCCGTCGGTCAGCGCCAGCGTCAGGCCGCGCTTGTAATTCTCCAGGAGCTGATCCTGCAGCCGCTTGCGCTTGATCTGGATGCGGGCGCGCGCGATCAGCTCGTTCCGCTCGATCGGACGGATGATGTAGTCATTGGCGCCGAGATCCAGCCCCTTGGCCAGCCGCGGATAATCGCCGTCATCGAGAATCAGCAGCACCGGCAGCTGCCGCGTCTGCTCGATCGCCCTCATCTGGGCCACGAGCCGCAGCGGATCCTCGCGCTCGAGCGTCATGCTGAGGATGATGAGATCGAAATTGCCCTCGATGGCGCGGGCCTGCGCCTCGGCATTGCTTTTGACCAGCGCCAGGTCCGAGGTCAGCGGCTCGAGGATCTGCTTCAGCTTATGGGCGCCGAGGAGATTATCCTCGAGCACCAGGATACGCGCCGGCTCGAACCGCTCGAGCTCGGCCGGACTCGCTTGGCCAGGGAGTGCGGTCAGCCGGCCATTGATCTCCTCGCGCAGCATCCATTCATCGAGCGTGCGCTTCAGCCGGACGAGCGAGCGGACACGCGCGAAGAGCGCCAGATCATTGACGGGCTTGGTCAGAAAATCATCGGCGCCGACCTCAAGCCCCTTCAGGCGATCGGACACGTCGCTCAAGGCCGTGACCATGACGACCGGAATGTAGCGTGTATCGGGGGCGGCCTTGAGCAGGCGGCAGACTTCCAGCCCGTCCATGCCCGGCATCATCACGTCGAGCAGCACGATATCGGGCTTTTCGTCCTTGGCAATCTCCAGCGCCGCCGGCCCGCTGGAGGCGGTCAGAACCTGGTAATATTCGCTGAGGAGCTTGGCTTCCAGTAGCCGCACATTCACGTCGATGTCGTCGACGACAAGCACGCGCGCGGACATCGACGACCTTCTAATTCAGGAAATGCTTAAGCGTCTTTATAAAGTAGGCAACCGAGATAGGTTTTGCCAGATAAGCCTCGCATCCGCCCTCGCGCATCTTTTCCTCGTCGCCCTTCATGGCGAACGCGGTGACGGCGATGATCGGGATGGATTTCAGCTCGTCATCCTCCTTGATCCATTTGGTGACCTCGAGACCCGAGATCTCCGGCAGCTGGATGTCCATGAGGATGAGATCGGGCCGGTGCTGGCGGGCAAGCTTCAGCGCTTCGATGCCGTCCTTGGTTTGAAGCGTATTGTAGCCGTGGGCTTCCAACAAATCGTGGAACAGCTTCATATTGAGATCGTTGTCTTCGACGATCAGAATCGTCTTGCTCATCGGCTTTCCCTTATTGAAAAGCCGTTCAACCGGATCGGGAATTCGGAACCAACCGATTGACCCCGGCCTGGCAGACGGCTTCGGACCGATGCTAAAGGTCCTCGCATGGCATCAGCTTTACGCAAATAGGCTTAAAACTTCGTAATTAACTCGGGGTTTCTGCCGCTTCCAGCGGCCCCTGTCGCCGAAGGTTCCCAACATCATGTCCCCACCGCTCCGCATCGGAATCGATCTTGGCGGCACAAAGATCGCAGGCGTGGCACTTGATCCGACGGGCAATGTCCTGGCGCGCCGACGCATCGCCACGCCTCAAGGCGATGCTCCGGGCACGATCCGCGCAATCGCGGACCTCGTCAAGGAGATCGAGCGCGATCTCCGGATGCGCGGCACGGTCGGTATCGGCACGCCAGGTGCCTTATCCCCGGCCACCGGCCTTCTGCGCAATTCGAATTCGGTCGTGCTCAATGGCTTGCCGCTCGACAGGCTGCTCGCGACGGCACTCGATCGGCCGATCCGAATCGCGAACGACGCGAATTGCCTGGCCTTGAGCGAGGCGACCGATGGGTCGGCGGCCGGCGCCGGAATCGTGTTCGGCGCCATCCTCGGCACCGGCGTCGGCGGCGGCATCGCCGTGTCGGGCAAGGTGCTGACCGGCCGGCACGCGATATCCGGCGAATGGGGCCATAACCCCCTGCCCTGGCCGACCGACGACGAGAGGCCGGGGCCGCTTTGCTATTGCGGCCGGCATGGCTGCATGGAGACCTTTCTGTCCGGCCCCGGCATGGCGGCCGAGCACAAGGTGCTGACCGGCGAGGCGATAAGCGCTGCCGAGATCGCCGCGGCAGCGGTGCGCGGCGAGGCCCGCTCGGTCGCCACCATGGCGCGCTATGCCGACCGGCTGGCGCGCGGGCTGGCCACCATCATCAACCTGCTCGATCCCGATGCGATCGTGCTGGGCGGCGGCCTCTCACAGATTCCATTTCTCTATGTCGATGTTCCGGCGCGGTGGCGACCCTATATATTCTCCGATACCGTAACCACGGTCCTGGTGCCGCCGAAACATGGTGATGCCAGCGGCGTTCGGGGCGCGGCCTGGCTTTGGGACTGAGCCCCGATCCGGCCGCTGCCCGACAGAGGAGAAGTCGCATGTGGATGATGTCGCGCAAGAAATTGGCTTTGCCGACGGCCGAGGAGGCACTGCCCGGGCGGACCGCGAAGATGCCGGTGCCGCCGCATCATTTCATCAATGGCCACCGCCTGACCCCGCCTTTTCCCGAAGGCCTCGCGACCGCGATCTTCGGCCTCGGCTGCTTCTGGGGTGCGGAACGCCTGTTCTGGGAAGAGCCGGGCGTCTATTCGACGGCGGTGGGCTATGCCGGCGGCCGCACACCCAATCCGACCTATGAGGAGGTCTGCTCCGGCCGCACCGGCCATGCCGAGGCAGTGTTGGTCGTGTTCGATCCGAAGCTGGTGAGTTACGAGACGCTGCTCAAGATCTTCTGGGAAAATCACGATCCGACCCAGGGCATGCGCCAGGGCAATGATCTCGGCACGCAATACCGCTCCGCGATCTATTGGACGAGCCCGGAGCACAAGGCGAAAGCCGAGGCCTCGCGCGATTCCTATGATCAGGCGCTTCGGAAAGCCGGCCGCGACCCGATCACGACCGAGCTGGCACCTGCACCCGAGTTCTACTATGCCGAAGATTACCATCAGCAATATCTCGGCAAGAACCCTAACGGCTATTGCGGCCTCGCCGGCACCGGCGTGAGCTGCCCGATCCCGACCGGGGTCGCGGCCGAGTAGCCCGCTGGACACCAGACCTCTCCGCCCCATTGGGGCGGAGAGGGTTGGCGTGAGGTGGGGAACGCTCGGACCCGCAATAATTTCAAAGATCTGTTACGTCATCGAGAGCCACCTCTCCCTAAATCCCTCTCCCCCGATGGACGGAGAGGGACTTTTCGGATCGCACTTTCCGCTGGCGTCCGGCCGCGACTTCCAGTAATCAAGCCGCCCTTCCGATAAGGCGGCTCTCATGTCCTTCTGCGGCCTCGATTTCGGCACGTCCAATTCGACTCTGGGCGCGCCGCAGGGAAATCGTTTGGCGTTGATCGCCCTTGAGGGCGACGCCACCACCCTGCCCTCCGCCATTTTCTTCGAATTCGGGACCGGTCGGTCGCTGATCGGCCGCGCCGCGATCGATGCCTATGTGCGCGGCGTCGATGGCCGCTTCATGCGCTCGCTGAAATCAGTGCTGGGCACCGACCTCATCGACCAGGACACGCTCCTCGACAAGCATCGGATCGGCTTCCGCGCCGTGCTGGCGCGGCTCGAAGGCGAGATCAAGGCGCGCGCCGAGACCGTGCTGGGCCGGCCGATCGAAGCGGTCGTCCATGGCAGGCCAGTGCATTTCGTCGATGACGACGATGCCGCCGACGTCCGCGCCGAGGCGGCCCTCGATGGGATCGCGCGAGAGGCGGGCTTCAAAGAAGTCTCGTTCCAATATGAGCCGATCGCCGCCGCACGCGATTACGAGCAGCAGGTCGAGCACGAGGAAGTGGCGCTCATCGCCGATATCGGCGGCGGTACCTCCGATTTCTCGATCGTGCGGCTCGGCCCCGATCGGCGGAACCGCACGGATCGGGCGACGGACATCCTCGCCAATGATGGTGTCAGAGTTGGCGGCACGGATTTCGACCGGCTGCTGTCGCTGCGCACGGTCATGCCGCTGATGGGCTATCAATCGCCGATGCTGCGGCCGGGCCTCCTCGCCCCCAATGGCTATTTCGTCGATCTCTCGACCTGGTCGAAGATCAATTTCCTCTATACGCCGCAGACCCGCGCCGAGCTCATCCAGGTGAAGCGCGAGGCGGCCGAGCCCTGGCTGTTCGACCGGCTTCTCTCGCTCATCGACCAGCAGCAGGGCCATCGCCTCGCCATGGCGGTCGAGCGCGGCAAGATCAAGTTGGGCGAGGCGAGCCCGCTCCGGCTCAAGCTCGATTGGATCGAGCTCGGCCTGACCGCTTCGCTGTCGCGCCCGCGTTTCGACGCGGCGACCGACGAGCTGGCCGCCCGCATCGGCGCCATGGTGCGGCAATGCCTCGCCGATGCGAGCCTTCAGCCGGATGCGATCGACGCAGTCTTCCTCACCGGTGGCTCGACGCTCTTGGGCAATGTCCGCCGCGCCATCCTGGACGCCGTGCCGGCGGCCCGAATTGTCGAAGGCGACAAATTCGGCTCGGTCGGCCTCGGCCTGACGCTCGAGGCGGCACTCAGATATCGCTGACCAACCTCAACAGGTCGGGCGGGGCAGCGCCTCGATTTCCTTGAGCGTGGCACGGATCACATAGTCGCCGTAATCGATGATCATCTCGCCCGAGACGCCATTGTCGAGGAGCTTCATGCCGAGCTCGTAATCGGGCCGCTCAGCCTTGCTCGATTCCGGGAAGAAGGCGAGCCGGATCGGCCAGGCTTGGCGCTGCAGCAGAGGCGATTTCACCTCGGCCGCGATCGGCAGCTTGGCGAGCGAGCTGCTGATGACAGAGCCCACCAGCACGGGCCCGTCGAACTCCGAGCCGTCGAACACGCGGGCCGGCACGTAATGCTCGCCGGCCACGGCCTTCTTGATCAGCATCAATGTATGCGCGGTCGGGAAGAAGGTGCCGGCCGGCAGATCGAACACCTGGTCCTTGGGCTTGGTGAAGATCGCCTTGCCCGGGCCGCCGGCGCTCTTCAGGCTGGCATCGCCGCGGATCTCCTCCTCGAGCTCGCCATTCCGGGTCTTGCGCTCGTTGAAGCGATAGCTGAGACCGTTCTTCGCTTCCCACGTCACGAAGGAGGAGCCGATCTTGGCCGGCTTATCCTCCTCATATTGCATGTCGAGATCGTAGCGCTGCTCGATGGTCCAGCCATCGCAGGTCTCGCCCCATTGATAGCCCAAGGTTCCCGACGCGCTGACCACGCCGCTCGACGGCTTGGCGCTGTCGAGGCTCATGACATAGAGCGCCCGATGCGGCGATGGCTGGGGCGAAGGCGACGGGGCGTCGAGCGCCGCTGCAGGACCGGCACTGCCCAGGAGCACCAGAATGGTCAAGGCGTACGGCGCTGTTCTCGTCATGAGGGTTTCCGGTCCTTCGGCAGCCTGAGATCGATATGGAGTTCCTTGAGCCGCGCCGGGGGTACCGGCGACGGCGCCTGCATCAGCAGATCCTGGGCCTGCTGATTGAGCGGGAAGGCGATGACCTCGCGGATATTGGGCGTGTCGGCGAGCAGCATGACGATGCGGTCGATGCCCGGCGCCGAGCCGCCATGGGGCGGCGCCCCATATTTGAATGCGTTGAGCATGCCGCCAAACCGGCTCTCGACCTCGCTCGCCGGATATCCCGCGATCGAGAAGGCCTTGTACATGATGTCCGGCCGATGGTTGCGGATGGCGCCGGAGCTGAGCTCGATACCGTTGCAGACGATATCGTACTGATAAGCCTTGATGGTCAGCGGATCCTGCGTCTCGAGCGCTTCGAGGCCGCCTTGCGGCATCGAGAACGGATTGTGGCTGAACTCGATCTGGCCAGTATCCTCGTTCCGCTCATACATCGGGAAATCGACGATCCAGCAGAATTTGAAGATCCCCGTCTCGCACAGGCCCAGCTCCTGGCCGAGCTTCATACGCGCGGCACCCGCGAGCTTCGTCGCTGGTCCTTTCGCATCCGAAACGAAGAAGACGGAGTCGCCGTTCTCGGCCCCGGTCAGCGCCTTCAGGCGGCCGAGCCGCGCCTCGTCGAGGAACTTGGCGATCGGCCCCTTGGCCTGGCCTTCGGCGAAGGTGACGTAGCCCAGGCCCTTGGCGCCCTGCTCCAACGCCCAGTCATTGAGCTTGTCGAAGAAGCTGCGCGGCTTTTCGGCGGCGCCCGGCGCCCGGATCGCGCGGACCACCTTACCCTGCTCGACCGCCTTGGCGAAGACGCCGAAATCCGAGCCCGCGAACACCTCGGCGACATCATGGATGACCAGCGGGTTCCGGAGATCCGGCTTGTCGGAGCCGTATTTCAGCAGCGCCTCGTCATAGGGAATGTGCACGAACGGCGCCGGCGTCACGGTACGGCCGGCCGCGAACTCGACGAAGACGCCATGCAGCACCGGCTCGATCGTGGCGAAGACGTCCTCTTGGGTGACGTAGCTCATCTCGAAATCGAGCTGATAGAACTCGCCGGGCGCCCGGTCGGCGCGCGCATCCTCGTCGCGGAAGCAGGGGGCGATCTGGAAATAGCGGTCGAAGCCCGCGACCATCAGGAGCTGCTTGAATTGCTGCGGCGCCTGCGGCAGCGCATAGAACTCGCCCGGATGGAGCCGGCTCGGCACCAGGAAGTCGCGCGCGCCCTCCGGTGAGGAGGATGTCAGGATGGGCGTCTGGAACTCCATGAAGCCCGCCTCGATCATGCGGCGGCGGATCGACGCGATGACCTTGGAGCGCAGCACGATATTCTTGTGCACGGTCTCGCGCCGGAGATCGAGGAAGCGGTATTTGAGCCGCGTCTCCTCGGGATAATCGGCGTCGGTATTGACCGGGAAGGGCAACGGCTCGGCCTCGCCCTGGACGGTCAGATCGACAGCCTGGATCTCGATAGCGCCGGTCGGCAGTGTCGCATTCACCGTCTCGGCCGAGCGCGCCACGACCTTGCCCGTGATCGTGACCACGCTTTCGAGCTTCAGCCCTTCGGCACGCGCGAAGATCGGGCTCGAGCTGTCGAGCACGCATTGCGTGATGCCATAATGGTCGCGGAGATCGAGAAACAGAAGATGACCGTGATCGCGCTTGCGGTGAACCCAGCCGCTCAGGCGCACCTCGGCGCCGGCATCGGCCAGGCGCAGCGCGTTGCAAGTATGGGTCCGATAGGCATGCATGGATCAGGGCCTCGATCTCAAGATACGGCAGCGATGCCGCGCCGACCAGTGCGGCGAAAAGCGGCGTAGAGCACCCCGCCGACGGGCGCTTGTCAAGCTTCGGCGGAGAGCGGCGCGGCACCGCTTTGCCGCGCCGGGCAGAGCGTGTATAGCAATTTGATGAACCTCATCACCACGACCGACGCGCTTCAGGCGTTCTGTGACCGCCAAGCCGCGTTCGACTTCATCACCGTCGATACCGAATTCCTGCGCGACAAGACTTATTGGCCGCAGCTTTGTCTGGTCCAGATCGCAGGCCCCGACGAGGCGGCGGCGATCGACAGCTTGGCGCCCGGCCTCGATCTCGGACCGCTGTTCGCGCTCATGACCAACCCCAAGGTGCTGAAGGTCTTCCATGCCGCCAGGCAGGATATTGAGATCTTCTTCCACCTGACCGGCACCATCCCGACGCCGGTGTTCGACACCCAGGTCGCCGCCATGGTATGCGGCTTCGGCGACGCGGTCAGCTACGAGACGCTGGCGACCAAGCTGGCCGGTGCCAGGATCGACAAATCCTCGCGCTTCACGGATTGGGCGCATCGGCCGCTGACGCCGCGGCAGCTGGAATATGCGCTCGCCGACGTGACGCATCTCCGCCCCGCCTTCGAGAAGCTCAAGGCCCGGCTCGACAAATCCGGCCGCGCCTCCTGGCTCGACGAGGAGATGGCCAACCTGACCGACCCTGCCACATATCGGCTGGAACCGACCGAGGCGTGGAAGCGGTTGAAGACGCGCGGCGGCTCGCGCCGGTTCCTCTCGATCCTGCGCGAGCTCGCTCATTGGCGCGAGATCGCGGCCCAGCAGCGCGACATTCCGCGCGGCCGCATCCTGCGCGATGAATCGCTGCTCGAGATCGCGGCGCATTCGCCGCACAATGTCGACGAACTGGCCCGCATCCGCGGCTTGGGCCGGCCGGTCGCCGAAGGCAAGCTTGGCGGCGAGATGCTGGCCGCCGTCGCCCGTGGTATCGCGGCCCCCGAGACCGACGCGCCCGAGCCAATGCACCGGGCCGAGCTGCCGCCGGGCCTGGGGCCGCTGGTCGATCTCCTGCGCGTGCTCCTGAAGCTGCGCTGCGAGGAGAATGACGTGGCGCAGAAGCTCGTCGCCACCGTCACCGAGCTCGAGCTCATCGCCGCCAACGACCATGCCGACGTGCCCTCGCTCCATGGCTGGCGGCGCGAGATCTTCGGCGACGACGCGCTGGCGCTGAAGCATGGCAAGCTGGCGCTGACCGCGCATGGCAAACGCATCCTGGTGGTGCCGCTCGACCGCAAGGCGCCGGATTAGCCGGGCGCTTTCGACACCGGCGCGCATATTGCCCTGATCGCCTGCCAATCGGCATCGCTCATGGCTGGCTCGCCGGCATGCGGATGCCCCTGCGCATTCTGGCGGAACATCGCCTCGCGATCGCCGGGATCGGGATGGGTCATCATGAAGGCGGGCAGCGAATTGCCTCCCGATTTCGCCTCCTCCTCGCCCACCATATGGAAGAAATCGGCCATCCCGGTGCTGTCGATACCGGCGCTGTCGAGGGTCGCGAGTGCGGCGCGGTCGGCTGCGGCCTCGGCATCGCGCGTATAGGCCGTGTTGAGCAGGACCAGCGCCGCACCGCCGATCGCCGAGCCGCCATAGATATCGCCGACCAGTAGGCCGATCAGGATCGACAGGCCGGATTGCCGGATTGCCGCCTCCATCGGGTCGCGATGCGCGATATGGCCGAACTCATGACCGAGCACTCCAGCGAGCGCATCGGGACCCGGCGCCTTGTCGAGCAGGCCGCGCAGCACCAGCACGCGATTGCCCGGCAAGGCCAGCGCGTTGAGAATCGGGCTGTCGAGCACCACGATCCGCGGCGGCGGCGCCAGGTCCGCGGCATCGGCGAGGCGGCGGGCCAGCCGGTTGAGGGCGGCACGACCGGCCGGCGTGTAGCAGGTCCTGAGCTCGCTGCCGCCACCGAGCAGGGTGCGAATCGCACGCTCCGTGCCGGTGCCGATCCGGGCCTCGAGCGATGGCGGAAAAACGGCTGCGAGCTGCCGCGCGAAATAGGGTAGGCTGAACAGCATCAGCCCGATCAGGCTCAAGATTCCGGCGCCGATCCAGAGGGCGAGCCGGGCCGCATGGCGTTCGCGCACCGGCACGCGGCTCAAGTCGGGGCAATGCGGTGCGATGAGATCGAGGCTCTCCCAAGCGGCCGCGAGCCGCGGCCCGTCGCGGTCGGCGCGACGATAGCGCACCGGACTGCCCTTGATCGGCCGCTCGACAAGCCGGATCTCGTCAAGCGGCCAGCGATCGACGATCGCTTCGCCATCGAGCAACAGCAGGCTTCGCTCGGAAAGATCGAGCCCAAGCGTGGCGGCGCGCCGGACCGTGCTGATCCCGTCGAAGTACCAGGCTTGCGGATTTTGGATTTCCGGCACCACGCGTTCAAAAGGCTCCGATATCGAAGGCGTCGGCCATCCCTTCGCCGGTACCCGGCAGAGGCGCCGTCGATTGCCGGATCCGGGCCAGCCCCTCGACCCCGCCTCCGAGCGAAGCCGAGCGGATGATCATGCGGACGATCTCCTTGTCGAGGATGAGCACGCGGGCGATGCCCATCACCGCGATCGCAAGCGCATACACGAGGATGAACCCGCCGATCATCGCCGGGCTTGATGCCACCACGAACTGGCCCGAAAGGAGGTAGCCGATCCCGATCAGGATGAGCATCACGATCACGATCAGGATACTCGCCATGATCGACACGCAGATGCCGACGACGATGAAGAAGGCGATGACGAAGCCCACGACCGACCAGGGCCTGAGCATCGAGCGGAAACGCATGCCGCCGATCATGGTGTGGTTGAGGATGTAGCGGAACTCGACGACCGAGTACCAGATGTACCCGACCACGAAGGCGAGGACCGCCAGGAACTCGAGGGCGATATCGAAGATCAACAGAGCCGGCGACGGTGGAGCAGTCGGTGGACCAGCAGTCTGATGCGCTATGACGAACATAGTTCCATCGATTGCGAGCAGGATGAAGAGCACGGCCGGCACCAACATCGCGACGGCCCAGCGCCAGATCAGCCCGCCCGATCGGCCATCGAACGACATCTTCTGGTCGCCGAAGCTCGAGCAATTGATCATGTAGCGGGCTTGGACGAGCCGCATCCACGGCGCCAGGATACCGAGCGAGAAGAGCGTGGCGAAGGTGCCCCCGATGGCGAGGAGCACGAACCGCAGCGTCGATCCTTCCATGCCGCCGCGGATGCCGCGCCAGCGCGTGCGCGACAGGCGATAGCGCCGCGCTCGGAACAGCGCCACCGGGATCAGAATGAAGAACAGGAAGAGATAGAAGGCCAGCCCCACCAGCCCTTGATAGAGCGGATTGGCCACGAAGATCTTGAGAACACCCCAGACGAGGCCGAAAGGCGAGATCAAGATCAGAAAGAAGAGAAAGCCCAGGAACAGCTCGGCCCCGGTGCCGGCATATTCGAGCGCGTCGCCGTCGATCTCGACGCTGCTCCACCAATAGCGACGGAGCGAAGTCCGCGCCCAGAAGCGATAGAGGCCGAGCGTGATGATCGTCAGGCCGAGATTCTTGAGCAGCAAGCCCAAAAGCCCCGGCCGGTCGATGAAGCGCAGCGGTACCGTTCCGGTATCCGCAACCGGCGCTTCAGCCTCGGCAAAGTTCATCAGCCGACCCCGAAAAACCCAAGTGCCGAAGCACGTTAGAACTGTTTTACACTCGCGCCTGAGTAGTGTCCAGCCGGCCTAGCCGGGATCGTCTTATTGGGTCCGAACCGCGACGCTGGTCGAACCGCGAATATTGCCCTGTGCATCGCGGAAACGGACAAAGATGCGGTTGGTGCCCGGCAGGAACGGAACCTGCCCGGTGCCCGTGACGAAGACCGAGAAGGTCGGTGTGGCGTTGGCGGCGATCGTCGTGCCGAAATTGGCGGCCTGCGACGCCAGGCACTGCGCGGTCGCCGGATCGGTTTGACACAGCTTGACTGAGACGGGCAGCGACGCCTGTCCGGTGTCGGCCGAAACGGCGAGAGTCGATCCGCTGCCCAGATTGATCGAAGCGACTGCGAACACACCGATGCCGGTTTCCCCCGGAATATTGACGATGCCATCGCCGCTGACGGTAGCGGAGAGCGCCACCATATCCGCGGTCGGCGTTTCCGAGGCTGAGAGCAGCAGCGTATTGACGCCGCTCATCACCGGGGCCGGATCGCTGTTGGTACAGGAGAAGCCAAAGGAAACGTCGGTCGGGACGAAGGCCGACGAGTCAATGAAGCTCAAGAGAAAGCTCTGCGTGCCACCCCCGGGGATGTCGACTGGTATGTTTGGGAAACCGAGCGGATAGTTGGTCGCCGGATCGGTGATGTAGAAATCGAAGCTGACCGGGACCGAGGTCGTTGGCACGATCTTGCAGCCGGTCGCCGTACCGGTGCCCGAATTGATGATCGAGGCGAAGGCCGTCACGGTGTTGCCGCTCATCATCGACCGGCTCGAGGGCAAAACCGCCGCCTCCAAGGAGACAGGACCGGGCACCGGACCGGGCGAGTTGGTCGTCGATACGCGGTAGATCGTGCTGTAGTCGGAGGTGACCCAGAGCGCGCCATCCGGTCCGGCGGTGATGTCGTAAGCATCGCTCGTGCCCGGAGGCGCCAGCGGCGTTTCGGTAATGGAGCCGTCCATCGCGATCCGGCCGACCGCCGGGACCGCCCATTCGGTGAACCAAAGCGCGCCATCGGGGCCCTTGGCGATACGATCGGGCGCTGCATTCGGCGTCGGCACCACATATTCGGCGAAGGTGCCGTCGACCGTCAGCCGGCCGATCGCCCCCGCTTCTTCCGTGAACCAGAGGGCACCGTCGGGCCCGGTGACGATACCCGCGGGTGCCCTGCCGCTCGGAAGCTGAAACCCTGAAATTGTACCATCCGGCGTGACGCGAGCGACGATGTCCGAGTAATTATCGGTGAACCAAATTTGACCGTCGGGTCCGACCGTCATCGCGTAGATGGCGGCATAGGGCCAAGGCAGCGGGAATTGGGTGAACACGCCATCTGTCGTCAGCCTGCCGACCTTGGTCAAGCTGCCGCCGTCGGTCACGCCGGAGTACCATAAGGCGCCGTCGGTCCCTGCCGCGATGGTGAAGATTTGCGCACCGGCCGAAGGTACACTGTACTCAGTCAGTTCGCCTGTCGTCGTGATCCGTCCGACCTGGCCGTCGCGTTGAGCGAACCACAACGCGCCATCGGGACCGACAACGATCTGAAGGGGCGCTGGGACGAAGCCGGGAAGCTGGAAACCGGTTACAGACCCCCCGGTCGTCATTCTATCGACCCGGCCATTATACCCGTCGGTGAACCAGAGGGCTCCATCCGGCCCCGTGACGATACCTGCGGGCGCGGAGTCGATCGGCTGGATATTCTCGAAGGCCCTGACCGATTGGGCGCGCGCGCCGTGCGCCAAAAACAGAAGAACGCCCAGAAGGGGAAGACCCGCACAAAGCTGCCATCGCCGCCGCTCGGCTCTCATGTTCTAGCTCGCAACGTGAATTGTCGAACCCAATCAACCTACCGTTTCAACGATGCATTTGCCAAGCCTTTGTGATGATGAGCTTCCGGCCTTTGCCGCTCAGCCCGTGCGCTTGCGCGACGGTGCCTCGGCGCGGATGAAGGTGCGGCGGCCGAGGGCCCGGCCGAGCGCGTCGAGCCGGCGCTGCACCGCCTCGCCGGTATAAATCGCCGTATGCTCCGGCACGGTCAGCGCCACACCCGACGCCTCGATCGCGACCGCGGTACGGTCGAGGAGACCAGGCGCCCCGCCGGTCAGCGTATATGCCAAGCGGAAGGCATGGCCGACCGCGCGCGCCTGCAGGAAGACCGCCTCGTCGAGGAGGGCCCGCGAGCAATCGAGCTCCGGCGCCTCGATCTCGCCGCCATAGCGGGCATGGAGCACATTGGCGATGAAGGCGCGGCCGGGATGGTCGAGGCCGGGCGCCGGCATGCGCAGGCACCGCATATAGACCTGCTGGTCGCGATAATCCGGATGCTCGTTCCAGCCGATGTCGGAGAGCAGCGAGGCGGCGCGGCGCAGGCGGCGCTGGTCCGGCGTCTCCTTGGGGAACAGCGGATCGGTCCAGCGCACCAGCTCGTCGCCGCCGGCCCCGAAGCGCGGATTGGCGCGCGCCATGTCAGTGGCGAAGGCGAGCAGCGGGTCTTGGCGTTGCTCGGCGGCCGGCAGCAGCTCGTAGAGATGCCCCTCGCGCAGCCCCAAGGCGCTGAAGATGATCTGCGAGGGCTGAATGCGGTTGAGCAGCTTGGCCAGCACATATGCGGCGAGCGGCACGGTCTCGAGCCGCTTGCGCGAGAAACCCATGATCTTCTCGAGCGACCGGCGCGACTGCCGCTCGATCAATCCTAAGAAGAGCTCGGCCGAATGCCGCTCGATCCCGTAATTCTGGATGACATGGAGCGGATAGTTGTTGTGCTCCATATGGATGCGGGCGAGTGCTCGCCAGGCGCCGCCGACCGCATAGAAGGGCTTGCCGGCGGTTTGCGCCAACCAGGGCACGCCATCGATCGCCTTGTCGATCGCGGTATGGGGATCGCCCGCCGCTTCGAGCAGACGCAAGGGCCCGATCGGCAGGCTGACGACGAAGCCCGAAGGCTGCGGCCCGGTGATGGCGAGCTCGACGCTGCCGCCGCCGAGATCGCCGGTGATGCCGTCGGCATCCGGAATGCCGGCCAGCACGCCCGAGGCCGACAGCCTGCCCTCGCGCAGCCCGTCGACGACCGTGACCTTGATATTGTTGCGCTTCTCGATCTCGGCCACGAAGCTGGGCCCGTCCTCGGCATCGCGCACGGCCGATGTCGCCAGCACGTCGAGCCGGCCGACGCCGAGCTGGCGCGACAGCATGACGAAGCGCTCGATATTGTCGCGCGCCAGCACCACGCCGTCGGCATCGAGCCGGCCGGTGCGGTTCAGGCTGCGGCCCAGCGCGCACATGACCTTTTCGTTGAACAGCACGATTGGCGCGCGGCTGATGCGGTCATAGAGCACCAGGCGCAGCGAGTTCGAGCCGATATCGATGACGCCGACCATCGTCCGCCGCCGGTCGGCGAGCGGGCTGTCCAGGTCGACGCTGGCCGTTTCGCTCAAATCGGGCTCACTCGTTGTCCAGCACCAGGCGGGGGGCACCCTGGGGCTTGTGCAGGGCCGAACCGCGCCCGGACAGGCTGGGATTGGTCATGAAGTAATTCTGCGCGTTGACGCCGTTTTCTTCGTACGGAACGCGGTGATAGACGCCGTCCGCGTCCAATGTCCAGCTTTGCGCGGTGTCCTTGAGATTCTCGACCAGAATTTCATCCAGCACTTGCTGATGCACGGTCGGGTTCTCGATCGGCACCAGCGTCTCGACGCGCCGGTCGAAATTGCGCTGCATCCAATCGGCCGACGCGATGAAGACCTTGGCGTCGCGGTGCGGCATCACATGGCCGTCGCCGAAGGCATAGATCCGGCTATGCTCGAGGAAGCGGCCGACGATCGAGCGCACGCGGATCCGGCTCGACAGGCCTGGAATGCCCGGGCGGAGGCAGCAGATGCCGCGCACCACCATGTCGATCTCGACCCCCTCTTCCGAGGCGCGGTAGAGCGCGTCGATCACGCTCGGGTCGACCAGCTGGTTCATCTTGCACCAGATCGAGGCCGGCCGGCCGGCCTTGGCATGCTCGATCTCGCCCTCGATCAGCTCGAGGACGCGGTGCCGGAGATTGATCGGCGCGATGCCGACCTTCTCGACCGTCTCGGGCGTGGCATAACCGGTGACATAGTTGAACAGCCGCCCGGCATCGCGGCAGAGTGCCGGATCGCAAGTGAAGAAGCTGAGGTCCGTGTAGATCTTGGCCGTGATCGGGTGGTAGTTGCCGGTGCCGTAATGGACATAGGAGTGCAGGCTGCCCGTCTCGCGCCGCACGACCAGGCTGACCTTGGCGTGGGTCTTCATCTCGACGAAGCCATAGACGACCTGCACGCCGGCGCGCTCCAGATCGCGCGCCCAGCGGATATTGGCCTCCTCGTCGAACCGCGCCTTCAATTCGACCACCGCCGTCACCGACTTGCCGGCATCCGCCGCCTCGATGAGGGCGCGCACGATCGGCGAATCGTTGGAGGTGCGATAAAGCGTCTGCTTGATCGCGACGACATCGGGATCGCGTGCGGCCTGGCGCAGGAACTGCACCACCACGTCGAAGCTCTCATAGGGGTGATGGACGATGATGTCCTTCTGCCGGATGGCGGCGAAGCAATCGCCGCCGAAATCGCGGATGCGCTCCGGGAAGCGCGCATTGTAAGGCGCGAATTTGAGGTCCGGCCGCTCGTCGATGATGAGCTTCGAGAGGTCTGCCAAGCCCAGGATGCCTTCGAGCTGAAAGGAATCATCATCGGCGGCATCGATCCGCTCGGAGAGGAACCGGCAGAGATCGGGCGGCATGCCGCCCTCGAAGCCGATATGGATGACATGGCCGCGGCGCCGGCGCTTCAAGGCGGTCTCGAACAGGCGGACGAGATCCTCCGCCTCTTCCTCGACCTCGATATCGCTGTCGCGCAGCACGCGGAAGGCGCCCTGCCCGATCACCCGGAAGCCCGGGAAGAGCCGATCGAGGAAGAGGCCGATCGCCTGCTCCATCGGCAGCATGCGCACGGCCTGGCCCGGCAGGCGGATGAAGCGGCCGACGGTGGACGGGATCAGGATGATCGCCTGCATCCGCTTCTCGTCGGCGAGGCGGATGAGATGGAGCGCCAGCCCGAAGCCCAGATTGGGGATGAAGGGAAAGGGATGCGCCGGATCGATCGCGAGCGGGGTCAAAAGCGGAAAGATTTCGGCCATGAAGCGCTCATGCAGCCAGTCGCGCTCGGCATCATTCACCTCGTCGCCGCCGATGACCGCGATGCCGGCCTCGCGCAGCGCCTTGCGGATCCGGATGTAGCTTTCCTGCTGGATATGGACGAGCTCGCCCACCTTCCGGCGCACGGCGGAAAGCTGCTGCGCCGGGGAGAGGCCGTCCATGCTCACCGTCTCGACGCCGGCGGTCACCTGGCCGCGCAGCCCGGCGATGCGAACCATGTAGAATTCGTCGAGATTATTGGCCGAGATCGACAGGAAGCGCAGCCGCTCGAACAGGGGATGCCGATGATTGTCCGCCTCCTCGAGCACGCGCTCGTTGAAGGCGAGCCACGACAATTCGCGATTGATGAACCGCTCGACCGATTGCGCCTCAGGCTTCGGCTGTCTGGCACTCGATGTGCGGGCCACCATTGTCTCCCAATTGCCCGGCCGCCGGGATGGCGCTGCCGCAGCGGCGACAGCCTAGCCCATCGTCACGACAGTGTCATGACGATGAGACAGGCGGATATAGGGCAAGAGTTGGCACCGGCGCAGGCGTCATTCCGTCACGGCGGATCGGGCCCCGGCGCGTAATTGCGGGCGGGATGAGTCCTCTCATCCATCATCGCGAGCGCCTCGTCCCTGATTTCCTGCCAGGACCGCGTCGGCACCGGCTGGGCGGGCGGAGCAATGTCCCGGGCCTGCCAATTCTCGGTCAGGTACCAGCCCTTGCCCCGCCACACAGCGCGATTGATGCCGATGCCGAGATCGTCGCAGACGCTCGCCACCATCTCGCCCATCGTGCGGGTGGCGAGATCGGCCGCGATGTCGGGGTCCTCGAGCCGCTCGCGGAGATCGGCGAGCAGATGCTCGGCGTCGAGGGCTTCGAGCGTGTCGGCGACGGCGAACTTGAGTTTGACCTTCTGCCAGTGCCGGCGCGAAGCATCGGCCTGCTGCGCGCGCTCCTCGCCCTCAATGGCCGCGTCACGCTTCGCCGCGCTGTCAGCAAGCTTTGCCTTGAGCGCCAGCGTCAGACGGATCGAGCGCGAGAGCTTGGCGAAAGCCTGATCGACCCGGCCAAGATCGGCGGCCGGATCCTGCGCCGCCCGGGCCTGGGCATTCGCCTCGACCAGGCGCACAAGCCGCATGCCGATCTGCGCTAGCTCGCACAGGATCTCGGCATCCTCGGCCACTTCGATGCGGCCAGACTCCGCCCCCGTTCCCCGCGAGGGGTCGGGATTGTCTGCCATCGTCATCGCCGCGTCTCTCCGTTCTTTGTCCAGAACGAAAAAAGAACACGAAGAGGGCCCGGTGGTCAAGATAGGGGCGCCCCAGGTTGTGGATAAGTCCCCTCGCCTCGCCGCTCACGCGCCCAGCGCCGCGCGGCCGTAATTCGCGGCATAGGCGTTCTCGACGCCGGGCAGGATCTCGACGATCTCGAAATAGCGATCCCAGAAAGGCGTCTCGCGCAGCGCCTCGACCAGCAGCTCATAGGCGTGGTGGTGCTTCGCCTCCCACATCCAGAACGTCGGTAACGCGGGCCGAGTAGAATTCCGTGTCGTAGAAGCGCAGCCGAAGCTCGCCCCGATGCTTGGCCAGCAGCGGCTCAACATCGCGGCGCAAAGCCTCGAAGCGGCGCTCTACCGGCAATGTCAGCCATTCGGGCGTGGTCTTGACCAGCATGAAGATGGTGATGGCGGGCTCGAAACCGGTATCGCTCATGGCGCTGTCCTTGCGTTCGGTGGGGAGACAGCCCAAGAATGTGAGCAATCGCTCATATTTCAAACTCGCATTCCGACCGATGCCCCGCCCCGCTCCCACGCTCCCAAGAAGCCCGCGGAAAGCGCCGCGTCAACAGCGCTCGGCCGCGACGGTAGAGGCGATCCTCGAAGCGGCGGCTCGCATTCTCGAGCGCGAAGGTTACGACGGCTTCACCACGAACGCCGTGGCCGAGCGCGCCGGCGTCAGCATCGGCTCGCTCTATCAGTATTTCCCGAACAAGGCGGCGCTGACGGCGGGCCTGATCCGGCGCGAGACGGCGATCCTGATCGACGAGGCCGAGGAAGCACTCACGCTGCCCGAAGGGCGGCAAGCGATCGAGCGGCTGATCGAGGCCGCCGTGATGCACCAGCTGCGCCGCCCAGCGCTCGCCCGCCTCCTCGATTTCGAGGAGGGACGCTGGCCCGAGGACGAGGCTGTGCGCAGTGTGGCGGAGCGGTTGCGGGGGATGCTGGCGGGGTTGCTCGAGCGGGCGGATATGCCGAAGCAGCCGGATGCGGCGGTGGCGGCGGGCGATGTGTTCGCGATGATCCGCGGGATCGTGGATGCGGCGGGCGAGCGCGGGGAGACGGATGCGGTAGGGCTGAAGGCGCGGGTTGGACGGGCAGTGTATGGGTATTTGGGAGCGCTTACCGGCTAGCCGCGCGGACCGGACGCAACCTCGGACTCCTCGCGATCGACGAGTTCGAGCCGGATTCGCTTTCCCAGTACAGTAGCAGCCCTCGCAAGCGTCTCGACCGTCACGGCATCATTGTCGGGATCGAGGAGCCTATCGAGCTGAGATCTGCTGGTGCCGAGAAGGCGGGACATCTCGCTCTTGCTCATCCCGGCCGCCTGTCGCGCCTGTTCGAGCTGCCAAGCGAAGACAGCCTTGGCCGCCCGATTCCTCACTTCCTCAAGAATGCCGTTCTCGGCGAGAAAATCATCGAACGAGCGGCCGATCGGGCCGGGATCCTCATGATCGATGCGGCTATCTTCCTTTTCGCTCATTTCCTCGGCCTCTTTCCTACGCCCGCTTATGAAGATCTTTCCGCCTCTCAAGGGCGACCTCAAGTTCGCGTTTGGGCGTCTTGATTCCAATGGTCGCCTTCTTCACGAAGCCATGGAGCAGGACCATGCGGCCTTCCTCGATGGAAAAGAGGATTCGCGTGATCCGGTTGTTCGCCAGGTGCGATCTGATCTCATAAAGCCCTTGCCCCAGTGGCTCGCAGGTCGGCATCCCGATCGGCCAGCCATATTCCGCCTTTGCGACATCGGTCCCGATCACCTTGCGGTCCTGATCGCCGAGTTCCGGTCCGTTGAGCCAATCCCGCACCGGCTGATTGCCCGCCCTACTTCGATAGAAGACGGCTGGGAGCTTCTTACCTTGTACCATATAAGGTGCATCTCTGCCATGCTCTCGGCAGTTTCACTGGCACTCGGCCCGAGCTCGAATTCTCTTGTGGATAAGTCTGAGTGAACGAATCCGCCACCTCTTGTGTGCGTTGCAATTATCGAACAAAACATGAACAATTGCAATAAGGTGAGAGGCAAACGAGATGGTTGGCAGCTTTGGCGGCGGAGGGCACTACAACCCGGACGAGCCGCGCGACGAGAAGGGACGGTGGGTTGCGTCCATACAGGGAAAGACGCCCAGCCAGCGCCGCGCCGCTTGGCGCCGGCGTCCGTTGTTCGACATGAGCGGAGCGGGACGCGGGGCCTCCTTGCTCCATCATGCCGCGCTTTCGCTACCCGACAGGGCGCGCCGGCGGTTTGAGATCGGCGGCCCTGCAGAAGGCGCGCGCCTCGGCCGGTTGATTGATCGCTGGAATGGTGCATCGGCGCTCGATGACGAGGCATTTCAGGACCAGTTTCTCGAGAACAAGGCGCCACTCGAGACAGTCCGCATCCTGCGTTTGGCCGCAAAGGGTGCCGCACAAGCTCAGACGGATGGCGACATGGCCGATGCTTCGAAGCATCTGGCGACCGCCATCCAGGATGTCGGCCCTGATCGCTGGCCGCGCTTTCTCAAGGCAGCCGATGAAATTGCAGCGAACCAGCCGGAACCAACGCAAAGAGACGCGCTTGCCCCGGAAGGCTTCGTGCCCGGTCTCTTGGAAAAATCAACTCCACAGTTGAACTCCTTCCTGGAGCCTCTTCCGGAAGCTCAACTTTCATGGATTTCGAGATTTGGGAGCTTACTCCTTAGATTGGCGCGATGGGCGCCAGTCGCGGCATTTGGTCTGATCTTCATCCCCTCGAATAAGAACACGGTCGAAAGCGGCGCTCTTCCTGGCATCAACAAGATCAACTACCGGCTAGACAAGCCAGAGGGCACGCTTGACCTCACAGTCGAGAGCAAAATTGGCGGCCCACCTGTCGTCATTCGCGCGACCACCGGTCTCGATGGAATCCTGCGCGATAAGGACGGTCACCCACTCGCGCGCTGGCTGGACGGAAAGCTTCTCATTGATGCCGCGGCGATCGTTGATGCAGTTCGCAAGATCATCACGGAGAGCGGAAGGAAACCGGAGGAATATGTCGACAGCGACCAGGACGAGCCGAAGCTCTGCCCCAACCCTGGACCCGACGTGGAGGGCGGCACCTCGGCCCGGGCCATAGCCTACGAGAATTACGTAAGCACAAATGTCAATCCCGAGAGCCCGCTGATCAGAACACGGGATAATCGCATTGGCGTCAATTTGATGAACCCGGTCACGGGCAGGTGGGTCAGTTACGACGACTGCATCAGAAAGACGGGAACGATGGTCGATGCGAAGGGGCCTGGATATGCCAAGCCTCTTTATAACTATCTTCACAATGGATACGGCAAGGGCGTCGTTCGCAAGCTGGTAAATCAGGCAAATAAGCAGATAGAAGCCGCGAAAGGACGAAATATAGTGTGGTTTTTTGCTGAAAAAGCCGCCGCTGAAGCGGCTAAGCTGATCTTCCACGCGCTCAAACTGGACACAATCAACATTGTGTATCTTCCAATGCTGGGTGAAAAAGAATGGACCCCCTCTGACAAAAAAGCCGGAGCGAAAAAATGAACTTTGACCAATACGCAATCCAATGCTCCTGGGATTCCCGGAGCGAAAGCATTCAGTCTCTAGCCGATCGATCTTTGGGTATGACGAGGGCGCTCAACAAGATCGAGCCCTCCCTTGGCATCTGGACCTTCGAAGGCGCAGCACAAGAAGATCCGAAACCGATCGAAGCGATAAAGGATGAACTTCCGGAGCTAATCTACAAATCCGCCGGGGACGAGATGGCGGACGGAAGTCCTGCCTTATACGCTGGGTACTCCTTCTCTCTTGCCGATGGCGGGCTAGGAAGGCCTAGCAAACTCTTTTCACTCATTATCGCCGGCGCTGATACGCAAGGTCACCGTTCTGCGGCAGCATTCTCCAATAACGTGTTAATGATGACGGCAGCGCCGCCCGACGGCCAAAAGACACAGCCATTCGTCACCTTCGAAACCTTTCGAAGCATGATGCTCGCGCTTGCACAGAACTGGGACGCATCATATTGCCGCGCCTATTCGAACGATTTGCAGGAACTCTGGCCTGACGGCCGGCATATCTACTTCTTTGCGTCGTGGATGACCCTGCTCTCGCCTGAATTCGCAGCCCAAATCACGCCGCCCAAGACGATCGAGGTTGAAACATTGCCGGGCGGAGCATTGCTTATGGTCGCCACGCGTGAGCGCTTCGATGCAGCTAACCCATCCCATCTCGCAGCCGCCGAGGCGATTCAGGCAGCGCTAGCTCCTCTTAACGAACCGCGCCGATCAATGACCCGGTAATCCGCCCCTACCCAACCGCCGGCTCAATGAGCCGGCGGCACACCACCCGGATCGCCTCACCGATCTCGCGTTCGCCCGCCATCTTGTACCCTATCCCATAGCTCGCCGCGATCGCCAGCCGCGCCAGCCCCAGCGCATCCGCCACCCCCGCCTCGGCCAGCGCGTCGGCGATCCGGCGCTCCACCGCCTCGTCGAAATCGCGGAAGCGTTCGGCGACGCGGTGGTGCTCGTTCATGAGTTCGTCGGCATGGGGCGAGCCCGCCAAGAGCCGCGCGATGACGGTGTATTTGCCGGCAAGGGCCGCCCCCACCCGCTCCGCCACGTTGCCGGGGCCGGCGAGGCCGGCAGTGAAGGCCGCATCGAGCTCGACCAGCAGTTCGCCGATGATGCCGGTCAGCACGGCGTCCTTGTCGGCGAATTGCGCATAGAGGGTGGGCTTGGCGATACCCGCCTCGCGCGCGATCAGCTCCATCGTGGTGCCCCGCAGGCCTTGGCGTAACATCAGATGCCGTGCCGCCGCCAGGATGCGCCGGCGCTTTTCCGCGACCCGGTCCGAACCGCCATCCGCCACGCTCGATTGCCCTCCGCCCCCAAGCTCTCTTGTACGAATTGAACGAATAACATATACATCGTTCAAATCCCAATGGAGAAGATAGCATGACGGACCAGGTGTTGCTGACCGGTATTTCGGGCTTTCTGGGCGGCCATGTGGCGCTGTCCGCGCTCCGGGCGGGATATCGCGTGCGCGGCAGCGTGCGCAACCTCAAGAAGGCCGATAAGGTGAAGGAAACGCTGGCCCGCCACGGCGCCGATCCGGCCCAGCTCGAGTTCGTGACACTCGACCTCACCAAGGATGCGGGCTGGACCGAGGCGGCGAAGGGCTGCCGCTATCTCCTCCACACGGCGTCCCCCTTCGTGCTGGCGATGCCGAAGGATCGGATGGATCTCATCGGCCCGGCGGTCGCCGGCACGGAGCGGGCGCTCAAGGCCGGGCTCGAGGCTGGCGTCGAGCGGATCGTGCTGACCTCCTCCATGGCCGCCATCGCCTATGGCCATGACAAGAGCCGCACGGCCCCCTTCACGGCGGCGGATTGGACCGATCTCGAGGGCCGCAGCGGCTACAATGCCTATGTCGAATTCGAAGACGCGCGCCGAGCGCCGCGCCTGGGAGATGATGAAGGCGGCCGGACGCGACCGCGATCTCGTCGCGATCAATCCGAGCGCCATCCTGGGGCCGCTGCTGGACGAGGATCCGGGCACCTCCGCCGTGCTGATCCAGCGGCTTTTGAATGGCAGCATTCCGGCGTCACCGCGCATCGCCCTCGTCGTGGTCGATGTGCGCGATGTGGCGGAAGCGCATGTGGCTGCCTTGAATGGCGGCTCGCCCGGCGGGCGGCGCCTGCCGATGGGCGAGCGGCCGGTCTATATCGGCGAGATGGCGAAGCTGCTGCGCGAGCGGATGCCCGATGCCGCGCGCAAGACGCCGCGCTTCGAGATGCCGGATTGGGCGGTCAAGCTCTATGCGCTCTTCGACGCCGATGTGCGCGACAATGTCTCGGAGCTCGGCACGCTGAAGCGGCTCGATTCCTCGGATGCGGTGACGCTCTTGGGCCATCCGCTCATCACGGCGGACAAGGCGATCGTGGCGACGGCGGAGAGCCTTGTGGCGGAGAAGCTGGTGTAAGGCTCCCTCGCCCGCTTGGCGGGAGAGGGTTGGGGTGAGGGTGTGTGCGAAGGCGCTTCAATATCTTGCGTATACCCTCACCCGCTCGCTAACGCTCGCCGCCCTCTCCCGCCAGGCGGGCGAGGGCTCAAAACTCACACGATCGGCGGCGTGAAGATGTGCTTGTGGAAGCCTTCATACTGCTGCAGCCGCTGGTACCAGCGGGCGACGTTGGGCAGGTCCGGCCGCTCGATCGGGAAGCTCAGGAACCGGTGCACGGCATTGCCGAGCGCTATATCGGCCAGCGTCAGGGTCGGGCCGGCGAGATAGTCGCTCCGGGATAGGGTTGCCTCCGGCATCGCCCAGACCTCGCCCAGCCGCTTGGCCGCGGCCAGGATGGCCGGCATGTCGGGCCCGGTCGCCGGTGGGCGGACGAGGCCCCAGAAGACCGGACCGATCGCCGGCACCATCACCGAAAGCTGCCAATCCATCCATTGCTCGATCTTGGCGCGCGCCAAGGGCCCGCGCGGATAGAGCCGCTCGCCGCCCTCGGTGCTGGCGGCGAGATAGCGCAGGATCGCGTGCGATTCCCACAGCACCAGATCGCCGTCGCGGATCGTCGGCACCAGCCCGTTCGGGTTCATCGCCCGGTACCAGGCCTCGTCGTTGCTGCCGTGCTCACGGCCGACCTGGATCTGCTCGTAGGGGATGCCAAGCTCGGCCAGGATCCACAAGATTTTCTGCACATTCGACGAGGTGCTGCGCCCCCAAAGCGTGATCATGCCTCTCTGCCCTTCGCGCATTTGTCTTTGCGGCGCGCATCTTCCACGATGCGGGGCAAGAACACCAATAACCAATCCGATGATCGCCCTTCTCGCATCAGCACCCCTCATCACCGTCATCCTGCTGATCGCGAGCCGGCGCGTGGCAGTGCCGTGGGCCGGCGTGATCGGCTGGGTGCTGGCCGTGGCGGTGGCGGCGTGGCTCCGGCCCGAGGGCGGCGGTTTCGGCAGCTTCACGCTGATCGAGACGCTCAAGGGCGCCTGGATCTCATGGCAGGCGATCGCCGTCATCCTGGGCGGCCTTTTCTTCTATCGCGCGATCCGGCGCGACAGCGGCGCGCGCGGTGCCGCGATCCTCTTCTCGCCGCGCTGGCTCTGGGCGATCTGCTTCCTGATCGGCCCGTTCATCGAATCGGCGACGGGATTCGGCGTCGGCTGCGTGGTGGCGCTGGCGGCCCTCCAGCGCATGGGGCTGACGGGCATCTCGTCGGTCGTGCTGGCGCTCTACAGCCAGACGCTGGTGCCGTGGGGTGCGCTCGCCATCGGCACGCTGATGGGCGCCAGCCTCGCCCGGCTCGACGATAATCATTTCGCCTTCGCGAGTGCCGTGCTGCAGGCGCCGCTGCTGCTGGGCTATCTGCCGCTCTATTGGCATTTCGCCAAGGCGGCCGGGCATCGGATCGCGCCCGCCCAGAAGCGCGACGATCTGCTCTGGACCGTCGCCATCGTCTGCCTGCTGCCGATCATCAGCCGCTTCGTCGCGGCCGAGCTCGGTGCCATCGCGACGACCGGCCTGCTCATCCTCGTCCGCCATTGGCGCGACGAGCGGCCGGATCTTGCCTCGCTCCGGCGCAGCCTCATGGCCTCGGCACCCTATGTGGCGCTCAGCCTGGCGCTCATCGCGTCGCGCACGATCCCGCCGCTGGCCGCGTGGCTCAGAACCGCGTTCCTGATGAGGCCGTTCCCGGAGCTTAGGGGTTTCGCGCCCTTCTACACGCCGGGCTTCTGGCTGATCGCGGTGGCGCTGGGCGTGCTGGCGCTCGAAGGAAGGGTCTCGTCATTGGGCCGTATTCTGGGCGAGACCGGGCGCAGTGCCTGGCGGCCGGTGCTGGTAACCTTCCTCTTCATCGCCATGGCGCAGATCCTGACGGCCGCCGGCGCCGCCGCGATCAT
The DNA here is from genome assembly GCA_963762435.1 of uncultured Alphaproteobacteria bacterium. Taxonomy (GTDB): domain Bacteria; phylum Pseudomonadota; class Alphaproteobacteria; order ATCC43930; family CGMCC-115725; genus JAXDMU01. The sequence goes on along the minus strand of CAVXLN010000015.1, from coordinate 485,057 downwards.
CGCCGCCGCCCTCAGCGGGACGCTCGGGGATGCCACGCTCCTGGCCTCGCCGCCCTTGGGTGCCGTCGGCGGGTTCCTGACCGGCTCCTACGCCGCGTCATCCGGCCTGATCCTCGCGGCCGGCGGCATGACGACGCTCTGGCCCGTGGCGCTGCAGAATGTCTCGGCCTGCAATTTCACGCTGCTGTCGCCGATCCGCGTGACCATGGGCACGACGCTGATCGGCCTCGGCGGCAATGAGAACGAGGTCTATCGCGAAGCCTGGCCGATCGCCGTGATGCTGGCGGTGGGTTTGCTGCTCGAGGCGGGGGTGATGCTGGCGGTCGGCTAGACAAGCTAGTCAAAGCGGGGCGTCCCGCCCGTCGGCGGGCGGGACGCCCCACTCAGGAACAGCTAACGGTCGAGCCTAAAGCAACCCCAGCTCGAGCTTCGCCGCCTCGGTCATCAGATCCTGATGCCAGGGCGGGGTCCAGACCAGTTTGACATGGGCGTCCGTGACGCCGGGCACGGTGCGGATCGCTTTCTCGACCTCGCCCGGCAGCGAGCCCGCGACCGGGCAGCTGGGGGCGGTCAGGGTCATCTCGACGAAGATCTTGCCGTCGCGCCCGGCGGACAGCTCGTAAATCAGCCCGAGATCGACGAGGTTGACCGGGATCTCCGGATCGTAGACCTCGCGCATCGCGTCGAGCACGGCATCGCGCAGCTCGAGATCCTGCTCGCCCGCGCCGGGCTTCTCGAACGGATCTTCCTCCGCATCCTCGGCGGGGCGGCCGGGCATGAAATCGAAGAGCGTCTTGCCGTCATCGATCATGATGGATGCCTACTCGGTCTTGACCGGCTCGACCGGCTTGCCGCCCGATTTCAGCGCCGCCTCGAAGGCGTGCCAGGCGAGCGTGGCGCACTTGACCCGGGCCGGATAGGCCTTGACGCCGGCGAGCGGCACCAGCCGCTCGAAATCATCCTCGAGTGCCTCATCCACTTCGGGAATGCTGTCGGCGCCGGTCACGGTGGCATGGAACGCCTTGAAGATCTCGTCCGCCTCGGCCAGCGTCTTGCCCTTCAACACCTCGGTCATGAGCGACGACGACGCGGTCGAGATAGCGCAGCCGCGGCCGACGAAGGAGACATCCGCGATGCGGTCGCCCTCGATGGTGAGGTAGATCGTCATCCGGTCGCCGCACAGCGGGTTGTGACCCTGCGCGGTGTGGCTCGCATGCTCCTGCGGCCGGAAATTCCGCGGCTTCTGGCCGTGATCGAGAATGATGTCCTGATAAAGCTCGCGCAGATCCATCATCGCCGGAACAGCTCCTGGGCGGCCTTCACCGCCTCGATCAGCGCGTCGATATCGGCTTCGTCATTATAGACGCCGAAGGAGGCGCGCGCGGTCGCGGCGACGCCGAGGCGATCCATCAGCGGCTGAGCGCAATGGTGGCCGGCGCGGACCGCGACATTGTGGTGGTCGAGAATGGTGGCGAGGTCATGGGCATGCACCCCCTCGACCTCGAAGGAGAGCACGCCCAAACGCCGGTTGCCGCCGCCCAAGAGGCGAACGCCGTCGAGCTCGGCCAGGCGCCGGGCGCCGTACTCGGTCAGCCGCTCCTCATGTTCGAGGATCTGCTCGCGGCCGAGGCTTTCCATATAGTCGAGCGCCACGGCCAGACCGTGAGCCCCGGTGATGTCGGGCGTGCCGGCCTCGAACCGGTGCGGCGGCTCCTGGAACAAAGTCTCTTCGAAGGTGACGTTGAGGATCATGTCGCCGCCGCCCTGCCAGGGCGGCATGGTCTTCAGGATCGCTTCCTTGCCGTAAAGCACGCCGATCCCGGTCGGCCCATAGGTCTTATGGCCGGAGAAGACGTAGAAATCGGCGTCGAGCGCCTGCACATCGACCGGCATGCGCGGGGCGGCCTGGCAGCCATCGACGAGAACCAGCGCGCGCCTTTCGTGCGCGAGCCGGATCACCGCGTCCACCGGCATGACGGCGCCGACCGCGTTGGCGATATGGGTGATGGCGACGAGCTTCGTCCGCGGCGACAGCAATGCCTCGAACCGGGCGAGATCGAGCCCGCCGGTCGCATCCATCGGCGCCACCTTGAGCACGACACCGATCCGGTCGCGCAGCAGCTGCCAGGGCACGATGTTCGAATGATGCTCGAACTCGGTCAGGATGATTTCGTCGCCGGCTTTGAGCTGCGAAGCGCCCCAGCTCTGCGCCACGAGGTTGATGCCCTCGGTGGCGCCGCGCACGAAGATGATCTCGTTCGCATGCCGGGCATTCAAGAAGCGGCGCACCGTCTCGCGCGCCTGCTCGAACCGGTCGGTCGCCCGCTGGCTCAGCGCATAGACGCCGCGATGGACATTGGCGTAATCGCGCTCATAGAAGCGGCTGACCGCGTCGATCACGATCTGCGGCTTCTGGGCGCTCGCCGCCGTATCGAGGAAGACGACATCCGGATTGTTCCGGAAGATCGGGAAATCCTGCTTGATCCGTCTGGCGTCGAAGAGCGGGCGCGAGACCGGGCCGTCGATCAGGCTCGTCGTGCGCGGATCCGTGTCCTTGCTCATGTCCGGTCCTCGTTCTGGGCCAGCCGCGCCGCGATCGCCGCCTTCAGATAAGCGCGCACATCATCCTCCGCGACGAGGTCGACGGCATCGACGACGAAGGCCTCGATCAGCATCTGCCGCGCCTCGTCGGCCGGGATGCCGCGCGAGCGGAGATAGAATAGCGCCGTCTCGTCGAGATCGCCGATCGTGGCGCCGTGGCTGCATTTCACATCGTCGGCGAAGATCTCGAGCTCGGGCTTGGTATCCATCACCGCGCGGTCGCTCAGCAAAAGCGTCTTGTTGAGCTGATAGGCGTTGGTCTTCTGGGCGATCTGGGCCACGCGGATCTGGCCTTGGAAGGCGCCATGGGCGCGGCCGTCGATGCAGCCCTTGAAAACCTCGCGCGTCTCGCAATTGGGTGCCGCATGCTCGATCACCGAGACAACCGCCGAATCCTGCCGCCCGCCCAGGAGATAGGCGCCGGAGAAGCCGCAATAAGCGTGCGGGCCTGCGATCACGGCGCGCAGATCCTGGCGCGACAATCCTCCGCCGAGAGTCAGGAGGAAGCCCTCGTAGCGCGCCCGTTCGCCGATCGTGACGGCGGCGTGGGCGATGTGCGTCGCTTCGGGCGCCTCGTCCTGGAGCTTGTAGTGACCGAGCCGCGCCTTGGCGCCGAGCGTCACGGTCGTGGATTCGTTGGTCCAGCCGGGACCAGTGCCGGCAGCGGTCTCGAGCAGCACGGCCTCGGCACCGTCGCCCAGCCGGATCACATGCTTGACGGCACTGGCCGCGGGTTCCGAAGCATTCGACAGCTGAACAAGTTGAATCGGCCGCTCGAGTGCCACACCATCCGGCACGATGAGCACCAGCCCATCGGCGGCAAAAGCGGCATTGAGCGAGAGAAAAGCGCGATCGGCGCCACCGGAGACATCGAAGCTCGCCGCCGCGTCATCGGAATGCGCCTTGGCCCAATCGGCGAAGGAGCCCAGGAAGACGCCGTCCGGCACCGCGCCGATCGTGGATTCCGTCGGCACGAAACGGCCATTGACGAAGACCAGCCGATCGGCACCCGCAAGCGCCGGCACCGTGACCAAAGCTGCTTCGCGCGCCGCCGGGACGAAGCGCGTCTCGGCGAATTTCCTGAGCTCGGTGAAGCGCCAGGCTTCCGAGCGCCGGGTCGGGAAACCGCTTTCGGCGAAGCGCGCGCGGCCGGCCGCGCGCACGGCACGGAGCCCATCCTGCGGGACCGTGCCCAGCGCATCGAGGAAGGGCGCCTCGAAGAGGGGTGCGACACTCATGATCTTACGCCGCATCCCCCAGCATGGCGTAGCCGCTCTTCTCCAGCTCCGTCGCCAGCTCCTTGCCGCCGGACATGACGATCTTGCCCTGGGCCAGCACATGGACATGGTCGGGCTCGATATAATCGAGCAGGCGCTGATAGTGGGTGATCAGCACGAAGGCACGGTCGGGGGCGCGGAGCTTGTTGACGCCGGCCGCGACCTGGCGCAGCGCATCGATATCGAGGCCGCTGTCGGTCTCGTCGAGGATGGCGAGCTTGGGGGCCAGCAGCGCCATCTGGAAGATCTCGTTGCGCTTCTTCTCGCCGCCGGAGAAGCCGACATTGACGGCGCGGCTCAAGAGCGCCTCGGGCATCTCGAGCAGCTTCAGCATCTGGCGCACGGTCTTGAGGAACTGGCCGGCATCGAGCTCCGGCTCGCCGCGATGGCGGCGCACCGCGTTCACGGCGGCGCGCAGGAAATACATGTTGTTCACGCCCGGGATCTCGACCGGGTATTGGAAGGCCAGGAACATGCCTTCGCGCGCCCGTTCGTCGGCGTCGAGCTCCAGAAGATCGCGGCCGAGATACTCGACCGAGCCCTCGGTCACCTCATAGCCGTCGCGGCCCGACAGCACGCTGGCGAGCGTCGATTTGCCGGAGCCGTTCGGCCCCATGATGGCATGGACCTCGCCCGGCTTGACCGAGAGCGAGATGCCCTTGAGGATTTCCTTGTCCTCGACGCGGGCGTGCAGATTCCTGATTTCGAGCATACTCAACTTTCCTTTAGCGCTACCCTCACCCTCCCGCCGACGCGGGGCCCTCCCTCTCCCGCCGGGCGGGAGAGGGCCAGGTAAGGACTAGCCGACGCTGCCTTCGAGGCTGATGGCGAGAAGCTTCTGGGCTTCGACGGCGAATTCCATCGGCAGCTCCTTCAGCACTTCCTTGGCGAAGCCGTTGACGATGAGCGACAGCGCCTCCTCCGCCGTCAGGCCGCGCTGCCGGCAATAGAACATCTGGTCTTCGCTGACCTTGGACGTCGTCGCCTCGTGCTCGACCCGCGCCGTGCGGTTATAGACATCGATATAGGGCACGGTATGGGCGCCGCACTGGTCGCCGATCAGCAGGCTGTCGCACTGGGTGAAGTTGCGGGCACCCTGCGCCTTCGGCAGCACCTTGACCTGGCCGCGATAGGTGTTCTGGCCGCGGCCGGCCGAGATGCCCTTGGAGATGATGGTCGAGCGCGTGTTCTTGCCGATATGGATCATCTTGGTCCCGGTATCGGCCTGCTGGCGATTGTTGGTCAGCGCCACCGAGTAGAACTCGCCGACCGAATTGTCGCCGGTGAGGATGCAGCTCGGATACTTCCAGGTGATGGCCGAGCCCGTCTCGACCTGGGTCCAGGAGATCTTGGAATTGGCGCCCCGGCAATCGCCGCGCTTGGTCACGAAATTGTAGATGCCGCCCCTGCCCTCGGCGTCGCCCGGATACCAGTTCTGCACGGTCGAGTATTTGATCTGGGCGCCTTCGAGCGCCACCAGCTCGACCACCGCGGCATGGAGCTGATTCTCGTCGCGCTGGGGTGCCGTGCAGCCTTCGAGGTAGCTGACATACGAGCCCTTCTCGGCGACGATCAGCGTCCGCTCGAACTGGCCGGTATTGGCGGCATTGATGCGGAAATATGTGGACAGCTCCATCGGGCAGCGCACGCCCTCCGGTATGTAGACGAACGAACCGTCGCTATAGACCGCCGAGTTCAGCGCCGCGAAGAAATTGTCCGACGCGGGCACGACGGAACCCAGATACTTCCGCACGAGCTCCGGATGCTCTTTGATCGCCTCGCCCATCGAGCAGAAGATGATGCCCATCTCGGCGAGCTTGCCCTTGAAGGTGGTCGCGACCGAGACGCTGTCGAACACGGCATCGACCGCGACGCCGGCCAGCAGCTCCTGCTCCTTCAGCGGAATGCCGAGCTTCTCGTAGGTCTTCAAGAGCTCGGGATCGACCTCGTCGAGCGAGTTGAGCTTGGGCTTCGCCTTCGGTGCGGAATAGTAGGTTGCCGCCTGATAATCGATCGGCTCGATCTTGAGCTTGGCCCAGTTCGGGCTTTCCAGCTTCTGCCAGGCGCGGAACGAGTTGAGCCGCCAATCGAGCAGCCAGTCCGGCTCGCCCTTCTTGGCCGAGATGAAACGGACCGTGCTCTCATCGAGGCCGATCGGCGCCGTCTCCGATTCGATGTCGGTGAAGAAGCCGTACTTGTATTGCCGGTCGGTGACGGCGCGGACGGTATCGAGGGTCGGAAGGCTCATTGCGGCAGAGTCTCTAAAATGAAATCCGGGATGGCGGCGTGGGCCGCGGGCAATAGCGCGGAACCGGCCATGTCGTCGAGCGTCACTTGCTCCAGCGCCTGTTCCACCGCGTGGTTGATGCGATGCCAATGCGGCCGGGTCGGGCAGAAATGCAGGCGTTCGCACGGCTCCATCTTGCCGGTGCATTGGGTCATGCCGAAGGCGCCGTCGATGGCCGCGATGATCTGGGCGACCGTGATCTCGGCGGGCTGCCGGGCCAGGCGATAGCCGCCGGCCGCCCCGCGCACGGCCGAGACGATGCCGGCCCTGGCCAAAAGCTTCAGCACCTTGGCGACGGTGGTCGTCGGCAGACGGGTATCGGCTGCGAGATGCATGGCACTCACCTGCTCCGGCGCTTTCGCTGCCAGGTGCGAGGCGACGATCACGCCGTAATCCGCCAGCTTCGACAGGATGATCATAGGGTCCGCTCCAATGGGGACTGATTTAGTCCTGATTGATCCCCGCGACAACCCCTCATCGGTTGGAGGCAGACGCGCGGGAGATGCAAGGAACCCGATGGCGGCTTCCGCCAAAAAGTCGCACATTCCGCTATCGTTGCGAGCGCCCTTCGGTTAAGCCGTTGAAATACAACAAGACGATACTTGGCACGCCGCTTGAAGATAAGCGATCGGCTTCACTCAAGGGGAATTTCCATGGGACGCTTTGTTCTGCTCGCCACCGTCGCCTTCATCGGCCTCGCCTCGATGATCGATTTCAGCGACGCCGCCAGCGAAAGCAAGACGATCGACGGCAAGGCGCTGGAGATCCGCACCGGCTGCGTCAAGACGGTCGAAATCCAGCCGCGCAGCGACCTCGTCGGCAAGATCACGGTCGACGCCACGGCGGATCGCACGGAGGAGATCGACGGCGTGACGCTGACCAGCGGCGACACGGCTCGTATCGAGCGCCGCGGCGATTGCGGCGACAATGAGAAAATCACGCTCGAGCTCAAGATCGGCGTTCCGGCCGGCACGCCGCTCGAGATCCATAATTCGGGCTCGGGCGACTATGTGCTGGGCGCCGTCGGCGGCCCGCTCAAGGCGCAATTCTCCGGCTCGGGCGACATCAAGGGCGGTACTTTCACCTCGATCGACCTCGCGATCTCGGGCTCGAGCGACGCCGATCTCGACCATATCGACGGCCCCGCCAGCTTCACGATCCATGGCAGCGGCGATGTGAAGATCGGCACGGCCAAATCGTCCAACATGAAGATCGCCGTCTCCGGCAGCGGCGATGTCGAGCTCGGCAGCGGCGTGCTCGGCGATCTCGATGTCTCGGTCGCGGGCTCGGGCGATGTGGTGCTGCATGCCGTCGTCGAGACGGCCAACCTCGCGACCGCCGGCTCCGGCGACATCAAGGTCGACAAGGTCAACGGCAATGTCCGGCAGCGCAGCGCCGGCTCGGGCGAGATCCGGATCGGGGGCTGAGCGCGATGGGACGAATTCTTTTATCGGCTTCCGCCATCTTCATTGGCCTGCTGGCGCTCTGCGATGGCGCCGTTGCGGCAAGCGCGAGCAAGGTGCTGGACGGCAAGGCGCTCGATATCCGGACCGGCTGCGTCAGCTCGGTCGAGATCGAGCCGCGTAGCGATCTCGCCGGCAAGATCACGATCGAGGCCTCGGCCGATCATGCCGACGAGATCGACGCCCTGACCTTCGGCTCGGGCGACACCGCCAGGATCGAGCGCCGCGGCAATTGCATCGATCACCAGAAGATCACGCTGGTGCTCAAACTCGGCGTGCCGGCTGGAACGCCGCTCGACATCGTCAATTCCGGCTCGGGCGATTATCGGGTGGGTGATGTCGGCGGCCCGCTCAAGGTGCTGATCTCCGGCTCGGGCGCTTTCAAGGGCGGCAACTTCACCACCGCCGATCTCACGATCTCGGGCTCGAGCGATGCGAGCCTCGCCCAGATCGAAGGCCCGGCCCGCTTCACCATCAGCGGCACCGGCAATATCAAGATCGGCACGGCCCAGGCGCCTGAGATGAAGATCAAGATCACAGGCACGGGCAAAATCGAGCTCGCCAGCGGCGTGATCGGCACGCTCGCCGCCTCGGTCACCGGCCCTGGCGGCGTGACTTTGCACGCTACCGCCGACACTGCCGCCTTGGCCATGACGGGCCCCGGCAGCATCGCCGTCGACAAGGTCACCGGCCCTGTCCAGCAGCACAGCATCGGTCCCGGCTCGATCCGGATCGGGGGTTAGGCGGTTGGGCGGCCTGATCGGGCGCGGGCCGCCCGTTCAATGCCCTTCGGCCGAGCTGCTCTGCTCCGGAAGCTCGGCAGCCCGTTCGTAGGCGGCCTTCGCCTTGTCCATATCGCCGAGGCGCTGATAGGCGATGCCGAGATTGTTCCAGTTCGAGCGAAGCTTGGGCTGCAGCTTCGACGCCTCGAGCAGCCAGCCCAACGCCTCCTGATCATGATGCGCGACCAAAGCCTCGTATCCCCAGTGCGCTTCGTCCCGGCCTGCCGCACCGGCGAGATTGACGTTCGGCCGGCCGAACGTCGCGCCCCAGAGGCCGAGCAGGGCGAAGGCGGCGATCCCCATGGCGATCTGCCGCGACCAGCGCGCCGAGGTCAGCGCCCACCCGACGAGCAACCCCGCGATGAAGCCGGTGCCGTGGGCAAAATTGCCGACCGGATAGATCCCCTTCACGGTCAGGACGATGCAGAAGCCGAACCACGCGGCGAACAGAAGGACCGTTCCGGGCCCCAACGCTCGGCGAAAACGCGGATCACGGCGCGAAATCACCCAGAGCAGGCCGAGCAGCCCATAGACGACCCCCGAGAGGCCGACGCCGCCCTGGGACAGCGCGAATTCGTACGCGCCCGACACCATCGCCAGAAACGCCAAGAGCAGCGCCGTCTTGCGGCGGCCGAGATAGAGCTCGACCGGCTGGCCGAGCATCCAGAGCCAATAGAGATTGAACAGCAGGTGCAGAAAATCGGTATGAAGGAAGGCGCTGGTGAACAAGCGCCACAGCTGGCCTCGGCCGATTTCCGCATTTTCGAAGAGCACGGAGAGATCGTTGCCGGTGCCCCACAGGATCGTCGCGGCAATGGCAGCCGTACCGAAAGCGATGATCACTGGAAAGCGGCGAAAATCCGACTCCACGCGTCGATCGGCGCGGCTCAATCCAGCTTCGGTCAATGTCCGTGCTCCACCGGTTTCACGGAACCATGCCGTCATCCATCGAGTTTGTGAAGCCCTGGATCTTCAATTACAGGCTGTGCATCACACCCGCCAGAACGCGATGACCAGACCGCCGCTCATGATAAGGACACCACCCAGGAGAATCGGCAGATCGGGCCGGACGCCGAAGGCCACGAGGTTGATCGCCTGAGCAACCAGGAAGAACAGCGTGACATAGAGGCCGATCAGCTTGCCGAAATCCCAGGCAGGCGCATTCACGGTCAGGCCATAGGCGAAGAGCACGGCCGCACCCACGGCAAAGAAGCCGGCCCGCGCCAAGAGCGACGGGGCACCGAGGCCGGCGCGGACGAGCGCGTCGCCGCCGGCTTCGAGCAATGCTGCGGCGAAGAGGATGAGATATGTGGCGGTGATGCTCATGCCGCCCACGCTACTGCGCGGGCTCGGCGCTCGGCAATGCGCGGGAAAGAGGTGCCGATGGCTGGCTGAGCCAACCATCGGCCTCGCCGCTTAAAGCGACGACAGGAAGGTGAAGATCTGCTGCTGTTCTTGCGGGTTCAGCTCGTTGAACTTCTTGATGACCTGCTTGGCCTCGCCGGCGTGGCGCGAGATCGCGTCCGCCAAGGTCAGCGACTGGAGGTCGTGCATATAGCGCGACCGCACCCGAAGGCCCCAGAGCGGCGCCGTCCGGAGCTTGTTCGCCGTGTCGGCCGGCGGCGTCTGGACGATGCCGTCGCCGGTGCCGATGTCGTGCAACAGGAAATCGCCGAAGGGATGGATGATCTTGTTGCCGAGAGCGGCCGGCACCGTGAAGGCGCCGCCATTGATGACGGTGCCCGGCGGTGCGGTCACGATGGTCGAGACATGGCAGACGGCGCAGCCGACCGCGGCGAAGAGCAGCTCGCCCGTCACGGCGTCGGGTGTGTCGACCAGATTGGCATCGCGCGGCGGCACTTTGGTGCCGCGGATGAACTGGGCGAAATGGTCGATATCGGCGAGGCCGAGCTGGTCGGGCGTATCCTCCGGATCCGCCGTCACCTTGCCGATCGTCGTGGTGTCCTTCGGCCGCAGGCGGTTGGTGATGCCCATTTCGTTGAGATAGGCGTCGCCGGAGAAGGACAGCACCGAGCTGTGCTGATCCTTCCAGCCGAAGCGGCCGATACGGGTCTGGCCCGGTGCTTCGAGCACCGGCACCTCGATCGCCTCGCCCTGGATCTTGCCGTTGCTGAGGATCGGCTGCAGCACCGCGATGGTCATGAGCGTGCTGTCGTCGATCGCCTCGACGAAGCCGTCGCCCAGCGTGTTGAGAACCGCCCGGCGCGCCAGGATGGTCTCGGTCGTCGGCACATGCTCCTGCGCCTCGGGTACGATGGCGCGGTCATTGATGATCGAGCGGCCGGTGATGCTGGCCTGGCCGTCATCGATCGGCACGGTCGGGTTGACGAAATTGCCGTTGGCATCGAGATGGCCGACGCGCAGCTCGGTGATCTGGCTGGCCGTGCCGGTGGCAACCCCCTGATGGCATTCCGCGCAGGACCGCGCATTGAACAGCGGGCCGAGGCCGCTATTCACATCCTCGGTCTCCTCGAAAATGCTCTGGTCGAGCTTGAAACTGTCCCCCGTCGGCTCGGTGATCCCGTTGCTGAGGCTGAGCGAGCCGGGATTGACCGCGAGCGTCGGCGTATCGAATCCGGCCGGCGCCTCGGTCAGCTCCTGCGCCGCCGCCCGATCGACCGCCCAGCAGGCGGTCGAAAGCGACAGCAGGATCAGGAAGCATCTTGAGCTTCTGTTCATAGTACCCCCTCGTGAGTGTTGCGAGGCGGAAGCGGGTCGCTTCTCGCCTCGATCGCTCGACCAGGGTCGCGGCGGCGCCATTCCATGAAATAAAAATGAATATCCGCGATTCGCCGCTCTGTAAAAATCGACGGCGATTTGCGCATCATTTCCGATTTGGCGAAGCCCCTGGCGGCTACAGGAAAATCCATTATCGGCTTGACTGGGGAATTACTCCTATTTTCGAATGCGCACTTAGATAAGAAATTTTCTTTACCGAAATACGACGTTTCTGGACAGAACCGACAGACGGCTCGGCATCGCTTCCTCGAAGCCGCTATAGTGCGCCTCATACACGCGCACCGCCCCCCGGAGATCCGTTTGGCTCTTGCACTCCTCCCTTTCGTCGCGGCCGCACTCGTCGGCCTGTCTCTCTTGGGTTGGTCGCTGATCAAGCCACGCTATTTCTGGATGCGGATCATCACCACTGCCGTCCTGTTCGGACTCTTGACGGCGGTGCTCGCATGGATCGTGGGATCGCCGCTCGAGCCGCAATTCGCCGACGAGATCGGCAATGAGCGCATCACGCAGCAGATCCTGGATTCGTCCTGGTGGCTGCTGGGCGCCCGGCTCTTCGTCGAGCTGATCCGGGCCGTCGCTAGAATCCGGAAGGGCCGGATTCTGCCCGACCTCGCGGGTGCCGTGATATATCTCGCCGTGCTGATGACGATCGTGAAGACCGTCTTCGGCTTTCCCATCGGCGGCATCGTGGCGACCTCCGGCATCATCGCGATCGTGCTGGGCCTGGCGCTGCAGAGCACGCTCGCCGATGTCTTCGCCGGCATCGCGGTCGGCATCGAACGGCCTTATGCGATCGGCGATCTGGTCTGGATCGAAGGGCCGATCGAGGGCGAAATCGTCGAAGTCAATTGGCGCTCGGTTCAGATCCGCACCTTCGGCAACGATATCGCGACGGTGCCGAACAGCGTGGTCGCCAAATCGCGCATCATCAATCGCAGCGTGCCGACCCCGCGCCGCAGCGAGACGATCGAGGTGTCGTGCGACGCGGCGCGGCCGCCGGAGCATGTGTTCGAGCTGCTGCGCTGGGCCATCCTGCTGTGCCCGGACATTCTCGCGACGCCGGCGCCGTCCTTCGCCCTCATCCGGATCGGGCAGCGCACCAACGGCTACGCCATCTCCTTCTCGGTCGCCGATACGCGCGTGCTCTGGCAGGCCAAGGGCACGCTGATGCGCGAGGTGTTGCGCCAGCTCCGCGCCTCTGAAGTCGGCGGCGGCGAACGTCCCCCGCCCGCCCATGACGGGGCGTCACCGCCGGCGCGCACGGTGCTCGATATTTCGCTCTTCGAGGAGCTGCCGCCCGAAAGCCGGCGGGAGCTGAGCAACCATGTCGTGCGGCGCCTGCTCGACACCGGCGAGCCTCTGTTCTCCGAAGGCGGTACCGAGGCGTCGCTTTTCGTCGTGGCGTCCGGCGTGCTCGAGGTCAGCAAGCGCGTCAATGGCGCCGACAAGCGAATCGGCCGGATCAGTGCCGGCGACTATATCGGCGAGATCGGCCTGCTCACGGGTGCCCCGCACGCCGCCAGCGTCAAGGCGCTGACGCCCTGCATCATCTATGAGCTCAAGAAGGACGATATGGCGCCGCTGCTGCACGCCCAGCCGCAGCTGATGCAGACGCTCGAATGCTCGGCCCGCCGCGGCCAGGCGCTGATCGACCGCGGCGTCGCCGCGACCGTCGGCACCGCCGCGGGGCCGGCCGGCCAGCTGTTCGACCGGATGCGGGCCTTCTTCCACCTGCACGGGCATTAGAGCCCGATGCGATCAGGTCTACTCGACCTGATCGCTGAATCGGTCTCTAACTATGTAAATCATCCTGCGCTAGACGGTGGGGCCGATCTCCATCCGCCACAGCCGGCCGAAGCTCTCGTCGAACGAGGCCGGCTCGAAGCGGAAATAGCCATTGCCCGGCGTCATGGTCAGCTCGCCGAAATAGATTCGGTCTTGGACGCTGTAGAGATCGACCCGCACGAAATCGATGCCGGCCGCCAGGGTTTCCGCCGCCTCGATCAGCGCGGCCAGATTGCCGGGCCGCGCGATCAACCCCGGGAAGTTCTCGCATTCCTGGCGCAGCGCCACGGGCCGCCAATCGCGGTCGAAGAAGCTCTTCCGGTGATCGGTGAAGCGGCCGACATCGACCTGGATATATTCGACCCGGCCGTTGAAGGTGAACAGCTTGTAGTCCTCGGCGGGTTCGCCGGCGCCATTGTCGAGAAACTCCTCGACCAGGATGCGCGGCGGGATGTCGCGATAGGCCCATTCGAGCGTCTGCTCATAGAAATTCTGATCGAGCCATGACCGGCACAGGCGCCGGATCAGCGCCTCGTCGGCATCGGCACGATCCTTCACAATATGGATCCAGCCGCTGCCATGCGTCGCCTTGACGACATAGCGGTCGGGCAGAGCGGCGAACGGCAGGTCCTCCGGATCGGCGGTGACATGATGAAGTACGGGCAGCGCCGTCTCGCCCAGCCGTGCCGCGACGAATGCCCGCACTGCATATTTGTCGGCGGCGATCTGCAAGATCGGCCGCCGGTCGAACAGTTTCCGCGACTGGATCTTCTCGTTGAAGGTGCTCGGCTGCAGAATATTCGGGTAGTAACCAAACTTACCCCGGTACTGCTCGACCACGAACAACCCTATATTTAAGGGGTCGGGCAGCCGCTGTACAATAGCAAGCAGCAATTCGAGATCAGGTTGCGTAGCCATCGCTGCAGAATGGGCGGCGGGAAAGCCAAGTCAATAATTTACGACAGTCTTAAAATATCGACGCGCGCACTTGTCACAGCACTGAATTAACCAATCGCAAAACTTCTTGATGCCAATTGAGGTCTTCGTTGCTCGCGAGGACGCATGCCCGCTTCCGATCTCGAATTGCCGGAGACGCTCGACCCGCCCGACTGGGACGAGCTGCGCCTTCTGGCGCACCGCATGCTGGACGAAGCGCTCGACGAGATGGCGAGTGTCGGTGACGGGCCGGTCTGGCGAAAGATGCCGCCCGCCGTCCGATCGGCTTGGACCGACGGAATGCCGCGCGAGCCGACGCCGATCGCCGATGTCTATGAGGATTATCGCCGTCTCATCGCCCCCTATGCCGTCGGCAACCGCCATGGCGGGTTTTTCGGCTGGGTGCATGGCGGCGGCACGCCCGTCGGCATGCTGGCCGATATGCTGGCGAGCGGGCTCAACGCCAATCTGGGCGGGCGCGACCAGGCGCCGATCCTGTGTGAGCGTCAGGTGATCCGCTGGGCGGCTGAGATGCTGGGCCTGCCGTCGGAATCCTCCGGGCTGCTCGTGACCGGCACCTCGATGGCGAATTTCATGGCCGTGCTGGTGGCACGCACCGCCGCCCTGGGCGCCGACAGCCGCCGAGCCGGCATCGATGACACCAATCTCGTGGGCTATGCCTCGGCCTCCGTCCATGGCTGTGTCGGCCGCGCCTTCGACATGGCCGGCCTCGGCAGCAAGGCGCTCCGCCTCGTTCCGTGCGACGCGACGGGCCGGCTCAATCTGGAGCTACTGCGCGCGATGCATGAAGGAGATCGCGCGGCGGGCCTGCGCCCGTTCCTCGCCGTCGGCACTGGCGGCAGTGTCGATACCGGCGCCGTCGATAATCTCTCCGCCCTCGCCGATTTCTGCCAAGAGCACGGGCTGTGGTTCCATGTCGATGCCGCCTTTGGGGCCATCGCCATGCTGTCGGAGCGCTATCGGACCCTCTTCCGCGGCATCGAGCGCGCGCACTCCGTGGCGTTCGATTTCCACAAATGGGCCCAGGTGCCTTATGATTCCGGCTGCCTGGTGGTGAGCGACGCCGACGCGCACGCCGCGGCATTCGCTCAGTCCGCTTCATACCTCGCGCGCGGCACCCGCGGCCTCGCGGCCGGCAGCCCCTGGCCGTGCGATCTCGGCCCCGATCTCTCGCGCGGCTTTCGGGCGCTCAAGGTCTGGATGTCGCTCAAGACCTACGGCGCTGGCCGGATCGGCCGCGTGGTCGAAGAGAGCTGCCGCCTCGCCCACTATCTGGCCGACCGGATCGAGGCGCATCCCGCCCTCGAGCTGGCAGCACCGGTGGCCCTCAACATCGTCTGCTTCCGTTGCGTCGGGCTCGACGACCGCGCCCATGCCGAGCTCGCGGCCGATATTCAGGAGAGCGGCGTCGCCGCCCCGTCGACCACGCGTCTCAACGGCCGGACCGTGCTGCGCGCGGCGATCGTCAATCACCGCACGCGCAAAAGGGATATCGATCGGCTCCTCGCCGCGGCGCTCGCGGGCGCCGAGCAGTACAGGGAAGCCGCAACGGCGCTCGCGGACGCGCTTTAGGGCGGCACCTCAACCGTCAAAAAAAGCTGGACGGTGTCGGCTTCCGAAGGCCCCCTTCGTCGTTCCGATGTGAGGCCGATGAGGCCGGCTCGAACGAGGAGACGGACGATGCGCGTGATGGTGATCGTGAAGGCGACCGAGAACAGCGAAAAGGGCATCCTCCCCACGGCCGAGATGTGGGAGGCGATGCACAAATTCAATGAGGAGCTGCTCGCGGCCGGCATCAGGCTCACCGCCGACGGGCTCAAGCCTTCCGCGCACGGCAAGCGCATTGCGTTCGATGGTGCCGGCCGGACGGTCATCGACGGGCCGTTCGCCGCGGTCAACGAGCTGGTCGCGGGATTCTGGCTCTGGGAAGTCAAGGATATGGACGAGGCCGTCGCTTGGGTGAAGCGCTGCCCCAATCCCATGCCGGGGCCGAGCGAAATCGAAATCCGGCCGATGTTCGAGATGGCCGATTTCCAATGACGATTGGCCCTAGCCAGCCTCACGGCGCATAGGACGAGATCTCGATCAGGCTGCCGTCCGGGTCGCGGCAATAGACCGAGATCAGCTTGCCCAGGGCACCGCGCTTCTCGATCGGCCCTTCCTCGATCGCGACGCCGCATTCCTTGAGATGAGTCACAACCGCGTCCGGTGCCGATTGAGTGAGGAAGCACAGATCGTCGCTGCCGGCCGCCTCGTGATCGGCAGTGAACCAGTCGGTCTTGCTGGCCGCGATCGGGCGGAGATTGATCTTCTGCCGCCCGAACTTGACCGAGACGCGCGTGACGCCGCCATGGCCCGGAGCGAAATCCTCGCGCGCCATGCCCAGCACACGCTGGTACCAGGCAGCGGCGGCCTCCACATCGCTCACATTGACGACGACATGATCGAGCGCGTCGACGGTCAGCGGCATCTTCCCCAGGCTCCTCTTACGAATTGGGCATATCGACGAGATATTGGTAGATCGCGCCGAGCTCGACATCATCCATTTTTCCGATCGGGCGCCAGGGCATCTCGCCGCTGATCTGATGTCCGGCGGGATCGATGCCGGTGCGCATCGTCGCCATGAATTGCTCGAGCGTCCAATCCTTGACGAGGTCGAGATCGGGACCGATCGGCCCGAGCTGGCCTTGAACGCCGCCGGTGAGGTTCGGGCCATGGCAGCCGCGGCAATCCTGGTAGGAGAGGATATAGCCGCCATAGGCCGCCGTCGCCGCCTTGGGCGGGGCCGCGATGGCGCCGGTCTGGATCGGCCTGCCGCTGGGCAGCAGGCCTGCGCCAAGCATCGTCACACCCAGCATATTGAGCTGATCGGGCGGATCCGGCGTCTCGACACCGGCCGGCGGCACGGTGCGGATATAGGCGATGAGCGCCTCGATATCCTCGTCGCTGAGATTGCCGGCGCCGGTATAGGACATGATCACAAGCCAATGCCCGTCGGCATCGACGCTGTTGCGGATCGCGCGGAAGATCTGGCCGTCCGACCAGCGATCGAGCTCTCCCGCCGGCGTCAGATTGGCAGTGACGAGATGACCGATATCGACCGACAGCTCCTTACCGATATCGAATCCGCCGGTGAGCGCGCCGCCCCGCGAATGGCAATCGTCGCAGAAACTCTCGGCGACGGCCCGGCCGCGTGTGATCTGGTCCGGCGTGCCCGCGACCTGGAGGATCGGCACCGGCGCATCGCGCGCCTCGAGCTTGTGCAGCCCGGCCATGGCGATGACGGCCGCCATCGCGGCCACCGCGGCAAGCAGTGCCGCAACCGCGGAGCCCGCCCATTTCCAGAGTCGGTTCTCCGAATGCCAGGCATGCCGGCAGGCCAGAAGCAGCAGGATGGCGACGATCAGCAATATCGCCAAGCCGATGAAATTGAGCATCGAAAGCCTCGCCTGAAAGATCATGGAGCGGCCCTTGCGAACAAGCGCCGCGCGATGGCGAAGACCCTCGATTCTCGGGATTACGCGTGGATTTCGGGTGCGACGAAGCGGGCTACAATCGTAACCGCGCTCGCACCAGCCTCTACCCAAACCAGGCCGGCATGGGGTAATGAGCCAGCTTCCTCGGTCGTGGAGCCCCTCCTCATCATGATTTCGTTGGTGACCGGCGCCACCGGCTTCGTCGGCTCGGCCGTCGCCCGCAAGCTGATCGCGGCCGGGCATCGGGTGCGCGTGCTGGCCCGCGCCGGCAGCGACCGCCGCAACCTCGCCGACATCGATGTCGAGATCGCCACCGGCAGCCTGTCCGAGCCCGAGACGCTGCCGGCCGCGGTGGACGGCGTCGAAGCGCTGTTCCATGTCGCGGCCGATTATCGCCTGTGGGTCCCGGACGAAGCGGCCATGTACCGGACCAACGTCGACGGCACGATCGCCCTTATGCGCGCAGCCCAGGCGGCGGGCGTCCGTCGGATCGTGCACACTTCGAGCGTGGCCACGCTGGGCTTGGTCAAAGGCGCCGATGCGGACGAGGCGACGCCGGTCGGCCTCGCCGACATGATCGGCCCTTACAAACGCTCGAAATTCCTGGCTGAGGAGGGCGTCAAGCAGCTGGTGCGCGAGGAAGGCTTGCCGGCCATCATCGTCAACCCCTCGACCCCGATCGGCCCGCGCGACATCAAGCCGACCCCGACCGGCCGTTTGATTGTCGAGGCCGCCTCCGGCCGCATGCCGGCCTATGTCGATACCGGCCTCAATTTCGCGCATGTCGACGATGTGGCGGAGGGCCATCTGCTGGCCTTCGAGCGCGGCCGGATCGGCGAGCGCTATATTCTGGGTGCCGAGAACCTGAGTTTGGCCCAGGTGCTGGGCATCGTCTGCCCGCTCGCGGGATTGAAGCCGCCCTGGATCAGGCTGCCGGCCGATCTCATCCTGCCCTTGGCCTATGGGGCCGAGGCGGTGAGCCGGATGACGGGCCGCGAGCCCTTCGTCACGGTCGACGGCGTGAAGCTCGCCAAAAAGCTCATGTTCTTCCGGATCGACAAGGCGCGGCAGGAGCTGGGCTATGCCCCGCGGCCGGCCAAGGCGGGCTTTGCCGATGCCGTCCAATGGTTCGAGGCGAATGGCTATATCTTGCAGCGCAAGCGGGGCTGAGTCATGAGTGAGGGCATGACCGACACGCTCGAAACCCCGTCCGGCAAGGGTGCCGGCGATGAGAATTTCCCGGTCGGCTCGTTCCTGATCCGCCCGGACCTGCGCCGGCACGTCCATATCTTCTATCGTTTCGCGCGCGCCGGCGACGATATCGCCGACAATCCCGGCCTCGAGCCCGACGACAAGGTGGCGCGGCTCGCCCGCATGGCCGAGATCATCCAAGGCGCCCCTGGCGCCGAGTCCCCCAGTGCCGCTGGCATGAGGCTGAGCCTCGAGGAGACCGGCATCACGCCGCAGCACTGCCTGGACCTGCTCTCAGCCTTCACCCAGGACGCCCGCAAGGCGCGCTATCGCGATTGGAGCGAGCTCCTGGGCTATTGCTATCTCTCGGCCGCCCCCGTCGGGCGCCAGCTGCTCGATCTTCATGGCGAGGGTGCCGCCTGCCGCCCAGCCGCCGATGCGCTCTGTAATGCGCTGCAAATCGTCAATCACCTGCAGGATTGCGGCGAGGATTACCGGCAGCTCGACCGGGTCTATCTGCCGACCGACGACCTCATCGCCGCCGGCGCCCGCATCGAGGAACTGGGTGCGGACAAGACCAGCCCTGCCCTGCGCCAGGTGCTCGACCGTGTCATCCGGCCGCTCGACGGGCTGTTGGCCGAATGCGCCGATATCGTGCGCCAGGTCGACGACACGCGGATCGCACTCGAATGCGAGATCATCCGTCAGCTCTGCCGGCGCCTGACCGAGCGGCTGAAACGCGAGGACCCGCTGGCCACGCGCGTCGCCTATGGCAAGCCGGCGGCGGCCGGCATCGCGCTTTCGGCCCTCGTCACCGGTTGGCGGCGGCGACGCTCGCGCCCCGCGACACCCAGGATGGCGCCGGCCCGATGAACGCCGATCTCGCTATTTACGATTCGGCGGCCGATCTCGCCGAGGCGGTGCGGCGCGCGGGTGCCGCCAAGAGCTCCTTCTACACCGCCATGAAGCTGCTGCCCGAGGCGCGGCGCAACGGCATGTTCGCGATCTATGCCTTCTGCCGGGATGTCGACGACATCGCCGACGAGCCGGCCGAGCCGGAGGCAAAGCAGATGGATCTCGATCGCTGGCGCGACGATATCGACGCCATATATCAAGGCCAGGTGCCGGGCCAGACGCTCGCCCGCGCGCTGATGGGACCGGTCAAGGATTTCGGGCTCTTACGCCAAGATTTCCTCGCCGTCATCGACGGCATGCAGATGGATGCCGACCGCGACATCCGCGCCCCCTCGATGGCCGAGCTCGAGCTCTATTGCGCACGCGTCGCCGGCGCTGTCGGAAGGCTGTCGGTGCGGATCTTCGGCACCTGGCAGCCGCGGGCCGACGAGGTCGCGGACAGTCTCGGCCTGGCGCTCCAGCTCACCAACATCCTGCGCGATGTCGATGAGGATGCCGAGCGCGGGCGGCTCTATCTGCCGCGCGAGCTGCTGACGGCGAACGGCATCGCTACCGACGATCCACAAGCAGTGCTCGCCCATCCCGGCCTTGACTCCGTCTGCCGGGATCTGTCGAAGCGCGCGCTCGACGCCTTCGCCACGGCCGAGCGCGCCATGGCCGCGTGCGACCGCAAGGCGATGCGGCCGGCCATGATGATGGGCGGCGTCTACAAGGCCACGCTCGACCGGCTGATCCGGCGCGGCTGGGCGCCGCCGCGCGCGCCCGTCAAGGTGCCGAAGCTCGTGAAGCTCTGGATCGCGCTTCGCCGCGGCTATCTCTGACATGGCGCGGATCCATATCGTGGGCGCCGGCCTCGCCGGGCTGAGCGCTGCTGTCCGCCTTGCTGCCGCTGGCCGCAAGGTGGTGCTGTACGAGGCGGGACCGCAGGCGGGCGGCCGTTGCCGCTCTTATTTCGACGAGCAGCTGGGCTGCCGCATCGACAATGGCAACCATCTGCTGATGAGCGGCAACCGCTCGGCCTTGGCCTATCTCGACCGCATCGGCGCCGCCGACAGCCTGGCCGGGCCGGATGAGGCGCGGTTTCCCTTTATCGATCTCGCGACCGGCGAGCGCTGGGAGGTGGTGCCCAATGACGGGCCGCTGCCGCTCTGGCTGCTCGATCCCAAGCGCCGGGTACCGGGCTCCAAGCTCAGCGATTATCTGACCGGCCTCAAGATCATGCGCGCCGGCCCCAACGATACGGTCGCGGCCCTGGTCGGCAACAACGCTGCCCTTTATCGCCGCTTCTGGGAGCCGCTGACGGTGGCCGCCCTCAATACCGAGGCCGAGAACGGGGCGGCCGAGCTGCTGTGGCCCGTGCTGAAGGAGACGTTCGGCCGGGGTGCGCGCTATTGCCGGCCGCTGGTGGCGCGAGTCGGCCTGTCGGAAAGCTTCGTCGATCCGGCACTGGCCTGGCTCGCGCTCAAGGGCGGGCGGCTTTTGACCGGCAGCCGGGTGCGCGGCATCCGGTTCGAAGGCGAGCGGGCCGCAGCCCTCGATCTCGCCGCCGAAGCGATTCCGCTCGACCAGGACGATGCCGTCATCCTGGCCGTGCCGCCGGCCGTGGCCGAAAGCCTGCTGCCCGGGCTCTCCGTTCCGACCGAATACCGCTCGATCGTGAATGCGCATTTCCGCTTGGCGACCGCCCTGCCCGCGGACGAGGTGAGTGTGCTGGGCGTCATCGGCGGCGTGGCGCAATGGGTATTCCGCCGGCACGATCTCGCCTCCGTCACGGTCAGCTCGGCGACCGCGATCGTCGATGACGAGGCCGAATCGATCGCAACGCGGATCTGGGCCGATGTCGCGGCATGCCTGTCCTTGGGATCGGCGCCGCTGCCGGCCTGGCGCATCGTCAAGGAGAAACGCGCCACCTTCGCCCAGACTCCGGCCCAGGTTGCCCTGCGCCCGAAGAGTGCGACTCGCTGGCGAAACCTGGCGCTGGCGGGCGATTGGACCGATACCGGCCTGCCGGCAACCATTGAAGGTGCTATCCGTTCAGGCGAAAAAGCGGCGGATTGTGTTGTCCATATCGCATAGCACCGGATTCGTAACCATGTTAAAGCCCTGCGCCTTGCGCAAGCAGACCACAGTCACCAATCTCCCCGATTGTTGGGGCCATCTTTCCAGGACGATATGACGAAGACGGCCGATAGCGACATTGCCATGGCCAGCGGCGCCTTGTCTGAGCCGACGCTCGCGGCGCTTGATTCGGCGATCGAGGGGGCCACCGAGGCGCTGGTCCAGCGCCAGCGGCCGGACGGGCACTGGGTTTTCGCGCTCGAGGCGGATGCGACGATCCCCGCCGAATACATCATGCTGATGCATTATCTGGGCGAGATCGACGTGCCGCTACAGGCCTCGATCGCCCGATATCTGCGCAAGATCCAGGGCACGGACGGCGGTTGGCCGCTGTTCCATGCCGGACACTTCGATGTCAGCGCTACGACCAAGGCCTATTTCGCCTTGAAGCTCGCCGGCGATCATCCCGACGCGCCGCATATGGTGCGTGCCAGGGCAGCGATCCATTCGGTCGGCGGGGCGGCGCGCTGCAACGTCTTCACGCGCATCGCCCTCTCGCTCTTCGGCCAGGTGCCGTGGCGGGCCGTGCCGGTGATGCCGGTCGAGATCATGAGCCTGCCGAAATGGTTCCCGTTCCATCTCGACAAGGTCTCCTACTGGTCGCGCACCGTCATCGTGCCGCTGCTGATCCTGATGACGCTGAAGCCGCAGGCAGTGAACCCGCGCAAGATCGACATTGCCGAGCTGTTCCTGACCCCGCCTTTCGAGGAGCAGCGCTACCTTCACGCCGCCAACAAGAATATCTGGTCGACCTTGTTCCGCTGGCTCGATCACGGGCTGCGCCGGGTCGACCCGTTCTTCCCGAAACGCGGGCGGCAGCGCGCGATCGACCGCGCCGTCGCCTTCATGGAAGAGCGGCTCAACGGCACGGACGGCCTCGGCGCCATCTTCCCGGCCATGGCCAATTCGGTCATGGCGATGGAGTGCCTGGGCTATGCCAAGGATGATCCGCGGCTGGTGACCGCCAAGGATTCGCTCCGGCTGCTGGTGATCCAGGACGAGGATGGCGACCACTATGTCCAGCCCTGCGTCTCGCCGATCTGGGATACCGGCCTGGCCGCCCATGCCATGCTCGAGGTCGGCGATGTCCGCAATGACGGCAAGGCCTCGCCGGCCGCCAAGCGTGCCGCGGCCGAGGCCAACGACTGGCTGGTCCAAAAGCAGGAGCTCGAGGTCGTGGGCGACTGGGCGGCGGCCCGGCCCGGCATCCGGCCCGGCGGCTGGGCGTTCCAGTATGGCAACGCGCATTATCCCGATGTCGACGACACGGCCGCGGTCGTCATGGCGATCGACCGCGCCGGCGACCCGGCGCATCGCGAGAATATCGATCGCGCGGTCGAATGGGTCATCGGCATGCAGAGCAAGAATGGCGGCTGGGGCGCCTTCGATGCCGATAACGAGCATTACTACCTGAACTACATCCCCTTCGCCGATCATGGCGCATTGCTCGACCCCCCGACCGCCGATGTGAGCGCGCGCTGCGTCTCCATGCTGGCGCAGATCGGCATGAAGCGCGGCACGCCGGCCTTGGATCGCGGCGTCGCGTATCTCTGGGCCGAGCAGGAGGATGACGGTTCCTGGTATGGCCGCTGGGGCACCAATTTCATCTATGGCACCTGGTCGGTGCTATGCGCGCTCAATGCCGCGGGCGAGAATTTCGCGCATCCGGGCTTCAAGCGCGCGATCGACTATCTGATCTCCGGGCAGAGGCCCGACGGCGGCTGGGGCGAGGACGGCATCAGCTATTATGACGGCCATCATGGCGAAGGCGATGTCTCGACCGCCTCGCAGACCGCCTGGGCCGTGCTGGGGCTGATGGCGGCGGGTGCGGTCGAGCATGATTCGGTCAAACGCGGCATCGAGTTCCTGATGCGCACGCGGCAGGAGACCGGCCTCTGGCACGAGGACACCTATACGGCGGTGGGATTCCCGCGCGTCTTCTATCTGCGCTATCACGGCTACCGGACGTATTTCCCGCTGATGGCGCTGGCCCGATATCGCAACCTCATGACCGGCAATTCGAAGCAAGTCATGCACGGCATGTGAGGAGATGCCCCATCTCGGCATCTTGACGGGCCTCCGTTCGGAGGCCCGTTGCGTTTCCCGGTATCTGGCACCGGAGGCCGCCACGATCCGGCTGAGCGGCGCGCGGCGCGACGGCGCTGTGCAGGGGGCGGAAGCGCTGCTTGCCGCCGGCTGCACCCATCTCCTGAGCTTCGGCCTCGCCGGCGGGCTCGATCCCGCCCTTCCGGCCGGCACGCTGCTGCTGCCGCATGACGTGCTGTCCGAGCGCGGCGAAAGCTGGACGATCGATGCCGCCTGGCACGCGTATCTCGCCGACCGGCTCGATTACCAGGCCTTGCCGATCCTCGGCGTCGACATCCCGATCGCATCGATCGAGGCCAAGACCGAGCTGCGCCGGCGCCATCAGGCGGCCGCGGTCGATATGGAAAGCCATGTGCTGGCGCGGGCCGCCGCACGAGCAGGATTGCCCTTCGCCGCGATCCGGGTGATCTGCGACGCGGCCGACACCGTGCTGCCGCCGGCCGCCCTCGTCGGTGTGACGGCAGCAGGCGGCATCGATCTCGGTAAAATCCTGGGCTCGATCGCCGCGCAGCCCGGCCAGATCCCAGCGCTCCTCAAGCTCGGCCGCGCGGCCGCCTTCGCCGAGCGCATCCTGGCCGAAGCGGGCTGCGTGGTGGGCGTGCAGCCGACGCCTTAGGGATGAAGTAGTCTGTCAGTGCGATTGCGGAGGATTGACGCAGTGGAAGTAGCTGGTTTTAGCCTGCCGCGCGACGGTCAAGGTGATCGCGCCGATGCCCGCTTCGTCGGGGATCGTCAACGCGACATAATTGATGTCGTCTTGAGGCCGTTGCTTGACTGACTCGAGTGCTTCTTCCTGCAGCACTTGGCGGCCTCCCCCAGCTTTAACTTGCCCAAGGGTTTCCGCAACGGACCAGTTACGACTGCTTTCGTTGGTCAGTTGGCACTCCGCGGCAGCATCTGGCAATCTGTACCCCACATTGAGGGTCTTGCCATTGCCGAGCGGCTCTGATTGCACGACGCTTTCCATGGCGGAATTCTGGTTCATGGTGTAGCTGCAACCCGCGAGGAATGCCGCCATCAGCAGGATGCTCGCAAATCGCGCTTCTCTCGTCTTGAAAAGGTACGGCAACGGGATTCCTGAAGACATGGTTATCGACGATTGTGGGCGCGATCTACGCTGACGAAGGAGCTCGCTGGCCGAAAAGATCACGCTTGGTAACGGGATGAGAAAAACTGCGATGAATAAGCATCGCCGCCATCTTCATCCCGTTCGCCGCCGCACTTGGCTCGAAGATCACAATCTAAATTGGCAAAGTGCCGCCAGCTCCGCTATTCGCCCTTGGACTGGCCGTACGCGATACCGGCTTCCACTTCTGAGATCGCTTCCGCGACGAGCTTGCGCGCCGTATTCGCGTGGCCGTCTTTGTTTTGTGTGACCTTGACGAGATGATTCTGGGCATCTCGCAATGCACCGAGCGCGCCCTCCATCTCCGGCTGGCCGGCAACCGCGATACCGATGCCAAGGCCGGTACCGGCGGCGATGATGGCGACGGCAATCATCCGACCCGCGCCGCTCTTGAGAACAGGCATAGAGATTCTCCTTATATTTCAATCTATTGAGAACGCGCTTTCACTTTTATCATCTTGTATGGATCAGCATTGGCTATGTAAAATGAATTGCTCTGATGGGCAGGATCAACAAGAGGAATGGTATGAGTCGCCCTGCTAACCTTGACTTGGATCTACTGCGCAGCTTCGTCCATATTGCCGAAACTGGCAGCTTCACCCGTGCCGGGGAGATAGTAGGGCGGACACAATCGGCCGTTTCCATGCAGGTGCGGCGGCTGGAGACCGTGACCGGCAAAACGCTGCTGGTGCGTGGCAAGGGCGGCATGGTCCGGCTCACGTCGGACGGAAGCCGTCTTCTGAGCTACGCACAGGAGATGTTGGAGCTAAACGACAGCATCTG
This sequence comes from uncultured Alphaproteobacteria bacterium, assembly GCA_963762435.1. GTDB lineage: Bacteria > Pseudomonadota > Alphaproteobacteria > ATCC43930 > CGMCC-115725 > JAXDMU01. The sequence goes on along the minus strand of CAVXLN010000015.1, from coordinate 459,430 downwards.
GGCTGTATTTCAAGGGGAAAACCCGTCAAACGGAATAATGCCAGAGGATTACGCACTACCGATCAGAGCGCAACGCGAGGCTTTTACGGCGCAGATCATGGTCACATTACTGACCAACCGGAAATTCAGTGAAGCAAACGCGCTAATCATGCGCCATGTCGAAAACAATACGCTCGTCGATCCCAAAAAAATAGATCGGAAGGACGATGATCTGATCATGTCTCTTCTCAGTATGCTGGAGTATATCTCGATAAATTTCCTATCCAATTCGATGGACCGAAATGTTATTCTTAGGCAGAGGAAGACTGGCCTTCTAAGAACTTACGAAGTTCTTCAAAATTATATCCCTTACAAACGTCAGGCCTGGCGACGATTGAATGCTTACCGATCTTTTGAAGAGGTTATAAAGAACTATATTTTGATGGGCTTAGAGAGTTCAGATTATGGTGTGAATGACGGCGCACTGGTACTGGATGGCAACTCTTAAAGTTGTCGACCAAGCGCGCGAGCGGAACGCCAGACCATCGGCGTCGGGCACCCGATTTCCAACGCAGGATATAGGGCTGCTGCAACATGCATCGGTGGGAACTCCACTTGGTCAGGTCAGCGTCGCCACGGCCTCGAGCGCTTTTCCTCATCTTCGATCTGCAGCGCGTCGTCGAAACGGCCGAGGAAGCCGCCCATCGCCTCGTCGAAATGATCCAGGCAGCTGGGACCGAGCCCTAGTTCCGCACAGCCGCCATAGAGCGGAGCGTCGGCTGCGTCGTGAGTGCGCAGCCGGCCCTTAAGCCGCCGGCCTAGCTGCAAACGGCCGCCGCCGCCTCAGCGACCGCCTGGTCCTGCTCCCCACTCCCGCCGCTGACGCCGACGGCGCCCACGATCTCGCCAGCGACCTTCAGCGGAATGCCGCCGGCAAAGATCATGACCCGGTTGTGGTTCGAGACGTTGATGCCGAAGAACTGATCGCCCGGCTGGCTGTTCTGGCCAAGCTCCAGCGTCGAGATGTCGAACGCCTTGGCCGTGAAGGCCTTGTTGATCGCGATGTCGATGCTGCCGAGCCACGCATCATCCATGCGGATGAAGGCCTTGAGGTTCGTGCCGGCATCCACGACGGCGATGTTCATGGGCTGGCCGATCTCCTTCGCCTTGGCCTCGCCGGCGGCAATGACGCGATGGGCCTTTTCCAGAGTGATCATGCTTTGGGCTCCCTGAACGGTTCGCCGGGCTAGATCCAAGCCGGTCGGGAGCATTGAGTTCGCATTTGGCCTCATACGGCAATATGGCTGAAGGTATAGGTTCTAGTACCGCTGCGGCACGAACAGTTCGGGCGGCAGCACATGGCGCTCGTAGTTCGGGTTGAACACCCGGTCCGGCAGCGCGATCGGCTCGTGCGGCACCTCCTCGTAGGGCACCAGCGAAAGCAGGTGCGCGATGAGGTTGAGGCGCGCGCGCTTCTTGTCGTTGCCTTGCACGATGTGCCAGGGCGCCTCGGGGATGCTCGTGCGCGCGAACATGTCCTCCTTGGCTTTGGTATATTGCTCCCACCGCACGCGGGACTGCAGATCCATCGGCGAGAGCTTCCACTGCTTGATCGGGTCGTGGATGCGCATGAGGAACCGCAGCTGCTGCTCCTCGTCGGTGATGGAGAACCAGTATTTCACCAGGATGATGCCGGAGCGCACCAGCATGCGCTCGAACTCCGGCACGTCGCGGAAGAACTCTTCGACCTGCGTCTCGTTGGCGAACTCCATGACGCGCTCGACGCCGGCGCGGTTGTACCAGCTGCGGTCGAACAGCACCATCTCGCCGGCCGCGGGCAGATGCGGCACGTAGCGCTGGAAATACCATTGGGTCTTCTCGCGATCGGAGGGTGCCGGCAGCGCCACGGCCCGGCAAACACGCGGATTGACGCGTTGGGTGATGCGCTTGATGGCGCCGCCCTTGCCGGCGCTGTCGCGGCCCTCGAACAGGACCACCATCTTGAGACCCTTATAGTGGATCCAATCCTGCATCTTCACGAGCTCGCCCTGGAGGCGCATCAGCTCGCAGAAATAGGTGTGGCGGTCGAGCGTGCTCTTCTCGTGCTTATCGAGGAGCTCGCGGAGCTCGGGCGGCACGCGGGAATCATCGACCGCCTGCTCGAGCTCCTCGTCCATATCGTCTTCGAGCTCGATCTCCAGCCAGCTGCGGGTATCGCTCTTGTTCTGCTCGGTCATGTCTCAGCCTCCGGTTCCCATACGGTTACTCGGAAGCTTTTGCGATTTAGTGACAGCGGTCTATGGCCAATCGCTTCGGGCGCCTATCGTCAGTCCGGGAAAGCCAGAAACCGGACGAGAAGGGCGAGAAGAAACGCGCCGCCTGCCACCCACCCGGTCAGGGCAACCCGCCGCCAGAGCCGGGCCTGGCCTGACGCCGGCAGCGACGGCGCCGACCAGGGCATGGCGCTGGTACCCCAGACGCCGAGAATGCCGCCGCGGCCTTCGACCATGCCGAGATCGTTGAGGGGCGCCTCGCTGCGCGCCTGCAGCTCGGCCACCACATCGCCGAACTCCACATCCGCCATGCCGGAGCCGAGCGCCCTTTCCTCGAAGAGGAAGGTCATGGCACCGGATTTCCAGCGCAGGACATAGGGCCGCTGCATCATCGCCATCCCGAAGCTCCGGTAGGCCTCCAGCCGGATCTCGATGGCGGCGATTTCGCTATAGGGGATAACGAAATGCTCGCGCGGCAGCCGATGGATGGCGGAGCGTCCCTTCGGCAGATCGGCCGTCACGGAATCGGGGCCGAAGGCGAAGCGCAAGCCCCATTTGCCGGCAAGATCACGGCCGCAATACCAGGTAAGGCCGCCCATGAAGAGCGTCAGGAGCACGAATTCGATGAACAGCCCGAGCCCCAATTGCCACATGAAGACGGTCGCAACGGCGGCGGCTATGCAGGTCAGGCTGAGAAATCCCGTGGCGAACAAGGACAGCCCGCGCCTGAAGACCGAAACGCGAAAGATCCTCTCGCCCGTGCTCGATGCGGTCGCGGCATGCATTGGCTGGAACTCCGCCTGATCAGGTCAGCGCGCCGTCCCCTCCTCGAGCACTTCTTCCTCTTCCTCGATCTGCAGCGCATCGTTGAAGCGGTTGAAGAAGCCGCAGAGCGTCGTGCGGAGCGTCAGCTCGACGATCTGCGCCTCGGTGAAATGCCGGCGCAGCCGCTCGAACAGGGAATCGCGGAGGCGGTTCGGCGTTTCCCAAGCGGCTGTCGCGTATTCCACCACCAAACGGTCCACCTCGTCGAGTTCCGAATTGTCGGGCTCGAGCAGCCGGTCGACCCCCTCGGGCGAGATGCCGGTCACGGTCAGGAACGGCTTATGGTGAGCCACGCAGTAATGGCACTCGTTGAGCTTCGAGACGGTCACGATCGCGATCTCGAGATAGCGCTTCGGCAGCGTGTTGGCCTCGCGCAGCTCCATCAGCATCGGCATCAGATGCTTGAGCGCCGCCGGCACATGGGCGAGCACGGCGACCTGGTTGGCGAACGGGCCGTACTCGCCGGCAAAGCGCTCGTAAATCTCGGCGAGATCGGCGGGAAGCTCGCTCGATGGAATGCTGCGGACACGGGCCATAGGGGGTTCCTTTCGGGTTGCTCGCGTCAGAATTCGGCAAAGAGACAGCCGCTGCCAAGGCGATCGAACGCATGGCAGGAAACCTTCCGTGGCCTGTGCTCGAACAGAGAGCGGCGTGAGACTGCTGGAGACGAGAATATGCATCGACTGATCGCTTTGGCCGTGCTGCTGCTGGCGGCGGCAGGTCCGGCGCGGGCCGCAGAGGCGGTGAGCTTCGCGGCCTCCGATGGCGGCAAGGTGTTCGGCGAGGTCTATCCTGCGACCGCACCGGAGAAGGCCGTGATCCTGCTGTTCCATCAGGCCGGCTCCAATCGCGGCGAATATGCCCCGATCGCACCGAAGCTGGCGGCATTGGGCTATGATGCGCTGGCGATCGACCAGCGCGCGGGCGGCTCGCTCTGGGGCGAAGAAAACGAGACGGTCGCCGAGGGCCGTGGCGGCAGCTTCAGCGAGGCGCTGGCCGATCTCGGCGGCACGCTCACCTATGCCAGAGCGCGCTGGCCCGGCAAGCCGATCATCCTGTGGGGCAGCAGCTATTCCGCCTCGCTCGTCTTCCTGCTGGCGGCGCGCCATCCGGACGAGATCGCGGCTGTGCTGAGCTTCTCGCCCGGGGAATATTTGCCCGGCACTTCAGTGCGCGCGGCCGCGGCAAAGCTGAAGTGCCCGGTCTTCATCACCTCGGCGTCCGACCGCGAGGAGATCGCGGCAGCCAAGGCGCTGTTCGACGCGGGATCGAACCAGCACTCGACCCAATATGTGCCCCAGCACGGTACGCACGGCTCCTCGACGCTGCGCACCGATGCCGACGCGGCCGGTGCCGAGCAGAATTGGCAGGCCGTGACGAAGTTCCTGGGCGGTCTATAAGCCGAGCCGCCGTCCGCTCGCGGCATCGAAGAGGTGGACATGCTCGGGCGCTATGCCGAGCGGCACCGCCTCGCCGGGCGCGATCCGCACCGTGCCGGGCAGCCGCGCCAGCACCATCCCGCCCTCGCCGCCCAGCTTGCCATGCGCGATCGTGTCGGCGCCCAGCATCTCGACGAGCTCGACCTTGAGCTTCAAGGCGCCGCTTTCCGCGATCGCGAGATGCTCGGGCCTGAGGCCGATCGTGACCGAGGTGCCATCGGGGGCCGAGGCCGGCGCCAGCCTCGTTCCATCACCCAGCACCGCATGGCCGCCCGCGATCCGGCCGGCCACGAAATTCATCGCGGGCGAGCCGATGAAGCCGCCGACGAAGCGCGTCTCCGGCCGGTCATAGAGCGTCATGGGTGCCCCGATCTGCTCGGCCCTGCCCTCATTCATGACGATGAGCCGGTCGGCCAGCGTCATCGCCTCGACCTGGTCGTGCGTGACATAGATTGCGGTGGTGCCGAGATTCTGCTGCAGCCGGCGGATCTCGACCCGCATCTCGCCGCGGAGTGCGGCATCGAGGTTGGAGAGCGGCTCGTCGAACAGGAAGACCTGCGGTTCGCGCACGATGGCGCGGCCCATGGCGACGCGCTGGCGCTGGCCGCCCGACAGCGCCTTGGGCCGGCGCTCGAGCAGCGCCTCCAGCCGGAGCACTGAAGCCGCGCGGGCGACGCGCGTCGCGATCTCGGGCTTCGGCACGCCGCGCATCTTGAGGCCATAGGCCATGTTGCCGAATACCGTCATATGCGGATAAAGCGCGTAATTCTGGAACACCATCGCGATGTCGCGATCTTTGGGATCGGTGCGCGTGACCGTCCGGCCACCGATCTCGATCTCGCCCGATGTCACCTCTTCCAAGCCCGCCACCATGCGCAGCAGGGTCGATTTCCCGCAGCCCGAAGGGCCGACCACGACGATGAGCTCGCCATCCGCGATCTCGCACGAGACGCCATGGATGACGACATGGCCCTGATAGGATTTGCGCAAATCGCGCAGTCTCACTTGCGCCATCTATTTCTCGCTCTCGACCAGGCCTTTGACGAACCAGCGCTGCATTAGGATGACGATGGCCGCCGGCGGGAGGAGGCACAGCACGGCTGACGCCATGATCGTGTTCCATTCATTCTGGGCGTCGCCCGTGCCGATCATCCTGGCGACACCCACCACCATGGTGCCGTAATCGCGGCTGGTCGTGACCAGCAGCGGCCAGAGATACTGGTTCCAGCCATAGATGAAGAGGATGACGAAGAGTGCTGCGAGATTGGTGCGCGACAGCGGCAGCACCATGTCCCAGAAGAACCGCAGCGGGCCGGCGCCGTCGATCTTGGCGGCCTCGACCAGCTCGTCCGGGATGGTCATGAAGAATTGCCGGAACAGCAAAGTCGCGGTCGCCGACGCGATCAGCGGAATGGTGAGGCCGGCATAGGAATTCACCAGCCCCAGATGGCTCACCACCTCGTATGTCGGGATGATGCGCACCTCGACCGGCAGCATCAGCGTCACAAAGATCATCCAGAAGCACAGCATCCGGAGCGGGAAGCGGAAGAACACGACGGCATAGGCCGACAGGATTGAGATCGCGATCTTGCCCAGCGCGATGATAAGCGCCATGACGAAGCTGTTGAGGAGCAGCGTCCGGACCGCCGTCCCGCCCGAACGGCCGCCGCCCGACGACCACGCGGCGCTGTAATTCTCGATGAGATGGCTGCCCGGCAGCAGCGACATCTCGCCCCGCCCGATGACGCCCGAATCCTGGGTCGATGCGACGAGCGCCACATAGATCGGGAAGGCGAAGATCAGCACGCCCAGCCCGAGGATGGCGTGGGTCAGCCAGTCGAGGTGCTTCCCGTTCATCAGTACTGCACCCGGCGTTCGACATAGCGGAACTGGATCGCGGTCAGTCCGATGACGATGACCATCAGGATGACGGATTGGGCCGCGGAGCCGCCGAGATCGGTATTCACCACGCCGTCGACGAAGACCTTGTAGATCAGCGTCTCGGTCGCGCGCCCCGGCCCGCCCTGGGTCAGCGCATGGATGATGCCGAAGCTGTCGAAGAAGGCGTAGACGATGTTGACGATGAGCAGAAAGAAGCTGGTCGGCGACAAGAGCGGAAAGGTGATCGTCCAGAAGCGCCGGACCGGCCCGGCACCGTCGATCGCCGCCGCTTCCAGCACCGAGCGCGGGATCGCTTGCAGCCCGGCCAGGAAGAACAGGAAATTGTAGCTCACCTGCTTCCAGCTTGCTGCGAAGATGATGAGCCCCATCGCCTGGTGACCGTTGAGCTGATAGTCCCACGGGATGCCGGCATGCCGGAGCGCTCGCCCGATGATGCCGACCGAGGGGTGGAAGACGAAGAGCCAGAGGAGGGCCGCCACCGCCGGCGCCACGGCATAGGGCCAGATCAGCAGCGTCCTGTAGGCGAAGGCGAAGCGGATCGGCCGGTCGGCCAGCACGGCCAGGCCCAAACCCGCCGACATCGACATCAGCGTGACGCCCAGCGAGAAGACGACCGTGTTGCCGACCGTCTCGAGATAGAGCGGGTTCGACAGCACGTCGGTGAAATTCTGGAACCAGACGAAATTGGAGCTCAGCCCGAACGCGTCCTGCAACTGGGTCGATTGATAGACCGCGTCCAGCGCCGGCCAGAAAAAGAAGATGATGGTGACGGCAAGCTGCGGCAGGACCAGCAGGTAAGGCAGGCCCTTCTGCGGGAAGATGACCCGGCGCTCCATCAGAGTTTTCCGTCATCCCCGGGCTTGTCCCGGGGATCCACGTCGGGCAGCCGCCGCTGATCCCGGCACGCCAAAGGGCCGTCATATGAATTGCGAGCTTCAGTGACGATCGCCGACGTGGATGGCCGGGACAAGCCCGGCCATGACGATGGGGCAAATCTCACGACTTGTTCGCGCGCTCGAAATTGCGCAGCACGACATTGCCGCGCTCGACCGCGTGATCGAGCGCGGCTTGCGCGTCCTGCTGGCCCTGGAAGGCTTTCTCCAGCTCCTCCTGCATGATGTTGCGGATCTCGAGCATGTTGCCGAGGCGCAGCCCCTTGGAGTTCTCGGTCGGCTCGGTCCGGGTCATCTGCAGATAGGCCACGTCGGCACCGGGATTCTGATCGTAGTAGCCGCTCTTCCTGACGAGTTCGTAGCCGGCCGTCGTGACCGGGATATAGCCGGTATCCTCGGCCCATTTCGCCACCACCTCGGGCTTGCTGATATAATCGAAGAAGGCGGCCACGCCCTTGTAATCCTCAGAACTCCGCTTCGGCGATTTGAGCACCCAGAAAGTGGCGCCGCCCAGGATCGAATTCTTCGGCTCCTTGATGATGTCGGGCCAATAGGGCAGCGGTGCCGTGCCCCATTTGAATGTGGCTTCCTTGACGAGCCGCCCGCGCAGGCCCGAGCTGTCATGGATGATGGCGCATTCGCCCGACGCGAACAGCGCGTCGCCCGCATTGTCGCGCCCGCCATAGCGGTAGAGCCCGTCCTTCTGCATATCGATCAGATTCTGGATATGCTTTACATGCGCCGGGCTGTTGAATTTGAGCTCGGTATCGAGCCCGCCCATGCCGTCCATCTCGGTCGCCAGCGGCAGATTGTGGATGGCGCTGAAATTTTCCAGATGCACCCAGGTCGGCCAGGCCGAGGTGAGCGGACAGGCAATGCCGGCCGCCTTCAGCTTCTTCGCCGCCTCGATCGTCTCGGGCCAGGTCAGCGGCGGATGCTCGGGATCGAGCCCGGCCTTGGCGAAGGCATCCTTGTTGTAGAAGGTGATCGTGGTCGAGCTGTTGAACGGCATCGACAGCAGCTTGCCGTCCGGCGTCGAATAATATCCGCGCACCGAGGGCACATAGGCGTTGGGGTCGAAGGGCAGCCCGGCTTCCTGCATCAGCTCGTAGACCGGCTTCACGGCCCCTTTGGCCGCCATCATGGTCGCCGTGCCGACCTCGAACATCTGCACGATCGCGGGCGCGCCGCCGGCGCGGAAGGCCGCGATCGTGGCAGTCATGACCTCGGGATAGGCGCCCTTGAACGTGGCGTTGATCTGATACTGGCTTTGCGACGCGTTGAAATCGGCCGCGATCTTCTCGAGCATGCCGCCCAAGGGCTGGGTCATGCCGTACCAGAATTCGATCTGCACGGGTGCCGCATCGGCCGGCATCGAAAAGGCCGCCAGCATGGCGCCGGCCAGCAAGGTTCCCCCGAATCGCATCGCGCTCTCCCCCGCTTCGTCGCGTTTCGTCTGCACGCGAGAAATTGCCGCACTGAGGCGGTTTCGTGAAGCTTTTATAACATCGGCCGACCCTGCCGTCGCTTACCTCCCGAATCCGATCGAAACAAAATGAAACAACAGGAAACATTCGCGGCGATGATTCATTTACTATTGATCCTTACAGTATTTTTGAACGAACGGCAGTAATGATGCGGTTCATCTAAATTTAGATACTTTGGTCATCTCGGTCGAGTCATGCAGGCGACGGTCGATCTAACACGGAATGAAGCCTTGGCCGAGGCTGAGAAGCGGCGTCTGGCACGCGATTTCGCGGCGGCCGAGGCACTCCTGCGGCCGCTGCTGGCCGAGTCGCCCGACGATGCCGAAGCGCTGCATCTGGCCGCCCTCATCGCCGACGGGCGCGGCGAGACCGAGGCGGCGCTGCCCCTGCTCGAGCGCGCCTGCGCCGCCGATCGGGCCTTTCCAATGCATCACCGCAATCTGGCCGAGCTCTATCGCCATGCCGGGCGGGCCGAGGCGGCGGAGGCGAGTGCCCGCCGCGCCGTGGCGCTCGATCCCGGCCTGGTGCTCGGCTGGGACACGCTCGGCCGCATCCTGATCGAGCGCGGCGGGCTCCATGGCGCGCTCGCCGCCTTCGAGCAGGTCGTGGCGTTGCAGCCGGGCTTTTCAGGCGGGCACAATAATCTGGGCGTGGTCCTGCAGCAGCTGGGCCGGATCGACGCCGCGCGCTTGGCCTATACGCAGGCGCTCGCCCAGGATCCGGAGAATGCCAGCCTGCACGCCAATCTCGCCTCCGCACTGGCTCGCCTTGGCCGGTATCAGGAGGCGCTGGAGAGCGCCAAAAGCGCCATCGCCCTCGGGCCGCCGCAGCTCAACGCCTACCTGGTCGCGGCCGAGATCGAGCATGAGCTGAAGCGCTATGCCGAATCGCTCGACTGGCTGATCGCGGCGCGGACCCATTGGCCCGATCATTCGATGGTCATCCAGCGCCAGGCCGGCTTGCTGTTGAAGCTCCGGCGCTTCGCCGAAGGGCTGGCGCTGTGCGGCGAGCAGATCGCGAAGAATGTCGATGCCGGCAACGCCTACAACATCATGGGCCTGTTGCTGCGCGAGCTGGGCCGGCATGAGGAGGCGATGGCGGCCTTCGAGGCCGGGATCGCCATCCCGCCGCCCGCGAGCGCCATCCATTCAAACCGGGCCGTGCTGCTGATGGAGCTGGGGCATCCGCAGGCGGCGCTCAGCGCGTTCGATGAGGCGCTCGCCATCGAGCCCGATCTCGTCGATGCCTGGTACGGCAAGTCCGACATCAAGCGTTTCGCGGCCGGCGATCCCGAGCTGGGCGCCCTGGAGCGGCTGCTCGCGCGGACCGAATCCCACCGCGATCGGCTGACGCTGCATTTCGCGCTCGGCAAGGCCTATCTCGACCATGCCGACGGCGACCAGGCCTTCGCCCATTTCGCGGCCGGAAACCGGATGAAGCGGGACTGGGTCGAGTATGAGGAGGATTGGACCGAAAGCTTCACCCGCTCGATCATGCGGGTCTGCTCGGCGGACCTCCTCGAGCGGCTGGCCGGCCATGGTGCTGGATCCGACCAGCCGGTCTTCATCGTCGGCATGCCGCGGTCAGGCACGACGCTGATCGAGCAGATCCTGGCCTCGCATCCCCAGATCGAGGGCGCCGGCGAGCCCAATCTGATGCGCGACCTCGCCCGCCACAACGCGGCCCGCGAGGGCAGGCCGGACTCCTACCCAGCCTTCCTCGAGACGCTGGCGCCCGAGCGCCTGGCCCAGATCGGCGAGCATTATCTCGCCGATCTCGCAGCACTGGTGCCGCCCGCCGACCGCATCGTCGACAAGATGCCGACCAATTTCCTCTATCTCGGCCTCATCCGGCTGATCCTGCCCAACGCCCGGATCATCCATTGCCGGCGCGACCCGCTCGATACCTGCCTCTCCTGCTACACCAAGCTGTTCTCGGGCGAGCTCGATTTCTCCTACGACCAGGCCGAGCTCGGCCGCTATTACCGGCGCTATGAAAGGCTGATGGCGCATTGGCGCACGGTCCTGCCGCCTGGCACCCTCTGCGAGATCGACTATGAGCGGGTCGTGGACGATCTCGAAGGCGAGACGCGGCGTCTCCTCGATTTCTGCGGGCTGGGCTGGGATCCGGCCTGCCTCAAATTCCACGAGACGCGCCGGACCGTTAGCTCGGCCAGCGTCAACCAGGTGCGCCAGCCGCTCTACCGCAACGCCGTCGGCCGCGCGCAGCCGTACCGGCGGTTTTTGGGGGAGCTGATCGAGGCTTTGGGCTGAAGCCCTCTCCGACTCTCGACATTTTCTTCTTCGTCATCCCCGGGCTTTGTCCCGGGGATCCACGTCGTGCCGCAGCACAGCTTTACCTTAGAGACACGAGGCGGCCGCCCGACGTGGATGGCCGGGACAAGCCCGGCCATGACGAACAATGAGCATAAACCGTTGTGTCGCAGTTTCGCTCCTGCAGGCGGAGAAGGACTTTTCTTTACTCCGCCGCTGCCGCCGGCACCGTTTCCTTCGGCTTATGCGCGAGCTTGGTGATCGCGTCCTGGACATGGCGCGAGAAGACGTATTCGGCCGGACGTTGCCGGTCGAGCGGGATCTCGGGCGCCATCGGGCCATCGACCGTCGGTCCCTTGAGTGCCGTCACGAGCGCCTTCAGCGGATGCTTCACCGCATCCTCGACCGCGGTCGCCTCGAAGCCCGAATGGACCATGCAATCGGCGCATTTCTCGTAATTGCCGGTGCCGTAGCGGTCCCAGTCGGTCGTCTCCATCAGCTCCTTGAAGCTCTTGGCATAGCCTTCGCCCAGCAGGTAGCAAGGCCGCTGCCAGCCGAAATAGGTGCGCGTCGGGTTACCCCAGGGCGTGCAGTGGTAAGTCTGGTTGCCGGCCAGGAAATCAAGGAAGAGGGGCGACTGGTTGAAGCCCCAGCCCCGCCCCTTGCCGCGGCGGAAGATGTCGCGGAAGAGCTGCTTCGTCTTCTGGCGATTGAGGAAATGCTCCTGATCCGGTGCGCGCTCATAGGCATAGCCCGGCGAGACCATGACGCCGTCGATGCCGAGCTTCTTCATATCGTCGAAGAAGCCCGCCACCCGCTCCGGCTCGGCGTTCGAGAACAGCGTCGTGTTGATGCTGACGCGGAAGCCGGCCGCCTTGGCCTTCTTGATCGCCTCGACCGCCCGGACATAGACGCCGTCCTGGCAGACTGAGCGGTCGTGATCTTCCTGGTCGCCATCCAGATGGACCGACCATTGGAAATAGGGGCTGGGCTTGTAGAGATGGAGCTTCTTCTCGAGCAGCAGCGCGTTGGTGCAAAGATAGACGAACTTCTTGCGCGCGATGATGCCTTCGACGACCTGATGCAGCTCCTTATGCAGCAAGGGCTCGCCGCCGGCGATCGAGACCACGGGTGCCCCGCATTCATCGACCGCCTCGAGGCATTCCTTCACCGACAGGCGTTGGTTCAGGATCTCCTCGGGATAATCGATCTTGCCGCAGCCGGCGCAGGCGAGATTGCAGCGGAAGAGCGGTTCCAGCATCAGGACCAGCGGATAGCGCTTCCGGCCTGAAAGATGCTGTCGGACGATATAGGCGCCGACCTTCACGCTCTGCAGCAGTGAAACAGCCACGATAGGACCTCAATGAGTGAGGCCGCCCGAAGGCGGCCGAGTGACGGTAGAAACGGTTGGAACGCGGCGTTAGGCGGTCGCGTCTGCCGTGTCGGCGAGCTCGGGCGGCATCTTGAACCGGACATTCTCTTCGACGCCGGGCAGGATCTCGACCGCGGTGGCACCGAGATCGCGCAGGCGATCGACCAGCTCCTGCACCAGATGCTCGGGCGCCGAGGCCCCCGCCGTGACGCCGACGGCGTCGGCACCGGCGAGCCAGGCAGGATCGAGCACCGAGGCATCGGCGATCAGGTATGAGCGAACCCCCATCTCGGCGCCGAGTTCCCGGAGCCGATTGGAGTTGGAGCTGTTCTCGGCCCCCACGACCAGGATCACATCGACGAGCCTGGCAAGCTCGCGCACGGCGCGCTGCCGATTCTGCGTCGCATAGCAGATATCCTTGGTGTCGGGCCCGACGATCGCCGGGAAGCGCTTGCGCAAGGCCTCGATCACGCTGCGCGTATCATCGACCGAGAGCGTCGTCTGGGTGACGAAGGCGAGCTTGGTCGGGTCGCGCACATCGAGGGCGGCCACATCCTCCGGCGTCGCCACCAGATGGACCTTGCCGTTGATGCGGCCCATCGTGCCCTCGACCTCGGGATGGCCGTCATGGCCGATCAGCACGATGTCGCGGTCGGTGTCGGCGTAGCGCTGCGCCTCGTGATGCACCTTCGAGACCAGCGGGCAGGTCGCGTCGATGACCGGCAGATCGCGCAGTTTCGCGCCATCCTCGACCTTCTGCGACACGCCATGGGCGCTGAACACCGTGATGCCGCCCGGCGGGATCTCGTCGAGCTCGTCGACGAAGCGCGCGCCCTTGGCCCGCAACCCATCCACGACATGGCGGTTATGCACGATCTCGTGGCGGACATAGACCGGCGCGCCAAACTTCTCCAAGGCACGCTCGACGATCTCGATCGCCCGCTCGACACCGGCACAAAAGCCGCGCGGCTTGGCCAAAATCACTTTCATAGGGCTTGCCTGTTCCTAATACCGATGCCGCGAGTCGACCGCGATTGACCGGGGACCCTAGCATCTCCACAGCAAGCCCGCAAATAAGCGACCTCAGCCTTGGCTGCAAGGCGGAAAGAACCTATTTGCCGATCTGATAAGCCTTTGGCATCGATTCGATGCCTGATCGCGAATGGAGATTTGCGACGAATTTATTGCTCGCGACCATATCTAGCGGGTAAGTTTGCCGTTTAAGCACCAGCCGGCCTGCTGCGGTTCTCCGAACCCGTGGCCCTTGGTCCAAGGAGTTAATGTGACCGGTTCTCCCAAGCCTCTTCTCGATCGCGTCTCGATTCCCGCCGATCTGCGCAAGCTGCCCGAGTCCGATTTGCGGCAATTGGCGGATGAGTTGCGGCAAGAGACGATCGAGGCTGTTTCCCTCACCGGCGGCCATCTCGGCGCCGGACTGGGCGTGGTCGAGCTGACCGTGGCGCTGCATCATGTCTTTAACACGCCCGACGATCGGCTGATCTGGGATGTCGGCCACCAAGCCTATCCCCACAAGATCCTGACCGGCCGGCGCGACCGCATCCGCACGCTCCGGCAAGGTAACGGCCTGTCCGGCTTCACGCGCCGCACCGAGAGCGAGTACGACCCGTTCGGGGCCGCCCATTCCTCGACCTCGATCTCGGCCGGGCTCGGCATGGCCGTGGCACGCGACCTCAAGGGCCGCAAGAACAATGTCGTGGCCGTCATCGGCGACGGCTCGATGAGCGCCGGCATGGCGTATGAGGCGATGAACAATGCCGGCGCCATGGCGGCGACGCGGCTCGTCGTCATCCTCAACGACAACGACATGTCGATCGCCCCGCCGGTCGGCGCGCTCAGCGCCTATCTCTCGCGCCTCTTGTCGTCGAAGAGCTTCATCAGCCTGCGCCACGGCGCCATCGATCTCGCCAAGGCGCTGCCGCGCTCGCTCAAGACGGCGGCTCTGCGCGCCGAGGAATATGCGCGCGGCCTCGTTACCGGCGGCACGCTCTTCGAAGAGCTGGGCTTCTATTATATCGGCCCGATCGACGGCCATAATCTCGACCATCTGCTGCCCGTCCTGAAGAATGTCCGCGATCTCGAGGATCCCGGGCCGGTGCTCATCCATGTCGTCACCAAGAAGGGCCATGGCTATGCCCCGGCCGAGGCGGCGGGCGACAAGTACCACGCCGTGGCCAAGTTCGACGTCGTCACCGGCACCCAGAGCAAGCCGAAATCGAACGCGCCTTCCTACCAGAACGTGTTCGGCGAAAGCCTGGTCAAGGAAGCCGAGAAGGACCCGTTGATCGTCGGCATCACCGCGGCGATGCCCAGCGGCACCGGCATCAACCTGTTCCAGAAGCGCTTCCCGGACCGCACCTTCGATGTCGGCATCGCCGAGCAGCACGCGGTGACCTTCGCCGCCGGCCTTGCTACCGAAGGGATCAAGCCCTTCTGTGCGATCTACTCGACCTTCCTGCAGCGTGGCTACGACCAGGTCGTCCATGATGTCGCGATCCAGAAGCTGCCGGTGCGCTTCGATCTCGACCGCGCGGGCCTGGTCGGCCAGGACGGTGCCACCCATGCGGGCTCGTTCGATCTCGCCTACCTCGGCTGCCTGCCCAATTTCGTGATCATGGCGCCGAGCGACGAGGCCGAGCTCGTCCATATGGTGGCGACACAGGTCGCGATCGACGACCGGCCTTCGGCGGTGCGCTATCCGCGCGGCGACGGTGTCGGCTGCGAGATGCCCGAGATGGGCAAGCCGCTCGAGATCGGCAAGGGCCGCATCATCCGCGAAGGCTCGACGGTGGCGATCCTCAGCCTCGGCACGCGGCTCCAGGAATCCTTGAAGGCCGCGGCCGATCTCGAACGGTTCGGCCTTTCCGCCACGGTCGCCGACGCCCGGTTCGCGAAACCGCTCGATCTCGACCTCATCTACCGGCTCGCCCGGAACCACGAGGTGCTGATCACGGTCGAGGAAGGCACGGTCGGCGGCTTCGGCAGCCATGTGCTGCACGCGCTGGCGACGGCGGGCCTGCTCGATGCCGGCCTCAAGATCCGGCCGATGGTGCTGCCCGACAGCTTCATCGACCATGATTCGCCGAACCTGCAATACGACACGGCCGGCCTCAATGCGCGGCACATTGCAGCGACGGCACTCGCCGCCCTCGGGCGGTCGGATCTGGCACTGCCGGCGCGCGCCTGATTCCTGATGGTTGGAATGGTGAGATTGCCAGGGGCGAGCCTGCTCGCCCTTTTCCTGCTTTCGGCCGGCGGGCCGGTGCAGCCCACCGAGGCCGACGCGGCGAACGCCCAGAATCCGGCCAGCGCCGCGGCGGCGCGCGGCGTCATCGACGCCTTCGACAAGGCGCTGCTCGACATTATGAAGAACGGCGACAAGCTGGGTTATGACGGCCGCTATGCCCAGCTCGACCCGCTGATCAAGCACACCTTCAATGTGCCGCTGATGACCCGGATCGTGGTGGGGGCACCCTGGAGCGGCTGGACGCAAGACCAGCGCAACCAGATCACCGACGCCTTCGGCCGCTTCATCATCGCCACATATGCGCGCCGCTTCGACGATTATTCGGGCGAGAATTTCGTCATCGACAAAACGCGCGACTCGCCGGGCGGCACGCTGGTGATGACCGAGCTCACCCGCCCGCAGGACACGCCGGTGGCACTCAATTACGTGATGCGCGACAATGGCACAGGATCCCAGCAGGTCGTCGATGTGTTCCTGACCGGCACCATCAGCGAGCTCGCCACGCGCCGCTCGGAATTCGGCGCCGTGCTGCAGCGCGACGGCTTCAACAGCCTTCTGGCACTGCTCGATAAGAAGACCACCGATCAGAGCGATCCTTGACGCTTTCGATCGCAATCAAGCTTGCCGAGCGGATTTAGACTGCAGTACCCGTCACCGTCATCCCCGGGCTTTGTCCCGGGGATCCACGTCGGGCCGATGCTGATTTGCTTGAAGAGAATGTGCCCACGTCGCGACGTGGATGGCCGGGACAAGCCCGGCCATGACGAAAATTGAGCCTCACTTCGTAAGTGTCGAAGGTTTCGTCAGCACATAGATGAAATGAAAGGGCTCGGCGCGTCCCGCCATGATGACGGGCTCGACCGCGACCACGAAGCCCGCCGCACCCGCGCGTTCGACGAAGCCCGCATCCTCGAAGCTCGACCAGAGCAGCAGATGACCGCCGGGCTTGAGGCTCTTCCGGCAGGCTTCGAGGCCGGCGCTTGCATAGAGCGCGTCGTTCGCGGCCGCGGAGAAGGCGGCCGGGCCGTTGTCGATATCGAGCAGGATGAGATCCCAGGCGGCAATCCCGCCGAGGAAAGTGCCGACATCGGCATGGACGAGCGTCACATTGTCCGGCAGTGCCGGCGGTCCGACATAGCGCTCGAACCAGTCGATGATGTCGGCCGACAGCTCGGCGACCGTGATCCGGCCGCGGTCCTTGAGATGCGCCGTCAGGCTGGCGAGCGTGTATCCCAGGCCAAGGCCGCCGACGAGGATCGCAGGGTCGGGTCCTTGGGTCAGGCTGGCGCCGAGCGCGCCCAGCCGATCCTCGGACTCGTGCCACGCGCCATTCATGAGCTCGAGCCCGTCGACGCGGATCATATGCACGCCGTGGCACTCATAGAGATCGACAGCCTTGCCATCGATGCGCGCCTGGGCGAGATGCCGCCACATGCTCAAGCCGCGTCGACGAGCGGCTCCTTCGACCACGGGACCCAGATCATCGGCAGGCCCGCTTCCGGCGGCGTGAGATCCTGCATGATCTCGCTCGAAAAGTCCGGCACCGGGCCGGTGCCGCGAATCGAAGCGCGTTTGAGGCGCCGGAGCTCGGTCGGCGTCTGGGTCTCTTCCGGTGTCACGAACAGGCCGGCCCGCTTCAGCCAATTGCCGAGCTCGGCCCGGCTCGACAGCACCGAAAGCGGCACGGCCAGCACCAGCCCCAGCGTGATCGGCAGCATCCACAGGAAGAAATCCGGGGCCAGCCAATAGATCGCGGCACCCCACACGACACCGAGCAGGCTCTGCCGACCATGACGCTTCAGCCCTTCGCTCCAGCTCAAGCCGCGATCGTCGCGCGACTGGGCGTCCCAGCTGACGGTGCGGCCGAGCAGCGTCGAAAGCACGGAATTGGTCTGAAACACCATCATGACGGGCGCCATCATCGACGAGAACAGGATCTCGGTCATGACGCTGACGGAAAGGCCGAAGCCGCCGCCGAAGCTGCGCCGCCGGCTGCGGCTCACGAGCGCCGTGACGAGGCTCAGCAGCTTGGGCAGGAAGAGGGCGGCGAGCGTGATCGCCAGCAGCGTGTCGACCTGGAAATCCGTCGCGACCGGCCAATCCGGGAAGAGATCGTAGCCGGGCTTGAAATAGACCGGCTCCTGCAGCGAGCGCTGCACCGCGTCGATCGTGCTGAGCAGCAGGAGTGCAAACCAGAGCGGCGAGGTCAGGTAGCTCGTGACCCCCATGAAGAGCTGCAGCCGGCTCATCCTGTTGAGGCCGGGCAGGCCAAGCAGCCTGCCATGCTGCATGTTGCCTTGGCACCAGCGGCGGTCGCGCTTGGCGAAATCGATGAGGTTGGCCGGCAGTTCCTCGAACGAGCCATCGAGCTCGGGCACGATCCAGACCTTGTAGCCCGCGCGGCGCATCAGTGCTGCTTCGACGAAATCGTGGCTCAGGATCTCGCCGCCCAAGGGTGCCGCACCGGGCAGCACCGGCAGCGCGCAATATCGGGCGAAGGCCGCCACGCGGATGATCGCGTTATGGCCGAAATAGATGCCCTCGCCACGCGTCAGGAACGCCAGGCCCGACGCCATGATCGGCATATAGAGCCGGGCCGCGAATTGCTGGATGCGCGCGAACAAAGTCTCGCGATTCACCGGTATCGGGATGGTCTGGATGATGCCGGAATCGGGGTTCGCCTCCATCATCTGGGCCAGCGCCACCAGCGTGTCCTCCGACATGATGCTGTCGGCATCGAGCACGATCATATGGGCGTAGGCGCCGCCCCAGCGCGTGATGAAATCCTCGATATTGCCGGCCTTGCGCCCGATATTGCGCTCGCGCCGCCGGTAATAGAGCTTGACGCTGGCCGGATGCCGCGCGCGCAAGGCCGCGATCATGGCGAGCTCGGCCTCGCCGATCTCGGGCACGCGGGTGTCGGAGAGCACGAAGAGATCGAAATTCTGGACCCATTCGGTCCGTGCCATGCCGGCCAGCACGACATCGAGCCCGGCGCCGACGCGCTCCGTATCCTCGTTGTAGATCGGCATGATGATCGCCGTCCGCTCCTTGAGGCGGACATGCGCCGCCTGGGCCAGGCTCACCCTGCCGCTCGAGAAGAGCCGGATGACGAAGCCCAGGATCGCGGTCCAGAAGCTGACGATCAGCCAGGTGAAGCTGGCGGTGAACAGGATGAGCACGGCCAGGCGCACCGGCGACAGCCCGTTCGCGGCCATCACCTCGGACATGAGATAGGCTGCGAAGACCGCGCTCACCGCGACCAGCAGCCAGAAGATCACGCGGCGTACCAGCATCCTCGCCCCGCACTCGGCAAATCGTTATTGATGCTTAGAACCCCTGGCCCAGACAAGAGATCATTCGGCAGCCCACAGAAAAGACCAGGTCTCGGTCAAGGTTTCGTCATTGAGGCGCAGAAAGGCCCGGAGATCCGAATCCTTACGCCCGTCCGGCGTGAAGATGAAGGAAGCGCGCCAGATCGAGCCGGTGACCTTGCGGCAGACGACTTCCTCGATCTTGCCGGTGGAGGCCGAGAGCAACGCTTCGACCGGCAGGGCGGCCCGCAGCGACGGCAGATCGCCCTCGCCGAAATCGACCCAGAAATGCTGGCGCCCGGCGCGGTCGACCTTGGCGGTCTCGGTCGGGTCCGGTGGGGCGGCACGCGTGGCGACGACGCGCCCGAGCGCCGGCGCCAGCCGGTCGTCGAGCAGCGACGCCAGCCGATAGGCGTAGGAAAAGGGCTCGCCCGCCTTGATCTGCGTCTCCGGCACCCAATAAGCGACCATGTTGTCGTTGACCGAATCGACGGTCGGGATCTCGACCAGCTCGACGGCCCCCTTGCCCCAATCGCCTTCGGGTTCGACCCAGGTGCTGGGCCGGTCCTGGTAGCGGAGATCCGGATCCTGGTAATCGTCGAAATCGCGCTCGCGCTGCATCAGGCCGAAGCCCTTGGGCGAGGCGTCGGAGAAGGCGCTGATCCGGAGCGCGTGCGGATTGACCAGCGGCCGCCAGATGAATTCGCCGGCGCCGGTATGCGCCATCAGCCCGTCGCTGTCATGCGTCTCGGGCTCGAGCGTCGCGAAGGGCCGGTTGCCGAGCTTGCCCTGCATGAACATGGAGGTGAGCGGCGCCAGTCCCGGCTTCCTGATGTCGAGCCGCGGGAAGAGCTGCACCTCGACCCGCGTGCGCGTGACCGTGCCGGGCAGGATCGTGAAGCGGAAGGCGCCGGCGGTACTCTTGCTGTCGAGCAGCGCATAGACCGTGACCCAGGTCGCCGCCGGAGTCGGCCGCTCGATCCAGAAATCGGTGAAGATCGGGAATTCCTCGCCCTGCGGCGAGGCCGTGTCGATCGCGAGGCCGCGCGCCGACAGGCCATATTGCTGGCCGCGCCCGATCAACCGGAAATACGAGGCGCCCTGGAACACCGCGAACTCGTCGAAATAATCCGGCCGGTTCATCGGGAAATGCAGGCGGAATCCGGAGAAGCCGAAATCGGGATCGGTCGGCGGGTCGAGCTGGTTGCCGCCGAAATCGAACATGTCGGGCGAATAATCGAGTGCCGCGACGATGCCCTTGTCGACGAGATTGATCGCGACCTTATGGTCGAACTGATAGCCGCGATGGAACAGCTGGACCTGGAACAGGCCGCTATCGCGCCAGAAGGCGCGCGCCGCCTTGTAGTTGATCATGCGGAAATGCGCGTAATCCAAGGCCCGGATCGCCGGTGGCAGCTCGTTGGTCGGCGGCTGATAGGGCTTGGCCGCGCGCGCCTTGGCCAGCGCCTGCACCGTATCGAACGAGAATTGCCCGGGTGTCGGCGATGCGGCGGGTTCGTCGGCCCGCGCATGAAAGGGCGGCAGCAAAAGCGCAGCACTTGCTGAGGCGAGAAAGTGGCGGCGGTGGAGTTCCATGGCGCAACAACGGTCGTAGCAGGGATTTCATCCCCATACGCCCCGTCAATCCGACATTCCACCCATTCCTGCGGCAGGAACCAAACCGTGCCGCACTGGTTGATTTTCTTCGACAAAGCAAGGTGGGAGGCGTTCGCGTGCCGGACACCAGTGCCACGGAGCCGGATGGGCTCGTCCGCACCGACATTCCGGCCCGGCTCGACCGGCTGAAATGGAGCGGCTTCCACACGCGAATCATCCTGGCGCTCGGCATCACCTGGGTGCTGGACGGGCTCGAAGTCACGATCGCGGGCTCGGTCTCGGGCGCCTTGCGGGCGAGCCCGTCGCTCCATCTCACCGAGGCGGAAGTGGGCTGGAGCGCCAGCGCCTACCTCGCCGGGGCCGTGGCCGGAGCTTTGATCTTCGGCTGGCTCACCGACCGGCTCGGCCGCCGCAAGCTGTTCTATGCGACGCTCGGGCTCTATCTCGTCGCCACGGCGATGAGCGCCTGCGCCTGGAATTTCACGAGCTTCGCCTTGCTGCGTGCCCTCACCGGCGCCGGCATTGGCGGCGAGTACGCGGCGATGAACTCGGCCATCCAGGAATTCATCCCGGCCCGTCTGCGCGGCCGGACCGATCTCTGCGTCAATGGCAGCTTCTGGCTGGGCGCCGCCGCCGGTGCCGGTGCCGCCCTTTGGCTGCTCACGCCGGGCCGGTTGCCGGAGGATCTGGGCTGGCGGCTTGCCTTCGGCATCGGTGCGGCCCTCGGCCTCGTCATCCTGGTGCTGCGCCGCTGGATCCCGGAAAGCCCGCGCTGGCTGATGATCCGCGGCCGGCTCGACGAGGCGAACGCGATCCTCGAGAAGATCGAGGCGGAGACGGGCACGACCAACGACGGGAATCTCGCCTCGATCCGGCTGCATGTGCGCACGCACTCGGTCGGGCTGATCGAGATCGCCAAGACCCTGATCGAGCGCCATCGCGGCATCACGATCCTGGGGATCGTGCTGATCGGCACGCAGGCCTTCTTCTACAACGCCATCTTCTTCACCTACCCACTGGTGCTGGCCCGCTTCTACGACGTGCCGGCCGATCGGATCGGGCTCTATATCCTGCCTTTCGCGATCGGCAATTTCCTCGGCTCGGTGCTGCTGGCACCGCTGTTCGATACGATCGGGCGGCGGCCGATGATCGCGGCGACCTACACGCTGTCGGGCCTGCTGCTGGCCGGCCTGGCCCTGCTCTTCGTCAGCGGGCGGCTCGATGCGCTGGAGCAGACGATCGGCTGGAGCACGATCTTCTTCTTCGCCTCGGCCGCGGCGAGTGCGGCCTATCTCACCGTCAGCGAAAGCTTCCCGCTCGAGATCCGCGCGATCTCGATCGCGCTCTTCTATGCCGCCGGCACCGGCGTCGGCGGTGTCGCTGGCCCTGCCCTCTTCAGCCATCTCATCGCGTCCGGCGAGCGCGGCGCGATCGCGGTGGGATATGGCATCGCAGCGGCCCTGATGGTGGTGGCGGCCCTCGTCGAGCTCAAGCTCGGCATCGCGGCCGAAGGGCGTTCGCTCGAGGATGTGGCGAAGCCGCTCTCCGCAGTGGATTGATGGCCGGGCGACGCCGTGAACTTCAACTCGAAGGGGGTGCGTGACATCCAAATCAATCTTTAGTTAAATATAGACAGAACAAGCACCTCGGGGGTGGTCCGACATGCGCACCTTGCGAATCCTTGCGGCGCTGGCTCTGGGCGGTCCGGCGCTATTCGGCTGCCAGCAGACAATCTCCAACCTCGCCAACGGCGAACCGGTTATCGATGACGCAGTCTGGCTTCACGGCCCGGCCGTTCAAGCGCCAGCGGCCGCGAGCGCGCCGTCGAGCGACGCTTTTCTTCCTGACGCCTGCAACAAGGACTGGTCGTCGGCGACGATGGAGACGATCGCCCCCTGCACCGAGGCGATGAAGCAGCTCATCGATGTGCGCTTCGCCCATTACGAGGATTCGCTGCTGCGCGCGATCGATGCCGGCAACACCACAGCCGATATCGGCGTGGTCGGCCTCGGCCTCGCCGGCACCTTGTCGCCGGGAGTAGCTTCGCAGATTCTCAACGCCATCTCCGCCGGGATCACGAGCACCAAATCCAAGGTCAACGAGGACATTCTCTACAATAAATCGATCGAGCTCATCCTCGTGCAGATGGACAAGGACCGGGCCTCCTGGGCCTCGGTGATCGAGACGCGGCTCAAGCCCGGCTCGGCGAATGAATACACCAGCATGTATCAGGCGGCGAATGACCTCTATGCCTATGACCGGGCCGGCTCGTGGACGCAGGCGCTGATCTCGATGCAGACCGATAGCGGTGCGGAGAACAGCGCGTGCCAGAACGAGCTCAAGACCGTCAAGAAGACCGGTGCGACCGTCGCGCCAGCGGCGGCTCAGAGCACGAATTGCAAGAACAGCCCGGCTTCGGGAACCGACACGACCGGCTCCACGTCCAGCTTCACTGTCACCTTCCGCTCCGGCACCGCGCTCATCGACCCGGCCAGTCAGCAAGATCTCGCCAGTGCCGAGGCGGCCATCAAAGCCAGCAAATCCGGCACCGTGACGCTGACGGGCCAGAGCACCGCGGCCGAGACCAAAGCGGATGCTGCTCTTGCGGGAAAGCGCGCCACGGCGGTCCAGATCCGGCTGATCGGCAGCGACATCCTGCCCAGTCAAATCACCGTTGCGAAGCAGCCAAACCTGAACGCCACCAGCCCAAGCGTCCTGATCCAGCTGGTCACGAAGCCGGCAGCCGGTCCATAAGGCACCCGTCTCGCGGCAATTTCGCAGGTCCTGCCAGCATACCAAGCCGTTGCGCGCCGTCCGTGAGCGGCTAAGCTTCCCCCCGCGGCAGGCTTGCCGCGCTGAAGACGCGCCGGGAAGAGCGCGAAAGTTTGGAGGAAGGCCTGATGACCAGCGCCGGCGACACTGCCGCCCGCCTTGCTGCCGCCAAAGCCACGGCATCGCCTGCCCGGACATTCTGGGCATGCTGGGGCGGCTGGATGCTCGACGGGTTCGACAGCGGGCTCTACGGCTTCGTGCTGGTCGCGGCCTTGAGCGACCTGCTGCCGGCGAGCGGGATCGAGGCCAGCAAGGCCAATATCGGCGCTTATGGCGGGCTGCTTTTCTCCATCTTCATGCTGGGCTGGGCTTGCTCCATGTTCTGGGGCTGGCTCGCCGACCGGGTCGGGCGGGTCAAGGCGCTGTGCTACACGATCGTCGTCTATTCCGTCTTCACCGCCTGCTGCGGCCTGGCGCCGACGGTGGCGATCTTCGCGGTCTTCCGCTTCCTCGCGGGATTCGGCATCGGCGGCGAATGGGCGGCCGGCACGCCGCTGCTCCATGAATTGGTGCCGGAAAACATGCGCGTCCGGCTCGCCGGCTGGCTCCATACGGCAACGCCGACGGGCTTGACGCTCGCCGCCGTGGTGGCGCTCGGCACGCTGCCGGTGTTCGGCTGGCGCGGCCTGTTCCTGATCGGCGTGCTGCCCTCGCTCCTCGCCCTCTATCTGCGCTACTCGCTGCCCGAGCCCAAGCATGGCCGCCAGCAGGCGATGCCGATCTCGAGCCTGTTCGCGCCCGGCCAGGCGCAGGCGACCATCGCCGCCGCGCTCATGATGTCCTGCATCATCTTCGGCCTGTGGTCCTCGACATACTGGGTCCCGACGCTCGTCATCACGCGCCTTACCGGTGAAGGGGCGCCAATGGGCCATGCCCAGGCGATGGCGGCCTGGAGCGGCATCTTCACCAATATCGGCACCTTCATCGGCTGCATCGCCATGCCCTTCATCGCGCGCCTGATCGGCAGCCGGAAGCGGACGGCCTATGTCTTCTTCCTGGGTGCCCTGGTGACGAACCTGTTCGTCTATCTGGTCATCGCCCCCCGAGCAGGCGACGTGACGCTGCTCTTCGCCTCATTGCCGGTGCTGGGCTTCTTCACCAACGGCATCTTCGCGCTCTACACCATCTGGCTGCCGGAGATGTTCCCGACGGCATTGAGGGGCCTCGGCTCGGGCTTCGCCTTCAGCCTCGGCCGCGTGCTGGGGGCGACCGGCCCGACGCTCGTCGGTGTGCTGGTCGGTGTCGTCGGCAATTACCCGATGGCGCTGGCGCTCATTTCCGTCATCTATCTGATCGGACTGCCGACGATCGCGATTGCGCGGGAGACGGCGGGAGCGCGGCTGCCGGACTGAGCCGTTCCCGGCCGCGCCGGACGAGTTTTCAGATTCAAAGGGGCGCCGAAATTTGCCCCGCACTTACCTTGGGTTTTACAGAGAAGGAAATGTAAGCTAGAGTTTGCTTCGATATTTTATTGGGACACAATAGATATCATGCGCAACCATCTAATCGTTGTCTCAATCGGCGTGCTGATAGGGATCGCCGGCGTGTGGTGGGTGCAGCCTGACAACAATGGCGGCGTGGTGATCATCATTGTTCTGGCCGTTCTGATAACGCAAGCCATCAGTTCGATCGTATCATTATTTAATAAGGCGAACGCCAAGCGACATCGCGGAATTGCTACAAAATCACGGAAACGGACCCTCAAATCGACATCGACGAAAATCCAGATTGCCGTAATAATTTTCGCCCCCTCAATCGGAGCGTATTCACATTATACTTATGCCGATCAGCTCGACGATAATACTCAACTGAACCGCTGCCTAACTGAGTATAAGACCTCCTGCGCCGCGCGAACCGACGATAGTCGGTGCAGTGAGCTGTGGAGACACTGCGTTGAGCTCAGGTCCAACACCAATTCTTCCTCGCCGGCGCCGCACAGCCCAGAACCCGGCGTCGCGTCGCCCCATCCGGGGATTGATCGCCCCGATTCACCCACAGTGCATGGTAATCCTCCCGGCCCGCCCCAAATCGGACCGCCCCGCCAGCCCGCTCTACCGCCCCCCGAACCTGCTGTGGGGCCGGCGCATGGCCTCAGGCCCAAAGCTCGGCTGACGCCGGCGCGAACGTTCCTTCCGGCCGCGGAAATACCGCCAAAAGATGTGGCCGCTTATGGGGTGATTGCCCTGACGGCCAAGCAAACGCCGGCGAGCGCAAGCAGACTCAACATGGCCTGCACGGCCTATCTGGCATCGCTACCATCCGTCGATGAAATCGAAGATGTGCCAAAGAGCGAGCAGATGCTCACCATATGGCCGCTTTTGCCGGGCATGATCAGCAGCGCGCTTCTCAGTGAGCGTGAGCTTATGGAGGCCGGCGCCGATGACACGGACAAGAATAGAGGGCGTCTGTGTGAGATAGCGCTTGGCGGTTACGACCTTCGCGGTGGATCCGATGCTATCCGCGATGCCGTGGCTTCCGGTTACCAGCTGGACGGCCGCGGACCCTTCCTGATCGGGTGGTCTCCGTCGAAAACCAGAGGCGTGCCCGACGCCGTCGTCCTCGTTGTCGATATGTCGGACTTCGAAAGCCAGACCTCGTTTGACGATGCTTTCCTGTTTTGGCAGCAGAAGATCATCGAAAACCCGGAGCTGTGGCGCAGCGGATTCGAGATCGAGAAGATTCGGCTCTCAATAAAAGATTTCGTTGACCGCTACGGAGAGTCCATACTGGCGGCAATAAAGCTCACAAGTGCCAAGTGAATACTTTTTGAGACGCGCGGGGCTTCATTTCCTTCATTTGTCTGATCGGACTGCCGACGAGCGCGATTGCGCGGGAGACAGCGGGCGCACGCCTGCCGGACTGAGCCGTTCCCGGCCGCGCCCGACGAGCGTCATCAGCGCCGGCTGGATGAAGAGCGTCGACAGCAGCACATAGCCCAAGGCGATGATCAGCAGCACGCCCATGCTGGCCGTCCCTACATGGTGCGAACGGGCGAGGCTGCCGAAGGCCGTCGCCGTGGTGAGCGCGCTGAACAGCACGGCGCGCGCGGTCGGCGTCTGCAGGAGCGCCACCGGCCCGGATCCTGAGCGCCAGAGCATCGCGAAATAGATGTCGAAGGCGACGCCGATGCCCATCAGCAGCGGTACCGCGATGACATTGGCGTAATTGAATTGGAGCCCGAACAGCACGGTCGTGCCGAGCGTGTAGAGGCCGGCCAGGCCCAAGGGCACGATCACCAGCAGCACGTCGCGTGCCCGGCGCAGGATCAGCGTCAGCACGATCGCGATCGCGATGAAGGCCGAGATGGACGCACTGCGGAAGGCGCCGGCGACCGTGCGGCCGGTCTCGTAGATCAGCACCGGGCCGCCCGTGGCATTGGGCGCATGCCCGCGGACATCGTCGACGAAGGCCTTGAGATCGGAATGCTTATGCATGTCGCCCTTGGGGAAGACCGTAAGCCGCGCCCGCCCGTCGGAAGCGATCCAGTCGCCGCGGATCTCGGGCGGCATCTCGGCCACCGCGATCGGCCCGGCCGTCATGGCCTGGCGCAGGAGATCGATCCGCCCTTCGAAGCCGTTGAGGAGGATCGCCTGCAAGGTCTGGACATCGCCGCCCGCGGCCTGGAATTGGTCGAGTGAGGCCGCCAGATCCTTGCCGCCCTCGCCCAGCGCCGCACCCTTGGGGCCGCCGAGGATCTTCTTGAGATCGCTCGAGAATTTGGCGAGCGCCGCGCGGTTCTCGTCTTGTGTCGGCGCCGGCTGCTTGTTGCTGGTATCGAGCACCGGCCCCAGGAACAGCTGCATCTGGCCGATGATATCGAGCTTCGCCTCCTGATCCTCCGGCACGAAGGAATCGAGGGTCAGCACCATGCGCACCTCGGGCAGCGCCTCCATCTCATGGCCGAGCGCCTGGGCGGCCTCGAGGTTGGGCAGCAGGATATCGATGCTGTAGGGGGTCGCCAGCGGATCGCGCGTCAGTTCGAGCGCCGTCTTGACCGATTCCTGGGTCGGATCCTTGAGGTCGAGCGGGTCGGAATCGAACTGCACGAACGGCACCGATGCGGCGGCCGCCAATCCCAGCAGGATCGCCAGCGCCGAGACCGGCTTGGCATGGCGCGCGAGCCAGTGATCGGCGGGCGCCGCCCAGGCGAAGCCCGGCGCTTCCTGCCGGCCCGGCATCGGGATGACCGCCAGGAGGGCGGGCAGGATGGTGAGGTTGGCGAGAAGCGCCACCAGCATGCTGGTGCCGGCGATGAGGCCGAGCTCGGACACGCCCTGATAATCGGTCGGCACGAAGGAATAGAAGCCCACCGCCGTCGCGGTCGCGGCGACGCCGAGCGGCCCCGCGATGCCGCGCGCCGTGCGGACGAGTGCCGGGCCGCGCGTGCCGTCGCCATGGGCCAGCTCGGCCCGGTAGCGCATCGAGAATTGGATGCCGAAATCGACGGCGAGGCCGATGAACAGCACCGCGAAGGTGATCGAGATCATGTTGAGCGTGCCGACCGCGAAGGCGGCGAAGGCCGCCGTCACCACCAACCCGGCAATCAGCGTGATCAGGATCGCGACGATGATCCGGATGCCGCGGAATCCGATCAGCAGGATCACGACGACGGCGGCCATGGCGAGGGCCGTGTTGGTGCCCGCCCCTTCGGCGACGCTGGCAAACTCGTCATCCTCGAGCGGCACGTCGCCGGTCAGGCGCACGCGCACGCCCTTTTGCGCCAGGCCGAGCTCGGCCGCCGTCTCGCGAATCGCCTGGCTCGAGCGCGCGCCCGGCTCGAGCGCCTCGTAATCGAGCTTGGGCTGAACCAGGATGTAATGCCGAAGCTGCTCGGGCCGGGGTGCCGACCCCGTCATCAGCCGATCCCAATCGATCGGTGCCGGCTTGCCCGAAGCAACAGAGCTCACCGCTTTGGCGAAGACCGCCATCGGTCCCGCGAGCTCGCCGCCTTCGGCATCGCCGGTCCCGACCGCCTGGACCGCCTGGTCGAGCACGCCGAAGAGCCCGCGCAGGCTGGGATCGGCGGCAAGCGGACCCAAGAGCGGCTCGGCTCTGGCGATCTCGTCCGACAGCTTCGACAGCTCGTCGGTCGACAGGAACAGCAGCCCATAGCGGTTGAAGAACGGGCCGCCATCCGGCCGGTGGACCGAGCTGAAGAGATCGGTGCGCTTGGCGAGTGCGGCCGCCAACGCCGCCGTGCCGTCCTCGACCGCGCCCGAGCTGGTGCCATCCACGACTACGGTGGTCTGGCCGGCACTAGCCGGGAACGCCGCCTGCATGGCGAGCTTTTGCTTCTGCCAGTCGAGCTTGGGCGAGAAGAGCTTGCCCGTGTCGGTATCGACGCCGAGCGAGGTGGCGCCGTAATATCCCGACAGAATCGAGATGATCAGGCCAGCCGCCAGCACCATCCAGGCGCGGCGCTGACAGAATTCAACGAGCGTCGCGAGCAGCGCGATCACGGCCGGCCTCTTTCTTCGGCTTCTTATAGCGTCGACGAACGCCCGGCAGGTTCAGCCGATCTCAGAATTTGAAGCCGATCCGGGCGCCGATATCGTTAAGACCCTCATTGCGCGTCGCCAGATCGGCATTGGAGATGTGGTTATAGCTGAGCGCGATCGACCATTGCGGCGTCAGGCGGTAGCCGATATCGAGATCCTCGCGGAACAGCCAGTGCGAGCCCAGCGACTTGCGGTGCTGCGACTCGATCGGATCGGTCACGTCGGTCTTGCCGCCGTTGAAGCCCGGACCTTCGGTGATCTCGACATAGAAGGCGTCGTCGCTGCGGAACACGTCATGGACGAAGTCCCAGGTCCAGGTCAGACCGCCATAGAACTGGTTGGTCGTGTCGTTGGTGTTGATGAGGTAGCCCAGAATGGGGCGGGGCGACCCGATCACGCTGAGGAAGCTCGGGCTGGTGAAGAGGACCTCGTTGCCGATATCGGCACCGGTCTCCTTCTGATGGCCGAGCAGGCTGGCATCGTGCTCATAGACACCGAAGCGCAGCTCGCTAATGATCTGCTGGTCATCGGCGAAAGCTGCGCCCGATGCCGTGGCGGCCAGGGCGAAAGCGGCGAGTGCAGGGATCGAGCGGCGCATGGGGCCTCTGTGTCGATGAAAAAATTAGCGTGCCACCCTAGCGGCAGCAGCGTTGGGATTCCAGTCCTGGCGTACAAGAGCCGGCGGGTCAAGAGCCTGAAACACCAGCGGGAAGCATGATGGCGGAGATCAGGAGCCTGTGTGTCTATTGCGGCTCGTCGAATCGGGTGGCCCGACCTTACCTCGAAGCGGCCTTCGCGCTCGGCCGGCTGATCGGTCATGCCGGCATCGAATTGATCTATGGCGGCGGCCGCATCGGCCTCATGGGACGGGCGGCGGACGGCGCCATCATGGAGGGCGGGCGGGTCGTCGGCATCATTCCGCGGCATCTGCACGAAGCCGAGGTCGCCCATGACCGGATCAGCGAGCTGGTCGTGGTCGACAGCATGCATGAGCGCAAGCAGCTGATGGCCGAGCGGGCCGATGCCTTCGCCGTGCTGCCCGGCGGCTTCGGCACGCTCGACGAGCTCTTCGAGATCCTGACCTGGCGGCAGCTCGGCCTGCATGACAAGCCGATCGTCATGATCGATCTCGACGGATATTGGCGGCCGCTGGCCGCCCTCATCGACCGGATGGCGGCCGAAGGCTTCGTCAGTGCGGCAAATGTGCAGCTGCTGCACTGGGTCGAGCGGATCGAAGATGTGCTCCCGGCGCTTTCGGGCGAGCCGCCCATTCCGCCGGAGGTTGCAAGCCAGCGTTTATGATCTAGAATCGGGAGATGATCCCGATTCCCGTGATCGATCTGGGCAGCGACGGCCCGGTCGAGCTCGCCCGGCGTATGCCGACGGCGATGCAGGCGACGCTGGCCGCCGCCCTCGGCGCCCATCCTTTGCTGCCGCGCCTGGCCCCCTTGGGCGACGCGTTGTCGCGTCGCTGGCTCGAACGCGGCCATAATCCCTATCGCGGCGAGATCGCGGCAATCGCAGGCCTGGCGGGGCGGTCCGGCGCCTTTCTCATGAACTGCATCTATGAATGGGCTTGCGCCAGCTCGGGCGGTCCTGATCCCTCGGGCCAGGCGGCGCGCCTCATCCGCCTGTTGGATTGGGGCATGCCGGGGCTGGGCCGGCATGTCGTGGTGGCACGGCGCATGACGCCCTGCGGCCCCTTCGACGATGTCACCTGGCCGGGCTTCGTCGGCACGCTGACCGGTTCGGCGCCGGGCCGCTTCGCCGCCGCGATCAACCAGGCGCCGCGGCAGACGCCGACGGGTTTGCGCGCGATCGACGAGGTCGCGGCCCGGCTCGCCATGCTGCGCCGGGCCGGGCCGATTCCGCTCGCCCATTTCCTGCGCCGGGTGTTCGAGACGGCCAAGGATTGGGCGGCGGCCTTGGCCATGCTGACCGAGCCCGAGCCTGAGATCGCGGTCGGCGGCTTCGTGACGCTGGTCGGCACGAGGCCGGAGGAATGCGCGATGATCGAGCTATGGGGCCGCCGGCGCCGGCTGCATCTCGGCCCCGTCGTCGGCATCGCCAATGACTGGCTCGAGCCGGGCTTCCCGGGCACGCCGCGCCAGCCCGCCCGGCATGAGGGCGAGCCGCTCTCGGCCACCGCCAACAATGCGCTGAGGCGCCGGCAGATCATGGCGTGCCAGACCGGCGCCTTCGCCGGTGCGGACAAGCTGCCGGCCCCGGTGCTGAACGCCAATACGGTACTGGCGGTCGAGGCGGTGCCGGCGACCGGGGCGCTCGCCGTCGAAGGGCTGGAGCGGCGGTCCGGCAATGACCGGCGGCCGGCAGTCGTGGCCCGGCTGGTCGTCGGTCCGGATAGGCGGCCCGCCGCTCCGTCCATATGAATTTGGCTCACACAGGCCCTGAGCATAACTCGTTTGCCCGAGGCCTGGATCTCCGCTACAGCAGGGGCAGCCTCGCCTTCAGGAGAATTTGCGCATGACCAAGATCAAGGTGGCGACACCGGTCGTCGAGCTCGACGGCGACGAGATGACCCGGATCATCTGGCAGTTCATCAAGGACAAGCTGATCCTGCCCTATCTCGATATCGACCTGAAATACTACGATCTGGGCATCGAATACCGCGACCAGACCGACGACAAGGTGACGGTCGATGCCGCCAATGCGATCAAGCAGTACGGCGTCGGCGTCAAATGCGCGACGATCACGCCGGACGAGGCGCGCGTCGAGGAGTTCAACCTCAAGAAGATGTGGAAGTCGCCGAACGGCACGATCCGCAACATCCTGGACGGCACCGTCTTCCGCGAGCCGATCATCTGCAAGCAACGTGCCGCGGCTGGTCCCGGGCTGGACCGAGCCGATCGTGATCGGCCGCCACGCCTTCGGCGACCAGTACCGCGCCACCGACTTCCTGGTGCCCGGCCCCGGCAAGCTGACCATGACCTTCACGCCGGAAGGCGGCGGCGCGCCCGTCGACCTACGACGTGTTCGACTTCCCGGGCGCGGGCGTCGCCATGGGCATGTACAACCTCGACGAATCGATCCGCGGCTTCGCGCAGGCCTGCTTCAATTACGGCCTGCTGCGCAACTGGCCGGTCTATCTCTCGACCAAGAACACGATCCTCAAGGCCTATGACGGCCGCTTCAAGGATCTGTTCCAGGAAGTCTTCGACAAGGAGTTCAAGGCCGAGTTCGCCAAGCGCGGCATCGTCTACGAGCATCGCCTGATCGACGACATGGTCGCATCGGCCTTGAAATGGAACGGCGACTTCGTCTGGGCCTGCAAGAACTACGATGGCGACGTGCAGTCCGACACGGTGGCGCAGGGCTTCGGCTCGCTGGGCCTGATGACCTCGGTGCTGCTGACCCCCGATGGCCACACGGTCGAGGCCGAAGCGGCGCACGGCACGGTGACGCGGCATTATCGCGAGCATCAGCAGGGCAAGGAGACCTCGACCAACCCGATCGCGTCGATCTTCGCCTGGACCCGCGGCCTCGTATTACCGCGGCAAGTTCGACAACACGCCCGACGTCGAGCATTTCGCCGAGACGCTCGAGAAGGTCTGCGTCGACACGGTCGAATCCGGCTTCGATGACCAAGGATCTGGCGCTCCTGATCGGCCCGAACGAGCCGTGGCTCACCACCACGCAGTTCCTCGACAAGCTCGATCAGGGTTTGCAGAAGGCGATGGCGTAGAGGCTGCGACAGCCCACCTCATTCGTCATGGCCGGGCTCGTCCCGGCCATCCACGTCGGGCCGCCGCCTCGTCTTTCTATGGTAATACTGTGCTGCGGCGCGACGTGGATCCCCGGGACAAGCCCGGGGATGACAGCGAGAGTTGGCTGACATCGCCCTCTCATGGGCTTGACATCTTCACTCGTCATGGCCGGGCTTGTCCCGGTCATCCACGTCGGCAGGCCGCCGCTGGCCCTGCGACACTGGCACGCCATCATATGAGCTGTTGAAACTGGTCGGCCCATTCGGCTGGTTCGTCATGATGTAAACCCAGCCGCCCTTCATCTTTCGCCGACTTCAGTGACACTCGCCGACGTGGATGGCCGGGACGAGCCCGGCCATGACGAGTGAGGAAGGGAAATCATCGAAATGATGAGGAAGGTGTGGGAATCCGGTAGCCTATCGGCGGAAAGGACTTGGAGGAGCGCGCGTTGCGTCGGATCTATGGCCCAGTGTTGATCCTCATCGCCTGTTGGCTGATGCTGCCCCAGCTCGTGCTCTGGTACTTCACCAGCGATGCAATCGGGATCGCGGGACACCCCTCGCCACAACTCGCGATCAACATGGGGCTCGGCCTCATGCTCGGCACGATCGGCATCGACCTCTCGATCATCGGGTTTCGGAAGAGAAGCGTCCGACATTTTCACTCGTCATGACCGGGCCTGTCCCGGTCATCCACGTCGGCAAGCTGCCGCTGACCCTTCGGCCCTAGCACGCCATCATATGAGCTGTTGAAATAGATCGGCCCATTGCGGATTGGCGGCCACAATCAGATTGACCTTCCAGGCGCGGGACCAGTGCTTGATCGTCTTTTCCCGCTGGATCGCCACGCCAATCTCGTCGTGAAACTCGAGGTGGATAAGGCGCTTCAGATGATAGCGCTTGGTGAACCCATCGAGTGCGCCATCACGGTGCTGTGCCACACGTCGCACAAGATCGCTGGTAACGCCGACATAAAGCGTCCCATTCGGCTGGTTCGTCATGATGTAAACCCAGCCGCCCTTCATCTTTCGTCGACTTCAGTGACGCTCGCCGACGTGGATGGCCGGGACAAGCCCGGCCATGACTGGTGAAGAAGGGAAAGAGGGGCGTCCGAATCTCATAACCCCCTCATGGGCTTGACATTTTCACTCGTCATGACCGGGACAAGCCCGGCCATGACGAGTGGGATGGTCAATGCAGCGGCGTGGTCCGGCGTGGCGGCAGGGGTGTGCGAGCCGGCAGCTCGCGTGTCCGTTCCTGCACCTTGTAGCGCTTCGCGAGCTCGGCCCGGAGCGCGATGGTCTGGCGGATGGCGCGGGCGACGTTGGAGAAGCTCTCGGCCATCTCCGCCGCATTGAACGACACGCCGGAAGCCACCTGGCTCAGGATCTTCCGCTCCAGCGCCTCGGCCAGCGTCATGCCGATATCGGCCAGCTCGTCGAGCGTGCGCAATTGCCGCTCGAGGCTGGTGTCCGCCGCGGCGGCTTGTTTCTTCGGATCCATCATTCCTCGCTCGGCCCCGCCCCGTCGGCGGCGAGCATGGCGTCGGCGACGAGGCCGGCATTGCCGCGGATCGCGCGCTCGATCGCGTCGCCCACCTCGGGGTGCTCCTTCAGGTAGGTCTTGGCATTCTCGCGGCCCTGGCCGATGCGGTTGCCGTCATAGGAGAACCACGAGCCGGACTTCTCGACGACGCCGGCCGCGACGCCGAGATCGATCAGCTCGCCGCGCTTCGACACGCCCTCGCCATACATGATGTCGAACTCGACCACCTTGAAAGGCGGCGCCATCTTGTTCTTCACCACCTTGACGCGGGTCTGGTTGCCGATAACCTGCTCGCGCTCCTTGATGGCGCCGATGCGCCTTATGTCGAGCCGGACGGAGGCGTAGAATTTGAGCGCATTGCCGCCGGTCGTCGTCTCGGGATTGCCGAACATCACGCCGATCTTCATGCGGATCTGATTGATGAAGATCACCATGCAGCGCGATTTCGAGATCGAGCCGGTGAGCTTCCTGAGCGCCTGGCTCATGAGGCGGGCATGCACACCCATATGGCTGTCGCCCATCTCGCCTTCGAGCTCGGCGCGCGGCACGAGTGCCGCCACCGAATCGACGACCAGCACGTCGATGGCACCCGAACGCACCAAAGTGTCGGCAATTTCCAGCGCTTGCTCGCCGGCATCGGGCTGGGAGATCAGCAGCTCATCGATATTGACGCCGAGCTTGCGGGCATAGCCCGGATCGAGCGCATGCTCGGCATCGACGAAGGCGCAGGTGCCGCCGGCCTTCTGCGCCTCGGCGATGACATGGAGCGCCAGCGTGGTCTTGCCCGAGCTTTCCGGCCCGTAGATCTCGATGATGCGGCCACGCGGCAAACCGCCGATGCCCAGCGCGATATCGAGGCCGAGCGATCCCGTCGAGATCACCTCCGCCTCGGTCGACGCCTCGCGCGCGCCGAGCTTCATGATCGAGCCCTTGCCGAAGGCCCGCTCGATCTGACCGAGAGCCGCCTCCAACGCCTTTTGCTTATCCATCTCGCTCTTATCCACCAGGCGCAACACGGACTGGGTCATGACCGCTCCCCCTTATTCCACAGGCTCATCGGCGATTGCAACGCGCATCAATGTACGCACTTTGTTCCTTATTGCAACCCCGTTTGTTCGTAGGAGATCAGGTTTTTACGCAGGCCGAGAAGTGTGGCCGCGGCCGGAGCCTATTCGACTCCGACCGGGTCACTGCCCATGATCTCCTTCACCTTGGCGGCGAGCTGCTTCAAGGAGAAGGGCTTCGGCAGGAAATGGATGTCCTGCTCATTGTCGAGCCGGCGGCGGAACGTGTCCTCGGTATAGCCCGAAATGAAGATCACCTTCACGTCGGGCCGCTTCTCGCGGATCACCTTGATCATGCTCGGCCCGTCCATGCGCGGCATGACGACATCGGTGACGATGAGGTCGATCACCTCGTCGCCTTCCTCGATGATCTTGAGTGCCGCCTCGGCACTCCTCGCCTCGCGCACCGTATAGCCCTTGTTGCGCAAGGCGCGGGCACTGAACATGCGGACGGGATCCTCATCTTCGACCAGGAGCACGGTGCCGGCGCCGGTCAGGTCGGCGGGTGCGTCCGGCACCTCGATCTTCGCCCTCGCCGGCCCTGCCACCTGCTGGTGGCGCGGCAGGTAGATCGAGAATTTGGTGCCCGATCCCACCACCGACTCGACGAAGATGAAGCCGCCGGTCTGCTTCACGATGCCATAGACGGTCGAGAGGCCGAGACCGGTGCCCGAACCCACCTCCTTGGTCGAGAAGAACGGCTCGAAGATGCGGCCGATGATCTCGCGCGGGATGCCGACGCCGTCGTCGGTCACCTCGATCAGCACATAGGCGCCCATCGGCATGATCTCCATCTCGCGCTGGAGCGGCTGCCGGATTTCCATGTTGAGCGTGCGGATCGTGAGCGTGCCGCCATTCGTCATGGCGTCGCGCGCATTGACGGCGAGATTGATGATGACCTGCTCGAGCTGGCCCTGATCGACGCGCACCGGCCCCAGATCGCGGCCATGGATCATCTTCAGCTCGACATTCTCGCCCAGGAGCCGATTGAGCAGATGCGACAGCTCCGACAGCACTTCGCCGATCTGGATGATGCGCGGCTGCAGCGTCTGCTGGCGCGAGAAGGCCAGCAGCTGGCGCACGAGATTGGCGGCGCGGTTGGCGTTCTGCTTGATCTGCATGATGTCGAGGAACGACTGGTCGCCCGGCCGGAACCGGAGCAGCAGCAGGTCGCAGAAGCCGATCATCGCGGTCAGCAGATTGTTGAAATCGTGGGCCACGCCGCCGGCCAGCTGGCCCACCGCCTGCATCTTCTGCGATTGCGCGAACTGCACCTCGAGCTTCTTCTGCTCGGTGAGGTCGATGAAATAGAGGATGAGGCCGGCCAAGCCGCCATCGGCACTGTCGAGGCGGCTGACGAACAGCGCCACGGTCCGCTCATTATGCCCTTTGAGGCGCAGCTCGAGCGGCCGGTCGGCGAGATCGCCGCCGATGGCAGGCCCGGCGACAACCGCGGCGATGCGCGCCTGGGCGTCGTGATGATGGTCGTCGGCGATGAAATCGAAGAGATCCCGCCCGGTCACGCGCTCGCGCGGCTCGTTCAACAAGAGCTCGAGCGCGCGGTTGGTCTCCTTGAACCGTGCCTGCGCATCGATGAGGGCGATGCCGACGGGGGCGATCTCGAAGAAACGCTGGAACCGCTCGCGCGCGGGCTTGAGCGCCTCCTCCCGCGCCCGCTCGGGTGCCAGGTCGCGCAGGACCGAGTGGGTCCTGAGCCCGTCGCCATGGCGGCCCACGGTCTGGCTGACGGCACCGGTCAGCATGCGGCCTTGCCGGCCGCGCAGGATGATGTCGACCCCTTCCGCCGGCGCCAGCGGATCGACGCTCGGCAGCAGCGGCTGATCCGGCAGCATGAAATCGGCAAGCCGCGCCCCTTCCTCGAGCAAGGCGCGGGCACCGGCGCCGAGCCAGCTCGCCAGCATCCGGTTGGCCAGCACGAAGCGGCCCTCGGCATCGAGCGAATAGAGCCCGATCGGCAGCTCGTCGAAGAATTCGAGCAGCTGGGCATGGGTTTGATCGGCCGTGCGCCGGTCGGTCTCGGTCGAGGTCACATCCTCGACCCGCCACAGCGTCCGGCCGGCGCGGCCGACCATCGGCAGCACGCGGACATCGAGCCAGCGCGGCCGGCTGGAGTCGACAAACACCTCGAGCACGGCGCGTCCGGCGCGTCCGGCGCGGGCACTCGCCTCGAGCGCCTCGAACGCCTGGCGCTGCCCCTCGTCGCCGGCGGTCCCGTCGCGCAGCGTGTCGAGCGGCGGGCGGCCGGGGCCGAGCAAGGCCGCCACGGCCGGATTGACGGCCTGCTGGGTTCCCCTGCGGTCGGTCACGAAATAGGCGGCCGCCAGCGTCGCCACCACTTCGCTCGGCATCAGATCGGCGCGCGCCATCAGCGCCAGCACCAGCCCGCCGATCGCGACGAGAGCCGCCAGCAGGATCGCCAGGCACGCCAGCACCTCGAGCCAGACGCGGCTTTCCTCGGGCGGCATCAGATCGAGCCGCAGCAGCGACAGCACGACGAAGGCCGCCAGCATCAGCACGCCGCCGCCCAAGGCCGCCAGCCGGAGCGGCCCGACCAGCCCCGCGCGGATGAAGCTGCGCGTGCGCATGGCCGATGCCGGCGTCGCGGTCCCGACGGGCGCGGGGCCCGGCGTCTGGGGCGCGATCGATGCGTGATCCGTCAAGATCGCCTGTTCCAACCTCTCGTAAAGTGCGACTTCAGCCTATCACGGCGTATAGGTGAAACTTGTGAGCAAAGCCTGGAAAGTGCCAAGGAACCAGAGCATCGAGGCCGACACGGTGAGCGCCAGCATGGTCAGCCCGCCCGTGATCTGCAAGGGCAGCCCGATATAGAAGACCTGTAGCTGCGGCATCACCCGGCTGATCAGCCCGAGTGCGATATAGAAGAGCGTGCCGAGGATGATGTAGGGCGACGCCAGCTGGATGCTGATGACGAAGCCCTGGGCGACCAGCCGGACCATCGCGCGCGACAGATCGTCGAAGGGCGGCGCCACGCCGGGCCGGAAGGTATGGTAGCTGTCGACCACGCCGATCAACAGCATATGGTGGAGATTGAGCGCGAAGATGAGGACCACGGCGAGCGCCCCGAACAGGCCCGCCGGCAGCGTCTCCTGCGTCTGGGCACCCGGATTGAATGTCAAGGCGCTGGCCAGGCTCGATTGCGTGGCAATGATCGCCCCCGCCGTCTCGAGCGAGCCCAGCAGCACCCTGGCCATCAGGCCGATGAAGGTGCCGATGAAGGCCTCGCCGATGATGAGAGCCGTCAAGCGCAGCACATTGTCGGGCTCGGGCGGCAGCGTGTCGGCCACGACCGGCGTCACCACCAATGTGATGAGGGCGGCCAGCGCGGCGCGCACCCGCACCGAGACATAGGCCTCGCCGAATCCCGGCAGGAAGGCCACCGCACCCGAGACGCGGCACAGCACGATCAGCAGCGCGAAGGCGTTGGCGGGCAGAAGCTGGAGGAACTGATAGCTATGCATCACCCGCTCACCGGATGGCGATGATGCGGTCGATCATGTCGTGGGTGAAGCCGGTGAGCGTGCCGATCATGTAGGGCATCAGCACCAGCATCGACAGGAAGATCACGATGATCTTCGGCATGAAGGTCAGAGTCTGCTCCTGGATCTGCGTCAGCGCCTGGAACACCGAGACCGCGACGCCGACGATCAGCGCCAGGATCATGGCGGGCCCGCCGATCTTCAGAATCACGAAAATCGCCTCGCGGGCGACGTCAAGGATTTGCGCCTGGTCCATGGCAAAGGCGGCCCGCGGCGTGGCTCAAACCGACATATGGAGAATTTCCGTGTAGGCCGCCACGACCTTGTCGCGCACCGCCAGCACCGTCTGCAGCGTGAGCTCGGCATTGTTGACCGCACTCACCACGCTGTTGATGTCGGCCTTGCCGGTGACGGCATTGAGGCTCGTCGCCTCGCCCTGCTTCTCGGTGCCGACCGCATCCTGGAGGGCCGATTTCAGCACGTCGCCGAAACCGGGGCCGCTGGACGCCTGTGCCGTCCCCTGGGACGCCGTGAAGCCGTTCAACGCCTTGGAATATGCCGCGACGCCGGCGGCGGGATTGATGGTCATGTCGCTTCCCCTTCCGGCCTATCAGTTCTGCAGCAAGCCGATGGCGCGGCTCAGCATGGTCTTGGCATTGTCGATGACATCGACATTGGCCGAATAGGCGCGCTGCGCGTCCTTCATGTCGGCCATCTCGATCATCGTGTTCACGTTCGGGAACCGGACATAGCCATTGGCGTCGGCGGCCGGATGGCCCGGGATGAATTTCAGCTCGAAGGGTGCGGCATCGGTCACGACCTTGTTGACCTTGACCAGCCTGCTGCCGGTCGCCTCGTCCAGCACGTTGCGGAAGGTCACGAGCTTGCGGCGATAGGGATCCTCGCCGGGCGAGGAGGCGGTCGAGCCGGCATTCGCCATATTCTCGGCGATGGTCCTGAGCCGCGTCGTCTGCGCCGCCATGCCGGCGGCCGAGATCTTGAGGGTGTCGTCGAAATCCATGTGCTTGCCGCCCCGCCCTTACGAGCCGCCCTTGCCGACCGCCAGCTTCAGCATGCCGATCTGCTTCTTGTAGAGGTTGGTGATGAGCTCGTAGTCGGTCGTGGTTTCCGAGATCTTCATCATCTCGCCTTCGATCGACACGGTATTGCCGCTGATGTCGCGCTCTTCCGTCTCCTTGACGGTCGATTCGTCGAGCGAGGGATCGGGCGGCGGTGCGGAGAGATGCCCGGCATCGGTCGAGGCGAGCTGCAGCTGGCCCCATTGGGCCTGGCCGCCTTCTGACGCGAGGCCCGAAGCCTTGGCGAGCTCGTTCTTGAAATCGAGCGGCTTGAGGTCGGTCGCCTTATATTGCGGCGTGTCGACATTGGCGACATTCTGGGCCAGCAGCTTCTGCCGCGCCGAGAGCCAGTTCATCTTCCGCGAAATAGCAGAGAATAAAGGCAAATTGGCGAGATCCATCGACACGGCCGCTCTGTTGAGACCGCTGCAGCATCGGGCGTCGGCTTTAAGAATAAGTTAAGACCCGCCGGTTCGATCGACGTGCGGCCCGGCAAGACTTTCTTAAGCATAATTCCCGACTCTGCACCCATTCTCCGGAGGCGAGTGATGGCGGCCGACGAGAGTGCTGGGACCGACAAGGCCGTAGCACTCGATTTCGATATCCAGGACAAGGCGGTGCCGACGGTGGTGGCATCCGGCCGCGGTGCGGTCGCGCGCCAGATCCTCGACTTGGCCTTCGCGAACGGCGTCAAGGTGCGCGAGGATGCCGATCTGGTCGAGATCCTGAGCCTGCTCGATGTCGGCGACGCGATCCCGGTCGTGGCCTTCGCCGCGGTGGCCGAGATCCTGTCGCATGTCTATCGCTGGGAATTGCAGCAGCGCGCGATGGATGAGGCGCCATGAACACGATCGATCTCGACGCCCTCATCGAAGGCTGCGAGCAGCGTCTGGACGAGGCGCAGGCCGAGGTGGCCTCGGGCTTCGTCGTCGACCTCTCCGACCTGCCGCAGCGCATCGCCATGCTGTGCTCGCGGGCGGTCTCCGAGCAGCGCACCGAGGTCGCGACCCGGCTCGCCGGCCTCATCGCCCGGCTCGATCAATTGGAGCAGGCGCTGCGCGTCCAGATCACCGCCTTGGGCGGCCAAGCCGGATCTAGCCCGCAGGAAGCGGCGAAGCGCTACCGCGCCGCCGGTGCCGCCGAAACGGAAGAGTAGAGCAAGGAGCCGATCATCGACGCCTACCCGCGCTATCTGCTGGCCCTGCTCTTCGTGCTGGGGCTCATCGGCCTCTTCGCCCTCCTGCTGCGCAAATTCGGCCCACCCGGCCGGCTGCGCCGTGGTGCCGCACGCCGGCTCGCTGTCGTCGAGGTGGCGCCGATCGACGCGCGCCGGCGGCTGGTGCTCGTCCGGCGCGACGACCGCGAGCATCTGATATTGCTCGGCATCGGCCAGGATGTCGTGATCGAGACCAACATCGCGCCCCCGCCCGATTTCACCCGCGAGCTCCGGGAGGCAGGCCGGTGAAGCGATTCCTGGCGCTGCTTCTGCCCTTGTTGCTGATCGCCGGCCCGGCGGCGGCACAATCCGTCGCGGTCGATCTCGGCGGCGAGAATGGCTCGGTCACCGGGCGGCTCATAGAGATCGTGGCCGTGATGACGGTCCTGAGCGTGGTGCCAGGATTGCT
The DNA here is from genome assembly GCA_963762435.1 of uncultured Alphaproteobacteria bacterium. GTDB lineage: Bacteria > Pseudomonadota > Alphaproteobacteria > ATCC43930 > CGMCC-115725 > JAXDMU01. Next base: position 417,906 of record CAVXLN010000015.1, on the reverse strand, counting down.
CGTCACCGTCACCTCCTTCACCCGCATCATCGTGGTGCTGTCGTTCCTCAGGACCGCCCTGGGCGTGCAGCAGACGCCGCCCAACACGGTGATCGTCAGCCTCGCCGTCTTCCTCACCACCTTCGTCATGGCGCCGACGCTGCAGCGTTCCTATGACGAGGGTGTGGCGCCCTTGATCGCCGAGAAGATCAGCCAGGAGGATGCGCTCGCCAAGACGGTCGCCCCCTTCCATGATTTCATGACGGACCATGTGCGCGAGCAGGATCTCCGGCTGTTCATGGATCTGGGCAAGTTGCCCCCGGTCGCGGCCCCGGCCGACACGCCCTTCCGCGCCCTGCTGCCGGCCTTCCTCATCAGCGAGCTTCGCCGCGCCTTCGAGATCGGCTTCCTGCTCTTCCTGCCCTTCCTCATCATCGACATCGTGGTGGCGTCGCTGATCATGTCGATGGGCATGGTGAGCTTGCCGCCCAGCATCATCTCGCTGCCGTTCAAGCTCATCTTCTTCGTGCTGATCGACGGCTGGTATTTGATCTCCGGCGCCCTGGTGCAGAGCTTCGGGACGTAACCCATCGTCATGGCCGGGGCTTGTCCCGGCCATCCACGTCGAGAGGCTGCTGCTGACCTCACCTGCACGAGATCGCTGGTGACACCGACCGTTCGGCCGGTTCGTCATGATGTAGACCCAACCGTTTTTCATCGCTGGCCGATTTCAGTGGGGATGGCCGACGTGGATGACCGGGACAAGCCCGGTCATGACGGTGGAAGAGGTTGTCATCAGGTGCCATTCACCCCCCCGGCAACCCCGCATAATACGCCGCCAGATCCGCGATATCGGCATCCGACAGCTTCGGCGCCACCAGCGACATCATCTCGTTCTGCCGCGCCCCCGATTTGAAGTCGCCGAGCGCCTTCACGAGATAGATCTCGTTCTGGCCGGCGAGGTTGGGGGCGTCGGGCAGCTTGGCCTTGCCGTCGAGCCCATGGCAGGCCTGGCACTGGTTGGCCTTCTGCTTGCCGGCCGCGGCATCGCCGGCAAGTGCCGGCGGTGCCGCAAGCAGCAGAGCAACCGCGATCGCGAACCTCGCGCGCATCACGGCTCCTTGTAGGTGATGCGGTAAAGCGCGCCGTTGAGGTCGTCCGAGACCAGCAGCGAGCCGTCGCGCATCTGGGCCACATCGACCGGGCGGCCGAGATATTGCCCGTTCTCGTCGAGCCAGCCCTCGGCGAAGGGCTCGCTCTTGGCCGTCCCGTCATCCTTGATCGTGGTCAGCATGACCCGCGCCCCCACCGGCACGGTGCGGTTCCAGGAGCCGTGCTGGGCCGAGAAGATCTGGTTCTGATACTTCGCCGGGAACATCTTGCCGGAATAGAAGGTCATGCCGAGATCGGCGGCATGCGCCACCTCCTCCACCACCGGGAAGACGATATCGGCCGGCGGCGTGTCGTTCTTGTATTCCTCCGTGCGGGTATGCCCGCCGCCATACCAGGGGAAGCCGAAATTCTGGCCAATCTTGGTGGCGTGGTCGATCTCGCCCGGCGGGATGTCGTCGCCCATGCCGTCCACCTGATTGTCGGTGAACCAGAGCGTCTTGTCCTTGGGGCTGAAATCCATGCCGACCGAGTTGCGGATGCCGGACGCATAGACCTCGCGATTCTTGCCGTTCTGGTCCATGCGGATGATGCCGCCGATGCCCCATTTGGCGAATTCCGCCAGCTTCTCCTTGGGCGGCACGTTGAAGGGCTGGCCCATCGCGATATAGAGCTTCTTGTCCGGCCCGATGCGGCAGACGCGGGCCGTGTGGTTGAAACTCTCATCCTCCTTGGGGATGAGCTCGCCCTGCGGCACCACCACATCCACGGCCACATCCGGGCTCTCATAGAAGAACTCGGCCGCGGCGTATTTCAGCACGCGGTTCTGCTCGGCGACGTAAAGGAACCCGTCGGGCGAGAAGCAGACGCCGTTCGGCAGGATCTTGGGGATCGAGGGCGCGAATTCCTTCACCTCCTCGGCCGCCCCGGTATGGCCGCGATCGGTCACGGCCCAGACCTTGGATTTGCGCGTGCCGACGAAGGTCACCACCCCCTGCGGCCCGACCGCGATATGGCGCGCATCGGGTACCAGCGCATAGAGGCTGATCGAAAAGCCCGGCGGCATCTTGATCTTGGTCAGCGTCTGCTTGATCGCGTCGGCCTTGGGGCCCGTCTGGGGGATGAGCGGGATGTCGGGCGAGGCGCCCGTCACCTGCATATGGCCCAGCGTGTCGATGCTGCTGTCGGCGGCCAGCGCCGAACCGGCGAGAATGGTCGAGGCGCAGAGCGCCGCGGCGAAGGCAAGACCTCTCGTATAGTTCATGATTTGCGGTCCTCCCATTATGGTTGGCCGCCCGGCGGCGTTCAGGACGGCCGCGCGATTGTTCCCTATGGTCAAGGGGTAAACAACCTCGACCATTCGCCTATGGCGGAATTTCCACAACGTGGAAGCGCCCTCGGGAATTATTCCCGCAACCGGGTGGGAATGTTTCCCGGATCAGGCCGGCGGCTTATGGCAGACCGCCTCGACATTGTGTTGCTCCCGCCCACCTCGTCGTCACCACCCACCCCTCGTCACCATTCCCCCATCGTCATCACCGGGCTTGTCCCGGTGATCCACGTCGGGCCGACACTGATTTTGCTGGAAGAATATGCCCCCAAGCCACCATGGGGATAGTCGGGACGACCCAGGCCAAACGGGCATGGCGCCCGACGCTGCCCGGATCACGCACTCGGCGGCTTATGGCAGACCGCTTCGACATTGTGCCCGTCGGGATCGAGCACGAAGGCGCCGTAATAGTTTTCATGATAGTGCGGCCGCACACCCGGCGCGCCATTGTCGCGTCCGCCGGCGGCGAGGGCCGCCTGATAGAACGCATCGACCGTGGCGCGGTCATCGGCCGTGAAGGAGACGTGGAGCGTCGGCGCCAGCGCCGATCCGTCGCCCAGCCAGAAGAAGGCCTTGTCGTTGGCGCCGAAGCCGGCATGGGCATGATTGCCGGTCTGTTCGGCGCTGAACTCATAGAGCAGCGTGATGCCGAGCGGGGCGAGGGCCGCCGTGTAGAAGGCGCGGGAACGGGGGAGATCGGTAACGCCGAAGCCGATGTGGTCGAGCATGGGATCCTCGGGAAGTGACCGCCTCAATGATCTTAGCTTATTCCGTACGCAATCGCTCGAACGAGCAGAGGTATGACGTCAATTTGAAGGCTCCCGAAAATGGCCCCCTAGGCGGGATCGAATGTGCAAATTCCACCGAAGAGGATGGGATTCAAATCATCCTGGAAGGTTCAGCGTAATTTTCCAAGGGCCGCCAATAAGAAACCTCCAAGTACCCACCCCGAGAGTGTATGAATTACGAAATATAATCGCTGGTATCTACTTAGATTTCCGTTTTCGTTAAAATGCTCATCGAATTCCTTTCCCAAGCCTATGACAGGCAGCAAACGATGTAAACTGGCGAATAGCCACCAATAGGCGCTATGTTTTCGGATCGGTGATAGAAAACGACCAACGATAACTCCTGCGACGAGCAAGATTATGATTGGTATCAAAACGCGGAAGGTATAAGATCCGATCCCATATCCGACAGTGTAACCAAATAGCTTCATCCAGAACCAGTAATACCAGTCACCATCCGACCAGCTTGAGTCTCGGTCTCGATCGCTGCCCGCGATCTGAATGTCCTCTGCTATCCTGCGGTTTCCCGCTGCAAGGAAGACAGAGCTTAGCTGCGTATAAGGCTCGACACTAAATATCCTATCGCGCGCTAACCAGTCGATCCATTCCATTGAGGTGCGCTGGTATAGTTTATCATACAGTGTGTCAGCCAAGCTGTCCTCACGATCGAAATGTAGACCTTGAAGATAGAGCGTTGGAGGCCACGACCCGGACGTACTACGGAGTACATTTAGGCGCGCATTCTGAAGAGAAAGGGCTGGTATATCTTCTGGTTTACCGTTCTCACAACTAAAGTTCTTCCATATTTCGCTTCCGAGGGGCCACGTAGCCGGATGCGTCTTGTGTAGATCCTTCGAAGAAGGGCTATTGTCGGTCCAAAGGGTACTTCCATAGCACCACCAAGATACTCTTCTTAAAGATAGGCTCTGGGCGGAAATGCCGGATAGATCAAAAAAAGTCCCGATGGTGTCGTCGAGCTTAATCTGATTGGCAACCTTTATGTTGTTAAAGAATGCCGTCTTTGAGAATTTGGTACCATTTAACTGCAACTCGCTTCCAAAATTTGCTGCTTCGATGTGAAAAGTATCATACATTGTCGAAAATCGTATGAAGCCATACGAACCGGCCGTAAATGATTCGAGACTCACGATAGAGGAAAATCGCGAGCGATTTGCTTCTAAGCTTAGCCTCGTTCTTGCGCCATTGAGATCCACGTTACCAAAAAACTCAGAATCTCTTATAAACATATTGCTTCCGATATTTGCGGAGTTGGCGTCAAAATAACCGCGCAAAGAAGAATTAAATATCTCCAAGTTGTTCCTTGTTTGCGCCCCCCGAAAGATGGTCTGACCACCAATTGATGTTCTGTCGTAAATTGCTAGCTTTCCACCGACATTAATAGAGTCGGCTTCCAATGACCCTTCGATTTGAGAATTTCTTATAACGATATCTCCAGTAATGTTAGAGTTCGGTAATTCGATATTGCCTTTGAAATCACTCTGGCCAAAATAGACGTCACCTTTTGCAATCAACGAGTCCGCTTGCAGGTTCCCCGAAAAGGAGGATCTATATAGCGCCATTTGTCCGGTGATCTTCGCTCCCCGCAGATCGAAGTAACCAGAAACTTTTGCCTGAACAATCGAAAGACCTTCGGTAATATCCATACGTTCTCCCATGAAATTTTTTGAAAAAATAGATCCATCCAAGATCAATGAACCGTAAATAGAACTTGACGCGAATATGACGTCACCCAAGAATGTCGTCTTATTTATGAGTTGAACATCGCTATCGGATCTGAGGCGTGGAGCGAAAAAATCCCGCCATTATGGCGCAAAATAACCAACGCAACCCATTGAATTTGCAACATTTCGTCCTGGCGTCAGCAGCGACGTATCAAGACCTCTAGCCGTTCTCTGATGGCGGGCCATGGCCGTCGGCCTTTACTTCCCGGCATCGTCATCTTGAGGGTCGCGACAGAACCGCCCGCAGTGCGGCAGCCTGACGCCGCAGCTTGCAGCGGGAACGCGGCACCGCCGCCCGCAAAAGCTCAATGGTCGGTTGAGCACCCACTTGATCGTCGAACGCAAGCTGTGTACTCGCTTACGGCGAAAAAGGGGGCGAGGCGTAGAACATGAACAGGAGCGGCATTGTCGTTCTGGCGACCGCAGCAGCCGTTGTTGGCGCGCTATCCGTAATTGTCATCACCTCGACCACCTTGAAGGATGCCATCTCCGAGGCGCGTTCGGGTGACCTCGCAGCTGCCGATCGCGTCCTGGAGCTATGGGCCGGGCAATGGAAAGCCTCAAATCAGATCGAGTTCGCCAAGCTGTATGCGAGCGGAAAAGGAATTCGACAGGACAATAGTGAGGCGGTGAGCTGGTACCGCAGGGCCGCCGAAAATGGGAGCGCGGAGGCGCAGAACAAGCTCGGGATCGCCTACGAGATTGGGCTTGGCGCGGCTATGGATTACGGCGCGGCTATGGAATGGTATCGCAAGGCTGCCGATCAGGGATATGTCCCGGCGATGCTCAATGTTTCCCGGTTCTACAGTGATGGTCTGGGTATTCCGAAGAGCGAGTCCGACGCGTTTACCTGGGTTAGGAAGGCCGGTGAGCAAGGTGACGTCATTGGCCAGGTCGTAACGGGCATGGCGTATCGGCAAGGCAACGGAACACAGGTCGACAACAAAGAGGCGGCGAAATGGCTCCGTAAGGCCGCTGATCAGGGGAATGCGAAGGCGGAGTTCATGTTGTCAACCATGTACCTCTCGGGCGACGGGATTCCGCAGGACGCCGTGCAGGCACGGAAATGGATGGAGAAGGCTGCCGATCAGGGCTATGCCGAAGCCCAATTCGATATGGGTGCCATGTACTTCAACGGCACCGGCGTGACGCAAGATGTCAAGGCGTCGATCCAGTTTTTCCTAAAGGCTGCCGCTCAAGGCAATGCGGATGCCCAAGAAGCCCTTGGGCGGTTCTACAATGCCGGTCGATGGGACACCGGGATCCGGCAGAACAAAGTGCTGGCATATGTCTTCTTCAATCTTGCCGCAGCCCAAGGGCAAGCACAGGCGACAAAGGAAAAGGCAGACCTGTCTGGGTTCATGACGGCAGAGCAGATAGAGTCCGGGCAGGCGATATCGAGTAGCTGGAAGGTTGGGGACGAGCTTCCGTCAAACACGCCCGTCGAGGACAAGGCTCCTCAGTATTTGTATGGAAGCAGCGCCACGCCAGCACTTATGAAGGCCACCAGAATTCTGTTTTCTCGGGATTTTTCGGTATCCGGCACGAACTATCGAGTGGTGTTCCTAGCAACTAAGGGAGAAGACTGCCACCCATGCGGGGCGCATGTCGGTGCCGTAACTTTCCGCTATGAGAACGGCGCGCTGTCGGATTGGGCTTGGCCCCAACCAAATGTTGCCGAGGTTGGCTCCTTCGGCGAGGCGCCCGATCTGGCCGATGAAAACGCCGCGTTCGACTCTCCTGCGCGGGTCGTTGTCGACATATACGCGTTGAGTGAGGATAGGGCGGCTATGACATTGACTGACACCGGCGGCGGTCAGGGCATAGAGGGTACTTTCAAGAACATCCTTGCATTCGACCCGGCGAGCGGATGGCGCGCTGTGGGGATCATACAAACCGCCGGAGACGATAGCGGGGCGGGCTGCCGGGAAGTCGCGCTAGGGGCCGCCCTCGTTCCCGGCGAAGACCTGCCTTGCTATTCATGGACGGGGATCTTGGCGATCGACCCCACCGGAAAGAAGGATTGGCCGGATTTCATCGTGAAAGCCACCGGAACCGACCTGCCCGACGGCCCTGGCCCCATCAAACTGGTCTCGGTTTCGGATGTTCGGTACCGGTACGAGGGTGGTAAGTACGTCCCCTCCAAAGGAAAAGGCCAGCCCTAACCCGAAACGACTTCCCGGCGCCATGGTATCCGGCCGACAATATGTTGCGCTAGGAATTCTCTACCGGCATCGAGGTCACCCGGTTCTGAGCACGTCGCCGCTGAGACGTTCCGTGGCATGAGGCGAGGCCATCACCGAGCCGAGATGGTTGTCGGAGAAGAACATGAGGGAAGACGAACTTTGCGGACTATTCGCGGACCAAGTCCGCGCCTCGCCTTCCTTTGCCGAATGGCTGCTGGGCCGGACGAAATTCGCCAGCGTTGCCTCGAGCGCCCGCCTTTTGGCCGAGGAGCTGGAGAAGCGCAAGGCGGTGAAATGGTGGCGTAACTGGTGGGCGTCGGTGGATGAGGTCAATCGGCAATCCGAAACCGACATCCTGCTGCTGTTCGGCATTGGCGACGGTCCTGATCGCTTCGCACTTCACATCGAAGCGAAGGTCGATGCTGTCTTCTCTCCGTTCCAACCACAGGACTACGCCGTGCGCGGGCGCCACATGGCGACCAATCCGCGCCTCCTATATTCGGATTTCGACACCATCATCATAGCGCCAAGGAAGTATCTGGAAAAGTACCCGGTTGAGTGCGCCCATTTCGGCTCCTCGATTAGCTTCGACGAGATCGCGGCCCATATCCCGGCATTCGGGCTTTGACGCCCTCGACCGATTGCCGTGAGTTGTCACCCTATCGTAGGTGATAAAATCTGACACTTTGTACCCATGCTCAACATCCGGTCGGGGGTGGTTAGCTGCCAATGGCGGGCAGCCGATTCAGCTGGTACGCTTCGGATGACAGTGGGCTGGAAGAGGGTCTGCACTCCAAATGAAGCCGCACGTCACACTGCGGGATTGGTGGTCGCGAACATCTCAGGGCCAAGTCGCGGCTGAGGATGCTTCGGCTCTCGTGAGTTGCCTGGAAGATCGCTACAGGCTTCGTTTACCTGAAGATTTCCGCCGCTACCTCCTTGAGACCGCTCCGAGCGAGGATTTGTGGGACGATGGTGACGCGACGTGGTGGTCGCTCGGTCGCGTGAAAAACATTCCTGACGAGTATGAGCACGCAGTGAGTGATCCCGAGATCGCTGGCGAAGCCGCAAGCTACCTGTTCTTCGCTGACTATCTGATCTGGTGTTGGGCATGGGCGGTGTGTTGCTCAGAAGGCCCCAATCGCGGCAAGGTAGCTTTGATTGGTGGGTCCCCGGATCGGTTTGTCGCGAACAGCTTCTCTGAGTTCATCGACCAGTACCTGGTTGATCCAGAGGGCTTATGCAACCAACCGCCAACGTCCGCTTAGAGGTCGGAACCAGGTTTGTGTCATGAAAGGGCTTGGCTCGCTTTGAGCTAGGGGGTGCCTGACTCCTTCGGTTTTGGGCCGTTGCTGAGGCAACAAGCCCGCGCGGCGCCTCGCGAAGGGCTTGGGTTCTATGTATCCTCCTCCGGGTCGCTATCATCGTGCGAAACGTTGCCCGCGGTCTCAGCCACGGGCGCCGTTGCGACAGGCGCCGATGCCGTCTCAACGATCTGCGAGGCCGAAGCGACAATGGGTCGCTTGTCCGGTAGCGCGAGAAAGACGCCCACGCATGCTGAAAGCCCGCCAAATATGAGCGTGCGCCAGAAGAAATCGAAATCGGCTTGATCTCGCTTGATCCACTCATGCAGATCCCCGAGCGTCCCGACTACAAAAAAGTCGCGGCCCTTCTCAATTGGTCCGTTGCCACCGTTCGGCCACTCCTTGTAAATCAGAAGAATTGGGGTCGTTGGAGCAGTCCATTCGCCAACATCTGATTTTGCTGACGTGATAGCCTGCCCTCTACCAAAGACCATGGGCTGTCGATCGTGGGGAAGCTTCTGCGCCGTGTAAGTCCTGATAATTCGGAGTAGTGGTATCCACTCAGGATCCATCGGATACACGACTCGCTTTACATCTTCCGCATATGACGTATCCAGCCCGTTAGCGAATTTGGCGACCGTGCCATCGCCGCGAAGCTTGCTCCATATACCCGCATAGCCCAGCGCCGCGAAGATTACCGCCAGAAGTGAGAACATCACCCCGAGCCAACGAGCGATGGCCTTTGCCTTACTCGTCATAGTCGGATCGTGTTTGCTTGCCGAGCGTCATCTGCCTTTCATTTCACAGGCTCGGATTTGGATGTGGCTGCCGATCCACCATTTTCCTTCGACGGTGTCGCCGGGGGCTGCTTTGAATCGGTGGAACCGGCTTTGTCGCGACCGAGCCCCTGGAAGTTCGCTGAGGACCAGCCATCATGGGCCATCGTGTCCTTCGTCCGGGTCGGCGGTCCGCTCTTCTGCGTCATCACCTATTTCCTCGTTGAATGGCGTAACGGCGGGAATGCTCCAACATTTCGTTCGTGTGCCGTTTCTCGAATCGATCGAGTTCCTCGTAGGTTTGGCCGCTGGTTACGGAGGCTTCCATGAGACGCTTCATGCCCTCGTCGTTGCGGATCCACGACAGCACCTGGACCAGGTAGTTCCCGACGATCTTTCTCGTCGAGGGGGCTAGCTTCCTGTCGTTGTGCAACGTGGCAAGCGCCTCGAACAAGTTCAGCAACGCATTGAACTCGAATGTGCGCTTGTCGCCTTCCGCGTCCCGGACGCGCGCCTCGGCGGCGCGGAGCTGTTCGGTCACCTCGAGACAGTTGCTGAAGTCGGCCGACGCCCCTTGGATCGATCTGGCCTGCCACGCCACCACAAGCGACACGAACGCGGCTACGGCGGAGCCTCCAGCCGCAATCGCCGACCAGAACGCGGTGGGATCGCTAACCACCGGATTTCGGCGTTGCGCCCTTACCGCTGGTCTGCGATCCGGACACCGGAGCGGCTGGAGGAGGCGGGCTTGGGCTGAGCGCCTGAAAGTTCGCTGAGCTCAATCCTTTTTGAATGGTCTCCCCAGGTTCTGCCGCATTCCCATTGGACTTGCCGCCGATAATTTTTTCCGCCATTTGCCGACTCCGCACAACATGCAGTGCTAAAACGCGAAACTTATACTACATTTGTCATTGGCAAGTGAATCGCTCAAAATCGAGCGCTTTTGATCGGCTCCTGCCCGACGGCAGGTCCGCCAGGAGCTATGATCTACCCTCAAGGAGCATTTTGATGAGCGAACGGCCCTCAATTACCACCGCCACCGAACCAGCCCCGCTTCGTTCGAATGGGCCGGGTCATCGTCCTTTGTCGCCCGGAGAACTCGACAAACGGCTTGTCGCACTTGCTGACGCTATGAAAGAGCTCATCACCCACAATCGGTGCGATGACGAGGTCCAAAAGCGAATTGAAGCCTTGATTGACGAAGCCGCCGGGCGCTGATGCGACCACGCCGCACCCAGATGCCGCCCCCACTAACGATCCACGTTTTTGTCGATACCAACACCGCTTTGCATTTTCGGCGGCCTGATCAAATTGACTGGGTAGCCCTAACGGGAGCGCAGAAGGTGGTGTTGGTCGCCTCACCGGTCCTGTTGCGGGAACTCGAGGAGCAGAAGGTCCATAATCGCTCCGCTCGGTTGCGGGATCGAGCCGACAAATACATTCGATGGCTGGCCGAGCACCTTCGCAACCCGGGTCGCGATGTACGTCCTGGCGTCCAATGGCACTTCATTACAACCGAGCCTCTTATCGACTTCGCCACCAATGGCCTGTCCTCGTCCGTAATGGATGATCACCTGATCGCGAGCGTCCTGACTTACAGCCCGGAGGATGGCGGCATGGTCCAGGTGGCCACTGCCGACCTGCCGCTTGAGGTGAAGCTCCGATCCCGGATGATCACGGTCCTTCCTATCCCCGATAGCGATCGACTGCCGCAAGAACCGGACCCCGCGGAGAAGGAGATTCGGGAGCTTAAGCAGCAAGTTGCGAGGCTTCAGGCTCGGTTTCCGAAACTGACGTTGTTGGCGCTTGGCGGGCAGGCGCGGTTTGAGACCCGCCTTCCTTCGACACCCAAGGCTCCGGACCCCGCTAGCTTGGCCGAGATGCGAGATCGACACCCGCGTATCATCCTGCCGAACGACCCAAAGAATCCAACAGATCCCTTAACGGCGAACCTCACCCAGCTGGGCGCCAGAATAAACAGCATGGATTTAGCTGCCAGGCAATTCCCCGAATACAATCGGAGGCTCACGGCGTTCTATGAAGCCTACGATCAGTACTTAACCAAGCTAGCCGAATGGGCTTCGAACGCGAGGCTGACATTGACGATAGATTTGATCGTCGCGAACGAAGGGACGGCACCAGCTAGCGATATCGATGTCATCCTGAGCTTTCCGTCAGATATCATTCTATTCGATATCCATGAAACTCCATCGAGGCCCGAGCCTCCCAAACCACCATCTCGTCCCTCAATATTCGGCTTTGGTGGCCTAGGGGACAACATGGATATTCAGGCCCTCTTCGAGCTCAAACGACCGCGATCCCAAATACCAGAGGTCGATGACGCCCCAACCGTGGGCGGATCGAGAGTACACTTCCATGTCAGCTCTATTAAGCATGGCATTCCTCGGTCATTGAGGCCGTTTGCATTCAGGTTTCCGGATGGTCAGGCTGCTAGATCCTTCAGCATCAAGTACGAACTTTCGGCCGCCGAGTTGCCCGAATCGGTGCAGGGTCGCTTCGACTTGGTCCTGTTGGATGGTGTGGATGATTGACGGGCGTATCGCCCCTATGCGGAGTGGCGACGCTTCGTCTCGAAAGGTGCTCACATCGATCATCGGCGCTGCCGGTACAATTCGACGGCAGCGGCGAGCTGGCGAACATCGGCCAGCGCTTTCCATTCAGCGAGCCTTTCTCCGGCCTGCCGGACGTAGACCTGATATTCCTGGCGACCGGCGCCGGGGAATAGGTCGCCGTACCGGTGGATCGACGGCGCTGCCAGCGTACCGTCAGCGGCAAAGATCATATCCAGCCAGCCCTGGTCTAGCGCCGGTGCGTCCGAATGCAAGTCAGCATCCTCGAGCGCGGCGGCAAGCTGCCGTGCAACCGCGTCTAGCGGCACTCCATCGGTCTTCAGGCTGGCCTGGCTGATGCCGTGAATCGCTTCGGCTTCATGTTGCCATCCGCGCCAATTCGGCGCTGGCTTAATCAGCAGATGGCCCTCGGCGCCGGTTTCCAGAATGTGCCAAGCGATCGAGACCGGCCAACTATCAGGCCCAAGTCCGGAGCTCTCGATGTCGATGATAGCGCGTTGCCGTGCCGGTGGTTTTGCGTCTCTCATGGCTTTGGATGTTACCAGTACCGGTGGTTGGGTGATACGCTCGCAGGCCCGCGCACCCAAGCGCCTTCCTAACTTTTCTCGGATTCTATAAGGGCCATCAGGGTGTCAACGTCCTCCGAGTTCGATAATCGCCCCGCCCAAATTTCCGTTTTAGTCTTTCCGCAAAATCTTAGCAGCCGTCCTACGTCTGCATTCCGAAGAATAACGAAAAAGGAATCAGTCAATCCATAATCTTCGTTGATGTAGCAATCCCATTTGATTGAATCATGGGACCAGCCGTTATCGTAGAACCAACCTCTTTCTTGAAAAAGGTGATCGATTTCATTGTGATTCACAGGGGCCCCCGCTAAGCCTCTCCAATGTGTCTCCGCGTCGCGCATCGCCAACCCAGGTCCTGCGAGATGCTTCACCTCAGTTCGGCGGCTACTTGGGTGTCCAGGTTAATCCCGGAACGTTACTAAGCTCTCGGATTGCCAACGCCTTTGCAAGTTCGCCCGCTTCTTCTCCGGTCATCACCTTTTCAGCAATCAAATATTGAAACGGACCTGTGCATGTACTTAAGTTAAAAGCGATGATATTTTGACTGTTGCGCTCGCCTTGCATTAGGCGCACGCGCGTGCCTTCGTTCATGCAGCCCTGTACCTTCGAGACGACTTCGTCATACATCGCTTTCTTCCGAACGGCTTCTACGTCGTATTGAAGATCACCGGAACCGGCCGGGGGCGGAGCGGACTTGCTCACCGCCGGAGGCGAGGGCCCGCCCTGGGCTGCCGAGACCGGCGCGTCGCCGCCGCAGGCTGCTGCGTCTCGTGTTGGCCAGGCCGATATCAGCTCCTTGACGGCGTCATCGCTGGCTTTTGGGTCCGTGATCGCGAAGGTCTCCTTGCCATCCGGCCGGACAACATACAGGCAGTCATAGGCTGGGCCATCTTGCCGATAGCGGTGGCGTTCGACGACGAGATAGCCTGAGTATCGGCCATGTCGGATCACTGCCACTCCGTTGCCGTCGATGATCTCCTTCTCGGAGCCGTCGGCTAGCTTGCGCTGCATGACGGCGTCCGACACCGCCCATTTTTCCGCGAGATAATAGACGAACCCGCCGTTCAGAGACGCGACCAGCTCGTCTCGGCCGACAGCGATGGGAACAGTATGGGTCGGCGACGGAGTGTCCGCGGGTGCCACGCCGATCATCGATCCAAGCAGGAAGACGATTGCTCCGATTGCCGGGTGCCTCAGCATGGCCGCGCCCGCTAAAATTGAGCGCAAACGGTGCCATGAAATCGGGAGGGGAGTCCACTGAAGCTAGCTGCCCCGAGTCTGGCGGCGGCGACGACGCTCCGTCAATCACGTAGCGCGCACTCATCGCCCAGAGGACACCGTCCTATCTGGCCGCTTCGGACTGGTCGAGAGACGATGCGGCAACGATCACCTTAAACTCGTCGAGGATTTCGGGATGGTGCTGGGCCAGGTACCTCGAGATCTCTGAGTTGGCGATCATTTTGGTGAGGTACCCGGACGCGATGACTAGGTTCAAGACATCATCGCCGTAGGAGGATTCGATTGTTTTGAAGTCTCGTTGGAGCGCTTCCATCTCGCGCTCCATTCGAGCCATCTGTTCCGGGGTAATCCCGTTCACCTTCTTCGGGCGATCGGGCTGGACCATGTCGTGTTGACGTGTGCCCGCCAGGAGAGCCTTTGCGTAACTGGTCGTGAAATTCCCCGCGAGGTTCATGAGTTCGGCGGCTTCGATCTGTCGGATGTCTTTCATCTTCCTGAGGACATCGAACGTCATGGGGTTCACTATCTTGTCCTTGAGGATGTCGACCACTTCCGGGCAGATGCCATCGAGAAGCGTCTTGCGCCTTCGGATGGCCGAGACGTCTCGGTTCAGCGCCTTTGCTAGCTTTTCCTCCGAGACGCCTCTTTCGATGGCACGAAGAATCATGAAGTGCTCTTGGACGGTCGCGAGCTGATTGACCCGTTTGTTGTAGGTGAACGCCTCATCGTCACTCGATACAAGGCACCGCGTTTCGCGGATTCCGAGCTCTACCAAGGCGGCGATCCTGACATGGCCATCAAGCAGAATATGTCGTGGGTCGTTCCCTTGAGGCGCGGCGACAACAATCGGTTCGATGATGCCGACCTCGGCAATCGAGGCCACGATCCGGGCGTAGCGGACCGAGGCCTTGAACTTCGCAGGAACGGTCCGCAAAGGCAGGATCGAGTCGATCGGGAGCGTGACGAGGGCTCGTTCGAACGCCATCCCAACTGAGGGAAGCGTCTTCATCCAGCCGACGACCCGAGGCGTTCGGCAAGAGGGCGAGGAAGAGTCGCCATGGCCTCGGCCCTTAGTAGGGTCACGAAGTGCTCGTCGGCAAGCAGCCGCCGCAGGGCGTTGACCACGAATAGCAAGCGGCTCTGACATAGAGCCGCCTTCTTGACCATCATCTTCTGGCGTTCAGTCTCCCTCCGATAAGCGCGGATGAGCTTCTCTGCACTGACCGGAGGCTTGTGACCAGGCCGATATCCCGGAATGCTCTGAGGTGCCTTTCCCCGTAAATTCCTCTCTTCGATGATCCGTCGGATCGCAAGGATTTGATTGCCAGGAATCGCCTTGCGCTCGTAAGCGTCAGCCAGTGCCCTTTGGACGTCGCTGTCCTTGGCTCTGGCGATCTCCATCGCCACCGTGGCAGGCACAATTCCTCGATCGACGGCCGCAAGAAGCCTTTCCTCCCCGTGGTCAATCATGAAACAGAGAGCGGACACGTAATCTTCGCTGAAGCCCGTTTTTGCTGCGATCTGGAGGAACGAGTAGCCTCGCTCTCTTAGGGCGCCGATTTCGCGGACGAGTTCGACGGGTGAGTAGTGGCGTCTGGCCAAGTTCTCGACCAGGCTCATGATGTAGCAATCCTCTTCCGTAGCCTCCTTGATGATCGCGGGGATCTCGGTCTGACCGAGAACCATAAATGCCTCGAGGCGACCTTGACCGCAGACCAGGTTGAAACCCGCCCCGCTAGGATTCGGGCTAACGGTGATTGGCTTCTTCAGTCCTACTCGGGAGATGCTCTCGACCAGTTCGTTGAAGATCCGCTTGTTCCGGCTTCGCGGATTGATGACGGTGATCGAGTCCACCGGCACGAGCTGGACATCGGCACCTGCGTCCGTCATGCCGCTGTCCTTAGGGGCGACCGGGCGCACAGCCGCCCGAACTCCTCCACATGATCGAACCGATAGGCTTCCAGATAGATTCCGTTGTGCTCCGCAAACCTCACTTGGCGCCCAGGCACGTCAATCCTGGGAAGCAGGTAGCAATCGCGGATCTGCTGATTGCCGGGCTCCATCCTGACGGCCAGGGTGATGTCCGGCCGCAGACCAGCGTCGAGCCGGATCTTCCATCGAAGGCTACCGAGATTAGTCTCGCGGCATCGCGCGATAACAACCGAGGCGGTGAACTCGTCATTGACGCTGAGAATGTCGGATGAGGGATCGGAGTGCGCCCTGCCGCCACTGCTGTCGATCGCCGCAATCACGGCTCGAACGACATCGGGATGGATGCGTCGGAGAGCGCGGTTCACCTCGATGTAGCGATAGTCACGCGACGGAGAGAAGCCGATGAGCTGATAGGCGCGCAGCAAACTTCCGAAGCGTGACCGATAAGTGGAGCTCGACGGCATCTCGTCGTCTTCGTCGATCACGAGGCCGGAGATCCATCCTCGGGCCTGGAATAGCTGCCGGAGGCGTTCGAGCATCTGCTCATCTGAGAGCCGTTTGCTTCGGGCGGAGATGATCCGGCGCGCCGCCTCGAAGAAGTCAGGGTCGACAATCGCCTCGAACGCGCCGTCAGCTCGAATCCAGTGCTCGGGATCGTTGACCACGCGTCGCTTCCTCAGCTTGAACGAGATCCGATTGTACACATTGTTGCCGATGTACTTCTCGGCAGTCAGGACCTGGTGAACTGTGCCTCGGGTCCAAGGCCGCCCGAAATCCGTGGCATGGCCTTCTGCATTCAAGGAGGCAGCGATCTCCTGCTCGCGTTTTCCATGGAGCACGAACATCCTGTAGATCCGCTGTACCAGCTCGATCTCTCTTTCCGGGCCGGGAACAAGGACAACGCGATCGGTCTGCAAGGATTTCTGCTGACCGATAGAGAGTTCGCCTTTGGGGTGCCTAGCTGAGTCGACCAGCACGCGGCGCAGCCCGAAACCGGCCGTGCCGCCTTGGCGATAGCCAAGCTCGACCAGTCGGCATTGTCCCGCGAAGACTTTGACGGAGAGCTCCCGGCTGTATTCTCCCGCCATCGCCCGCTTCACCGTCTTCACGATGGTCGAGGCTACGCTCCCGTCATTCCTGAATTGCTCGGCACAATATTCGACAGCGATCCCCACTCGGCGGCAGATATACTCATAGTATGCGCCTTCGTCGGCATCTTGAAATCGGCCCCACCGACTCACGTCGTAGACCAGAATAATTTCGAAATCGGCCCTTTGGTTCTGAACATCGTCAATAAGACGTTTGAGTGCGTCCCGACCATCGATATTCAGGCCGCTCTTTCCTTCGTCAGCGTAGGTTCGGATAATCTCGACACCAATCTCCTTGGCATGTTTTGCTATCGCCGACGCTTGGTTTTCCGTAGAGTATTGTTGGTGTTCCGTCGACATCCGAACATATTGAGCGGCTCGACGGGGAATGTGGCCCACCCCGCTTATGTGGCTCGAAGCGAAGAGGTTTGGCGTCACTAGGCTATTCCCGATGCAGCACCTTGGGTGAGACAGGTCAGTCCCTGACCTCCATTCCAATTCTAGGAACGGAGGTTGGAAATGTCGCTCAACAAGAATGACCGAAAGATTTGGGCTATAAACGGAAAGGAATTTCCAAACTCGACGAATCTTGCCTCGCCAGATGAAAGCTTCGTGAACGTGATTGCGGGCGCGTTACATCGTGGCTTCGGCGATACGCGGTCGGCTGTCAAAACCGTCGTCGGGCTGACCGGCGCCAACGAGCGGGCAGTCCGTAATTGGTTTGACGCAAAGAACGGGCCGAGCGGTGAGCATCTGATTGACCTCATTCGATACTCGGACGACGTGCTCGTAGCGGTGCTGCATTCGTGCGGCCGTGATGAGTTGATCTTAGCTCACAACCTCAACGAGACCCGCCGGAACCTGACCAAGATGATAAGCCTTCTGGACGAGCTTGGCGTTGAGAACTGAGTGGGAGGTTCTGGGCTGATATGCCGAGCCGCTCCCTCTCAAGTAGGTTTGCTGCCAGGCCCATAGCCTGGGGCCAGTTGGTCATCAGGCCACCGCCATGGACGGAACGCGCAAGCCGGGGTTGACGGGCCGTCGGCCCGTAAGGCACGAAGGGCAGTCTGGGGCCAATAGCCGAACTGAGGATCCAGATTCCGCGGCAAGCGGGTACCGAAACTATGGTGCTTGGTGTGCCGGGGGCTCTGGCTCAAGAATTGCCCAATCCACCTCGGGGCTTCGGGTGGTTTCCCTGATGCGAACGACAACTCTTTGTCCGAGCGCTGGCTGACCCAGTTCGTCATATATTGCCTTCCCAACATGCACGTCCGGACTACCTCTGTCTAACCGCACAAAAGCGTAGAGGCCGGGCGGCGCGATGTAGTGAATCTTGCCCGCCAGCCCAATCTCGCTACGATTATGCACGCGGACTACGCGATCGCCTCGAGGATGGATGCTCATTCTAATCGTCAGTAGATCGCCTATGCTCACAGGCGGATCCAAAGGAAGACCAGGGCAATTGGCGAAAAGCACGACCTCGCGGCCGTCATTCTCCAGCCGCAGCCGATGGTGTCCGTCGCGCAAAGCCCTTGTCACCGATGCCTGTATTCGGATTGGAGGATTCGCTGGTAAGATCGCATCCGGATCGACGTGACTGACAATACCCTCATCCCGAAGAATCGCTTCGATGGTGTGGAACGCAAAATCGCGCCAGCGATAAGCTGCGGCTGCCCGCTGATCGTTCATGGCTTGTCGCAGCGATCGACCGGCCATTTCTTGGTGGCAGCTGATCGCATCGTTGAACGAGCTGATGTGTATAAGCTTCGTATCTTGGTCTGGGTGCTCCCGAAGCCATCTGAGTAGTTCACCTAATTCGGCGTTCATCGGGGTTACGCATACCGACGCCATTAGCTGAAGCGCCACGATAAGCTCACGGTTCAGCGGGGTCGGATCGATCCTCCCCGGGTTGCCTGGTCGCCCGCCGCCACCGCCACCGCCATGCCTAGGGATCACGATTCTCGGATCCGGAAGGAGCGGATTGAATAGCTCCGGCACTTCGATGGAGGGGTCGTTCGCTTGAAGCAGTTCGATAAATCTTTTCCCGCACGTTGTTCCCACAAAGAAGCTGCCGCTCTCTCTGGGGTATTCATTGTCGTAGGTTGCGAAGTCCTTCGGACGGTAGAAGAATTGATAAAACTCACCTTCCAACGGTTGTTTGCAGCATTCCTGTCGGAGGCCTGCGCTTATTTGATGCGGGAGGATCACACAACGAGGTCCAGGTTGGACGTTATAAAGTCGGAGAATTTTCGCCTTTCTCCAGTCTCCTCGACAACTTGCCAATGCCATATTCGCTCCGTTCAAACCACTAAAAGTGCGGGACAAGGTCTACTTAACGGCCGTCAGCTTCCGATCGGCGCTCGCTTGCATATTGGCAAGCGATACTCGTGCACGATTTCATCGGAGGGCAACATGAGCGCAGGATGGGAAGCCGCTGTCATTGGGTACGTCGAGAGGATTCGGGATGAATTCGCGTTTGAAAACGATCCCGAGATCGATGCATACGGTGACCTCATGACGGCATGCGACGCGGCAGTCCGCATATTTGAGGCGAGAACTCGAATGGGGGCGCAGGCGCGATTTGCTACGCCGGGCGGATAATGGATGCCCCTCTTTCGGTGCCGACTACGATGCTGCGCGATCCGACCTGACATTGATAGCCGTTAAACTAGAAATGTTCTCTTCTGGCGAGAATTCTGCCGGAAAGCTCCGTCGGTTTCCATACCGAAGTCGATTACATTTTATCCGCATTGTCGGCCTTAGAGTCCGCGGCTGATCGGTGGGACTTCGTGAATTTTCGGCGATGTTACGAAAGTAGCAGGCCCGCAGGATCCATCTAGCTGACCGACGGAGGGATCTCAGAGGGCCACTCAACTGGACCGCAATGTGTCACTCTCTGAGCAGTTCGCGCGCGACCGCGATGGCCACGGCCTGCGTGGTCGTTCTGGCCCCCAGCTTGCGCCGTGCCGCCGTGACATAGTGCTCGACCGTCTTCGTCGTCAGACCGAGCAGGTAAGCAATGCGCTTCGGTTGCTCGCCATGTGCGAGCAGCCGCAGGCATTCAAGCTCCCGCCGTGTCAGCCGCGCGTTCGGCAGCGGGGCCGTATTCCTTGCCAAATCGTCCACGACCACAGCATAGGTGAATTTCACCCATGAGTCGGACTAAAAACACCATGGCGGCAATTCCTTGGACCAAGGAAATCATCATGGATGGACATTGGTGCACGGATACGCGCTCGAGCACGCGAGCTCGGGCTGAGCGACAGCGAGGTCGGGCGCCGTATCGACGTTGATGCCTCTCGGGTCGGCCGATACGTTCGCGGCGTCAACGAGCCGGACCTGGCGACCCTGGTTCGGCTATGTTCGGCCTTGAGCCTGACGCCCAACGATTTGCTGCTGCCGAAAGATCAGGAGCCGTCCGACGACCGTCGGCGTCTTCTCAAGCTGATTGCTGATGTCTGCGCCGGTTTGCCCGACGACCAGCTCGAGATAGTGGCCAAGCTCGCCATAGCGATGAAGGACGGCAAGCCCGCGGCATCCTGATCGAGGTGTGCCGCAGCCACATTTGGGGCCTCACCGCAACCCGGGAAATTTCCCACCTACCGCTGACGACCGGATCGCTGCACGTTTCGCGCGAAATGCCGGAGGGTCTATCTCGGCCACCTAAAGGTTGGCCGCCCAACCCGGTCGGAGGCAGGTTATGTATCGCAAGCACCTGATGGCCGCTCTAATGGTGACCAACATTGCCGCAGCACCAGCAATGGGATTGGCCGCCGAATTGGCCGTTCAGCTCCAACCCGAATATGCGGCGCTCTACTACTACAAAGCCAGCGGCGAGCCGTTCGATTTTGCGGCGGCGGCGAACTTGGCGCCATCCGTGGCGAAGGCGAACGCCTTTGACAAGCAGCAGGCGGCACAGGCCGAGATTGACCGGCTGCACAAAGCGAGCGATCAGGTCACCGGCGACCGTACCTTCCTGACCTCCGTCAACACGCCGATCAGCGACTATGATTTCGGCGCCGGAGAGTTCTCGATCGGCATGTTTGGGCCGGGCAGCTTTGTTCCCATGGCGGCCTTCAACAAACGCTACCAGCTCATCTTCGAGAATGCCGACGCGATCCGGGCGATCAAGATGCCGAAGGAGGAAGCGCGCCAGTTCGATGCGGCGATCGGCCCCGGTCGGGCGGTGGTGGCCCAGGTCTATTACCGGCTGACCGGCGCGGGGGATCCAACCGGCGTCTCGGCGTCAGCTAACACGATCCGAGCCCAAGTCTCGAAGGTGCGCCTGCTGAAGCTGTCCGGCGCCGTGCTCAAGGACATCGAGGCACCCTCGGAGGTATCTCAGGCCGCCGCCGTCAAGCCGACCCCAGCCGTACCCGATGTGCACGGGCTCCGCCTCGGCATGACCGAAGCGGCGCTAACCGAGGCCGCCAAATCGGGATTTGCCGGGGCACCTCTCTCCATCGGCAATGACGAGCCATGCGGCGGAATCACGTTTCTGGCGTTGAAGCTGCCGACGCCGGGAGCCGTCTGCGTCAAATACGAGCTCGGCGCCGGTGTCGTCACCCATCTGGTCGTGCGCCAAGTGCTGGCCGATAGCCCCTCTATCGCAAACGATATCCGGCTGGCCCTGATCGATAAATACGGTCCAGTGGCTGTGGCTGACCGTTCCGGCTACGGCTTCGGCACACCCTTGAGCGCCAGCCGCCAACCCAAAGACTACTCAATCTCGGCGTCGCTGGATTTTCATGTCACGACGACAAACTACGACGCGGGCGCTCGCGGCGTTCCAGTGCTGGCGATCACTTTGACGGACCCGGCGTCGGCTCCCGGGCATTCAGCCGCCGCGCCTGCGTCGCCGACCGCGCCCAAGCTCTGAGCGCAGGCCATGTTCCGGAATGTCGACAAGCGCAGCGTCCGGCACCGGCCGCGAACGTAGCGGAGCAGCTATGGCTATTCATGTTGAGAAAATCGTGGGGACTCGCTCTCCCACGCCCTTCCTGTTGAAAGCGATTCTCTGGATTGGCGGCGTGATCGCGTTCGCGGTTTTAACCCGTGGCTTTGTTGCCGCAGGCGCGCCACTTGTTGGGGTGATCGTCGTCGGCTTGATCGCCCGCCAGCTCGGAATCGCCGCGATGAATGAGCGCGCCAATGCGGGGTTTCGGAAGTTTGTCGGCAACGACGTGGCCCATTTTCACGCCCAGGTCGCGGGATCGAGGCGACATGGCGGCAAGAAGATCACCGGCACCGGCATCGCCTATGGCAAAGGCATCGTCTACGTCATGGATCATGGCATTGCAGCGCGAATTCCTTGGGCCGACGTGAGGAACTGGCGCTGGAGCATCGAGGGGTACGACCAGACCCAGATCTATGGCGGGGGCGCCGCAGCGACGGGAATGCACTTCCAAGCGGCCGCGAACAACCAAAATGCGCGTCTGCGGGCCGGGCTCTCGAGCGGCTTCTTCGTGAAGGTCGCCGACATCGATCATCCGGAATGGCAGTTCATGTGCACCGATGAGGCGCTTCTCAAGCGGTGGATGGAGATCTTCAAACAGCGCAACGAGGGGCGGATCCCTTAGTCGGTTGCGGCGCCCCTTGATCGAACAGTATCCGAGCTCGGTAATAGTTGGAGCAGATGATGAAGTCGCGATTTCTCCTCGCCACGGCGCTCGTTCTGTCGTTGGCCGCCTGCGGTGATGGTTCGCCTTCGGCATCAGATGCCGAAACCGCGCTCAACAAGTTCATGGCCGAGTTTTGGGGTGGGCTCGGCAACCAACACCCGGCACACCTCATGGTGAAGGACCTGAAATGCTCGAAGGTTGGTGACGGCATCTATAATTGCCTGATGCTCTTCACGTCGCCAACGATGGGCGGGCAAGTAGGGCAGGACCGGTACCAGTTCACGATGCTAGGCGGTGAGTGGCGGGCGACCCGCATCAATTGAAGTAGCGGCGGCCGAGGTATCTCGAAGACCAACCTATGTCTTCCGATGATGCTCGCCCATAGCCGCACTGACATCAAAGGGCCTCGAGTTATCCGCTGCCGCAAGGCTTCGCTACAGGCATGCTTGTAGCCGAGATGGCCGCGTAGTGAGGGCAGCTGACGATCGGGCTCTCGGGAACGTGATTGCTCAATATCGGCCGTCCTCCTCCAGCCAATCCATATTAATCGCCATATCAACGATCCGAAAGAGATTGGAGCGGCCAGGAAATAGAGTTTCGGCCAGAAACATCCTTTTCTCGCGGGAAGGCTTAGGTGAGCCGGAAAATTTCGGATGTTTTGCCAACTCCTTCGCCAGGCGCCGAATTTCAGCTTCCCCCTCCCGCCCTATCTCGATCTGCCGATCTTGGAATTCTTGGGATATTTCGAACTTCAATTTATCGACAGCACCTTCGTATTCGTCATGCCAATCAGCCCATGCCATGAGAATATGGATCACGCCATCCTTCACGAAACTTGCAACCACGTTCGACAATTCGCCGTCCCTACTTGCCCACCGTCGGACAAGCGCCCTGAACCGCTTATCCTCGCGGAGTGCCTGCGCCTCGTCATCCTCTGCATCGAATGCATCCAGCGTGTCATTCTCCGCCTCGAACACGTCGGAATGGACGTAAACAACGCAGGGATGGACATTCGACAGGAGTTCGAGGAAGGGGCCGGGTTCGAGAGGGACAATGAGGTTTCCGTGTTCCAGCGAGCCCGTTAGTAAAGCCGCCACTGGGATGCCGCTGACGGTCTTGGTGGCATCGACAATTCTTGTTCTGAGCTCAACCAAGCTCTCCCCCGACATCCTCTTTCTCCTCCGATAGAGATTCCCCGGCTCAAGATCCCAGCAGGACAGTGGCCTCCGGCGGTTCGAGTAAGCTGAGATCCTTGCCCTCGCGGAGCTCTCTCACCTCGACCTCGACTGGAGCGATTTCCTCCAACGCGTCCTGAGTACCTTCAACCTCGAGTTCATTGAACCGCCGTGCTTGCGGCATGACCGAACCCTCAAGACCGCCGACGAGCTTGTTATAGTGGCCGACGGCGCTCCCAAGCGACTTGCCGACCGATGCGACGTGCCCGCCCATTGTCGATAGACGCCGGTAGAGATCGCGGCCGAGCATGGAAATGTGTCGGGCATTTTCGGCGACCTTCTCCTGGCGCCAACCGAACGCGATCGCCTTGGCCAAGGCGACCAACGTCGTCGGCGTCGCGATGAGGACACGCCCGCTGACACCGTCCTCGAAAAGGTCGGGATCGCGCTCGATCGCGGCCGCGAACAGGTTTTCGCCCGGCACGAACATGACGACGAAATCCGGCGACACACCTATCGAAGCGAGGGAATCCCAGTACGATTTGCCGGATAGCTGCTTCATGTGCGTGCGCACCTGCTGGGCATGCCTCTGGAGCAGCGTTTCTCTCGTTTCGTCGTCCGTCGCCTCGAGGGCATCCAGGTAGGCCGACATGGAGGTCTTGGCGTCGACGACGAGATGGCGGCTGCCCGGCATCCTTATGACGGCATCTGGCCTCAACTTCGTGTCGTCGCGTTCGAACGTGACCTCCGTCTGAAAATCGACGTACGCCGTCATACCAGACAATTCCATGACGTTCTGGAGCTGCCGTTCCCCCCAACGTCCTCGCGTTTTTGGCGCGGCCCGCAGCGCGTTCACCAGTTTGCTGGTTTCGTTCCTAACGTCCGTCTGAGCCTGCGCGACCGACTTCAGCTCCGTGGCTAAGCCAACGTAAGCCTCGAGCCGGTGCCTTTCGAGCTCGGACAACCCCTTTTGGTATTCCTCCAACGTCTTGGCCATCGGGTCGAGCAGCGTCTCGATGGCCTTCTTCCGTAGTTCGAAATCGCCGACCGCAGTCTCCCGATGCTTCTCGAAAACCTCGTTGGCCAGATTCAGGAACGACTTCTCGTTCCCCTTCAAAGCTTCGCCCGCAAGGTTCTTGATCTCTTTTTCTATCTCGCCTCGCAACGCAGTCAGGGCCGTCATCTTTTCGTCGAAGCCCTCCTGTTCCTTCGCTATCTTGGTTTCGAGAGCAGCCTTGTCGGCCATCAGCTGCGCCGTCTGAGCCTTCTCGGCGGCCAGCTCGTCTTCCAATTTGGGCACACGGGCGGCGACTAAATCTTGCGCTGCTTTCTGAGTGGCGAGTTCGGTGGCCTCGGCTTGCGCTTCAGATAACCGCCTCTCGAGGCCGGGGACGCGTTCGGCTTCCACGCTCGCCTTGGCCTCCGTGATTCTTAGCCCCTGCAACTCCGTGTCGAGCGTCTCTGAGCGCTTCTCGGCTTCGGACAGGCCAGCTTCAGTCTCGGCCAGGCGCCGTCGAAGATCGTCCAATCTTGCTGATGCGAACTTCGCCGTAAGCAGCCACGCGATAACGGCTCCTACCGCCAGACCGATGGCGACGGCAGCGATGACTGTGATCAATTCCATCTTTCTGCTCCTGCCGTCACGGCCGACTCTATGCGGCTATCTTGTCGATCATCTCAATGATCGCCGTCCTGGTCCGGCCACCGATATTCACCTCGACTTCTTCCTCCAGACCGCAGCCCAGCAGGGCGCGCGCCAATGGTTCGGCGATATGGATGACGTTTAGCTCGGGCTTGTTCTCGGTTCTGCTCAACCGGATTTTGATCACCCTGTTCGGCTCGTCGTTGTAGCGCACCACAACTAGGTCACCGACTTCGACAACCAAGCCGTCTTGCACGGTATCTGCGGCCAACACAGTTGCCTGAATGGGTTCTTCTGGCTTCGTCGTTTCGACTGGCTCTTCTTCCTCGTCCTCGGCAGCGCGTGAAATCTCGCGGAATTCTGTCCAAGTACCTTCTGCCGCTTCCGCTCCGAGCGGCTCTATGCGCATGCGCGCCAGGACACCCAGCAGATCATCGAGGCATCCCTGCGGATCCGCCGCCCAGCTCGACCCCCAACAACGCCAGAAAGTCCACCCCAGACGCTCCAAGGCAAGTTGCCGCCGGAAGTCCTCAGCCCAGCGATCAGGCCCATGATACTTGTCACCGTCCAGCTCGATGGCGAGCCGCCTGTCATCAGCGCCTTCTACGACGAAGTCGATGAAACGACCGGCAACGGGCACCTGGGCGCGAAGCCTGTATCCCAAATCCAGCAGACGCGCTCCGAAATCGCGCTCGAACCCAGAATCGCACGCATCCAGGATCTCCCTGCGCATCGCGACCTGGCCGCTGCCCATGGGGTTCCGGAAGTGCTCGATGATGTGGAGCTTTAGATCGTCCGGCTTCAAGTCCGAGGCTGTGACCGAGCGGACGAGAATGAGCCGGTCTCTGGCACGTGACATCGCGACATTGAAGCGCTGCTCGAACATGCGCATCCTTTGCGCGACGGCCTGATTGGGGCTCACGACCATGCTGAGCAGCACGACGTCGCGTTCCTGTCCCTGGAATGTAGACGCATTGCCGCAACGGATCCGATGCCGCTCCATAATTTCGGAGCCGAGCTCGGTCATCAGGCGGTCGTTGATGAGCTTTGCCTGCTTGTCGCCAATCAGAGAGACGATGCCGATGGTGCGGCCTGCGAATGCCGGATCTTCCGACATTCTGCGCACCTCCTCGATGATAACGTCAGCCTCCCTACGGTTTACCTCCCCCGTTTTCTCACCGTCGCGGACGAGGATGTCGACCAAAGGCGGGTCGAGGCGTTCCGATGCCTTGGGCAAGCGCATCGGCACGAGAAGGTTTTGGTAGAAACGGCTCGAGAACCGGATGATCGGCTCGACGCAGCGAAAATGCTCACGAAGCAGTACCGCCTTTCCAGGAAACAGCATGCCGCCGAGTTCGTAGAGCGACGTTGCCGGATCCATCTGATCGGCGAAGGGCAATCCGCTCAAGTACGTCGTCCGCAATTGGACGATGGTCCGTTCGTCCAGCCCCACATGGACTGGGCTGACCTGCTTGTCGTCCCCGACGATCAGAAGCTTTTTTCCGCGAACGATGGCAGGGAGAGCGGTCACATCGGATTGGCTCGCCTCGTCGATGATGACAAGATCGAATGCTGCCAGCTCAGCCGGAAGCTGTTCGGACACACGCCACTCGGGCAAGATCCAGCACGGCACCGCCTCGGCGGCGTCCATCGTGGCATCGCGGATGACACGGCGATGCCGCCCCGCGGCCTTGCCCTTACCGGCGCCCAGGCGGGCGATGGCCGAGGCGAACTTGGCGAGCGCCGCCTGAACCCGGTTGCTCATCCGTCGCTTCAGGCCAAGGAACGTTCGCAAGCGTACGACCTCACCAAGCAGCGTCCGCTGCCGCGCTTCGAGTTCGGTTCGTTCTGCGGACAATCGCTCGATGATGCCGCGATCTGCCAGCTTGCCGATGAAGCCGTCCGCCCGGCTCCATTCCCATCGTTCGCGCCAGTCGGACGGCGTCCATGCGTCGACGCCATCGAGCGCGGGTTCGGCGAGAAGCCTGGCCGCCCATTTGGGCGCGCCCGAGGATTGAACTTTTCGTGCAACTTCATCGAGGCAGGCACGGGCAGCCCCGAGGGCATTGAGCCTCATTGCCTCGGCGCGGATTTCGTTCCAGCCCGCGGCAATGTCCGCAGCCGATACGGAGCGGTCGCCCAGCGCCGCGCTGAAATCGGAGAGCGCCGTATGAAACGGCAAAGCCCTCTTTCCCACCATCGCGGCGAGGCCGTCGCGCATCTTGTGGGCGTTGGCGAGCTCGACTTTTTCGAGGTTCGCCGCAAGGGCGTCGAGCGCCAAGGAGACCTTTCCCTCGTAGATGGCGGATTTTGCATCAAGACCGAACGGGAATAAGGCCTGGAGATCGGAGACACGTCCGGCCGCGGCGGCCGCGAAATCGAGCAGGGACGCGATTAGCCGACCCACCCGCATCAGCTCGCCGCGCCCTGCTTGCCAATCCGTCGGTATGGGTCGCAGCTCCAGTGTGGCGGACAACGTCGCCCATTGCCGAAGGAACGGTTCCGCCTCTCGCTGCCAATCGCGGAAGCGCTTCACCTCGCTCCATTTCTCCTGCGTTTCCGGCTGCACACCCCCGACCGTGACCTTAGCGATGGCCGTCTTGAGATGACCGTTGAAGGAAAAGACGCCGAAAGGCTTCTCGCCGCGGGCCAGCTTGGCCACGGCGGCATCGAAGGCCTGGTTATCGATTGACACATCACCGGGATCGATACCCGCCAGGGCCAGCTCATAGCCGATCCTGTAAAGTCGCGCCCATTGTTCCAGCGCCCGCTTTAAGACGCTCACCGCGACTTCGTCCGATTTCCTGAAGCCGGAGAGCGTCTGATATGTCGCTACCAACCACACCTCAGCGTGGATCTCTGCGAAAAGCACCTGTAGGCCGGAGAGCCAGGAGTGGACCTCGCGCGCCGAGTTGACGGCCACCACGGCCATGTAGGGCAAGGCACCGCCGCGAACCTTCTCGTCGATGGCCTTGTCGCGCGCCAATTCATCATGGGCGGCCAGAACCTTCGTCACGTCGCCGAAGTCGTTCGGGTCAGGAAGGTCCCCGAGCTGGTAAGCGATATCGGATCCGAGGCGGAGACGGGCTTCGCGCGCAGCATCGATATCGGTCTCATCGAACCGCGGCTCGAAGTCCGGCGTGATATCGAGACGGTCTTCGAGCCAGATGAGGCGGTCGCGTCCCTCAACCACTTTGCGCGCGAGATCCATGGGGAGATAGCGCTGGCCGCCGTTCTCCACGGCCTCGAGGTTGCGTCTCGCATAGGCCAGCAATTCACCGTCGATAACTTTGACCCGATCCATCGCGTCGGCGAGCAGGTTCTGCCGATCGACGATTTGCCGGGCGACCTCGTTTTCCTTGATTTGTTTCGCCGAGTTCGCGAGCACCTCGACGGCCTGCTCCAGTTGCCGCGCTCCGTCGCGGTCGTTGTGGATGACCGATATCGCGAGATCACGGATGTCGGGCGGCAGCTTGTCGTGCAGCGCGATCAGGGCTTCCGCTGTCTTTGCGGTGACCAGCACCCGCCTTTCCGTCGCGAGGAAGTGGCAGATGATGTTGGCAATCGTATGAGTTTTGCCGGTGCCGGGTGGCCCCTGGACCAGGACGCCGTCGGCTTGGTCCAAACGACGAAGTATCTCACGCTGGTCTTCGTTGTACGGCAAAGGGAAGAAGAATGCGGGCGATGAATTCGAGCCGGACGTATTGGCCTGGCCTCCGCTGCCTCCATAACCAGATGAGCCGCCTAGTCCCCAATCTCGTGTAGGAGCGTCGGGCAGCCGCCATTCACCGCTGCCGAGATCGAGCAGGTGCTCGTCCATGGGACGTTCATCACTTGGCTCGGTGACGAACTGGACCGCTGCGGGTGGGAGGTCATCGACGGACTCCGCCTGCTCGATTTTCTTGATGAGCTTGCGAATGTCCTCCTGACGAAAATCTTCCGCTCGCGGCCGGACGAACAGCAGCCAGGTGTCTGTGATGCGCAGGATGGGGTCGGCGGGCGGGACCGAGCGGTCCGACGGCGAGCGGCCATCCTCGTGAGGCACATAGGAGCCTGTTGGGGAAAGTTGAGCCGCGCAGGATTGGAGGATTCGTTCGTAGCGACGCAGCTCGAACGGGGAGAAAGTCACATCGGGATCCTCGATGATCCTGGTCAGGATCTCGGAGGTCTCGCGCTGGAGGTTCTTCGAGTTCGGTATTTCGAGGGCATGGAATGGTTTCAGCGCCATCGACGGCGGAATTTGCCTGGGAGCGACAAGGATGTTGCCGTCGTCCAGCAGATCCAATTCAACGAGCTGCTCGATAACCGGGATGTTGACGTTGAACTTCTCCAGCTTCCATCGGGCGATGCCGATGCCCCAGACCAACTCGATGGCGTTGTCCTCGCCCGCCGCGGTGACGCGTTGGTGGACTTCATAGAGCGCGTTGTAGAATCGGATGCTGCGTCGTCGGGGCACCTCGACCTCGGCCCATTTCGCCCATGCGCCGGAAACGTACGCACGCCAC
This sequence comes from uncultured Alphaproteobacteria bacterium, assembly GCA_963762435.1. Lineage (GTDB taxonomy): Bacteria > Pseudomonadota > Alphaproteobacteria > ATCC43930 > CGMCC-115725 > JAXDMU01. The sequence goes on along the minus strand of CAVXLN010000015.1, from coordinate 388,332 downwards.
TGCTCCCTGAATTCTGGCATGCGCGACAGGTGGAGGATCACATCCATCTCTGGCGGAAACTCTACCTCCGCGTCCAGCGGACGCATGATGTCCTCAACATCGACGAGCCCGGCCTCCGCTAGTTCGGAGATATCCTCCACCGGAAGACGGAGCATCCTGCTCTCGAGCAGCATTGGAGCCTTGTCAGGCGAGGGGGCGCCAGACGATTTGATCCAGCCATCGAAGGTGGGATCGGGATCCGGCGGCTGCGTTTCCCTGAGCCGACGCACCCGCAACCAATTGTCATCGTCGGGTGCCAATTCGACACCCTCGAGACTGAAGATTGCGGCCTCGTGAAAGCTCGGATACGGCTGGGTCGAGATATCGTAGACAATGCGGTCCCTGAACCCGACCAGTTCCTCCGTATAGAGGAGGACGTTCCGAAGGTCCTTTTGAAGCCTACCTAGCTCCAACATGTTCTTACGCTCCACGTGCACCCAAGGCTCGACCGCGCCAGCCCAATCAACGACAACCTAGAACGAAGTCGCGTTTTGCGCGAGCTTTCATGGGCGAAATAGCGCGGCGGAGCACGGCGGAAAACATGGGTCGTGGCGAGGCCGAGGATCCATCTTGAAACGTCACGGCGCTTGTCGAACCTATAGATCGGGGTAAATCCAGTAGAACGATTTTTGGATCCACGCTATATATCGTAGCCTGAGGTGCGTTAGGCACTTGATATTGGGGTACCACTATGACTCGCAAGCAGACGGGGCTTGATGACCGGCATCGCGATCAGAACGGCCAAATCAGCCGCAAGCATGGCAACACCCGCGTCGACACGTTGCGTGAGACCTACGGCGACGACTTTGCCGCGGGCATTCGCGGTGACGCCCATTTGCAGACCGTCCTCGACCGGGCGGGCGTCGATTCCTTGAGCGAGTATCTGAAGACGCGCTAGTCGGGCAAAGAGTGCCCGGCAGCCATCACGGAAGGCGCGCGCGAGTTCTATCCTGCGAGATCATCGGCGGGGTGGAGTGCCGAACGGTGTACGGAAGTGATCTGAGTCTTGCAGCGGACAGGCCCAGAAAACTCGCGACGCCATATTGATGCGCCAACATGATAGGCCTATCGTGAATGAGGTCACGGGGAACTTGAATCTGCAAGATCGTTTTACATGCGCGAAAAGAAATCAACATCGATAAAAGTTCCCGACAGTGAAGTTGATCGGCAAGCTACCGATGTGTTAGCCGCCTATGTCTATCAAATAGACCAAACGCTAAAGACGTGGCTCACGCTCAACGACGACGAACTACTGCATATCGAATTTGCCGAAGATTTTGCGATCTCGGACGCTTATAGCCTTGACGTTCGACAAGTAAAGCGAGTTACGAACAATATTACTTTGCGATCAGCTGGTGCTAAAAAGCTGGTAAGCTCGGTTTGGGAGTTCCAAAAGGAAAACCCCGATCGGCTAGTGACTGGCGCTCTGCTGACCACCAGTGGCTTTGGCAAAGAACGAGAAATGGCTTTTCCCGAGAAAAGTCCCGGCCTAACTTACTGGCGTATGGCCGCACGCCCTGGGGCCGATGTCGAGCCAATCCGCGTGGCCCTGCTTCAGCTTGGCTTTGCTGAAGATCTTCACACGTTCATTAAAGATGCGCCCGACGATCAGTTGCGGGAGCGTATCATTCGACCTATCCGCTGGCTCAAAGAAGAACCGAGCCAGGAAGAACTTCGCCAGGACGTCGAACAGCTCCTAGTAGAGTTTGGAAATAAATTGGGCACTACCGCGCAAGCATCCAAAGATGTTCGCGCCTTTCTCTTTGAAGCATTGCTCGAATCAACCCGGCAGCCGAGCGAGCTTAGGTATGTTACTAAGTCGGATCTCATAAATCTGTTCCAGAGGAGGACGGTTAGTACGATCCCGCTAAATATGCTGGGCGGATTTCAGCTCGCAGGCGTGATGCCGCTCACCCTTGTTGGCGCAGCCGTGCGAGATGTCGCTCAAATTCCGCTGCCCCGACGAGCGGCTCGCCGGACCGATGAAGTCGGAAGGCTTCAAATGAAGCTCGCGTCGCGCGGCACCCTTTGGTTCCACGGCAGCAGCGGCCTCGGCAAGAGCACCCTTGCCCTATTGTTGGCCAACTCGCAGCAAGTCCAATGGCATCTCGCTGATTTGCGAGACCTTGAACCATCAGCTATACGGTCGATATTGGTCGGGATCGCGAACAACTTCCGTCAAAGCGGTGCCCGCGGGCTGATCCTCGACGATATTCCTGCGGATGCCGACAATACCCTCATCTCCATCATTGGCCAGGTAGCTCGATCTGTCGCGGATGCCGACGGCGTTCTGATCGTCACCAGCGCGAAACGGCCGCCACCAACTCTCGCAAACCGACTCGGTCTCGGCGCGGATGCAATCATTCGGGTTCCCTATCTGACGCGAAAGGATGTGTCGGATATGGTTGAGACTGCGGGCGGCGACCCAGCAACATGGGCGTGGCCCATTTACGTCTTCGCCAGTGGAGGCCATCCGCAACTGGTTGATGCTCGCATTGCCGGGCTTGCGAACCGCGGTTGGAATAAAGACGAGCTGCTCGCCGACGTTGTCCCACTGAATGATACACCAGATGATATGGAGGAGGAGCGCAAATCGGTTCGCAACCGGTTACTAGAAGAGTTACAGCCAAATGCTATGGACCTTCTGCTCCGCCTATCTTTGCTGCACGGCAACTTCGATCGGACCTTGGCGCTGGTCGCGGCCGAGACACCGCAAGAGATTCGCCTTGCAGGAACTCTTGTTCGACTCCCTGGTTGGCCCCTGGATCGAACAACTGGGCTCGGAGAGGTATCGCATTTCGCCGCTTCTCAAGGACAGTGGCATGACCCTACCCTCCTCATTGCAGCAGTCGATCAAAATTGGCGCTATGCATGACCTCATGAAGCGGCGACCATTTCCAGCAGATCAATTGCTTCAGGTCTTCTTGATCGCACTTCAATATCGCCATCTGATTGGCCTTCTCTGGTTTGGTCAGGCCATCGCAAGTGCCTCTGCCGACCCGAAGAAATCAGAGTTCAAGCGCTTGGCGCAAGAGGTGTCTATCTTTGCGCGCATGAGCTTAGATTTTATAAAGTCGACGAACCCTCAAGAATTTAAAATATTCACTTTGCTTAGCTTTGCGCAATTACGCGTCGCTGTGGCGCTTGACGATATGGTGTTGGCGGCGAAGCTCGTCGATCGAGCGTTGGCCGAAAGCAGTCTGGCCGATAGCGAACATCGCCAATACTTCGAGGCCCTTATCGCCTCGACAGTTATGCAAGAAACAGGGATCCCCATCGGGCCGAGGCGCTGGCTTTCCATGCACTTGGACATGGTGGCATCCACGCTGATGGGACCATTACTCAACAAACCCGATACCACCGGCGGTCCAATCGATGCATTTTTGCCGAGCGGCACGCAGGATCAGATAATGTTCATTATCCGAGCGAGCGCGCTGCGGTCTGTCGATGATCTTGTCGAGCTCATCGAGACCCTGGACCGGCAGCCGAAAGACGTAAGAGCACGCTATCTAGGCGCCGCTGCTCAACGAAAGCAAAGCTTGCATATTATCGTGGCAGCATCTTTGCAGGGATCGGCAAAACAGCCGAACTTCGATGCGCGCTCCACCGCCGCGGCCTTTCGAAAGCTCAGCCAGACCCAGTCCGCCAGCGAAACCTCTGATCTCGCGATCGAACTTCTATGTGCCGAGGCGGATGTGCTCGACGAGTACGCCAACGACATGGAAGGGGCATTGGAGGTCCTCCGGCTCGCGCAAGAAGCTCATCCTCACGACTATCGAATAAATCGCCATCGACAGAAGGTATTCTTCCGTCATCGCCGGTATGCCGAAGCTCTTGCGGAGTTTGGAAAATTTGGTGACCTCATGCCGACGGATCGGCCAGTCGACCGTGCTTACGCGATGCGAGAGGCGGGGCGGAGCGCGGCGGAGATAGGCGACCTTGCTAGCGCTCGCAACTTCTTTGGCGAAGCTTGGGAATCGGCTAGGACATGTGGCGAGCCGATGAGGGCCATGACAGCAGGCCTTTCGGCAGACTGCGCGGTTCTCGACTTCGAGGCGGGAAAATGTGAGAGCGCCCTGAGCCTCATGCTGCGGGCGCTATTGGAGGCCGACGGATTGGATCCGAAAGCAGGGCTTCAACAAGCCTTCGTAAAGCGAGTTCACATCGGTGCGATCCTCTATATGCGTGGTGCAGCTGCGGATTTTCCGGCAGCCAGGCAAGCCATGGTGTACGGCATGTGCAGTGAGCCGGAACCGTCAGAATGGTTTCGAGACCAACCACAGGCCCAACCAAACTTTGTCTGGTACCAGCTCGCAGAGCTCGAAGCCGAGATTTCGACGAGACGCGACGTGCTGATCGAGCTTCGTCGACGCACGAAGTCTGGAGGCCTGCTGCCTCTCGAGACCATGCTGGCAGCAAGCACCATCCGGGCTGCCGTGCGAGAGCTCGACGTGGATCGGTTCTTATCGGAAATCGTGATTTGGCCAAAAGCAGAGATCGAAGGCATTCGGACATATACAGAGTGGAAAGGTCGCGATCTATTTAACATTCCTCAAGGAAAAATCTCTCCTATTACGGAGCATGAGTGGAGTGACACCAGGGTAGGCGAGTGCACCAAGAGAGCAGTCCTATCATTCATGTTGGGCATTGGGGTGCGCCGACGTGTCGGCCTTATGCGAGACCTCCGCAAGAAAATAAAGGCTATGCCAGGTCTCTGGGATTTGACAAAAGAGTTGTTTTACCTGGCCGAGAATCCCTCGAATGACCGTAGTAATATTTTCTTGATAGTGGCAAATGTCGTCGGAAAATTCTTGAATAAACAAGTTATTGATGCGAACGATATATTTTTATCATGTGCCGCTGCAATTCAATTTCTTGATGGCGGGGTGTTTGGTGAAACCATAGCTTCAATCATGATGGTGCAATATGAGAAACTCTGGCAAGACTTGCTGGAGAATCGAGCGTTTTCTATGCGTAGCCCTCGAACCAACGGGCCAATTATTCTGGAAGCGATGCGTAAGGGAGAATTGGCCATACAACGGATGGCCAACATGGCATTGGCGACCGAGGCCGCTGCGAAAGCACACCTTAGCGACGACCTTCGGAATCAGCTTTCCAAGATCGCAGCAAAGAAAATAAGGCCGAATCCTCCGCAAGATTAGAGAAGGATGTTACAGGAAGCTCTATCACGACCCGAGATCGCCATTTTTACTTTATTATGCCGATCCTCGCGTATCCTTACTCTTCGATGCGTCTGGCGATTTCGAGAGCGGCGAAACTGCTATGGTCAAGTTCGAACTGATAGATGAAAGGCACCAGGATTCCAAATTTCGATTGACTCCGGAGCCACCGTTCCATATACGTTCGCCGCCATGACCTGCCGCCTGAATACCCATAGGGCATTCGCCCATCAACTGACAGCTGCGGCACTCCTGGCCGTCAGCCGAATACCGCTGCGCTTTGCGCAGCGTTGAGCGGCTCCAGCTTCCCCTCCTGAGACCACTCATCCCTGCGCTCTGACCATCGGCGCCTTGCCATCCGGCGAGGTGACATGTGCTCGATTCGAACCGCAGGTACTCAATGACTATCATGATCGGTCGCCACGGAATCGTGGGCGACATCCGAGACGAGGTCGCGCGCCTCGAGGCGCTGACCCTCGACCTCAGCCGCATCGCCGACGGCCATATGCCGTCTCCCGCTGCGCTCGAAGGCGCTCCCCTTCTCGACCCCTACAACTTCGCCACACGTCCGCGGCCCTGCCTCATCGGCGGCATCCATGGCCATCCGACATTGAAAGGCCCCCTGAGCGTGACCTCAGAGGTCTGGGCCTTCGCCCCCGATTTCGGTTGGGCCAGGACCTTGTCGAGATTCTATCAGCTGGGCCGCCAGCTCGGCGAAGGGAGGCACTCATGAGCGCGCAACCGAAAGCCAGGACGCCGTCCATGACGGCATCCGCTGAATCCCGCGACGCCGCTTGGCTGAACTACGTGACGAGTGCGACCAGCGATGCCGCGACGGCCGCCGAGTTCGAGCTCACCGCAATCGACGTGGTCGATATCGCGGCGCGCGTGCTGGTGAAACATCTCCTGCGCTCGAGGCCGGACCTCGAAGAGATGGTCCGGGTTCGCGGCGCCGCCATTGTGTTCGCGGTGCCCGGGCCGGATTGGGTGGACCCGATCGCCGAGGCCTGGCGCATTGTGGCACGGACGACCGACGATGTTCCGGTCGATGGCGATGTCATCGAGCTTATGCCCAGCAGAGAGTATGTCGACCCTTGGGTCGAATTCCGCCGCGACGGGAGCGGGAAAATCGACCATCGCGGCACCGGCAATTTCGGCGTGGCTTCGGCATTGTCCAGGGGCACCAGCGTGTACGGCTTCGCGCCCATCCCGGAACGCCATTTGCCGCGCGACCTGATGCGTGTGGCGGACCTCCACATCCAGATTCCGGCCATGGATGCCGCCGCCTTCGAGGAATTCGTCTCGAGCCTGATTGGGACCCGGCCGACGACGACCTTGCCCGACGAGTGCTTGCGGACGCTGTCGCTCGACGATTTGAGGCTGGCGAAGAGGCCCGGGCAAACGCCCGACGACTATGTTGAACGCCTGCACAGGCTCACGAAATCGAAAGTCTCGAGCGCGGTGACGCTCGACGACCTGCACGGCATGGATGAAGCCGCGCAATGGGGTCGCTCGCTCGCCACCGACCTCCAGGACTACCAGCAGGGCAAGCTGCCATGGTCTGCCGTCGACAAAGGCGCTCTGCTCCATGGGGAGCCCGGGACAGGCAAGACCACCTTCGCAAAGGCTCTTGCCGCCACATGCCGGGTGCCGCTGATCGCGTCGTCGCTCAGCCAATGGCAATCGGCGGGCCATCTCGGCGACACGCTGAAGGCCATGCGGACATCATTCGCCGAAGCCCGGGCCGCTGCGCCCTGCATCCTCTTCATCGATGAAATCGATTCGTTCGGCGACCGCGCGACCTTCTCGCACGACAACAGCAGCTACAGCATCCAGGTGGTCAACGGCCTCCTCGAGGAGCTCGACGGCATCGGCGGACGCGAGGGTGTCGTCGTCCTGGGGGCGTGCAATCATCCTGACCAGGTCGACGGCGCCATCACGCGGTCCGGCCGATTGGACCGCGCTATCCTGATCTCTCGCCCCCATCAGGATGGCCTGGCGAAAATCCTCCGCCATCATCTCAAGGAGGATTTGCCTGACGTCGATTTGTCGGGTGCGGCGCGCATCGGCCTCGGGAGCACCGGCGCCGATTGCGAGAGATGGGTCCGCGGTGCCCGCCGTCGCGCGCGGCAAGAACAGCGGCCGGTCAGATTGGACGACCTGCTTGCGGAAATCCGGGGCGCTGCGCCCGAACAGCCCGCCGCGGAAATGACGCGGTGCGCCGTCCATGAAGCGGGCCATGCCTTGGTGGTGGCGCTCGAACGGCCTGGCGCCGTGGTCAGCGCGTCCATCCGGCAGACGGAAAACACGGGTGGTGGCGTCATCACGATGGCGTTCGGCGGCAGCTCGATGACGAGACCGCAAATCGAAAGCAGGATTCGCGAAATCCTGGCCGGTCGGGCGGCCGAAGAAGTGATTCTTGGTGAGGTCTCCAGCGGAGCAGGCGGCAGCGAAATCAGCGACCTCGCCCGAGCGACCCATCTCGCCACAGAGATGCTTTGTTCTCTGGGGCTGAACGAGGGTGCTCATGGATTGCTCTGGCTCGGCACGCCTGCGCCCGACCAGATGGGAGCGATGCTCTCGTTGCAGGCGGCTATCGCACGCCAGGTTTCCTTGAAGCTCGCGGAGGCTTATGAGGCCGCCAAAGACCTCATCTGGATGCACCGCGCGACCGTCGAAGGCATCGCCGCCTTGCTGCTCGAGAAGGAGAGCATCGATGGCCGGGAGATCGAGGCGATTTTGAGCGAAACCCGCGGCGCGAAGGTCCGCCCATGATGACGGCCATGCTCGCACAGAATGCCGCGGAGTTGGCCCTGTTCCGCCCCATCCTCCATCAAGGCGTCGGACCATATCGCGCGCTGCTTGATGACGGCTTGGGTTCGTCGAACCCGGGCAGGTGCTGTGCGAGCTGTACTGTCGTGTTGCCAGGGAGTCTGAGGATGTCTGCCATTACCCGTTTCCACCAAGGCTTCGCCGTGACCGCCTCCGTCGGAGGTTGTCAAATACCGCCCGCTGTCTCGGGTCGCCAGGCGGGAGGGCTGAGACATGCCCCGGCGGAACCGCAACACCGGCTGCAAGGTCCCGTACCGGCTGCGTCGCGAGGCGCGGACGGCCGACTTTCCGTGGATGAACAATCTCAGTGAGGAAGAGGCCTACGAGCTCTTCAAGGAGGCACGCTGGCGCGCCAACGGCGGCAATCCCTATTGCCCGGCCTGCGGCTCCGTCCGCTACTACACCGTCAAATGCCGGGACGGCTGGTGGAAGTGCCGCGAGAAGACCTGCCGGAAGATGTACTCGGTGACCTCGGGCACCGTCTTCCATAGCCGCAAGCTGCCCTTTCTTAAGCTCGTGAAGATGCTCTTCCAGTTCACCGGCGCGGTGAAGGGAATCTCCGCCCTCCAGATGTCGTTCATCATCGACTGCCAGTACAAGACGGCGTTCGTGAACCTGCACAAGGCCAGGGAAGCGATGGCGTCTCACCGCGAAACCATTTCGCTCGAGGGCGAGGTAGAACTCGACGCGGCCTATTACGGCGGCAAGGAAAAGCAGGCGAACCTAAAGAAGAACCGTGTCGACCGGCGACGCGCAAAGCAGGACCCCAAGCAGCGCGTCATCATGGTGCTGAGACAGCGCTATGGGAAGACGATCGCCTTCGCGGCCAACAGCGAGACCCAAGCCGTCGTCAATGCCGCCGTCCGCGCAATCGTGCCTAAGGACGCCGAAACAATCTTTTACAGCGATGGACACGTGGCCTACGAAGACCTCGAGGCGTTCGGCGAGCTGCGCGCGGGCGACCATGGCCAGGGATTCGTCTTCAACGGGGCTTCGACCAATCTCGCCGAGTCCTTCCATTCGCGGGCGCGACGAGGGGAATTCGGCTCCTACCATCATCTGTCGCCGACCTGGCTGGAGCTCTATGCCGGTGAGATGTGCTGGCGAGAGAACCGGCGCCGGACCGGAAACAAGGAAGCCATGATGGACCTGCTGCGTCTCGCAATGGACTACCCGGTCTCCCGGTGCCTCAAAGGCTATTGGCAACATTGGCAGTTGCCGGATGATCAGCTCGAGCGGCAGGAGCTCAGATGGGGACGGGTCTTCGAGCCCATGTTCGCAGCGATGCCGCCAAGGAATCATCGGCTGATCGCGTAACGCTTCCGGCCGTCGGCGGTGTCATTAGTCGCTACCGCCGTTCCCAATCAATCGGGCAAAGGGGTTGCGTACTTGAATTCGTAAGTTTTAGATAGAATCTTTTGGGGCGAGCTTTTGGCTCGCCCCGCGAGCGCCCGAAGGCGCGAAACATCGATGTCTCCGAAGAGACGAGTGGGCGGACCCACGGGAGCTATGTAGGTCACTCAGAGCTCGATGTCAAGGTATCTATCCAGCCGCTCTCGTGGGACGTGTTAGCTCGTCCAAAATCTCCATTGCCTCCTTTTTTGCGCGCTCGGCTATCTCCGCCTCCATACCTTTCATGCGTGCTTCGTGCGCTGCATCAAGGGCCTCTCTGTAGGTCTGCCTATCTGTCTCGACCAACTCCTTGATATGGTTTTCTATGGCTCTGAAGCCGCGCCGGATAGCTTGCATTACTCCTGAAAAATCTTCCTTCGACACTTTTACGACGGCCAATCCCGCGTCGGTGTAATAGCGCTCCAGCCGAGTGAGGCGAACGGTAATTATATGATTACATATAGCCCAGCAAGGTTCCGTGCTACGTGGATTTGGGCGGTATTATGTAGCAAGCGCCACCACAAGGCGGCTGGACCGGTTGGGCTGATCCTACCATATCTGGTGGATGATTGAATCCTCTCATATGGCAGCGTCGCTGATCGCGAAGCGGGCCGAGCTGGCGGCCGAGCTGATCGCCTGCGAACGCCGCATCGTCGAGTTGCGCGAGGCGATCGAGCACCTTGAGGGTGCCATAGCTGTGTTCGATCCGAACGCACTGCCGGGCAAGGAGAAGCCCAAGATACGCCGGCTTCGATTGACGCCCATGCCATACGGTCAAGCGGCCCGCACCATCCTGGACATGCTGCGCGTATCGAGGACGCCGCTCACCTCAGCAGAGATCGCTGTCAGGCTCATGGCGAAATGCGGCATGACCATGCCGACACCAGCCCAGCGCAAGGCGATGGTGACCAAGGTCCGCAATATGCTGTCTCGGCAGGATGGGAAATTGGTCGTGGGCGAGCCGGGGAAGGATGCCAAGCTGTGGCGATTGGCGTAGCTCTGACGCTCCACGACGCTCCCTGAGACCTTTTTGCGCATTGCGTTGCAGCATTTACGACGAAAGATGTAGAATGAAATCGTTCTGATTGATCTTTACCCGTCGTACATCAGGGTGATCATAAAAGGACACGGGGAAGCAGCTCTGCATATGCGTCACGACAACCGGTGTGGTTAATCCCCATATACGGTTGCGAACGGAATAAGGGGCGCCGACAAACGGCGATCGCAGACGTTTGCAGGGTATGTAGGGTGTAGTCGAAGCCCTCTGGGGCACGGCTGATAGCGGAGGTGATTGTGGCTCAGAATCAGACGATTCATTTCGGGACGACGGATGACGGGAAACATATCGCGTGTTCTTCATCCTCTCCCTATTTTTGTTTTATCGGCGCGACCGAGGCCGAGGTCGAGGACAAGGCTCGTCGCGCATTGAATTTTTATCATCAATCCACTGGGCACCTAATTCCGGAAAACCAGGTTGGAAAAACTCCTTCTCAAACGGTGCTGAAACGAGTTTTCAAAAGTCGGGAAATAGATTCTAGTGAGCTATGCTTGGCCTAGCATGACTAAGTGGTACGTCTCCATAGACAACGTTCCCGATGATAAGCTGGAATTCATCGGATATCTTTTGGTGCGTGAAGACGAAGAGTTTTTTGTTTATACGCACATCCATTCAGGGGATGATTTTATCATTGATAAGAATGGGCCAAAGTTTCTTTGGGTCGACGATATCAACGACGCAATCGCGATTAACGCGCGCGTCGCCATGATCGCTCCCTATCCCTGAGCCCGCTGCCAGTAGCCGCAGAAATCGACGCTCGGTCCGCTCTTCGTGACCAGCGTCACGACGCGGTCGAAATGCTCCCCATTGGACTGCCGGCGCCGATCCTCGCGGAACGCGGCCTCTTGGGCGTACCGAACGAGATAGGTGCCTGCGATGTGATGGTGATGCCCGATCTCGGCCCGGCGCATCCGCGAGAAGAATTCCTCGGCCCAGTTGGTGCAGGCTTCGGCATCACTATAGGCTTGCTCATGGTTGATGCGCCGGACATCGAAGCGAGCGTGCAGCTCGTTCCATGAGCCGGCCTCATCCGCGTTGACGATCGTACCGGCATCGATGCGGGACTTGATGAACGCGACGGACGCGGCCTCGGTCTTGAAGACTGCCGGGATGGTCCGACCGCCACGCTCACGGACGATGACAACGACCTGTCGCTTGCCGTTCTGGTTCTTGGCCAGGCGCCGATCGCGACGATTCTCCTTGTAGTTCGCCGGCTTCACATAGCCGCCGAAATAGCCGCCATCGACCTCGGCCACCTTGCCTTCGCCGCCGATCCGGGCGCCCTTGATCTCGGACGCCATGGCTTCGCGCAGCTTGTGCGCCAGAACGAAAGCCGTCTTGTACTGCACGTCGAGATCTCGTGAGAGCGCCAGGGCCGACTTGCCCTTGACCTCGTTGCAGAAGATCACGATGGCGGCCAGGTAGGTCCGCAGCGGCAGCTTGTGGAAGGCGAAGAGCGTGCCGCTGGTCAGGCTGAAATCGCCCCGGCAGCCCTTGCACCGGAACCGGAGCGCGCCGTTCGGGCGGCGGCACTCATAGACGGTGACGGAACCACAATGCGGACAAACCGGCTTGCCGCCGTTATCGGCCCACCGGATAGCGGCGAACATGGTCTCGGCATCCTTCTCGCTCATGCGCAGCACCGACGCTAACGAGAGCGTCCTTGCTTTTGCTGAGAGGAGAAAGTGTTGAGCCATGAACTTGTCACATCCGATAATGTGTTATCGAATGTAGTAATTCTGTGGCACCCTTGTCAATACGAAATTATCGAATATGATATACGATTATCACATCCGAGAGGTTTTCATGCGCACGGAAGCGGAATGGGAAGACCACCTAAAGGGCATCCTGAAAGCGGAGCTGAAGCGGAAGCACCAGACCTATGAGACGCTGTCCGCCAAGCTGGCGGAAATCGGTGTCGAGGAAACGCCAGCGGCAATTGCGAACAAGATCAGCCGCGGGCGGTTCACAGCAGTGTTTCTCGCTCAGTGCCTGGAAGCGATCGGCGTGCATGCTTTGAGGTTGAGAGAACCAGAGGCTTAAGATTTAAACTCCACTCCGCGCCGGAGTTGCGGCACTCTTTGCCCTATGGACAACGAACGGAAAGCATATTGGACGACCGGCCTATTCTGCGCTGGGCTGTCCTATGTCATTTTCCTCGGGATCATTGCTGCTCCGAATTCACACCCACCATCCCCATGTGCTGGCGTAGGGGATGCACCACAGCAGGGCGATGCTCAGGCTCACGGAAATGGCCCCCGCTGCCGTCAACGTCCACCCCAAACGGCGCTGGCCGCTACCGATACAGCCGCTTCCCTTTATGGCAATCCAGAAGCCACCGGGCCAAAGGAGAAGGACGGCGATAAAGCGAGCGACTGGTGGATGGTCAGGCTTACGGCGTTCCTCGTCGCGGTCGGCATCGGCCAAGGCGTCGTTTTTTGGATTCAGGCCGGCCGCCTGAAGGAAACCGTCGAGAAGATGGATTCGATCGCCCAAGGTCAGGCCGAAGACGTTGAGAGGTCCATCGCACAAGCCACACGGGCCGCCAATGCCATGGCACAGTTCGCCAGTTCGGCCTCCATGAGCGCCTACGCTGCCCGAGACTCCGCATATGCGGCTTCCGAGCAAGCCCGGCACATGCGCAGTGCCTCCTTCAGAGCTGATCAACAAATTGAATTGATCGCACGCCAACTGGATCTCACAACAAAGCAGCATGGCGTAGCGAGACATCAATTCTTTGCTCAAAACCGACCCAAGCTTAGTATCTTCTGGATAAGAATTCGTGATTTCGTCCACGAAAAGCCGCCAACCGAACAACCGATGTGTGTTGATTTCCGGGTCATAAATTCTGGAGGTAGCGCGGCGACGGTTACAGGTAGCTGTATTGGTCTCATGATGGTCGAATATATAGACTTGCCAGATATTATTAATCTCGGGCCAAACAACATAATTCCGGAACGTACGTTCGAGGTTGGTGCGACAGACCGGTATCATGTTTTCGGTGGCGACCTTAGCGGCCTCGTCTTTCTCAACACGAAGCCAACCAAAAAGAGGCTGCACCTCATCGGGTGGGTTACCTACACAGATAGCCTGAGCGTTGTGAGAACGATGATTTTCGGGCACTACTGGGATCCCGATCTCGAGCGCTTCGTGGCGATCGACGATCCAGATTGGAACCAAACATACTAAAGCAGCCCACGCCGCGCGCGCCCGCATGGCGCGCCTCCTACCTTATCCATCCTCCGGAATAGGTGACGACGAGGTGCGGCAACCGCTTGTGGCGGTTGCTACATAATACCGGATTCGGGTTCTTTGAGAGTCGGAAAATATATGGCGCAATCCGTCCAGTTTCCTCGGTCACTCTTGGAGGCTCGGTTGTAACGGGTACAAAGGAAACCGTTTGTGTGGGGAGCTTAAGATCTTTCGCACCCCGGATAATGATCCCTGGATGATATCCGGTAAACTCCGGCTCTAATGCGTCGCCAAAGACACCTATCCAATAGACGTCGCGAGGCGCAGGAGCCTGCTCGATGGAGAGCCGGTCGGGGTTCCAGTTGGGAAGTTGTCCGCGTAGCATTCGAAGGATCGCAAAATTGGGATAACTGAGGGATGCCGTTCTATCATGACGAGTATCGTCAATCAGTTAAGGACTGATAACTATGGCAAAGCCTGATACCCAGCTCGGATTCAAAAATCCCTTGGGATATCATCATCGAACGGCGCTCACGTCTGGGCCTCCGCGGTTAAATCAACGACAAGGAGATCCTCCTCCCTTGTCGGTTCGCTGTCTGAATTTAAGGGGCGCTCAGCGCACGAGAAAACCGGACAGAACCGGCGATAGCGGAATCACCGATTGATCGCGTAACGCTTCCGGCCGTCGGCGGTGTCGTTGGCGACGAGCAGGCCTTCCCTGGTCTTCAAGGACAGGAAAACGCGGACATTGTTGGCAAGCTTTCTTTCGTCCTTGTCCCGATGATGGCGGGCAACGCAGGCAATGACCTCGTCGGCGGTCATCGGGATGCTTTCCTCGCGCAGAACTCTGAGCACCTGTTGGGTCACCGGCAGCCTGCCGTCTGAGTGAAGCCGAGGAACGCCGCCGCGGGCTTCCGGCTGGCGGGCGCGCACGGGCTTGATGGCTTCGAGATCGGTGTCTGGCGCCACGTCCTTCAGGACGGCATCGACATGCTCAATCATCCCCTCGACCTCGGTAGCCTCCGAGACGAGCCGGTCGATTTCCTTCTTCAACTGCTGAAGCTTGCCGAGCTTCTCGGCCCGCAAATTCCTCAGGCCGCTCACCAAATGGCTGTCGGCCATAATACATGCTCGCAACCAGTTATTCAGATAGACATTCTACCCGATATTGGGGCGGCTAACTGGTTACTTTGCGCCTTAATTGCGAAAAATCCCCATTAACAATGGTCTGTTGTATTGAAATAAGTCGATGAAAGTGCGTGCCGTCGAGCCTAACTTCCCCATCTATCTTACTTCCATCAATCCAGACTTCCGGCTCGATATCGCTGTCAGATATATCTACGGGGCCGGCTATATAAGCACCCCTTATCCGTACTCGGTGTCGAATGGGATTTCCTTGCAACCTTGGATCTGTGAGTAGTTTCTCCAGAAATATAGAATGGATAGTTCTGCAATTTTCTTTCTGAATTGATTCGGCACTTAATGCGCTCGTCCCGCATCGTTTATTTAGATCTGCAATTTCATCGAGCTTTATTTGTTCGAGCACCCAAGCGGCTGTCGCTTGCGCTTCTCGAATTCAACGTCGCGGCCTGCGTGGCCGGGTCAAGCACGATCGTTGAGACGATTGCCAAAATAATAAATTTATACATACCCTATCCTGCGGTAGCGGCAAATCGATCGCTTCTATTCGAGGCGATTATCTTATTGGGGCACAGAGTAGATGGCAAATTATCTGAAAGCTTTTTGATTTCCGCTATTTGGAGCGGGTAGCATATGTATAAATAGGTTGCAAGCCAGCTTGACTATGTCGTCGGGCGACGAAATGACCTCTACAACCGGGAATTGGTGACGAAGGGACAAAGAAAATGAGTGAAAACGACACTCATACAATAAGCAAGCCCACGTCCCGCATGGCGCGCCAATTCGCCGACCGAAGTTATCCACACCCCATCCACCCATCTTGATCGCCCGCCCCAAATATGTTCCCCTCTTGTTCCCGATCAACGTAACGGGCGATGTTTCACTTCCCATACCCATGCGCTAAGAGTTGAGATATGCTGATCTCAACCCCGGCGCGGGAAGATCCTTCACTATTGGAAACCCGCCGGCTTTGGAGCCTGTGGGACATGCTGAATTTTCGCGCTGATGCGTTTTTCCAAGCTGCCAGCGGCATCAAAGAAATGTCCGCTTGGATTAGGGCGGACTGGACTGATGACGATCCCACATTCAAGCGCGACGAAGGGATAGAGCAAAGGGACAGAGAGTTCTTGGTTCCGAGAATTCGGAATTTGATTGCACACCTTGATCTGCTCGAAGCTGAGGTTACCCTGCTATCAGCTAAAGATCTGGCCGACCACATGGAAAAGACGGACGTGAAGTGGGAGCATGTCTTGTCTGGTCTTGAAAATATAGAGTTAACTCTGCTTCGAGAGCTCAGCCTGATAAGATTTATATCATTAAGTCGGACTGATAAGTCTTACTACGAGCCGAAAAAGCCGCTGTTCGGCCAAACTTTTGAGGACAGGTTCAAAAGCGCTTCTTTTGAGCTAGATGAGGCTGCGAAATGTCTGGCGCTTGGACGATCCACGGCCTGCGTATTTCACCTCATGAGGCTCATGGAAATCGGCATCACTGCTATCGCTAGGTGCCTCTCCATCCCGGACCCTCTGCGTCCTGCCGAGCGGAATTGGGGGCATATCCTCAAGGCCGTATCGGCCGGCATCGATACGAAATGGCCTACTGCAGCCGATAGGCTAAGTGGCGATGGCGCCTTATTCGAGGCGCTTTACGTCTCTTTAGACGCGGTCAAAAATCCGTGGCGCAACGCCACCATGCACGTCGAGAACAAGTATACCGACGATGAGGCCGAGCACATCCTCATGGCCGTCAAGGGCTTTATGAAGAAGATGGCTTCTCGGATGGACGAGATGGGGGAGCCGAAGGCGTGACCTTTTCGAAGGCGCGATCGAATGCGGTCTCATCCTCGTCCGCCTCAAGCTCCTTCGCGGTCTCGATGAACCGCTTGGATTGGGCCGGGTCGTCAGGTTTCGG
This sequence comes from uncultured Alphaproteobacteria bacterium, assembly GCA_963762435.1. GTDB lineage: Bacteria > Pseudomonadota > Alphaproteobacteria > ATCC43930 > CGMCC-115725 > JAXDMU01. The sequence continues at coordinate 371,589 of CAVXLN010000015.1, read as the reverse complement.
AGTAGCTTTTCGCGACATCGTTCGCGTCCTTCATCTATGGCTTAGATTCGAAATGTTCAGGGGGAAAGCGTTTCCAGTCGGCCGCGAAAGTCTTGTCTCCGAGGAAATTCAAGGCCTTGAGGAGATCTACCGTTTGGACAGCAGTATCGTTCTGTGTTTCGAAGGACCCGCCATTTACTGCGGAGTTCGATATGGAAAAATATCCTCCATTCCATCTAAAATGGACGTTGTTGAATGTGCAATTAAAATACCTATGATTGTCTAATATTACCGTATCTCCATCAAATACATGCTGGTATACGTCAACGATCTTGGGAGATCCCCATAGACCGGCCTGGGCGGCTAGCCACGATATGGCCGCGATGGTCACCATAGCTGCGGGAATGTTGGTCAACGACCAGAATTTCAATCTGCGCGGCACTACTGCCAGCCCTTCAGAAGCCTCGGTCGAGGTGTGTCTACTGGTCATAATAGGAGACAACGCTAATACAAACGCGCCAATAATTAGCGATCCGTACGTAATAATATCGCTGACGGACCAATTTGGTAGATTCATGGCGATTACTATTCCATTTTATCATTTTGACAGCAGCCCTCATTCCCGATATATTAGCGATCAGGAAAGACGGGCTCAGCAGGCCTCAATCAGCACGCCGGCCCGGACTTGCTCTCCGGGCCGGCTTTTATTTTAGCGTAGTAGACTACTCATTTCAAAGATCGAGCTTCAGCTGATTCGGGTCGTAATCGGTCCGGCTCCAATGCCGCCTCCGCAGGCGTCCGGTAAGCGGGCGCTTAAGCGGCTCCGATACGAGTCGTTTCATAGGTGAGCCGCTTGCCCTTGGCACCCTTCAGCGCGCGATCGGCACGCTCCACGTCATGGACACCAAGCGCGACGCGGTTCGAGTACCGGAAATCGAACTCGTAGAGGTAGCGCTTCAGGTGGGCTTCCGAGACGTGCTGATAAACGCCGTAGATCCCGCGCTTGAGGATCGAGAAATAGCCTTCCACGGTATTGGTCGAAACGTCGCCGCGAGCGTATTCCTTGATCGAGTGGTTGACAGTGCCGTGCTCGGCGAAGTTATGGCCGACGTGGATATAGAACCGAGCCTCATCGGTCATGAGCCGGCTTTCCTTGTCGGCATGCACACCCAGGATCGGCCCGAGGACGGCTGCGGTCACATTCGGCACATGGAAGGAGCGGACGCCGCCGTCACGCTCCACAAGCGCCACGACAGGGCGCACATGGCCGACGCCACCCTTTGGGTTGACCTTCATACCTTCCTTGCGGCCGACATAGGTCTCATCGGCCTCGATCACCTTGCCAGCGCCACCCATCGGCGGGGTAAACATGTCCCGTTGCTCCTTCATAGCTTCCCGGATGCGGTGCGAGAGGAACCACGCGGTCTTGAGCCCGCAGCCGAGCATGCGCTGAAGCTGGCGGGTCGAGATGCCCTTCTTCGAGGCGCACATCAGGTGAATGGCCTGAAGCCACAGGTGCAGCTTGAGATGGCTGCTCTCGAAAATGGTGCCGATCCGCACGGTGAAGGGCTTGCGGCATGAGTAGCACTTGCGCAGCCCAGCTCGGGTGCTCTTGCCCTCAAGTCGGCCGATCTTCTCGCACTCGCCACAATGTGGGCACACCGGGCCGTTCGGCCAGAGCCTCGCCTCGACATACTCAAAGGCGGCTTCTTCGTTGTGGAAGTGCGGGGCGGCGAGAACGGACGGCATGGCGATATCTCCTTGACGTCAAAACTACATCTAGCTGGTGGGTACGTCAAGTGAAACATCGCCACGTAACGGAGCAACGAAGCAGATGACGGCAGCCAGTCCCACCCCCCACAGGGAACGGGACTCGGACTCCGCCCCCACCGCTGCATCCGAAGATGCCGAGATGCTTCGCGAGTTGGCCCAGATCGGCATGCGGCTCGCGCGTCTCGTCGAGGAGAATGCCGCGGCTAAGATGGCGCTCGATCCGGCTGCCGATCTCGGCCGCGCCGATCAGAGTTTCGCCAAGATTGCGCGCTCGGTCCGCCAGACGCTGGCGCTCAAGGCGAAGCTCGCCGAAATGGCGGCGAAGCGGGATTCCGCCGTCGAGAGCGGCGAGACGCATCAGGCCGAGTCGGCCCGCCTCCACTGGCGGAAGGTGAAGCTCGTGCACGCCATCGAGGAGACCATCTCGGCCGAGGCCGAGAATGGCCGGACCGATGCCGAGCATCTGCTGACCGATCTCCATGAGCGGCTCGAGGATCCCGATATCTTGGCCGATCTCCCGGCCCGCCCGATGGGCGAGATGGTGGCGGGGATCTGCGATGATCTCGGCATTCCCGTCAATCGCGCGGTCTGGCAGGCTAAGGGCTGGTATCTGACCGAGAATTGGCGGCTCCGCCTGGGCGCCAACTCTTCTCCTCCAGTGGCACCGGTGCCGGAGCGATCCTTGGCGGAGATCACCGCCGAGGCGCTCGCGATGTTCGACGCGACGACCCATGGCCCGCCGCCCGACCGGCCGCCGCCCGGCACCTGGCCGGGAGGCGATGTCATGCCTGGTTCGATGTCGGATCGTGCCGATGACGGGTGAGTGGCGGGGTGCGCCGGCGGCTCTCAGGCAGATCCCCGAGGGCGGCACCCTCGCGCGCGCGATCAACTCGCGATACCCAATTGCAATCCCGCCCCCCGTCCCCCATATCTTAACGATGAAGACGCACCCGCACGCGGACGCGACCTACCGGGTCGTCTCGATCTCCGAAACCCAGTTTTCGGTCGAAGTCACCATCCCTGACCATAGTCCCACGATGGTCAGCCCCTTTACGTCCGCCGATGCGGCGGAGGCGTGGATCGCCGGCGCCAAGTCGCGCGTGGCCGACGAGAGCGAGAAAGGGCGCTGGTTCCGCCGGTCGGACCGAAGCTGGCTCCGCAGGTAGCTCGGAGCGCCACCCTCCGGCGCCGCATGTCGCTCAGCCGAACGATCCGAACAGCTGGCCTTCGCCCACGACGCGTTCGGGGCCGCCCGCTTCGTCTTTCAGCCGATAGAGCGGCGTGACGCCTTCAGCGGGCAGGAGCCGGACGACCGTGTACAGCCCGCGCGCGGATTTGTCCTCGCCCATGTTGGGCACGAACGTCACGCTGTCGCCGACCAGGAATTTATGAGCTGCCATCGAATCCTCCCGGGAGGGTGAGGGTGACGCCGGCCGGCCGGCGGCGCCCCCGATGGCCCGTTATGTCGCCTTGAGGGCGACGGCGGAACTCTTGCCGCCCTGGCCCTGCTCTATCTCGTAGCTGAGCTTCTGCCCCTCATGCAGATTGCCGATACCCGACCGCTCCACCGCCGAAACATGGACGAAGACATCCTTCGTTCCGTCATCCGGCTGGATGAAGCCGTAACCCTTTTGCGCGTTGAACCACTTCACGGTTCCACTCGGCATTGGAAGACCTTTCAACTTTGATGGCCGCTGCCCGAACCCGGACGACGGATCAACCTTCGGTATAGGTGGGAAGCACGTTCGACCCTCGTCCGAGGCGGCGAAACCGCGAGCCCAACCGCGAGTCGACCGCCCATAGTAGGACGGTCCCCATCTGCTGACAAGGCGGGATTGCTTACCCCCACTTGCCGCACCAATCCAGAAACTCCCGATACCACAGCACTGAGTTCTGCGGCTTGAGGATCCAGTGGTTCTCATCCGGGAAGAACACAAGCCGTGACGGCACACCCTTCACCCGCAGCGTGTTGTAGTATGCGAGGCCTTGGTAATAGGGCACCCGATAGTCGAGCTCGCCATGCATCACCAGCGTCGGCGTGCTGAAATTGGCCGCGTAATGGTGCGGCGACTGCTTCAGCACGCGCCCCTCATCCTCCCAGGCGAAGGCGCCCAGCTCGTGGCCGAACCAGGCATAGCCGTCCGAGCCCATCATCGAGACCCAGTCGAAACAGCCGGCATGGCAGACATAGGCCTGATACCGCCCCTTCGGCACATGGCCGTTCATATAGGCCACCATATAGCCGCCATAGGAGCCGCCGGTCGCCGTTACCCGCTTCGGGTCGATATAGCCGGTCTTCAGCATGTAGTCGGTGCCGGCCTCGACATCGGCCAGCTCGCGCCTTCCCCAATCGCCGTTGATCGAGGCGAGGAATCTCTGCCCCCAGCCGGTCGAGCCGTGATAATTCACCGCCGCCATGACATGGCCGGCGCCAGCATAGATCTGGCCCAACCAGCGCCAATGCCAGACATCGCCCCAGCAAGTATGCGGCCCGCCATGGATCACCTGCATCAGCGGGTACTTCTTCTTGGCCTTCGGGTCGAAATCGGGCGGCGTCACGATCCACATCTGGACGTCATCGCCCTCGAAACCCTTGATCGTGACGGATTGCGCCTTCGCCACGGCGAGCTTCGAGAGCAGCTTGGCATTGAACTTCTCGATCGCCCGCTCACCCTTGCCGTCGGGCCCGGCAGCATAGAGCATCGGCGGATGCTCCTGCGCCGAGCGGGCATAGGCCAAGGTGCTGCCGTCGCGGCTGATCGACAGCTCGCCGGCAGTACCACCCTCGCCCGGGCCGCGGATCACCTCAGTCGGCACCTTGTCGTCCAGCCCCATGCGCCAGACCGGGCAGGCCACCTCGGTCTCGGCCGTGAAGTAGATCGACTTGCCGTCGGCGGCCCAGGCGAGCGGCCCGTTGACGCCGCGATCCCACTCGGTCGAGAGCGGCTTCACGGCACCGCCCTTCCGCTCGATCAGCCACAGCCGGGCCTGCTCGTTATGCGCCTTGCCGCGATCATCGATCAGGATCGCGATATGGGCGCCGTCGGGCGAATAGGCGGGGTGGCTCGCGTCCCACTTCGCCTTGCGGCCGCTCTTCTCGGTCAAATTCCTGGTCTTGCCGCTCGCCACATCGATCGTGACGATCTCGGTGATGGAGAAGATCAAGGGATCGGGATCGGAGCCGAAGCCGAAGGCGATCTCCTTGCCGTCCGGGCTGATGTCATACTGGCCCTGATCCGCCTCCGCCGGCGGCAGGTGAAAGCTGGTGCCGGCGAAGAGGTCGCGGATCTTGCCAGTGCCGAGATCGACGAGATGCAGATGCGGCTTCCGCCCGCGCGGAAACCAATGGTCCCAATAGCGGTATTGATTATTGTCGATGACGGTCGCTTTGACCTTGTCATCCTTCTCCTGCTTCATCCGCTCGGCCTGGGCCTTCTCGGTAGTGAGCTCCGGCCAGACCCAGGAGACGAAGGCCAGCCGCTTCGAATCCGGGAACCAGCGCGGGCTGCCCACACCGGTCGCGAGCGCCGTCAGCCGCTCGGCCTCGCCGCCATCGGCCGGGATGCGATAGAGCTGCGGCTCCTCGTCGCCCTCCTTGCCCTCGCCGCGCTTCGCGACAAATGCCAACCATTTGCCGTCGGGCGACCAGCTGGGCGAGCCGTCCTTCTTGCCGCGCGTCAGCTGCCGCTGGCTCTTGCCGTCGGTCGAGAGCAGCCAGAGCTGGGTCGAGCCCTCGTTCTTCTCCATCGAATAGCTGGTGACCGGCACGCAGGCCCATTTCCCGTCGGGCGACAGTGCCGGGGCCGCGAAGCGCTTCAGCGCCCATAGGTCGTCCACGGTCATCGCGCGCTTCGCTGCCGGCATGGGTATGTCCTTTGAAGAGGGGGAGATGGTCGAAGCGATTAGCAGGCGGCGGAGCGGCGGTCTAGCGCGCCATGATCACGACGGGAAAGTCGAGCGGCGGATTCCCGCGCTGGAAGGTGCCATCCTTCACCTTGACGAAGCCGCAATGCCGATAGAAGGCCTCGGCATTGACGAGGGCGGCGAGCTCGATCGGGCCTTCATGCCCTGCCCGCGCCTTCTCGACGCCAAGCTCGAGCAGCATCCGCCCCAGCCCCTGCCCCATCAAATCCGTCCGCACATAGAGCAGCGTGATCTCGCCCGGCACGAAGCCCACGAACCCCAGCGCCGCCCCCGCCCGCTCGGCCAGCCAGATCTGGCCCGCCGCGATATAGGGCGCATAGATCGCCGGTGTGCGCCCCTCGAACCAGATCGCCATCCTCTCGGGACCGTAATGACCGGTCGATTGCAGCCGGATCGCCGCCTGATGGATCGCGAACAGCGCGTCCGCGTCAGCCGCTGTGGCCACGCGAATGGAGATGTCGGGCTGCATGCTGTATCCGTTGCCGGAGGGACCTATCGTCCTGGTAGCACGAAACTCAACCGCGAGGAGATGGCTCTTTGCCGCAACTCGAGATCCGCCGGCTCGATCCTTCCCAAGCCGAGGATTACCGCGCGATCCGGCTCTTGGCACTCGCCACCGATCCCGACGCCTTCGGCTCGACCCACGAGATCGAAGCAGCGCGGCCGCTTTCGGCCTTCGCCGAGCGCCTGGCCGGCTCGATCGTCCTCGGCGCCTATCGCGACGGCCGCATCATCGGCGTGGCCGGCTTGATGCAACAGGGCGGGCTCAAGGACCAGCATAAGGGCTTCATCTGGGGCGTGTTCGTGGCAGCCGACGCGCGCGGTCAAGGTGCTGCATCCCAGCTCATCGCCGCGATCATCGAAGCGGCGCACGGCCTCGTGGAGCAGCTGACGCTATCCGTCGTCACCACCAACGAGCCCGCGCTTGCCCTCTATCGCAAATTCGGGTTCGAGACCTACGGCATCGAACCACGCGCCCTCAAGACCGAAGCGGGCTATTTCGACGAGGCGCTGATGGTGCTGATGCTGGAGCCTAGTTGATGGCGCTCAGCTGCTTCTCGGACAGCCGCTGGCGATAGACGCTCATGAAGCTCTGCAGATCGCCCAGCTGCGCCACCTTGTCGGCGAGCGACTTGAAATTGCCGCCGCCCACCTCGTTGCCGGCGAGGATGCGGAAATCATCCTTGAGCGGCGTCTTGTCCATGGCGGCCGAATAGCGCTGCCGCAGCTGGTCGAGGCCCACCTTGTCATTGCCCAGCACATCGGCGGTGGCGATATGGATGATGGCGGCCGCCGCCTCGGGCGAGATGGTGTTGTCCGGTGTCGGCGTGGCGAGGCCTTGCTGCAGCAGGGCCGCGACCGCGGTCCAATTATGCGTGCGCCAATAGATGTCGGCGCGCAGCCGGTCGGCATCGGGGCTGTTGTCGCCCTCGAGGATCTTGAGCGCCTGGTCGGGCTGGCCGCGCTCGGCCGTGGCGCGGGCGCGGAGCTCGATCCGCTGGCGGGCGAGATCGGCCGGCAGATCGGCGCTCAAGGGCAGATCGAGGGCCGCGATCGCGTCGTCGGGCTTGTGGTCGAGCAGGCGCACGAGCGCCAGCTGGGTCGCGACCCGAGCCTGGTCGATGCCGGTGAGCCGCGTCTTCGCCTGGTTCTCGAGGAGTGCTGCCGCCCGGTCGAGCAGATCGACCTGCACCAGCCGGTCGGCCAGCTTGCGGATGATCGCATCGCCCTGGGTCCCGGCCGGCGTCAGCTCCTTGAACTCGTCATAGAAGGCCAAGGCCTTCAGGGGCGGCACGCCGTCGGCCTCGGGGCCGAGGAACAGATTCACGAAATATTGCTGCATCTGCGCCGCGACCTCGCGCGCGAGCGGCGTGTCGGGAAATGCGGCGATGATGCGCTGCAGCGTCTGGAAGGCCGACCGGTAGTCATTGTCGGCGACATAGAGCTCGGCCAGCTTGCGCAGCACCAGCGCCTCGAAATCGTCGCCGCGCCAGGCGAAGCGCAGCCGGTCCAAGGCCGCGATGGCATCGATCCGCGACATCTCCCCCTGGCCGTATTTGGTCACGGTCAGCGCATAGATCGCCTGGGCGCGGCCGAGATCGTTCTCCTCGGAGTTCGAGACCTCCTGCCACAGCGCCAGCGCCTTCTTGATATCGCCCTTCTCGCCGGCGATGCGGCCTTGCAGCACCTTGGCGAGATCGCGCTGGCCCGGCAGCGGCTCATTGTCCAGCACCTCGGTCGCGAGCGCCTCGGCGTCATCCTTCTGGCCGGCGCGGAAATTCGCCTCGCCCAGCTTCAAGGCGAGCCGGCGCCGCAAGGCCGGCGGATAGTTCTTGAAGGCGGGCTTGCCCTGCTTCCACGCCTCGACGGCGCCGTTCCAATCGGCGCTGTCGGCCGCGACCATGGCGCGCCAGAGGGCGGCATCGGGCCGGTCGTCGAGATTATGGCCGCCGAGATCGGCCTTGGCCGCCTCGGTGAAGCCCATCATCTCCTCGGATGCCCCGCGCAGTGCGCGCACGGTCGGATCCTCACCCAGGCTCGGCGTATCGCGGTCGATCACGCCCAGCACGGCCAGCGTCTCGGCCGCCATGGCGTTGGCGAAATAGAATTTTGCGAGATCGAGCCGCGCCTTCGGCCGGTCACTCTCGGCTGCCGCCACGATCGCGGACTGCAATGCCTGGCGCCGCGTGGTGAAGCTGCGATCGGTCGGCCCCAGCCAATCCTTGAGCTTGAAGAGCGTGTCGCCTTCGCTCGGCCCACGCCGGATCGCATGGCGATCGGCTTCCGACGACAGCGACAGGCCGCCGGGTGCCGCGACCTCGACCTGGTTCGGCTTCGAGCGGATCACCAGCTGGTCGGCGACCGGGCGGAACACCAGGCCCTGGGCTGTGGCGAGCGAGCGGAAATCGGGATAGTCGCTCGTCTCCTCACTGCCCTGGCCGAGCTGCGGCAGCGGCACGGCGACAAGCGTATCGCCGGTATCGGGATCGCTGATGCTGATCGGGCTCGCCGGCTGCAGCACCGGATAGACCAGCGAGGTGTTGGCCCCCTCGGTATGCGTCTCGGCCTCGACCGGCGCATCGGGGCGCTGGGTCTGGCTTTTGATGTCGACGATCCAGCTGTTGCCGGCGCGCCGGATCGCAGGATTGAAGCCGGCCCAGGCATTGAGCCGCAGCACCGTGCCCGAGCGGCTCGGCAACTCGGCGATGGCGGTGATGACCGGCCAGTTCGATGCGCGGAAATCGTTGAAATCGAGCTTCTGCGCCTGGTCGAAGATGACCCAGATGGCATTGCCGCGCCGGAAGATCGCGGCCGCGGTCGGCTGCTGCCAATCGAAGCGCAGCGACACGCCGTCATCGATCAGCGCATAGCGGATGGCGAGCGCGTTGGCGCCGTTGCCCGGGCTCGAGGCCGGTCCCACGGCATGGCCGAGCGTGCCCGTGACCTCGGCCGGCGGCGGCGGCACCGGCCCGGCATCGGCTGCGGAGAACACGGTCTCGGCGGGTGGCGTGGGCGACGGGATCGGGGTTGGGGTCGGCGACGGCTTGGGAGCTGCCGCGACCGGAGCCGGCGGTGGTGGTGGCGGCGCCGGCGGCGGGTTGGTCGCGGCTAGCACGTCGAGGGTCGGATGCTTGCCGTCGAGCGACAGCTTCAGGTGCCGGCCGGGCGGCAAGGTGAAGCTCAGCGCCGTGCCATCCTCATTGACCGCGAAGGGCTTGAGCGCCGGCAATCCGGCATCGAGCTTGGCCGTGTCGAACCGTCCACCATTCTCGAAGGTGAGCGTGCCCTTGCCGTCGGCCTCGTCGGCCGTGGCCTTGGTCGGCTGCGGCCAGTCGAAGATGATCCGGTCGAAATCGCGATGCTGCCCGGTATGGGCGGCGATGGCGGGCAGGCGCTTCGCTTGCGGAGGCGCCGGCGGCGGGGGCGCCAGCTTGATCGGCGGCCCGGGTGCCGGCGGCGGTGGCGGCGATGCGTGCGAGGGGGTGGCTTGCGGCGGGGCTGCCGATGGGGCGGCTGCCGCCGCCGTCTCTTTCCGCTCGACCAGATCGAGGAAGGATTTCCCCTCGCCTTCCTTCACTTGCCGGAGCTCGACCGTCTTCTTGAGCGTGGCGGTCAAGCTCAGCCCGTCGGTGCTCAGCGCCACATCGCCGAGATATGTCGCGGCCGCGCGCCGGATCACATCGAGGCCGAGCGACACGGGCGAGGCGAAATGGAGCGTCAGCCGATCGCCCTCGGTCGCAGCCGTGAACGGGACCAGCTTGAATCCCGCCGGCGCCTCGAACACGATCCGGGCGAAATCGTCATGGAGGCCAGCGCGCGTATCGAGCACCGTGGCCGCCGGCGTGGGCGAAGGTTTCGGTGACTCGGCGGGTGCCGGCGATGCAGCCGGCGCGGCCGGCGCATCCTCGGCTCGCGCCGACTGCCACAGCAACGGCAGCAGCGCCAGCGCCAGGATCGCGTCAGGGCGCCGCCGCATGGGTCCCGTCCCGATCGTTCGCTTCGTCCCGGATGATCAGCGTCACCTGCTCGTCCCTGACCTTACCCTCGAGATCGACCGCACCGCTGACCGGCAGCTTGCGCACGCCCATCCGTTCGAGCTCGGCCGAGACCGCATCCGCCCGCGCCAGCACGCGGCGCCATTGTGCCAGCGGATCGGCCGCCTGCGTCAGATCGGCAACGCCATGGACCCGCACCTCGATCCGGTTATCGAGGCTCGACAGCAGCCGGGCGAGATCGGCGAGCGGCGCCGGATCCTGGCCGGCCCAGGCGAAGTTCATGGGCAGGCGGAACCGGATCTCATGCTCGTCGCGCTCGACCGCGGCCCCTTTGAGCGCTGCCGAATCGACGGCGAGCCGCTCGAAGAGGGCGGCCGTATAGTCGAGCTCGATGCGCGGCGGTCCGGCCGGCGGCGGTGCCGAGACCTCGGGCGCCGCGATGGTCTGGCCGGAGAGATAGGTCGAGATCGGCTGGACCGTGCGCTGCCAATCCTTGGGCGCGATCGAGGTCGTGGCGAACATCAGCACGAAGAAGGCGAGCAGCAGCGACAGAAGATCGGCGAAGGTGATCATCCAGCCGGGTGCCACGCTGGGCGTCACGCTCGGCATATCATCCTCGGGCTGGATCATGTCACTCGCCCTCGGCCGGCTTGCCGATTGGCGCGAAATCGAGGCGCAGCAAGGCGGCAGGCCCGGTCTCGAGCCCGATCGCCAGCGCATCGGGCGGGCAGCCGCGTGCGAAGAGGGAGGAGGCGACGCCGGCAAGACGGTCGGCCGCGAGATCGCGATCGGTCCCCGGCGGCACAACGGCGCGGAGCGTCAGGCGGAAGCCCATGCCGTGCCGACGCTGCTGCAGCAGCACGGAAAGGCGGTCGAGGCTGCCGGCCGGATCGGGCAAGAGGCCGACGTTATTCGCGGCGAAGAGGCGATCGAGCGGCAGATCGATCTCGATCAGCGTGCCGGGCGGTGCCGGGCGGCCATTCGCCTCGAGCTCGGCAAAGCCGGTGATGAGGGCGCTCACGGCCAGCGCGAAGCCTTCCGGCGTCGCTTCGAGCGCGTCGGGTGACGGCCGGCGGATGAGGCCGAGCTTCGATGGCACGCCGCCGAAGGCCTGGTCGATGCTGCCGATCACTTGATCGACCCGCTGTTGGTGCACGCGAGCGACCGAGAATAGCACGATGAAGAAGACGAGGAGCAGCAGGAATAGGCTGATCAGCGTCGAGATCGCGCCCAGCGGCCGCCCGGAAGCGGCCGTTGCATCCTCACCCGCGATCACCTGCGCCCCCGATATCTAGAACAAACCGGCCAGGATCGCGTCGATCTCGGCTTGGGTATTGGCGGCGGCCGGCATCTGCGGGCCGTGCAGCAAGGCGGCATCGCCTTCCGGCTCCTCGATCTCCGGCGCCGGGCCAATATCGATGGAGGCGCTGCCGAAGGCGGCGACCAACCCGTCGATCTTGGATTCGATGAATTTCAGCGTGCGCACGACCTTGGTGATGCGCTGGCCGGTGATGTCCTGGAAGTTGCTCGCCTCGAAGATGGCCGTGACGGCGTCCGAGATCTCGGCCGCGGGTCCCGGCGGCAGCGTCGCCGCCAGCTTCTCGAGCGCCTCGGCCCGGTCGAGGATCTCGCCCGTGGCATGAGCGGTCGCGGCGACCACGGCATCGAGCTCGTCGGTCGCGATCGGAATATGCTCGCTGCGGATCTCCTCTGGCCGGACCGCGGCGATCTCGCGCTTCGCCGTCTGGATGAAGCGGGCCAGATCCTCGAGCTCGCGATAGAGCTTGATGTCGGACAGGGTCAGCGAGCCGGTCAGGCTGGATATTACCTCCTCGACAGCACTCGTGATCTCCGCCCGGCTCGCCTGCGGCCGGTTGCTGCGCAGCCCGTCCAGCCGCTTGCTCAATTCATCCGCGACTGCGGGCTTGGCCATGATGGTTTCCTCGACAGTAAGGTACGGTTCAATTGGGTTTGGAATCAGCGACCTGCTTCCGCTCGGCCAGCGCCAGGGTCAGCGCCTTGGCCTTGTCGACCGCCATGGCGGCCATGATCGGGGCGGTCTTCTGGTCCTTCATCCGGGTCATCAGCTGCAGCAGCACCGGCATGTCGAGCTGCTCGAAGACGCGCGCCGCCTCGGCCGGCTTCATCGTCTCGTAGATATGCACCAGGCTCTTCAGCCGCTCATCTTCCTGCTCATCGACCTTGCCGATCGTGGTGTCGATCTGCGCCTGCATCTGCTGCAGCTTGTCGATCTTCTCCTGGACACGCTGCTCCGCGGCCTTCAGCAGCAGCTCGCGCTGGTCGAGCTCGTCCGAGCGCTGGTCGAGCTCGGTCCGCCGCTTGGAAAGGCCTTGAAGCAGCTCGACCTCGGCCGGCGAGAATTTCTGCTTGGCCGTCGCGGAGGTTGGTTTGATCGGATCGCCACCGGCGGGATCGGCCTTGGCGCCGTCGGCCGGAACGGCATCGGGCTTCGCATTGTCGGGCTTGGCGCCGTTGGTGGGTGATGAAGCGGCCGGCGGCGTGCTTTCGGCGAGCGCCATGCCGGCCTCGTGCCAGAGCGCGCCCAGCCGGACGGAGAGCGTCAGACCCAAAATGGCGATGAGCGAGAAGAGCAGGCGGCGCAGGACCAGCATCTTCTATCTCCGCGCCTCGAGCGCCCGCAGCAGGTCGCGCTCGGTCCGGGTCTGGACATTGCCGCCGCGATCGCCGGCGGGGAAGTCATCGGCCGGCGGCACGATAGCGGGGCGCGACGGCTCGACCGGCGCCGGCGCAGCGGCGACGCGGTTGCGCGCCGTTTCCTTGACGAGCTCGGGGCGCGGCACCGCGTTGGCGGCATCGGCATGCTTCAAGAGCGTCGCGAGCCGGCTATGCCCGGCAGCGGCATCGGGCTCCGCCTTCTCGGCCCGGCGCGGACGCGGCTCGACCGAGATCGGCGTCGGTGCCGGCGGCGCATTCGCCAGGATCGAAGGGGCGACGATGGAGGGTGCGGATGCCGCATCGCGCTCCTTCTTCAGAAGCGCCTCGAGCCGATCGGCCACGGACTCGGCCCGCTCAGTGATGAAGGCGAGATCGGCCTTCAGAAGCTCGCCGCGCTCGGTCGCCTGATGCAGCGTCCGGCCGGCATCGGCGGCACCGGCCTTGAGGCCGCCGACTGCTTCCTCGGCCTGGCGCGTCGACTTCTGCAGGCCCTTGATCAGCTCCTGCAGCTGGTTGCGGTCGGCCTTCAAGAGCGTCAGGCGCCGGCTCAGCTGCATCGCATAGATGATGGTGGCGACCAGCAAGCAGATGACGACGATGTCGAGAATCATCGGAAGGTTCATGCTCATCGCTCCTGCTTCTTCTCGACCTTTTCCTCGATCCGCACCGCGATGTTGCCGCCCTTGCGGCCCATCCTGCCGTTGAACATCAGCAGGTCGCCGCAGAGCAGTTCGACATCGCTGTTCGGGCTGGCGTTGAGCGGCAACCGAGTGCCGACCTGCCAGTTCAATACATCCTTCAGCGAAAGTTGCAGGCTGTCGAGTACGGCGCGAATTTGCACGTTGGTATGCCAGAGTTCGCCCGCGAGATGTGTCTCCCAGATCGAATCCCGGCCGAACTTCTCGCCCATGAACATCTGCAGCAGAAGCTCGCGCACGGGCTCTAAGGTCGCGTTCGGAAAGAGTAATTCGAGCCTGCCGCCGCGATCTTCCATGTCGATCCGCAACCTGGCGACGATCGCCGCATTGGCGGGCCGCGCGATTGTGGCGAAGCGCGGATTGATCTCCAGACGCTCGAATCGGAAATCGACCGGACTCAGAGGGTCGAAGGCGGCGGAGAGGTCGCCCAGCACGACGGTAACGAGACGCTCGACCAGGTTGCGTTCGATCGTCGTGTAGGGCCGGCCTTCGATACGCATCGCCGCCGTGCCGCGCCGACCGCCCAGGAGCACGTCGACGATCGAGTAGATGAGGGCGGAATCGACCGTCAGCAGGCCGTAATTGTCCCATTCCTCGGCCTTGAAGACCGAGAGCATCGCCGGCAGCGGGATCGAGTTGAGATAGTCGCCAAAACGGGTGGAGGTGATGCTGTCGAGCGAAACCTCGACATTGTCAGAGGTGAAATTGCGCAAGCTGGTCGACATCATGCGGACGAGGCGGTCGAACACCACCTCGAGCATCGGCAGGCGCTCATAGGAAACGAGGGCCGAATCGATGATGGCTCGGATGCCCGACGTGTCGCGGTCGCGCGAATTGCCGTCGGCGAAGCCCAGCAGGCTGTCGATCTCGTTCTGGTTCAGGACACGGGTCGAGCCGCCATCCATCCCCATGGCGGCCGACATATCGTCATCGCCGCCACCGCCGCCGCCATCGCCTTCGGCCGGCGTGTCGCCCGACATGGCAGCCCATTCGGCCGCCATGCGCTCTTCTTCTTCCTTCGAGATCTCGGACATAAAAACCCCGTTCGCGTCCCGAAAGCGTTATTGGACCAGCAATTCGCGGAACAGCACGTCATCGACCTTGGCCGGCGAGGCTGCGGCATTGACGCGCAGCAAAAGCTCCTCGCGCAGCCGGTAGAGACCGGCAGAGCCGCGCAAATCGTCGAGCCTGAGCTCGCGCAAGTACGACTGGAAGGTGTCGATGACGCGCGGCTGGACCTGCTGCACCTTCGGCTGGTCGTCCTTGCTGTCGAGCTGCAGGCTAACCGAGATCTTGAGGAAATTGGTGCGCTTGCCGCCGGTATTGAGGTTGACCAGCATGTCCGGCAGATCGATGAACACGGGCTCCTTGGGCGGTGCTGGCGGCGGCGGGGCATCGGCCTTCGCCACCTCCTCCTTCTTCACGCCGAGCAGTGTTTGCGCGATGCCGCTGAAATAAAGGCCGGCACCGATACCGGCCAGCAGCAGCACCGGCAGCGCGATGAGCAGGATCAGCTTCTTCTTCCCCGATTTCTTGGGCTCGGGTGCAGATTCGACGGCGTCTTCCGCCTCGTCAGTGGCCATCAGACTTCCTTGCGCAGCAAGCGACATCGCTGAGAATGGTTAAGGAAGACTAGGGAGGCTTCATTAAGATCTGGTTTATCGACAAATGCTGGGGATCCGCTACTCGACGGCGACCTCGCGGAACAGGATCGCGTCGATCTGCATCGGCGCCATCGCGTCGTTGAGCCGCTTCAGAAGCTCGTCGCGGATATGCTTCTGTTGCTCGCCCCCGCGCAGATCGGCAACCGATAGCGTCCTTAGATAGATTTGGCAGGCATCGAGCATGCGCGGCAGATAGGCCTGGGCGTGGTTGATATCGCCGGCCGAGGGCAGCTGCAGGCTGATCAGCATGCGCAGCATGGAGCGCTGCTTGCCGCCCTTGGGGTCGAGCATGACCAGCACCTCGGGCAGGTCGAAGAAACCTGTTGCCGCGGTGGGTTTCGGCTTCTCCTTGGGCTTGGGCGGCTCCGCGGCCGCCTCGGCCGATTTCGAGCCGCCCATCAGCTTGTCGAGGGCGCCGGTGAAATAGAGGCCGGCGGCACCCCCGGCGAGAATCACCAGAAGGCCGACGAGGATCAGGATCAGGCGAAAGCGCTTCATGGCGCCGGATCTTCGCGGCAAAGAGTGAAGGCGATCTTTACCGACGGCGAGGGAAGCAGGGCCGAGGCCGGCAATTCCGGACCGAGACCGGTATTTTCTGCCGGTCGGCAAGATCGCGACCCGGCAAAGACCGGCCCCGGCGGCCCGTCCGATTTAGGATAACTATCTGAAATAGCAACGAAATAATCGTTGGCACGGCACGTGCTCCTGATCCTGCCGAGCGGTATGGCCGTTCGGTTCGAAGGGATGAGCAGGATGCAAACGGCGACCTATGTAGCGCTTGGCAGCCAGACCGCGCTGGAAAACAGCATGGATGTGGCAGCCAACAACATCGCCAATCTGTCGACGCCGGCCTACAAGTCGCAGTCCGTTCTGTTCAAAGAATATCTGCAGCCCGGGCCGCAAGGCCAGACCATCTCCTACGTCCGCAATATCGGCGTGATGCGCGACATCAAGTCGGGCAATCTCAGCCAGACCGGCAACTCGCTCGATGCCGGCATCGAGGGCGACGGCTACTTCACGGTCGAGACGCCCGACGGCCCCCGCTACACTCGCGACGGCCGTTTCCAGCTCGATAGCGGCGGCCGGATCGTGACCTCGCAGGGCTATGCGCTGCTGTCCGACCAGGCCAACCCGATCGTGCTGCCGGCCAATACGCGCAACATCTCGATCACGCCCGATGGCAGCGTGGCGACCGAGGCGGGTGCCGTCGGCAAGCTCGGCATCGCCCATTTCGACAATCAGCAGGATCTGGTCGCGGCCTCCGACGGGCTCTACGTCACGCAGGATCCGCCGACCCCCGACACCACCTCGAAAATCCACCAAGGCACGGTCGAAGGCTCGAACGTCCAGCCGATCACCGCCCTCACCCGCCTCTTGGGCCTGCAGAAGGCCTATGGCGGCGCGGAGCAGATGATCGACGGCGAAGACCAAAGACTGCGCAACGCGATCGACAAGATCAGCAAAGTCGCCTGAGAGCACGATCAAATGTTTAGAGACTGATTCACGCTTCGGAACGAAGCGATCAGGCTCTGGAGAGCCTGAGAAAGAAGGACAAGCACCATGCGTTCAATGGATATCGCCGCCACCGGCATGCAGGCTCAGCAGCTCTATGTCGAAGTGATCTCGAACAACATCGCCAATTTGAACACGACCGGCTTCAAGGAGCAGCGCGCCGGGTTCCAGGATCTGCTCTATCAGAACCTCAGAGCCCCCGGCGAGAACTCGTCCGATGCCGGCACCATCGTACCGGTCGGCGTGCAGATCGGCATCGGCGTCAAGGCGGCGGCGGTCTATCGCATCGACACCCAGGGCAATCTCAGCCAGACCGGCAACCCGCTCGATGTCGCGATCCAGGGCAAGGGCTTCTTCCAGGTGCTGCAGCCCGACGGCACGCTGGCTTATACCCGCGACGGCTCGTTCCAGCTCAACGCCCAGCGCCAGATCGTCACCGCCGATGGTTCCCTGGTGCAGCCGACCATCGCCATCCCGCAGGGCACCACCTCGATCACCATCGACCAGTCGGGCGAGGTGCTGGCCCAGGTGGCCGGCCAGGTCAATCCGCAGAATGTCGGCCAGATCCAGCTCGCCGTCTTCGCCAACGACGCCGGCCTGCTCGCGGTCGGGCAGAATCTGCTCAAGGAAACCCAGGCCTCCGGCAACCCGACGGTCGCCAATCCCGGCGTCAACGATACGGGCATCGTGCAGCAGAGCTTCCTCGAGACCTCGAACGTCAACATCGTCAACGAGATCACCAATCTCATCACCGCTCAGCGCGCCTATGAGATGAACTCCAAGGTCATCGAGACCTCGGACCAGATGCAGCAGACGCTGAGCAACCTCCGTTAAGGGGCCTTTCCATGCGCACCTCTCTTCTCACCGCCCTCGGCGCCGCCGCCTTCGCCTGCATCCTCGGGACCGCCGCCGCCGCCGAGCTGCCCCAGCTCAAGGCCGCCGCCCGCGTCGAAGGCCCGCAGATCCATCTGGGCGATCTCTTCGACAATGCCGGCGACCATGCCGGCGATGTCGTGGCGGCAGCGCCCCAGGCCGGCAACTCCACCCTCTTCGAGGCGCCCTGGCTCGCGGCCACGGCACGCGCCCATGGCCTCGACTGGCGTGCGCCCTCGAGCTTCACGGCGATCCGGGTCGAGCGCGCCTCGGTCAGCATCGACACCAAGGAGATCTCAGCGCGCCTGGCGCAGGAGGTCGGGAAAGGCAACAGCGACATCCGAATCGTGCTCGACAGCCAGGTCCAGCTCTATCTCGCCGTCGGCGACAATGGCGGGATCGGCGTCGACACGATCGAGGTCAATCGCGAGACCGGGCATTTCACGGCGCAGCTGCGCCTGCCGGCCAATGATCCGATGGCGCGGCCGATCCGCGTCTCGGGCCGGGTCGAGACCTTGATCCATGTGCCGGTGCTGGCCCGCGCGATGGCGCCCGGCGAGCCGATCCGCGAAGCCGACATCGCCTGGACCGAAATGTCCTCGATCTCGCTGCCGGTCGGCGACCTGACCGATCCCAAGGACATCATCGGCCGCACGCCGCGCCATCCGCTCCGCGCCGAGCAGGCGGTGCGCGCCGCCGATATCGAGGTCCCGGTCGTCATCAAGCGCAACGAGCTGGTGCTGATCGTTTTGGAGCGGCCGGGCCTCTATCTCACCGCCGCCGGCAAGGCGCTCGAGGATGGCGGCCAGGGCAGCGTCATCCACGTCGTCAATTCCCAGTCCAACCGCACGATCGACGCCATGGTGCTGGGCTCCGGCCGCGTCGCGGCTCAGATGCCCGGCACGCAGCAGGCCGCCGCCTACTGAGCCCGGCCGGCCCAAGGAGTCCGCACATGAGCACGCACCTCTTACGTTCCGCAGCCTCGATCGCGTTCGTCAGCCTGACGCTGGGCGCGTGCGCCGCCAATACCGGCACCAAGCTCGCCGAGCTGGGCGCTGAACCGGCCATGACCAAGATCAGCGATCCGACCGCCGCACCTGGCTATCAGCCGGTCTCGATGCCGGTGCCCAATGCGGGCGCCAGCCAGCGCCAGGCCGGCTCGATGTGGCAGTCGGGTGCGCGCGCCTTCTTCAAGGATCAGCGGGCGAGCCGCGTCGGCGACGTGCTGACGGTCAATATCGCGATCAACGACAACGCCATCCTGGCGAACGAAACGCAGGGGGCCAGGAACGACAACGACAAGGTCTCCGCCACCAATCTCCTGGGCTTCGAGACACAGCTCCAAAAGCTCCTGCCCCATGCAGCCAACCCGACCTCGCTCATCGACACCTCGGGTGTGCGCAACACCGACGGGAAGGGCAGCGTGAACCGCTCGGAGCAGATCAATGTCCAGGTCGCGGCGACCGTGACCCAGGTGCTGCCCAGCGGCAACATGGTCGTGGTCGGCAAGCAGGAGGTCCGCGTCGATTACGACCTCAGGGAGCTCGCCTTCACCGGCGTGGTCCGCCCGACCGATATCGACGCCACCAACACGATCGCCTGGCCCAAGATCGCCGAGGCGCGGCTCTCCTATGCCGGCCGCGGCCAGAGCGAGGATCTGCAGCAGCCGCGCACGGGCTCGCAGCTGATCGACATCCTGTCGCCGTTCTGAACGACTAATCTAAGGGTTGCAGCGGCCGAGAACGAAA
Organism: uncultured Alphaproteobacteria bacterium; assembly: GCA_963762435.1. Taxonomy (GTDB): domain Bacteria; phylum Pseudomonadota; class Alphaproteobacteria; order ATCC43930; family CGMCC-115725; genus JAXDMU01. The sequence continues at coordinate 352,225 of CAVXLN010000015.1, read as the reverse complement.
ATTATCGTCGGTCGCCGATACCGGGCAGTCGCGCCGGACTGCGGAGTGCAGCGAGGACATTCTCGATGATCGCGGCGATAGCCTCGGGGCTCGGCTGGGCGTTTCTCTGGTATCTGGGCCTGAGCTCGGTCGCGGCGCTGATCGAGTATCGCTGGCCCGCAGACGGTAGAACGGGTGTCGGCCATCGGCTCGTCAATTTCGGCGTCTGCTTCATCGATGCGATTCTGCTGGCCGCGTTCACCCAGCTCGTCGCCTCGCTGCCCGAGACGCTGCGCCTGCACGGGCTGCTCGGCCCCCTCTTCGATGCCTGGCCCATCGACAATGTCGGGATGGCGATCGTGGCGACGCTGATCGTCGCCTTCGTCTGGGACTTCTTCCAATATTGGTGCCACCGGCTGCAGCACGCGTTCCCCATCCTGTGGCTGGCGCACGCGCCACACCACGACGATGCGGAGATGGACGGCACGACGGCGCTGCGCCGCTCCTTTCCCGAGCATCTCATCAATTATGCGCTCATCACCGTGCCGACACTGATCGTGTGCGGCGTACATCTGCTGCCGCTGATCGGCTCGATCATCCTCTTCCGGTGCTGGGGCTTCTTCAATCACGCCAATGTCAGGCTCGATCTCGGGCCGCTGACCGCGATCATCTCCGGCCCGCAATGGCACCGCCTGCATCACGACCGGGCAGTCGATCGCGGCGGCACCAATTTCGCCGCCTTCTTCCCGATCCTCGACATAATCTTCGGCACCTATCGCAAGCCCGAGCAGGCCGAATTCCCGAGCACCGGCGTCAAGGATCGTCCACCGCGCCGCAATCGGGCCGGCGCCGTGCTCGCGACCGTGCTCGCCCTGCCCTGACGTATTTCGACTTATCAGGCTCGGCCGGTTCTCTCATGCCGGCCGCTGCCAGAGCGAGGATCTGCAGCGGCCGCGCGTGGGCTCGCAGCTGATCGACATCCTGTCGCCGTTCTAAGCGTCGGTCCAGTGCCGCGCTATCGAGGCGTCAGGACGAAACCGTAATCCCGGCGCAGCAGCTCGATCACCGTATCGCCGGCGTCGGGGGCGGTGCGCTCGACCCGGCGCTTGTAGAGCGACATCGGCGGTGCGTCGGCCGGCGGCTTGGTCTTCACCATGAAGACCTCGCTGTCATTGAGCGTGCTTTCGGCCAAGGCCAAGAGATCCGCGAATTGCGGCTCCGCCGAGACCACCTTGACGTAATGTTCCCCATCGATGGCGATGATACCGGCCCGCGTTTCAGGCGCGCCTTCGAGGTCGCGATGCGACACGAGGTAGGTTTTGCTCTCGTCCTCAGCGTTCGACATCATATCCCCTTTCAGACGCGGCGCGTCGTCTTGATCTTCCTGATCTCGATCAGCAGCGCATTCACTGTCTGCGTGCCTTGCAGCTCGGCATCGATCTCGATCGGCTGCGCTTCATAGTCGTCCTGATCGACCGACGGCGGCAGATAGCCCGATCCCGCCCAGTTCGCCGCGAACATCAGGACCTGCGGATAGAGCGGATCGTCAGGCCCGATGGCACCGGACATCAATTGATCGATCAGCACATGCTGTTGGGCGTGGAAGGTCTCATGAATGATGCTGATCAGGGCCTCGCGCATATCCGACACCGCATGGGGGTGAGCGTTGAGCCTGGTTACGCGCGTGGCCGGGTTGTAGCCGCCCATGGAAGTACTGCCATTGGCGCTGGGCTGGCTGTAGGTCGTAACCGACAGATCCGTCGGCAGGCCCAATATCTTGAGCTGCTCGACCTGCACCTCCTTGAGCAGATCGCGCACCTTGTTGGGATCGGCGATGACGCGGCGCCAGGCCACCCGGTCGATAGCTCCCGTCGCATTGAACAGGTTGGACACGTTGGTGAGCTTGGCGACCTTCTCCGCGATCTTGGCCTTCTGCTCGTTGCGCTGCGCCAGGAAACCCGGATCCGGCGGCGTGGCGCGATAGACCCGCGCCAGCTGGACCACGGCGGGACCGCTGCTCGGCTGGCCCGCGGCACAGAGATTGTAGGCAAGCTCGGCCTTTGCCGTCATCGACATGGCCGCGAGATCGGTTTGGCTGATCGCGGCCACACTGGCGATCGTCCGGGTGACGAGCTCGGTTTTCTCGGTGTCCGAGATCGAGGTGCTCGCCAGGAATGCCGCCAACGCCTTTTCCACCTCGGGACCGGCTTCCAGTGCGGCCAGCGCGTCGGTCCCGACGAGGCCGGTCAGTTTCTTCTGCTCGGCGAGATAGGCCCCGCGCAGCTTCATCTGCTGGGCGCCGACAGGCTTGGCCGCCTTGTGCGGATCGAAGCGCGTCGTGAAGGCCGCGGCCCGCGTGCCTGCCTCGGCGGCGAGTGCCGTGCTGAGCTCGCCGGTCGCCCGCTCGAACGCGTCGAGCGTGCGCGTGGCTTCCGGCCAGTCCTCTGCAGTGCCGGCCTCATCCGCCGCTGCCTTGGCATCCTGGGCCTTCTTCAGCGCGTCGCTGATCGCCGCCGCCGGCGGCGCGATCTTGCCGGCCCGCTCGCCGATCTTGTCGAACGCCGCCTCCAGCGTCTCCTGCCGCTTCACGAAGGCATCGCGCGCGAGCTGCCGCTCGTCCGAGACGATCTGCGCCGCCTCGATCGCCTTGCTGAGATGTTCGCCGGCACCGATGAAATCGTCCTGATCCGCGGCATCGACCGCGTCGCCGAAGCTCTTTTCCATGGTTTCATGCGCGGCCGCCGCCTTGTCGTTGGCTGCGGTGAGGCCGCGCGCGATCTCGATCGCGGCGATCGCCTCGCGCAGCTGCCGATTATACTCGGCCTCCTGCTCGCCGCGTATACGCTCGTCGGAGATGATGTCGGTCGCCGCGACCGCTTTCGCCAGCAGCGCGATCGCGTCCGTGAATTGGCCGGCCTTGGCCGCTGTGATCGCGTCGGCGGCGCGGTCCTCCATCTCGGCATGCGCCGCCTTGGCCTTGTCGCTTTCGGCCGGCAGGCCCCGGGCAGTCTCGATCATCGGCATCGCTTCGCGCAGCCGCGCATTGAAGACCGCTTCCTGAGGGTCCGGCCCCTTCGAGCTGCCCCCGCTCAGCTCGATCTTGAGGACATTGACGACCCAATCGCGCTTCGCACCCGTCGGCCCCTTGCCGAGGGCTCCCCCTTCGATATTGGACATCGCTCCCCCGGAGGTTGCCGCGCCGTTAGGCAGCATAGCGCATCCTGGCGGTTTTCGATTTGACAGTGTTCAGACGCTGTCGTTAGGTAAGTTACCTAACGATCGAGGCGTTGGCAGCGTTGGACCCGGCGGAACCGAAACCCGATATCGAAGAGCTTGCCGACAAGCTCCGCCCCGTCATCCTCAGGCTTGGCCGGCGGGTCCGGCGCGAGGCGCAGCGGGCGGGCTTGTCCGCTCTCGATGCCGGGCTCCTCGCCACGATCCGGCACAAGCCGGGCATCGGCGTCTCGGAGCTGGCCGAGATCGAGCGCATGACCCGGCCGGCCATGAGCGAGCATGTCCGCCGGCTTGAAGATGCCGGCTGGATCCGCCGCGACAATCCCGAGGCCAACGCCGATCAGCGCCGCGTGGCGCTGGCTGTCACCCAGGAAGGCGACCAGGCGCTCGACACGATCCGGCAGCGCCATAATGACTGGCTGATCGCACGCCTGGCCAACCTGCTGCCGGAGGAGCAGCAGGCGCTTGCGGCCGCCCTCGCCCCGCTCGCCAAGCTGGTGGAACCCAGGAAGTGATGGGTCCGGAGGTGACAGCTCCAGAGAGCGGGGCGCGCCGCTTCACCCCCTTCATCATCGGCGCCGCCCTCTTCATGCAGACGCTCGATGCGACCGTGATCGGGAACGCGCTGCCGACCATGGCGCAATCGCTCCATGTCGAGGCGCTGACACTCAGCCTCGCCATCACCTCCTACATCATCTCGTCAGCCGTGTTCCTGCCGGTCAGCGGCTGGATGGCCGACCGGTTCGGCGCCCGCACCGTTTTCGCCGCCGCGATCGCGCTCTTCGCGTTGAGCTCGCTCTTGTGCGGCATCTCCCAAACTCTGCCGGAGCTCATCGCCGGCCGCATCCTCCAAGGCATGGCCGGCGCCATGATGACGCCGGTCGGGCGCCTCGTGCTGCTCCGGACGGTGCCGAAGGCCGAGCTCGTCCAGGCGATGGCCTATCTCACCATGCCCGCCCTGCTCGGCCCGGTGGTCGGCCCGCCCTTGGGCGGCTTCATCGTGACCTACAGCTCTTGGCGCTGGATCTTCTTCATCAACCTGCCGATGGGGGTGCTGGGCGTCATCCTGACGCTCCTCTTCATCCCCAACATCCGCGAGGCGAATACGGCGCCCTTGGACCGCAAGGGTTTCCTGCTGACCGGCCTCGGCCTCGCCGGCTTCGTCTATGGGCTCGACAATCTCGGCAAGAGCCTTCTGCCGCTGCCGCTCATCCTCGCCATGCTGGCGGGCGGTGCGGCGGCCCTCCTGCTCTATGCCCGCCACGCGCGGACCCGGCCCGATGCGATCCTCGACCTCTCGCTGCTCCGCCGGCCGACCTTCCGCGCGGCCGCCGTGGGCGGCTTTTTCTCGCGCCTCGCCATCGGTGCCAATCCGTTCCTGCTGGCGCTGCTCTTCCAGCTGGGCTTCGGCCTCAGCGCCTTCAGCGCCGGGCTCCTGACCTTCGCCAGCGCCGCCGGCGCGCTCGTCATGAAGGCCGCCGCCCCACCGATCATCGGCTTCTTCGGCTTCCGCCGGATCCTCATCGCCAACACCGTGATCACGGCGCTGATCTTCATGGGCTATGCGCTCTTTCGCCCCGACACGGCACGCTGGATCATCCTGGCGAGCCTGCTCATCGGCGGCTTCTTCCGCTCGCTGCAATTCACCTGCCTCAACACGCTCGCCTTCGCCGACGTGCCGCAGTCGCTGATGAGCCGCGCCTCGAGCCTCTCCAGCATCGGGCAGGCGCTCGCGCGCAGCTTCGGCGTCGGCATCGCCGCACTGCTGGTGCAAGGGGTTCAGCAGCACCATGGCTCGGCCACCCTGACCGTGCCCGATATCGCGCCGGCCTTCCTGGTGATCGGCGCCATGACCTTGATCGCGCTCTGCTTCTACCTGCCGCTTTCGGCGGATGCGGGCGATGCCATAAGCGGCCGCGGCATACGCGGCCCGGAACTTTTGGGGAGAAAGCAGTCATCATGATCTCATTCGATCCCACGGAAGAGCAGGCGCTCATCCGCGACAGCCTGGCCAGCTTTGCCCGGGACGAGCTGGCGCCCCGTGCGCGGGCAGCCGATGAAGCAGGTGCCATCCCGGACGAGATCCTCGAGATGGGCTGGGAGCTCGGCCTCATCGGCGCCTCGATCCCGGAGGAATATGGTGGCACCGGCGGCGATCGCTCGCCCGTGACCGGCGCCATCATGCTGGAGCAGCTGGCCCAAGGCTGCGCCAGTTTCACGAGCGCGATCATGGCCGCGAGCAGCTTCGTCAACCCGCTCATTGATTTCGGCACCGAGGCGCAGAAGCGCGAGTATCTGCCGCTCTTCACCGGCTCGACCCCGCATGTGGCGACGCTGGCGCTGCAGGAGACGCAGTTCGGCTTCGGCACCGATGCCATGAAGACCACGGTCGAGCGCCGCGGCAATGGCTGGGTCTTGTCCGGCACCAAGCGGCTCGTCCCATTCGGCGATCGGGCCAGCCATTTCCTGGTGCTGGCGCGCCAGGGCGACGCGATCGATGCCTTCATCGTGCCGCGCGACGCCAAGGGCCTCGCAATCGCGCCCGAAGCCGGAACGATGGGCTTGAAGCCCCTGCCGCAATCGCGCCTGGACCTCGACCGGATCGAGCTGCCGGGCGAGGCGCGGCTCGGCGGCGATGCCGGCATCGATTCAGGCCGCCTCCTCAACCTGCTGCGCGTGGGGGCCGCCGCCATGGCGGTCGGAATCAGCCGCACCGTGACCGATTTCGCCATCCCCTATGCCAAGGAGCGCGTCGCCTTCGGCGAGGCGATCGGCAAGAAGCAGGCGATCGCCTTCATGCTGGCCGACATGCATATCGAATGCGATTCGATGCGCCTGATGGTCTGGAAGGCAGCGAGCCAGCTCGACCAGGGGACGGATGCCACCAAGGCGACCGTGCTGGCGCAGGATTATGTCCGCCGCCGCGCCATGAAGATCGCCGATGACGGGCTGCAGATCTTCGGCGGCCATGGCTTCATCCGCGATTTGCCGCTGGAAATGTGGCTGCGCAATACCCGCACCGTCACGGTGCTTGAAGGCCCCGTGGCCGTCTGAGGGAGGGCAGAATGATCGATTTCCGGATATCCCAAGCGGATCAGAAAATCCTCGACCAGCTCGCGGCCGAGGGCAAGGCGGGCGAGAAATATGCGCGCCATTATGAGGATCACGAGCACGAGCTGCTGCCCGAATCCTTCCCCGAGGCCGAGCAATTCACGCCGCTGCCGCGGCTGATGGCGGCGCGATCGAAGGAGGACACGCCGCCTGCCACCTTCCAGATGCTCTTATCCTTCGCGCGCCAATCCTCGAACGGCGTGCCGCTGCGGAACCTCTTTCGCGGCGGCGGCGGGCTCGGCAATGCCGCCCTTCGTGCTGCGGGCACCAAGGAACAGGTCGAGAAATGGGGCGGCCTCGTGCTCGCCATGTCGATCACCGAGCCCGGTGCCGGCTCCGACACCAAGGCGATCCAGACGACCGCCCGGCTCGACGGCGAGGAATGGGTGCTGAATGGCGACAAGATCTTCGTCACCACCGGCATTCGCGCCCAGGGCGTCGTGGTCTGGGCGACCGTCGACAAATCGGCCGGCCGCGCCGGCATCAAATCCTTCCTGGTGATGAAGGGCGCGCCCGGCTTCGACATCGTGCGCCAGGAAAAGAAGCTCGGCATCCGCACGAGCGACACGGCCGCCTATGCCTTCCGCGACTGCCGCGTGCCGCGCGACCATCTCCTCGGCCTCGACGAATCGGTGCCGCGCGAGAAGGGCTCGGCGTCCTACCGCGGCGTCATGAAGACCTTCAACATGACCCGGCCCGGCGTCGCCTCGGGCGGCGTCGCCAAGGCGATGGGCGCCTTGCGCTTCACCCAGGAGGCGCTGGCCGAGCAGGGCGTCGCGGTCGATTGGTCCGCCGATTTTCACAAACGCACAGCCGCCCAGCAGAAGCTGATCGAGATGGAGGCGGACACTGAGGCCGCCGCCTTGTCCGTGCTCCACGCCGCCTGGCTCGCCGACCAGGGCCGCTCCAACAATGTCGAATCCTCGGTCTGCAAGGCCAAGGGCGGTGAAGTGTGCCGCACCGTACCGCAGCGCGCCATGGAGCTTCTGGGCGCCATGAGCGTCAGCCACGACCATCTGGTCGAGAAGTTCCTTCGCGACGGCCGCATCAGCGACATCTACGAAGGCACCGGCCAGATCCAGCGCCTGATCATCGCGCGGGCGATCCTGGATTATTCGTCGGAGGAGCTGAGCTGACGAAAGGACCCTCTACCGCCCGGCGGGAGAGGGAGGGACCCGCGTCAGCGGGAGGGTGAGGGAATATACGCAAGGTGTTGAAATATCTTCGATACCTCGCTCCCCTACCTCACCCAACCCTCTCCGCCCAAATAGGCTACGGGATTCACGCGAGTTTAAAAAGGCTTATATAATAATGGCTTACAAACGGGGCGAGGCAGAGCGGTCCTTCTCCCCTTGTGGGAGAAGGATGATCACTTTCGAAATGTGTGAATGTGCCGTAGCCCAATGGGGCAGAGAGGGCTCCGTGTTCGACATTGAGAACGGAACATAATAAGAACATCGTTCATCTTTCTGGCAAGAACGATGTCTGAAATGCGTTTCTTGGAAGTCGTAAGAGCCGTGGTCCGGAAAGTCCGAGCGATGCGCTCGAGTGGTGGACCGGCAGGGGCTTCCCCTCTGCCCTCGGCGCAATCGAAGATCGCGGCCGAAACGGTCACGAGCGCACATTGCAGCTGCTATCTAAGGCGCGGGGTCGTTTATATACCGACGCTCGTGCGGGTCGGGCCAGGCGGACATCTTCGGCATGTCGAGCCGATGTTCGTCATTCCGATCGAGCAAACCGACAAGCTCCTTCGCGTGTTGCTCAGGAGAATAACCCGCGGCCAGGCGCGGAGCTGGTCTCTCGATTTTCATCGCAGGATCTACGAGATCCAAGGCTTCAGGCTCGTATGCGGCGGTTCATGGCTGCCCGATCCTGAGCAACGTATTGTTCTTCCTACAGGTACCGCCGCCGATGAGGCCTGTGCGCGCATGATCGAGATATTGCGGGAGGCGCACTCCACCAGACAATCCTGATCGCAGGCGAAGCAGAGAGAGCTCAAGCCCTGCGCACATAGTAACCATGAAGATGACAAGGATCGCCCCGCCCCTCCAGCCGTTTGGCCTCGACGAGATCACGGAGACGCGCGATAAGCACGAGATCGCTAACGTAGTCCCGGCCGTCGCGCGCGAGGTCGCCCATCACGTGTCCGATCGCTTGCTTCGCCGGCTGCCACTCGTAGGCCGTAAGGGAGATTAGCTTCTCGTCGAAATAAGTGATCGGCGCGGATCGGAGCTGGAGATCGGGGTCGAGGGCTCTGAGCGGCGCGTTCTCTTCCCGCAATCGAGCACCGGTTTCGCGATAGGCCATGATCTCGCCGGACGTAAGTATTCGAGCCTGATCCAAAAGCCCGGCCTCGACGATCCGGCGCGGATGCATCTGACTGAAACCGCAATACGGCGCGCTGCCGCCCGGCATCTTGACGTTCGTCACATCGACGACGGTGCAGGCCGTCTCGCCCAGGCACCGAACCAGCTCTAGAAAGCCGCAATATTCGTGAGCTGATCGGCGAGAAAACCAGGCAATCGGCCGAATGTCCGGCGACAGCACCGCCGCCCAGAACGCCTCGGCCTCGGCCACCACATCCCCCCACTCCCAGCCGAGTTCCTCGCCGCACCATTCGGCGCGAGCCTCCGGAGACGGCGGATCGATCGGGCCGAAGCTCAAATCATCGGGCAGTCCGACAACCCGCTCGTCTCGGCCCGCTTCTTTCAAAGCGTCCCGCAAGCTGAACGCCCCGGACATATGAAACACCACATGCAGCACGGGCCGCATCACCCGCCCCCCATAAACCCGAACAAATGCCCCGCCACCTTGCGGATCTGGATCTCCTCCGATCCTTCCGTGATGCGATACCGCCGATGATGCCGATAGATGTGCTCGAACGGCTTGTGCCGTGAATAGCCGATGCCGCCATGGACCTGCATGGCGAGGTCGGCGGCCTGGCAGACCAACCGGTTCGCCCGGTAATTGCACATCGAGACCTTGTCGGAGAGATGCCGCGCCACGTCGCGCTTCGACATGCGGTCCATCTGCCAGGCGGTCTTGTGGATGAGGCAGCGCAGCATCTCGGCCTCGGTCTCGGCCTCGGCGAGCGGGAACTGGATCGCCTGGTTGGCGGCGAGCGGCTTGCCGAAAGGCTTCCTCGCCTTGGCGTAGGAGACACTCTCATCGATGCAATATTGCGCCGCCCCCAGGCTCGAGGCCGCCTGGCGGATGCGGTTCTCATGGACGAAATGCTGGGCCAGCTCCAGACCGCGCTCGGGCTCGCCCAGGATCGAGTCTTCCGGGATCCAGACATTGGTGAAACCGACGCGTGGATGGTCGGTCGGCATGTTGAAGGTCCAGAGATATTCCTCGATCACGACCCCCGGGGTCTCGACCGGCACGATGAAGCAGGTGATGCCGCGCGCATCGCCGTCGGCCCCGCTGGTGCGGGCGAAGACGAAATCGTGGGATGCCACATGCATGCCCGTGTTCCACATCTTGCGCCCGTCGATGCGCCATCCGGGCATTCCGTCGCGCGTCTCGCGCACCGCCCGGGTTTCCATCCAGGTGGCGTCCGAGCCGTGATCGGGCTCGGTCAAACCGAAGGCCACGCGGACCCGGCCGTCGAGCATGCCCGGGATGAAATGCCGTTTCTGCGCCTCGGTGCCGAAATCGCGGAACATCAGCACGGTCGGGAAATTGCCGACGATCGAGCTTTCGTTCTGCAGGTCGTTGTGGAGGCCCAGCCCCTTGGCGGCCAGATGCTCGCGGATCACCGCCATGGCAAGGTTCGAGCCGTTCTTGCCGCCATATTCCTCGGGCAGCGCGAATCTGAGATGCCCGGCCCGGTCGGCGCGCCGACGCATCTCGCCCAGCAGCGCCTCCCATTCATGCCGCGGCAGGCCCTGATTGTCCCAATCGGTACGGGCATGCTCGCGGCGGTGATCGAAGAAGCGGATATTGTCGTGCTCGGCTTCGAGCGGCTTGATCTGGGATTCGATGAAACCGTCAAGCTCGGTCAGGTAGTCCCTGATCTCCTTGGGAATGTCGAAATCCATGCGTTTCCCCCTGCTGCATTTCTTGTCGATAGCTCGCATAGGCCGGCTGATCGATGCTGAGCTTGGCGAGAGTCGTCGCCCATAAGTGATCGGCCAAGCCCGGCGTCTCGAGCGTCATCTCGCCCGCCGCGATCGCGGCCGAGAGCGCGCGGTTGAGCGCATCGAGGCTGCCATCGCCTCCCATCAGCGCCTTCAGCCTTTCATGCTCTGCCGCATCGGCCGCCGGTGCCGCCTCGAGCTCGCGGCGCACGATGTCGAGCGCGTTGGCGGCGACGCGCGCATGGAAGGCGGTATGCCCCGTAAGCTCCGGCATCGCCTGGTGGCGCAGGAAATCGGCGACGGCAGCGATGAGATCGACGGCTTTCGGCTGATCCTGCATCGCCCCTCATCCCCTCGGTGCCAACAGGCGCAAGAGATCGATCTCTGTCTCCGATGCGCGTCGGCCGATCGTGCCGCGCTCGATCGAGCGATCGGCCCCGGACGCGAAGCTCGTCGCCATGCCGGCGCACATGATGCCCCATTTCAACGTGCCCAGCACTTCCCAGAAGCGCACGCGCGCGGGATCGACCGGGCCGCCGCCCGCCGCCTCATAGCCCGCGAACAGATCTTCGCGGCTGCCGAAGCCGCCGACCGGCTGGTCGATCTCGCCGAAGCGCCAGGAATTGACCGAGATCCAGCCCAGATCCTCCATCGGGTCGCCGCGATGCGCCAGCTCCCAATCGAGCACGGCGCGCACGCCGTCGGGACCGATCATGAGGTTGCCGTTGCGGAAATCGCCATGCACCAGCGTCGGCTCGGCACCCATGGCGGCGGCGCGCTCCTCGAGCCAGCGGAAGGCCAGATCGAACACCGGATGCGGATGATCGTGCAGCCGATAGGAGGTGCCATATTGCGCGATCTCGGCCTCGGCCAGCGACAGGCGGAGCGGCGGCAGGAGGGTGGTGTCGATGGCATGGATGCGCGCCAGGATGCCGCCGCATTGCCGGGCCAAGAGCGGCCGTGCGGCAGCGAAGGCCTCATCGCGCAGGATCTTGCGCGCGATCGTTTCGCCCTCGACGAAGCCCATGATGAAACCGTCGCCGAGCCCGTCTTCCGGCACCAGCACATGATGCACCGGCGGTACGGGCACGCCGCCGGCCCCCGCCAGCGTGATGAGCTGCGCTTCGGTCGCGAGCGGAATCGCGGTTTCCCGGGGCACTGACACGCCGCCCGGCGCCCGGCGCAGGATGAGCGGCAAATCGGGGCCGGCCAAATCCAAACCGACCGCCCGGAAGCCCCAGATCTCCTGGATGGCACCGCCGGACAAGCGCCGCAGATCGGCGATGCCCGTGGCGCCCGGCAAGCGGCGGCTGATCGCCGCCGCAAGCGCTGGCGCGAGGCGGTCGATCTCAGCACTCATCGGCCGCGTGCCGGCTCACTCCTCGCGGTGCGTGCGCTCCATGCGCTCGTGCCGCTCCTGCGCTTCAAGGCTGAGCGTGGCGATCGGTCGAGCTTCGAGGCGCCTGACGCCGATCGGCTCGTCCGTTTCCTCGCAATAGCCATAAGTGCCGCTCTCGATCCGCTGCAGCGCCAAATCGATCTTGGAGATCAGCTTACGTTCGCGGTCGCGTGTGCGAAGCTCGGTGAAACGATCGGTCTCCAGCGTGGCCCGATCCGTCACATCCGGTTCCGACAGGCTTTCCTCTTTCATATGGCTCAGCGTTCCGTTCGATTCAGCCAAAAGCTCGGCCCGCCAACGCAACAGTTTTTGCCGAAAATATTCTGTCTGGAATGGACTCATGAAGTCTTCGTCTTCCGACGGTCGGTAGTCGGGTGGAAGCGTAGGCCGCATCAGGTACTCCGTGGACCTCAAGGCTTGCAAAATCGGGCCGGAGTATATGAATCCGGCTCGCCTCGGGCAAGACCAAGGAAAGCTCGGCCGCAGCAAGGCGTAACATATTGGCGTCACGCGCTGAAATTTGAAATTTGCGGGCCGGAGCGAGAGTTCTATAGATCAGCCGCCCAGGCAATGGCGGCCGTGATCCGATGGAATGAGAGGATAGCCGATGTCGAACCGCCTGCGCGTTCTGAGCCCCGCGATCCTGGTCCTGACGCTCCTGAGCCTCGCCGCCTGCATGGAGCAGACGGCGCCGGCACAGAACGGTACCGGCCAGAACGATGTTACCAAGCCGGCACCGAAGCCGACCAATAATCCCGGCTATTGATCGTCGCGCGCTTGCAGCTTGGCAAGCTCGACCTGGGCGCGGAGCTCGATCTCCTGCAGCACGTCGCGCAGATTGGGGTCGGATACAGCGGCGGAGGAGTCGCGGGCGAGCCGGGCGAGCTCGCCGAGCTTGTCCGGGCTGATCCGGCCCAACAGCAGCCCGGTCTTGAGATCGTCGAGCCGGTCGAGCAGCTGGTCGCCGCGGGCGAGCGCGCGCTTGCGCTCGGCCGTTGCGTCCGGCACTTCCTGAAGCGCGAACAGTGCCTCGACACTGCTGAGCGGGGCGGCGGCCGAGACGCCGGCAGGTGCCGGCTCCTCCCCGACCTGGAGATTGTCGGCGAAGCCGCTCGAGCCTTTGCCCTTGCCGTCCTTGCGCACGCCTTGCGTACCGACCGAACGGTTGGCTTCAACTTTCATCCTGCGCCCACGCTCTCTTGAAACAACCGGCCTGAAGCAGCTCGACCTTACCATCGGCAGCCATGCTTTAAATTCGATTAAATATCCAGGCATCGATCCCGGCAATTTCTGCCGGCCGGGCACCTCAAGCGGCAGTCCGTGCCTAGCCCAGCCCTCGGCCCGCCTGCACCAAGCCGCTGATTCTCCTTGAAAATTCTACGAGCCTCGGTTGGCACGCCGCTCGCAACGGCAGTGGCATGAGCAAATATATCCGCCTTCTCGCCACGTTTCTTGCCGCTCTGGCGCTCTCTCATGGCGCTGCTCGGGCCGCCGTGCGCCTCAAGGACATCGCCGATTTCGAGGGTGCGCGCGATAACATACTGGTGGGCTACGGCCTCGTCGTCGGCCTCAACGGCACCGGCGACGACCTGACGCGGGACATCTTCACCCGTGAGAGCCTGATCGGCATGCTCGAGCGGCTGGGTGTCAATGCGCGCGATCCGCAGCTCCGCACCAAGAATGTCGCCGCCGTGATGGTGACGGCGACGCTCCGTTCCGATGCGCGCCAGGGCAGCCGGATCGACATCAATGTCTCGGCCGTGGGCGACGCCGCCAATCTCCAAGGCGGCACGCTCGTCGTGACGCCGCTGCTCGGCGCCGACAGCGAGGTCTATGCCGTGGCGCAGGGCCAGATCTCGGTGGCGGGCTTCTCGGCCAAGGGCCAGGGCACCACCGTGACCAAGGGGGTCCCCACCGCCGGCCGCATCCCGAACGGCGCCATCGTCGAGCGCGAGCTGAATTTCGATCCGCGCCTGCTGCAATCGATGAACGTCACGCTGCGCAATCCCGATTTCACCACGGCCGAGCGAATCGCGCAGGTGATCAATGGCGCGCTGCATCAGCCGGTCGCCAGGGCGATGGATGCCGGCACGGTCAAGCTCAGCCTGAGCGACCAGGCTCGCGGCGATCTCGTGGGATTCGTCACCTCGATCGAGCAGCTGCGCGTCGAGCCGGACCAGGTCGCCCGCGTCATCGTCGACGAGGCCAACGGCATCATCGTCATGGGCGAGAATGTGCGGATCAGCACGGTCGCGGTCGCCCAGGGCAATCTCACCGTCCGCATCACCGAGACGCCGCAGGTCTCGCAGCCCGGCGCCTTCGCGCCGCAGGGTGCGCAGACGACCGTCGTGCCGCGCACCGACATCAAGATCGACGAGCAGAAGGATCGGCGCCTGGCCGTGCTGCCGCCCGGCATCACCATTCAGGAGCTGGTCAACAGCCTGAATGCGCTCGGCATCGGCCCGCGCGACATGATCTCGATCCTGCAGGCGATCAAATCCGCCGGCGCCATGCAAGCCGATCTGGAGATCCGATGATGGATATGTCGGTTTCTTCTCAAACGGCCGCCATGGCCTATCAGAATGCGACGCCGCGGCCCTTCGTGCCGGCCGGGCCGCAGGCGGGCGTGTCGATGGGCATGACGCCGGCCAAGCGCGCCCAGATACACCAGGCCGCAACCGATTTCGAAGCCGTGTTCATGACTTCGATGCTCGAAAGCATGTCCGCCGGCGTCAAGACCGACAAGACGTTCGGCGGTGGCCAGGCCGAGCAGATGTACCGTTCGCTGATGAATCAGGAATACGGCAAGGCGGTCGCCTCGCGCGACACGCTCGGCATCGCCGATGCGGTCGAGAAGGAAATGCTGCAGATCCAGGAGCGCGCCGCGAAATGACGCAAGCCCAGATGTCCGGCCAGCCCCAACGCGGCCCGAACCAGCGCGGCCTGACGGCGCCCGCGCCGCCCCCGGTGCGCGACGAACCGCCGCCGCCGCATCTCGTGGCCGAGCTGATCGCCGTCAGCACGCGCCTCACCGATCTGCTGACGCGCGAGACCGCCATCCTCAGGGCGCCGGGTGTCCCCAATCTCAACGCCATCGCGCCGGAGAAGCTGAAGCTGACCGCGCGCTATGACATTCTGATGCGCTCGCTGCATCAGCGCCGTACGATCGACCTCACGCTCGATGAGGGAGCGCCGGAGCTGGTGCGCTCGGTCGAGCAGCTGAATGGTGTCGCCCGCGACAATGCCCAGGCGATCGACCTGCATCTGAAGGCGACGCGGCGCGTGCTCGATCTGATCGCGCGGGCGGCCCGCAAGGCGACCCAGCCGAACTTCACCTATGGCAAGCAGCGGCTGGGCTATGGCGCCCGCAGCGAGCGCCATGCCGCCATCGCCGTCAATCGGGTGCTGTGATGCCTAGCGTCGATCTTCCCATCGCGACCCCGATCCGCAGCGGCAACGGCCCGGCCGCCGGCAGCAGCAGCGGCAACGGGCAGAGCAATGGCGCCGATGGCAGCTTCGCCAGCCTCTTGACCAGCAGCGCTGCCTCAGCGCCCACGCAGCCGAGCGCCAAGGCGACGTCGGCCAATGCTGCTGCCGCCCAGGCGAGCGCTGCCGCGAGCCAGGCCGGCAACACGGCCCAGCCCGCGAGCCAGAACAGCAGCTCAACCGCGGCCGATCCGGATACGGCGCCATCGACGACGGGCCCGCAGACGACCGGCGCGCAAGGCGGCAACCAGGCTGGAACCGACGCCACGGCATTGGCCGATCAGACCGATCTTCTTGCCCAAACGGCAGCGGAGACGCTGGCGGCGGCTCAGGCCGCCTCGACCGCTGGGACCAAATCCGCACCGAATTCCACCGGCGACAGCGCCAGCAAGCCGGCCGACGAGAGCTCGAGCGACGATGATGACAGCGCCGTCGCCACCGCCTCGGCGCTCGCGGCCCTCGTCGCCTCTGCCGCCGCCGCTCAGACGCCCACGCCAGCGCCGGCGCCGGCCGCCACGACGACGAGCGCCGGCTCCTCGACGAGCAGCGCGACCGATGGCACCTCCGCCACGGGTGCTGCGTCGACCGGCAATAGTGCCGACGGCACCGCCGACGCATCCAGCGTTACCGAAGCCACCGTGCCGGCCGCCGACGTTCCGATTTTCGCGGTCGGCACCGGCACGACGGACGCCAGCGGCACCGCGCCCGCATCGAGCGCCACCGCGGCGACGACGGCCAGTACCGCCTCGACCGGCAGCTCGAGCACCTCGCTCGCTGCCGCACTCGCCAGCCTGCCCGCCGGCAATGCGCCGGCGACCGCACCCACCGCCACATCCGCCGCACCCGCTCCCGCCGGCAAGTCGGCCAATGCATCAGCCCCGGCCGGCTCGGGCAAGGTGAGCGCCAGCCCGGCGAAGCCCAGCCTCGCGGCCGCGACCGGCGTGCAGCTGACACCCGCCGGCGTGCTTCAGGCGCAAGAGCAGAACAGCGCCGCCCCGGCCCACACTGCCGCCCGGTTCGAACAGGCTGAGACCGATCAGGACGACACCGACACCAATGCCGACAGCGACACCGCCTTCGATCCGAGTGGTGCGCCGACCTTCGGCACCGACGCCGTCGCACCGGCCCCGGCGCCGCAAGCGGTTGCCGCCCCGATCCTCGCTGCCGTCACCGCGGCCGCCGGTACGACCGACGCGCCCACCGGCCACAAGAACGCCGCCGCCGCAACCGATCCCGATGCGCTGCCGGCCGCCTCGACCGTCGCCACCGACAGCTCGGCGCCACTCACGGCCGGCCTCGCCGTCACCTCGAGCAGTGCTGCCACCAGCACTGCCGCCAACCCGTCCGCCGCCCAGCAAAGCGCCGCCCAGGGCTCGACGTCGATGCCGCTGATGTTCCCGGCGGCCCAGGTCGGGCTGCAGATCGCGCGCAACGCCGCCGGCGAGGGGCTGCAAAGCTTCACCATGCAGCTCAATCCGGAACGGCTCGGCGCCGTCGATGTCAAGCTCGAGGTCGACGACAAGGGCCATGCCACCGCGACCTTCGTCGCGGATCGGCCGGAGACGCTGGCGCTCCTACGCCAGGACGCGAACCATCTCGTCAAATCGCTCAATGAGGCGGGCGTGAGCACCGATGCCGGATCGCTCAGCTTCAGCCTGCGCAACTCGAACCAGGGCTCGGCCGATTCCTTCGACCAGCGCGGCTCCTCCGGCCGCGGCCAGGGCGGCGGCACCGGCGGCGGCAGCCTGGCCGATGCCGACGGCAGCGCTACCCCCGTCTATCGCACAACCGGCACCAACCGCCTTTACGATATCCACGCCTGAGGACACGTCATGTCGATCCTGCCCAATTCATCGACCAGCTCCGGCTCCAGCAGCGGCAGCCTGCTCAATCCAACACAGGGCAGCGTCAGCTCGCAGTTCAACACGTTCCTGACGCTGCTCACGACCGAGCTTCAGAACCAGGACCCGACCTCGCCGCTCGACACCAACCAATTCACCAGCCAGCTGGTGCAATTCTCCCAGCTCGAGCAGACGCTCAACACCAATACCGACCTGCAGTCGCTGATCACCGGTCAGCAGAGCTCCGCAGTTGGCAACTCGCTGGGCTATATCGGCAAGACGGTCCAGACCAACAGCGGCAGCTTTACGCTCGACGGTACGGATCCGGCGACGCTCAACTACACGCTCGCCGGTGCGGCCGCGACCAGTACGATCAACATCCTGAATTCCTCGGGCCAGAACGTCGCCCAGATCCCGGGCGATACCTCGGCCGGCGCCCACAGCGACAGCTTCGACGGCTCCGGCACCGGTTTCGCGACACTCCCGGCCGGCCAATATACCTTCACGGTCACGGCGGTCGACAGCACCGGCACCGCCGTCGCCACCACGCTCTCGACTTCGGGCGTCGTGACCGGCGTCGACAGCACCAACGGTGTCGTCAATCTCCATATCGGCAATATCGTGGTTCCGGCGAGCTCGGTGCAGCAGGTGACGTGATCGCGTGCGGGCAATCAGCCGCCCGCCAGGGTGAAGTAGATCTTGGAATCCTGGCGCGAGATATAGAGCCGGAGCCGGCGGAGCAGGTCGCGGCCGATAGCCAGATCCTGCAGGCCCACAACTTTTGCCGGAGCGCGGCTTGCCTTCTCCCAGGAGCCGCTCTGCAAATTGATGTACAGCTCATTGAGGTTGAGATTGCTGAGCTTTATGCCGCCGAACTCCAAGCTCTTCACCGCATATCTCTGATCTGGCGCTCGATCCGGCACCTCGTTGGACCAGGCCCCGTATGGCGTGAGCGCGGTCTCTGGGAGCGTGAGATTGATCGCAGCGGCAATCTGGTGGCCGTTGACTTCAGCGCTGATCACGGGTTGCTGCATCTGACCGAGCCCGAAGGGCACTTCGAACCACCCATCCGACCAGTAAACCACCTTGCCCGGACAATGATCGGAGGCGAACAGCCGCACGCTTTCGCGGCTAAGATCGATTTCCATATCCACATTGTCGAGTGATTTCGGGCCGAGAGCGAGGTCAACACCACCGGGCAGCGCAGTCGCGGTGATCTGCGGATTGAGAACTCTCGACCGCGAGCTTGCCGATCAGCAGCTTGTCCAGCACCGCGCGTCCCAGCCAACCGGCATAAGGATTGTCTCTGTCGTCGAGCGGCCTGCGCAGCAGGCCGAGGCGGTTGGCAGCTTCGTCGGTGATAAGCGCAAAGGGTCCTTGGTCGTCGAGGAACGCGGCCTTCACGCTCTGATTTCCGACTACAGCATCAAAGATCAGCTGCCGATCGACTTCGATTACGGACAGATCGGCCAGCTTGCGCAACTGGCAGCTCTCGGCCTGCGCAGAACCAGCAGCGATCGCAAAGAGGACGAATGCGGCGACAAGCGCCCCGAGCCTGCCCGTTCGTTCCAACATGCTTCGCTCTCACAGTCCGCATATAAAACTGCAGATAGCAGATAATATCCGAACGCTCTACAGGAGATAGCTGTGTCCTAATCGGGTCTGCTGATCGGCGGTGCGAGTCGCGGTATTACAGCTACGTTGCGGTTTTAGCGCTTTCTTAAGCGGACTCAACGATAAATCAGGCTCATGAGGGATGAGCCCGAGAAGAATTCACGCCATGGACGCGCCCGGTTTCCGGTGCGCGAGCAGGCGCTCGCGGCCCAAAGCCGGCAGACGAGCACCCAGCATTCAGGCAAACCCGAAACGGCACCGGACAATTTCGCCCCCGGCCAGTTCGGCCATCCCGGCCTGACCCTCGCCGACCTGCCGCCGCCCAACACCAAGCGCTGGGTCATCCGCCGCAAGGCCGAGGTCGTGGCCGGCGTGCGTCACGGGCTGATCAGCCTCGAGGAAGCCTGCCGCCGCTACAAGCTGTCGATCGAGGAATTCCTCTCCTGGCAGCGGCTGATCGAGAGCCACGGCATGGCCGGGCTGCGCGCGACCCGCCTGCAGGATTACCGCCCCCCCGCCAAACCCGAGTGATCGGTTCCGCTTCGGCGCTCCACCCGCCCGGTCGCAGCTTCGGCGCGGAACACCTTTCCCTGCCTCACGCTTTCCGCCAGCCCGGCAGATTTTGCCGCCCTCTAGGCAAGTTTTGCCGGCGATTAACTCAGCGTTTACGGAGCCTCGCTTAATTATCCCAAATCCGAAGAACTTTCGGATCGGTCGTGTCGGAAAACTCCGCCGGCCTACCCAAAGGGATTGATAAAATTGGGCGGCTTCGTTCAGACTTTGCTTAAGCTCGGCACCGCTCGTCTTGCTGCGATCGGCGCGGTCCTGGTGCTGCTGATCGGATTTTTCGTCTTCATCGCGACCCGCCTGACCAGCCCTTCCTTTGGTCTGCTCTATGCCGATCTGGACCTGAAGGACAGCGCGCAAGTCGTCCAGAAGCTCGACACGCTCAACATCCCCTACGAACTCAAAGGCGACGGCAGCACCATCATGGTGCCGAGCGACCAGGTCGCCCGCCTGCGCCTCACCATGGCCGAGACCGGCATCCCGCATGGCGGCTCGATCGGCTACGAGCTCTTCGACAAAGCCGACACGCTGGGCACCACGACCTTCCAGCAGGGGGTCAACGAGATGCGCGCCTTGGAAGGCGAGCTCTCGCGCACCATCGACTCGATCAACACGGTCGAAAGCTCGCGCGTCCATCTGGTGCTGCCGAAGCGCGAGCTGTTCTCGCGCGACAAGCAGGAGCCCTCGGCCTCGATCGTGCTCAAGATCCGCGGCAATGGCGGGCTCGGCAAGCAGCAGATCCTGGCGATCCAGAACCTAGTCGCCTCGGCCGTTCCCGGCCTCAAGCCCAACAAGATCTCGATCGTCGACCAATCGGGCAATCTCCTGGCCCGCGGCAATGGCGATCCCAATGACGGCTACGGCACCGGCACCACGGCCGAGGAGCAGCGCACCGCCTATGAGCAGCGCGAGACGCGCTCGATCGAGGAGATGCTGGAGCGCTCGCTTGGCGTCGGCCATGCCCGCGTCGAGCTCAATGCCGACATGGATTTCGACAAGGTCACGGTCAGCTCCGAGACCTACGATCCCGAAGGCCAGGTCGTGCGCTCGACCCAGACCCAATCGACCGAGAGCGAGAGCGCCGAGAATGGCGACGCGCCGATCACAGTGCAGACCAACCTGCCCGAGGGGGCGCAGACCCAGGGCGGTGCCTCGCAGGGCGGCAAGAATCACGAGAAGCATGCCCAGGAAACGACCAATTACGAAATCAGCAAGAAGATAACCAACCAGACCCGCGAGGCGGGCGTGGTGAAGCGCCTGACGGTGGCCGTCCTGGTCGACGGCACCTACGAGATCAACGACAAGGGCGACCGCGCCTATCAGCCGCGCACGGCCGAGGAGTTGGCGTCGCTCACCAAGCTGGTGCAGTCCGCGATCGGCTATGACGAGAAGCGCGGCGACCGGGTCGAGGTCGTGAATATGCGCTTCGCCCAGCCCGAGGAAGCCTCCGGCGAGCCGCCGCCGATCCTGTTCGGCCTCAACAAGCAGGATCTGTTCCGGGCCACCGAGACGCTGGTGCTGGGCGTGGTGGCGATCCTGGTCATCCTGCTGGTCATCCGCCCCCTGGTCACGAGAGCGCTTGAGACCGCCCGCGAAACGGCCCTCGCCAGCCAGCGCATGCTGGCCGAGCAGGCGGCCCTGGGCGCCGGCATGCTGCCCGGTCCCGGCGGCGTGGGGGCGCTTCCAGCCCCGGGCGGCATGTCCGGTGCGCCCGGCACATCGCTCGTGGCCCAGGAGGAAGACGAAAGCATGATCGATATCAGCATGGTCGAAGGCCGCGTCCGCGCCTCCTCCATGAAGAAGATCGGCGAAATCGTCGAGAAGCATCCGGAAGAGGCGGTCGCGATCATCCGCAGCTGGATGTACCAGACATCGTGACCTGCCCAGTGAAACTGACCCGTCGAGTGAAACTCAGGGAGCAAGGCTGAAATGCGCGTCCGCGAGGATTTCCGTACCCTGTCCGGGCCCGAGAAGGCCGCGATGCTGATGCTGGCCATCGGCGAGGAGCACGCCGCCCGCCTCTTCGCCCTGATGGATGACGAGGAGATCAAGGAGGTCTCCCAGAGCATGTCGAACCTCGGCACGATCAGCTCGACCATGGTCGAGCGGCTCTTCGTCGATTTCTCGGAGCAGATCTCGTCCACCGGCTCGCTCGTCGGCAGCTATGAAAGCACCGAACGGCTGCTCGCCAAGGTGCTGTCGCGCGACAAGGTCTCGACCATCATGGAAGAGATCCGCGGCCCCGCCGGCCGCACCATGTGGGACAAGCTCGCCAATGTGAACGAGACGGTGCTGGCGAACTATCTCAAGAACGAATACCCGCAGACCGTGGCCGTGGTCTTGTCCAAGATCAAGGCGGAGCATGCCGCACGGGTGCTGTCGCAGCTGCCCGAAGGCTTCGCCATGGAAGTCGTCATGCGCATGCTGCGCATGGAGGCGGTCAACAAGGACGTGCTCGACGATGTCGAGCGCACGCTCAGGACCGAGTTCATGTCGAACCTCGCCCGCACCAACCGGCGCGATGCGCATGAGATGATCGCCGAGATCTTCAACAATCTCGACCGCAACACCGAGACGCGCTTCATCAGCGCGCTCGAGGAGCGCAACCGCAACTCGGCCGAGCGCATCAAGAGCCTCATGTTCACCTTCGAGGACCTGTCGAAGCTCGATCCGATGGCGGTGCAAACCGTGCTCCGCAATGCCGACAAGGCCAAGGTGCCGATCGCCCTCAAGGGTGCGTCCGAGGGCTTGCGCGACCTCTTCTTCTCCAACATGTCCGAGCGTGCCGGCAAGATCCTGCGCGAGGAGATGCAGGCGATGGGCCCGGTGCGCCTGCGCGAGGTCGACGAGGCGCAGACCTACATGGTCCAGCTGGCCAAGGATCTCGCGACCCGCGGCGAGATCGTCATGGCGGACAGCAAGGAAGACGACGAGCTGGTCTATTGAGGAAAGCCTGAACCATGCCCCTCGTCCGCCGCTACGAATTCGAGCTTTCCTTCGACGCGCCGCATCTCGCGGCCGCTTCGGCCCCGCCGCCCGAGGCGGAGCCCGAGCCGATCGTCGAGCCCGAGCCCGTCGAGCCGCCGCCCCCGCCCGAGCCCACCTTCTCGCAGGCCGAGCTCGACGACGCCTTCGCGCGCGGCCTCGCCAACGGCAAGCAGGAAGGCGAGATCGAGGCCATGAGCCGGGTCGAGCGGCGCCTCGCCGAGACCGCCGATCGCCTGGCCTATCAGTTCAAGGAGCTGGCCGAGCATCAGATCGAGGCGATGGCACTGGTCGAGCGCCAGGCCGCCGAGATGACGCTGGCCGCCCTCAAGAAACTGTTCCCGGCCTTCCTGTCGCGCGGCGGCACCGCCGAGATCCAGACCATGCTGACCCAGGCCTTCGAGCATGCGCTCGAGGAGCCGCGCATCCTGGTGCGGACCGCCCCCGACATGCGCGACCAGCTCGAGAAGCTCGTCCGCAACACGGCCGGCCAGGCCGGTTTCGACGGCAAGCTGATCATCATCGAGGATCCGCGCCTCGACGAGATGGATTGCCGCATCGAGTGGGCGGAGGGCGGCGTCGAGCGCAGCCCGCGCCGCGTCATGGACACGATCGAGGCCGCTGTCGCCCGCGGTCTCGCCGATTTCGACCGTCGCCACGCCAAGGGACGTACCGCCACGCACAATGCCCTCAAGGAGGCCGCACAATGACAGACAATGACATGCTCCAACTGGCGGAGCTGGAAGCCGACGGCAAGGGCATGACCGAGCTCAAGGCGCCGCAGAATGCCAAGGAGCTGGAAGCCGTCTACGAGATCCCGGTGCAGGTCTCGGCCGTGCTCGGCAAGGCGACCATGCAGGTGAGCCAGCTTCTGAAGCTCGGCCGCGGTGCCGTGGTCGAGCTCGACCGCAAGGTCGGCGAGGCGATCGACATCTATGTCAACAACCGGCTTGTCGCCCGCGGCGAGGTCGTCGTGGTCGATGACCGGCTGGGCGTCACCATGACGGAAATCGTCAAGGCCGAGCGGTCCTGACGGACAAGTGGCAGAGCAGGACCCGATCATGGCCATGAGCGACATCGAGGATGAGGCGCCGACCGGTTTCCGGATCTCGCCGGAGGATGTGCTCCATCCGGGTGAGCCCTTGGAGCCGGTGCGCCGGCGCGACGGCGCCACCTGGCTCGGCCTGGGTGCGGCCTTCCTGCTCATCCTCGCGGCGATGGCGATCGGCGGCACCATCCCCGCCTATATCGACCTGCCGGCGGCCCTCATGGTGTTAGGCGGCACGGCCGCCGTCACCATGATCAGCTTTTCCTTGGAGGCCGTCCGGCATCTGCCGCAAGTGCTCGCCACCACGCTGGTGCGCGGCGTGCCGCGGGCCAATGCCGTGGCCACGCGTCTCCTGGCCCTTGCCGATGCCGCCCGCAAGACCGGCCTCTTCTCGCTCGAGAATGCCTTGCCGGGCCTGAAGGACGACCGGTTCCTGATGAAGGCCGCCGCCCTCGTCGTCGACAATACCCCGCCCGTGGAAATCGAGCGCACGCTGCGCCTCGAGCTGCAGGCGACAGTCGCCCGCCACAAGGCGGCGGCCGACATCCTCCGCCGCGGCGGCGAGGTGGCGCCGGCCATGGGCCTCATCGGCACGCTGGTGGGATTGGTCCAGATGCTGTCGAACCTCAATAATCCGGCCACCATCGGGCCGGCCATGGCGGTTGCCATCCTCGCCACCCTCTATGGCGCGGTGCTGGCCAATGTCGTGCTGCTGCCGCTGGCGGCCAAGCTCGACCGCAACAATCACGCCGAGGCGCTCGTCGCCAATCTCACCATCATGGCCGCGGTCTCGATCGCCGGCCATGAAAGCCCGCGCCGGCTGGAGGTGATGCTGAACAGCATCCTGCCTCCATCGCTGCGGGTCACCTTCTTCGAATAATGCGCTATCCGATTAACGCTGGGGTTTGAAACATGCGTTTGCTCATCGTCGGTCCTCTGTCGGGCTATATCAGTGCCGCCGGCAAGATCGCCCTCTCCCGCGGCGCCAAAGTCGCCCAGGCAGATGATATCGAGAAGGGCCTGGCCGCCCTTCGCACCGGCCAGGGCGCCGATCTCGTCATGGTCGATGTCAAGCTCGATGTCGGCCGGATGATCCAGTGCCTCAAGACCGAGCGCATCCATGTCACCGTCGTCGCCTGCGGCATCGGCAGCGATGCGGGTGCGGCCGTCAAGGCGATCAAGGCCGGTGCCAAGGAGTACATCCCGCTGCCGCCCGACGCGCTGATGATCGCGGCGGTGCTCGAGGCCGTCGCCAACGAGAACCATGCGCTCGTCTTCCGCGACCCGGCCATGGGCCAGGTGCTGCGGCTGGCCGAGCAGATCGCCCCCTCCGAGGCGAGCGTGCTCATCACCGGCGAGAGCGGCACGGGCAAGGAGATCGTCGCCCGCTACATCCACCGGAAGAGCCGGCGCGCCAATGCCGCCTTCATCTCCTTGAATTGCGCTGCAATTCCAGAGCAGCTCCTGGAGAGCGAGCTGTTCGGCCATGAGAAGGGCGCCTTCACCGGCGCCGTCGCCCGCCGCCTCGGCAAGTTCGAGGAAGCGAATGGCGGCACGCTGCTGCTGGACGAGGTCACGGAGATGCATCCGCGCCTCCAGGCCAAGCTCTTGCGCGCGATCCAGGAGCGCGAGATCGACCGGGTCGGCGGCAATCAGCCGGTCAAGGTCGATATCCGCGTCATCGCCACCTCGAACCGCGACATGGACGAGGCGGTCCGCCGCGGCGAGTTCCGCGACGACCTCTATTTCCGCCTCAACGTCGTCAATCTGCGGCTTCCCTCGCTCCGCGAGCGGCCGCAGGATATCGACGCGCTGGCCGAGCATTTCGCGCGCAAATATGCCGAGCAGAATGGTTACGACTATTCGGGCATCGCCGAGGCCGCGCGCCGCCTGCTGAGCGTCCATCACTGGCGCGGCAATGTTCGCGAGCTCGAGAACACGATCCATCGCGCGGTGCTCTTGTCGAGCGGCCGGGTGATCGAGCCGGAGGCGATCATGCTGACCGGCGGAAGGCTGGCCGCGGATCCGTCCCGTCCCGCCACCGCGAGCGCCCAGATGCCGGCAAGTGCGGCCCCCGCCGGTACCGCACCGGCGACCGGCATGGTCGGCCGCACCGTCGCCGATGTCGAGCGCGACCTCATCATCGAGACGCTCAACCATTGCCTCGGCAACCGCACGCACGCCGCCGGCATTCTCGGCATCTCGATCCGCACGCTCAGAAACAAGCTGCAGCTATACAAGCAGGACGGTCTCAACGTGCCGGTCCCGCGCGAGCCGGAATTCGCGCGGGCTTAAGGGGCGCTGAAGCACGATGTCGGAACTTTCGGACGGTAGATCGCTGGCGCTTCCGGGCGGGGTCTCGTTACCCGCCTGGATCGGCCCGGTCAGGCAGACGCTCTTCAAGGGCGAGATCCTGCTCGCCCTGGGCGTGGTGGCGCTGCTCGTCGTCCTGATTCTGCCGATGCCGCCCTGGTTCCTCGATATCGGCCTCGCCTTGTCGATGACCTTCTCGGTCCTGGTATTGATGATCGTGCTGTTCATCGAACGGCCGCTCGATTTCTCGGGCTTCCCGATCGTCCTCCTGATCTCGACCATGCTGAGGTTGGCGCTCAACATGGCGACGACCCGCCTCATCCTCGGCCACGGCCAGGACGGCACGCGCGCCGCCGGCGCCGTCATCGAGGCATTCGGCAATTTCGTGATCAGCGGCAATTTCGTCATCGGCGTGATCGTCTTCGGGATCCTGGTGACGGTGAATTTCATGGTCATCACCAAGGGCTCCGGCCGTATCGCCGAAGTCGCCGCCCGCTTTACCCTCGACGCCATGCCCGGCAAGCAGCTGGCGATCGACGCCGATCTGGGCTCGGGCCTGATCGACGAAACGACAGCGAAGAAGCGCCGCGCCGACCTCGAGGGCGAAAGCAATTTCTTCGGCGCCATGGACGGCGCCGCCAAATTCGTGCGCGGCGATGCCGTCGCCGGCCTCATCATCACAGCGATCAACATCATCGCCGGCCTCGTCATCGGCATCGTCCAGCGCAACCTACCGGTGATGCAGGCATTCAGCACCTATACGGTGCTGACCGTCGGCGACGGCATCGTGACGCAAATACCGGCGCTCATCATCTCGCTCGCCGCCGGCATCATGGTGTCGAAGGGCAACATCCAGAAGTCGCTCGACCGCACCCTCTTCGGCCAGTTCTCGGCCTATCCGGCAGCCTTGGGCCTCGTCTCCTTCCTGTCGGTCACGCTGGCGCTGGTGCCGGGCGTGCCGATGCTGCCGTTCCTGCTCGTCGCCGCCGCAACCGGCTGGTCCGCCTGGAAGCTGCCGATCGTGCATCTGCGCCGCACCGCCGCCGCCAAGGCGGACGCCGAGGCCGCCGCTCCGCCGGCGCCGGTCAAGGAAGAGCCGATCTCGACGGCGCTCCAGATCGATCTGTGCCGGCTCGAGCTCGGATACGGCCTCCTGCCGCTCATCAATGACGAGCGCGGCAGCCGCCTGACCGACCAGATCCGCGCGCTCAGGCGCCAGCTCGCCTCCGACATGGGCTTCGTCATGCCCTCGGTCCGCATCCAGGACAATCTGCAGCTGGCGTCGAACACCTATGTCATCCGCATCAAGGAGATCGAGGCCGGGCGCGGCGAGCTGCGGCCGAACATGCTGCTCGTCATGGATGCGCGCGGCGAGCCGATCTCGCTGCCGGGCGAGGCGACGGTCGAGCCGACCTTCGGCCTGCCGGCCATGTGGGTGGCCGACCATCTGCGCGAGGAGGCGACGTTCCTGGGCCTGACCGTGGTCGATCCGCAGACCGTCATCACCACGCATCTGACCGAGCTGATGAAGGACAACATGTCGGAGCTGCTCTCCTACACGGAAACGCAGAAGCTCCTGACCGAGCTCGACAAGGATCACCAGAAGCTGATCGGCGAGCTGATCCCGACCTTGATCTCGACGGGCGGGCTTCAGCGCGTGCTGCAGAATCTGCTGCATGAGCGCATCTCGATTCGCGACCTGCCGACCATCCTCGAAGGCACTGCCGAGGCGTGCGGCTATACCCGCAACATCACCTCCATCACCGAGCATGTGCGCTCGCGTCTGGCGCGCCAGATCAGCGACTCCAATCTCAACGATGGGGGCTTCATCCCGCTTGTCACTCTCTCGCCACAGTGGGAGCAGGCTTTCGCGGAATTGATCGTCACGCACGGTGAGGACAAGCAATTGTCGATGGCGCCGAGTAAGCTGCAAGAGTTCATCGTGGCCGTGCGCCAGGCCTTCGAGCGCTTCGCTATGGTGGGTGAGGCACCCGTGTTGCTGACCAGCCCGACGATCCGGCCTTATGTGCGCTCGATCATCGAGCGGTTCCGGCCGTCGACCGTGGTCATGTCGCAGAACGAGATCCATCCGAAGGCGCGCATCAAGACCCTGGGCCAGATTTGACATGAGACGCATCTTCGCCCCGACAGGAGCGCCCCGCCATGCGGCTTAGGACGCTCATCGCCCCGACCATGGCGCAAGCGATGGACATCCTGCGCCGCGAGCTCGGCGAAGATGCGATCATCGTCTCGACCGAGAATACCGACACGGGCACCAAAATCGTGGCCGCGATCGAGGAGGAAGAGCCGGAAGTGCCGAGCGTCGGCAGCGTCGCGGGCGACCCGCTCGAGCTCTCCCATCCGGGCGACCCGATCGATGTCATCCACGAGGCGCTGCTGCTCCATGGCTTGCCGAATCGGCTGCTCGAACGCCTCATCGATACCAGCTTCGTCGTGGGCTCGGATCAGCCGCTCGAAGCGCTGGCCGGCGCGCTGAGCCAAATCTTCACGTTCGAGCCGCTCACCACGCGGGGTCCGCAGCAACCGCTGATGCTGGTGGGGGCGCCCGGTGCCGGCAAGACGGTCAGCACCGCCAAGCTCGCCGCGCGCGCCGTCTTCGACAAGCGCAAGGCGCGGCTGATCACGACCGACACGGTCCGCGCCGGCGGCATCGAGCAGCTCGAAGTGTTCGCGCGCATCCTCAAGCTGCCGATCCAGATCGCCGAGAATGACCGTCAACTCGCCAAGCTCGTCGATGCCGCTTCGGCCGACGAGCAGGTGCTGATCGACACGCCGGGCATCAACCCCTATTCGCCGCGCGACCTGGCCGAGATCGCCAGCCTCGTCAAGGCCGTGCCGGCCGAGGCGATCTTCGTGCTGCCGGCCGGCGGCGATGTCGTGGACGCGATGGAGCAGGCGCAGGAGTTCGCCAGCCTCGGCATCACCCGCCTCATCGTGACCCGGCTCGACATGGTCCGCCGGCTCGGCAGCGTGCTCGCCGCCGCCGACGCCGCCAAGCTCGCCTTCTGCGAGTGCAGCATCACCCCCGCCGTTGCGGACGGATTGAATCCGCTCGACCCACTCGGATTGGCAAAAATGCTCATGCCCGAACCAGCACACATCTCTTCATCGCAACAGGTCATAAGAGGCCTCGGATCATGATCGTCCCGCTCGACCTTCGACAGGCGGCGCCCGCCGTCAACACGGCCCGGTCGAACCTGATCGCCGTCGCCTCCGGCAAGGGCGGCGTCGGCAAGACCTGGTTCTCGATCACGCTCAGCCACGCGCTCGCCAAGGCCGGCAAGCGTGCGTTGCTGTTCGACGGCGATCTCGGCCTGGCCAATGTCGATGTCCAGCTCGGCATGCAGCCGCGCCGCGATCTCGGCACCTTCCTCGCCGGCCAGGCGACGCTTGCCGAATCGGCCTCGCAATATCCGGCAGGCGGCTTCGACATCATCGCCGGCCGCTCCGGCACCGGCTCGCTGGCGCAAGTGGCGCCATCGCGGCTCGCGGCCTTGAGGAGCGACCTCCAGATCCTGGCGACCCAGTATGACTATGTCGTGATGGATATGGGGGCCGGCATCGAGCGCACGGTGCGGTCGTTCACGGCCCAGGCCAAGACCTGCTTCGTCGTCACCACCGACGAGCCGACCGCCATCACCGACGCCTATGCGTTCATCAAGGTGACGACGATGGAACGGCCGCAGGCCGATCTCCGCATCGTCGTCAACATGGCGACCTCGATGCATGAGGGCGAGCGCACCTATGCGATCCTGCTCAAGGCCTGCCGCGAGTTCCTCAAGATCGAGCCGGAGCTGGGCGGCATCATCCGCCGCGACCCGCATGTCCGCGAAAGCATCCGCAAGCAATCCTCGCTTCTGACCCGCTTCCCGAACAGCGAGGCGGCGATCGACATGCAGGCGGTGGTGGCGCGGCTGCAGGCCTCGAGTTAAGGGCGCGGCAGCGCCCGGCCGCCCGCCATGTCCAGCCTGACGAGCGCCGGCGCCCTGCCGCCGATCCTCGGCAATCTGGCCCAGACGCCGGACGGCGGCGCCGTCGTGCTCCAGGTGCTGTCGGCACGCGCGGTCGGCGATATCGCAAGTCCGCTGGTCGAGACGCTGCTGGCGGCATCCGGCCCCGGCAAGATCCTGAGCGGCACGGTCGATTCGGCGCAGCCCGACGGCACGATCACGCTGCTGACCCGCAACGGCACCTTCGTCACGCTGCACCACCCGCCGGAGCTGACGCTCGCCGCCGGCAGCAATATCGTGCTGCGCGTCACCCAGACGGCACCGGTGCCGCAGGCGGCCGTGCTCGCCGTCAATGGCCGCCCGGTCGCGGCGCGACCGCAGGCACCGGGACCGGCGCAACCGGCGCCGCAGGGTCCAAGCACCGCCTCGCTGACGGGCGCGCTGCCCCTCACCGGCCGCGCCGGCACCTCGAATTTCCCGAGCGGCGGCATCTCGATCGCAGCATCGCTGATCAGCTTCGAGGATGAGACCGCGATCGAGGCGGCGCTGAGCGGCGACGGGCTGACGCTCGGCGCCGCCGCGCCCGACACCGATGCCAGCGCCGGCCCGACCGTGATCGCCACCCTCGTCCGCCCGGCGCCGGCCAAGCTCGGCCAGACACCGCTGCCGGTCGGCACCCGCTATCTCGTCACCGTCACCGAGGTGGGTGCGACGGATTCAGAGGCGCCCGAGCCCGCCCTGCACGCCCCGCCTCCGGGCGAGCCGCCACCGGCCGAGGCCGCAGCATCGGAACCGCCGCAGGGAGCGCTGCCCGGCACGCCGGCGCAAAACCCGCCTGCCGCGAGCCACGGCGGCGCCACCACGCCAGCAACGCCCGCGGCCTCGGCGCCGACATCGGCACCGGCCGGCTTGTCCGCCCCGCTAACGACGGCCACAGCCCTCATCGCATCGGAAGTCCCGGCCGAAACGCCGACCCCGCTCACAACGCCCCTGCCGGCGCCGGCGACCGCATCCATCCCCGGTCAGCCGCCGATTCCTACATCGGCGGCGCCTCCCCCGGCCCCATCCTCCGGCACCGCAAGCTCGCCTCCACAGCCAGCCGTTGCGCAGAACACAAACGCACCGGCTCCAGCCAGCCCAGCCCTCGATCCCGATGCGTCGCCCGCCTCGCCACCGCCGCCGGCCATTCAAAGCCCGCCGCAGCCCGCCGCATCGATCACCGCCCCAGCAAGCCCGCCCGCGCCGGCTCAGCAGACCGCTCCATCGCCGGCGCCCTCAACACAGACGCCGGATGACCTTGCCGACTTCCAGGTCCAGGTCTCCGTCCTGGCCGGCCGCGTCGTGCCGGCGCGCACGGATGGCGAGACGCTGGTGAGCACCGCCGTCGGCACGCTGTCGTTGCCGCTGGGGGAGACGCTGCCGACCGGGTCCGCGATCCAGCTCAAGGTCGCGGCCGTGGCGCCGCCGGCCGTCCGGGCTGTCCCGCACAATGCCGCGAACGCCGTACCAGCCGCCCCCCCGGCCAAGTCGACACTGATCGAGGAAACCAGCTCCGCCCTCGCCACCGCCAGCGCCAATCTCGGCTCGGCGATCCAGACGGCGCTTGCCTTCGAGCCCGGCACCAATCTCGCGGCCGCCCTCTTCGGCTTCCTCGCCGGCATTCAGGCCGGCCGCCCGCCGCCCCGTTCGCTCGATCCGCCTTTGCGCAAGGCGCTCATCGAGGCCGGCCGCGGCGATCTCGCGAGCCGCCTCGACACGGCCGCCCAGACGATCGGCACTGTCCGGAGCGAGCCCGCACCCAACGGCTGGACCGTGACCGTGCTGCCCTTCCTGGGGTCGCTCAGCAGCGAGCCGATGCGGCTCTACCGCAAGGCGATCCATGACCGCGACGCCGAAGGCAAGCTGCGCACCGGCCAACGCTTCGTGCTGGAGCTGGAGCTGCAGCGGCTCGGCCCGCTGCAATTCGACGGTATGGTGCGCGAACGCCGGTTCGACCTGGTGCTGCGTTCGACGACACCGCTGGCATCGGATCTCCAGGAAGAGCTCAAGCAGATCTTTCGCGACGGCATGATGATCGGCGGCTGGGCCGGCGAACTGGGCTTCGGCCGCGCCGGCCGCTATCCGCTGGTGCCGCTCCTCGATCGCCGGCCGCCGGTCGATCTCGGCGCCTGAGGATCGCAAGATAGGCGAGGCCGGTCTCGGCGTCCGAATGCCCCAAACTTGATCTATCCGGCGCAGTTACGGGACTGGAACTATAAGAGCGGACCTCCGTTGTTCAACCATGGGGCTAGTCGCCCCGGGTAAGAGGAGAAATCCGATGAAAGCTATTCTCGCTTCCGCC
This sequence comes from uncultured Alphaproteobacteria bacterium, assembly GCA_963762435.1. Classification (GTDB taxonomy): domain Bacteria; phylum Pseudomonadota; class Alphaproteobacteria; order ATCC43930; family CGMCC-115725; genus JAXDMU01. The sequence continues at coordinate 320,254 of CAVXLN010000015.1, read as the reverse complement.
GCGGCGCTGGCGCTGTTCGCGGGTGCCGCCTATGCCGACGATCAGCCGGCCGCGTCGCCGCCCAAGCATCACCATCATCACGCTGCCTCGACCAGAAGTGCCGACGGCAAGCAGGTTCCGGCCGAGGTCGCGGAGACCGAAAAACTCAACGAGCAGGCTCTGGTCAATGCCGGCGGTGCGCCGAAGTAAGCTCAGAAAGCCCGGCTATTCCCGGTGATAGGGATGGCCGGCCAGAATGGCGAAGCCGCGATAAAGCTGCTCGGCGACGAGCGCGCGGACGAGCATATGCGGCCAGGTCATAACGCCGAGCGCCAGGGTGAACCCTGCGCGCTCGCGAATGGCGGAGCCATGTCCGGCGGCCCCACCGATGACGAGGGCGAGATCGGCGACACCCTGATCGCGCCAACGGCCCAGCGAATCGGCGAATTCCGGACTTGAAAGGCTTTTGCCGCGCTCATCGAGCAGCACGGCGAAAGCGCCTTTGGGCAGTGCGGCCGCCAGCAGCTCCGCCTCGCGCTCCTTGAGCTGCGCGTCCGGCAGCGGCTTCTTCTCCTCGACCTCGATGAGGGCGAGCGGCGGCGTCAGCCGGCGCGCATATTCCTCGAACAGCGCCTTGGCCGGTCCCGGCTTGGCGCGCCCGACCGCGAGAAGATGGCAGCGCACCCGCCGCCCTCAGGCGGGATCGAGCGCTGGCCTGGCGGCGCCCCAGATCTTCTCGAGATTATAGTAGGTGCGCACTTCCGGCCGGAAAACATGCACGATCACGTCGCCGGCATCGAGCAGCACCCAGTCGCCGCTCTCCTTGCCTTCGATCGGCACTCGCCCCAGCCCCTCTTCCTTGAGCCGGGTCGCGACCTGATCGGCAAGGGCGGCGACCTGCCGCTGCGAACGGCCGGACGCGATGATCATGTAATCGGCGATGCTGGTCTTGTCCTCGAGATCGATGACCAGGATCTCTTCGGCCTTGCCCTCGTCCAGCACATGGTGGATGAGATCGCAAAGCCCCTTGGCATTCTGCCGGGTCGTCGGGGCAGCCTGCTTGGCTGCGGTGGGCGGGGTCGAGATGGTCTGAGCTCCTATGCTGGTTCAAACGTTTGAAGCGGTGCGGCGTCTCAACGCCGCTTGCCGGGCGAAAACGGCGCGCCGCCGCTGACTGCGGATCTCGGTCGCCGACAGCGGATCGAGCCGTGTCGCGAAGAAGATCCAGGCCGGCGGATTCATGTCGGCCAGGTGCCGCGCCCGCTCCGGGCGGATGCGCGCACGGGCGAAGCGATGTGCTGCCAACCCGCCCAGTGCTCCTAAAGAATAGGCAGGCCGGGCAAAGACGGCAATGGGAGCCAGCTCGAAGATGCGCTGCCAGCGCTCCCAATGCTGGATCTGCCCGAGATTGTCCGCCCCCATCAGCCAGACGAAGCGCGTGCGCGGAAAGCGCCGGCGCAGCTCGGAGAGGGTATCGGCCGTGTAGCGCGTGCCCAGCCGGGCCTCGAGATCGGTGACCTTGATGCGCGGATCGCGCGCGACTGCGGCAGCCGATCTGAGGCGCTCATCGAGGCTCGCCATGCCCTGCACCGGCTTCAGCGGATTCTGCGGCGAGACCAGCCACCAGATCTCGTCGAGATCGAGCCGCTTCAGCGCCAGGAGGCTGACATGGCGATGGCCGCGATGGGCCGGATTGAAGGAACCGCCCAGCAGTCCGACGCGCCGCGCGCGCCGATCCGCCAGCACTGGCGGCACTGCCAGAAATGAGGAAGGTATCGCTTTCAGGGGCGGACCTGCCCCGTGCCGCGCACCACATACTTGTAGCTGGTGAGCTCGTTGACGCCCACCGGCCCGCGGGCATGGAGCTTGCCGGTCGAGATGCCGATCTCCGCCCCCATGCCGAACTCCCCGCCATCGGCGAATTGCGTCGACGCGTTCCAGAGCAGGATGGCGCTGTCGATCCGGCCGAGGAAGCGCTCGGCCACATCCGCATCCTCGGTGATGATCGCCTCGGTATGGTGCGAGCCGTAGCGGCCGATATGCTCGATCGCCGCATCGACGCCAGCCACCACGCGCACCGACAGGATCGGAGCCAGATACTCGGTCGACCAGTCCGCCTCGGTCGCGGGCATCGCGCGCGGCTCGGCCGCCAGCACCTCGGCATCGCCGCGGATCTCGCAGCCGCCGGCGATGAGGTCGTCGAGGATCGGCTTCAGGTGCGTGCCGACCACAACGCGGTCGACCAGCAGCGTCTCGGCCGCCCCGCACACGCCCGTGCGCCGGAGCTTGGCGTTGAACGTCACCTGCCGCGCCATGGCGAGGTCGGCGGCCCGGTCGATATAGACATGGCAGATGCCGTCGAGATGCTTCAGCACCGGGATCCGGCTTTCGGCCGCGACCCGCTCGATCAGCGCCTTGCCGCCGCGCGGCACGACGACATCGACGAGATCGTCGAGCTGGAGGAGATGCCCGACCGCGGCTCGATCCTGCGTCGGCATCAGCTGTACTGAATCCTGCGGCAGCCCGGCTCGCGCCAGCCCGTCCTGGAGAGCGGCCAAAATCGCGCGCGACGATTGCACGCTCTCGCTGCCGGCCCGGAGAATCGCGGCATTGCCGGATTTGAGGCAGAGGCCGGCCGCATCCGCGGTCACATTCGGCCGGCTCTCATAGATGATGCCGATGACGCCGAGCGGCACGCGCACGCGGCTGATCTGCAAGCCGTTCGGCCGGTCCCAGCTGGTATCGACCTTGCCCACGGGATCGGCGAGCCGCGCCACCTCCTCGAGCCCGGCCGCCATCGCTTCGACGCGGCGGGCATCGAGCGTCAACCGGTCGATCATCGCTTCCGTGGCGCCATGGCCCTTGGCTTCGGCGAGATCGCGCTCATTGGCTGCCAGAATCTCGGCCGCCTGCGCGCGGATCGCCGCCGCCGCCGCTAGCAGCGCCTTGTCCTTGGCTGCCGTCGGTGCCAGCGCCAGCACGTCGGCCGCCGCCTTGGCCCGCTCGCCCAGCTCCCGCACGAGGCTTTCGAGGTCCGTCATCTCAATCCACCACCAGATCATCGCGATGGATGATCTCGTCGCGACCACGGTATCCGAGCAAAGCCTCGATTTCACTGGTTTTGTGCCCGCTGATGCGCAGCACGTCCTGGCTTGCATAGGCCGCCAGGCCCCGCGCCAGGATGCGGCCATCGCGCCGTCGCACCAGCACGGCATCGCCGCGCTCGAAATTCCCTTCGACGCCGACGATCCCCGCCGGCAGCAGCGAGCGGCCGAGGCCCAGTGCGGCGGCCGCCCCGTCATCGACGATGAGCGTGCCGGCCGGCGCCACCGCCCCCGCGATCCAGCGCTTGCGCGCGGTCAAGGGCTCGGCCGATGCCAGGAACCAAGTCGCCCGCGCGCCCTCGGCAACGGCACGCAACGGCCGCAGCGTCTCGCCCCGCGCGATCACCATGCGGCAGCCGGCCGCCATGGCGATGCGGGCGGCGGCCAGCTTCGTCACCATGCCGCCCGAGCTCATGCCGGGTGCCGGCGGCCCCGCCATCGCCTCGATCTCGGGCGAAAGCTCCGCCACCTCCGGCAGATGCCGGGCATTCGGATCGCGGCGCGGATCGGCGGTATAGAGCCCGTCGATATCGGACAGCAGCACCAGCGTATCGGCGCTGACCATGCCGGCGACGCGCGCCGCCAAGCGATCATTGTCGCCGAACCGGATCTCGGCCGTCGTCACCGTGTCATTCTCGTTGATGACCGGCACGGCGCCGAGCTCGAGCAGTTCCTCGATCGTGGCGCGGGCGTTCAGATGCCGGCGCCGCGCCTCGGTATCCTCGCGCGTCAGCAGGATCTGGGCCGCCGGAATGCCATGCGGCGCCAGCGCCTCCTGATAGAGCTGGGCCAGCTGGATCTGACCGACCGCGGCGGCGGCCTGCTTCTCCTCGAGCCGGAGCGAGCGGGTGCCGAAACCGAGCCTGACGCGTCCCGCGGCAATGGCGCCCGAGGTCACGAGGATGATCTGCTGCCCGCGTTGCCGCGCTTCCGCGACATCGAGCGCCAAGGCGGTGAGCCAGTCGCGGCGGATCTCGAGGCTCTGGGGATCGACGATCAGCGCCGAGCCGATCTTGACCACGATCCTTCGCGCCGTCTCCAGCCGCGCGGGCATCAGGCGGGCTCGAGCTTGTAGGGATCGGGGGCGGGCCCCGCCTCTGCCGCCTTCTTCGCCTCGATCTCGGCCCTTAGCGCATGCAGCACCGGCGGCACGCCCTGGCCGGTGGCGCCGCTCAGCACCAGCACCGGCCGCTTGGCCGAGCGCTTCAGCTTCTTCACCTTCTCGGCCAATTCCTCCTCGGGAATGGCGTCGGATTTGTTGAGCCCGATGATCTCGGGCTTGTCGATAAGGCCGCCGCCATAGGCCTTGAGCTCCTTGCGGATGAGCTTGTAGGCGCCGGTCACATCCTCTTCCGTGCCGTCGATGAGATGCAGGATGACGCTGCAGCGTTCGACATGGCCGAGGAAGCGATGGCCCAAGCCCGCCCCTTCCGAGGCGCCCTCGATCAGGCCCGGCAGATCCGCCATGACGAACTCGTTCTCGCCGATGCCGACCACGCCCAGCTGCGGCTTCAGCGTGGTGAAGGGATAGTCCGCGATCTTGGGCCGCGCCCGCGACGTGGCGGCGAGGAAGGTCGATTTCCCGGCATTGGGCAGCCCCACCAGCCCGACATCGGCGATGAGCTTGAGGCGCAGCCAAACCCAGCGCTCCTGGCCCGGCCAGCCCAGATCGCGCCGGCGCGGCGCCTGATTGGTCGAGGTCGCGTAATGGGCATTGCCGAAGCCGCCATCGCCGCCGCGCAGCAGCACCACGCGCTGGCCCGCCTCGGTGAGGTCGAGCAGCACCGTCTCGCGGTCCTCGTCCAGGATCTGCGTGCCGATCGGCACCTTCAGCACGATGCTTTCGCCATTGTGGCCGGTCTTGTTGCTGCCCGCACCGGGGCGGCCGGCCTGCGCCTTGAAATGCTGCTGATAGCGGTAATCGATCAGCGTATTGAGGTTCGCCACGGCCTCGATCACGATGTCGCCGCCGCGCCCGCCATCGCCGCCCCACGGCCCGCCGAACTCGATGAATTTCTCGCGCCGGAACGCGGCGGCGCCAGCGCCGCCGTCACCGCTCTTGAGATAGATCTTCGCCTGGTCGAGGAATTTCATGGCCCGTCACGCAAATGAAAAAGGGGAATGGCGAACCATTCCCCTTCAGCAGGATCCCGATGGAAGGGGAGCTTATTCGGCAGCCTCGGCGGCTGGCGCCGGCTCACCCTCGAACGGGACGATATTGACGAAGGTCCGGTCCAGGTGCGAGCGGTGGAACTTCACGGCACCATCGACGAGCGCGAACAGCGTATGGTCGCGGCCCATGCCGACATTGGCGCCCGCATGGAACTTGGTGCCGCGCTGGCGCACGAGGATGTTGCCGGCGATCACTTCCTGGCCGCCGAACTTCTTGACGCCCAAACGGCGCCCCGCGGAATCGCGCCCGTTGCGCGACGAGCCGCCTGCCTTTTTGTGAGCCATTCGTCCTTACTCCTTGGCCGCGGCCGCGGCTTCCGCCACGGCGCCGCTCGCCACGATATCGGTGATGCGCAGCACGGTCAGATGCTGGCGGTGACCGTTCTTGCGGCGATAATTGTGGCGCCGCTTCTTCTTGAACACGATCACCTTGTCGTCGCGCTTCTGCTCGAGCACGGTGGCGGTGACATGGGCGCCGCCCAAGGCCGGCGTGCCGGCGGTCACACCTTCCGCGTCGCCGATCATCAGCACATCGTCGAGCTCGAGCGAGGCGCCTGCCTCGCCCGCGAGCTTCTCGACGAAGATCACGTCGTTCTTGGCGACCTTGTACTGCTTGCCGCCTGTGCGGATGACTGCGAACATGATGGGGCTTCTTCGACAAATACGAAAAAGAGCGGGGGCTGCCCGCTCGGAGCCGCGCATATTATCCATGGGCGGCACGCTGTCAACCCGAAAGCCCGGAAACCCCGGCATGTGTCCATGAGAAATCGGGTTGCGGCCGGCCTCCCCTTCGGTTAGATACCCCAACCCTCGAGACCGAAGATAGTGCTACGGACAGGTGGCCGAGTGGTTGAAGGCGTCAGTCTCGAAAACTGAAGTGCCCGTAAGGGTACCGTGGGTTCGAATCCCACCCTGTCCGCCACCCTTCGCCCTGACGGGCTTCGGGTGGCAAGCCATCGGCGTTTACCGGCGAAGGGTGTCTCCCGAAGCTCCTCAGGGAGCGTAGGGAGGCTGGTGCCGATGTGGTACGTGTATTTCCTCGAGCTCAACAACAACGACCTCTATGTCGGCTCGACGAATGACCTTCGGCGCCGTGTCAAATCCCATCAGAATGGTCAGGTCCTCTCCACGAAATCCTATCTGCCGGCGACACTGAGATCCTATGTCGCGGTCGAGACGGAAGCCCTTGCGAGGACCCTCGAGCGATACTTCAAATCCGGATCGGGGAAGGCTGTTGCCAAGAAGCGGTTCCTGTCGAGCTGAGTTCGCCCCGCCCTCATCCGGCTTGTCCTCCTTTTCGCCGGTCTCCTCATTCTCGCCCGGGCCTGAATCTCGATCGCCGGCGGATCGCCGGCCCCGCTCAGGCCGCTGCCGGCCTGCTTGAGCTTCCCTGGCCTTGCCGGCCTTCCCTAGGCACCTTAACGCCGCGTTGAGCCTTGCGCGGCAAGATAAGGCGTCCGGGAGGCTGGACGTCGACGGCGGCCGAGGGAGAAGGAAATGAGCGGCGCTCAGGTCGTAATGGCGATCAACATCGCGCTCGGGAGCCTCTTCGTCGCCGCCTATGCCATCATCGCGTTTTCGAACAAGTCCCAACGCCGCGCGCTTTGGTTCAGCGTCGGCTATCTGTTGGGCATGGTGGCGCCGGCCTGCGATCTCCTCGGGCCGTTCGTGGGTGAGCCGGGACTGCTGGAAGGCGTGGGCTACACCAGCTTTCTGTTGGCGCTGCTGTCGATCTCGGCCACCTTCAGCGTCTTCTGTCGCAGGCCACCACCGTGGCGGCAAATCCTTCTGATCCTCACCCTGGGCCTGGGTTTGAGGATCTGGATCTGGCCCTTGCCGCCCAACACCCTCGTCTACGGGATCGCCTACCAGCTTCCCTTCACCCTGGCAGCACTCCTGGCGACCCGCACTGTCCTGGCGGTGCGTCCGCACCGGGCCCTTCACCTGGCGCTGGCTGGTGTCTTTGGCCTCATTGCGGCGCACTTCATGGTCAAACCCTCTCTGGCGGTGGCGTTCAGCCCCGGCGCGTCGCCCGACGACTACGCCCACACGGTCTACGCCCTCCTCTCCCAGGCCAGCAGCGGGGTCCTGCTCCTGGCGGCCGGGATCTTCCTCCTTCTGGTGGTGGCGCAGCAGGCGATCAGAGAGTTGCAACTGGCTTCGGAGACGGATCCGCTCTCGGGCATCGCCAACCGGCGCGGATTCGACCGGCTCGCACAGGAAGCTCTTTCGCGCGCGCAGCACACGGGACTCCCCGTGTCGGTTGCGATATTTGACCTCGACCATTTCAAGCGGATCAACGATACCTTCGGCCATTCCACAGGTGATGCGGTGATCGTTGCGTTCGCAAGATTGTTGCGTGCGACCGTGCCGGCCGGCAGCGTCGTCGGTCGGCAGGGCGGCGAAGAATTCGCCCTGCTGATCGCCGGCGCGACGGTCCAGATGGCATGGCTTGCCGCTGACGCCGTCCGCATCGCCACGGCTCAGCAGACAGACGGCGGTCTACCGTCGGTCACCGTGAGCGGCGGCGTTGCTCAGCTGCGTCGAGGGGAAACACTTTCCGAATTGCTAGGCCGTGCGGACCAGGCCTCGTATCAAGCCAAGCAAGGCGGTCGTGACCGCATCTGCATCGCCGCGCACATACCCTCAGAGAGCGATGCGCCGGAGGCTTTCCCAGGTACGGCCTTCGCTGATGAGACGCCGCGCCAGACGCGCGCCAGCGGGAGAGTGGCGACGCTCTGAGATTGCCTTTTCCTCGCCGTCTGCGGCCTCACCTCGACGGCGATCTTTGTCTCCGCACCCAATTGGTCGACGACGCGTCCGATCGCCCTTGCCCAAGCGGTGGATTTTCCGCAGAGCGTTCGCATCGACGCTGTAGTGGCACTCCCGCAGCTCGACGGCGTCGGCCTGATCTCCTTCGCCGAATCGCTGCCGGCCGAGACGCCCGAACGCGGTCCGTAAGCCGTCCGCAGCGCCGAGAGAGCACCAGCCGCGATGCGCTCTATAATGCGCGGAACTTGGCGATCCGCGCGCCCGTGAACGAGCCGACCCAAATTTCGCCCCCCACCGCCAGCGCCCCCGTGGCGCCGCCGAAGCCGGCTCGACGTGCCGCGTCGTGGTCGAACCGAACCAGCGTTTCGAGCGTCATTTCGTTGGGATCGACCAGGGCGATCTCGAACCCAAGCGGGCTGGGCTCACCGCGCGCCGCACAGCCGAACACGGCTTCGGGCCGCGCTCTCTGGCCTGCGAGCAGAAGCATCCCATCGGGCCGCCAGCGCAAATTGTCCGGCAGAAACGGCGTTTTGACATAAGCCTCCGGCCTCCCTTCCGCGCCGAGGCGCCACACGCGACGAGCCGACCATTCCGAGACAAGCACGGCCTCGCCATCCGCGGTGGCCGCGATGCCATTAGCGCCGCTGAGGCCGTGTGAACCGAAGCGGCGCCAGCCGCTGGATAGGCTCCAGCGCCACACGCCGCCCGTGATCTCGCCCTTCGCGAATTTGTCGAGCGTCAGCGGGTCGCCGGGATCGAACATGCTGCTCAGCACAAACCCGCCATCGGGCATGTGGGCTAAGGCATTGCCGGATGTCCCGGGCGGCTGCTCGATCCGTTCGCCCGCGCAGGTGATCGGCTGATCGCCCCGGATCTCGATGCGAAGCCGGCCGACTGCCTCGCCGCCGCCGTGATCGATGACCAGCAGCTCGTAGACGCCATCGCCTACCGGCTTGGCGGCGATACCATGCGGATCGAAGAGGCTCGGGTCCAATCGTCCAGCTGTGGCTTGCCGAGACCAGGGCAGCTCGGCAGCCGGCTTGTCCTCGCCGATACGCGCCGCGAGGAGACCACCGGGACGGCCCCGCGATCGCATGGCGCTGACGATGATCCACGGACTGCCCGGCAGATCGACCAGATCTTCCGGGTTCCAGACACCGTCCAGAAATCCCACTGGACCTTCCAACCCGTGACCCGCCATTGCAGCCATCCTTCAACGCGATGATGGGATCAAGGCTAGAACGGCGCCAAATATTCATCATCAGGCCGCATTTCGCTTCACTCACGAATTAATGTCGTCAATTGTTTGCCGATGGACACGTTGGGCGCGCTCGAAATCTTCCTGCAGGTGGCGGAACGGCTCAGCTTCGCCGACGCGGCGCGACGGCTCGGCCTGTCGCCCTCGGCCGTGGGCAAGGCGATCGCGCGGCTGGAGGATCGGCTGGCGGTGCCGCTGTTCCATCGCACGACCCGCCGCGTGAGCCTGACCGACGAAGGCCAGCTCCTCTACGAGCGCGCGCTGCGTCTCCGCGAAGAGGTGAGCGACCTCACCGCAGCGATGGCCCAGACCTCGGCAGCGCCCCAGGGGCGGCTCCGCGTCAGCCTGCCGGCGATCGGCTATCGCTTTCTGGCGCCACATTTGGCGGACTTCGCCCGCAGATTCCCGGCCGTGCGCCTCGATCTCGATTTCAGCGATGCCACCATCGACCTCGCGGCAGAAGGCGTGGATTTGGCGATCCGCGGCGGCGAACTGAGCGACTCGGGCTTGATGGCGCGCAAGCTGAGCAGCTTTCGGTTCATCTTCTGCGCCGCCCCGGCCTATCTCGAGGCACGCGCCGAGCCCAAGAGTTTGGCAGCACTCGCCGAGCAGGCCGTCCTCCGCTACCGGCGGCCCGGCTCGGAGGCGCTCCAGGGTTGGACCACGCGCACGCCGCCGCCTTCGGACGCAGCACTCGGTCCTCCCGCCATAATCTGCACCAACATGGAGGCCGTGCTGGCTGCCACGATCGCCGGCCTCGGAATAGCCTCGATGCCCGACTTTCTCGCGGCCGCTGCCCTGCGGCGCGGCGAGTTAAGGGAAATCCTGCCCGACGAGGCGGCCGAGGGCGTGTTCCGGCTCGTTTGGGCCGGCGGACGAGCTGTCTCCCCTAAATTGCGCGCCTTCCTGGATTTCGCGAGCGAGCGGCTGTTCAAATGAAGGACGCGCGGAAAGCGCGCGGGCGCGTCTGGGGCGCCCGATGCCGCTACCGTGTATCGAGGACCAAGAGACCCGTGCTGAAGCCTGGTCCAAGCGCCACCAGCAGCATCCGTTCCCGGATCTTCTGGTCGAGCATCCGGGACAGCACGAACAGAACCGTCGCGGACGACATATTTCCATAGTCCCTGAGAATGTCGCGCGAGGCGGCCAGCGCGCCCGTTTCCAGGCCGAACACCTCTTCGAGGGCCAAGATCACCTTGTACCCGCCGGGATGGCAGGCGAAGGCGCCGATATCGTCGCGGCTGAGGCCGTTGCGCTCCAGGAAATCCGCGACAACCTCGCCGAAGCGATTTCGGATCAGGCTCGGAATGTCGCGCGACAGGACGGCCTTCAACCCATCGGCTTCGGCGTCCCAGCCCATCACGTCGAGCGTATCCGGCCAAGTATACTCGCCGGCAGGACCGAAGGCCGGTCCGTCGCCGCGGCACGACACGATCGTCGCCGCAGCACCGTCGCCGAACAGTGCCGTCACCACGATGTTGCTTTTCGACCGGTCGTCTCGGCGGAACCAGAGCGTGCATAGCTCGACGACCATGAAGAGGATCCGGCTTTCCGGCATGGCGCGGGCGATGCCGACCGCGCGACTGAGGCCGAGCACGCCACCGGCACAACCAAGCCCGACGATCGGCAGGCGCTGGACGTCGCGCCGGAACGGCAAGCGCTCGATCAATCGTGTTTCCAGGCTCGGCGCCGCGACGCCGGAAGTCGAAGCGACGATGATCATGTCGATGTCCGCCGGCGCTAAGCCGGCCTTGTCGAGTGCGGCCAGCGCGGCCTGCTCCAAGAGAGCGACGGCGTTCTCGAGATAGAGCGCGTTGCGCTCGGGCCAGCCATGCGGCTCGGTATACCAATCCAGCGGCACGCAGGAGTAACGCTTGTCGATGTTCGCGTTATCGAAGACCGGAAGCAGCCGCGCGGTCTCGCGATCCGTGCCGAAGAACCGCCCGGCCTCGGCCCGCACGATTTTTTGGTCCAGAATATGAGGCGGGTTGGCGGTAGCGATGGCGAGCAGGCGCGGCTGAGCTGACATGCGGAAACACCGATCTCGGAAGGACTGGTTAAGAGACCAGCGCTTCGGACGGCATATTCCCGAATTCACCACCCCTTCAACGAAGCGGATGCGGCTCGCCCTCTTGCTCGAGCCGTTCCCGCAGCGCCTCGATGAGGCGGGTGGCAGCATCGATGCGCTCGGCATCGACGCCCTCGGACAGCGCGTTCACCCACGGCGTCTGCAGTGCCAGAGCCGAATCATAGGCTCGGCGGCCTGTCTCGGTCAGCACGACGAGCTTGGCGCGACGATGGTGCGGGTTCTCCTGGAACGCGACGATGCCTTCCTCGGCAAGCTCGTTGACGATGCGCTGCACCCCTTGGCGATTGAGCCCCAGATTGCGGGCGAGCCGCGCCACCGGCTGCGGCGTCGGCGAGAAGGCGATGGCGCCGATCGCCTGCCATCGCGCACTCGTCAGTCCGATGGGGGCGACCAGCCTGTCGCCGGCCGCCAGCAGGCGCCCATTCAACCGGAACACCTCGATGATGAGGGCGGTCATCGCCTCGCCGGACCGGGTTTTTTGACCAGGACTCGTCATTGACAATCAATAACCAAAATGACAATATATTGTCAATATACATGATGGAGGCGCCGAGAATGCTGGCCGGCCAAATCGCGTTCGGTCTTGCCGCCGCCTTCGCGGGAGCGGCCCTCTATATCAATTTCGCAGAACAGCCGGCGCGCCTCGGCCTCGACGATAAGAGCCTGCTCAGGCAATGGCAGCCGAGCTACGCGCGCGGCTTCGCCATGCAGGCGAGCCTTGCCGTCCTGTCCGGGGTTCTGGGCTTGCTGGCCGGTTGGCAAGCGCAGAATTGGCATTGGGTTGTCGGTGCGGCACTGATCCTGGCGAACTGGCCCTATACGCTGCTCGGCATCCGGCCGACGAACAACCGGCTGAACGCCTTGGGATATGAGCAAGCCGGGCCCCAATCCCGCGCGCTCATCGAGACCTGGGGCCGGCTGCACGCCGTCCGCACAGGGTTGGGCATCGCCTCAGCACTCGCCTATCTGTGGGCTCTTCAGCGCTAGCCGTCGATCACCTGCCAGCCCCCGTCCGCCGCGCGGGCAAGGGCAGAATGGCGAATGCCGAACGGCTCGGGCGTGGCGCCCGGCACGCACAGTTCGATGCGGTCGGTGACGAGCCGGACGAAGACGAAGTCGGGATCCTCGGCGCCGCCGGGAAAGTAGGTCCGCCAGGGCTCGCGCCAGTGCCCACGGATAAAAGCCCGGTCCGCGACGATCTCGGCCGATCCCATCAGCGCCACATAGGCGCGGTCAGGGTGATGCTGATAACCGACGGTGAGCCGGCCGCAGCGCCGGATCTCGGCCGCCTTGCGCGAGCCTGCGGAGGTCATGAGCCAGATGGTCCAGTCTGCCGCGTCTTGCAGGCCGGCGATCGGCACCATCACCCGCACATCGACGCCACCCTCGGCCGATTGTGTGGCAACCCAGCAATCGATCACCTGCGCCATCACGCCCCTTGCCGCCGCCAGCAGCCGCTCCGCCGACACTTCCATGAGCCGTTCCGTCATCGTCCCCTCCATCAATGCCGAAGCTTATGAGCTCTAGACGAAAGAGTCTAGACCATATAGTCTAGACCGATGGGTCACCCGGTTTTCGCTCATGCCGATTTCCTCGACGCCGCGCGCGCCATCGCGGCGGAGCACGGGCCGGCGGCCGTCACGGTCGGCTCGGTCGGCGAGCGGCTCAAGGCGCCGAAGGGCTCCTTCTATCATCGCTTCGCCTCGCGCGACGCGCTGCTGGGCGAGCTGTGGCTCGGCGCCGTGCTCGACTATCAGCAAGGCTTCCTGGCTGCGGCCGAGACAAGCGACTGGCGTGGCGCCGCACTCCACATGCCGGCTTGGGTGCGCGCCCATCTCGAGGATGCGCGGCTGCTCCTGCTCTACAGCCGCCACGATTTCGTGAAGGGCGATTGGCCCGAGCCGCTCAAGGCCGGCGTGGCGCAGCAGGCGCAACGCTTCCAAACCTGTCTCGATCGCTGCGCCCGCGACCTTTTCGGCAGCGACGGTCCCGATGCGGCGCGCCGCGCCCAATTCATCCTGGCCGACCTGCCGGCCGCAGCGACCCGCCCGCATCTGCAACGCCGCGAGCCGCCGCCACCGATCGTGGAGGAGCTGATCGCCACCGCCTTCGACGCCATCGTCCGCAGGCACGGGCTGAGTCAGTCGATCTGACGAAAATTTGACGGGCATCGCAACCGGCCGCTGTTATGGTCGCGCCGCACGCTCCTCGTTCGGGACCCCCTCCTATGAAGCTCCGCTCGGTCGCCCTTGCCGCTATCAGCCTCATCGCGCTTGCAGCACCCCTCGCCAATGCCGCCGACACGCCGGTTCCGCCCGATGTCTGGGATCTCCGCCCGCTCTATCCCGATGACGCGGCCTGGACCGCCGAGAGCAAGGCGATCGAGGCGGAGTTCCCTGGACTTACCGCTCTCAAGGGCACGCTCGGTACCGATGCGGCGTCGCTTCAAGCCGCTCTCGACCGGATCTCTTCCGTGCGCAAGCGGCTCGACCGGCTCAGCGTCTATGCGCATTTGAAGGCCGACGAGGATACGCGCGACAGCGAGAACCAGGCGCGCGAGCAGAGCGCCACCATGCTCGGCACCAAGCTCAACCAGGCGACCTCCTTCGTCAGCCCCGAGGTGATCGCGGTCGGCGCCGACAAGATCCGGGGCTTCGTGGCATCGGATCCCGGCCTCGCCAAGCACAAGCATTTCCTCGACAACATCCTGCGCAAGGAAGAGCACACCCTCTCGCCCGACAGCGAGGCGCTGCTGGCATCGGCCGGCAATGTGCTGGGCCGGCCTTCCCGCATCTACTCGCTCCTGAACAATGCCGAGATTCCGTGGCCCACACTCAAGATCGGCGGCAAGGACGCGCGGCTCGATCCCGAAGGCTATGTCGCCCACCGCGACGATCCCGACCGCGCTGTCCGGAAACAAGTGTTCGAGGCCTTCTGGACCGAGGAATCGAAGTTCCTCAAGACCAACGGCGCCACGCTCGCGACCTCGCTCACCGGCAACAGCTTCCTGTCCAAGGCGCGCAAATACCCGGACACGCTGAGCCTGTTCCTCGACGACAATGCCGTGCCCGAGGACGTCTACAAGACACTGGTGAAGGAGACCAATGCCGGGCTGCCGACGCTGCAGCGCTATCTGCAGATCCGCAAGAAACTGCTCGGCCTCAAGGATCTCCGCTATTGGGACATCTATGTCCCGCTGGTGAAATCGCCCAAGACCTACACGCTCGACGAGGCCGAATCCCTGGTCCTGGAGGCGGTGAAGCCGTTGGGCGCGCAATATCACGAGGATCTGGTGAAGGGCTTCGCCAGCCACGCGATGCATTCACGGCCGCAACCGGGCAAGGCCTCCGGCGCCTATATGTCGGGCCAGGCCTATGACGTGCATCCCTATGTGCTGCTGAGCTTCAACGGCAGCTATGAGAGCGTCTCGACGGTGGCGCACGAGTGGGGCCACGCCATGCATACGGTGCTGGCCAACCGGTCGCAGCCCTATGAGCTGGCGCGATATCGCATCTTCACGGCCGAGATCCCGTCCACCACCAACGAGATGCTGCTGGCCGACCATGTCATCGCGACCAGCCCGACCCGCGAAGCCAAGATCTTCGCCATCAGCCAGGAGCTCGACCTGCTGCGCGGCACCTTCTTCCGCCAGGCCATGTTCGCGGAGTTTGAGCTCAAGGCGCATGAGGCGGCCGACCGGGGTGATCCGATCACCGGCGAAAGCCTCAGCAAGCTCTATCTCGACCTCTTGAAGCGCTATCACGGCGACGGCAAGGACGGCGTCAAGATCGACGATCTGTTCGGCGCCGAATGGGCCTACATCCCGCATTTCTACAATTCGTTCTATGTCTATCAATACGCGACCTCGATCGCGGCGGCGGCCTATTTCGCCAACGGCATCGAGACCGGCGACACCGAGTTCCGCGACCGCTATCTCGACATGCTGAAGGCCGGATATGCCGACGATCCCTATCCGGTGGTGAAGCGTGCCGGGCTCGACATGGCGACGCCGGAACCCTACCAGGCGCTGGTCAAGCGCATGGACAAGCTGATGGATCAGCTCGATGCGCTGATCGCGCAGAAGGGGTAGGACCCCGCGCGATGCTGACGATCTGGGGCCGGAAGACCTCCTCCAACGTCCAGGCGCTCATGTGGTGTGTCGGCGAATTGGGCCTGGCTTACCAACGGCACGACGCCGGTCATCGCTTCGGCGGGACGGAGACGCCGGAATTCCTGGCCATGAATCCGAACGGCGCCGTCCCCGTCCTGCGCGACGATGAGAGCGACGCTCTGTGGGAAACCGGCGCCATTCTTCGCTACCTGGCGGCCCGCTATGGGACGGCGTCTTTCTGGCCGGCGGATGGCCTCGACCGTGCGCAGATCGACAAATGGGCCGAGTGGGCGAAACTCAATGTCACGCTGAACTTCACCGTGCCGATCTTCTGGCGAGTGGTCCGAACGGCACCCTCCAAGCAGGATCCCGCCGCGATCAGCCAGGCCGTCGCCAAGCTGGACAAGATCTTCGCCATCGCGGAGGCGCAGCTCGCCCGCAACGAATTCCTGGCCGGAAGCGATTTTACGCTCGCGGATATCCAGTTCGGCCATGTGCTGTTCCGCTATTTCGAGATCGATATTCCGCGGCCCGAACGGCCGGCGCTGCGACGCTACTACGACGCGCTCACGGCGAGGCCGGCCTTCCGCGAGCATGTGATGGTTTCATACGAGGAGCTGCGGGTCGCCGACTGACCGCGGGATCGATCAGAGAAGCTTCTCGAAGAACGTATCCGGATAGGGATCGTCGTTGAAGCGTTCGATCTCGGTCCAGCCGGTGCGGCGGTAGAGCTGCGTCGCCTCCGGCAGCGCGCTGTTGGTATCGAGCCGCAGGAGCTTGATCGAGAGATCACGCGCCGCGGCCTCGGCCGCCTCCATCAGACGCCGCGCCAGGCCGAGGCCGCGCGCGGATGGCGCTACCCAGAGCCGCTTGATCTCGGCCATCTCGCCGCCATCGCCCTTCAAGCCGACGCAGCCGATCGGCATGCCGTCCGAGAGCGCCACCAGGAACGCGCCGCGCGGCCGGATCATATCCGTCGCATCCGGATCGCGCGACAGCGACACATCGAAGCCCTGGGCGAACCGATGCTGGAGCTCGGCATAATATTCGCCGAGGCAATAGCGCGCCTCGGGGCAGCGCGGATGGCACTCCTCGAGCAGAATCCGGCCGCGCCCGAGGGCGGAGGCCACGAGATCCATCGCCCGCAGCAGCTCGTCCGGCCGCGCATGGCAGGCCAGGAACGACCGGGCCTGGTCATTGGAGAGCGCCTCGTAAGCCTGAAACTCGGTGCTGCCGGCCTCGGTCAGCCGGGCGACGCGGCGGCGGGCATCCTCGGGATGCGCCGCCAGCTCGATCAGCCCCTCTTCTTCGAGCCCTCTGAGCAGCCGGCTCATCAGGCCCGAATCGAGGCCGAGATAATCCCGGATCGCGGCCACATCGGCCCGCCCCTGCCCGATCGCATTCAGCACGCGGGCCGCCCCGAGCGGACGCCCGCGCCCGAGAAACGAGCTATCGAGCGCCCCCACCGCGGAGGTGACGGTCCGGTTGAAGCGGCGAACGCGCGCTGTGGCATCGAGACTCATAATATCTGACTTTAGTCAGATAAATTATCCCGTCAAGAGCCTCCACGCCGGCAGCATCAATGCGTGCCGCGGCGCGCCAGCTTTTCCGCCGCGTCGGCGATCTCGGCCACCGACAATCCCACATAACCCAGCACGTCGGCGGCCGTGCGGCCGCTCTTCGGGATGCGCCGCACGCCGAGATTTTGCACCGTCACTGGTGCCGCCAATGCCGCCGACGCCTCGGCCAGCTCGCTGCCGAGCCCGCCCACGTAATTATCCTCGACCGCGAGGACCGCGGCACCAGCCTGCCGCGCCATCTCCAGGATCGGCCCGGCATCGAGCGGCAGGGCATAGGCGTCGACCACCGCGGCCGCGACACCGCGCTGCTCGAGCAGCGTCGCCGCCTCGAGGCAGGAATGGACGAGATAGCCCGATGCCGCCAGCACGATTGCGGGCGTTCCGCCCGGCTGGTGCACCACCTTCGAGCCGCCCAGTGGAAACGCCTCGTCCTCGCTATAGAGCATCGGCAGATCGGCGCGGACCGCGCGCAGATAGGCCGGCCCGTCATATTCCGCCATGGCGAGCACGAGCTTATAGGCGCTGACGGCGTCCGACGGCGTCAGCACCACGAGCGATCGGCCCTTGGCGTCCTTGGCGTGCGCCAGGGCCCGCGTGAAGGCCACGTCCGCCAAGGCCATCTGGCTCGGCCCGTCGGAGGCTAGCGTCACGCCGATATGCGTGCCGACGAGCTTGATGCGCGCGCCACCGATGATCGCCATCTCGATCTGGTCGAGCGCGCGTTCGAGAAAGCGGCCGAACGTGCTGACGAACGCGATCTTGCCGCCGGCCGCCAATCCGGCCGCCACCGACACCATGTTCTGCTCGGCGATGCGCGCCTCGAAATAATGGTCGGGATGCGCCTTGGCGAAGGTTTCGGCATAGGTCGAGTTCTTCACGTCGGCGTCGAGCGCCACCACGGCCGGGTTGGCGTCGCCGAGGGCGGCCAGCGCCAATCCATAGGCGCGGCGCGGCGAAACCTTCTTCGCCGACGCCAACGCCTGATTCTTGGCAAGCGCCGCACCGAAGCCGATGGGTGCGTGCGATGCCCCACGCGGCGCCGGTGCTGCAGCGGGCGGCACGATCTCGAGTGAGGCGAGCTCCTTCGCCCCGATATCGATGACGCCCAGGTTCCGCGCCGTCGCATCCAGCTCGGCGAGCACGCCCGCCAGCGCCTCCGGCTTCACGGGCGTGCCGTGATGGCCGGTGCCGCCGAGGCTGGGCACGCCCCAGCCCTTGACGGTGCGCGCGATGATCGCGAGCGGCCGCTTATCCTCCGTGATGCGGAGTGCCGCCTCGATCGCGGCCGGATCATGGCCGTCGATGATCTCGGTCCGCGCGCCGAACGCCGTCGCCTTCGCGGCCAGATGCTCCCAATCCTGCGCCGACGAGACATAGTCGCTCTGGCCCAGCGTGTTGCAGTTGAAGATGGCGACCACACCGCCCAGCTTCTGATCGGCGCAGAAATCCAAGGCTTCCCAGATCTGCCCTTCGCGTGATTCGCCGTCGCCGATGAGGCAGAAGACGCGCTTTGGCACGCCGTCGACCCGCGCCGCGCAGGCGAGCCCCGCCGCCACCGACAAGCCCTGGCCCAGCGATCCGGTCGCGGCATCGAACAAGGGAAAGCCGAGCACGGGATTGGGATGGCCGTCGATCGCCGACCCGATCTCGCGCAGCGACATCAGATCATCCTCATTCATCGGTCGGCGCTTGCCGTCGGGCTCGAACGCGACGCCGAGATCAGTGCACGCCGCATAAATGATCGGCACGGCATGCCCCTCGCTCAAGACCAGCCGGTCGGAACCCGGGTTGGCGGGATCGGCCGGAATCCAGCGCATCACGCGGTACATCAGCACCGTGACGAGATGGGCCAGCGACAGCGCCGTCGTCGGATGGCCGGCGCCCGCCGCCGTGGTGGCGCGGATCGCGAGCCGGCCCAGCTCGATTGCCTTGGCATGGAGGAGATGCGTGAGATCAGCCATCGGTTTTTCCTTTCGGTTCCTAAAGGAAAGCCGCGCGCCGCGGGAGGGCGCGGCGCGCGGTACGGAACAAGCTTCCCGATCGGTTACCCTTCGGCCTTCGGCGTCACTTCCTTGAGATCGCCTGTGGCCAGATCGAAGACAAATCCGCGAATGGCGACATCCGCCGGAATCCACGGGTGCGACCTGAGTTTCAGGACCTGCCGTTGCGTCGCCCGGTTCACATCGGTGTAGAAGTGGAATTTATCGGGTGCCACGGCCCACACGCCGCATTGCGTGTGGAGATGATCCTCAAACGTTTCCTCCGTGAACAGTTCCATGCCGCAGCCGGTGTGGCCGACGATCATGATCTCCTTCACGCCCAGAACATGGATCGAGAACATGAGCGACCGCACGACATCTGCCGTTGCAGCCGTGCCGACGTTCCGGATCACATCCGCCTCGGCGGGTTTGATGTCGAGCCATTCGAGCAGCTCGTTCAGGCGCGGATCCATGCAGGTGAGGATCGCAACCTTCGGCGCCGGCTTGTTGGCCAGCGAAGAATCATGCCCTGTTCTCTCGCGGTTCGCAGCAACTGCACGGTCGATCAAGCTCATTTGAAGTCTCCTGAAGTCTTCAAATCATCAACTTGTCGCCGGTAGGGTCGGTCACAATCGGACCAAGGTATCGATCTCATTCGGCGCTGATGTGAGCGCCCTTCTCCGCGACGGAGCGCTTCATCAGCAGCAGAGCGAACACGAGAGCCACCATGACCACGGCCAGCACCCAGAACACATCGAAATAGGCCAGCGACGCGGCCTGCTGCTCGCGCAGATTGGCGAGCGTCCGCAAGGCCAGCTGCCGTGCCGCGACCGGATCGCCGGTCTGCAGCAGGAACGGTCCGGACGCCTGATCGAGGAACGAGCCCGTGGCCGCGTCGAAGGGATCGAGCAATTCGCCGAGCCGAAGGCTGTGGAACTGGTCGCGACGCTCCTGGATCGTCTGCGCCAGCGAGGTCCCGACACTGCCGCCCTCGTTGCGCAGCAGACTCAGCAGGCCGACGGCCGCCCCGCGCAGCGCCAGCGGCGTATAGAGGTAGGCCGCCACATTCGCGGGGGCGAAGCACATCGCCAGCCCGATGATCAGCACGACCCGCGGCCACACGAGTTGCCCTGGACTGACGTCGAGATTGAACTGCGACATCCAGTAATTCCCGGCCGCCATGGTCAGCAGCCCCGCGGCCAGCACCCAGCGCGCATCGGTGCCGCGACCGAGCGCCCGCCCGACGAACGGCATGGTGACGACGGCGAAGAATCCCGCGGGCGACATGACCAGCCCGGCGCTCAAGGCGTCGTAGCCGAACAGCGACTGGAGCAAGGCCGGCAACGAGGTGCTGGCGGCGTACAGCACCGCGAAGGCGCAGAAGATGATGACGCAGCAGGCCGCGAAATTCCGCTCCCGCAACGGGCGGAAATTCACCACCGGGCTCGGATGGCGCAGTTCCCACCAGATCAGCCCGATGAGGCCCACGGTGAACAGGGTCGCCAGCGTCTGCACGCGCCCGACCGGGTCGCCCAGCCAGTCCCATTCCTGGCCCTTGCTGAGCACGACCTCCCAGCAGACGATGACGATGACCAGCAGCGACAGGCCGATGCCGTCGAAGCTGAAGGGCTTCTTCTTCAACTCCGCCCGCTGCGCCGTCAGGTAATCGGGATCCCGGAGCGTGAGGGCGCAGGCACCCAGGGCCATGAGGCCGACCGGGACATTGATCAGGAACACCCACCGCCAGGAGTAGCTGTCGGTGATCCAGCCGCCAAGCGTCGGACCGACGACGGGGGCGATCAAGGCGGCCAGGCCGAACAGCGTCATGGCCATGCCTTGCCGCTCGACTGGAAAGGCGTCCAGCAGCACGCCCTGGCTCGATGGCTGCAGCCCGCCGCCCGCGAGCCCCTGGAGTACCCGGAACAGGATCAGCTGGCCGAGGCTCGTGGCCATGCCGCACAGCCCGGATGCCAGCGTGAACACGGCAATCGACAGCAGGAAATAGTTGCGGCGCCCGAGATGCGCGATCAGCCAACCGGTGATGGGCAGGATGATCGCATTGGCGGCAAGGTAGCTCGTGATGACCCATTCGCCGTCATCGACCGTGGCCGACAGCCCGCCCGCGATATAGCGCAGCGCCACGACGGCGATCGTGGTGTCGAGCACCTCCATGAAGGTCGGCACCACGACGACGGCGGCGATGAGCCAGGGGTTCGCGGCCGCGCGGGACCGAGCGCCCGGCAGCGACGGCGACAGGGCTGCACCGCTCATTGCTTGGCGCCCGGTGCGTTGGCCGGTATCGCGGATTGCAGGAATTTCCCGGCATCGGGCCCCGTCGGCGGCTCGTTGATATGAACGTACGGAACGACCGAGGTGCCGATGAACAGAGGGGCCTGATCGGCGCTGTAATCGACCAGGTCGATCCTGACCGGCAACCGCTGGACCACCTTGATGAAATTGCCCGTGGCGTTCTCGGGCGGCAGCAAGGCGAGGGTCGATCCGGTGCCGTAGGTGAAGCCCGAGATCCGGCCTTTGAAGACGTGCTTGCCGCCATACATGTCGACATCGAGATCGACCGGCTGCCCGATGCGCAGGTCGCGCAGCTGCGTTTCCTTGAAATTGGCGTCGATCCAGATCTCGGTCAGCGAGCGAACGGCCATCAAATTCTGGCCGACCTGGACGAAGTTGCCCGGATTGACGTTGCGGCGCGTGACGACGCCGTCGATCTCCGCGACGATGTCGCAATACCGCAAATTCAGCTCAGCCTGCGCCAGATCGCGCTTGGCGGTTTCGAGCTTCGCCTCCGCCTGCTTCACGGCCGGGGCATTCGCCGCGTACTGCGCAAAGATGGTGTTGATGTTGCCCAGCTTTTCGAACTGGTCGAGCATCGCTTTCGGGCCCTGGTCGAAGGCGTGCACGACGCCCAGCTGGGCGGCACTCTGCATGAGCCCCGCCTGCGCCTCGAGGACCGACGAAAACGTCTCGTCGAGATCGGGCGGCACCTGGCCGAGATCGCCGCCGCCTGAAGGCTGGGCGGGCAGGCCGAGCGAGACGCGAACCTCGTGCACTTCGGCGATGCTTTGGACCAGCTGGGCGCCCGCCGAGGTCAGCTCCGCTTGCCGCTGGTCATAAACCTCGCGCGACACATCCGCCTTGGCGACCAGCTGCTGCGCCCGATTGAATTCGAGCTGCGCCAACGCCAGGGATGCCTTGCTCTTTTCCACCGCGGCGATGCGCGCGTGCAGGAGGGCCACCTGGTTGTCCACGTCCTCCACGGCGCGCTGCAGGCTCCAGCGCCGGCTCCGGGCCTCCGCTTCGATCGCGCGCACGCCGGCCGTCGCGGCTTGCAGATCCGCCTCCGCGGTGTCGACCGCGGCCTGCTTCTCGGCGACCACGATTTGGAACGGCTCCTTGTCCAGCTCGGCCAGAAGATCGCCCTGATGCACGTGGTTGTTGTCATCGACCAGAACGCGGGAAATCTGTCCTGCCACGCGGGGCGCCACGAACGTCACATGGCCGTTCACATAGGCGTCATCCGTCGAAGCAGTGTTGAGAGCCTGACGGATATAAGGAATCCCGAAGATGAGGAACGCCACCAGGACCAGCGCACCGACCGCGCCCAGCACGAGCCTGCGCCTCGGCCGGCGACCCGGCGAGGCGGCGGGGCCGGGCTCAGCTCCAGCGCTCGTCCCGGTCTCCAGCGCTTCCGTCCGGGCAGCGCTCTGCTTCTCGGCAAGCATGGCGTTTTGCTCCATCTCTTGCTGGCGCGCCATTTCCGCGGCCCCAAAGCGGATTCGAGATGGTCTAGAGTTGCTCCGCTTCGGCCGGTGGATCAATTAGACGGAGGTGTCGCCGATACATTGGTGTCGGTGCCGTCAATTTTCGTCATGGCCGGGCTTGTCCCGGTCATCCACGTCGCGACGTGGGCAACATTTGCTTCAAGCAAAATCAGTGTCGGCCCGACGTGGATCCCCGGGACAAGCCCGGGGATGACGGTGAATTAAGGCATCTCATTGAAATACCGCAATAAGGTGCGTAAACGCGCGTAGCCGCGCGCTACGCCAGCCACCCCGTCAGCGTCGGCAGCGAAGTCTCGGCGGAATTCACGTTCACGCTCCGGTCGAGACGCAAACTCGGTCCTTCGAAGACACAGACGACCGTGTCGCGGAAGGCGGTTTCGACGAAGCTCCAAATCATGACGAAGCTGCGCTCGTCGATCCACTCCCCGCTCGCCACGACGCGCATCTGGTCGAGCTCGTATTCATGGTGCAGCTTGTTGCCGGTCATGGTCGTATCGCCTTCGAGCGTCCGGCCGAGACCGAGCTCGATCCTGTGGCTGCCGCGGTAATCCTCGAGCGTGAAGGTGCAGCTGTCGCCGGCGAAGTCGAAGCGGGCCGATTTGACCTGATCCTCATTGTCCTTGAAGCGGTAGATCTGGCCCGACACATGGCCGATGACCGGCGAGCTCGTGCGCTTCGGCGGCGGCAGAAGCTGTAGTGCCTTGGTCCGGGTTTCAAGCGCCGTGCGATCCTTGCCGGGCTTGAGGGCAGCGGTACCGAATCCGGCCGGGAAGTGCTGGAACACGAGCTTGTTGAAGTGGCTTTTCTCGGGAATGGCCGCGGTGATAGCCAGCACGGCGTTCTGCCGCGGAAAGACGATCGAGAGCTGCGAGAACAGCCCGTCCGCGATATAGGCGCCGTCCGGCCCGAGCCACCATTGATAGCCGTAAGTGTCCTTGACATGCGGATACTGCACGGCGTCGGTCCAGGATTTGGGCAGGATCGGCCTGCCGTCCCATAGCCCGTCCTGGGCATGGAGA
Source organism: uncultured Alphaproteobacteria bacterium (assembly GCA_963762435.1). Lineage (GTDB taxonomy): Bacteria > Pseudomonadota > Alphaproteobacteria > ATCC43930 > CGMCC-115725 > JAXDMU01. The sequence goes on along the minus strand of CAVXLN010000015.1, from coordinate 296,391 downwards.
ATGCCGAGCTTGAGCGCGTCGGCCGTCTTCCAGCTGAGGCCATTGGCGCCGGGCGAGATGCCCTCCGGCCCGGCCGGCCATTGGTAGCCCGAGATGCCGAGCGGATCGAACAGGCGCGGCTTCAGATAATCGGCGACCGCCTGCCCCGTCGTCTTCGTGACGATGGCCGACAGCATGTAGGTGGCCGCACTGGTATAGACGAAGTTGGTGCCGGGCGGCGTCACCACCGGAATCTTGAAGAATTCGGCGATCCAGCTCGTCTTAATCGGCCGCCAGACCGAGCCTGAGGTCATCGAGGCGTGGCCGGTCCGCATGGTGAGCAGATCCGCCACACTCATCGCGGCCAGATTCTCGCTCACGGTCGGCGGCAGATGTTGCGGGAAAAAGGAGACGATTTTGTCCTCGAGCTTGAAACGCCCATCGGCGATCGCGAGGCCGACGGCGCAGCCGGTGACGCTCTTGGTCAGCGAATGCATCATATGGATGCGATCGGCGCGATAGGGCTGCCACCAGCCCTCGGCCACGACATGGCCATGACGCCAGAGCATGAAGCTCTGCACTTCGAAACCATTGGACGCGATGTCGTCGAGGAACCCCATGATCGCGGCAGATTCGATGCCGTGGCTTTCCGGCGTGGCGCGCAGCAGCCCGTCGGCCGGTGGCGACACAGCGGCGGCGGCAGCCCAGCCCGAACCCGTCGGGATCAGCGGGACAAGTGCGCCCCCCAGCAAGAGGCGGCACGCGCTTCGGCGCGTTACGGCATCGAATTCCTTGGACATATGGCCTCGTTCGGTCTTAACGCCGGCGAGCCTATCAGCCGCCTCCCCCACTGCCATGAGGTAAATTCCGCAGCGCCGGCGGGAGCTCGAGCCAGGCCGGCGGAAGCGGCTCGTTGCAGGCCGCGGCAGTCCCGAGGACGATGCCGAGCATGGCCAATGTCCACGCTATTCGCGCAAATTTCGCAGACATGCGGTCACCTCATGCGGCCAGCTTGCACGGGCATATACCTAAGATGTGATCGCAACGGCGGCTAATAGACGTTGGTGTCGATGTCGATCGCTTTTGATTATGGCGCGGCTTCGTGGCACTAGGCAGGTTCGAGCGCCCCGCGCTACTCTCGCCCCCATCGAGCAACGGACGGCTGGAGGGGCAGATGTCCGAAGCGGGGGCGCTTACCGCGAAACGTGATTGGATTGAGCGTGTGCTGGGCATCGGCGGCGCCGGGGCGAAACCCGGCGGCGGGATCGCGGCCGCACTGGCGCAATGGACCAGCAGCCGGGCCGAGGTGCTGGGGCAGCTGAAGCAGCTCGAAGGGGCGCTCAGGGCGATGAACGATCCCTTGTCCGATCCGGCCATCATCCTGGTCAAGGCGATCGCCAGCAACCTGACCGCAACGCCGGACAGCAAGCAGAAGGTGGCCGAGCTGCGCAGCTATATCGAGACCGACAGCATCATCGACGATGCCGAGCTGGAAAACGGCTTCGGCTTCACGGTGAGCATCCGCGCGCCGCTGACGCCGGTGCTCGACGCGTTGGACCGGGCGCTGGCCGCATAGAGAGGAGGCGCCGGACGATGACGACGATAGAGCAGACGGTCGGGAAGAAGGAGCAGCCCCAGGAGCAGGGCTCCGAGCTGCGCCGGCTGATCCTCAAGAGCAAGCTCACGGTGACGCCTCGGGAATCCTACAGCCCCTTCACCTCCGAAAAGCTGATGTATGCGAGCAATGCCCGCACGCTGCTCAGCGATTTCGAGACGCTGAAAGGCAAGTTCCTGGAGCTCGACGATAAGCTGCAATCAGTGTCGGAAACTGTCCGGAGTCAGTCCGTCAAGCAGGCGAACAACGCCAAGCTGCTGTTCGAGCATCTGACCCGCGACGATGTCGGCACCGAGGACGAAGAGCGCAAGGCGCGGCAGGACAAGCTAAACAAGCTGAGCCTCGAGGTGGATTCGCTCATCAAGAAGATCGACGACCGCGTCAAGCAGGAAGAGGAGACCGAGAAGGCGCGCGTGAAGGAGGAGGACCGGCGCCAAGGGCTGATCAAATCCGATCGCGAGCTGGTCGAGAAGATCGGCACGAGTTTCGACGATCTGAAAGCGACCTGCGGCAACAAGATCGAGCCCAAGACCAGCAAGCTCATCGACGAGCTGCGCCTGGCCTTCGCCGCCGTGACGACGGGCACGCGCCCGCTGACAGACCCGGAGCGCAAGGACGCCAAGGCGCTGCACGAGACGGGCGGCCAGCAGATCAAGGATCTCGACACCCGGCACGCGAAGCTGGTGGAGCGCATGACCGACGAGGATCTGCAGATCCCGGCCGGCGCCTTGGACACGGAGCAAGGCAGCCTCGGCGGCAAGCGCGACGAGGTCGACACGCTGCTCAACAGGCGGCCGCTGCTGTCGGGAAATCTCGACACCGCCACCAGCAAGATCGACACGCTGGCTCTCGCCGTGAAGAGCTGCGTCAGCGCCGTCGCCGAGCGCAAGCGCCTGGCCGATCTAAGGGCCGAGCGCGGCCGCGCGATCACGGTGCTGCTCTCGACCGAGGCCTATGCCATCCCCGGCGGTGCCGACGAAAAGGAGACGGTAACGCTCGGCAGCCATCACAAGGTGATCACCGACGCGCTCGCCGGCGAGGCGCCGACGATCGACGGGCTGAAGCTCGCCGAAAAAACCCTGGTGACGCTCGGCGAGACGGTGGCCAAGGCCAAGCTCAGCATCGCGGAGCGCATGCGCAACACCGAGGCGCGCAGCAAGCGGGGCCGCGAGATCCTGGACCTGCTCAAGACCGACGGTTACACGATTCCCCAGGGGGCCAACGAGACGCAGACGGGCGCGCTGGGCAAGGACCGCAAGACGATCGCGGAGGCGCTTAAGACCGAGCCGCCCGGTACCGACGCGCTGGCGCTGGCCGAGAAAACCCTGCTCGATCTGGCCAAGGCGGTGGCGCAGGCGAAGCACGATATCAGCGAAGCCACGGAGGCGCCGAAGCGGCCGAAGGCGCTCAAGGAGCGATTCAGCAAGATCGACCTCGATACCTTCGGTCCCTTGCTGAAGAAGGACTTGGAATTCAAGCTCGGCCGGAAGTTCGTCGAGGCCATGCTCGGCGGCGACCCCGCGACGCTGACCGAGGCCGAATTCAACGAGGCGAGCAGCCATCTCGACAAGATGGAACGGCGCATCGAGGATCGCACCGGCGATTACGAGGGACAGCAGCAAGGCGCCCGGAAATGGCTAGCCTCGTTCACCTATCTCGACGGCGAGATCAACAAGGTCAACGCCACGGACAAGGGTGCCGCCCGGGGTTTCGCCACCCGCCGCCTGCAGCTGAAGCTGGAGGTGGAGGAGCGGCTGAAGCTCGATATCTTGGCATTCACGGCGACCATCGCCTACGAGGTCGAAAACAAGCTCAATGACATGAACGCGCTGGCGATCGAGGTCCAGGATAAGCTGCACCCGCCGACCGGCCCCGTCACCGCCTTCGACTGGCAGGATCCCCGCACCTGGCAGGTGCAAAAGATTCGCTATGTCGGCGGCGGCACCGAGGGCTATGTCGGCGGGCTGTCCGGCGCCGATCCGGGCCTGATCACCCGCATCTCCAAGGCGGATGTCGGCGACCGGCACAGTGCCGCCAAGATCTGCACCGGCAAGCCGATGCATCAGCACACCGACGCCGGCTCGGGCGGCATCTCCTTCGGCTACAGCCATATGGGCGGCATCAAGGTCGAGCCGGTGATCTATGATTTCGCCAACCGGCGGAACGGCAACACCTATCAATGGGCCTACGACGCGCCGAGCAGCGGCCCGTCCGGGCTGCCGGGCTCGGTGAAGGCGAAGGTCTAAGCTTCTGCGCCGTCGGCCGCGGCCTGGAGCGCGGCGATGTCGAGCTTCACCATCTGGAGCATCGCCCGCGAGACTCGCGCCGCCCGCGCCGGATCCTTGTCCTGCAGCAACTCGTGCAGCACGGCGGGGATGATCTGCCAGGTCACGCCGAACCTGTCGGTGAGCCAGCCGCAGCGGCTGAGCTCGCCGCCTTCGCCCAGAGCTGACCAGAGCCGATCGATCTCGTCCTGTGTATCGCACGGGATAAAGAACGAGATCGCCGGACTCAGCCGGTAGACCGGGCCGCCATTGATCACCGTGAGCTCCTGGCCTCCGATCTCAAAACGCACGGCCATGACCGTACCGGGCGCACCCGGGCCAGCCTCGCCATAGCGCATCGTCTCGAGGAGCCGGAAGCTCGCGAAGACCGATTGATAGAACGCCATCGCGGCTTCGGCCTGATGGTCGAACCACAGGCATGGGGTCACTTTGCGCATGATCACTGCTTCCCCTGATTCATCGCCCAAAGCACGCCGAACGGGTCGCGCAGCTGAGCGAAGAGGTCGCCCCAGAACATCTCCTGCACGGGCAGCACCGGCGTGGCACCTGCCTCGATCGCGCGCCGCCACCAGCGATGGATGTCGTCGACCATCAGCGTCATGGTGAAGGCCTGCGGGGCCATGGCCGGATGGCCGTGCTCGGGAAAGAAGTCGCCCAGCATGACCGAGCTGCCATTGATGTAGAGATGCACATGCGGCGTGCGGCCCTGCCCATCGCCCGGATGGGCTGCCGCGATCTTGGCCCCGAAGGCCTGGACATAGAAATCGGCCGCCTTCAGCGCCCCGTCGATGTTGAGATAGGCCACGACGCCGCCCTTGGGCGGGGCGGATGCGGCGTGCTGGTCAGACATCTTTCTCTCCCTTGCTTGGTTTCTCCGGCAAAAATTACGTGCCGCTTTCGGCGGCGAGCCGATCGAGATGTCGCCTGATATGCGCCGCCTCGGCCGGCGTGTTGGCGAGCGCCACTGCCTGGTCGAAGGCCGCCCGCGCGGCGGCGTGCCGTCCAAGCTGCAGCAGCAAGGCACCCTTGACGCCGTGGAAATGGAAATAGCCAGCAAGCCGTGCCGCCAGCGGCTCGATCATCTCGAGTGCGGCTTCCGGCCCGCTGAGCTTCGCCACCGCGACCGCGCGGTTGAGCGACACGACCGGCGAAGGCTGATGCCGTTCCAGCGCCTGGTAGAGTGCCTCGATCCCCGCCCAATCGGTATCGGCGGCCCGGGCGGCCCGGGCATGGAGGGCCGCGATCGCCGCCTGGATCTGATAGGGGCCCGGCCGGCGATGGCGCATCGCCTTGTCGAGCAGCGCCAGCCCCTCGCCGATCATCTGCCGGTCCCAGAGCGCCCGATCCTGCTCGTCGAGCAGGATGATCTCGCCCGCGGCATCGAAGCGGGCGCCCGCCCTTGCCTGCTGCAGCAGCATCAGCGCCGTCAGCCCCAGGATCTCGGGCTCGGCCGGAAACAGCCTGAGCAGCAGGCGGGCGAGCCGGATCGCCTCATCACCGAACGGGGCGCGGGCCGGATCATTGCCGGCGGAATAGCCTTCGCTGAAGACGAGATAGATCATCGCGGCCACGGTCGCGAGCCGCTCTACGCGCGATTCGGCCCCCGGCGTCTCGAACGGCACATCGGCCTTGGCGATGCGTGCCTTGGCGCGGGTGATGCGCTGCTCCATCGCCGCCTCGCCGACGAGGAAGAGGCGCGCGATCTGCTTGACCGACAGGCCCGAGACGATGCGCAAGGCAAGGGCGATCTGCTGCGTGTTCGGGAGATCCTCATGGCAGCAGATGAAGAGGAGGCGCAGGATATCGTCGCGGTAATGCGCGCCATCGAGCCGCTCGGCCAGCCGCATCTCGGCATCCTCGAGATCCGAGATCAGCCCCTCGTCCGGCAGCGGCTCCTGCGCGTTCTGCCGGCGCAGCCCGTCGAGGGCGGCATTGCGGCCGACCAGGATCAGCCAGGCCGCCGGATCGCGCGGCGGCCCGTTCTCGGGCCAGGATTTGAGCGCCCTGAGGCATGCCTCCTGGAACGCCTCCTCGGCAATGTCGAGATCCCGGAAATAGCGCAGCAAGGCGCCCAGCGCCCGGGGCCGGGCCGAGGCCAGCGCCGTCCGGGTCCAGGCCGGGTCGTTCACGGCCCGGCGCCGGGTCGCTCGTCGGGGTTGAAGAGCGCCACGGGCCGGAGCTCATAGGCACCGCCCGGATTGGCGGCGCCCAGCTCGCGTGCCACGCCGAGCGCCTCCTCGAGATCGGCGACATCGATGAGATAGAGGCCGAGCAGCTGCTCCTTGGTCTCGGCGAATGGCCCGTCGATGACGAGCGGCGGGTCGACGCTCTTGCGCAGCGTGGTGGCCGAGGTGGTCGGAAACAGCCGCAAGGACGGCCCAAGCTGGCCGGAAGCGGTCAGCTTCTCCTGCACCACGGCAAGCCGGCCCATGACGGCCGCTTCCTCTTCCTTGCTCCAGGACCAGACCAGCTCTTCGTCGTTATAACAAAGAATGGCGTACAGCATCGCGACCGTCTCCTTTGCACCAGAGGACGATCGAGTATGTCCCGCGCCGACAGACCGGCGCAGAAAAACCTGGTCAGTCCGGCTCGAGCGGCGGGTTCAAGCTCGCAGCCGGCGCGTCGATCATGATCATGAGCGACACCGAGTTGCCGATGACCTGAAGCGATTTGCGCGCACTCTTGGGAATGGGCACGCGGTTTGCCATGCAGAAGCGCAGAAGCGCGGCCCCCACCTCGTTCTGGTCGAGCTTGAATTGGGCGATCGCCTTGGCGTCGGTCTGGACGTTGAAGGTCTCGAACGACAGCGTCACGCCGATATCCTTGTCGACTTCCGCCCCCGTCACCGGGCCGGGCGGCAGATCGCGCCAGCCGGCGCGGCAATGCGCCAGAATGGCCGCGATCAGCTCGCGATTGGTGAAGGTAATCCGCCGGATCTCGGTCGCCATGCCTACGCCCGTGTTCAACTCTTGATTATACCCATCACTATCTGGCCATCGCGTTCGTTACAAGGCACTGCGCATGCCAAAAGATGCCTTGCAACCCTGCCTATCAATATTGGAACGGGTCGGAATAAATCTCATTCGTAGAGCCGCGCCGCGGCGGTGAGGTTCTCGAGCCCGAGGCCGCGCCCCATCGCCGCCTCGAACACGGCGCGCGCGGCGGCACTGACCGGTGCCGCCGATGCGGCCGCGACGGCATAGCCCAGATCCTTCTCGACCAGCTCGACCGGGAACATCGGCGCGTGCCGGCCGGCCAGCATCGCCGCCATCGCCGCCTTGGCGGCCGGGCTCGCGACCGGCGTGGCACCCAGGATCTCGATCGCGCGCGGCAGGTCCGCCCCGTTCCGGCGCAACAGGCCGATGAGCTCGGCCAGCGCGGCCACCTGCACGGCGAAGAGCGCATTGACGGCGAGCTTCAGAGCCGCCCCCGCTCCTGCGCCGCCCGCGTGATGGACGGTACCGCCGATCAGCGCCAGGACCGGCCGCACCCGATCCAGCATTTCAGCCTTGCCGCCGACGAAATAGATCAGCTGCCCCGCCTCGGCCTGTGGCCGCGAGCCGGCGACGGGTGCATCGAGGAAATCGACCGAAGCGGCCACCGCCGCTCGCGCCAGCATGCGCACCCAGTCGAGCGACAAGGTCGAGCTCTCGATCGCGACGGCGCCCGCCTTCATATGGCCGAGCGCACCCGTCTCCGGATCGAGCCAGACCGCGCGGGAAGCCGCATCGTCGCGCACCATGGCGATCGCGATATCGGCCTCCGCCACGGCGGCGCGCGGGGTCGCGGCCGCGACGGCGCCCGCCGCCACCACTGCTGCCGCACGATCGGGCGTACGGTTCCACACCGTCACCCCGTGCCCGGCCTCGATGAGCTTCATGGCCATGCGCGACCCCATGGCACCCAGGCCCAATACCGCAACCTTCGTCATGCTCGCTCTCACATCGGAAAGCGTTCGAGCTATCAGGTCGATCCGTGCGAAAACAGCTTGAGTGCGACAGGATAGCTGTGCCAATCACGCACAGATGGACATCGGAACCCTGGAGCTTTTCGTCGAGGTGGCGCGGCGCGGCAGCTTCTCCGCCGTGGCGCGCGATCGCGGCCTCGATCCCTCGGTCGTCTCGCGGGCGATCGCCGGGCTCGAGCGCGCGCTGAAGGCGCGGCTCTTCCAGCGTTCGACGCGCAATCTGGCGCTGACCGAGGCCGGCAACCTCTATCTCGCCCGGATCGCCGGCCCAATCGAGGCGCTATCAGAAGCGCGCGACGAGGCCGCGTCCGCGCCGGGCGATCCGGCCGGCACGCTTCGCCTCACCGCCTCCGTCGCCTTCGGTCAAGCGTTGCTGGTACCACTGCTCGGCGATTTCCGCCGATCCTTCCCGCGGCTTCAGCTCGAGCTCCTGCTGACCGACGCCAATCTCGACCTGGTCGAGGAGCGCATCGATCTCGCGATCCGGCTGGCGCCGAGCTACCGCGCCGATGTCATCGGCGCTCGGCTGATGGCGACGCGCTATCGCGCGGTCGCGAGCCCCGCCTGGCTGGCGGCGCACGGCCCCGTCGCGGCCCCGGACAGGCTCGCCCGCGAGCGCTGCCTGCTCTTGAGCCTGCCCGGCTTCCGCGCGCGCTGGCTGTTCCGCGCGGTCGGCGGCGACGCGATCACGGAAGTGCCGGTAACCGGCGACATCATGAGCTCGAGCGTGCTGGCCGTGCGCGACGCGGCGCTCGCCGGGCTCGGCCCGGCCTTGCTGGCGGATTGGCTGATCGCGCCCGATCTGGCCTTGGGGCGCCTCGTCGATCTGGTTCCAGGTCATGACGTGACCGCGACCAGCTTCGGCACGGCGGCCTGGCTGCTCTATCCGAGCCGCGCCTATCTGCCGCTCAAGGTCCGGCTCGTCATCGATTTCCTGCGCGCCCGCCTGGCCTGAGCGGGATAAGCGCTAAACCCCCGCCAGGATCGCGCCGATACGCGCCTTGAGCGCGTCCATCGAGAAAGGCTTGGTCAGCACATGCATGCCCGGCTCGAGCTGGCCTTTGCCGACCGCGGCCGTCTCGGCATAGCCGGTGACGAACAGCACTTTGAGGCCGGGCCGCTTCTCGCGCCCGCCATCGGCCATCTGCCGGCCATTCATGCCGCCGGGCAGGCCGACATCGGTGATCAGAAGATCGATCCGGACATTGGATTGCAGCAGCTTGAGGCCCGACGCACTGTCCGAGGCCTCGATCGGCGAGAAGCCCATCTCTTCCACGACATCGCTCATCAGCATCCGGATGCTCGGCTCGTCATCGACGATCAGCACCGTGGCGCCGGCCGCGGCGCGGGCCGACGCCTCGACCGGCGGCACGAACGGCTCGGCCGCTATCTCGCCTAGATATCGGGGCAGATAGAGGCGCACGGTCGTGCCCTCACCCACCGCCGACTCGATCCTGACCTGGCCGCCCGACTGGCGCATGAAGCCGTAGATCATGGAAAGGCCGAGCCCGGTGCCGCGTCCGATCGGCTTGGTCGTGAAGAACGGGTCGAAAGCGCGCGCCACCACGTCCGGCGCCATGCCGATGCCGGTATCGCTGACCGAGATCGCGACATAGTGCCCGGCCGGCAGGTCGCGCTCGCGGGCACCCCGCGCGTCGATCCGGCTGTTGGTGGTCTCGATCAAGAGCCGCCCGCCTTCAGGCATCGCGTCGCGCGCATTGATGCAGAGATTGAGGATGGCGTTCTCGAGCTGATTGGTGTCGCTGAGGATCGGCCAGATATCGGCCGCCAGCACCGTCTCGATCGCGATCCCCGGCCCGACCGTGCGGCGGATGAACTCCTCCATCCCGGACACCAGCTTGTTCGGATCGGCCGGCTTCGGGTCGAGCGTCTGCCGGCGCGCGAAAGCCAAAAGCCGATGGGTCAGCGCCGCCGCGCGCGAGGTCGCCCCCTGCGCCGCCTGGATATAGCGGTCCATCTCGCGCAGGCGGCCCTGGGCCAGCCGCATCTCCAGGAGATCGAGGCAACCGGTGATGCCGGCCAGCAGATTGTTGAAATCATGCGCGAGGCCGCCGGTCAGCTGCCCGATCGCCTCCATCTTCTGGACGTGAAGCAGCTGCTCGCGCGATTCCTCGAGCTCGAGCTGGGCGGCCCGGCGCTCGGTCAGGTCGCGTGTGATCTTGGCGAAGCCGATGAGCGCCCCCTCCTCGTCGCGGATCGCATCGATGACGGCACCCGCCCAGAAGCGCTCGCCATCCTTGCGGACGCGCCAGCCCTCGGCCTCGTAGCGGCCTTCGCGCCGCGCCGTCTCGAGCGCCTTGGTAGGCATGCCCAGCGCGATATCCTCGGGCGTATAGAAGCAGGAGAAGTGTCGGCCCAATATCTCCCCCGCGGCATAGCCCTTGATCCGCTGGGCACCGGCATTCCAGTTGGAGACATGCCCCTCCGGATCGAGCATGTAGATCGCATAATCGGTGACCCCCTGGACCAGCAGGCGGAAGCGCCGGTCGGAGTCGCGGGCAGCCAGCAGGGCGGCGCGCTGCTCCGTCATGTCGCGCGTGATCTTGGCGAAGCCCACGAGCTTGCCGTCCTGGAGCACGGGATCGATCACCACGCTCGCCCAGAAGCGGCGGCCATCCTTGCGCACGCGCCAGCCTTCGGCGGCAAACCGCCCTTGCTCGCGGGCGATCGCCAGCACGGCCGCGGGAGCGCCTGCCGCCCGATCCTCCTCCGTATAGAATTGCGAGAAATGCCGACCGATGATTTCGGGAGCTTCATAGCCCTTGAGCCGTTCGGCCCCTGGATTCCAGCTGATCACATACCCTTCGGGATCGATCATGAAGATCGCGTAATCCACGACGTTCTGGATCAGCAGCTCATGGATCTTCGAGATCTCGGGCAAATCGGTACTCTTTTCTTGGGAAGCACTTCCTATTGTCGACAATATTACATGAAGCACGTGTCGCCGGCGGCCGCAGATTGGGCCCGAACGACTATAGCGCAACCGAGCGGGCCGGCGTTATCTGCTCGTATCGCGATTGCGCCGGCGCCGGCTAGTTCGGCAGGCCGTTGGGCGCCTCCTCGATCGCCTTGATGGCGCAGATCATCCGGCGCCAGGCGTCGCAGCCATCCTTGTCGCCAGTGAAGAGCCTGCGCAGCAGCACGAGCCGGGCCTTCGGCATGGCCAGTTCGCCATGCGCGGTGAACCAGACGCTGGCGTTCAGATAGATCTCGCGGTCGGTCATCATCGTCGCGAGAGAACGCTGGTGTGGCACCGATGATCCATGATCGGATTTTCCGGCCGCTTTGAGTGCCGCAGGGGAACGAGCGGATCGGAGAAATGTTGAGTATTTTGCGGCATCGGCAAAACGTCCGCGGCATCTGAGGTGGAGACCCATCGTGACGACGCTGCTTTTGATTATATCGCTGGCACTGCTGACGATAGTCGCGGCCGCCCATGCTAGCGGCCGCTGGATGCGGGTGCGCCGTCAGCCGATTCCGATCCGGGCCAACCGGCGCCGGTAATCCGGATATCCTCTGCACCCTGCCGCTTCAGATGGTGGACATGGCGCGCGACCGCGGCAGCCTCGCCCAGCTCGAGCGCCCCGGACAGCGTTCCGATCCGGTATTGAATAGTCCACATGACGGCGCTCTCCCGCGACCGCGCCGATCCGGCGTTCCCGCTATGAACGCCGCTGCCGACATTGGTTCCGTGCGGTAGATCGCGGGATCAGCCGAGATGCGAATCAACGATGAAATCGACGAAGAGCCGAACGCGCGGCGGCAGCGGGTGGCCCGGCTGGAACGTCGCGAAGAGCGCGATCTCATCGCACCAATAGTCGGCCAGGCATTCGACGAGACGCCCGGCTTCGAGGTCTTCGGCCACGTCCCACAGCACTTCCGACGACAGGCCCCGTCCTTCGAGCACCCAGCCATGCAGCACCTCGCCGCTGCTGCTGGAAAGATGACCGCCGACCTTGATCTCCTCCTCGCCCTCTGCGGAACGGAACCGCCAGCGATCATGCAGCCGGTGCCGGCGGGCCAGGCGCAAACATTCATGGTCTGCCAGATCGGCCGGCCGCTCGGGTGTCCCGCGCGCCGCCAGGTAGGAGGGTGCGGCACAGAGCACGCGGCGGGTCGACACGAGCTTGCGCGCGATGACGGACGGATCCTCCGGCCGATCGACCCTGAGCGCCACATCGACCCCGTCCTGCCCGACCTCGAGGCCGGCATCCGAGAGCAGCAGATGAGTTTCGAGCCCCGGATGCAATGCTGCGAAATCCGCCAGCAACGGCGCGATCCGCCGTCGTCCGAGCTCGCTCGGCGCCCCCACCTTCAACAGCCCTCGGGCGGCCGCCCCCCGCGCCGAGACCTCGGCCTCCGCATCGCGCAGCGTCGCCAGAATGCCGCGGCAATGCTCGTAGTAGAGCGCGCCTTCGTCGGTCAGGCGGAAGCGTCGCGCACTGCGCTCGGCCAATCGGACGCCCAGGCGCGCTTCGAGCGCCGATAATCGGCGGCTGACGGCAGGCGGGGAAGAGCCCGAGGCCAGCGCCCCGGCCGAAATACCGCCCGCCTCGACGATGGTGCAGAATAGCTCGATGTCGCCGATGCCATCCGACACGGGCTCTCTCCATGTTTCCGATTTTCGGAAACATACCATCCGGCACAGCGGGTTTCCGATGTTTTTTCGAGTCCCTATTCTCTCTACCAGCAAAGATCACCCGACGGAGCAAATCATGCGTGCCATACGGTTCGAAGCTTTCGGCGATCCCTCAGTCCTGGAGTTTGCGGAGGTCGCGACCCCTTCGATCGACGCGGCCACCGCGCTCGTGCGCGTGGCGGCGGCGTCGATCAATCCGAGCGATGTCAAGAATGTCGCCGGCGCCATGAAGCAGACGATTTTGCCGCGCATCCCCGGCCGCGACTATGCCGGCGTGGTCGAGGCTGGTCCGGCCGAATGGATCGGCACTGCGGTGTGGGGAACGGGCGGCGATGTCGGCTTCACGCGTGACGGGACCCATGCCGAGCTGATCGCCGTGCCGGTCGCGAGCCTCCGCCGCAAGCCCGACAATCTGAGCTTCGACCAGGCGGCGTCGGTCGGCGTCAATTACCTCGCGGCCTGGTGCGGCATCGAGGCGGCCGGCCTCGAATTGGGGGAGACCATCGTGCTGATCGGCGCCGGTGGCGGCGTCGGCAGTGCGGCCGCCCAGATCGCCCAGCGCCGGGGTGCCCGCGTGATCGGCACCGACCGCCATGTGCCGCATCCGGAGGCGCCCATCCGAGCGATCGCGGAGACGATGATCATCGGGGCCGAGGATGTGCCGGCCGAGATCCACCGGGTCACGGGCGGCAAGGGTGCCGATGTCGTGTTCGATCTCGTCGGCGGAATCATGTTCCGCAAAGCCGTCAACAGCCTGGCCTTGCGCGGCCGATTGATCGAGCTCGCCGCGACCGGCCAGCGCGAAGTGAGCTTCGACCTTGCCGATTTCTATCACAATGAGAGCCGTCTCTTCGGCGTGGATACGCTGAAGCGCGACCTCGTGGCATCGGCTGAGGTGCTGGATGCGCTGACTCCGGGGTTCCTTGCCGGCGACTACCGCGCGGCACCGGTCAGCGAGACCTGCAGCCTGAGCGACGCCCAAGCGGCCTATCGCAAGGTCGCGGCCGGTGCAGGCGGCCGTATCGTGCTGCGGCCGCAGGCATAGGGAGGCAACCATGGCCGGTTATCTCGTCTCTCTTCTCATGGGCTTGGCCGTCGGCATCGCCTACGGGTTCGTCCAGGTTCGTTCCCCGGCGCCGCCTCTGATCGCGCTCACCGGCCTGTTGGGCATGGTGCTGGGCGAGCAGGCGATCGTTGCAGCACGGCACCATTTCGCACCTCCTCCGGTTCAGAGCTCGACCCAGCCGCTGCCCGACGATAGTCAGGAACCTCGCTAATCCTCAAGCGCCGACCGCTTCTTCCGTTTTGCGCCCGTGGCGGTGGATGCCGCCCGCAACGCCTCGGCGGCCCAGCGGCCGAGCGCCTCCGGGTCGTCGATGATGTCGCCCGGCACCTCGAAATATGAGGCCACCGTCACCTGCTTCGACTGGCCGCGATAATCGAAGGGTGCGGCCCCGCGCTCGATGAAGGCGGGGCGGCTCACCTCATCCACGCGCAGATAGAGCGAGCCCTCCATCACGAAGCCGAACTGGACGCCATGTGCCACCAGCCCGGCCCCGCCGAAGAAGCGGGACACGCTGACCGGTACCACCCCGTTCATGCGCTCGACCAGCTCGAGCGCGTACTCCCGTGCCGCCTCGACGCTCATGCCGCCCTCCGAAACTTATCCACAGCCCGCCGGCAGTCTTGATCTTTGCTACCATTTTGTTCATGTTTTGTCCACCACAATGGATGAGGAGGGCGTGACGGTGGAGACGGATCGGGATCGCGAGATCCTGGAAGAGCTGGCCGAGCTCGGCTTGGCGGTGGCGGCGACGCTCAAGGAGCGGATCGCGGCTGCCGGCGATGCCGGCTGTGCCGAGCTCAGCCTCGCCTTCACCCGTGTCGCCCGCTCGATCCGCCAGACGCTGGCCTTCAAGGCGAAGCTTGCCGATGTAAAGGCCAAGAGTGCCGAGAAGCGTCAGGCGAAGGAGCGCGAGCAGGCGATCGAGACGTCACGGCTCCGCGTCAAGAAGCACCAGGTCGCCGGCGATGTCGCCCTGATGGTCGAGGCCACAGCGGAATTGGAGAACCTGCTCGGCGATCTTCATGAGCGTCTGATGGACCCGGATATCGAGGACGAGCTCCTCACCATCCGGGTCGGCGACGTCATCATCGGTCTCTGCGACGAGCTCGGGATCCCTGTCGAGCTCTCCGTCTGGCAGGACAAGGGCTGGTTCATCAACGAGGGCAGGGAAGCGCCGGAGCCGCCACCAAGACGGCCGAACTCCCTCTCTACCCCGTCGGGGTGGAGAGGGCTGGGGTGAGGCGGGGCCGTCCCGCTTACTCCGCCGCCAGTCCGTTTGACCCGGCTACCCCCACCCAAACCTCTCCGCCCCGAGGGGCGGAGAGGAGCACAAGACCGCTTCGCCCCCTCGGCGCAGCGCGCTTTCGTCTGCCTAAAAACAAATCTCTTGTCCCGCTGCGTCCAAATCTAGGTGCCCCCCGTAAAGTTCGGCGAGAGGCGATCGTCGCCTATCACAAGTCAACTATGGGGTAATGAGAATGAACCGGTTCAAGCATTTGCTGGGTGCTGCTGCTATCGCTTTGACGCTGGGTGCGACCGCTGTTGCGGCGACCAATCCGAACGTTGGCGGCGCGCCGATGTACGACAGCAAGGACATCGTCGACAACGCCGTCAATTCCAAGGACCACACCACGCTGGTCGCCGCCGTCAAGGCCGCCGGCCTCGTCGACACGCTCAAGAGCGCTGGTCCCTTCACCGTTTTCGCGCCGGTCAATGCCGCGTTCGACGCGCTGCCGGCCGGCACGGTCGACACGCTCCTGAAGCCCGAGAACAAGGCCAAGCTCGTCGCCGTCCTGACCTACCACGTTGTCGCGGGCAAGCTTGACAGCAAGGCGCTCGACGACCAGATCAAGGCCGGCGGCGGCAAGGCCACGCTGAAGACCGTGCAGGGTGAGACCTTGACGGTGGCCGGCAGCGGCAAGACACTGACCGTGACCGACGAGAATGGCGGTACGGCCAAGGTCACGATCGCCGACGTCTATCAGAAGAACGGCGTCATCCTCGTGGTCGACAAGGTTCTGCTGCCGAAGTAACCCCCAACCAGGAGCCTCTTCATGACGGGCGCCGTCTCGCCCCTTCCGACGCAACCGACAGGCACTGGAAAGAAGAGGCTCCTCTATCGCCACTCGCTGATCGTGCGGGTGACTCATTGGATCAACGTCGTCTCCATGGCGGCGTTGTTCATGAGCGGGCTGCAGATCTCGAACGCGACCCCATCCCTCTTTTGGGGGATGGATAGCGACTTCGACAATCCGCTGCTGAATTTGCCGAACTTTCCCGATTGGGCGATCCTGCCCAGCGGGCAATGGCTGGCGCTCGGCCGGCGCTGGCATTTCTTCATGGCCTGGATCTTTGTTGCCAACGCCGCGATCTACATGGCGAACGCGCTGCTCGCACGCCATCTCAAGGCCGATCTGCTGCCGAGCCGGGCCGATCTCCGGAATCTCTGGCGAACCTTCATCGAGCATCTGCGCTTCCGCTTCCGCGAGCAGGGGCTGCACTACAACCCGATCCAGAAGCTGACCTATCTTATCGTGCTGTTCGGCCTCGGGCCGCTGATCCTGATGACCGGCCTCAGCATGTCGCCGCGCATCGATGCCAGCGTCCCCTGGTTGCCGGAACTGTTCGGCGGCAGACAGTCAGCGCGCACGGTTCATTTCCTCTGCGCGTTCAGCTTCTTCGGATTCTTCCTTGTCCACATCGTGATGGTCGTCGTGTCGGGTCTTTGGAACAACATACGCTCGATGGTCACCGGCCGTTACGCCGTCTCCGAAGAAGGCGGCGGGAAGTGAGAAGGCTACCTTCCGCCCGCATGTCGCCGCCGCGCGCGCTCAAGGTCGCCCGGCGCTCCTTTCTGCTCGGCATGGGCGCCATGATGGCCGCCTGCGACAAGATCGAAAGCAGCCCGGAGACCCAGAAGACGCTGGAGAAGGGCGAGGCCGTGACCAAAGCGGTGCAGCGCGCCATCACCGGCCGCTACACGCTGGCGCGGGAATTCTCCGAGGCCGACATCTCGAAGAATTTGAAGGCCAACGGCACGACCGAGCCGAACGACGACGATTACGACTCGCTGGCCCAGAATAATTTCGTCGATTGGCGGCTCCAGATCGGCGGCAAGGTCGCCAATCCGATGAGCCTCTCGCTGGAGGAGCTCCGGGCCCAGCCCGCGCGCACCCAGATCACCCGGCATGATTGCGTCGAAGGCTGGAGCGGCATCGCCAAATGGACCGGCGCCAAGCTTGGCCCGCTGCTCGACCAGGCCAAGCCGCTGCCCGACGCGAAATTCGTCATGTTCTACTGCGCCGACTCCATGGAGGTGACGCTCGACGGCTCGGACACGCATTACTACGAGAGCATCGATCTGGAAGGCGCTTATCATCCGCAGACGATCCTCGCCTACGAGATGAACGGACAGCCGCTCGGCATCGATCACGGCGCGCCCTTGCGCCTCCGCTTCGAGCGCCAGCTCGGCTACAAGATGGCGAAATACATCATGCGCATCGAGCTGGTCCCCGATTTCTCGCAGATCCGCGGCGGCAAGGGCGGCTATTGGGAAGATCTCGGCTATGAATGGTATGCCGGGATCTAAACCCGCTTACAGCCGCGATCGCTGATTCGCCACGACCGAGAGAAACGTCGCCACGGCCTGGTCGAGCCGGCCCGACTGCTCGCCGATCGAATCCGAGCCATTGACCACCTCGCCTACCGCGGTCTTGGTCCGGTCGGCAGCCGTGACGACATGGCCGATGGCGCTCTGCACCTTGGCCGCCGCACTCGTCGCCTCGCTGACATTATGCGAGATGCCCCGCGTCGCCTCGCCCTGCTGCTCGACGGCGCCGGCAATGACCGAGGAGATGTTGTTGATGTCCTTGATGGTGGCGCCGATCAGCTGGATCGCGGCAACCGTGTCGGAGGTCGCGGTCTGAATCGCCTTCACCTGGCCGGTGATATCCTCGGTGGCACGCGCCGTCTGGCTGGCCAGGCTCTTCACCTCCTGCGCCACGACCGCGAAGCCCTTGCCCGCCTCGCCCGCCCGCGCCGCCTCGATCGTGGCGTTCAAGGCCAGGAGGTTGGTCTGGCTCGCAATGTCGCTGATGAGGCGCACCACCTCGCCGATGCGCTGGGCCGCGGCCGAGAGGCTCTCGATCGTCGTGTCGGTGCGCTGCGCCTCGGCCGCCCCCCGCATGGCGAGCTGCGCCGACTCCGAGATCTGGCCGGCAATCTTGCCGATCGAGGACGACAGCTGGTCGGTGGCGCTGGCGACGGCATTCACATTGTCGGTCGCCAGTGCCGATGCCTCGTCGACCACGCCGGCCAGCTGCCGCGTCTCGCCGGCGAGTGCCGCCATGGATTGGGCGGCCGATTGCAGCTTGGTGCTGGCATCGCTGAGGCCGCCGACGACGCCCTGCACATCGCGCTTCAAGGAACCGCCGAGCTCGGCGCGCTCGGCCTCGGCCCGGCCCTCGATCGCCGCGATGTGATGGGCGAGCGTGTAATCCATCTCGAGGAAGACGACCTGGTTGAGGGCACTCACCGCCGCCCCCTGCCGCTCCGGCTTCCGCCGGTAATGGTCGAGCGTCACCTTCGCCAACTCATTGAGAATGATGGCGAAGCCCTGGAAATAATCATCCATCGACAGGCCGAGCCGCGCATGCTCCTCCTGCAGCTGCGCCACCAGCGATTCATAAGGCGGCGACAGATCGCCGGTCAGCAGGTGCCGGTAATGCGGGTCCTGCAGCGCCAGGATCTTCGCCATGACGCCCGGATCCTTGATGCCGGCACCGCCATAGGCGGCCCGCAGGATGCCGTCGAGCTTGGGGCGCAGCACGGGATAGAGCGTCTCGAGCTCGCGCCGCGCGACGGCGCCGAGGGTGGCGAATTTACGGCTGAAATCGATCGTCTTGGCGGCAGCGGGCACGGCGTCTCTCCCCCGGAGGACGGGTCTTTCGGACCCTTGCCGCGCAGCCTATGGGAGAATCCTTAGCAAGCGGTTGCTTCTGTTACGCCGCCGCCTTCGCTGCCCACCGCAACAGCAGGAGCGCGCCCTCCTTCGATGTGAAGCTGCCTTGGTCGGAACCGGCCGGCGTTATATGAAGATCGCCCCCGGCGAGCGCATGGCCGTCGAGCTCGACCGCGCCGTCCAGCACGATGCAATGCTCGGTCTGCTCGTGAAAATGCGGCGGGCAACCACTGCCCGGCTGAACCCGGACAAGTGCTGTACGCTCGGCCGAGACCGGATCGACCTGAAGATATTTGATCTCCATTCCGGGCCCGAACGCGACCCAGATCTTGCTGCCTTGGTACACCGTGCGGGCACCCTCGGCCGAAAAGCCGAGGCGATGCGCGACGGCACTCCAGCTGCCGGGATCGGGGGCCAGCTCCAGGCTCGCAGGCTCGAGCGCCGCTAGCTGCGTCTGCCAACGCTCTATCTCGGCTCGCAAGGCCGGATCGCGGGCAAGCTCCGCCTCGAACAGGCGCCGCTCTTCGCCCTCGATGGCGCCCAGGGCATAGAGGCCCGCGCCGAGCTCGGCTTCATTGCTCATATGATTTCTTCCGGGCAATCTCTTACTTTCTCAAGCCTGAGAGTATCCCGCATAGAACGCCTGAACGACGATTTGTGCGCAATTCAAATCGAACGCGCCGTTTCCTCGGTCAAGCGGCGGCCTTCGCTTCCCAGCGCAAAAGAAGGAGTGCCCCGTCCTTCGAGGTGATCCGGGCATGGTCGGTGCCGGCTGGCGCTATATGGAGGTCGCCCTTGAGTAGCGAGTGATCGTCGAGCTGCAGATCGCCGTCGAGCACGATGCAATGCTCGGTCTGATCGTGAAAATGCGGTGCGCAACTGCTCCCGGGCTCGACCCTCATGAGCGCGGTGCGCTCGGACGAGTCGGGATCGACATGGAGATATTTGATCTCGACGCCGGGCTCGAACAGGATCCAGACATTCTTGCTCTGGTGAACGGTGCGCGTGCCCCTGGTCGAGAGTCCCAAGCGGCTCGCGATCGCGTTCCAGCTGCCGGGGTCGGGCGCCACCTCCTCGGCCACGGGCTCGAGCGGCGCCAGCCGCACTTGCCAGTGCTCCACCTCGGTCTCAAGGGCCGGGTTGCCGGCAAGCGCCTCCTCGAACAGGCGGCGCTCCTCGCCATCGAGCGTGCCCAGAGCATAGAGGCCCGCGCTGAGATCGGTTTCACTGCTCATACGGGTTCGTCCAGGCAATCTCTTAGTTTAACAAGCCCACGCTTCACCCAGGATTTAATGGTGCCGAGCGGCCTGTCAAGGCGCTGTGCCAATTCCGAGTGCGAATATCCCGAATAGTACGCCAAAATAATCACTTGTGCGCAGTTCGCATCGAGCTCGCCGAGGCAGCGGCGGATATCCGCCCCCACCCCGGGCTCGAACACGATGGGATCGGCCATCTCCATGATCTCGTCGATCGGCACCCCTTCGCGCCCGCGGCTGCGCAGCAGGTCGATGGTGACGTTGCGCGTCACGGCCGCCATCCAATGAATGGCCGATCCGCGCGCCGGATCGAAGCGGGCGGAGCTCTGCCAGATCCGGACATAGGCCTCCTGCAGGGCCTCGCCTGCATCGGCTTTGCCAGCCGTCAGCCGGCGTACCACGGCATTCATCCGAGGTGCTGACAGACGGTATAACTCAGCGAAAGCTTGCTCATCACCCTGAGAGGCCGCGACGAGGAGGCCGCTCAGAAGGTCGTCCACAACCGCGGTCATGGCGGTCTCCGCCCAATATGCAGATCACTTAGATTATAATTACCCAACTGTTATCAGCTGTACACCTCTGCTGTCCATGCCGCGCACCGGCTCGCAAGCGCGATGATGGAATTGTCGGAGCGGGCGGCTAAGCGCCGACCAGCCCCGGCCGCTTGTTTTGCGTGTTGATGCAATAGGTGACGCTTCTGCCCTCGTTATAGACGTTCGAAACGATATCCTCTTTCGGGATGCCGAGCCGGCCGACATAGGCCTCCATGAAAGGCCTGGTCGCGTTGAAGCCGTGATGGGCGAGTTCGGGCGAAGTCCCAAGATACAGCAACGGCTTGTCGTCCTGCGCCCATGTCAAGAGCGGGACGTTGATCACGACCCACTTCCGGGCGATCCGGATCATCTTGTAGATCGCCAGCAACGGGAAGAAGAGATGGTCCAGCACGGTGCTCATGAAGACGAGATCGAAGCGATTGAGCGGCAAAGGCAGCTCGAGCGATTCGTTCGACAGCAATCCGGGCCGCGCCGGCCGGTCCGGATGGAACAGCATGAAGTCGCAATTCTCGAACCGGACATTGCGATGACCGAGAATCTCGGCAGCCCAGCGCGCATTGTTGAGCCACTGATCGGCGACATCGAGGCCCAGAACCGAGCGCGCGCCGGCTTCGGCGAACTTGAAGGAAAAGAAGCCGCAATTGGAGCCGATCTCGAGCACCTCGCTGCCTTCGACGGACGGGAGGAACCCCTTGAAGGCCTGCCATTTCGGCGACGGGCGAAGCAATGCCGCCTGCTCGACCGAAATGCCGCCGATCACATTGTCCCAGGCCGCGTCGAGCATCGCGTCGGCCGGCTCATCCGTCGTGGTGACGCCGAACTCGGGAAACTCGATGCGTTGATACCATGGCCGGCGCGCGGCGATTTCGGCCTTGAGCTGCTCTCGATTCATCGTGCCCTTTCCTGCTTGCGCGGCTTGCGCTTCACTGTTCGACGTTGCGGAGGTCCGAGGCACCTGACCGATCAGGCGCTGACGACCTGATCGGACGATGCCGGTTTCGCGGCGATCGGACGGAGCGTGATCGATCGGGTCCAACTCCCGATCAAGCCGAACGATATCGTCTGAATGACCCGGAAGAAACAGGCGTCGAGGGCATAGGCTTCCATCAGCCATTCAGACGCACCGTCATCCCCGGGCCGGATGGACGCGACGCCCGCCGAGACGGCGAACTCGCCTGGAAAGAGATGCGGCAACTCGAAGACGAAGGCCGTCTCCGTGCGGCAGCCGGCTCCGAGCGTCAAGGGATCGGTCGGCGCATGCAGCCTGGTGTCGTCGCAAAAGAGCAAGCGCCCCAGCCGGTCGCGCACCTCGAAGAAGATCACCGGGTCGGCGATGGTCTCGGTCGATTCGATCTCGATCCGGAGCGTCACTTCCTTGCCGCCTTCAGCGATGGCAAGGGCGGTGCCCTCTCCATCGTCCAGCTGAACCCTGGCGACCCGGCACCGCTCCGCACCAGATCGTGCAACCAGCCGCTCCGATTCGAACGGCGCCGGCGCGCCCGCGGTGGCGGACTCCGCGGTCGGGAGCCGTGGCGGCTTCCGGCTGCCGCCGATGCGAAAAGTGTTGCCATTGTCCCGTTCGGCACTGATGGCGGCCAGATAATCGTGGCAGAGCTCCTTCGCCGGTCCGACGCCCCGTACCGTCCCGGCATCGAGCCAGAGCGCCCGGTCGCACAATGCCGTCACCGTGTCGGCGCTGTGAGACACCAGCAGCAGCGTGCCGCGCTCACGGAACTCGTGGATGAACCGCATGCATTTCTGTTGAAACGCGCCGTCGCCGACCGACAGGATCTCATCGACGATCAAGATGTCGGCATCGACATGGGCGGCCACGGCAAAGGCCAACCGCGCATACATGCCGCTCGAATAATGCTTCACCGGCTCGTCGATGAAGCGGCCGATCTCGGCGAAGTCGATGATCGATTGATAGCGCTGGGATATCATGGCACCCGACAGGCCCAGCACGGCGGCGGCGAGCCGGGCGTTTTCCGCACCGGTGAATTCGGGATTGAATCCGGCGCCCAGCTCGAGCAGCGGTGCCAACCGCCCATGCGTCTCGATGCTGCCGCTGGTCGGCCGCAAGGTGCCGCAGATCAGCTGCAACAGGGTCGATTTGCCCGCACCGTTGCGGCCGATGATGGCGACCGATTCGCCCCTGCGGACCTCAAGGGTCACGTCCAGAAGTGCGGAATATTCCTGGTAGTAGCGGCGCCGCCCGAATGCCAGCAGCTGCTTCAGCCGGTCCGACGGCCGGACGAAGATCGGATAGGCTTTGCTGACGCCCGAAAGACGTATGGCAAGATCAGCAGACATCCGCGAACGCCTTCCGCGTCGCCTGGAACCAGCAGAAACCCGCCCAGTTCAGCACGAGGCCGGCGAGCAGGCTCAGGCCCCATATGCCGAGGTCCGGAACCTGGCCGTAGAACAGCAGGGCGCGCACGCTCTCGACGGCCGGCGTCACGGGGTTGAGCTCGACCCAGAACCGGAAGGCTTCCGGCACGCTGCTCAACGGGTAGAAGATCGGACTGAAGAACAGGAAGGCATTGATCAGGACGTTCAGGATGAGCCCGATGTCGCGCACGAAGATGCCGATCGAGGCCAGCACCCAGGACAGGCCGAGGCAGGTGAGCCCGATCGGCAGCAGCACCAGCGGCAGCAACAGGATCGTCAGCGGCGGCAATCCCAGCAACGCGACATAGAAGACGATCAGCATGGCGAGGCCGATGCCGGCATTGAACAGTGCTGTGATCAGCCCGGTCCAGACCAGCGCTTCGAGCGGGAATTGCAGCTTCTTGATGTAGGTGATGTTCTCGAGCATCAGTGTCGGCGAACGCGTGATCACCTCGGCAAAGAAAGTATAGACGATCAGACCGGAGAACAAAATCAGAGCAAAATTGCCGTGCGCGCCATTCGGCATTTGCCAACGATTCGGCAACACCACGCCGAATACGAAGGTATAGAGCCCCAACATCAGCAGTGGTGTGATGATGGCCCACAAAATCCCCAGCATAGAACCGCGATACCGGGCGGCAATTTGCCGAATCGCCAGTCTCTTGATAAGAACGCGACTATTCCAAGCCAGCGAGTACACAAGCCGGGGATTGAGCGCGGCCCTAATGTTGCGCTCGCCGGCGATATAGACCTGAGTATAGGACATGCAGAACGCCAGAACCTCTTTTTACCCCGCAGCCGAGGCGCGCGCACGCTACCCCACTTCCCCGCTGATGGCTAGCGTGTCGGGAAATCACTCTCAGAAAGTGATAATTCTCGGTTACATCTCAACAGGGCGGCGAAGAACAAAGAGAAGATAAGCCTCGAGAAAACAGGGGTGTATATTGAGCTGCTTTGCCACAACATAGGATTTCAACGCATTAACCTCGGCGGAGTGATCGCCATAGGCGCCGACGATCTCAGGATCCTCGGGCGAAGAGACGATGTACGAGGCATAGTTCTCACCGAGCGCCAACTCGAACTCATGATAGGAGGCACCCGAGTAGCCCGTCCTGACCAGGGCAAGCCGCCCGCTCTCCCATCCTTGGGCCAGCCCCGCCTCGACCAATCGGATCACGTCGTTACGGTTGGTCCGGCGGAAATAGCGCAGCGCCAGATCCTCGTTCAGCATGTTGAAGAAGGGTAATCCGGTCGTGTGATGGTCGAGATATGCCAAGCGGTTCGGCGTCTCGCCGATCAGCAGGCACCCGCCTGGCCTCAGGAGGCTCCATAGGCCCGAGAGCGTCTCGATTCGCTCCTCGATCGTCATGTGCTCCAGCACGGCATAAAGGATGATGCCATCCACGCCATCCGGGTGGGTCCGCTGGATGGATTCGAGGGCGTCCTGAGGCTCGAGGCGAACCAGCTTGGCATTCCGGATGTCCAGCCGATCGAGCCGGGTCTGCGCGAATTCGAGCGCCGCCTCATCGAAATCATAGCCGGTGATCCGGCCGCACATCTGGGCGAAGGCCGCCGTCGACGACCCCGTACCGGCGCCGATCTCGATCAGCGTCTCGGGCGTCTGATAATTATAGTGCCGGTGCAGCCACGGCACGAACGAGTTGAGGCAGCCATTGTACCGGTTATAGCCGATATCCTTGGTTGATTGGACAAAGACGGGGTCCTGCGCCAGTTCGGGCGCGTAATGCTCGTGGATCGCCTGCCGAGCCGCCACGAGATCGCGCATGATGGCAGCATGCTCCGGCCGGTCCTCCTTCAACACCTTATCCGAAAGTGCTGCAGGCGAGATTGGCGGACCGAACTGAGCAGAACGCATTTAGAATAAGCCCTTCAGGGGTTGGCGGAATCCCAGCAGGAAGCATTTGCTGATCGCCCGATCGCCGGTTTTGGAGGCGAACGGCCGGCCTGGCCCGCTTCATTTAGACGCCACCCTAGCGTGCGCTGCGCCGCAGCGCCAGGAGCCTGTCTGGATATTGCCGGCTCCGAGCCCGGGCGCATCAGTCCGCCGCCCATTTGGCGGACTCCAGCATCCGTGCGCGCTCATAGAGAGCGAAGTCGATCTCCGTCGCCTCTCGGATCGCGCGCAGCGTCTCGCGATCGAGCTGATCTTGCGTAATCCGATGCTCGGTGACATTCGCGTGAAGCGGCGGCCCCAGATCGACGCCGATCAAGGCTGACAAACGCCTGACCGATCCATCCAGATTCTCCGTCGTGCCGACGAAAAAGAATGAATTGAGCGACTGCATCGCCTGCTCATAAAGTTTCCCAGCCGGCACTTTCAGGCTTTGCTCGTCAATGTGCATATGCAGTTCGAACCGGGCCGGATCACGCCCGGCGAATACCGGAGCGATGGCGCTCGGATCGAGGCCAAGATCGGCAACATAGCGAGCCTGATAATTCTCGATATTCGGGCGGGTCAGGGGATCGCGCACAAATTCCAGCAAGGTCCTGGTTCTAGCGGCCTCGAAGAAGGGGTGGGTTCGATCGGTCCGGATGAAGCCATAGTGCGACAAGGTACGCTCGACCGGATCGCGCAGGAAGGTGAAGACGTTGAGCGGCTTATCGAGAAATCGGCTAAGGCAGGCCGAATAATGGCCCAAGAACACTTGGAAGCCCAGCAGTTGCTCCTCCGGCAACCGTACAATGTAGTCCCAGTGTCCGGCCGGGCATATCAGCCTCTGCGGAAAGGACCTGGCGATCATCCCGCCGACCGACGTGCCGCCTGTTTTCGGAATATGAAGAAACTGAAGAGGTAGATCAGGATTATATTCAACACTCATCATATTCTCTGACGTTTTCGAAAGATTTAGCGTAACAGATCGAAGCTTGGTCGAAGGATGATCGGCGGATGGGAAGGACAAGAGCGCGCTCGACCCGTAGACATCACAGCGTCCCGACTACAGCAACTGTGATTGCCCTTTAAGATAGGCGCGGTATTTAGATAGGTATCGACGGACGGACGGTTCATCTACTCCAGACGAAGGGTACGATTAGGCGACATCGCGGCAATCGCCGCATCAGCTTGCTTACAGCAACCTTACATTAAAGCAACAATTTCGTGACGGTGGGCGCCTGTCCTCGTCGAAAATCCCCCGTTCGCCGCGACGCCATCGATCTGGACGCTTGAGCACGGCGCCCGCAGCGGCTTAAACCCATCTGCGATCCGTCCCTCCTGAAAGCGCACGATGGCTGACCCACTCCATTTGCTGAAAGATCTCGACCTGATGCCGCACGGCGTCATCCATGTCGGCTCCAACGACGGCCATGAGTTCGTGGCCTATCAGGCGGCAGGTCTCGCCTGGGCGGTCTATATCGAGGCGCTCCCGGCCGCTTACGAGCGTTTGCGGGCCCGCCTCGGCGATGCGCCGAACCATCTCGCCATCAACGCGCTCTGCGCGGACATCGACGGCCTCGAAACCGATTTCCACGTCGCCTCGAACGATGGCCACTCATCGAGCATGCTGGAGTTCGGCTGGCACCGGGAGCAGCACCCGGACGTTCTCGTTCGTCCGCACCGAGCGCATGCGGACGCAGACGCTCGACGGCGTCATCGACGCGCTCTGCGCCGCGCGGCCTGACGTTGATCCGGGCTTGCTCGACTGCCTCGTGCTCGATGTGCAGGGAAGCGAATTGCGGGTCTTGCAAGGCGCTCACCGCTGCCTCCGCCGAGCCTCCTATGTCTACACCGAGGTGAATGAGGGCGGGCTGTATCGGGACGATTGCACGCTCGACGATATTATCGCCTTCATGCGGCTCTATCGGTTTCGGCTGAAGCACCTCGTCATCAACCGCCATCGCTGGGGCGACGCGCTGTTCGTGCGGGAAGGTTAGAGCGGGCGGGTGCGCGCCTCGACGCGCTTGATCGGCAACCCTACCAAGCCGCGTCGGACATGGCTTTCCGGCACCTGGAAATGCAGCGCCTCGTCGACCCAGTGATGATGGATATTGTCGGCCTGAGTGCCGTCGGATATCGCGGCCACGATGCTGAACCAGCCAGCCGGCAGGAAGGGCAGCCGGAAATCGAAGATCGTCTCGAAATCCTGTCCCGCCTCGACCCGGAACGGCGTATCGCGATATGCCAGGTGCGTGTTCTCGCCCAGGATCGTTTCGCCGTCGCCATTGCGGAGCTGGAAACCCACCAGGGCGCGCTCGATCGGCCGATAGGCATGCACGAACACCCTCAGCGTCACATCGCTGCCGCCGGTCAGCTTGGTGACCGGCTGGCCGGTCGAATCCAGCAGATCGAGATGGGTGATAACCGCACCCTGATAGCCGAACCACGGCGCGTCGGGATCGAAGGTGCCTGTGTAGATGACGTTTTCCGGGCCGTGCGGGCGGCTCGGCCGGTCGCCGGCCGTTTCGCCCGCCGAAGCCTCCTGGCCTGCAACGGCCTGGAACGGCGCCGCGGTTCGGTCGGCCGGCGGATTGAGCGTCGCAAGATACTCGGCTGCGATCTCGCGGGCCGGACCGATCGCTCGAAGCGAGCCTGCCTCGAGCCAGATCGCCCGATCGCAGATCGAGGCGATGGCGCCCGGATCGTGCGACACCAGCAGGAAGGTGCCGCGCTTCTTGAAATCCTCGATGAAGCGCATGCATTTCTGCTGGAAGGAGGCATCGCCCACGGCCAGGATCTCGTCCACGATCAGGATATCGGCATCGACATGGGCCGCGACGGCGAAGGCGAGCCGGGCATACATGCCGCTCGAATAATATTTCACGGGCTGGTCGATGAAGTCGCCGATCTCCGCGAAGGCGGCGATCGAAGAGTAGCGCTCGGTGATCTGGCGATCCGACAAACCCATGACCGCCGCCGCGAGCTGGACATTTTCGCGGCCCGAAAATTCGGGGTTGAAGCCCGCGCCGAGCTCGAGCATGGCCGCAACCCGACCGGTTGCCTCGATCTGCCCGACAGTCGGCTGGAGCGTGCCGCACATCAGCTGCAGCAGCGTCGATTTGCCCGCACCATTGCGACCGATGATGCCGACCGCCTCGCCCGCCCGAATCTCGAAGCTCACGCCTTTGAGCGCCCAGAACTCGGCAAGACGGCGCTCCTTGCCTCGCCGGAAGAATTGCTTGAAACGGTCGCTCGGCTGCGCGTAGGTCACATAGCACTTCCCTACGTCAGTCAATCGAAATGCGCACTCCGCTGCCACTGCTTACCTTTCCAGCATTTGACGCCGCTCGACCTTAGCCGCCTTGAGCCGTTAGCCGACTGCGCAGACCGTGTATCTCCGAGGTCAGCCTGACGCGATCATTGACCGCCTGTCGGCGCTCCACCTGATATTTCTGCTCGATCTCGGCCAGGCTCGCCTGGCAGGCGCGGAGCTGCTGCTGGCAGGTCTGGAGCTCTGCCTGATAATTCTGCAGCTCCGCTCGGCACTGCTGCAGCTCCGTCTGACGCTGCTGCAGCTGGGTTTGGCTGTCGATGACCGCCCAGTCGCGCCAATCGCCGCCGCGAAGCAGCGGGCTCTCGAGGATGACGGCGGTCAAATCGGCCGTGCTCAGCACGACGCAACCCCGTTTCGCACCGGTTTCCTCTTCCGCGGATAGCTTCGGAAAGGCGATCCCGACCGGCAGGTCGCGCAGAAACGCGATGATCTCCAAACTCAGAACCTTGCCGGGACCATAATCGTCGTACCGATAGCCCGGATCGAACGGCACCTGGAAATCATCGACCATGATCACGCTGGGCTTGCCGTGCCCCAGGATCAGCTCGATCTCCTCGCGCAAGGGCAGGTCTTCCTGCCAATGGGCGTCGAGATAGAAGAATACCGGCTGGTCGTCGGTTTTCTTCGACAGGAAATCGCGGAGAAAGCTGCGCGAATCGGCCTCGGCGATCGAGACGTTCGAATAGGCGCGCATCTTCGCCTGCGATTGGAGGAATTGGCGCGGCACGATTTCGCAGCTGAAGATCGGCCCCTGAAAGTGCTCGGCGATGAACTGAGTGGTGGTGGCGCGGTAGGTTCCGGTCTCGACGATCGCCGCGGGCTTCACCCGCTCGACGAGATCGAGGAACAAGCGGCAGCGCTGCTCCTGCCCATTGAACGGGCCGCCCCAGCTTTGCTGAAGCTCGCTGTCGCCGAGATCGATCTCCGCCGCGGCACGGTAGACGAGGCGGGCCACCTCCGGATCGCCTTGCTGCTCGAGCGAGGCCGCAATGGCGGCAAGCTCATCCGCGGTGTGGCGCAGCTGGTCTCTCGTGGAACCTTCGACATTGTCCTTATCCACCACCGCCCTCGCATCCTCTCAAAAACTCAAAGATACCTAACCGGCCGAACCGACCTTGCCTTGGAACCAGGCGGACCAGCCGCTCTTCCAGCGCTCGAGTCTGGCGAGCTCGCGCCGATGGATCTGGCCGGCCATATCTTGCGATCCCACCAGCGTCAGCGTCAGATGCAGCACGCAGAGGATATACCGCGCCGACAGCAGATAGGGGGGCCAAAGCCCGGCAATCCGCATCAGCGACCCGGCGGGCTTCCGACGCAACCGGAGCGTCAGGATCTGATGCTGCGCAAACATCAGCAGCTTGTCGGCATAGCCATGACGCGCCTCGAGCGAGGCCCGGATGCGCAGCGGGAGAGGCAGGACATGCCGATACCGCAGGAACGCCTCATACTCCTCATCATACATCTCGTCGGTCCGGCTGACGGTCTTGGTTCCCGCCATCAACCGAAACGCCGCCAGGGTCTGGTCGACCGTTCTGAAGTCGGCGTGCTGGGCCGCGCGCATCCAATAGTCGTAATCCATCACCATATGCCGACTGATGTCGAACAGGCCGACCTCGCTCATCAGGCTGGCACGCCAGAAGGTTGCCTGCTGAGGGATGCAATGAAACCGCTCCCACCCGCCATATCGAACCAGATTCTGCAAGCCGGTGAATTTGGCCTTGAGGTGACCGATCACCTGGGAGTGCTCGTCGATATAATCGCAATTGCCGACCAGGATCTGCGTCTCCGGTTCGCGCCGGAAGATGTCGGCGATCGCCCGGAATGCGCCGGGCCGGTAGACATCGTCGGAATTGAGATAAGCCCGGATGTCGCCCCGCGCCAGCAGCATGCCCTTGTTGATGGCGTGGGTCTGGCCCCGATCCCGCTCGGAGATCCAGGTGATCTGAGGAAAGCCCTTCAGCACCTCGATCGTGGCATCAGTTGAGCCGCCATCCATGACGATGACTTCGATATGGGGATAATCCTGATCGAGGATCGATCGGATCGTCTCGCCGATGAACGGCCCTTGATTGAATGACGGGATCACGACCGAGATCAAGGGATCGTCGGACGTGGCGGCGGGCACCGCATCGATCACATGGCGATGGGGTGCCGCACCGGCGCGCGCCCGTTCGAACGCGGCAATATTCTGCGCAAGCAGCGCCGACGGCGTGAAGGCTGCGAGCGCGCGCGAGCGGCATGCGGCCGATTTCGCCTCGATCAGCGCCGGATCGGCGAGAAGCGCCTCGACGCGCTCGATGAGATTGCCGAGACGCCCTCGGGCGAAGATCAATTGCGCGTCGGCAACCCAGTCGATGAGGGCCGTCTCGTCGGCTACGACCGGCACGCAACCCGCTTGCATCGCCTCGATCGCGACCAAGCCGAAGGATTCGAAATCGGACGGCGCCAGCAGGATCTTGGCCCGCCCGAAGAGCGCTTGGACCTCGGCATGCGGCAAGGTGCCGTGATAGCGCACGCGCGGCTTGAGCGCGTCCGGGAGCAGGCTGGCGCAATGCTGCCAGACGGTGCCGCCTTGCGGCATGTCCATATCGGCCCCGGCCACTTCGAGACGCCAGGTCGGAAACCGCTCCGCCAGCGCCGCAAAGGCCTGGACGGCAAGATCGGGGCGCTTGTGATTGAGCACCAGACGGCCGACGAAGAGGATCACATCCTCACGCTCGGCCGGCGGCGCCACCGGGCCGGCGGACGGCTCGTCGATGAGATTGAAGATGAGCGCCTCGGCCGGCGGAGCATCGAAATCCGCTTCTGTCACGCCGGCGATGAAGTCGGACGTGGCGATCCTGAGATCGGCGGAATGAATGGCTTGCCGTTCGAGTGCCCGCACCGTCGCCGAGGGCGTCCAATCGACCAGGCGCCGCTTGACCAGGCTTTCATAGGCCGTGTGGTAGCGCGTCACGGTGCGCGCACCCGCCAGCCTGGCATTGTTGATGAGCGCATTGATGCCGAGATGCTCATGCCCTTCGATGATATCGAAGGGTGCCGACGCGTGCCGGCGTGCCACCGCATCCAGCATGGCCGAGGCGAGGCCGAAGGCGAAGACGCCGATATCGTCGTTTCCCGCCAGCGGCTCGCCCACGCCGGGGCCGGTGCCGTCCTTCCAGGCGCGCACTCGGTGGACGAGAACGCCGCCCATCATGCTGCTGCCGCTGTCGCTCAGGCCCTGACAGAACACCTCGACCGCATGGTCGGCCTTTGCCAGAGCGGTCGCGAAGGAATGGTAGAAGCTCCCGATCCCGCCCCAAGCCGTTTCCGGGGGATATTCACGCGTTACCAGAGCAATCCGCATCTATCTTCGACCTTCCTCGGCC
The DNA here is from genome assembly GCA_963762435.1 of uncultured Alphaproteobacteria bacterium. Lineage (GTDB taxonomy): Bacteria > Pseudomonadota > Alphaproteobacteria > ATCC43930 > CGMCC-115725 > JAXDMU01. Next base: position 265,062 of record CAVXLN010000015.1, on the reverse strand, counting down.
ATGTACCGCCTGCCGGGCGCCGAATGGATACGGCCGCTTGGCGTTTGAGTTTATAATGTTGGTTGCGCTATCGCTGTTATTGGAGCTGTGCATGGCGATACTTTCGGGCGCCCATCATCCGATATGGGCTTCGCGGAAAGGCGTGGCCACCGCGAAGCCGTGATGAGCGATACCAGGGGCGGCGTTCGAATGGGCATATTCGGTGGCGGCCCCGATTCACCATCGGCCAAGGGACCGGCAATAGGCTCGATCCGGCCCTCCGGTGTCAAGCGGGCTGTGCGCCGGCGCCACGGCCCCCTCGCCGCGGGGAACTCAGAGAGGTCAGCTCGCGCGGTTGGCTTCCTGGGGATGTTAAACTATGGTCGTGCCGTCAATCTGTGGAGCTTCCGCCTGTGCCGCATTCTACCCTTGAGGAACTCAAGCGCCCTTTCTGGGGGCATTCCCTGCTTCTGGAAAGGCCACTCTATAAAGGGATCCTGGCGCTTACGTTGCTGGCCGCTTTTTCTTCGTGGGTCTACCTGGTTTGTTGGAGAGCCGGCGGAAACTATGAAATGGATGGCGACGGGACCCGCTACATGCAAATCGCCATGCAAATGGTGGATTTTCATCGCGTTGGATTGATGCCCGAATTTGGTCCCGATATTTCGCGAATATATCCACCGTTATTACCTATATTCCTGGCAATCTCGCGATTATTTACCGGTGAATATTATCGTTCTGCACACGGGGCCGAGGCCGTAACGCTCGCCCTGGCGGTTTTGGCAGCGTTTTCGCTGGGTTGGCGCCTCTCGAAGAACTGGATTTCGGCGTTTTGCGCAGGCGCCGCGGTGGCGTTCTTTCTTGGCCCGCGCTACATCGGACTGGTTTTGACGGAGCCGCTGAATGCTGCGGCTCTTCTAGGCGCGACCACGGCAATGGTTGCCTGCCTGCAACGCCGGCCCGACGCGGATTTGACCTGGGCCTGGGTCGGTGCTGCCTGTTCGATGGCGGCAATCCTCAGCCGGTCCGTCGGCGTCGTATTGATTCCCGGCATGGCAGTCGGTTTGGCCCTCACCTTTCCGCGGGCCGAGCTCTACGCGCGCCGGCGGCCGCTTGCGCTGATTTTCGCTGGATGGCTGGCGGGCGTGGTGATGTATGTCGCTTACGCAAAATACCAAGAACATATTGGCGGCATCCCGCTTGAAGCATTGCTTCACGCCTATAGTGCGACTCTTGATGGCCAACCCTCTATATGGCCCGTTATCGCATTTGATCAGCAAACCGGGCTTTCTACTCCAGTCCCCGGCGCATATTCCATTTTTCACCAATTTTGGGTTGACCCAAATTGGTATCTTAAAACGTGTCTTATCGCGTTCGGCAGCATATTCAGCCAGTGGACCATGCTGCTGGGCCTGCTTCATGGCGCCAATCTACTGTATCGGAATAAATATAGTAGTAACCGCATGAACCTTTGGGCAGTCTGCGATATCGCCCTGCTCGTCATGCTTGCCCTTCTCATCTTGATAGTGGGCGGCCTGGGGCAGTACCCGGTCCATGTGCCCCGGATGTTTGAGCCATGGGCGGTATGCAGCATCGCCGTTCTTGTCAGCTTTTATTCGCTGGCGCTCATGCGGGCATTGCAAAAGCGATTTCTGGCTAAAATCCTGCTTGCAAGTGCCTTGGCGTTGATTGCACTGACTCAGGCATCTCGTCTCAACAATATACTGGAGTCGACCTCCAATAGCCGCGTTCTCGGCTTTAGCGGCTTCGTTCCGCCTAGCGTAATAGATGCGGTCAAGAACGATGTTCCCCCCGGGAAACCATCATCAGCTCAGCGACGGGAAGTCCCGAAATCGTCGTTACGATCGTCGGACATCCGAATATGGTGTTTAACGGGCCACCCGAAACCTTTCGCACTCAGATGCGGGCCTATCATCTTGAATATGCGTTGATTGCGCCGCACGTTGTTCCGAATGCGAACGAATTTATGACCGATTGCCGGGTGTTGTTCGATTCGCCGTACAACAGGCTGTTTCAATGTCCGGCTGACAGCGCCGGCTAACCTGCGCCGGTGCTATTCGCGGCTCATTCCACGCCGGAGCACGCGGCGCAGGAGGCCGAACGGCCGGCCCAGCAATCGGACGGGCACGGCCAGATCCCACCAGATCGAGGTCGCGATGGCGCAATTATCTTCCATCTTCCGGGCGATCCTGTCGGCGGCATCGTCATGGACCGCCGGCGAGAAAGGCCTGAATCCGAAGAGCGCACGAATGGGTGTGACGAAGCGCCACGACGTGCTCCGGGTCAGCCGCCGGTGGATGTCGTCGGCAACCTGCTCCAGCCGGGCCTCGAGCGGGCGGAGCCGCACAAGCTCAGCCCCGGCAACCGCCAGGTGAGCATCGAGCTCTGCAATCCGCCGGATGCGCTCGGCCTGATCGGTTTCGAGCTCCAGGATCCGTCGGTTCTGCCGGTCGACCAGCAACTGCTGAACGGCGAGGCCGGGCACGCTGTTGAGGAAGCTCGAAATCGATCTCGCGCCGGACTTGCATCATATTGGTTCCCATGGACATGCCGCCTTCGATGGCGGATTGCGCGTGAGGCCGACCGGCCAGTTCGGCGAGCATCGTCTCGAACAGCCGCTCATATCTTCGCGCCTGCAGATCAGTGGTGAAGCCGCGCTCGATGGTTCGGCGAGCCTCTTGGCCCAGCGCCGCAACCCTATCCGGCTGTAACGCCAACTCGCGGATCGCGGCGGCCATCGCCTCGCAATCGAACGCCTCCAGCAGCCTGCCGTTGACCCCGTCGACAATGACATCGACCATGCCGCCGATCGCGAAGCTGATCACGGGCGTCTCGCAGGCCATCGACTCCAGCATGACATTGGGCTGATTGTCCTCAAGCGACGGCAGGAGAAAGATATCCGCCGCAGAGTAGGCGGCGATCAGATCCTCATCCTCTTCGATCACCCCCAAATGCCGCACCTCGATCCCGATATCGTTCAATATGGGCGCCGAAACACCGAAGCTCAGGAGCAGAATCCTGCCGGACGCGACCAAGGCCGCCCCCGTCGGATCGGCCTTGAGCGCCGCCATCGCGTCGATGATGTTGTAGACGCCCTTGCGGTGCTCGGCATTGTTTTGAGCACCAAGCAAGATGGCGAAGCGGTCATCGGATATACCGAATTTCCCGCGGGCTGCCGACCGGGATACCCGGCGGAATCGCTCGATATCCAAAGAATTGCCGATGGTGTGCACGCGATCCGGCGCAAATACGCGGCTTTCGATCGCCAAATCGGAGATCCACCGGCTCGGACCGATCGCCGCGATCGATCGATGCTGTGCATATTCCCGCCGCCGCGCCAGTTGGAGCCCGGGCAGGCCGAGCGGATTGGCACTCAACTGCGGGCAGTCGCTGCAGTCCGATACGAAGCCGCGGCAACCGGCCGAATAATGGCACCCTCCGGTAAATGGGAACATGTCATGCAGGGTGAGCACGATCGGTTTGCCGAACTTGGTCAACCGAACTATCGTCTCAGCTGTCAGAAAATGCGCGACCCAATGAACGTTAAAGACCTCAAATTCCGAAAAATCGACGACCTCAGCAATGTCGTACCCGACCAAGTTCGTAGAGAACAAAGTATTCGACAAATGTGTTCGTTTCTGATTGATTAAATTTGACTGAAGCTCCGTCGAAACGAAGTCGACAATATCAGAATTGCTCGACTTCTCTTTGAGATTTTCGACGTGAAAAACTGATCCAATCGGACTTTCTCCGTTCAGACAAAATATCCGTACGTCATGACCGCGATCTATCAGGCCATTTACCAATCGCATCATAGCAATGGTCGCACCGCCACGCCCCAAGTCGGTGCTGAATACGGCAACCTTCATGTATCATCAGCTCTCTATACAAAAATTTGAATGAATTATCTCCCTACTAGCGGAGCCCGGGAACTGATGCAAGATCGGAATGCGTGGGCGGTCGAAATCCGTGCCTCGTCGGCGCCTCCTCGACGCGATCGGCGGCTCGCCGCCCCCCGTGGTCGCGCCGACCCTGTGCGTGATCCATATATTCGTTGATCAAGCCTGGCATATCCCGCTATGAGAAGGTCCCCTTCCCCGCCCCTCCAACGCAGCGTATAGCGATCATTCTGCTTTTCCGTCCCAATCCTGGCCGTTTCGCTTTTGTTGGCGAGGGGCCCGCCGATCGCTGTGGCAACCTTTGGGTGTCGAATTCGAGGCCGTTTTGACCGTGCCGGCGTTCGGTCGCGGAATTTTGGCGGCAGCACGCGCTTGCGAGCCTCGGAAGGGCAGTCTATGTCATGTCGAAATCACCCCTAGCCTCTTGCCGCGAGCGCCCAATGCTTCTTTCGGTCGTCATCCCCGTTTACAACGAGCGTTATACTTTGGGGGCCGTCTTGGCTGCGGTCGCCGAAGCGATGCCCGCGGTGACGAAAGAGATCATCATCGTCGATGATTGCTCGCGGGACGGGACCCGGGAATGGCTTGCCGAGCTGCTGCCCCAGCGGCGGCAGGAAGCGGCGGGCATCACGATCGAAGCCGGCGGTACGGTCCGTTTTGTCGAGCCGGAGCCGGGCGAAGCCGCCAGTCTCGTCGTCAAGGCGTTCTATCACGATGTAAATCAAGGCAAGGGCGGCGCGCTGCAATCCGGCTTCCGTGAGGCAACCGGCGATGTGATCGTCATCCAGGACGCCGATCTGGAATATGATCCGCAGGATTGGAACAAGATGTACCCACTCATTGCCGAACGGCGGGTCGCTGATGTCGTCTTCGGCTCTCGGTTCTTTGGCTCTGCCCACCGGAGTTTATATTTCCATCATTATATGGCCAATCGTTTGATTTCGCTGATATTCAATCTGATCTACAATCAGACGCTGAGCGATGTCGAGGTTTGCTACAAGATGTTCAGCCGCGAGGTGCGGGATTCGCTCCGTCTCACGACCAACGGGTTCGGCATCGAGATCGAAATGACCGCACAGATTTCATTGGCGCGGCACTGGCGGATCTATGAGGTGGGGATCAGCTATTACGGCCGTACCTATGCGGAAGGTAAGAAGATCAATTGGAAGGACGGCGTGAAAGCCCTCGGATACTTGGTCAAGTTCCGCCTGATGGGGAAGCCGAGATTGGCGTCGGCCTAGGTGGGGTGCCTCTGCCGAGCAATGCAGCCATGAAATGTCCGATCGAATGGCGATGGTCTTATGTCTCCAAGACCGTTTTGAAAATACGCGTGGCGGCCGTTTGGTTTCCAGCACCGGCCCCCATGCATTTTCAGACGATCTGAGGCCGGGGAGAAGGTAAATGTCCGAGGCGACACCGCAGGATTTCTGGCTCGATCATCTCGCTTCGGCGGGCAAATTCAACGCCTGGGTCTTTGACAATTTCAAGGATGCGCTCGGCGAGAATGTCCTTGAGATAGGGTGCGGTTCCGGCAATTTCACATCGCTGATCGCGCGTCAAAGCCCTCGGGTGACGGCCGTGGATATTCACGAGCCCTATGTCGCGACCGCGCAGCGGCGCTTGGCGAGCTTCCCTGGCGTGCAGGTCATCTGCGATGACGCGACGACGCGCCAGTGGGACGAAACTTTCGATACCGTCGTGCTGCTCGACGTGCTGGAGCACATCGAAAATGACGTCTCGTTTCTGCGGTCGCTGGCGAAGTGCCTGCGTCCAGGCGGGCGGCTCATCCTGAAGGTGCCTGCCGCACCCTGGCTCTACAGCCCGATGGATCAGGCAATCGGCCATCATCGCCGCTATGACCGCGATAGCTTGGCCCGCAGCGTGCGGGAGGCGGGCCTCGAAGCGACGCGGCAGACGCACTTCAACATGGCCGGCATGTTGGGCTGGTGGCTGAACGGCAAGGTGCTGAAGCGCGTGACCCCGCCGGCAGAGCAGCTCGACCTGTTTGAGCGCCTGGTACCGGCATTCCAACTCTTCGAGAATGTGATCCCATTGCCGATCGGCCTCTCGCTCATCGCGGTGTGCGTCAGGCCGATGAACTGAGAGGCGCCACAGCGCGCCTACGGGCCCGGACGACCGGCCCAACTGTCGGCTTGTTGAACCTCGAGGAACCTCAATGATACTTATCGAGGTTGGCCGTCATTTTTTAGCACTCCTGCCGCTCTTCGTTATATTCGCCGCGCTGCTATCCTACGGGATCGAAATTCCGCAAGCAGTTACGCGCACGCTCCTGATCTGGGCTGCGCTTTCATTGACGGCTTCCGAGATTCTGGGGATCTCACACAGCTTAACATTTGGCGCGTTGCTGAGCTTTTGGTGTCTCATCTCGGCAATATTCGCTGTTTTGTACTATCGCAATCGGGGTATGCGCGCTCGAGCGCGATCTATTATGAGGCTGGCGAGCAGCTCCTACGCCGGCATCTTGATTGCGCTATACATGTCTGTCCTGCTGGTCATCGCGCTAAAGTCCGCGCCGAACAATTACAATTCACTGACCTATCATCTGCCACGGATCGAGCACTGGATTCAGGACCGCTCGCTCGAACCCTATCCCACGATGATCGGTCGCCAGATCTCGCTTGGTCCCATGGCGGAAATTCTGATCCTCCAGTTTCGCCTGATCGCCGGTACGGACCTCTTCTCGGCTCTGGTTCAGTGGCTTGGGCTTCTCGGCGTGATCGCCGGTTCTGTGACGGTCGCGAAGCAGTTGGGCGCCGGAACGGTCGGCCGATCTCTCACCGCTCTGTTCGCCGCTACCGTTCCAATGGGCATTCTTCAAAGTACGAGCACTCAGACCGATCTGATAACGGGCTTCTTCGTTATCGCTTTCGTCGAAAGAATGCTCAGCCTGCGTAAAGAGTTTCACCTGGTCAATTCGGTCGAGGCTGCAGCCGCGATTGCCCTGGGCTTTCTGACCAAGGTCACGGCGCTGCTATTCTGCTTTCCGTTTGGCGCCTGGGTGATGATATGGCTGGTCTCGCGCTGGCGGTGGGCCCAAGTAATCAAGGTGATGATTCTTGGGGTGGTGATCTTCGTCGCCACGAATTTTATGTTCTTCTGGCGAAACTATAAAGACTTCGGCTCGGTCTACGCCGATCTGCGCGGCGTGGGCAATAAATCTTTCGGTATTGAGCAGCTGATCAATACGACAACTTTAGACGCCGTAAGCAATTTGGCGACGGGATTTCCAGCGATCGATAAATTCATTACGGAGTGGACGCTCAAATTCTGTGAGTTTTCTGGCGCAGCCGCGTACAAGAATGATACGCAGTTCGCAAATCTGCCATTCGAGCTGCCCGGCGATTGGCGCGTCTTGCACGAAGATTATGCGTCAAACCCGATCCATCTTTTGCTGATAATAGGCTGTGTGCTTTATTCGATCATGCACGCCCGGTCATCAGAGATGAGAGAACGGGCAATATATTCGGGGTGCCTGGTCACCTCATTCCTCCTATTTGCGGGTACGCTGCGATGGCAGCCCTGGATCATGCGCCTCGAGCTTCCGCTTTTCTTCTTGGGCGCCCCCCTTGTCGGAGCGTCGTTAGAACGCCTCGAATGTCGGTTCGGGCGGCGTGGCATCCTGGTTCTCGAGACGCTGCTTGCCGCGCTCTCGCTTCCTTGGTTGCTCTGGAATCCCCTGCGGCCGATCCTGCCGCTGCAGCATTTGTTTCAGCCCCGGTTTGACAGTCTATTTATGAATAGTCCCTATTCGGGACCGCCCTATAAATTAATAGCGGACGCGCTGCAGGCCGGAAAATATCAAAATATCGGCCTGATTATGAATGACGGTGACTGGGAATATCCGATTTGGGTCACTCTCGGCCCGTCGTTAGCCGCGCGAGGCGGTCGGATCGAGTACGCAGACACCAGTAAAACGGTCGTGAAATCTTATCCCAGAGGCCCTTTCGATCCCGACGTCCTGTTCTTAGTGGAGCCGGTTCCGCCGGATGAAATCCAGATCGGATCCGAAAACTGGACCAAATTCATGGATCTGAGGCCGCTCGCTCTCTACAAGCCGGATAAATAGCCCTTGCAACGGTCGGTTGCTGAAGCCGGCATAGGCGATCAGGCCGCGCAGGATTCCGCGCTCCCGACCTTCCGTCGCCGTCCCGCTCGAGGCAGCGGCAGAGCTCCCTCGAGCGAACCAGCCTCACTTCCTGTCGGCTAACGCACCCAGATGCGATGGCAGACGCGGCGGGCGTGATGGTGACGATGGTGATGGCGCCAATGGCAGTGCACCACCCAGCGCACTTCCTGAAGTGCCGAGGATGATGCCGCCTGAGGTGCGGCGGGTTGAACGATCGGTGCCGCCATGGCACCCGACTGCCCGGCCAGGCCGAGCATCACGGCACCCAGCGCTGCATAAAGCCATTTGGTCATTCCGGCCTCCTCGTTCTGCTGATTGTCATGGGGTTCCCGGCCCGCAGCGCATCGGCTCGGCCGTTTGATTTCGACGTTCAGATAAACGTTCGACGCGGCAATTTTTATCCAAGCGCCTGTATCGACCGCACGCGGCCGCCGGCGGGGTCAGTCGTGAGCGCGGCGGCGCTGACGCAGCGCCACGGCGACAACCATGAGCGCGCCGCCAAGCATCAGAGCATCGGTGCCGGGTTCCCGCACATCGTGGGCGGCGGCGATCGATGGCGGCACCTGCGTCGGAAAGCTGAAAGCGGGACCGGTGATGCCGAGACCGCCGGGTATCTCGCTATGCGGGCCGGCAGCGAAATCTTGATAGCTGGGCGCGGCCGGCAGGCGGTTGCCGCTGGCCGGCGTCAAGGGTGTCGCAGGATGGGCGAAATAGTCGGCCGCCGGCACCGCCGCGGCGATACAGGTGAGTGCACCGAGCGTCGCGGGTGCTGCATGCGCATGGACGACATGATGAACCACGGCGCCGACATGGCGAACCGCCTTGACGATCGGCCCTGCCACCTTCTTGGCCGGCACGAGAGCCCGCCAACAATGCCCCGCCAGCGCTTCACCGTATCCAAAGAGAGACATCGCGACACCCGCAATTCCAAGTTTCTTAGTAGCCCGAGCATTTTGCCGGATAGTCGCCGCTTCTCGCGGATTGGCATTCAAAAGCAGCCAATAGGAGGCTACCCGATCGATAAAAGATTGTTTAACATTTATCCATTCGAGGATTTCTCTGGCATCGCCCTATCGGCGTTACCTTTCCGTGATACTGCCGAAAAATTCCCGGAAGCAATATAAGGAAATGCCCGGATGCCCGGGCTGTGCGGACAAATTCCGGCCGCCGTCCCGGAAAAAATGCCGGACCGTGAATTAATTCAGAGAGTTAGGGCAGGCCGGGCCGTGCCCCGCCTGCCCGAGCCGGAACCTGTCCGGTCAATGCACCGGCGGCAGCGCCGTCTGATCGCCGGTCCGGATGCAGGTCGGATGTCCGAATCCGCCGGCGCTGATACCCGTCCCACCATCGGGATTGGGCTTGATGTCGTAAACGATATTGTCGGGGCGCGCCGGGTCGCCGGACACCCCGCCGACGCCTTGCAGCTGGTCCAGCCCCAGATTGTGCCGGGTGCGCCAGCCGATATCGTGGTCGGCGCAGGAGGTGTCGCCGCTGACGCCGACGCCGCCGACATTCTTGCCGTTGCGATAGAGCGCGAAGCCGCCGCCGAAGACATTCACGCCGCCGATCCGATGCCCGACCATCGGGTCGTTGGGCTGGCCGAACCGGCTCGAATCACCGTCGAAGGCCACGAAAGTATCGACCGGGTTGCTATGCTGCAGGCCAAAGAGGCTGCCGCCCGGCTGCACTGCCGAATAGAGGTTGGCGGTCGACAGCGCCAGCCCGTTCGGAAACACCGTGCTGGGCGAGTGATTGTCGAGGCTGAAATCCATGGCGGTGTTGGCCTTCTGGGCCGAGATCACCCGGCTGCCCAGCCATTGATCGGTATATTGGGCGCCCGAGAAGGCAACGGCGCAGACCGTGCCGTCGCGGCTGACGATCGTGCCCCACATATTGAAATCGAGGCCGCTCGTCTCGACGGTGACGGCCTGCTGGAGGGCTGCGTGCAGCTGCGACCAGCTCGGCAGACCGGCGCAGCCCGCCGGCGTGCCGAACGAAGCGCCATTCGTGGCTGGGTTTTCATCGGCATAGGCCGGACCAGCCGCGCAAAAGATCGGTGCCATGGCAAAGGCAGATAACATCCAACGATGAAGCTTCATGACCCCCTCCCCGAAATGAGCGAAGGCCGTCTTCCCCGATATCGACAAAACTATATTCCGGGGAACCGGCCCCGCATGTTGAACAATACGAAGCCTCGCCCGCCCTCAGACGAGGCCGCGCATGGTTAACGCAATCCGGGATTTGCCGCGTCGTCCGTTCGGACGAGATCGGTCTCGATCTTTTGTACTGGGTGGGCTTTAAGGTGAAAACCCAATCAAGCTTGGCGGCCACGCTGTGCCGAAGGCTTGGTTGCGCCAGAAGGAGCTCTTTGATCAGCCGCAAGTTTCAATCCAAGGAGCTCCCTCTCCCCACGAGGGGCTACGGGATTTACACAATTATATTAATATTTTCAACGGCTTGATATTTCATGGTCATCCCCGGGACAAGCCCGGCCATGACAAGCGAAAAGCGGAAGCCATTGAAAAAATGGGAAAAGATCTGTGAATGCCGTAGCCCACAAGGGGAGAGGGAGCCGTACGGAGCACGCCGGAACGTCCGCCTCGGATCCATCGCTGCCAATCCTGACTAAGTCTCGGCCCTAAGGCGAGGTTGCGAGATTGGCGAGCAGCGCCTGGTGGAACGCGTCTGGGTCCTGCATCTGCGGCGCATGGCCGAGGGCCGGAAACTCGATGAGCGTGGCGCCCGGAATGAGGCCGGCCGCCCGTTTGCCGAGCATCGGATAGTTGCCGAGCCGCGCCTGCAGCTCGGGCGGGGCGGTATCCTTGCCGATCGCGGTCGTATCCTTGTCGCCGATGAACAGTACCGTCGGCACCTTGATGGCACCCAGCTCATAGAAGACCGGCTGAGTATAGATCATGTCGTAGATGAGCGCCGAGTTCCAGGCCACGGCCTCCTTGCCCGGCCCGTTATTGAGGCCTGCCAGCATGTCGACCCAGCGCTGATAGCTGGGCTTCCACTCGCCGGCATAATATGTGGCCTGCTCGTATCGGCGGATCGAGACGGCGTTGGTCCTGAGCTCGCGCGCGTACCATTCATCGACGCTTAGCGGCGGCACGCCCTCGGCCTTCCAATCCTCGAGGCCGATCGGGTCGACCAGGATCAGCTTCGCCACCTGCTGGGGATAGACCAGCGCATAGCGGATCGCCAGCATCCCGCCGGTCGAATGGCCGATCAGGATCGGGCGGTCGACGCCGAGCGATGCCATGAGATCGTGCGTGTTCCGGGCGAGCTGCTGGAAGCTGTATTGATAGCGGGCGGGCTTGGTCGATTTGCAGAAGCCCACCTGGTCGGGCGCCACGACGCGATAGCCCGCCTCGACCAGCCGCTTGATCGTCGCTTCCCAGGTCGCGGCACAGAAATTCTTGCCATGGAGCAGCACGGCGGTCCCGATCGCCGCCCCAACCGGCGCCACATCGAGATAAGCCATCTCGAGCGCCAAGCCCTGCGAGCTGAAGCTGTAGCGATGGACCGGATAGGGATAATCGAACCCTTCAAGTTCCGGCCCGTAAGCCGGTTCCTCGCCCCGAGCAGCGCCGAATCCCGTCAGCAGACCCGTGACAAGGAGGAACGCCAGGCGCATCGGACGAGTGCCAGCTCAGGCGCGGCCGCCGGCACCGTCGAGCGCCAGGCGGATCTTCTGGGCCAGCTCGGCGCGCCGATAGGGCTTCATGATCAAGGGATAATCGGCCCGCTCGGCGCCGCCTTCGCGGGCATAGCCCGAGGTGAAGACGGCACGCAGCTGGCGCCGCCGTCCCATCGCCTCGCGCGCAAGATCGAAGCCGTTGATGCCGCCGGGCATGACCACATCGCTGAACAGGAGATCGATCTCGGCATCGCTGTCGATGAGCGCCAGCGCCTGGGCGCCGTTTGCGGCGGTCAGCACGCGATAGCCCAGATCGCTGATCGTGGTGACCACGACATTGCGGACATCCTCATTATCCTCGACCACCAGCACGGTCTCGCTGCCGGTCGGGATCAGCTCATCCGGCGCCCGCGGCTCCAGCCTTTCCGGCTCGGCTGTCGAGATCGCGCGCGGCAGGTAGAGGATGAAGGCCGTCCCTCGACCGGGTGCCGAGTTCGATCGCGATATGCCCGCCCGATTGCTTGACGAAGCCGTAGACCTGGCTCAGGCCCAGCCCGCTGCCGCTGCCCACCTCCTTGGTCGTGAAGAAGGGTTCGAAGGCGCGCGCCTTGACATCCTCGCTCATGCCGACGCCGCTGTCGGCGACAAGGACGCGGACATAGTCGCCGGGCTCCAGCCGTTCCGGCCCCGAGCCTGGATGGCCCTCCCGCCCGATCGCGATATTGTCCACCTCGATGGTGGCGAGACCGCCCTCGGTCATCGCGTCGCGCGCATTCACGATCAGATTGAGGATCGCCGCCTCGAACTGCACCGGATCGATCTGGCACGACCAGAGCGAGGGCGCGAATTTGAAATCGAGCGAGATCGCCTCGCCCAAGGCCCGCCGCAGGAAGCTGTCGAAGCCTGAGATGAGCGCACTGACCTCGACCACCTCGTGGCGGAGCGTGCTGCGCCGGGAAAAGGCCAGCAACTGGCCGGTGATCTGGGCGCCACGCACGGTCGCCCGATCGGCCGTGCCGAGATAGCGCAGGATCCGCTCGCGATGGATCGGGCCCGGCCGCTCGAGCGCGTCGCGGATCAGCTCCTGATTGCCCGAGATGACGGCGAGCAGATTGTTGAAATCATGCGCCACGCCGCCGGCGAGCCGGCCGATCACCTCGAGCCGCTGGGTGTGCCACAGCATTTCCTCGGCCTGATGCCGATCCGCGATCTCTGCTTCGAGCTTGCGATTGACATCCGCCAGCTCGTGGGTCCGCTCCAGCACGAGGGTCTCGAGATGATCATTGAGATGCCGCAATTCCCGCTCCGCCTTGCGCATGCGCAAGAGGGCGCGGACCGTCGCCTCGAGCTCGGCCGGCTCGATCGGCTCGACCAGATAGGAATCCGCACCGCCATCGAGCGAGCGCGTGCGGTCGGTGTGATCGGTGTAGGCAGCCGAGGTCTGCAGGACGACGATGCCCGGATGGACTGCCTTGATCCGCCGGCAGACCTCGATGCCGCTCATGTCGGGCAGATTGACATCGAGCATGATCAGGTCGGGCACGCGTGCGGTCACGGCCTCGATCGCCGCTTGCCCGCCGGCCGCTTCGGTCACGCCATACCCGGATTTCAGAAGCTGGCGCGCCTTGACGTAACGGCCCGCATCGTTGTCATCGACCACCAGGATCTGGGCCGGTTCGGCCGTCACGACAGGCTCCGTCCGGTCTCGCCCGCCTCGGCACCCTGCGTCAGCACCGCCTCGATCGCATCGACGAGCGTGCTCATCGACAGATCCGATTTCGAGACGATGGGCGCCAGCTCGCTCAGCCGCGCGCGATCCTCGCGGCCCATCACCATCGAGGTGAGCACGATCGCCGGCACTGGCGGCCCGTCGCCGGCGGAAGCACGGCGCAGAAACTCCGCACCGCTCATCCCGGGCATGTTGAGATCGACCAGCATCACGTCGGGCCGCTGCTCGAGGAGCCGCTGCAAGCCCTCCGGACCGTCGGACGCCTCGTCGATATGATAGACGCCGCGCGGCAGCAGCTGGCGGACGAGGTAGCGGCTGACCTCCTCGTCATCGACCAGCAGGACGCGCCGGTTCGGCCGGTGGCCGGTAACCCGATCGAGCATGTCCATCAGCTCGGCCGGATCGATCGGCTTGTGGAAATAGCGGTCGGCGCCGAGATGCAGCGCCTTGCGCTCGTCGCCCGTCGAGGAATGGACGAAGAGCGGAATCTCGCAGGTCGCCTCGTTCTGCTTGAGCTCGAAGATGAGCTTCCAGCATTCCTGGTCGCCGACCATCACGTCCAGCAGGATCGCCGCCGGCCGGACCCGCTCAAGGCCGCGACGGGCCGCCTCGATGCTGTGCGCGGGCAAGGCCTGATAGCGCGAATTGGCCAGGATGCGCTCGATCGTGAAGGCGTCGGCGGCGCTGTCTTCGACGACCAGCACGGGAATCTGGCCCGGAACGAGCTCCCAGCTCTCGTCCGACCGGTCGGGCTCCGCGTCTGGAAAGCTCCTCGGCAGCGTCACGGAGAAGGTCGAGCCCTGGCCCAGAACGCTTTCGACCTCGATGCCGCCCTGCAGCAGCTCCGCCAGTTTCCTCGAGAGCGGCAGCCCCAGGCCCGTGCCCTTGACCCGGGTCTGGATCGGATGATGGATCTGGCTGAATTCCTGGAACACGGCCTCGAGGTCGCTCTCGGCGATCCCGATGCCGGTATCGCTGACCGACAGCGTCACCGTGTCCTTGATCTCGTCATAGCTGGCCTGGACCCGCACCTCGCCCCGCTCGGTGAATTTGAGCGCGTTCGAGATGAAGTTCCTGAGGATCTGGGAAACCTTGCCTTCATCCGTGTGCAGCGTCGGGATCTCGGTCGGAATATCGAAGATGAGCGCTACGGCGTCGCCCACGAGCAGCGGCCGCAGCATGCCGCGCAGGGTGCCGAACAGGTTCGAAACGGTGAAATCGGCCGGCGTCACCACCGTCTTGCCCGCCTCGACCCGGGCGAGATCCAGCAGATCGTTGACCAGCTCGGTCAGGCTCTCGGCCGCCGTCCGGATGAACTGGACCTGCTTCTCCTGTTCCGGCATGAGCTCGCCGTCCGACCGCGACAAGAGCAGCCGCGCGAGAGCCATGATCGAATTGAGCGGCGTGCGGAACTCGTGACTCATATTGGACAAAAACTTCGATTTCAGCTCGTCTGCTCGACGTAAATGATCGGCGCGCTCTTCCAGTTCCGCATAAAGCGCCACAACGCCGCGATTGGTGTCCTGCAGCTCCTGATTCAGCTGGGCCAGTTCCTCCTGCCGATCTTGCAATTGAGTCAGCTGCAGCATCAGCTCATGATTCTGGCGCCTCACCTCCTCGACCGGATCGGCCGGTTCATCCCGCGCCAGCGTGGCGGTGATGCTCTGGAGAACGGCCGCCGTCAGCCGGGTGGCACGCGCCGGGCGCAGCTTGCCCAGCCGCACGACCGTCCCCGTCCCGGGACCGCTGTCGATGGCGAACCGGTCCATGAGGCGGCGGGCCCCGGTCAGGCCGACGCCGAGACCGGCCACGGAACGATGCACTCCCGCCAGCACGTCGCCGAGCTCCGCGATACCGGGACCATTGTCGCCGATGACGATCTCGATCAGCTGGCCTTCGCCCTCATCCTTGAGCCACCATTCGACCCGGCCGCCGCTGCCATGCTCGAGCGCATTGCGCGCGATCTCGGAAACCGCGGTCGTGATCCTGGTCTGGTCCTGGACATCGAAGCCGAACAGCTCGGCCAGCCGGCGCGTGCGCTTGCGCACCGAGACGATATCCGTCTCACGCTCGAGGCGGGCGAGCAGGATCCGGCTCTTCACGCGACCGCCCTCACCGCCAGCACCGCCGCATCGTCGCGGTCGCGCCTGAAATCGCGGAAGAGAACGCCGGCGACGACGGAGGGCGGGCTTTCCGCGAGCCCGGGGTATGACGCGAGATCCCATCGCCCCGCCAGGCCGTCGGAATGCAGGATCACGAGCGGCCGGCCCACGAAGGGATAGGTGAACTCCCGGATGCGGGGTGCCAGATGGCCGGCCGTGCCGTTGTGCGAGACCATGCGCTTTGCGGTCCCGTCGGCGATCATGGTGGCGACGATGTTGCCGACGCCGACGAAACGGACCAGGCCAGCCTTCATGTCGATACGGGCAACTGCCACAGCGGCACCGCGGGTCGGCGCCAGCGCCTGGTGCACGAGCTCGATCTGTCTCACGCAGTCAGAGGCACCGCTCACGGCGAATATGCGGACCGCCGTTTCGGCCGCAGCGGCGGCATGCGCACCGTGGCCGAGCCCGTCAACGAGAAAGAGGTCGGCCGAATCGGGCTGGCGCCGCAGGCTCCAACCGTCACCGCAGACGAGCTCGCCGGGATAAGGCGCCATCACGATACCGGCCTCCCACGGCGACGGCGTCGTCCCGACCGGCTCGGCAATGAAGCGGGCGAGCAGCGCCGTGCCCAATTTCGGCCGTGTATAGATCGCGATCCGGTCGGCCTGGCGGGAGATGGCACCAAGCCCTTGTCCGGCGCTCCCGGCGGTCGAATAGCCATCGGCGAGGCAGCGCTGAAAATCGGCCATGCCGGGACCGCGATCGAGCGCCAGCAACTCGAGACCCAGCCCGTCATGATCGTCGAACCGGCTGATCGCCAGCATGCCGCCGCCGCCATGCTTCACCAGATTGGTCGCCATCTCGGTGGCGACGAGGGCGATCTGTCCGACGCGCTCCTCGTCGAACCGGCACTCGCTCGCCGCCTTCGTCGCGGCGCGCCGCGCCTCGCCGACCTGGCTGGTCGAGGCCACCGGGATGATGACCGGCATGGTCATGTCATTTCCACCGCACCAGCGTGATCATGGTCCCCTCGCCTGGCGCCGTCTTGATGTCGAACTCATTCACCAGGCGCTTGGCCCCGCTGAGGCCGAGACCGAGGCCGCCGCCGGAGGTATAGCCGTCGGTCATGGCCAGCTTGAGGTCGGCGATGCCCGGCCCCTTATCCTCGAAGATGAGCCTGAGGCCGCGGCGGATGCCGTTATGCAGGATCTCCATCCGCATCGTGCCGCCGCCGCCGTAATCGACCGTGTTGCGGGCGATCTCGCTGGCGGCGGTGATGATCTTGGTCTGATCGACCAGGCTGAATCCGGCCTCGACAGCCGCGGCGCGCACGGCCTGGCGCACCCTGACGACATCCTCCGAGGCGCGCACCGGCATCATGTCGGGGCTACGATTCGACAAGCCCGGTCTCCTCGCCCCCGATCTCATCGACATCGATGAGCCGGCGGATCATGGCAAGGCCGCGATCGACATTGAGCGCGGTGCGGACGCCGGTGAGTGCCAGGCCGAGCTCGACCAGCGTGATCGCCACCGCCGGCCGCATGCCGACGACCACGGTCACGGCATCGAGCACCCGGGACATCGCCGCGATATTGTTCAGCATCCGGCCGATGAAGGAATCGACGATCTCGAGTGTCGAGATGTCGATCATCACGCCGCGGGCCCGGTCCGCGACGATCCTGACCGTCAGATCGTCCTGCAGCTCGATCGCCAGCCGGTCATGCATGTCGACCTGGATCGAGACGAGCAGGCAATCGCCGATCTTGAGGATGGGAATCTCGCCCATTTGGATCAGCCATTCCCGGTTTCACGCGGCGCCTGCCGTGCCACAATGGCGCGGCCGGTGCGGCGCAGCGCCAGCGCGAAGGCTGACGCCATGGTCGCCTTGGACACGACATCGAGATCCAGGCCGAGATGCACGATGGTCTGGGCGATCTGCGGGCGGATACCGCTGATGATGCAATCCGCCCCCATCAGGCGCGCCGCCGAGACGGTCTTGATGAGATGCTGGGCGACGAGCGTGTCGACGGTCGGCACGCCGGTGATGTCGATGATGGCGATCTCGGCACCCGCCCGGACGATCTCCTCGAGCAGCGATTCCATGACCACCTGCGTACGCTCGCTGTCGAGCGTGCCGATGAGCGGCAGCGCCAGGATGCCGTCGGCCAGCAGGACGACCGGAGTCGACAGCTCCAGCAGCTCCTGCTGTTGGCGCGCGATCACCTCCTCGCGAAGCTTCTGGTAGAGCTCGATCATGAACAGGCCGAGCCGGTCGAAAAGCCGGGTCGCGATCCAGCATTCGCGTCCGAGCGCGGCAGCGTCGCCGCCCAGCTCTCGGCGCAAGAGATCGAACAGCGGCTCCTTGAGCGAAAAGACGAATGCGGCGGTCTCGGACGGCGAAAAGGCGGCAAGCGCCCGGCGCTGCGAAACATCCTCGAGCACCTCGCGCACGCCACGCCATTCGGGTGCTGAGATATCGTTGATCGAACCGTCAGCGGCCGCCCGCCGTACCTCGCTGATGAAACGGCGCGAAAGTACGGTCAGCTCGTCTTCGGCGGCCCGGCCGGCGGCGAAGGCCCCAGCCCGGCGTTGGCACTCGACCCATTGATCGAGCAGGGATTGCTGATGCTTCTCGATCAGCGCGGGAAGGGCGGTATCTGCCATCGGGATGCTGCTTCCGTTCGAGTGTTGTTCTGGGGTTAAGGCTGGTGACGGTTCGAGCATAGGCAGACGGCAGCGACGGCGTCGACCAAAGATCGGCTGGTCGAGTCTGTCGCAACCTTGAGACTGAATTGCTATCCACCCAGCATACTCTTAAACTCCGATCCGGTGAGTATGATGCATTTTTGCGCTTCGCGCATGGGCTCGGACCCGATGGAACCTGTTCTCGACTCGGGCGCGATCACGCCCGGCTACATACTAATCGTTGATGACGATGCGGCGTTCCGTGAGGCCGCCGCCCACGCGCTGCAGCAGGCCGGCTATACCGTGACGTCCGCTCCCGATCATCGCCGGGCGCTCGAGGTGCTGGAGGGGGACGGACCTGTCGATCTGCTGATGACCGACATCGTCATGCCGGATCGCGTGAACGGCCTGGCGCTGGCCCGGATGGGACGCCTGAGACGGAAGGGCCTGAAGGTGCTCTATGTGACCGGCTACGACCTTCCCGGCATCGAGGAAGAAGCGCTGGGCCGGGTGCTGCGCAAGCCGATCGAGGTGGATTCCCTGGTTTTCGAGATCGGCCGCACCCTCGCGGAAAAGGCTTGAGCCGGATCAGATCCGGTATCAGAAGCCGCTCAAACCGGACCGAAGCTGCCCATCAGAAACAGCACTAGAAGAACGATGAGAATAATGCCCAGGACGCCGCCCGATCCCCTGCCGCCGTAGCGGCCATGGGCGTAGTATCCGCCGCCACCGCCAAGCACGATGATCAGCAGAATAATCAGCAGGATCGACATGGGACGCTCTCCAATCTAGACGCCGACTAACCGGTTAGAACGGCTTGATCGAACGGCTAGCGAGGCGTGAAGTTCAAACGGGGAAGTGTCTCGATTTGAAATCTTACGGCTGACAATCGAGAAAAAGTGTGGCGGCGTCTCGCCTGTCCCACTCTGACCAGTTTGACGGCGAGAGCGAGAGCTCTGGAAATTATACTGGCCGAATTCACTCTGCTGTAAGCTCGCCGCACCATGCCCGACGTAGCCCACGCTCTCGCACGATCGCTGATCGCCCTTCATGGCTCGGATGCCCTGGCCGTCGCCGAGCGCGCCGCCGACAATGTTCGCCAGCTCGGCATGATCGAAAAAACCCGCGAATGGGAAGAAGTGATCGATATCATCGCGGCGATCCAGTCGCTCAGGTCGGACTGATCACACGGAAAACGGTCTAATCTCTTGGTCTGGCGAGCATCTTCACCCGTTTCGATGAGTCCATCGAAACGGGATCTGCGCTAATCGGCACTGCCGCTGTTGAGCTGGGTGTAATTCTCGAGCCCGATGCGCTGGACGAGGTCGAGCTGCGTCTCGATGAAATCGATGCCGCCCTCCTCCGAGCTCATGATGTCGGCCAGAAGCTCGCGGGTGACATAATCCTTGACCGTCTCGCAATGGGCGATGGCCGCCCTCAAGTCGGCGATCGCGACGATCTCCAGCTTGAGATCGCATTCGAGGATCTCGTCGACCTTCTCGCCGATCAGCAGCTTGCCCAGATCCTGCAGATTGGGCAGCCCCTCGAGGAACAGGATCCGCTCGATCAACCGATCGGCGTGCTTCATCTCCTCGATCGATTCTTCGTATTCGTGATGGCCGAGCTTGGTGACGCCCCAGTTCTTCAGCATGCGCGCATGAAGAAAATACTGATTGATGGCGGTCAGCTCGTTTTTCAGGATCGTGTTGAGATGCTGGAGAACGCCCGGATCGCCCTTCATCGGTTCCTCCCTCGCGAAGCCCCGCACCAAGCCGGGTTGTCCCGTGCTTAGTAAGATGATTCCGGGGTTTAGGAAAGAGGCGCCGTTAGGCGAAGGCGCAGCCGACGGGCTGCGGACCGTCCTTCTCGCTCAATATCTCGCGGACGGTCGGCACGCACTTGCCGCATTTCGGCTGAACGCCGAGCAGGCGATAGAGACCCGATACGGAGCAATTCTGGCCACAAGCAACATCGCGAACCTGCCGATCAGTGACGGCATTGCAGAGGCAAACGTACATCCAGCCGAACCTTCTCAAGAGCGAGGCGGCGACCATAGCGAAAATTCACATCCATGCAAATGCGAATTTGTCGCAATTTCAGCATGCCTGCGCTGCTGCCTACTGCTTAAGTGCCGTATGATTCCAGAGGCCGGTTAAATATCGTTTATGATGTGGTCGCTCGTACCGCAGGCCCCTTTGCAACCAACAAGAAAGCTAGAACGATGATGCATCACCTGATGATGGCGCTCGGTATCGCGACACTCCTCTCGGTCGCGGCGACGGGCGCCATCGCCGCAACCCCGGAGCTCAAGGCCTCGGAAACGGTCGAGATCGCCGCACCGCCGGCCAAGGTGTGGGCCGTCATCAGGAAATTCAGCGATCTCACCTGGCATCCGGCAATCAAGGCCTCGAGTGCGACCGACGGCGACAAGGTCGGCTCGGTCCGCACGCTCGATCTAGGCGGCCCGAAGCTGATCGAGAAGGAGACCGCGCACAGCGACGCGATGATGAGCTACAGCTACGTCATCACCGACGATCCGAACAATGTGAAGGTGGTTCCGGTCACCAGCTATAAATCGACCATCACCGTGACCAAGACGGCGACCGGCTCGAAGGTCACCTGGTCCGGGCATTTCCATCGCGCCGACCCGTCGGCGAAGCCGGCCGACGGCCAGGACGACAAGACGGCAACCACCGCCGTCACCGGCATCTATCGCGGCGGTCTCGATGCCCTCAAGACCAAGGTCGAAGCCGCCGGCTGATCACATCACGGCACCCAGCTGCCAGGGCTGAAACTCCTCGTCACCAAATCCCAGCGCCTCGCTCTTGCTTTGGCGGCCTGAGGCGGTGGCGAGGATCAGCTCGAAGATCTCCTTGCCCATCGCCTCGACCGAGGCCTCGCCATCGGCGATCGGGCCGCAATCGATATCCATATCGTCGGTCATCCGGCGATAGAGCGGCGTGTTCGTCGCAAGCTTCAAGGACGGCGCCGGCTTGCAGCCGAAGACCGAGCCGCGGCCGGTGGTGAAGCAGATCATGGTGGCGCCGCCGGCGACCTGGCCGGTGGCCGAGACCGGGTCGTAGCCGGGCGTGTCCATGAAGACGAAACCGCTTGCGCGTCCACCGTCTCGGCATAATTTACGACATCGACGAGGTTGGTGGTGCCGCCCTTGGCGACCGCCCCCAGCGATTTCTCGAGAATGGTGGTGAGGCCGCCCGCCTTGTTGCCGGGCGACGGGTTGTTGTCCATCGAGCCGTTGTTGCGCGCGGTATAATCCTCCCACCAGCGGATCCGCTCGACCAGCTTCTCGCCGACGGCACGGCTGGCGGCGCGGCGGGTCAGCAGATGCTCGGCGCCATAGATTTCCGGCGTCTCGCGACAGGATGGCGCGTGCCGCCATGGCGGACCAGGAGATCGACTGCCGCTCCCAGCGCCGGATTGGCGGTGATGCCGGAATAGCCGTCCGAGCCGCCGCATTGCAACGCCAAGGTCAGATGGCTCGCCGGCACCGAAATCCGCCGCGCCCGCTCCGCCTCCGGCATCATGGCGCGCAACCGGGCGACGCCCTCGCGCACGGTGTTGAGCGTGCCGCCCGATTCCTGGATCGTCATGGTCTCGAGCAAGGCGCCGGTCTTGAGCCCGCCCGATTGCATCAGGCCCGCGATCTGGTTCGCCTCGCAGCCCAGCCCCAGGATCAGCACGCCCGCGAAATTCGGATGGCGCGCATAGCCGGCGATGGTCCGGCGCAGCAGGGCCACCGGCTCGCCCGTGCTCGCCATGCCGCAGCCGGTGCCGTGGGTGATGGCCACGACGCCGTCGATATGGGGATAATCCTCGAGCTCGGCCTCGATCTCGCGCGCGATCCGGCGCGCCACGGTCGCCGAGCAATTGACGCTGGTCAGCACGCCCAGATAATTGCGCGTCGCGACCCTGCCGTCGGGCCGGACGATCCCGTCGAAATGGGCTTGGCTCTCGGCCGGCACGAAATCGGTCGGGTGCGCATCGGCGCCGAAGGCATAGTCGCGATCGAACGCCCGCATCGCCATGTTGTGGGTGTGGATATGCTCGCCCCGGGATATGGGCGCCGTGGCGAAGCCGATGATCTGATTGTATTTCCGGACCGGCTGGTCGAGGGCGATGTCCACCGTCGCGAATTTGTGCCCGGCCGGCACCGTGCCCGGCAGCGTCACCCCCTCGCCCGGCACCTCGGTACCCGCCAGCAGATCGATGCGGGCGACGGCGACGTTGTCGGCGGGGTGAAGGCGGATGCTCAGCGGCGGCATGGAATGCTCCCGGACCAAATTCAACGGCCGAGACTACGCCATGCCGGCCATGCCGAGCAGCCCCAATCAGCTCTTCAATTCGGACAGCACATCTTCGCCCGGCGCAACCCGGCCGCCCAGATACTTGCCGAAGAACTGCTCCATCGCCCGATAGAAGGAGAAGCGGTTTTCCTCATTGTGGAAACCGTGGCCCTCATTCTCCTTGACCATGTAGGGCACGTCGATGCCGCGCGCCTTCAAGGCCGCGACCATCTGGTCGGACTCGTTCTTGTTGACGCGCGGATCATGCGCCCCCTGGGCGACCAGCAGCGGCGTCTTGATCTTGTCGGCGCTGTTGATCGGCGATTGCGCCTTCATCTTCTCCTCGCCGGCCGCGTCATGGGTGTAGCCGATCATCTCCTCCATCATCTTGCGGCCCGTCTCCCAATAGGGCGGGATCGTCTTCATGAAGGTCTGGAGATTGGCGACGCCGACATAATCGACGGCCGCGGCATAAAGGTCCGGCGTGAAGGTGACGCCGGCGAGCGTCGCGTAGCCGCCGTACGACCCGCCATAGATGCCGACCCGCTTCGGATCGGCGATGCCGCGCTTGATCATCTCCTGAACGCCGTCGGTGATGTCGTCCTGCATGGTCCGGCCCCACTGGCCGAAGCTCGCCTCCCAGAATTTCCTGCCATAGCCGGTCGAGCCGCGGAAATTCATCTGCAGCACGGCATAGCCGCGATTGGCCAGCAGCTGAACCTCGGGATCGAAGCCCCAATCATCGCGCGCCCAGGGCCCGCCATGGGGATTGACCACCATCGGCAAATTCTTGGCATCGACGCCGACCGGCAGCGTCAGATAGCCATGGATGGTGAGCCCGTCGCGCGCCGTGTAGGAGATCGGCTGCATCTCGGCCATCTGGTCCTGCTTGAGCCAGGGCGCCGGGGTGGCCAGGTGCGTCAGCTCCTGGGTCTTGGTGTCGTAGAGGTAATAGTCGCCGCGGGTCCGGTCGCTCGTGGTCTTGACGATGAAGCGATCCTCGGCCCGGTCGGAATCGGTGACATTGACCTCGACACCAGGCAGCTTCGCCTCGAGCGTCTGCTGCAGCGCCTCGCGCTCCTTGTCGAAGAACACATAGTGCCGCTTGTCGGAGACATAGACGGCACCGGTCAGCTTCTTGCGCGCCTCCGACGCGATGGCGCCGCCGACATCGACCTCCGGATTCTCATAGATGAGCTTCAGCTCCTTCCCGGTCGCCGGATCGAGCTCGACCAGGGCCGCCTTGTCGCGCCCGATATTCGAGGTCGCGATCAGGTGCTTGTCGTCGAAGGTGAAGAGCTCGGGCGACACGCTCTCGCGGAAATTGGTCGAGATGACGGTCTTGAACGGCTCCTTCTCCGACGCGCGATAGAGCAGCTTGGTATTGACGCCGTCGCTCTCGGTCTCGATACGGATGACGCCCTTATGGTCGGTCGCGTAGGAATCGACCGTGCCGGGATTCTTGACCAGCAGCTCGAGCTTGCCGGTCTCGACATCGGCGCGCAACGCGTCGAACGCCTTGGGATCGCGCTTGTTGCTGGTGATGATGATGTGGCGCGGATCGTCGCGCGGCACATCGACGATGTCCGACCGCACGCCGTCCCCGGAGGTCAGCGGAATGAGGCCGGTGCCGTCGCGCTTCACCGAGAACAGCTTGAAATTCTCGTCGCCCGCCGCGTCCTGGGCATAGACGATGCGGTCGTCGGTCGTCCAGGTGAAGGTCCGGATATCGCGCGCCGTGTCGCCGGTGATGCGCACCGCATCACTCTCGCCGACCTTCTGGACCCAGACATTCAAGCGGTTGTTCCAGGGCGCCAGATAGGCCAGGTACTGGCCGTTGGGCGAGAGCGAATGGCCCGCCGCGATCGGGTTCTTGAAGAAATCCTTCACATCGATGAGCGGCACCTCGGCCGCCAGCGCCGGAACGGCGCTGAGGGTCAGCAAGGCGGCCGCAAGTGCCACGCGGGTCGGATGGATCATGGGTTGAGCCTTTGTCGGGCAGTTCGAACTGAGGGCGGACGTTCTGCGCGCCCGCCGGATTCGGCAAGTGAAAATCAGTTCATGTGGCCTTCTGGACAGGACAAGGCTCCCGGCGTAGGAACGGGCGACAGGAGGCGGCATGAAGAAAGCAGTGGTTCTGGTCAGCGGCGGCCTCGATTCCGCGACGGTGGCGGCGATCGCGCGCGAAGAGGGCTACGACCTCTTCGCCCTCTCCTTCGATTACGGCCAGCGCCATCGGCTCGAGCTCGAGGCGGCGGCCCGCGTCGTGGCCTCGCTCGGCATCCAGCACCACGCCGTCACCAAGATCGATCTGCGCCAGTTCGGCGGCTCGGCGCTGACCTCCGATATCGAGGTGCCGAAACACCGCGATCTCACCGCGATGGGTCACGGCATCCCTTCGACCTACGTGCCGGCGCGCAACACGATCTTCCTCAGCTTCGCTCTCGCCTATGCCGAGGTGAGCGGATCCCAGGACATCTTCGTCGGCGTCAATGCGCTCGATTATTCGGGTTATCCCGATTGCCGCCCCGAATATATCCGCGCCTATGAGGCGATGGCGAACCTCGCCACCAGGGCCGGCGTCGAAGGCACCCAGCGCCTCGCCATCCACGCCCCGCTGATGCTGCTCGACAAGGCCGGCATCATCCGTCGGGGGACGGAGCTGGGCGTCGATTACGGCCTCACCCTCTCCTGCTACGACCCGACGCCGCCCAACCTCGCCTGCGGCGCGTGCGACTCGTGCCAGCTCAG
The DNA here is from genome assembly GCA_963762435.1 of uncultured Alphaproteobacteria bacterium. GTDB lineage: Bacteria > Pseudomonadota > Alphaproteobacteria > ATCC43930 > CGMCC-115725 > JAXDMU01. The sequence continues at coordinate 239,799 of CAVXLN010000015.1, read as the reverse complement.
GCGGCGCGGCTTCGAGGCGGCGGGGGTGGCGGATCCGACCCGATATCGGTGAGGCCGGCATGGCGAAGCTCGTCTTTGGAATGAACGTGTCTCTGGACGGTTACGTCGACCACCTTGAATTCAGCCCGAGCCCGGCGCTGTTTCGCCACTTCATCGAACAGGTGCGCGGCCAGACGGGCAGCGTCTACGGCCGCCGCCTGTACGAGATCATGCGCTACTGGGACGAAGATGTTGCCGATTGGGGTGCCGAGGAACGCGACTTCGCGGCGGCGTGGCGGCGCCAGCCGAAATGGGTCGTGTCGCGGTCGCTGAAGTCGGTCGGTCCCAACGCCACTCTCGTCGGGGATGATTTCGAGGCGGCGATACGGGAGCTGAAGGCTCAGCACGCCGGCGAGATCGAGGTCGGCGGACCAGACCTGGCAGGAAGCTTGTCCGACCTTGGCCTGATCGACGAGTATCGGCTCTACCTCCACCCCATCGTGCTGGGCCGCGGCACGCCCTTCTTCGCCGGCCCGCGGCCGCCGCTCCGCCTGGTGGCCAGCGATCGTATCGTCGAGGACGTGATGAGGTTGACCTACGCCCCGGCTTGATCGGCAGGCGTCACCTAGACCTTAGTGCTTGCGCAAGATCGGATTGGGGCCCGGCTCGAAGGTGAAATCGCCGCGCGCCCGCAGGAACTCGTCGACCGCCGTTCGAGCACCGCCATAATCATGGTAATCGTCGAGCATCACCATGCCGCCCGGGCTCATCCGGTCGGCGAGGACTCCCAGGCAATAGGAGACCGGGTCATACCAGTCGCAATCGACATGGGCGAAGGCGACCCGATCGATCGCCTGGGCCGGCCAGGTCTCCTCGAACAGGCCCTTGTGCAGCTGGATGGCGACCCCGTCCACCGGGCGGCCATAGCGGGCGAAGCTGGCTTTGACATCGTCGAACAGATTGTCCCGATAGCCGTAATAGTCACTGCCGCCACGAATGCCGGTCGATCTGCCGGACCGGATGATGTCGAAGCGCTCATAGGATTTCGGGTCATCCTTGTCGGAGGTCGGCGGGGGAATCATGGCGAACACGTCGAAGCCGTGAAACTGGCGCGCTTCCGTCGCATGCCTGGCCAGAATGATGGCCGACCCGCCCAGCGCCACGCCGAATTCGAGGATGTGACCGGAAACGTCGTCCCGGACGATCCGGCCGATCGCGCCTTCGATGCGCCGGAGCTTCGCCACGGAAAGATATGTCAGCCCGTCCCGCCGCACCGCGCGCGTATCCTGCCGGAGCGTCGCGGCACTCAACTCATCCGATAGGCGCCGCGATACCGAGCGCAACTTATACAGCAATGACATTGCCTCACCTCCGTGCCGTCAACGAGGAAGGCTAATATTTGCTCCTTGGAGGCCTACGAAAAGAGGCAAAGATCGGGCGAATCGCCGATCTATGCGTGCTTTGTTTCAGCGTTTCCTTGATCATCCTTTGGGATGCGGTGCAATCGGATGGATTAGTCTTGCGCCACAATCACTGAATTGTGGCTAAATATAAGGCATCCGCCGGGCACCCCACTCTAAAGGGCTCAACCTTACCGACTCCTGGGTGCGACGAGGCCGGCATCATCCATCGCGGCGCGGGATATTTCGGATATTTCGGTGACAGTGCACTAATTAGAATCGCATAAAAGGCGCGCTCCAAAACCAAGTGCAACAGGAGCAAGTTCCCGATGTGCTGAATCGGGGCGTAAGATCGTCATCGACGCGACCTTCCCCCTCGCCAACGCGCACGACGGAGGTGTGCATGTCCAAGCTGATGGTCAAAATCCTGGCGGCGGCTTTCCTGGCGGCGTGCCTGACGATAGGGGCTGCACGGGCGGCGGAAAGCCCCTTCGTCGGCGCGTGGAAGCTCGACCCGTCGAAGACCCGAATGCCCGACGAGATGAAGGTCGAGAGCGAGGGCGCCGACAAATACGCGTTCGATTTCGGCGGCGGCGCCGAGACGATCGTGGTCGACGGCACCGACCAGCCGGGCGGCTATGGCGGGACCGTCTTGTCGGTGCAGCCCGAAGCGCCCGACACCTGGATCGTCGAGCGCAAGAAGGACGGCAGACTGCTGCTCAAGGCGACGTGGAAGCTGGCACCGGACGGCAGCACCCTCACCGACTATTTCCGCCAGTTGGGATCCGACGGCTCGACCGCCTTCAGCATGGATTACGTCTACCAGCGCACCGGCGGCGGATCGGGCTTCGCCGCCGACTGGCAGAGCATCAAGGAGACGATGAACCTGCCCTTCCCGCTTCAGGTGACGGAATTCGAGGGCGACGGCCTGTCCTTCCTCTCCATTGTGGAGAAAAGGACGCGGAACGTGAAATTCGACGGCAAGGACTATCCCAACGAGGGGCCAGCCGGCGACCGCGGCGCCTCCTCTTCGGGCCAGCGCGTGGACGAGCGCACGCTCATGATCACCGACAAGATCAAGGGAACGGTGACGGATACGGAGACGGTCGGGCTGTCGGCCGATCTCAGGGTTTTGACGATCACGACGCAGGCCCCCGGGAGCGACAGGCCGACGGTTATGGTGTTCGAGCGGGCGTAGGCGGGTGAAGATTGGGGGTGCTGTTCGTCCGGTCGGGATTGAGCGTGCTGCCGCCGAAACTGCTGTCACCGAAACTGCGCGGTGGTTCGAGGCGGCGGGAGTGGAGGATCCGGCGTGGTATCGGTGTGGGGTGGTACGGCGGATACGCATGGAAGAAACGGCAGATGAGTCACATTGGTCGCGCAGAAAGCCACCTCCAACCAACGATACGCCCGGGGCGACGAGAGCTACCTTATGCTTCGGCCGAAGACCTTCCGGAGCGCCACGTCAGCTATACGATGCGCCAAGCAAATTAACCCGCGTCAGCTTGCCCCGTTCCTGTGCTCGCGGGAATAGGCAACCGCAGATCGCCGACGAAAGGCCGGTTCGTTTCGAGGTAGTGTGCAAGGAGCACCAATAAAACTATATATAAATTAAATATGATAATCTCTCGCCTGAGAATTTTAGCAATGGTGAGCTTTCTCCATAAAATTACCTCCACTATATCGTTAAGTTCGTATCGCAGAACGAACCAGACTATTTGATAGAATAACCCTATACAAAGCACCGTATTCAAAATCACGATGATTTTCTGCGCAATATCCGAAAATAAAAATGGCGATAGCAAGGAGCTTGCGAGGAAAATCAGGACATTGGCAAAAAACGCAGCCAGAACGACTCCTCCAGAAATCATCCTTGACGTAGCGTTCACCTTCTCTCCAGGCATCCCGATTGTTGAGAGATAATTTTTAGCCTTCCAATCAATTATGAGCTCATCAATCTTGGACGTTATAGCGAAACCGAATCCGAACAACGCGGTCATGATTACATGTTGATGTTCGCCGGTTGGCATTTTCGTTCGTTATTAGAGCACAGTGACATCGATCTGCAGGCCGGGCTGGTGTCGCCTGATGCCGCCTATTGGCTCAATAATCTCGATTCGCGAAACCTCAATCCTTGCGTTCCCAGGACTGATGTTGCGTAAATTAATTCTCACTTCCCCTGGATATCCCGCAGATATATTCAAAATTTGACCATCCCAACTATCAGGCGGATTATTGGAGAACTCTAAATGAATTTTCCCAGCGCTAATCAAGCTGCTCACATTAACGTCACGCGGAATAACACGAGGGGTGCTGACCCGAACCACATGATGCGCTCCGGACGCCCCAACTTGATTCACGGACGAAGATGAATCTTCGACCCAACTATCTATTCGATGATTATCGGGAGTCTGGCATGACTTCATATATTTTTTTGCCACAAGCGCAGTCATTTTTATTTTCCGCTGCACAATATGATGGTTATCATCTAGCGCCAAGAAAAAGCTTCGGGCGCGCCGACGTGTTCGATCTTCGAAGATATCTGATTTAAAAGATCTTCCACCGATTCTCTATAGACAGAAATGAAAAACGATCGAGAAACAAGCTGAGCGATAATTGATTTAAATGTAGAAACATTAGCATTTGACGCGGCCAACCGAACACCTATCTCTCGGTCAAACTTGTAGTCCTCCAAATCTTCCACGATATCGGCGCTGAGGAAGAAGATCTCTCTCCCATCACTGGTGAAGGATATGGTAACTATACCGTCGACGATTTGGCGAACGGTGAGATCTGGCAACTCCGGAACCTCTGACCAAGAGGCCGTTGAACCGAACCAGAGAGTCCGGACCCCCTCATTGTCCCATCCACAGATTTCACAGTCCGAGCCACGAAAAACATGACTCATCACAATCGTGATATCCTTCGCGGCTGATACGGTCAGTTGACCGGGCCACGAAAGCGACAGCGTTTGCCGGTCAACTGAGTTGCCAGAAAGGTAAATCTCTACCTTTTTGGCCGTATCGGAATTGTTAGCGTAGGGAATTGAGATATATCGAGCTCCATCGGGCTTCACGATATCATCGGCGGCGCCGAACGTAGGCAATGTCGCCTCCATTTCTATCAAAGGCATACCACTCCCTCTCAGAACGTTCGTACGGACTGATGGTTTCAGATGGAACCATCTCAATCGGCCGTTGTATCGTGCCGCGGGCGATGGCAACTGTCCAGCACATTTATTGAATTCCTGTTACAGAGCGCACGCGCCAAACACTTAAGCCTCACTCAACCGATTACGCATCACCACTACAGCATATCGATACACGATCGTGGCAAATCCATGGATTTCATATGCTATGTTCAGGTGGCCGTCGCGAGCATAACGCATTTCTCTCTTTGCGAGAGCCTGTATCTGCCTAAAATCGGCCAGCGACCTCGACTGCCGTCCTCTCGGGGGCCTTCTTGAGAGCTTTCGGACCAGCTATCTTGCCATGAAGGTCACATCTATGGGGTTCCAACAGAATGTCGGCCGTTATCAGGACGCTGCGTTGCAGGCGCCCGTGGCCATACAAAGAACGGCCGTCCGCATATCGGCGCCCAGCCCGCGAAGCCGAATCGGCCAAAGACATACCGGAAACGCGCGTTTCAATAGGAGGCTGCTGAAGCGCATCGACCGGTGGGCGCACCAGGCGTCCAGGAAAGTCGCCAGCAAGCCGAGGCAACTGAAACCACCATTTTAATGGCACTCGCTTGGGCGAAGCCATGGCATACCTTCGCCGACGTCAATCCACGCAATCTCCCCTACATCTTTCAAGTTCGGATTTATTTTTTTGGCATAGTCCAAAAGCGGGACCGGTGTTTGCTCTGTCGTTCTAACAATAAAATGATTCGAAAATGGATTCAAAAGGAGATCTAGCGCCATCTTTCTGGCATGTATTGTTATCCCCGGCGCCCTGCTTCCACTCAATGTTGGGGCATCTAAATCCCTTTCATAATTTGGAAGGCGGCCGGGAATTAAGGCGCTCTTTGCGCCTCCATTCCCATATGCCTCTGTGAATATGGAATTTATATCCTCTCCCAATTCTTTATTTTCAGGATAAGCTGTAACTATAATGTAGGTCTTTGGAAGGCCGGATGTTTCTCCAATCGCGCCTATTTCGTGCGCCAGTGCGGCTGCCAGCTCTGCTCTCATGTGGCAGGGCGCCGGAATTGCCGCCAACTTCCGTTGAGCCTCATCCAGCGCCACCCGCAGCTGCCTAATTTGTTCGGCTGCATCATTCGACTGCGGCGAGGGCGGCGAAACACTCGGAGGAGTAACCTCACCAACCCCGGACCCGGACGGCCCTCGGTCGATCGTCGGCGTGAAGAGAGGTGAAGACAACAGTGTTTGTGCGCTCAAAGTTAAGCCCACGATCACCGCCACAATAAGCGCCCTAACCGGCTGGCGGCCTTCAAAAACAGAAAGCCAAGATATTGGACCGCTGAGAGCGGCTTCTCCCCGTTTTGACAGCCAAACCAAAAAGCTCCCGAACGCTATCGAGAAACCAACGCCGATAGCCGCCCTTTCCCAGTCTATTTCCGCGTGAGTAATCCAGAGCATCAGCATGATCTCTGGGGGCGCAAGAATGAGCCCCAAGCCAAGGTAATCGAGCACAGTATTTTTCGTGCCAGAAGGTGAGGATCCTGACATCCCGTCTCCAGTCCGGCATATCTCACGCGCAGAGGTAGAGGCACGCACTTTATGCCAGCCCCGGAGGAATGAACCGATTCGGTCATCCCGCCAAGCGCGAGATCGCCCTGTGGACAACTTTCAAACTGAGACACCACCACGACCCGCGCCGTCTTGACCGGCCAACCTCCGCCATGTTCTTTTTTCGTTCCGAACAACGAACGGAGCGACGAAGCGATGACGGCAGACAATCCCACCCCCAGCCGGGAGTCGGATTCTGCCCGCATCGCGGCGGCCGAAGATGCCGAGATGCTGCGCGAGCTGGCCCAGATTGGCATGCGGCTGGCGCGTCTCGTCGAGGAGAATGCCGAGGCCAAGATGGCGCTCGATCCGGCCGCCAATCTCGGCCGGGCCGACCAGGCCTTCGCCAAGATCGCGCGCTCGGTCCGTCAGACGCTGGCGCTCAAGGCCAAGCTCGCCGAGATGGCGGCGAAGCGGGAGCAGCACACCCTGAAACAGGCCCAGACCCAGCAGGCCGACACCGCCCGCCTGCATTGGCGGAAGGTGAGGCTCGAGCGCGCCGTCGCCGAGACGATTGACGTGACATCCGACGCCGAGAATCTGCTGACCGATCTCCATGAGCGGCTCTTGGACCCCGACATCGAGGCCGATCTCGCTTCAGGCTCGATCGGCGAGATGGTGGCAGGGATCTGCGACGATCTCGGCATCGCGCCCGATCGGGCGGTGTGGAGTGCCAAGGGCTGGTACCTGACCGAGGGCTGGCACGCCCGACTGCCCAAGCCCGACTCCGCCGCGCCGGAGCCGGAAATCCCCTGGGCGGAGCGGGTGGCCCCGTTCCTGGCGGAGATGGACAGGGTGACCTGCCCGGTAAGGTACGACGCGGCCGGCCTGCCGGTGGAGCCGCCGGTCAGCCACCCCGGCCCATCCTGAAGGGGCCGGCACCTGCTCGTCCCCTCAACAACGGTACGCCGCCTCGGCAGCACCGGCGCTTCGCCATGCCCGCGCTCCCGCCTCCGCTTGACAGCGGCGATGCGGCGCGACACGGTCGCGGGCAACGAAGAAGTAACGCGGAGGGAGAGATGGATCTGCGCTATACGGCCGAGGAGCTGGCGTTCGCCGAAGAGGTGCGAAGCTGGGTCCGGGCCAATCTGTCGCCAACGACGCGCGACAAGATACTGAACGCCAAACACCTGGAAAAGCGCGATTATCTCGATTGGCAGAAGAAGCTGCACGAGCGCGGCTGGGTCGTGCCCAGCTGGCCGGTCGAGCATGGCGGCACCGGCTGGACGACGATCCAGCGCCACCTGTTCGAGGAGGTGATGAGCGAGGAAGGGGCACCCGAGATCGTGGCCTTCGGCGTGCGCATGATCGGGCCGGTGCTGATGGCGTTCGGCAATGCCGAACAGAAGGCGCACTACCTGCCGCGCATCCTCAGCGGCGAGGATTGGTGGTGCCAGGGCTTCTCGGAGCCGGGCTCGGGCTCGGATCTGGCGTCGCTCCGCACCAAGGCGGTGCTCGACGGCGATCACTGGGTCGTCAACGGCCAGAAGACCTGGACGACGCTGGCCCAGCATGCCGACATGATCTTCTGCCTGGTGCGCACCGACCCCGCCGCCAAGAAGCAGATGGGCATCTCCATGCTGCTCATCGACATGAAGTCGCCCGGCATCACCGTGCGCCCGATCATCACGATCGACGGCGCGCATGAGGTGAACGAGGTGTTCTTCGACGATGTCCGCGTGCCCAAGGAAAACCTCGTCGGCGAGGTCAACAAGGGCTGGGACTATGCCAAGTTCCTGCTGTCGCACGAGCGCACCGGCATCGCCCGCGTCGGGCGCTCGAAGCGCGAGCTCGAGCGGCTGAAGGCGATGGCGCGCAACGAGATGGTGGACGGCGTGCCGCTGATCGAGACGCGCGCCTTCCGCGAGAAGATCGCGGCGCTCGAAATCGATCTCATGGCGCTCGAGATCAGCGGCATGCGCATGCTGGCCGCCGCCCAGGAGGGCAAGGCGCCCGGTGCCGAGGCCAACATGCTGAAGATCACCGGCTCGGTCATCCAGCAGCGCATCACCGAGCTGATGATGGAAGCGGTCGGGCCTTACGCCATGCCGTTCAATCCCGAGGCGCGGGAATTGGGCTGGAACGGCGAGCCGATCGGCCCGGACTACGCCGCCCCGCTGGCGTCCGACTATTTCAACTACCGCAAGACCTCGATCTATGGCGGATCGAACGAGATCCAGCGGAACATCCTGACCAAGGCCAAGCTGGGTCTCTGAGAGGTAGGGGTAGCAAGAACATGGATTTCAATCTGAGCGACACCCAGCGGATGCTGGAGGATACGGCCGTGCGCCTGGTGCGCGAGCGTTACGGTTTCGAGCAGCGCAAGCAGATCCTGGCCAGCCCCGAAGGCTTCTCGCGCGAGCTGTGGAGCACCTTCGCCGAGCTCGGGCTCCTCGGCATCGAGGTGCCGGAGGAGCATGGCGGCATCGGCGGCAGCTTCCAGGATGTGGCGATCGTGCTCGAGGCGTTCGGCCGCGGCCTGGTGGTCGAGCCCTATCTCGCCACAATCGTGCTGGGCGGCGGCATCGTGGCACTCGCCGGCAGCGCCGCGCAGCAAGCGGAGATTCTGAGCCCCATGGCGGCGGGCGAGCTGTTCCTGGCGCTGGCCCATGGCGAGCCCAAATCGCGCTACTCGCTGAACCATGTCGAGACCAAGGCCGAGAAGACAGGCACGGGCTATCGCCTCAGCGGCGCCAAGGCCGTGGTGCTGGGCGGCGATTGCGCCGATCTCTTCATCGTCTCGGCGCGCACGAGCGGCCAGGCGCTCGACAAGACCGGCATCTCGCTGTTCCTGGTCGAGCGTGACGCCAAGGGCCTCGGCATCCGGGCCTATCCCAATGTCGACGGCACGCGTGCCGCCGAGCTGACGATCGACAATGTCGAGGTGCCCGCCTCGGCGCTCCTCGGGCCCGAAGGCGCGGCATATCCCTTCATCGAGCATGCGATCGATCGCGGCATTGCGGCCGTCTGCGCCGAGGCGGTCGGCATCATGACGGCCCTCAACGACGTGACGCTCGATTACCTCAAGACGCGCACGCAGTTCGGCACGCCGATCGGCGCGTTCCAGGTGCTGCAGCACCGCATGGTCGACATGGTCGTGGCCCAGGAGCAGGCGAGCTCGCTCTCGATCCTGGCCTCCGACCGGGCGAGCGATCCCCGCCCCAACGAGCGGCGCAAGGCGATCTCAGGCGCCAAGGTGCAAATCGGCAAGTCCGGCCGGCTCATCGGCCAGGACTCCGTGCAGATGCATGGCGGCATCGGCATCACGATGGAGTATATCGCCGGCCATTACTTCAAGCGGCTGACCATGATCGATCGGCTATTCGGCGACGCCGATCATCACCTCGCCCGCTTCGCCGATGCGTGATTGCGGATGAGTCGGCACATGGTCGAGATCGGGGGAGTCTCGCTCGAGCTCAACCATGTGCCCTCGCCGCCTGGGGCGCCCACGCTCGTCTTCCTGCATGAGGCGCTGGGCTCGCTTGCCCAGTGGAAGGATTTCCCGGACCGCCTGGCATCTGCCTGCGGCTTGGGTTGGATGGGCTATTCCCGGCAGGGCCATGGCGGCTCGGCCCCGCTCGCGGCCCCGCGCGACTTCGATTATCTCGATCATGAGGCGATCGATGTGCTGCCCTCGGTGCTGCACGCCGCCGGCATCCGCCGGCCGATCCTGTTCGGCCATTCCGACGGCGCCACCATCGCCCTCATCCATGCCGCCAGCACCAGCGAACCGATCGAGGCGCTGATCCTCGAAGCGCCGCACATAATGGTCGAGGAGGAGGCCGCGGCCGGTGTGGCCGCCACGCTCGAGCGGGCGCGGACCGGCGATCTCATCGAGCGGCTCGGCCGCTATCACGACCGGCCCGGCCCGATGTTCGAGGCCTGGCACAGCATCTGGCTCGATCCGGGCTTCCGCGGCTGGACGATCGAGCATCGGATGGCGGCGATCGTGGCGCCGATCCTGCAGTTCCAGGGAACGGAGGACCCCTATGGCACGCTCCGCCATGTCGAGGCGATCGCCGAGCTCAGTTGCGGCCCGGTCGAGACCGTGATCCTCGACAAGGGCGGCCATGTTCCGCACGCCGAGGCGCCCGATCGGGTGATCGAGGCGTGCCGGAGCTTCATCGCGGGTCTCGGCGCCTGACCGGCGATCTGCCATGCCGATTGCGTAGTGCTCACGACCGCCGAGGGTGACTATCTCTCGCCCGGCAGAACGAGGAGATGAGGCCATGACCGTCGCCGTTGGAAGTTTGGGCGCTTTCGCCTCGATGAGCCGCGGCTTCCGCATGCGCTGCCCGCATTGCGGCCAAGGCCCGATCTTCCGCGCGCCCCTGAAGCTCGTCGACCGCTGCTCGGTCTGCAACGAGAAGCTGGGCGACATCCGCGCCGACGACGTGCCGGCCTATTTCACCATCCTGCTGGTCGGCCACATCGTGGTGCCGCTGCTGCTGGTCTGGGACCGCTACGACCCGCCCGCCTGGGCCGAGCTGGTGGTGACGATCGGGGGAGCGCTGGCGCTGATCTGGTGGCTGCTGCCGCGCGTCAAGGGCGCCTTCGCCTCGCTGCTCTGGCACCTCAACATGCATACGGGCGCGCCAGCCTAGGCGCGCCATCGCGTGCGGCATTGCAGGCAGCGATGGGCGGTCCTCGCTAACGGAAAGATCACCCCGGAATAGAGGTATGACAGGACGAGCAGGATCGACCATCGAACCGCCGGCCGGCTCTTGATGCGGGCGGAACCGCAGTTCGGGCATTGGAGCGGAACGAGGCGATCCGGGCCGGGATCCAGCTCATCTTGATAGTCGCCGGCCCGGCAGCGCGCGACGATCTCCTGTGCCATGTTGAGCTGCTCGGCCGGCACCTGAACCTTCACGCCGCCGAGCGCCAGCGTATAGGGCCAAAGATTGCCGATGTGATGCTCATGGGCGACGACGGCGTAAACGCCTTCGGCCACCAGGCGCCCGCGCAGCAGATGCGCGGTCCAAGGCTCGGCACAACTGGTAACGGTCGACAGCATGGCAGCAATCATAGGGAGAAATCGTGGCTCGATCTACTCCGATGCGTGGATCCCTCGCGCGGTCTCGACATCGCGCGCGATCTGCGCCTTCAGCGCGTCGAGGCCGGCGAATTTCTGCTCCGGCCGGATGCGTTCGACGAAGGCCGTGCGCAAATGCTTGCCATAGAGATCGCCGGCGAAATCCAGAAGATGCACCTCGAGCCGAAGATCGATGCCGCCGACCGTCGGCCGCATGCCCAGATTGGCGACGGCGTCGTGCCAATCGACGCCCCCCGGCCCTTCGATCCCGGCGCGCACGGCATAGACGCCGGGCGCCGGCCGGAGATAGTCGCCCAGCGCCACATTGGCGGTCGGGAAGCCGATGGTACGGCCGCGCGCATCGCCATGCTCGACCCTTCCCTCGATCTCCCAGAACCGGCCGAGCAGCTCGGCGGCACCCCGGGGATCGCCGGCAACCAGCAGCTCGCGGATACGCGTCGAGGAGAAGATCGCCCCTGCTCCCGTCGAGACCGGCGTGAGGATCGTGACGCCAAATCCGAGCTCCGCGCCCATGCGCTCAAGCATCGCCGCATCGCCGCGCCTGCCATGGCCGAAGACGAAATCGTAACCGGCGACGATATGCGCAACGCCCAGCCCGTCATGCAGGATCTCGGTCACGAAATTCTCGGCCGTGCGCTCGGCGAAGGCGGCATCGAAATGGAGATTGACCAGCAGCTCGACGCCGAGATCCGCGATCGCATGGGCCTTCGCCCGCATCGGCGTCAGGCGATAGGGTGGATCTTGAGGCCGGAAGACGCTGCGCGGATGCGGCTCGAAGCTCAGGACGCCGGAGGAACGGCCCGTCTCGGCGGCGATCCGCACGGCTTCGGCGATCACGGCCTGATGACCGCGATGCACGCCGTCGAAATTGCCAAGCGCCAGCACCGCGCCGCGGGCGTCGGATGGAAGCGGATGAAAGTGCCGGAAAAGCCGCATGACCGACCTTGGGTAGCGCGAAGCCGAGGCCGGATCAAGCCCAGCCCGATCAACCCTCTTCACCCGCACGCCTCGCCTCGCTAGTGTCGCGCGCGAGGAAAGCCCTTTCTGCGAGGCGCATGTGGATTCCAACAGCACACCGCCGCTCCGCGATGTCTGGTACTTCGCGATATCGAGCGAGCGGCTGAAGCCGGGCAAGCTCGTCCCGAAGATCATCATGGAAGAGCCGATTCTGTTCGGCCGCGGCAAGGACGGCAAGGCCTTCGCGCTCGTCGATATCTGCCCGCACCGCGCCATCCCGCTGCGCTTCGGCAAGTTCGACGGATGCGAGATCGAATGCTGCTACCACGGCTGGCGCTTCAACACCGAAGGCACCTGCACCGCCATCCCCTCGGTCGTCGAGAAGCAGCGGCCGGATCTCGAAAAGATCCGCGTGAAGGCATATCCGATCGAGGAGGTCCAGGGCGGCGTCTGGATCTTCATGGGCGAGAACCAGGAAGGCGCGCCGCCCGTACCGGTCTTGCCCGAGCTCGAGGGCCAGGTGCCCAAGATGGTCAAGACCATGATGTTCGAGGGCAGCATCGACCATGCCGTCATCGGCCTCGTCGATCCCTCGCACGCCACATTCGTGCACAAGGCCTGGTTCTGGCGCTCGCCCAAATCGATCCGCGACAAGGTCAAGGAGTTCGTGGCCTCGGATTACGGCTTCACCATGAAGCGCCACCCGCCCTCCTCGAACACCCGCGCCTATGTGCTGCTGGGCGGCGACCGGACGACCGAGATCGTGTTCCGCCTGCCCGGCGTGCGCTATGAGCACATCAGGGCCGGCAAACACGTCATGTGCCACCTGACCACGCTGACGCCGGTGACGCCGACCGAGACCGAGATCAACCATTCGATCTTCTGGACCCAACCCTGGCTGACCCCGTTCCGCCCGCTGATGTGGCCCTTCGTCAAGGAGTTCCTGCGCCAAGACCGCGATGTCATCGCGCAGCAGCAGCAGGGACTGAAATACAACCCTCAGCTTCTTCTCTTGGGCGACCCGGACGTACAGGCGCGCTGGTACTTGAGGCTCAAGAACGAGTTCGTGCGAGCGAAGGAGGAAGGCCGCGCCTTCGTCAACCCGATCAAGGGACGAGCGCTGGAGTGGCGGAGTTGATGTTCGCTATTTGTTCTTGACGTAAAGGCCGGATTCGCGCCATAGTCGCGCTCTGATCACGCAGGGCGATTGCGATGAGCTTCGACATTTTCGTCTTTTTCTACAAGAACGGCGACATTTCACCGATCCCTCGCTCCCAATTTGAGGAGATCTTCGGCCGAGAGGCTGTGGATCCGGCGTTTCCGCTGACAGATGTTCAATATCCGGACGGATCCCGCGGCGACATTTATGGTGCCGAGGATGATCTGATTGAAAGCCTGATGTTCAATCATTGCGGCGGCCCCACATTCAACGCGAGGCTCTTCGAACTGCTCGATCGACTGGGCGGAACTCTGCAATGGCCGGGCGAGGCTCCCTGTTATGCCGTAACCCGGCGAGAGGTGCTTGATCATCTGCCGCCTTGTTATAGCGAAGAGTGGGGGCCTCCCTGTGTTGGAAGCTCGTTTGACGAGATCGAAGAAGCGATCCGGATTTCCTGACGGCTCTGTCCCTATCCGCTCCGCTTGCGGAAATAGGCCGCGATCTCGCCGACCACGCCGCGGCGGAAGGTCAGCACTACGAGCACGAAGATGGCGCCCTGGATGACCGTGACCCAGGATCCCGCTTCGGCGAGATAGGTTTCGAGGAAGATCCAGATCGTGGCGCCCACGACCGGGCCGAACACAGTGCCGACACCGCCGATGAGCGTGATGAGCACAACCTCGCCCGACATCTGCCATTCGACATCGGTGAGCGAAGCGAGCTGGAACACCAGCGCCTTGGTGGCGCCGGCGAGGCCGGCGAGGCCGGCCGAGAGAATGAAGGCCAGAAGCTTGTACTGATCCACCCGATAGCCCAGCGAGACGGCGCGCGGCTCGTTCTCGCGGATCGCCTGGAGGATCTGGCCGAAGGGCGAATGGATGATGCGGTAGATGAGCCCGAAGCCGGCCAGGCAGATCGCCAGCACGACATAGTAGAGCGTATAGGAATTGTTGAGATCGATGACGCCCAGGAGCGTGCCGCGCGGAACGCCCTGGATGCCATCCTCGCCATGGGTCAGCGGCACTTCAAGCGCCACGAAATAGAGCATTTGGGCCAGCGCCAGCGTGACCATGGCGAAATAGATGCCCTGGCGGCGGATCGCAAGGCCGCCGAAGACCACGCCGAGGCCGGTCGCCGTCGCGGTGCCGGCCAGGATGGCGAGCTCGGGCGGCCAGCCCCAGACCTTGAGCGCATGGGCCGAGATGTAGGAGGCCCAGCCGAAGAAGGCTGCATGGCCGAAGGAAAGCAGCCCGGTATAACCCAGCAACAGGTTGAAGGCGCTGGCGAAGAGGCCGAAGCACAACACCTTCATGAGCGCCACGGGATATATCGCGGCCGGAGCCACCAGCACCACCAGAAGAAGAACCCCGAGCAGCAGCCGGTTCTTGAGGGGCACGCCGGCGGCGACGGGACGGCTGACGAGTTCGGTCATGTCAGACCGCCCGGCCGAAGAGACCGGCCGGCTTGATCAGCAGCACGATCGCCATGACGACGAAGATCACCGTGCTCGATGCCTCGGGATAGAACACCTTGGTGAGGCCTTCGATGATGCCGAGGCCGAAGCCGCTGATCACGGCGCCCAGGATCGAGCCCATGCCGCCGATCACGACGACGGCGAAGACGACGATGATGATGTTGGAGCCCATGATCGGGCTGACATGGAGGATCGGTGCCGCGAGCACGCCTGCAAGGGCGGCCAGCGCCACGCCGAACCCGTAGGTCAGCGTGATCATGCGCGGGACATTGATGCCGAAAGCCTGGACCAGCGCCGGATTCTCCGTCGCGGCGCGCAAGTAGGCGCCGAGCCGGGTACGCTCGATCGCGTACCAGGTGGCGAGGCAGATGATGAGCGAGGCCACGACGACCCAGCCGCGATACAGCGGCAGGAACATGAAGCCCAGATTGACGCCGCCCTTCAGCAGGTCCGGCACCGCGTCATAGGACTGGCCCGAGACGCCGTAATAATTGCGGAAGATGCCTTCGATGATGAGGGCGAGACCGAAGGTCAGCAACAGCCCGTAGAGATGGTCGAGCTGGTAGATCCACCGAACCAGCGTCCGCTCCAGCAGCACGCCGAAGGCGCCGATGATGAGCGGGCTCAAGATCAAGGCCGGCCAATAGCCGACGCCGAGATAGTTGAGCAGCATCCAGGCGCAGAACGCGCCCATCATATAGAGCGCGCCATGGGCGAAGTTGATGATGTTGAGCAGGCCGAAGATCACGGCCAGGCCGAGGCTGAGCATGGCGTAGAAGGCGCCATTGATCAGCCCCAGCAGCAGCTGGCCGAAGAGCGCCGGATAAGGAACTCCGAAGAAGGTTGCCATGATCCGGCGCCCGTCGCCTCCCTTAGCCCTTCTTGACCAGCGGGCACTCGCTTTCGCTGAGCGGGCGCGTTACCTCGGCCGCCGGAATCTCGCGGACGAGCTTGTAATAATCCCACTCGCCCTTCGATTCCTCCGGCTTCTTGACCTGGAACAGATACATGTCGCGCACGACCTTGCCGTCCTTGCGCAGCTGGCCGTTCTTGGTCATGAAGTCGTTGATCGGCTCCTTGCGCATCTCGGCCATAACCTTGTCGGCATCCGTGGAGTTCACGGCCTTGACCGCCTTGAGATAATGCATCGCGGCACCGTAGAGGCCGGCTTGGACCATCGTCGGCTCGATCTTGTTGCGCTCGAAGAAACGCTTGGACCAGGCACGCGTCTCGTCATTCTGGTCCCAGTAGAACGACGCCGTGAGCTGCAGCCCTTGCGCCGTCTTCAGGCCCAGCGAATGGATGTCCGTCAGGAAGATCAGCAGGCCGGCGAGCGACTGGCCGCCTTGCGTAATGCCGAACTCGCTCGCCTGCTTGATCGAGGTGATCGTATCGCCGCCGGCATTGGCCAGCCCGATGACCTTGGCGCCCGAGCCCTGCGCCTGAAGCAGGAACGAGGAGAAATCGGCCGTGTTCAAGGGCACGCGCACCTCGCCCAGAACCTTGCCGCCATCCTGCTCGACGACCTTCGCCGTATCGCGCTCGAGCGCCTGCCCGAATGCATAATCGGCCGTGATGAAAAACCATGTATTCCCGCCGCCCTTGGTGATGGCGCCGCCAGTGCCGCGCGCCAGCCCGTAGGTGTCATAGGTCCAATGGACCGTCGTCGGCGTGCATTTCGAGCCGGTGATGTCGGACGAGCCCGGGCCCGAGAAGATCGCGATCTTATGCTTGGCCCCGGCCACGCCGGCTACGGTCAGCGCCACGCCGGAGCTCGGCACATCCATGATCAGATCGACATGATCCTGATCGTACCATTGGCTGGCGATCTGGCTGCCGATGTCGGTCTTGTTCTGGTGATCGGCGCTGATCAGATCGATCTTGGCATCGCCGATCTTGCCGCCCATATCCTCGATCGCCATGCGCACGGCATCGATGCCGCCCGGACCCGATAGATCCTTGTAGAGGCCGGATTTGTCGTTGAGCACGCCGATCTTGACGCTTGTGACCTGCGCCTCGGCCACGCCCGCACCGAGCGAGATGGCAAGTGCCGCCGTCAAGGCTGCCATAGAGTTTTTCCGCATGATTATCCCCTCCCCAAGAGATGCATCTCACACACCCAGATAGGTATGCAGCTTGTCGGTGTTCTCGGCGATCGCACTGTTGGCGATCATATCGATCACGCGCCCATGCTCGACCACATAGTGCCGGTCGGCCACGGTCGCGGCGAAGCGGAAATTCTGCTCGACCAGCAGGATCGTGAAGCCCTTCGCCTTGAGCCCGCGGATGACCTCGCCAATGCGCTGCACGATGACCGGCGCCAGCCCCTCGGACGGCTCGTCGAGCAGAAGAAGTGTCGCACCCGTGCGCAGGATGCGGCCGATCGCTAGCATCTGCTGCTCGCCGCCGCTGAGCTTGGTGCCGGGGCTGCGCTTGCGCTCGAGCAGGTTCGGAAAGATCTCGTAGATCTCGGCGACGCTCATGCCGCCGGGCCGCACCACCGGCGGCAGCATGAGGTTTTCCTCGACCGAGAGGCTGGCAAAGATGCCGCGCTCCTCCGGGCAATAGGCGATGCCGGCGCGCGCGATCCGATTGGACGGCAGGCCGCCGATCTCCTTCTCTTCGAACCGGATCGAGCCCTTGGTCCGGCCGAGCATGCCCATGACGGCGCGCAGCGTCGTGGTCTTGCCGGCGCCGTTCCGGCCGAGCAGCGTCACGACCTCGCCGGCCGATACATTGAACTCCATGCCGTGGAGCACATGGGATTCGCCGTACCAGGCTTCGAGCCCGGCAATCGCGAGCAAAGGCGAGCCGGCCGGCGCGTCAAGCATGACCGGTTCCAACATAGGCCTCGATCACGGCCGGATTGCGCGACACCTCGGCATAGACGCCTTCGGCCAGCACCTCGCCGCGCGCCAGCACGGTGATGCGATCCGAGAGATCAGCCACGACCGACAGATTATGCTCGACCATCAGCACGGTGCGGTCGGCTGCCACGCGCTTCACCAGAGACGCGATGCGCTTGATGTCCTCGGTGCCGAGCCCGGCCATCGGCTCGTCGAGCAACAGAAGTTCGGGCTCGAGCGCCAAGGTCGTCGCGATCTCGAGCGCACGCTTGCGGCCATAGGCAAGCTCGCCCGCCACCTTGTCGATGAAGTCGCTCAAACCCACCCACTCGACCAGCTCTTCGGCACGCGGATTGAGCTGCCGCAGCACGTTGTCCGAGCGCCAGAAATGGAAGGAGTTGCCGAGCTTGCGCTGAAGCGCCACGCGCACATTCTCACGCACGCTCAGGTGCGGGAACACGGCGGAGATCTGGAACGAGCGGACGAGGCCGCGGCGCGCGATATCGGCCGGTTTGACCGCGGTCACATCCTCGCCCTTGTAGATGATGCGGCCGCCGCTGGGCTGCAGGAACTTGGTGAGCAGGTTGAACACGGTCGTCTTGCCGGCCCCGTTCGGCCCAATGAGCGCATGGATCGACCCGCGCCGGACCTTGAGATCGACGTTGCGCACCGCGCTGAAGCCCAGGAAATCCTTGCTCAGCCCATCGGTTTCGATGATCCAGTCGCTCACGCCGAAGCCATCCCCCAAGGCAACAGGTTCTTTTCATTCGTTGGCGGCCGCTTCCGCATGGTGGAAGCTACCCGAAAGCCCGGTTCTAAAACAAGATTGTCGCAGCGGCCAGGGAGTGCCAAGGTCGCCCCACTTTTCGAGGATCGGGAATATCGGCATGCCTGCCCCAGTTTACGGCTCGGAAACCCTCATGGATGCGATCGCCTTCGATGCGCAAGGGCTCGTTCCAGCCATAGCCCAGCAGCACGAGACGGGCGAGATCCTGATGCTGGCCTGGATGAACCGGGAGGCCGTCGCGGAAACGCTCCGGACCGGGCAGGCGGTCTATTGGTCGCGCTCGCGTGCGAGCCTTTGGCGCAAAGGCGAGACCTCGGGCCAGACCCAGCGCCTGGTGGCGCTGCGCATGGATTGCGATGGAGACGCGCTGATCCTGCTGGTCGATCAGGTTGGGGTCGCCTGCCACACCGGTCACCGCTCCTGCTTCTTCCGCGAGGCCAACGCAAGCGGCTGGCGCAGCATCGCCGAGGTCGAGGTGGATCCGGCGACGCTCTATCGTGGCGACTGAGGCGCGCTCGGATCCTGCTCAACTGGGCAGACGAGCCGGGCGCGCACCTGCGCCTCGACATCGGCATCGAAACGTTGACCGCCGCACAGGCCGCTATAGCGCCCAACCGCGTGGTTATAGCGATCCACGAGCTCGGCCATCCGCGACGCCTCGATCGTGTAGGTCTCGCCATAAGCCCGCTCGCGCGTCGCGATCAAACGGCGGAACGCATCGACTTGCTCGGGATCGTCGACATTGACGGTCGGCTTGGTCTCGGCGATCTCGGCGTCGAGTGCTGTCACGCGCGCCTTGCTATCGTCGAACCGCGCCTTCTCGGCCATCATCTCGGCATAGACCTGATCGACCCGCTGCTGCCCGCACTGGCATTGCGTGATGTATTCGGGGTCGGTCACCACCTCTTGCGCCGTCGCCGGCGCTGCCGTCAGGCATAGAAACAAAAGGGTGAGACCTGCCGTACCGCGCATTTGCCGCTCCCAAAGGTGAGTGAGATCCTCGTACATGGCGCGCAAGCGCCTCGCTCCCAGGGGATATGCGGCGAATTGGCTGGAAGTACGGCGAAGAATGGAGAAATTCGAGGCAGCCATGACAGCGACCGCCTGTGCCCTCCTCCTGCGCGACCGGCGGCTCCTTCTGGCCAGGCGGGCACCTCACAAGAAGAATTATCCCGACTGCTGGGACCTTGTCGGCGGCCATGTCGAGCCGGGCGAAACGATCGAGCAGGCCCTGATCCGTGAGGTCGAGGAGGAAATCGGTGTGATGCCGCTCGACTTCACGAGCTTAGGGCGGATTTCAATGCCCGAAGCTGGCGCCTGTCATCACCTCTTCCTCGTCACCCGCTGGCACGGCGGCGAGCCGGCGCTGCTTGGCGACGAGCACATGGCGCTTGAGTGGTTCACGGTCCCGCAGGCCTGCGCGGTCGAGCCACTCGCGCTCGCCGTCTATCGCGATTTCTTCAAGAACCTGCCTATACCGCCATGAAGCCGCCATCGACCGGCAGCGTGACGCCGGTGATCCAGCGCGCCGCGGGCGAAAGCAGGAAGGCCACGGCCTCAGCGACGTCGCTCGGAACACCGAGGCCAAGCGGATGCGCGGCTTCGAGCGCCTTGTTCTGCTCAGCGGAAAGGAGCGCGAATTGCTTCTCGGCCTGCCCCCCACGGACCAGCGCCGGAGCCACGCAATTGACCCTTATGCCGAGATCGGCGAGCTCGAGTGCCGCCGAGCGCGTCACCGCCGCCAGCGCCGCCTTGGATGCGGCATAGAGCACCCGCCCCTTCTGGCCGCGCAGTCCCGCGACCGAGCCGATATAGAGGAGTGCTGCTTCGGGGGCCGCAACATTGCGCTGCCGGAACGCGCGCGCGAGCAGGATGGCGGCACCGACATTGAGGCCGAAATAGCGGTCGAACTCGGCCCGGTCGATCTTGGCGATGGGTGAATAACCCTGGTGCGAGGCGCTATGGACGATGCCGGCGAAGGCGCCGCCCTCGGCCGCGAGCCCTTTGAGCCAGGCCGGGATGGCGTCGAGATCGGTGAGATCGAAGGCTGCAGCGAGATGTTCGCCGGCTCGCGGCAATTGCTCGCGCGTCGCCTCGAGCGGCTCCGGTCGCCGGCCCGCCAGGACCAGCCGGGCGCCGCGCTCTGCAAGCTTCAAGGCGATGCCGAGCCCGATATCGCTGTCGGCCGAGGCGCCGGTGATGAGAATGCGGCGGCCGGCCAGATCGGCGCTCATCGGATGCTAGAGCTCGAGCGTGGGGAAATCGTCCGGCACATCGACGACGCTCGGCCGCTTGATCGGCCCGAGATCGAGCACCACGCCGCCCCAGGACCAACCGACACCGAACCCGCCCAGCAGCAGTTTGGTCGGCTGTGCCGCGACCTGATCCGCCAGCCGGTCGCAGATCGCGAGCGGAATCGAGGCCGAACTCGTATTGCCGAACTTCTCCATATTCAAGACGAACTTCTCGGGCGGGATCTTTGTCTTGTTGCGGAGATGCTCGAGGATGAATTTATTGGCCTGGTGCATGACGCAGAAATCGAGGTTTTCCAGGCTGATCTCGGCATGTTGCAACGTCTCGCGCACCATAGCCGGCACGGCGCGGAGCGTGAAGGCGAAGACCTCCGGCCCGTTCAAATGGAGATGCGCCTCCTCATAGAGCGAGCCTGCGTCTCCGCCGGCAAGCGCCGGCACCAGGCTGCGGCGCAGGCCGCCGGCCTTGATCGAGATATGCTCGCCGCCGCCGCCATCGGTGCCGAGCGCCACATGAATGGGTGTGGCGCCCTCGACCTTCTCGAACGCGGTCGCCGTCCCCGCATCGCCGAACAGCGGTCGGGTCGAGCGGTCGTCTGAGAGCAGCAGCCGCGAGCTGATATCGCCGCACAACAGCAACGCCCGCCCGCTGGTCGAACCCGAGAGCAGCTGCGCCACCTGCCAGATACCGTAGACATAGCCCGAGCAGCCGAGATTGACATCGAACGCGGCACAGCTGCGCGGCAATCCCAGCCGTTTCTGGATCAGGCAGGAGGTCGCCGGCAGCAGGTAGTCCGGGCCCTGGGTGATGAAGATCAGCACCTCGATGCTGGCCGGATCCCAATCGAGATCGGCGAGCAGCTTCTCGGCCGCCGCGACTGCCAGATCGGACGCCAGCAGATGCTTCGGCGCGATGCGGCGCTCGATGACACCGATGCTGCCGGTCAGCTTCTGCGCCTCCTCGAGAGTGAACATTTCCGGCGTTTCCAAAAAGGAATGGCGCCCGACCGGCACGCCGGCGGCGAGGCCGGCGATGCGGACCCCTTGGATTGTCGCTTTCATGGCACCAGCCTCCTCAATCTCTCGCGAGAGTTCTAGCGAGAGAGCTTAATTTGCGTTAAAGACCGAATTCCGCCATGCAGCGTGGAATGCCGAGATCCGATCCTCGTTGCTGCCCAGCACGGCGGCGCGCGCCGCCAGATGCTTGCCGCGCTGGACCGATTCCGAGATTGCCTGATCCTCGGCCAGAACGCGGTCGTTGAACTCCTTGAGCGAGCCTTCGATCGCGCGGCCGGCGACGCCCTGGCGCTGCGCCGGCTTCGAGGAGGTGCCAGTCAGCATCCAGAAGCGCAGCCGCGTCGTTTCCGGCCCCGTCGGCTCGTAGATCTGCAGCGACAGGATGGTGCCGGCGCTCGCGATCGCCATCATGTTCGGGAACAGGAAGAAATGGTCGTAGCGCGTGTAGCGCTCGGTGCGCGCGAGGCCGAGCTTCGCCCCCATGCGCTCAATCGATTGCCGGCCCTCGGCCGAAAGCTCGGTCGGGCCGTAGGAATGCGGTCCCGCGAACTCGGCCGGCAGCGCGCCCGCGGTCAGTGGCCGGAAGCTCTCTGGGTGGATGAGATCGAGATGATAGCCTTCGATGGCACTTTCGATGCCGATTTTCCAATTGACTGCCCAATCGACACTCTGACGATCGAAGGGCTGGGTGAAAAGGCTGCCCAGATGCTCGAGCGGCTCGGCATAGGCGCCGAGCCAATCGCCGACACTCTCTCCCGTGGGCTCCAGCCGTGCGAAGACGAGATTGCCGAGGCACTCGACGGCGATCGGCGCCAGCGCCAGCTCTTTCCGGGCAGCACGGTCGAGGCCGAAAAACTCGGCATTGCCGGGAATGCCGACCGGCACACCCTCGCCATTATAGGTCCAGCCATGATAGGGGCAGCGCAGCAGCCCGTTCCCGCACGCGGTCGACCGGATCCGCGCATGGCGGTGCGAGCAGACATTGTGGAAGCCCTTGAGGGCGCCCTCGAAATTCTGGATGACGACGCTGCGGCCGGCGAGCGTGGCTGTGATGAAATCCTGATGCTGAGCAAGGTCGGAGCACAGTCCCACCAGCTGCCAGCTGCGTTCGAACAGGCGGCGCTCGGCGGCAAATGTTTCGGTGTCGAAGTAATCGCTCGGATCGAGTCCCGGAACGGTCATGGCATCAGCCGGCCAGCAGCCCGCCATCGAGCAGCAGGCTGGAGCCCGTGACCCAGCGGGCCGTGTCGGCGATGAGGAAGGCGATGGCGTTGGCGACATCCTCCGGCTTGCCGATGCCCATGGGATAGTGGGTCAGATATTCGGCGAACTGCGCCTCGCTCATGGTCGAGCGGAACCGGTCGGCCATCTCGGTATCGACCAGCGCCGGCGCCACGCAATTGACCCGGATCTTGTCGCGCGCGAGCTCCACCGCGAGGGCGCGGGCGGCCGAGACGATCGCCCCTTTGGTGGCACAATAGACGACATTGCCGGCCTGGCCGACATAGGCGGAGGCCGAAGCCACGAACACGATGCCGGCGCCTTCGACGGCGCAGCCACGCTGGCGGAACCCGCGTGCGAGCGCCAGGCCGCTGCCGATATTGACGCGGAACATGTCGGTCATGAAGGCGTCGTCGGTACTGCGGATCGGCTTCGACACCTGGATGCCGGCGCAATGGGCGAGCCCGCTGAAAGGGCCGCCGGATGCCGCCTGCTCCTTGAGCCAGACCGGGATCGCGTCGATGGCGCCGAGATCGATCGGGGCAGTGCGATGCCCCTCCCCGCTCATGCGTTCGAGCGTCGCGTCGAGCCGGGCGGCATCCCGCCCGGTGATCGTTACCCGTGCGCCCAGGTCTGCCAGCAACACAGCCGCAGCCCGCCCGATGCCCGAGGAGGCGCCGGTGACCAGCACATGCCGGCCGGTGAGATCCATCGGGTTCGCGGGCATGGCGTCAGCCCGCGACGCGCCCACCCAGGAGGCTGATGAGGTCAGCGATGGACTTCGCCTCGGCCAGCTTCTCGCCTTCGAGAATGATCTCGAACTGCTCGTCGACGAGCGCGATGAAGCTGATGACGGCGAGGCTGTCCCATTCGGGGATGTCGCTCAGCTGCTCGTCGCCCTTGAGCGTGCCCGGGTCCAGTTCCAGCATGTCATCGAGATGGGCGAGGAATTCCGCGGTTTTCATCGTTCGGCTCGGTCCCTGGTTCGGCGAAAATGCCATCACCGACCGGTCTAGCAGGAATTTGGTTAACGAAGGCTTTTGAGCCGAATTAACGCGATCGCCGTCACGCTTTCTTCTGCGCCACCGATCGGTTGATCGCGGCCCAGTCCGGATGCTGGCGCAAAAGCGCCACGCAATCGCGCCAGCCCCACTCCTGGCCACACGGCGCCAGCGCTTCGGCCAGCGTCGCGATCAGGCGGAAATCGGCTGCCTCGTCGACGCAGAGCCGGAACTCCGCCCCGTCGCCGCCGCCGACGGAATCGAGCCGGTACCGCTCCGGTCGGCGATAGATGAAGGGGGTGACATGCTCGCGCTCGGCTGGATCGACCGCTTCAAGGAAAGCCTCGTCGAGCGCCTGGCGGCGGAACGCTTCGGCATCGCAGCCGCGTGGATACGAGCCGACATCGACCGAGGCATAATCGGCGCCCTCGAGCACCCGCTCGATCGCGTTATCGATCAGCGCCGGATCGATCAGCGGGCAATCCGAGGTTACGCGCACGACGAGATCGGCTTGCGCCGCCTCGGCGGCGCCGTGGAAGCGCGCCAACACATCCGTCTCCGAGCCGTGGAAGCTTTCGATGCCGAGCCGGTCGCAGAGCTCGACGATCGGCGCACTCGACGCATCGTCGGTCGTCGCCACGATCAGCCCGTCGATCCGTTTCGCCCGCTCCAGCCGGCGAAGATGATGAACGAGCATCGGCTCACCCAGGAGCGGCAGCATGATCTTGCCCGGCAGCCGGGTCGAGCCCATGCGTGCCTGGGTGATGGCGACGATGCGCATCAGGCCGGCCCGACCATGCTCCATTCCAGGGGCTCGCCGCGCTTCAAGGCCCGCGTCGCGCGCCGGCCCAGCACCTCGTCGAGATGCTTCGGCGCCAGCCCATAGGCCGGGCGGATCGAGCGGACATGCTGAGTGCTCAACACTTCGCCAGCAGCGACATCGGCCACGATATAGAGCGAGCGGCGATAGAAGCGGCTACCGCGCTCGCTTTCCTTGATCGAGTAATCGACCTTGCCAAGGGCTGCCCAGGCGGTCCGGCAGGCATCGGCCATCGCTTTGAATTCCTGCGGCTCGAGCGAGAAGGCGGAATCGACGCCGCCATCGGCGCGCGACAGCATGAAGTGCTTCTCGACCATGACGGCGCCGAGCGCCACGGCAGCCACAGGAGCCGCGACACCGAGCGTGTGATCGGAGAGCCCGACCAGCGTGCCGAAACAGCCGGCGAGATGCGGGATGGTCCGGAGATCGCAATCCTCGGGCGGGGTCGGATAACCGCTGGTGCAGTGGAGCAGCATGACCGGCACATCGCCTGCGGCCTCGATCGCCTCGCCGATCTCGCCCAGGCTCGCCATGCCGGTCGAGAAGATGAGCGGCTTGCCGGAACGCGCCGCACGGCGGATGAGCGGCAGGTCGACCAGCTCGAAGGAAGCAATCTTGAAAGCGGGTGCGCCGAGCCCTTCCAGCAGCTCGACGGCACTCGCATCGAAGGGCGAGCTGAAGAGCGGCAAGCCAATCTCGCGCGCGTGGCGGAACAGGCTTTCATGCCAGGCCCAGGGCAGCGTGCCTTCCTGATAGAGATCGTAGAGCGTGCGCCCTTCCCAGAGCCCGCCGCCCAAGCGAAAGCCCGGCCCGTCATGATCGATGGTCAGCGTATCGGCCGTGTAGGTCTGGATCTTGACCGCATCGGCACCCGCTGCTTTGGCGGCATCGAGCATGCGGTGGACGCGGTCGTGATCGCCGCCGTGATTGCCGCTCAACTCGGCGATGAGGTAGGGCGGCTGGTCCGGTCCGATCTTGCGGCCGGCTATGGCGAATTCGCCTGTCACGACATCTGGCTCCGCTCGGGTCATTTGGGCGGCAGGATAGAGCGAGGTCGTTACCTAAAGATTTGCACAAATGCCGAGGAGCGCATCCACCACCCGATCGGCGCCGCGCCCATCGACGAGCGACCGCGCCCGCTCGGCCATGGCGGCACGAAGGGTGGCATCCTGCCAAAGGGCCGAGGCCGCCTCGGCCAAGGCGTCCCGATCGGCCGGCGCGGCGCGGCACCAGCCGTCGCGCGCCGCCGCCTCGGCGCCGAGCCGTTGATTCTCGGCCACGACCGCGATGATGGCAGGCACGCCCAAGGCGGCAAGCTCACCGACCGTGCCGCCGGCGGCCGAAACGGCGAGGCCGCTCCGGCGCATCAGCGGTCCCATGGCCGGCGGATCGAGATGCACGCGGACCTCCGGCCCGAGTGCCGCCGTCGCTGCAGCAACGCGCTCGCCCTCGGCGACACCGCGCCCGATCACGATATCGAGTGGAATTTGCGGCAGACAGCCCCGGAGTGCCGATGCGACCGGCAGCGTAAGGCCAGCCGGATCGGTGCCGCCGAAGCTCACCAGGATCGAAGGGCGCTCGCCGATCGGCAGCAAGGGCGGCTCCGCCGCCTGCCGCAATTCCCGCCGGAGCAGCACTGCCGCGGCACCGCCGATCCAAAGGGCGTTGGGGGCTGCCTGCCGGTTCCCGTGGCCGGGCGGATTGACGATGAGATCGGCATGGAGCGGCGTCGGATCGTCATGATCCTGAAAACTCAGCACAGGACGTCCGAGAGCCCTGATCCGGCCGCGCCAAGCCGACGGGAAATGATAGCCATCGATGATGAGCGCCGCCGGATCGACGGCCGCGATCAACGGCTCAAAGGATGCTGACGGATCGAGCCGGTGTCGGACAATCCCTTCGCGATCGAGCCGCGCCTCGGCCGCTTCGGTCAGATCGGACGACGCAAAGTGGCAGCGATGGCCGCGATCATTGAGCGCCTCGGCGATCGCGAGGCAGCGCATGACATGCCCGATTCCCATGGCAGGGCTCGCGTCGGCGCGGAAGAGAAAGGCGGCCATCGATCTTTCTAGAGCGCGATGACATTAGGTCGAGCCGACCTAATGTCTGAATCGCTCTCTGATTCAAATGTTTAGAGACGGATTCAGCGATCAGGTCGATTCGACCTGATCGCATCCGACTCTAGGCGAATTCGATCATTCTTAACGCAAATTTTAGTCGATACACGATAGTTCGGTGGAAAAGCCGGAGATAACAGAACCTTGTCCGACATCGCCGTGGCACCACGCAGCGCACCGAGGATCCGGCCTGAGACCATGCCGATCGCGGGGATCGAAACCGGCCTCCTGCGGCTGGGCGATCCGGCACAGCCCCCCGTCCTGCTGCTGCATGGCTTCTGCGGCGACATGCTGACCTGGCAATTCAATCTGGGCCTGTTGGCGCGCGACCATCATGTCGTCGCCCTCGATCTACCCGGCCATGGCAGATCCGGCTCGGCATCCGGCTGTACGAGCTGGTGGGATCTGATCGACTGGCTCGAGGCCGCCATCGCCACGCTCGGCCTCGAGCGGCCGCATCTGATCGGCCATTCGCTGGGCGGAAGGCTGCTGCTGAGCCTGGTCGAGCAACAAAGGCTCGTGCCGCGCAGCCTGACGCTGATCGCCTGCGCCGGCATCTCGCCGCATTACGATCATGCCTTTCTCGAGCGGATGACGCAGGTCTCGACCCGCGAGGATGCCGAAGCCTGCGCCCGCACGCTCTTCGGTGGCGCCGCGATCAACACCACGCTGTTCGCGCGCGGCCTGTTCGCCCGCCTGTCGCAGCCGCAGCTGCGCGGCCAGATGGCGGCGTTCCTGGAACGGAACGTCCCGGATGTGCGCAATCTGACGGCCCCACCGATCGACTGGACGCGCATTCCCTGCCCGATTCAATTCATCTGGGGCAAGGACGATCCGGTCATAGCACTGCCGCCCGCAGGCTGGCTGCCGGCCGATGCGCCGAGCTATCTGCTGAGTGCGGTCGGCCATATGCCGCATGTCGCCGCGGGCGACGCGGTCAATCGGCTCATCGCCGATTTCGTGGCGGCGACTCACCCCCAGACGAGCGTGGTCGCGGCCCAGGAATAGCCGACGCCGAAGCCCACCAGCATGACGCGCATGCCGGGCCGGAGACGGCCGGCCGTCTCGGCACGCCTGAGTGCCATCGGGATGGTCGATCCCACCGTGTTGCCACCATCGAGATCGACGAAGAATTTCTCCTCCGGGATCGCGATCTTGCGGCGCAGCGCCTCGAGCATGGTGGCATTGGCCTGGTGGAAGACGAAGAGATCGATGCCGTCGAGGCCGAGATCGGCCTTGCCCAGGATCTCCTGCACCAGCGCCGGGACGGCGCCGAGCGTGAAATTGAAGACTTCCGGCCCGTTCATATGGAGCGGCCTGCCGCGCCGCGTCTCGCCGGTGCCGATGGTGTAGTGTGCGCCCTCGGCCCCTTCGGGATCGCGGGCACCGCCCGTCGGCACGATGAGATGCTCCGCCCCATGGCCATCGGTGCCATAGGCGAAAGGCCCGAGCCCGACGGCACCCTCAGCCGCAGCTTCGACAAAGGTCGCCGCCGCGCCGTCGCCGAAGATGCTGCGCACGCTCAGATCGTCCACATCGATGAATTTGCTGTAGGTGTCGGCCGTCAGCAGCAGCACGCGCCGCGCCTGGCCCGCCAGGATCAGCCCTTGCGCCAGCCCCAGCCCATAGACATAGCCCGAGCAGCCGAGATTGATGTCGATCGCCCCTGCCCCCGGCCGCAGGCCCAGCCGGCGATGGATGACACAGGCCGTCGTCGGCAGCACGTAGTCGGGTGCCTGAGTGCAGAAGATCAGGTAGTCGATGCCGTCGCGCGCGTTGCCGGTCTCGGTCAGGAGCCGTTCCGCCGCGGCCACGGCAAGATCGCCGGCCGTCTCGCCCTTGGCCGCGATGTGGCGCCGGTCGATCCCGGTCTTCGCCGTGATCTTGTCCGCGCGGAAGCGCGGGTTTAGGCGCGCAAGCTCGGCGTTGTCTAGCACGGCCTCGGGCAAATGGTAGGCGATGGCGGCGATCCTGGCGCGCATCTCGGGCGTTCCGACTCCCCTCATTCCTCGCTCGATCCTGCGCTGTCCTGCTTTTACGGCGCGTTAACGCTGATGCCTCAAGTTTCAAGCAAATGCAATGTAGCGGCTGGGCGAGGATCGGGCATGTTGGATGACGCGACGGAGCGGCGGCGGCTCGACAGGCTGGTCGAGCGCTGGGGGCGTTCGGAACGCCCATCCTTCCGCCTGTTCGAAGATGACCGAGCTGCTGCGCTCGAGCCGGCGGGCCGGCCGATCGTGCTCGTGGGTGCCACACCTTATGCCCGAGCCTTCGCCCGGCAGGCGGCCGATCTCGATATCGTCGCCGTGTGCGACAACAAATCCGCCGGCGGTTCGCTCGATCGATTTCCGATCGTGGCGGAAGCGGCGCTCGAGGAGCTCAAGCGCCGGCACACGGGCCTGCTGGCCCTGATGATGGTCGAGAGCAAGGGGGCGGCCGCCCATTTCAGCGCCTATTGCGACACTGCCGGCATCGATTGGCTGAGCCTCATCCATGCCTATCGCCGCACCGGTTTCGCCTATCCGACCGTGCAGGCGAAATTCTATGAGGACCTCGCCGAATCCGCCTGGAACCGGCGCGCCGAATGGGATGATTTCGCCGCTAGCCTCGCGGATGATCTCAGCCGCGCCGTCTTTCGCAGCGTGCTGCTGTTCCGCCTGACCGGCGAGCGGCGCTATCTCGAAGCGGCGCACGAGGCGAGCCTCGCCGGCGGCGAGCCGGACTGGCTCGGCCGCGAAGCCGGCCATGTCTATGTCGATGGCGGCGCCTATGACGGCGACACGGTGCTGCGCTTCGTCGAGAGCCACGGCTCCGACTACGACCAGATCTTTGCCTTCGAGCCGGACGCCGAGAATTTCGCCAAGCTCGAAGCACGGACCCGCCACCTGAGCGGCGTGCAGCTGTTCCGGCAGGGGCTTTATTCCGACCGGCGCACGCTGCGCTTCGCCGCCGGCAACGACCAGGGCAGCTATGTCAGCGATGCCGGCGAGATCGCCATCGAGGTGACCGCGGTCGATCAGGCGGTCGACCGGCCCGTCACCGCGATCAAGCTCGATGTCGAAGGCTCGGAAACGGCGGCACTCGACGGCGCCGCCGGCCAGATCGAGGCCCATCGCCCCGGCCTGTGCGTCTCGGCCTATCACCAGACCGAGGATCTGTTCGCGCTGCCGGCCCGGATCCGGCGGATGCGGCCGGATTACCGCCTGTCGCTCCGGCAATTCACGCCCTGGCTCTACGACACCAACCTCTATTGCCATTGAGCTTGGCACCGCCGGGATTTTAGCAAAATGCCGGAAACCCTTCCTTAAGCGTGCAGCGCGATGCTGCCTCGAGAAAGCGTGCCGTTTTCCGGCATCGGAGGCAATTCATGAGAGTCTTGGTCACGGGTGGAGCAGGCTATAAAGGCATCAAGATCACCGAGGCGCTGTTGGCGCGCGGTTGCGATGTCACCGTGCTCGACACCTTCTATTTCGGCTTCACGCCGATCCTGCATCTAACGACCAACCCGAAGCTGAGCATTCTGCGCAAGGATATTCGCGACGATTTGCGGTCGGTGATCCGCGAGCATGATGTCGTCATCCATCTCGCGGGCTTGAGCGGCTTTCCCGCCTGCGTCGCCAATCCGGGCGTAGCGCTCGCCGTCAATGTCGAGGCGACCCGCACCATGGTGAAGAGCATGTCGAAGGAGCAGCTGCTGATCTTCGCCTCGACCACGGCGATGTATGAGGTGGCGCCCGAGATCGAGGTCGATGAAGAGACCGTGCTTCACCCGGCCGGCATGTACACCAAGACCAAGCAGGCGGCCGAGAATATCTGCCTCGACGATCATCCGAACACGATCGCACTGCGCATGGCGACGGTGATGGGTGTCGCCCCCCGCATGCGCTCGAACCTGCTGGTCAATGATTTCGTCGCCCGCGCCATCATCGATCGCAGCCTAGTGCTCTATCACGCCGACGCCAAGCGCACCTTCATTCACATCGATGATTGCGTGCGCGGCTATCTGATGGCGATCGACAAGCAGGACCGGATGCGCGGCAGCATGTTCAATGTCGGCAGCAACGACCTGAACTACAGCAAGCAGCAGATCGCCGACGAGATCAAAAAGCATGTCGAATGCGACGTGATCAACAGCGTGCTGGCCGACAAGGATTCGCGCAACTTCAATGTCTCGTTCAAGAAGATCCGCGCGCTGGGCTTCGATTGCACGATCGGGCTGAAGGAAACGATCGAGGAGCTGGTCAAGCTCTACAGCTTCTATCGCCCAACCAGCACCGATGCGAATGTGGTGTTCTGAGCGTGGATGCGACGATGCAAGCTGACGGCGCGATCGCAGAACGGCCGCGGCTTCTGACCCCAGACGATTTCGCGGCCGCCTTCGGCGAGGCGCCGAGCGCCTATGTCGCCGACCGCATCCGTGCCTATGATTTCCGCTATCGCGCCCTCGGGCCGGCCGAGCGCGATTATCGCCTGCGCCAGATCATCGAGACGCTCTATCACCGCGAGCTGCCGCGGTCGGGCGAGGCGCGGCTCGATCAATGGGAGGCCGGCTGGGGTGCCCATCTCGACAAGATCGGCCGCGATTTCGATCCCGCCTCTCTGACGCCAGGCTATTTCGGCAAGCATGAGGTGGTGCGCTGGAAGCAGGAGCTGATCGCGCCGCTCCATCGCCAATTCGAGGAGCGGCTGTTCTTCGCGATCCAGGATTGGCTGTTCGACAAATATCTCCGCGACAAGGAAAGCGTCTACGAGTTCGGCTGCGGGACCGGGCACAATCTCTTCCGCGTCCGTGCCGTCAATCCACATGCGACGCTCTGGGGGCTCGACTGGACCGAGGCGTCGCAGAAGATCCTCGGTCGGCTGCGAGAAGCCGGGGTCGACACCAAGCTCTACGGGCAGCGCTTCGACTATTTCACGCCCGACGAGGGCTTCAAGCTGGCGCCGGGTGCCGCGGTCTATACCGCCGCCTCGCTCGAGCAGACGGGTGATCGTTTCCAGCCCTTCATCAACTATCTTCTCAACAGCCGGCCGTCGATCTGCATCCATATCGAACCGATCGCCGAGCTGCTCGACGAGAGCAATCTGCTCGACTTCCTGTCGATCGCCTATTTCAAGCGCCGTAACTACCTCAATGGCCTGCTCGGCTATTTGCGCGCTTTGGAGCAAGATGGCCGGATCAACATCCATATGGCCCGCCGTACCATGACCGGCAGCCTGTTTATCGAAGGCTGCTCCGTCATCGTCTGGTCGCCGACCGTCTAGAAGCGAGCCCATTGCCCATGTCCGACGACAAGAACCCGTTCAAGCTCGTGACATACGGTGCCGCCGATGAGCAGGGCCGTCGGCAGAAACTCGTCGACCTCATGCGCTCATGCCCGATTCCGGACGCGGAGATGCTGCCGAATTTGGGACTCTTCCTCACGCCGCAGACCCTGTCGCGCATCCTGTTCATGGATTTTCTTTATCAGAAGATCCTGGAGGTGCAGGGCGTCGTCATGGAGTTCGGCTGCCGCTGGGGCCAGAACGCCGCGCTCTACTCTGCCTTCCGCGGCATCTACGAGCCCTTCGCCCGTCTGAGGAAAGTCGTCGCGTTCGACACTTTCGCCGGATTTCCGTCGGTCGAAGCCGAGGATGGCGATCAGATGCATCGTGGCGCCTATGCCACGACCTCCGGCTACGAGCACTACCTGGAAACGATCCTCGCTCTGCAAGAGCAGGAGAGCCCGCAGCCGCACATCCGCAAGTTCGAAATCGTCAAAGGCGACGTGACAGAAACCTTGCCCGGCTATCTCGCGCAGAACCCGGAAACGATGATCGCGCTCGCCTATTTCGACCTCGACATCTATCAGCCGACCGTGGCGTGCCTCAATCTCATCCGGGACCGGGTGACGAAGGGCACGGTATTGGGCTTCGACGAGCTTGCCGACCACGCCACGCCGGGCGAGACGATGGCCTTGAAAGAGGCGCTGGGCCTCGATCGCTTCGCCATCAAACGGTATCGTTACAATGCGCGGACCTCGTATCTCGTGATCGACTAAGTTTCCGCGATCGCCGCTGGGCTAACCGAGTGCTGCCGACGCGCCGGATCAATCCACCCGGGCGAGCCCCGGATAGCCGATATCGATGATCCTGTCCGCCGCGATGCCCATGCCGGGGGCATCGGCGCTCATGGCCCGACGCGTCTTCTCTGCCAGGCTGGTCATCACGATCGGCGCCTGATCCTCGGCCAGGACGGCAGGCGCGTGGATCTCGTAGTTCAGAATGTCGGAGGCCGGGCGCGCGCCTTTCGGCAGATAGTCGAGGATCCGGGCGAGATTGGTGCTGCCGGACCGATCGACCAGCTTGACGGTGCCTGACCGCAGCAGAGCCTCGATCTCCGGATAGATCATCCACAGATACCCGAAATCCTCGCCGATGCCCCAGAGATAGCCGCCCTCCGCGGCGAGCCGGGCGATCGGTTCCGCGAAGAGGGACCAGGGCAGCCGCCGCCTTGCATCGGGTGCATAGGGGTTGCCGGGCAGCGCCTCGATGACGAGGCCGCATGCCGCGAGCGCCTGGGCGAGCTCCGCGTCCGGCGCCTCGTGGAACAGCACGGCGGTCAGCCGGTCATAGCCGCGCTCGCCGCGCTCGGCCTGCGCATCGCGTGCGGCCAGCTGGGCCTGCATCGCGCGGAAGGCTGCGCACTCTTCGGTCGCCGGTGCTGATTCCGACTGCTCCGTATAGGCCTCGTTGAATTCGAGAAACCCGATCGCCGGCAGATTGGCGCCGATCGCAAGCTTCGCCAACTCACCCTTGGAGATGCTGTGGACGAAGTTTCCCGCCGATTCGTAATAGGGTGCGGGAATGAAGGATTGTCCCGCCTCCCGCCGATCCTGCGGCTCGATCAGCACGACGGCGCGACGCGATACGCGCAGCATCTCATAGATCGCGACGAAGGGTCGTTGCATGTGATGCAGGCTTTGCTTGCACAGCACATAGTCGAAGGCACCATCGTCCCGCGACATGCGCTCCGCATTCTCGATGCCGAACCGCTCGATCAGGCCGGCCGCCTGCAGCTGCGCCAGGACGACGCCGTTGAGCGAGGTCGGCACCACGTTCCGGATGCCGTTATGGATCAGGATGATCCCGTCCCGCCCCATATCGCCGACCGTGAGCCAGCTTCGATCCGGATGGAGCCGGAACGCCAAAGGCACCTGCATCATCCGGTTCTGGCGCCAGGCGCCGCCGGTCCGCACCTCGACCATCTCGGCGACATAGTCGTCGAGGTCGGTCGAGACGCTCGTCAGGTAGCTGCTTTCCTCGAGAATCCTGTTCTCGACGAATCTCACGTAATCCGAGCTGTTGACTGACATGGCCGGCTGCCGATCTCCGCAGTTCGGCCCCACGCTATGCCGGTCATTTTATTAAAACGTTAAAGACCTTGAACTAGAGATCAGGATCTAGGCAACGAAGGTCGACAGCGATGGCCCTTGAATTGGCGATGGAGATCTCCGGCAGCGAGGCTCCGGCGGCACGCCGAGCGCGAAAGACCGAAGCGACCGCCATCCGCGGCCTGCGCCGGCGCATCATCGAAGTCGCGGCAGCCCGGGGCGAAGGACATATTCCCAGCGCCTTGTCGATCCTCGACATCCTCTGGGTGCTCTATGACCGCGTGCTGAATGTCACGCCCGCGACGGCTGCGACACCCAGGCGCGACCGGTTCGTGCTGAGCAAGGGCCATGCGTCGCTCGGCCTCTATGCGGTCCTCGCCGCGAAGGGCTTCTTCCCTGCGGCACTGCTCGACGATTTCGGGAATTTCGACAGCCTGCTCGGCGGTCACCCCGACAGCAGCAAGGTGCCGGGTGTCGAGGCCTCGACGGGCTCGCTCGGGCACGGCTTTCCGATCAGCGTGGGCATGGCGTTGGGGCTGCGCATCCAGCGCGTGCCGGCGCGGGTCTTCTCGATCGTCGGCGACGGCGAATGCAACGAAGGCACCATCTGGGAAGCGGCGGCACTCGCGGCCCATCATCGGCTGAGCAATCTCCGTTGCATCGTCGATTACAATCATTCGACCGACCGGGCGCTGGCGCTGGGCGATATCGGCGCCAAGTTCGAGGCCTTCGGCTTCGCGGTGCGCGAGGTGAACGGCCATGACCACGCGGCCCTCCATCAGGCTTTGAGCTGGGCCCCTGCCGGCGAGAGGCCCGTCTGCATCATCGCCAACACGATCAAGGGCTATGGCTGCCTGCCGATGGAGAACGAGCCGGCCTGGCACCATCGCAGCCCGACCCGGGCAGAGCTGCCTTCCCTGCTGGAGGCGCTGATATGAGCATGCGCAAGCAATTCGTGGCGACGGTCAGCCATCTGCTGGCGACCGACGAGCGGGTGGTGCTGCTGCTCGGCGACATCGGCGTGTTCGGCTTCCGCGATGCGTTCAAGGCCTTTCCGGACCGGGTCTACAATATCGGCATCCTCGAGCAGGCGACGGTGAGCCTCGCTGCCGGCATGGCCAAGACCGGCCTCATTCCGATCGTCCACACCATCGCGCCGTTCCTGGTCGAGCGATGCCTGGAGCAGATCAAGATCGATTTCGGCTATCAGGGATTGGGCGGCAATTTCGTCAGCGTCGGCGGCTCCTACGATTACGCCGCCCTCGGCTGCACGCATCATTGCCCGGGCGATGTCCAGGTCATGAGCTCAGTGCCCGGCCTCGAGATCGTGGTGCCCGGCACGGCTGGCGAGTTCGACGCGCTGCTGAAGGCGACCTATGCCGATGCGAAGCCCACTTATTTCCGCCTGAGCGAGACCGAGAACAGCGAGAGCGCCGGCACCGGCTTCGCCCAGGCGACCGTGATGAAGCAAGGCAGCGAGGCGACTGTCGTCGCCGTCGGCCCCATGCTCGCCGCGGCCGAGGAGGCAACAGCCGGGCTCGATGTGACACTGCTCTATTACTCGACCGTGACCCCGTTCGACGCGGCACCGCTGCGCGAGCATGCGTCATCGCGCAAGATCTTCCTGTGCGAGCCCTATTATCGCGGCGGTCTCGCCGCCGAGCTGACCGAGGCGATGTGGCCCGAGCCGGTGCTGCTGCGCTGTGCCGGGGTGCCGCGCCGCTTCCTCGGCAATTACGGCCGGAAGGAGGAGCATGATGCCGCCATCGGCGTCACGGCCCAGGCGCTCCGCCAAGAATTGCAGATGCTGATCGATGCCTGACCTGATCACGCTTATCGACGAGGATGCGGCCCGCATCGCGGCCGCCGTCGATCTCAGCCCGCTCGACGGCAGCTCGATCCTCATCACCGGCGCCTCGGGCTTGCTGGGCATCATGCTGGTCGCTTGCCTGCGCCACCGGATGCGGCAGACTGGCCGGCCGATCGATGTGACGGCCGTCACCCATTCGGCACCCCTGCCTGAGATCGCCGGGCTGCTCGACGGCTCCAATATCCGGCACCATCGCGCCGACCTCGCCGATGCCAGCTCCTGCAACACGCTGCCGGTGGCCGAGCATGTGATCCATGCCGCGGGCTATGGCCAGCCCGGCAAGTTCCTGGAAAACCCGGCGAAGACAGTGCTGCTCAATACGATCGGGACGGCCGCCCTGCTGGAGCGCCTGCCGACGGACGGCAAGTTCCTGTTCGTCAGCACGTCCGAGCTCTATAGCGGCTCCGCCAACGCGCCGCATCGCGAGGACGATATCGGCACCACCGCCCCCGACCATCCGCGCGCCTGCTATATCGAAGGCAAGCGGACCGGCGAGGCGCTGTGCCATGGCTTCCGCCGGCAAGGACGCGCCGCCCGGATCGCCCGGCTGGCCTTGGCCTATGGTCCGGGCACGCGGCCGGACGACCAGCGCGTGCTCAACAGCCTGATCCGCCGAGGCCTGCTGGAGCAGCGCATCGCGCTCATGGATCAGGGGGCGGCCCAGCGCACCTATTGCTATCTCAGCGATGCGGTCGAGATGCTCTGGTCGATCCTGCTCTATGGGCGCGAGGCGGTCTATAATGTGGGCGGCCGGTCGAGCACGACCATTCTCGATCTCGCCCGCGCCATCGGCGGCGTGCTCGACGTGCCGGTCTCGGTGCCGGAGCAAAGCGCGGCGCTGGCCGGCGCTCCGGGCGACGTGTCGCTGGATCTGTCCCGCTATTGCACGGAGTTCGCAAAGACCGAATTCGTCCCGCTCGATCAGGGCCTGGCGCGGACCATCGCCTGGCAGCGCGAGCTCTATGGGCCGATGGCGCTGGCGTCTTGAGCGCGCTGGCGATCCCGCCGGATTCGTCGGCGCGCGACACCGTCTTCGCGCTGCTGCAACGGCGCGAATACGATGAGGCTCTGGAGGTCGCGCGCGCACTGCCGCCGGCGCATCCGGAGCGGTCGGCACTCGAGCGCGCGGCCCTCGCCCGCGCCCGCCGCTTCGCCGAGGCCGCCATTGCCGGACAGCGGCATCTCCAGACCGGTATGGCCACGACCGAGGATTTCTATCGGCAGGCGCAGATCCTGCTGAAGGCCGGCGAGGCTGAGGCAGCTTTCGCCGCTGCCAGCACGGCGCTGGCCCGGGCGCCGGAAGATTGGCGCTTTCTGGTGCCCGTCATCGAGGCGGTGCTGGCCTTCCCGGCGCTGGAATTGCGGCTCCGGCATCTGGCCGCCCCGCTCATCGCCCGGCATCCGCGCCGGCCGCCGGCGCCCGTTTCCTTGCCCGGCGGTCTCTACACGCCGAACCGGCTGCCGCATCATGCTCCACTCGGCGGCGAGCATCCGATCGCGCGAAAGCTGCTCGGAATTCTGGCGCCGTTGCCGATCCACCAGCCGGACAGCTACGGGACCGGACTTGTCGCAGCCGCCTTAGCTGCCCTGCCACGCGCCCAGCAGAAGGTCGAGGCACTGCTCGCCGCAGGCTTGGACATCGATCGCGCCGCGGCTGCTGCCTATGTCGCTGCCCGCTTTCCAAGCCTTTTGGCCGATGATGGCGGCAGCACTGTCGAGATGCTGTGGCATCTGCCTAACTCGCTCGGCGAACGCCCCTATTTCTTTCATTTCGACTTCATGCCGATGCTGTTCCTGCCCTTCGCTGCGGCGGAGCATATGGATTTCCCCGATCAGGACCCGGGCATCCATCGGATACTGAAGCATGAGCTCGAGTCGGAGCGCTGCCTCGGCATCGTCACGCATGCCCGGGATGCCGCCCGCCAGTTCGCCGACATCTTCGACAGCCCTGCAATCGCCCGGAAATGCACGCTTATCAACCTGCCGGGCGACGAGGCGCAGGAAATGGGCGTGCCGCCGGCGGATCTCGCGATACGCGGGCGCCAGGACACGGTGACCCTGTTCTTCGCCGCCAGCGCGTCCTTCAGCCCGGACGGTTTCTTCGGCCGCGGCGGCGTCGATGTGCTCAATGCCTTCGACGAGCTCAGCGCCGAGTTCGGTGAGCTGCGCCTGATCCTGCGCGGCCAGCTGCCGGCCATTCTATCGGAGCGGCTCCGACGCCTGGTCCGCGAGCATCCCGCCATCCGCTGGATCCCCGAACGGCTGCCGCATGAGCAGCACGAGGCGTTACTGCGGGAAAGCGACATCTTCGTGATGCCTTCCATCGGGATCTATCGCAATGGCTTGATCCAGGCTCTACGCTATGGGCTGGTCCCGATCGTGGCCGACTGTTTCTATGCCGAGGATTTCATCGAGCCCGGCGTCACCGGCCTGATCGCGCGCGGGCGCAGCCATATCACCGCCGCGTTGCCCGGCCGTTTCCGCTCCGATTGGCGCCACCTCTATGCCGCCACCGACCGGTCGGGCGACCAGGCATTCTACGCCAATTTCAAGGATGCGATCCGGCAACTTGTCACTGATCGCGTGCTGCTGCAGCGCATATCGGCCCGGAACATCGCGGTGCCGACGCCCCATGATATGCGGCAGGAGGATATCGATCGGTTCCGCGACGTGATCGCAGACGGTTTTGCCCTGGCGCGCGGATTGAGGGTCCGGTAGAGGTACTATTCCGCCCGCCGCATCGCGTCCGGGATCGCGAACAGCGTCGTGTCGTAATGAAAGCCGGAATGGTGCCGGAGATACAGGCGCTGTGGCCGGTCCAACGCCTCCAGCACGCCGGGAATGGTCAGAATATCGTCCGGGCGATGATAGATCGCGACGGCGATCTTCGGTTTGTGGCGTCCGATGGTTTCGCGCGCGCCGGCGAGCGCTGACACTTCCGCCCCTTCGATATCGAGCTTCAGGTAAGTCACCGCCGAATCGACCTCGTCATCGAGCCGGCACACGGCCACCTCGACCGTCCCCGCGGCGTCAAGATGGCTCGCCATGCCCTCGCCAGTGGCGAACCGGAGCGTGCCGTTTATATCGGACAGGCCCTTGCAGACGGCGCGGACGTTCGGCAGTGAATCAGTGAAACTCTTGAGCCGGCCGAAATTTTCCTCGTCCGGCTCGAAGGCGAAGATTTCACCGTAACGGCCGCCGTTGCGCGCCAGGAAATGGCGAATGCTGTCGCCGTCATAGGCGCCGCCTTCGATCAGCACCTCGTCGGGCCGCAGCGCCACGAAATCATTGCCGTAGAACTGGTCGTCCCAGGGCCGCGCGACCATCTGCAGATGGCGCAAATCGAGGCTCAAACGATAGAGCATCAGCCGATAGAGCGTCTGCCGGCTGTCCTCGTCAGCGAGCCGCTCGGCGAAATCGAGGATTTGATCGGCATGGGACAGGATGATCGGCGCCTGATCCGCGAACATCTGCATCGGCTGGCTGAGACCGAGCGCCGCATAAGCCTGCATGAGGGAGAGACACGGCAGCCCCAGCGTGTCGCTGACCCGGTAGAAATGCGGCGAAGAGCCGATATTGATCGCGACCAGCGCCGGCTCCCGGGCGAAAAGCTCGGCGAGGGTTTGGTCCGTTCCGACGGTTAGACCGCGCCAGGTCTGGCCGGCATTGCGATTATCGATCATGGCCGCGACCTCGATCAGGTCGAGCGCGCGGGCATAGAAATCTTCGCAGAGCCGACCGCTGAGGCCGAGCAGCGCCACCGGCCTCCGAGGCAAGTCGATGCCGCGTTCCTTGGCCGGCAGCACCGCTTCCGGGTCGAGCCGGGTGGCCTCGATCAGTGTCTCGACATCGCTGCGGGCAAGCATGGGGATCATGGCGGAAACCTAGCTGGGAAAGGCGCCGAGCGTCTTCTCGAGCGGGAACAGCCGGCGGGTCGCCTCCCATTCCTCGCGCAGAAGCTCGAACATGTGGAGGTCGTGGAACCGGCCGTATTTGAAGACATGCTGGCGCAACACGCCGACCTCGCGCACGCCCATCAGGCGCTTGGCTTTGATGAAATGGTCGTTGCCGGCCATGATCGTGAAGATCGCCTTGTTCATGTTCAGCCGGTGGAAGCAGTAATCG
Source organism: uncultured Alphaproteobacteria bacterium (assembly GCA_963762435.1). Classification (GTDB taxonomy): domain Bacteria; phylum Pseudomonadota; class Alphaproteobacteria; order ATCC43930; family CGMCC-115725; genus JAXDMU01. The sequence continues at coordinate 199,598 of CAVXLN010000015.1, read as the reverse complement.
AGGATGAAGGAGTTGGTGTAGGCGGCGAGGTGCCGTTCCTCCGGCGCCAGCACGACATAGGTGCCGGGCACGCAATGGCGGCTCGTCCGGCTGATCTCGGAATAGGATACGTGGCCGACCGGCCGACCCTCGCGCAGCATGATGAAATGCTCGTAATCGTCACGCTCTTCGCACGCGTTCAGCCAGCGGCGCTGGCGCTCGATGTCCTTATCGATATCGGTCAGCATGAAGCGCGTGATCGCCGGATCGGTGCGCCATTCGAGCAGCATCTCGGCATCGTCGATGGTCGGACGGCGGAAGGTGAAGGGCATCAGCGCGCCATCGCCGCCAGGTACGACCGCTGGAAATGCGCGAGCCGCCGTTCGTTGCTGCCGAGGATCGCCGGCCGCACCGCCTGGCCGACACCCCGCTGCACCTCGGCGGTGATCGCGACATCCTCCTCGACGACGCGCCGGTTGAATTCCGCCAGCCTGTCGGTCACGGCCTTGCGCACGGCCGGGTTTTGCGGCCCCTCGGCACCGGCCAGAAGCAGGCGATAGCGAAGCCGGCAGCTCGATACATCGATCGGTTCGTAGGTCTGCAGACAGATCAGGCTGCCGTGGCTCAGCGCGATCATGAGGTTGGGGAAGAGATGGTAATGATCGTAGTCGCTGTAGCGGGCGAGCCGCGCCAGCTTGAGCCGGCGCCCGACCTGCTCCCACCATTGGATGCCGTCTTCCGCCATAGCGAGATGGCCGAAGGAATGGCTGCCCTCGAAGCCGCCCTCGAAGACGGGGCTGTTCGGCGTGACGCGGGCGAAGGTTTCCGGATGGATGAGGCCGGCATGATAGACCTCGATGGCACTTTCGACCGCGAGCTTCCAATTGGCGGTCCAGGTCACGGAGCAGTCGGCGACGAGATCGGTGAAACGCTCGGAGATCTCGCCGATCGGCTGGGCATAGGCGCCGAGCGCGGCGGGCAGGCTCGGCCCGTCGGGGTCGAGCCGCGCGAACACGAAGCGGCCCAGGGTGGCGACCGCCACGGGTGTCAGCGCCAAACCTTGCCGCGCCGGCGCGTCGAGGCCGAAGAACCGGTTGTTGCCGGGGATACCCACCGGCACGCCGTCCGCATTGTAGGTCCAGCCGTGATAGGGACATTGCAGGAATCGATTGCCGCAGGAATCCTTGTGCAGCCGGGCGTGACGATGGGCGCAGACATTGTGGAATCCACGCAGCGCGCCGTCGAAATTCTGGACCAGGATCGAGCGCCCCCCGATCTCGGCCGTGACGAAATCATTGTGCCGGCTGAGATCGCCGGCGAGCCCGACCAGCTGCCAATGGCGGGCGAAGATCCGCTCTTGCTCGAGCCTGAATATGTCGGGATCGACATAGTGGCCGGGCGGCACCGCCGCGGCCGCGCTCAAGCCCAAATCATCGGCGCAGACGCTCACGCGGGACGGTTCCTTTGATCTCGAGGTCACCGAAAGCTGCGCCCGGTATGGTTAAAAAACGCTTAGGACCCTCCGTGCCGGGCGTGCCTCCGGCGTTTACCTAAAAATTAACCCTTTTTGTCGATTTTGGACCGCTGTCACATCACCCGAGCCGGCATGACGATAGAGACCAGTTTCGCCCCACCCGCCCTCGCCGATCTGGTTTCCCGGACCATCGCGGCGCTTGCGCGCGAGGATGTCGCCGACGCCTTGGCGCTGATCGGCGGCGTCCAGACCCACGAGCCGAACAGTGCCCTGGCCTACCACCTGGTCGGCCTCGCCTCGCTGCGCTTGAACGAGCCCGGCAAGGCGGTCGAGGCGCTCGAGCAGGCGCACCGGATGGCGCCCGAGATCCGCGAGCATGCCCAGGTGCTGTCGGTGCTCTACAGCAAGCTCGGCCGCGTCGTCAATTCGCTCTACTACCAGAAGCTGGTGCTCGCCTCGACCGCGACGGCGGGCTTCCCCGACCTGGTGCCGGGCTGGATCGGCAGCTTCGACGAAGCCTTCTTCGGCATCGAGGACCGGCCGCTGTTGGGCGAAGCCGAGAAGCGCGCGGCCGAGGGCGACTATGCCGGCGCCGCCGACAATTTCCGCAAGGAGGCCGAGGCCGTCCCGAGCTCGACCGAGGCGTGGCGCGGCCTGGCGCGGATGCAGAAGCTGGCCGGCCGGCCCTTCGAGGGGCTGCAGGCGAGCGAGCGGCTGCGGGCGCTGGGCCAGGAGACGCCGCAGGATCTGGCGCTCCGCGGCGAGCTGTCGGCCGAGGCTGGACAATTCGAGCTGGCGGCGGCCCTCCATCATCGGGCGGCCCGCCAGATGCCCGATGATGCCGCGATCGCCTGGCACAGTGTCGAGACCGCCGCCCGCTGGCCTGGACTGCCCCCGGCAGCACTCGACCGCGAGCTGACCGCTTGGGGCCGCCGGTTCGCACCCGATGCCGAACGGCCAGCGCCGGCCGGGAAGGCGGAGCTTGCCCGCCGCCATCTCAAGCTCGGCCTGGTTTCGACCCGATGGGGCGACGGCGACGGCCTCGATCTCATCGTCCCGGTCATCGAGCAGCTCGATCGCCGCCGCGTCCAGGTCCATGTCTATGCTTCGGGCCTCGTCCGCTCGCCGCTCGCCCGGCGCGCCCGGACGCGGTCGGATCAATGGCAGGATCTGAGCGATCTCGACGACGAGACGAGCGCCTTCATCATCCGGAACGACGCGCTCGACGTGCTGATCGATCTCGACGGGCCGACCCGGGCCGGGCGCCCCGCCCTCTTCGCCGGCGGTCCGGCGGGCTTGACGCTGTCGCTCTATGGCGCACCGGCCGCGGCCCCGGCGCTCGGCTGCGACGGCGCTATCGGCGACGATCGCGCCTATCTCGAGGGGACGCCGCGCGCGATCCGCGTCGCGGGCGGCCTCGCGACACTGCCGGCCGATCTCGGGCCGATGGCACGCCGGGACAATCCGGACCGGGCCTGCGTGTTCGGCACGCTGGCGGCACGCTGGCAGCTCGGGCACGAGACGATCGCGGCCTGGGCCGACATCCTGGCCGCCGTGCCGGGCAGCATGATCCTGCTCGATCTCAACCATCTGGGCGGCCCGCGCGCCGCGGCCGATCTGCAGCAGCTGGTTCAAGCGCATCTGATGGCCGACCGGATCATGCTGAGGACGGATGCGGGGCCGCTGGCTGAGTATCTCGCTGAGATCGATGTGCTGCTCGATCCCTTCGACAACCCGCATCCCGACGAGGCTGTGATCGCCATGGCCGCCGGCGTGCCGGCGCTGACCCGCCGCAGCACCTGCCCGCGCGCAGGCCTGCTGGCGAGCTGGCTCGAGCGGATCGGGCTCGACACGCTGGTGACCGCCGACACGACCGAGTTCGTCGCCGCCGCCGTGGCGCTCGCCGACCCGGCCAAGCGGCGCCACATGGGGGAGAAACTGACCAACGGCATCGAGGCCGAGCGCGCCGATGCCGGTGCCGAGCCGGCGAAGCGCCTGGTCGACGCGCTGATCGAGGCCGCCATGAACGGGATGCCGGCATGAGTGCCAATGCCGTGACCGACGAGCAGACCGAGCGGTTCCAGCGCAATCTTCAGGCGCTGAAGCGCAATCACTCGGAGATCTATCTGCGCATGGCCGCGATCACCGATCCGGTGACGCGCATGACCGGGTCGGTCGAGACCGGCGATCTCAATCTGGATCTCGGCCATACCAGCTTTTATGCGAGCGACGCGGTCTCCTTCGCCGAGACGCAGCTCGAGGAATTCCGGGCCAAGCCCAACCGGTTCTATATGGACCCGCCGCCCCGGCACGACCCGCCGCCGCAGCAGCAGCACACGGTCTCGCTCAAGCTCTACAACCATTTCAGCCAGCGCAAGGTGCCCGCACTGCCGGTGCATGCGACACCCGAGGGCGGCTATCTGCTGATCTATGGCATCGGCCTGGGCTTCCACCTGCCGGCGCTCTTCGAAGAGGTCAAGGTCCGGCAATTCATCGTGGCCGAGGAGCATTTCGAGTTCCTCTATCACGCGCTGCATCTGCATGACTGGGCCGGCATGCTGGAGCGGATGGAGGAGCGCGGGCAGAAGTTGCGCTTCGTCTTCTCGCCCGAGCCCAGCACGGTGGCGGCCCATATCCACTGGTACATGCGCGGCCAGGCCTTCGGCCTCGTCGACGGCTCCTACATCTTCCGGCACTACTCCTCGATGATGCTCGAGAAGGCCTATGAGGAGTTCAAGGAGAAGCTGCCGCTGCTGCCGATCTCGATCGGCTATATCGAGGACGAGTTGGTCATGCTCCGGCACTGCACGGAGAATCTGATCCGGAACGACTTCCTGCTGCTGGAGGACAAGCCGCGGCTGATCAAGGACATGCCGGCCGCCATCGTGGGCAACGGCCCGTCCTTCGACAAGACGGTCGAGCATTTGAAGCGCATCCGCGACCAGATCGTCATCTTCTCCTGCGGCACCAGCCTGATGCCGCTGCTGCGCGCCGGCATCCGCCCGGACTTTCATTGCGAGCTGGAGAATGGCTACGCCTCCTACTACCAGCTCGATCTGGTGGCCAAGGAGTTCGGCGGCCTCAGCGGCATCACGCTGATCGGCTCGACCACGGTCCATCCGGAGATGCCCAAGCTGTTCGACCGGAACATCCTCTATTTCCGGGATTTGGTGAGCTCGACCGGGCTGTGGTGCCCGGATCAGGAAGGCATCTTCGGCACGGCGCCGACCTGCACCAATCTGGCGCTGCGCGTGGCCGAGCTGATGCAGTTCCGCGAGCTTTATCTGTTCGGCGTCGACCTGGGCACGCGCGATCCGAGCCAGCATCACGCGTCCAACTCGATCTATGACAGCCACGCCAACTGGGCGTATGAGCAGAAGACCGACCCGGTCAAGATCATGAAGATCGAGATGCCGGCCAATTTCGGCGGCAAGGCCTATACCAACGCGATCCTGCATTGGGCGCGGATGATGATGGGCCAGTGCATCGAGACCTTCTCCTTCGCCAAGATCTATAATTGCAGCGACGGAGTCAGCATTCCCGGCACCTTGCCGAAGCTGGCCCAGACCATTCGCCTCGGCAGCCCGCCGGGGCTGAAGCCGATCGTGCTGCAGCGGATGCGCGCCGAGCTCGACGCCAAGCGCGCCGGCGAGATGGCGCCGCTGGCCGGGATCAAGTCGGCCCGTGCCGCCTTCCGGGAGTATTATGACGGGCTGTTGGCTCTCATCGACGAGCATATCGCGGCCGGCAGCGGCTTCATCGAGTTCTACGACGCCGTGGCGCCCTTCCTCGCCGGCTCGGGCCCGAGCTGGTTCCAGACCGTGCTGCGCTCGGTCAATATCGGCACGATGATGATGGGCTTTCAGATCGGCTATTATTTCTATCGCCGCGTCGAGGAGAGCGAGCGCCAGGAGACGATGCGCGTGTTCCTCGACGCCATGGCCGCCATGCTGACGACCTGCCGCGGCTTCATCGACGATCTCTTCGCCGAGCTGATCGAGCATCACATCTCGCAGGTCGAGACGGCAGCGGTCTGAGCTCAGCCAAAAGTTTAGAGACCGATTCACCGCTGAGGTCGGTTCGACCCGAGCGGATCGGGCTCCAGCACCGGCGATCTGCCGGTGCTCGCCCGGCGGGTTGCCGCGCAGCGCGCCCGCGGCCCCGGCGTCATCTTGCCTCATGGTCCGCCCCAACCCCGGACAACATATCGGCGAGCGGCCGTGGCCCCGACCACATTCGGGAGATCATCGCGGTTCGGCAAGCGGGGGCGACTGCCGGCCGCATAGGAGAAGCGACCATGAAGATGACAGACCAACCGCGCTCGGTCCGACCGGCGCATATCGCGGGCGCCCTGGCGCTGGCCCTGCTGCTCTCGGCCTGTGCCGGGAGCTATGTGGTGCCGCCCGAAACCGACGCCTCGAGGCAGCCGGACCGCTATACCTCCTCGCCGGAGCTGGGGTATCCGACGGGCCAGGCGCCGTCGCAATATGGCTTGCCGTCCCATTGAGGCGACGCCGCACGGAACCGCCCACGCGGGTCCGCCGGTGATTTGACGAGCCTCGTCGCCCGCCCGGATGAATCCATCCGGGCGGGCGCTGCTCTGGCGCCGTATCACCGTCACCCGCTCACCCATGACCGACATCATCGGACGCCGGACCGGGTGCCACAGAGCTTCCCGGCCAGGCATCCGCCCCTCGGTCGGGCGGCGGGCCGTGCGTCGTCGCGTCCATCATGGCAAGCGCCTCGGCGGTGATCTCCGCCAAGGATCGCTCCGGCACCGGTGCCACCGGAGGAGAAGAGTCGGACCCCAGGCGGGGCCGCCAATTCTCGGTCAGGTACCAGCCCTTGGCCTGCCAGACCGCGCGATTGACGGGAATGCCGAGATCATCGCAGATCCCCGCGACCATCTCGCCCATCGGGCGGGCCCCGAGATCGGCCAGGATATCGGCATCATCCAGCCGCTCATGGAGATCGGTCAGCAGATGCTCGGCATCGGTCCGGCCGTTCTCGGCCTCGGCAGCGATGGACTCTTCGATGGCGCGCACGAGCTTCACCTTCCGCCGGTGCAGGCGGGCGGACTCGGCCTCCCGCCCCTCTTCGCCGCTCTCGACGGCAGCCTCCCGCTTCGCCGCCATCTCGGCGAGCTTCACTTTGAGCGCCAGCGTCTGACGGACCGAGCGCGCGATCTTGGCGAAGGCCTGATCGGCCCGGCCGAGATTGGCGGCCGGATCGAGCGCCATCTTGGCCTCGGCATTCTCCTCGACGAGACGCGCCAGCCGCATGCCGATCTGGGCCAACTCGCGCAGCATCTCGGCATCTTCGGCGGCAGCGATGCGGGCAAAGTCCAACTCCGTGCCCCGGAAGGGGGTGGGGTCGGCTGCCGTCGTCATCGCTCGTTGCTCCGTTCGTTTGTTAGGAACACAAAGAGAACATGAGCGGGGGTGGCGGGTCAAGATGGGACGGATTGGGGGTGTGGATAAGTTCGGCCGGAGAGGGTCTCGATGCTCGACGTTCACCACAGCACGGCGTCGGTGACCGATATCTACTACATGGGCCCGTTTCCCAACTCGATCTGGTCCCAGTCCTTATCGCCGGGCAAGCCATGAGCTAAGCAACTGTGAACTAACCGGCGATATACCTCCATGGCTCTCTGGATGGTTAGTCCGGCTCCTTTCCTCCTGGCGCCATGGAGATCGCCCCCATGAGCAGCGCTGCTACGGACGCGATAGAGTTCGGCGATAATCTCTCGATTTTGGAGGCGCAAATTAAGGCCCCCGCCTACGAATTGGGCAGATCGAACCGCAGTCTTCCACGAGCTAGCCGCGCTCCCTCCACCACCAACTAAGATTTCAAAAGCAATAGATAAGTCAATGGCTTGGTCTATGAATTCATGGCGGCACTGGCTGAGTGCGAAGCGCCTCATCGAGCGTACCAACTTATTCCGGCTTGCGGATTGCTGCTTCCGAAATGCCGTCACGTCGTGCTCAAGGCGGTCAGCGTCCGCGTCGATGTGGGTCTGAACAGATGGAGTAACCTCGGGCCGGAACCAGGACAGGTAATTCTCGTGGCAATTGATATCGAATTCATGATCTTCGTACTCAAACCAGTTTCCTGCCACAACAGGTTGGCCGGTAGTATTCGCCTGAATGAAAGACACGAGATCGCGAACTGCGACCTCAAACTCCGAAAATTTCGCAAACGGCTTTCGCGGATCGCCAATATATGGAAAATCTTTCACCTTCCGGACGATTGCTGCACCCGGGACGTCAAAGTAACCCTCCCATGTCCACACCGACCCGTTCAAAGCGGGTAGGGACGCATCGATCACGTGCTCCTTCATCGGCGAGTCCGGCAGTTCAACGAAGGGCAAAAGCACCATGCCTTTCGTGATATGGATAGCCCGATTGATTGACACCCCCCATAGCGCTGTGATGAAGACACCGTCGGCTGTTCGGGTCCCCAGCACTCGGATCAGCCAGTCGGCAGCGTCCTCTATGTTGCTGCGACGGGCTACGGATAACAGCTGGCTGGCAAGCAACGGCGCATGCAATACCACCCCGGAATTTCCGCTGAACAGCGAATGACCTTCAACTTCCTTGTAAATACGAAGTTGCCGAATCTTATCTGCCAGCGGTGCCTCGATACTGTCATCAGATACGCGCTGGAGAAGGAATTGCTTTCCACGGTTCATCTCGTCCAACGAACGAACTGCTGTTTCTATTGCAGAAACTAAGATCTGGCGGTCACTGATCATAGCTCATCAAACCCGACGCGGCATGAGATTGAAGGTCTTTCCGAGAATACGTGGAGGCTATCGGCTCAATTCGCCGAAACCCCGACGGTTCGCTCTACAGCCAAAGCAAGCACCTCAGACGCGTCTTCAGCTTCAAAGCCCAATATGCTCCAATCCTACTTCAAGGCGGAATTGACGGCCGTAATCAGCGCGACCCACGAGGCACGCTCACCGGCCGACAAAGCGTCGGAGGAGTTATCTCGAGACCAACGCAGAAATGCCTTAGCCAACCGATATTTGCTAAAGTCCTTTATGCTCGAAAATATGTCGACAATAGGTCGATTGGGATGGACCTTAGCCTGTTCAACAATATCCCAGCCGAGAATATCGCGCGCTATGATTGGTAGTGTGTCGCGAAGCAGGTCCTCAATTTCTGCTTTGGCGATTTCTTTCAAGTAGTCCTTAGTACGTAGGATGCCCTTCCGCCCCAACGTGTGGACAAGGACATCCTGTTTTGCGGCCTGATCTCCTGCACTATCGGAGTCCAGCAAAGCGGCGACCTTGAGTTTGTGTGCGTGTAGAATGGTAGCGAAATAAACCACCTTTCCCGCGCTGCTAGCGGGTACAAGGGCGATTTTTTCATTGAGCTTTACAAGTCCTCCGTCACTTATCATCGAAGCAACCGCTTCCAGATACCAATAGTCCGTTAGCCCTTCGAGAACGAGGTTGCGTTGCTGTGCGAATAGACTTTGAGCGAGATCGTAGCCAAGCGCCTCCTGAAGCGGGAGCAGCGCTGCTGGATCGCTTGAGGTAATGGAGGTATGTACCTTGGTCCCGATTGAGCGGTCGTTTAGCTCGACGACCCGCACAAGATCGAGTTCATCAGGGCCTACGAGGAACGGTGAGTGGGTTGTGTAGATTGTCTGGTTCTTCTCGGCGAGTCGTGAGAGCGTTTCGCGGAATTCGCGTTGCTTCAGCGCATGCAAGCTCATACCCGGCTCGTCCAGAAGTAGAATTGCATTCTCGTGCTCTGCGGCCGCCTCGGCGAAGAATACGATGAAGAACGAGACAAGCCACTGAAAGCCCTCGGACCTCTGATCCAGTTCTATCTCTACACCAAGTTCGTCCTCTACCACGACTTTTAGGTATTGGCCGTCCGCCTCAACCCTTAGGCGGTCAGCCTCAGGGCGTGCGCTAGATGGCCGCCATACTTGGCGGATTTCATTAGTCAGCCTGACGCTGGCCGCGTTCAACTGATACTTTCTCTTGTCGAGCTGATCGCGATACGCCTGAAGCTGCAGTGGCTGATCAACTGCGGGCTCAGCTGCTCTCCCGAGATTAGATAAGCTTCGCGCTGTAAAGCCAAGCAACTGAAGAAGGCATTTGTTGCCATAGTCGTATTGATCGTCATCAAGAATATTAGATTGTAGCCGATCAGCCAGGTGCGAGAGATGGATGAGAGGACGTACTCGGAAATAATTACTAAAGAGTACGAATACCGGAATGCGCTTCTCCAAAGTCTTCAGCGCCTGATCTCGCTCAACGCCGACTGCAAGCGCAGCGTTTAGGCGATCGAGGCGTTTATCTTCCGCAACATCGTTTTCATCGACGAGTGCTACTGCTGCGGCTAACCATTTCCGCAATTCGACTGTTGATGCAGTGGTGAGGCTATCGGTGTCTCGGCGCTCGCTGAACATTCCGGCAATGGTAGTGGCCTGCGTCGTGGACGCAGGCTGGTCCGTGCCAACCGTCGTCCGGCCGTCAATGTGAGCGGCCAAGCGCATCAGGTCCTTGCGAATGTCTGCAACCGTCGGAAGGGCGGGCGGCCCCACAAGGCAATGCATGGCATGGTTGTCGAGGTATCGAGTGAACGAATAGCCAACGCCACGCATCGACTCCGGCAGTAGGTCGCGGTCTGCATCGTCGAGCTCGAATGTAACAGTCGCGACTGGAATGTCGGCCGGCTTTACCTTTTCCGTAGTGACGTTGTTATATAAGGCGCGCGGGTAGTCACGCAGAACATCGAACCCTTTAACATCCTTTGGCGCGTGAACTCGTTGGAGCGCTTGTAAGATCGCCGTCTTGCCCGCTTCGTTTGGTCCGACAAGAATTGTCTTGGCGCGCTCGATATCGAATATGCCGGTATCCCGTATGCTCCGATAGTTACGGACATGCGCGGTTTTCAGGCGCATCGTTTTCTCGCTTAAAAGTTTAGACAGTCCCGATCAGAGCACGAAGAACGCAGCAAGTCACGCCCCTGGCATTGTGCGTGACTCAGTCTCGTTCTGAGGCCCATTGACCATGCTCGGTAGCAGCTATTGGCGATAGCCTCTCGAGCGTCGGAAACTAGCTCGACGACTGGACCTCCCACGAGAGCTCACCCGCATCGTCTAGGTCATTTCCGGACGAGACGAGTACCCATCCGAACGGTCTCTGAAAGCTTCTACCCACCCCCAGCATCCCAGCAATACCCTCAAACCCCTCGCCCCCGCCCGCCTCCCGCGGCTATTACCACCCGAATGCCCGGCGATCTGCTCATCCATGAACTCGGCCCCAAGGGCGACGGCATCCACCGGTCGCCGACCGGCACCGTCTATGTCGATCGGGCGCTGCCGGGCGATCGGGTGCTGGCCAAAATCGGCCGTGATCTCGACGGGGTCTTGCGCGGCGATCTCCTGAGGCTGGTCAAGCCCTCGCCCCATCGCGTGCAGGCACCCTGCCCCAATTACGATGTCTGCGGCGGCTGCACGCTGCAGCACGCCAGTGCCGAGTTCTATCGGCACTGGAAGCTGGACATGGTGCGCGCGGCCTTGCGCGGCAAAGGGCTGAAGCCGCTTCACTGGCACGAGCCGGTGTTCCTGGCCCCGGGCGACCGGCGCCGCGCCACCTTCACGGCGGTGAAGCGGGGCAACGGCGTCATTCTGGGCAATTACCGGCGGCGCGCGCATCAGGTGACCGACATCGCCACCTGCCTCGTCGCCGATCCTGTGGTCATGGCGGTGCGCGGGCGGCTGGCCGCGGGGCTGGGGCCGATCCTGCAGGAGGGTAAGCCGGTGCTGGCCTTCATCCAAGCCGTGGCGGGCCAGGTCGATATCGTGATCACCGGCCCGGTCGGACGGAGCGGCAAGCCCGACCCGGAGGTGCGCGCGGGGCTGGCGGCGCTGGCCCGGGACGCTGAGGCGAGCCGGATTTCTTGGCGCGCCGGGGCGGAGGATATGGCCGAGGCGATCGTCGAGCTCGCCCCCGTGCGGGCTCGGTTCGGGGGGCTCGATGTCGTGCTGCCGCCGTTGGCCTTTCTGCAGCCGACCTTGGCCGGCGAGGCAGCGCTGGGCGCTGCCGTCATGGATCTCTTGCCGCGGACGGGCAAGCTCGCCGATCTCTTTTCCGGCTGCGGCACCTTCACCGGGCCGATGCTGGAGCGCGGGGCCGTCGATGCCTATGAGGATGTGGGGTCCGCTGTCCGCGCGCTCGACAAGGCGAAGGGCGGCCGGCCGCTGCGGGCGATCCGGCGGGATCTCTTCCGCAATCCGCTCAGGCGCGACGAGGCCAATCGCTATGACGCCATTGTGTTCGACCCGCCGCGCGCCGGGGCCGAGGCGCAGGTGCGAGAGCTGGCGTCGAGCCGGGTGCCGCTGCTGGTGGGCGTGTCCTGCAACCCCGCGACATTCGCCCGCGATGCACGCATCCTGGTGGATGGCGGCTATCGGCTCGAGAGCGTCAGGGTGGTCGATCAATTCACCTGGTCGCACCATGTCGAGCTGGTGGCGGCCTTCACCAAGCGGCCGGGCGGGCGCCGGCCAGGGCCGCCTACGCGGCCGGCACGGTCGCCGCGATCAGCCAGGACATTTCGGTGACAGTGCACTAATTAGCATCGCGCGGCTCAAAATCGGCGCGAACAAAGAATTAAGTGCACTGTCACCGAAATAGAGCCTAGGCCGCCGGCACCGTCGCCGCGATCAGCCAGTCGATCACCTCGGTGAAGGCGATGGACTCGCCGACGCCGCGCTGGAGTGCCGCCTGATAGAGTCTGAGCTGGTGGTGGGCGCTGGTGCCGCGCGTGAGGATCGTGCGGGCGTGGGCGAGCTCGGCGGCGCAGCCGAAATGGGCTGCATCCTCCGCCACCAGCGCCAGCATCTCGTCGAGCAGCTGGGCATAGGGCACGATCTCGGCCCGGCCGAAATCGACCAGGCCTTCATCGATGCCGTAGCGCTGGGCGCGCCACCTGTTCTCGTCGATCAGCATGCGCAGATAGAGCCGCCAGCGCTGGTTCGAGACGCGCAGGCGCCAGAGCATGCGCAGGAGGCAGCGATAGAGGCAGGCGACCGCGATGCCGTCATCGAGGAAGGTGCAGACATCGGCGATGCGCATCTCGAGCGTCGGGAACCGGCTCGACGGGCGGATGTCCCACCAGAGCTTGCTGGTCTCGTCGATGATGCCGAGCTTCACCAGCGTGCCGGTGTGGCGGGCATATTCGCCCCAGCTTTCGAACCGCTCCGGAATGCCGGTGCGCGGCATCTCGTCGAAGACGGCGATGCGGTAGGATTTGAGGCCGGTATCCTCGCCCTGCCAGAAGGGCGACGAGGTCGACAGCGCCAGCAGATGCGGCAGGAAGTAGCTGACCTGGTTCATGAGGTCGATCGCCAGCTCATTGTCGCCGATGCCGACATGGACATGCATGCCGCAGATGACGAGGCGGCGGGCGACCCCCTGGAGATCCTCATGCAGCGCGTGATAGCGGGCACGGTCGGTGCGGCGCTGGGTCTGGTGGCTGGCGAGCGGATGGGTCGAGGCCGCGATCGGCGCCATGTCGAACTTGGCCGCCACCTCGGCGACGGTGCGGCGCAGCTCGGCGAGCTCGGCGCGGGCGGCAGCGGCTGTGGTGCAGATGCCGGTCTGCACCTCGATCTGCGAACGCAGGAATTCCGGGCTGACGCGCGGGCCGAGGCGGCGCTCGCACTCGGCCAGGAGCTCGGCCGGCGCGTCGCGCACGAGATCGCGGGTGGCAAGCTCGACGAGGAGATATTCCTCCTCGATGCCTAGCGTGAAGGGTGGTGCGTCCATCATTGGTAATAGGCGGGCCTGTAGAGGTCGGGGTCGGCGAGGATCGGTTTCAGCGCCGATTCGAGATGCTTGGCATAGCGGGCGGCACCGGCATCGTCGGCGACCTCGTCCTGCCTGAGCTCGACCAGCACATGGGCGAGGCCGCGCGGCACGGCGTGATGGCGGAGCGTGAAGCCTTCGGGATCGCGCGCCGAATAGGGCACATTGTCGCCGACGGCGAGGCCCAAGGCGGCCAGGCCGGCCATCAGCGGCACCGGCATGCGCGGGTCGCGGTCCCACAGGATGCCGATCTGCCAGGGCCGGTCGCGCTCGTTCATGCGCGGCGTGAAGCTGTGGATCGAGACGATCGCGGGTGCGATGCCGCGGCGGGCGAACTCGTCGAGGGCGGCCGCGACGGCGTGATGATAAGGCCAGTAATAGGCCTCGGCGCGGGCGGCCTTGTCGGCGGCACTCAGCTCCTGATTGCCCGGGATCGGCAGCCGGTCGCTGACGGTCGGCATCGCGGTCGGGTCGTCGAGCGCGCGGTTGCAATCGACCACCAGGCGCGAATAGACCGAGAGAATCGCGGGCGCGTCGAGCAGATGGGCCAGGAGCCGCGTCACCGCGGCGGCGCCGATGTCCCAGCCGACATGGCGCTCGAGCTCGGATTGGCCGAGGCCGAGGCCGGCCAGGGTCTCCGGCACGATGTTGGCCGCATGGTCGCACAGCAGCAGCAGCTTGGCGGCCCCGGTCGGATTGACGCGTTCAAATACCGGCGTCGCCATCGCCTCCTCCGTCGTGCGCGCAGCCCCGATATCTTTATGTGCCCTGTCACCGATCTGGCGCAAAACATTGTTTCGGCCTATTTCTTAAAAATTGCGATACCGGGTCTGGGTGGACGCCGTTTCCACCATCCGGAAGAAGTGCCCGCAACCTCTTCGCATCGCCTCATTCCGCGCTATGCTCGGCGACCGAACCCAGGGCCGGTACCGGCCTGGAAAGAAAAGATCAACAATGGTAAGGACTTGCCGATGAAGCCCGAGGTCGTCCGCCGATCGCGCAGCACCAAGATCGTGGCGACGCTGGGCCCCGCCAGCTCGACCGAGGAAATGATCGAGCGGCTGTTCCTCGCCGGCGTCGATCTGTTCCGGCTGAATTTCAGCCATGGCAGCCAGGACGACCATCGCGCCAATGTCGAGCGGATTCGCCGGATCGAGAAGCATTACAGCCACCCGATCGGCATCATGATGGATCTGCAGGGGCCGAAGCTCCGGCTCGGCACTTTTGCGCAAGGCCAGGTGCAGCTCGCCGCCGGCCATCGCTTCCGGCTCGATCTCGATCCGACGCCGGGCGACGAGAGCCGCGCGCCGCTGCCGCATCCCGAGATCTTCGCCGCGATCGAGAAGGATACCGAGCTGCTGGTCGATGACGGCAAGGTCAGGCTCAAGGTCGATATCGCCGGCAAGGATTTCGCCGAGGTCACGGTCATCACCGGCGGCACGATCTCGAACCGCAAGGGCGTCAATGTGCCGAATGCGGTCTTGCCGATCTCTGCATTGACGCCGAAGGACCGCAACGACATGGCCTTCGGGCTCGGCCTCGGCGTCGATTGGGTAGCGCTCTCCTTCGTCCAGCGGCCGGAGGATGTGGCGGAGGGCCGGAAGCTGATCGGCGGCAAGGCGGCGCTCCTCACCAAGATGGAGAAGCCGCAGGCGCTCGACCGGCTGGACGAGATCGTCGAGCTGTCGGACGGGATCATGGTGGCGCGCGGCGATCTCGGCGTCGAGACGCCGCCCGAGGATGTGCCGATCGCCCAGCGCCGCATGATCCATGTCTGCCGCCAGGCCGGCAAGCCGGTGATCGTGGCGACCCAGATGCTGGACAGCATGGTGAAATCGCCGACGCCGACCCGCGCCGAGGCGTCCGATGTCGCGAACGCGGTCTATGAGGGGGCGGATGCGGTCATGCTGTCGGCCGAGACGGCGGCCGGCGATTATCCGCTGGAAGCCGTGCGGATGATGAACCGTATTCTATGCCGGGTGCAGACCGACGAGCTCTATCGCCAGAGCCTCGAGGCCGAGCATCCCGCACTCCGCGAAACCGCGTCGGACGCGATCACGGCGGCGGCGAAGCAGGTCGCGGCGACGGTCAAGGCGGCGGCGATCGTGACATACACCAGCTCCGGCTCGACCTTGCTGCGCGCCGCACGCGAGCGGCCGAACGTGCCGATCCTGTGCCTGACCTCCAGCCTCGATACCGCCCGGCGCATGACCATGGTCTGGGGCGCCCATACCGTCCACACCAAGGACATCTCGAACTTCGCCGAGATGGTGCAGCGCGCCTGCCGGACCGCGCTTTCCCAGGGTTTCGCGTCGGCCGGGGAGCGCATCGTGATCACGGCCGGCGTTCCCTTCGGCACGCCCGGCGCCACCAACATCCTGCGCATCGCCTGGGTATGACCGACGACACTGCCTGCCCCACCTGCCTGAAGCCGGCCGAGCTCTGCGTCTGCGCCGGCATCGAGCCGTTCGACAGCCGGCTCGAGCTCATCATCCTGCAGCATCCGCAGGAACAGGATCGCGAGCTGGGCTCGGCGCGCCTCGCCATCCAGCATTTCCGCAAGGGCAAGCTGGTGGTCGGGCTAAGCTGGCCCAACCTCGCCAAGCTGGTCGGACGGCATGTCGAGGCCAGCCGCTGGGGCGTGCTCTATCTCGGCCCCGCCAAGCTGTCCGCCGAGCCGGCCGGGCGCGAGATCGGGGTGCTCGACCGCAAGGGAGCACCACTCCCCGAGCAGGACAGCGTGCTGGCCGGGCTCGAAGGGATCGTGCTGCTCGACGGCTCCTGGAGCCAGGCCAAGGCGCTCTGGTGGCGCAATCCATGGATGCTGAAGATGCGGCGGATCGTGCTCAACCCCGCCCGCCCCTCGCGCTATGGCAGGCTCAGGAAGGAGCCGCGCCGCGACAGCGTCTCGACGCTCGAGGCGGCGGCCCTGGTCATGGCGCGGCTCGAAAACAATCCGATGATCGAGGCGAAGCTCATCGCCAAGTTCGAGGCGATGCTGTCGCGATATCGCGACCGAACCCGCGTACAAAAAGAACAAGGCAAAATTACGGTCTGATCGACGGCGGCATACGCGGGGCGGAACCGGCCGCGCATGCGCCGAAGCGTGGTTGAGCTTCCGCGAAGCCCTTGATAAGCTCAACTTATCCTTTCATCCGGAAGCTGGTGCCTTTTGCGCCGCCCTCTTCTCCTCCCGCTGCTCCTCGCCCTGATCCCGTCCGCCTGGGCGGATCAGGCGGCACCCAGCTTCGAATGCAGCCGGGCGGCGGTGCCGGTCGAGCATCTCATCTGTTCGAGCGACGCGCTGAGCCGGCTCGACGCCCAGATGGGCGACGCCTTCCGGGCGCGGCGCGAGGCGGCGGACGAGGCCGGGCGTGCCGCCCTCCTCGCCGATCAGCGCCGCTGGCTGGTGACGCGGTTGGCGAGCTGCCAGATCCCGACCAAGGGCGATGTGCCGGAGGCGACGCGGCCGGCCGCCGAAAGCTGCCTCGCCGACAGCTATAAGAGCCGGGTCGCGGCACTGGCCGTTCCGGCGGCAACCACGCCGGCGCCGACGACGACAGCATCAGCGGCCGAACCAAGCGGCGCCGCACTCGATCATTCGATCTTCGCGGCCCGCGGCGAGCATGAGGCACTGCTGACCGTCGAGCGCTTCGGCCGCTACGCCATTACGGTGAAAAGCGACCAGGGCACCGCCCTGCAGCTGATCGACCGGATGGCGGGCCCGAGCGCCGTTCAGGGCATCGCCGGCGCCAAGGATGGGCGCATCGACGCGTTCCTCGACCGCGGCACCTACAAGCTGAAGCTGATCGCCGATCCCAAGGGCTCGGGCGATGCCGAGCTTGCCGTCACGCCATCGGTCGAACTGCAGCCCGATCCCGTGCAGCTGGTGGAGCTGAAGCCGGTCGTGGCCGAGCTCGGCGATCACGAGCAGCGCTCCTGGTGGCTCGAAGTGAAGCGGCGCGGGCCTTTCGTCTTCGAGGCGGCCGGCCGGCGGCTCGAGGATCTCCGGCTCTGGCGCGACGGCGCCTGGGTCGTCGATGCGACGCCGCAGAACGCCATCCATGATCCGGGGGCGGGCCAGCCGCTGGCGTTCCGGCGGCTCGCGGCCGAGCTTGAGCCCGGGCTTTACAAGCTCTCCGCCTATGGCGGCGCCGGCCAGCCCTGGGCCTCGGGCTCGACCGCCAACCCGTTCCTGCTGCGCTGGGGCGTGCCGCAGCTGGGCGAGGCCGATCGCTCGGTGCATGAGGCCTCATCCTTCGGCATCGACCGGTTCCTGGTGCCCGGCGACACGCATTCGGTGCGGCTGGTGCTGGATCAGCCGGATGCGGCCAGCATCATGGTGACGCCGTGGGATGCCGACCATCCCTTCCCGACCACCGGCGACCGCGCCACCATCGACAAGAAATCGCGCGATCCGGTGGCCGAGATCGAGCCCAGCAGCGGCGACAGCGACAGCGACAATGAGGACAGCGATCAGGCGGCCAAGCCCAAGCGCGACGGACGGTATCTGGTCACGATCGAGCGTGCGCCGGGGGCCCGCTATCGGCTGGAGATCTTCAATCACAATGGCCAGGCCAACCTGACCACCTTCAAAACACAGGGCGACTACCTGCTGGCGGCGGCGTTACCCGGCAATCTCGACGACGAGATCGACCCGACCTTCATCCTGACGCACAAGGACAAGGAGATCGCGGCCGCCTCGGTGCTGGAGCTGCCGGCGGCACTGCCCTGGCGGCGGCATTTCAACCTCGTCGATCCGGCCACGCTTTTCATCCATGTCACGGGCACGCTCGATCTCAAACTCGAAGGCAGCGGTGCCCATGCCGAGTTCGTGGTCGAGCCGTTCCAGACCCAGGCCGGCGATTTCAAGCCGGTCAAGCCCAAGCAATCCGGCGAGATCTGGCAGCTCAACCCGGGCTATTGGGTGCTGCACGCCAATCCGAAGAGCGACGGGCGCGGCGTGCTGACGCTGTCCTTGAGCCGCAAGGACGGGCCGGCGCCGACGCAGGATCATGCGCGGCTGACCTCGCCGCTCTTCACCAAGCTCAATCTCGTGCCGAACAGCGGCGGCTATGTGTTCTACCTCAACCGCCCGGACGAGGCGCCTTACGGCCTCGATCTGCGCAAGCTGCCGGCCAATCTGAAGGAGCCGCTGGCGCTCGAGCTGGCGGCTGGCGGCAAGCTGGAGCTACCCATCACCGTGCCCGAAGCCGGCCGGGTCACCGCCACGGCGGAGGACGGCACGGCTCTGCCGGTCGCGATCGATCAGCAGCCGGCTACTACGGGCCCGTCCGTCGCGGCCGGCGCGCACAAGCTGGCACTGGCAGGATTGGCTGACCGGCCGAGCTATGTCTCGATCGCGTTCCAACCCGATGCGCTCAGGTCCGACACGCCGCTGCCGCCGATTCCGCCGGCCCGGACGACGCCGCCCGATCTGCCGGCGCGCCCGCCCGGGCCGCCCGGCTATTACAATCTCGCGGCCAGCCAATCGCTCACCTTCGCGCTGCCGGTCGATCATCCGGCCCTTTATCGGGTCGAGAGTTCTGGGGCTGGTCGAGATGGGCGGCGCGTTGCGCACCCGCATCCTGCCGCAGCTCGCGACCGCCGAGGCGAACGGCCTCGGCCGCAATTTCCTGCTGCAGCAATATCTCAGGGAAGGCGATTATCAGCTCACCGCGCGCGCCACGGGCAAGAGCTATGGCCGCATCGGCGTGGCCGTGGCCGAGACCAAGATCGCCGATCGCGGCCTCCTCGAAGCCGATCTGCCGGCGCGCGCGACCCTGCCGCCGGGCGAAGCCGCCGCTTACCGGTTCCATATCGATGCCGACGGCGATTATCGCCTGCGCAGCCTGGGCCTCGGCCATGATTTCTCGATGCGGCTCGACGATGCCGATGGCTGGCCGCTGATCCAGCCCGGCAGCAAGGCTGACACCACGCTGCGTCTCAAACCCGGCGACTACCGCATGATCCTGCTGCCGCAGCCGGTCGAGAACCGCGCGGTGACCGTCCTGCACCGGATCGAGAAGCCGATCGATCGCACCGGCCACGGCCCGTTCGACCTGCCCTTCGGCGCCGAAGCCGACAATCGCTGGCTCGAGCCCGAAGGGACCCAAGCGCGCGAGCCCGATCGCTGGCGCTTCACGCTCCCCGCCCCTGCCACCGTGACGCTCTCGATCAATGCCGGCATGCGCGCGGTGATCAGCGGCGGCGATGCGGGGGCCGAGCGTGCAGCGATTACCGGGACGCCCTGGCATGGGAAGCTGACGGCGGGCGCCTATGTGGTCGAGGCAATGAGTGCCGCCCCCAACAACCGCGTCGATTACGGCATCACGCTCGACACCGAAGAGCTGGTCGCGGGTCAGAAGCGCACGGTCACGGCGCCCGCCGAGCTCAAGCTGTCGCTCGGCGGCGACCGGCAGATCGAGCTCGCCTCCTTCGGCAGCACCGATGTCGCCGCCCGTCTGTTCGATGCGTCGGGCCGCCAGGTCGCGGCCAATGACGATCGCGACAATGACTGGAATTTCGCGATTGCCGGCCGCTTCCCGCCCGGGCTCTACACGCTGAAGGTCGATCCGGTCGGGGCCAAGAGTGCGGACACCGAGGTCACGCTGACCGAGCCCGAGGAAGTGACCGAGCCCGTGCTCGCCTTCGATCGATCCGCCCTCTTCGCCGACGGCCGCATTCATATCGTGCCGCTGCCGGAGAGCAGGCAAGGCAGCCTGTTGTTGATCAGCGCCGACAGCGCGGTCGCGGTCGGGCTCGCCCTTGAAGCCAAGGATGGCGGCGGTGCCTGGCAGACGCTCGACGCGACGAGCGGGGCCGCCCCCTATCTGGCCTTGCCGCGCGGCAACGCGCCGGGCCGCACATATCGCGCGCGGGTCTGGGCGATCGATGGCGGCAAGAGCCCGATCGAGCTTGTGGCTTCCGCCGCCGAGCCGAGCAGTGTCAGCGAATCGGCACTCGCCGCCGGCCTGACGCTGCCGACGGTCAAGCTCGGCATGCGCGCGATGGGCGCCGCCGCGGTCAATCTCACCCAGCCCGGCTTGCTGACCGTGACCGACGCGCAGGCGACGCTGCGATCAAGCGGCGTCCCCGAGCATCGCTTGGCGCATGATCCGACCGGCGCGCTGGTGGCGCCCGGCACCACGATCTGGCTGACCGATCGCGCCGCCGGCAAGATCGCCGCCAAGCGGGTCGATCTCGCCACCGGCCCGGCCCGGCTGACGCTGGATCGCGGCACGCCGCTCGCGATCCCGATCGCAGGATCCGACCAGCCATCCCTGTGGCGCATCGAGGGCCAGGGCGGGCAACCGGGCATTGCCGTGGCCGGTGCGGATGCCAAGCCCACGCCTCCGCTGATGGCGGCAGGGCAGGACAATGGCGCCGTTGCCGGTGCCATCTCTTTTGCGCCGGCCGGGCTGCAGAAGCCCGTGCTGAAGCTTTGGGCCGCGAGCGAAGGGTATGAGCCGCTGCCGGTCACGATCGAGCGCATCGGCTTCGCCGCCCCGCACAAGATGAAGGCGGTGGCCGGCATCACCGACGGCATGCTGGCCGCCCACGAGGCCGTCGAGGTGGCCCTGCCGTCGGGATCGAAGCGCCTGTCGCTGACCTTGCCGGCCGAGACCGCTGCCGTCTTGCTGAAAGGCGCCGAGCCGCAGCGCCTGATCCGCAGCACGGGGGGCAGCGCCGATATCGTCGAGAGCGAGGCCGATATCTTGCTGCTGCTCGGCACCGGCGAGGCACCCGCCCCCTTCTCGCTCGCGATCGAGACCCTGGCCGGCCCGGGCAGCCTGACGCTGGCGCCTGGCAGCGTGCTGGCGCGCTACAGTGCCGTGCCGCAGATCCTGCATCTCGCTGTTGCCGAGGGGGCGCTCGCCCCCCTGCGCGCGGCCGGCGCCGTGCGGCAGCTGACGGCGATCGATGCCGACGGCCAGGTGACGCGCGGCAAGGCTGCACGCGCCGGGGCAGGCAGCCGGATCGATCTGTCGGTCGGGCCGGGCCTGACGGCGCTCGGCCTCGATGGAGCCGGGCCGGCTGCGGCACCGGCGCAGGAGATCGATCCGCCGGCTGATCTCGCCCTCGCCGGCTCGCGCATGGCGGTGCGCCTCAAACCCGGCCCGGCGCGGCTCGTCCATGTCGAGACGGATGCGCCGATCGTGCTGCGCGGACCCGCCTCGATCGGGCTCTTCGCGGCCGGCGCCGCCCTCAATCTGGTGCAGGGAGCGAATCAGCCGCTCGATCTCGATCTCGCGGCCGCAGGCTCCGACAAGCTTTCCGGCACGGCGCGGTTCGAGGCGATCCCGCCGCTGCCGATCAAGGATGGGCTGGGCGCCAAATTCCGGCTGCCGCCCGGGCAGTCGCGGCTGTTCAGCTTCACGCTGGCGGAAGAGCGCACGATCGGCGTCGGCGTGCGTGCGTCGGTCGATATCGCGTCCTGCCGGCTTTTGAGCGAGGCCGGCGAAGAGCTGGGCTCCGGTCTGGTGCAGATGCACACGCTGAAACCCGGGACCTATCTGCTGGCCGTCGATGTACCGGCCGACGGCGTCGCGGTCGATATCGAGCCGGCGCTGGTCGGCGTGACTTTGCCGGACAAGGGGCCGCCCGATGCGGTCAAGGCGGACTATCTGGCGCTGGTGGCACCGGCGCAGAAATAGGGCTGGATCCGATGTTCCCGTGGAAAGCACTGCTTCGCGTGGCCCTGGCGGCTTTGTTCCTGGTCGGCAGCTCGGTCGCAGCCGAACCGCCGGTGCATCGGCCGGGTGCTGCCCTCATGGTGCCGGACAAGTTCCTGCGCCGCTGGGATCCGGTCACGATCTTCTTCGACAAGGATACCGGAAGGGCCGGCGCCGAGGATGCGCCCGAGCGTTTCGTGACGATGAGCCCGCCCCATGCCGGCGCTTGGAGCTGGCTTGATGCGAAGACACTGCAATTCCGCCCGGCCGAGCCCTGGCCGGCGCTGGGCCGCTTCGCCTTCCATGTCGGCGACCGCGCGATCGAGCTGACGCGGCTGCTCGATCCGGCGCTGAAGACGATTCCGGCCAATGGCGCCAGCAATCTCGATCCGGTCGACCGGCTGACGCTGCAATTCGCCGAGCCGCTCGATGTCAAATCGCTGGCCCAGATCCTCGATATCGGGCTGACACCCCTGCCCGGCCTCGACACGACCGAGACGCGCCATCTGACTTCGCGCGATTTCGATATCAAGAGTCAGGAGCGCACCGGGCCGAACGACAAGGCGACCTACATCATCGAGCTGCACCAGCCCGTGCCGAACGGCATGCGCGTCGTGGCGACGCTCGATCTCTCGCCCGACAAGGGCCTGACCGGCACAGTCGAGCGGATCGAGTTCACCACGGCGGAGGCGTTCCGCCCGACGCTTTTGGGCTGCAACAATCAGCGCGTGCCGCTGAGTGCGGAGGGCACGGTCTATGACGCCACGGCGGCGCTGGCCTGCCGTACCGAGGTAGCGCAAACGCCGGCACCGGAACCCACGCCGGAAGCGGATGATTCGGGCGATACCGCCGATGACAGCAATGCCGCTCCCGAGGAGCAGGCGGCGGCCGGCGACGAGGAGGAAGTGCCGAACGATCAGCTCGTCAACGGCACGATCGTGACACCCCATGCGCAGAAGCCGGGTGCGGCCAGCACGGCCGACAAGCCGGCGCTCGGCACCGTCACCCCGCCGCTGCCCAAGCCCGAGGCGACGCCGTCGCCGAAGCGCGAGCTGGTGGTGCAGTTCTCTGCCGTGCTGGGCACCGTCGATCCGATCGCGGCACGCAATCTCGTGCGCATCTCGCCCTCGGTCGACAATGTCGAGACAAAGCCGGTCGGCGACCAGCTGCATGTGACGGCGAAATTCCAGACCGACACGCTCTATCAGGTCGCCCTCGAGGCGGCGGACGTGAAGGACCGCACCGGCCGGCCCTTGCAGCTCAAGGGGCGCAGTGCCGTCTGGCTCTATTGGCCGGCCGAGAAGAATTTCCTCGATCTCGCCTATGGCAGCGGCATCGTCGAGCGGCTGGGGCCGCAATCGATCCCGCTGCGCGGCCGCGGCTATAGCCAAGCCGATGTCCGCATTCATGCGATCGATCCGCGCGACCGCTCCTTCTGGCCGTTCCCAGTTGCCCCTATCGTCACCAACGATGCCGACCGGCCGCCGACCACCGGCGAGGTGGCGGCCCCTTGGAAGCCGGACGCCGGCGTCAATCTGACCGAGCAGATCGCCCGCTTCGGCTCGCCCAGCGTCTCCTCGCTCTTGAAGCTGCCGCTGACGCCGCTCGGCACCAGTGCCCGCTTCGGGCTCGATCTGGCGCCTTCCTTCGCGGATATCGGCGGCAAGGAGAAGCCCGGCACCTACCTCGTCGGCGTGCGCGCCCTCGACAGCCCCGGCCAGCGTTCCTGGATGCGCGTGCAGGTGACCGATCTCAGCCTGACCGCGGTCGAGGAAGAGCATTCGATCCGCTGGGTCGTGACCTCGCTTTCGGATGGGTCGCCGGTCGAGAAGGCGCATATCGAGATCGATGGCGGCCAACAGGTGAAATACAAGGCGCTCGCGAGCGGCGACACGGCGGCCGACGGGCACTTCACTTGGGACGTGCCGAACGAGTCCAAGACCGGCCGGCCCAACCGCATCATCGTGTCGAAGGGCGACGATGTGCTGGTGGTCGATCCCGACCAGGCGCTCGAGCGCTACAACGCCCAGGGCTGGTTCCCGCAGAGCGGCGGCTGGCTGGGCTGGGTCGGGCAGAAGCTCGATTGGCGCCATGCAGCACCGCGCACCTTGTGCCATGTCTTCACCGAGCGGCCGATCTATCGGCCGGACGATCCGGTCCATATCAAGGGCTATATCCGCAAGCTCGATGGCGGGCTGTTGACGCCCGGCGGCCAGGGCGACAAGGTCGAGGTGGTCGTGTCCGGCCCGGACGATGCCGAATGGCGCCATCCGGTCACTGTGGAGGCCAATGGCAGCCTGCATTATCTGTTCGACGACAAGACCGATGCGACCGGCCTCTATCAGGCGCGGATCGAGATCGGTGGTGCCCGCTGCGCCATGGCGAACTTCAAGAAGGACGCCTATCGCCTGCCGCGCTTCCAGGTCCGGCTCGATGCGCCGCCCAGCATCCCGCTCGACAAGCCGGCCGAGATCGGCATGACCGCCACATATTATGCCGGCGGCCCGGCGGCCGATCGGCCAGTGCGCTGGCGGGTGACGCAATTCCCCTATGCCTTCGCGCCCAAGCCGCGCGACGGCTTCACCTATGCGACGGACGAGCGCTATCAGGCGCATCTGGGCTTCGACAGTGCGGCCGCGATCGAGCGCGAGGACAAGACCGACAGCGAAGGCCGCGCCAAGCTGCCGCTCGATCCGACGCGCGAGAAATCGAACCAGCCGCGCCGCTATGTCGTCGAGGCGACCGTCACCGGCGACGACGACAAGACCGTGACCAACACGCAGGATGTGCTGGCGCTGCCCGCCTTCGTGCTGGCGCTCAAGGTGCCGCGTTACATCGAGCAGGCCAAGAGCATCCCGGTCGAGGCGCTGATGGTCGATGGCGACGGCAAGCCGATCGCCGGGAAGAATGTGACGCTGCGCCTCAAGCAGCGGCAATGGAGCTCGATCCTGCAGGCGAGCGACTTCACCGATGGCAAGCCGAAATACCGCACTGAAGTGGCCGACGAGAAGCGGATCGAGCGCAGCATCACGACGGGCGCCGATACGGTGAAGCTGGACCTGCCGATCAGCGAGGCCGGGGTCTATATCGTCGAGCTCGATGCCGCCGATGCGCTGGGCCGGCATCAGATCGTCAGCGTCGATCTCTTCGCCGGCGGCGGCTCGGCCGTGACCTGGTCGCGCCCGCCGGCTGAGATCTTCAAGGTGACGCCGGACAAGCCGGCCTATGCGCCGGGCGAGACGGCCAATCTGGTGCTGGAAAGCCCGTTCCAGACCGGCCGCGCGCTCGCCATCGTCGAAGGGCCGAACGGCGTCAACAAGTATGACTGGGTCGAGGTCAAGAACGGCTACGGCAAATACGCGCTGCCGATCGACAAAGCGTATCTGCCGCGGGTGCCGGTGCATTTCGCGCTGATGCGCGGGCGGCTGAAGGGCGACAATCCGCCGGGACCGTTGGATCTGCATCGGCCTGAGACGATCGCGGCCACGGCCTGGGTCGGGGTCACGCCGGTCAAGAACATCGTCAAGGTCGCGGTCGACGCTCCCGCCCAGGCGCAGCCGGGCGATACGGTGGAGCTGACCGTGAAGCTCGCCGACGATGCCGGCAAGCCGGTGCCGGGCGAGGTGACGTTGTGGCTGATCGACCAGGCCGTACTGGCGCTGGCCAAGGAGGCGCCGCTCGATCCGCTGCCCAACTTCATCCATGACCGCGGCAGCCGGTTGGCTTTCATCGATACCCGCAATTTGCCGTTCGGCCTGCTGCCGCTCGACGAGGATCCGGGCGGCGATGTCGGCGAGGGCGATCAGAACCTGCTCAACAAGGTCACGATCCGCAAGAATTTCCAGCCGGTGCCCTATTACAACCCGTCGCTGATGGTCGATGCGAGCGGCGTCGCCAAGGTGCAGGTGAAGCTGCCGGACGACCTCACCATCTTCCGCATCCGCGCCAAGGCCGTGAGCGGACCCGACCGGTTCGGCTTCGCGACTGGGCAGATCCAGGTGCATTTGCCGGTCATCGTCGAGCCGAACCTGCCGCGCTTTGTGCGGCCAGGCGACAGCTTCGCGCTCGCCGGCATCGGCCGCATCACGGAGGGCGGCGGCGGGCCGGGCAAGGCGGAGCTGAAGCTCGATGGGCTCGATCTCGGCGGGGCCGCGACGACGCAAAGCTTCGAGTGGCAGCCGGGCCAGCCGCAGCATTTCGCCTTCCCGGTCACGGTGCCGAGCCCCGGCTATGGCGAGGATGGCAAGCTGGTGCGCGACACGGCGACGGTGACGCTGGGTGTCGAGCGGTCGAGCGACAAGGCGCGCGATGCGTTCCAGGTCAGCCTGCCGATCCGGCCCGATCGCGATCCGATGCGGCGCAAGCAGCTGGCCGATATCGTCAATGCCGACAAGCTCGACCTGGCCGCGATCGATGGGACGGCGCGGCCGGGCACGGTGCGCCGGACCCTCCTCGTCTCGAACGAGGCCGGGCTCGTCCGCCTCTTCGCCGGGCTCAATTATCTGCGCGAATATCCCTATGGCTGCACCGAGCAGCGGGTGGCGCTGGCGCGCGCCGAGCTGGGCATCAAGAGTTTCTCGGCGGCGTTGGGCGGCCCGGACGACGATAAGCGCGCGCAGCACAGCGTGACGCAGACGCTCGCCTGGATCGCGACGGTGACGCAGGAGAATGGGCTCGTCAGCTACTGGCCGGGCGACAAGGGCAATGTCAGCCTGACCGCCTGGACCGTCGAGTTCATGGTCGAGGCCAAGAAGGCGGGCTTCGCGGTCGATCCGAGCCAGTTCGCGGCTTTGCTGGCCGGGCTGCGCAAGGCGCTCCGCTCCGACTATCAGAATTTCGTCTCGGGCGCCGACACGATCGAGCGCGCCTGGGCGCTCGACGCGCTGGCGACGGCCGGCGAGCTCGATCGCGGCTATGCGACGGAGTTCGCCCGCAAGGCCGATCAGATGACGCCCGAAGGCATCGCGCTCGTCCGCTCGGCGCTGCTGTCGGGCCAGGCGGCCGATCCGGCCGTGCTCAAGAGCCTGGACGATGCCATGTGGCGCGGCCTCGTCATCAAGCAGCGCGACGGCAAACAGGTCTATGGCGGGCTGCAGGACGGCAATTGGGTCACGCGCTTCCCGCAGATCCTGCCGTCCGAGACGCGGGCCGTCGCGCGCATCCTGCGTGCCAGCGCCGATGATAGCGACGATCGCCGCCATCTGCTGGTCCAGGCGCTGGTGACGCTTGGGAAGGGCGATGGCTGGGGCGATACCAATGCCAGTGCGGAGGCGCTGATGGCGCTGACCCGCTACGTCAAATCCGACACCGGCACGCCGCCGCAGGATATATCGCTGACGCTGCCGGGCGGGCCGCAGCAGGCGACGCTCGGCAAGGACACGCCGGTGAAGCGGGTTGTGCTGCGCGATGGCGGGGCGGTTTCGGTGGCGGCGCCAACGGCGACATCCGAGCATCCCGTCGCGGTCGAAAGCGACCTTACCTGGCTGCCGGTCGAGGATGGCAGCAAGGTGGCGCCATCCGCCAACGGCTTCGTGGTGACGCGCGAGGCGGCTTTGGTCGATCCGAGCGGGGCGCCGGCCAAGCGCACGCGGCTCGATCAGGCCGGCACCGAGCTCAAGCTCAAGATCGGCGATGTCGTCGAGGACAGCGTCGAGCTGGTCAATCCTTCCGACCGCTACAATGTCGCGATCGTGATCCCGCTCGCGGCCGGCATGGAGCCGCTCAATCCGACGCTCAAGACCGCACCGCCCGAAGCGACGCCGTCGGCCGAGCCGACGCTCAAACCCTCCTATGTCGCCTTCCTCGACGACCAGGTCGCCTATTTCTACGATGCGCTGCCCAAGGGCACCTTCGACTTCCATTTCCGCACCAAGGCGTCGGAACCGGGCCGCTTCATCCAGCCGGCCGCCAAGGCGCAGCTGATGTATGACGATGCGGTGGCGGGCAACGGCGCCGGTGCGATCGTGTCGATCGAAACTTCGCCATAAGTACCTGACAAGAGATGTCAGCTATAGGCGCTCACACTCCTCTCGACCGTCCGATGGGGACGGAAGGGAGGGATCATGCTTCAGGTGAATGATGTGCCGGTGGGCAGCGTCGGCGATTTCGATTTCTTCGTCGGCACCTGGCGGGTTTCCCATCGGCGGCTGGTCGGCCGGCTCGTCGGATCGACGCATTGGGAAGAGTTCGAGGGCGAGAGCACCATGCGCAAGATCCTCGGCGGCACCGGCAATCTCGACGAGAACGTCATCCGGGCGCCGAAGGGGATCTATCAGGCCGTGACCTTGCGGCTGTTCGATCCCGCCACAAGGCTCTGGTCGATCTATTGGGTCGACGGTCGTTTTCAGAAGATCGACACGCCCATGGTCGGCGGGTTCGAGGGGCCGTTCGGCCTCTTCTATGGCGATGATGTGCATGAGGGGCAAAAGGTGCGAGTGCGCTTCCGCTGGTTCTCGGACGCGCCCGATCGGTGCCGGTGGGAGCAGGCCTTTTCCGTCGATGGCGGCGAGAGCTGGGAGATCAATTGGCATATGAGCAACCAGCGGATCGGCTGAGCCGCCCGCTTCGAAGCCTCGGGCGCCGGATCTGGCCGATCCTGGCGCTGGCGGTGCTCGCCTGCTTCCTCTGGCAGCGCTCGACCTTCATCGAGCCGCGGCCCTCGAGCATCGTCACCGACCGGCATGGCGAGTTCCTGGCGCAGCTGCCGAGCGATGAAGAAGGCTATGGCTATTGGCCGGTCGAGACCATTCCGGACCGGGTCGGTGCCGCCATCCTGGCGCTCGAGGATAAGCGGTTCTGGTCGCATCCCGGCATCGATCCGCTGGCCATCCTGCGCGCCGCCGAGGCCAATCTCGCCAGCATCCGGCGTGTCTCGGGTGCGTCCACCATCGCGATGCAGCTCGCCCGGCTGCAGCATCCGGAGCGGCGTAGCTACCTCAGCAAGGGGATCGAGGCGGCGACGGCGCTGCTGATGACGGCGCGCTACGGCCGACTGGGCGTGTTCAAGCAATATCTCCGCCTGGTGCCGTTCGGCCAGGACAGCCATGGCATCGCTCATGCCGCCCGCTGGTATTTCGACAAGCCGGTCGGGGATCTGAGCTGGGCCGAGATCGCGTTCCTGTCGGCCATTCCGCAATCGCCTTCGGCCGACAATCCGGCGACCGATGCCGGCCGCGCCCGCATCGTCGAGCGCGGCGCCAAGGCGCTCGACCGGCTGCACGAGCAGAGCGTGATCGACGATGCCGAGCTGGCTCAGGCGCGCATCGATCTCGCCGATCTCCGGCCGCGCCGCTATCCGACCCGGCCGCCCGAGGCGATCCATGCGATCCTGCATATAGCCGAGCTCGCCCGCGCCGAGACGCCGCAAGAGCTGATCCGGAGTACGCTCGATCTCGGCCTGCAGCGCGAAGCGACGCGGCTGGCGCGCGCGCGGCTCGATACGCTCCGCGCGCAAGGCGCCCAGCAGCTTTCCGTTCTCGTCGCCGACCGGTCGAGCCGCGAGGTGCTGGCGCTCATCGGGTCGGATCGCTATGCCGCGGCGAATGCGGGCGAGATCGATTATGCGACCCGGATCCGCTCGCCGGGCAGCACGCTCAAGCCCTTCATCTTCGCCCAGGCGCTCGAGAATGGCGACATCTCGCCTTCGACCATCCTCGAGGACACGCCCGACAACGGCACCGATATCGACAATGCCGATCGCCGCTTCCTCGGCCCGCTGCTGCCGCGCCAGGCGCTCGGCAATTCGCGCAATGTACCGGCGGCGGCGCTGGTCCGGCGCTCGGGCCTCGACCGGACCTATTGGTTCCTGGCCAATCTCGGCCTTCACGACGAAGCGCGGCCGGCCGACCGCTACGGTTTGACGCTTTCGATCGGCGGGCTGCCGACGGCCCTCGACCGGCTGGTGACGGCCTATGGCGCGCTGGCCAATGACGGCGAGCTGGCCCCGCTGCGCTGGTACCGCGAGCAGGCGCTGATGCCGGCGCGGCGCATGGTCAGCGCCGACACGGCGCGTCTCATCACGGCCTTCCTCGCCGATCCGATGGCGCGCCTGCCGAGCTTCGCCCGCATGGGTGCCACCGAGTACCCGTTCCCGGTCGCGATCAAGACCGGCACCAGCCAGGGCTATCGCGATGCCTGGGTTGCCGCATTCACCGACCGCTACCTCATCGGCGTCTGGGTCGGAAGGCCCGACGGCAAGCCGATGGGCGGGCTGAGCGGTGCCTCCAGCGCCGCGCTCGTCGCCCGCGACCTCCTGATGGAGTTGCAGAAGGAGGATGCCGACGGCATGGCGGACGGCGCCTTCCGCCCGCCACAGTGGCTCGAGCCGCAAGGCCTGTGCACCACGACCGGCCGGCCCGGCGACGGGGCCTGCATGCGGGTGCTGACCGAGTATGTCGTCCCGGGTGCGACGCCGGCCGCCTTGCCGCAGCCGGCCGAGCCCGGCCCGCTCCGCATCGTGGCGCCGCTCGACCATACGCGCTTCATCCGCAATCCCGAGGCGCCGCCGGGCAGCGCCTTCCTGCCGCTGCGCGTGGCGCCTGACCCGGGGCGCGATCCCGAGCATGACCAGATCATCTGGTCTGTCGATGGCCGGCCCTATGAGACGGCCCGCGCGGGCGAGACGGTGCGCTGGCCGGTCGTGCCCGGCCGGCATCGGTTCGAGGCGCGGCCGGCCTTCGGTCCGGGTGCGGCGCGTGCGGTCGAAGTGGTGATCGAGTAGCGGTCATCCCCCGCCTGGATCCGAGCGGACTCTCGTGGGGCGGGCATCCTGCCCGCCGGCGGGCGGGACGCCCGCCCCACTTTTTTCGCCATAAGCTCAATTGGATCATAGGAATGACGGACGTGTTGCCTGAATGGCCTCGAAAAGTTCGAGAGGACCGGTCCCGGCGGGTGCGAGGCGGAGGATCGGCATAAGCCGTTTGTCTACGGCAAGCACGGCAAAACCATGGACGAGGCTCCACATCTCCGCGGTCCGGGCCAGCTGCTCGAGGGTCGGCTCGTTCATCGGAGCGCCACTGACCCCGAAGAGTGCGGCAGTCGCGGCAAAGCGGGCGTCCCGCAGGGTCGGGTTCGTGGCATCTAGCCGCTCCTCTCGGAACATCAGGGTGAAGAGAGCCGGGTTCTCCAGCGCGAAGGCGACATAGACCCGCTCCGCGCTGATGCGCTTTCCGTCGGACTTGTCGAGTGCCGGCTTCAACGCGTCGGCGAGCCGCTGGAAGCCGACGGCTGCCAGCTCGCTCAGCAAAGCGGCGAGGTCCGGGAAGTGATACCCGGGAGCGCCGTGCGATACGCCGGCTTCGCGCGCGATCGCGCGCAGGCTCAAAGCCGCCAGCCCCTCCTCGCATAGGATCTTCTCGGCCGCGTTGAGAAGCGCTTCGCGGAGCGCGCCGTGGTGGTAGCCAGTCCGATTTTGCATACCTATCTATACACTGTCTAGATTTGCGTTGACAAGGGCTCTTCGAAAGCGGATTTAGACACTGTCTAGATCGATCGGAGGGAATGATCCCTGCCGATCAACGAAAGGAAAACCACCATGAAGAGCTTGTTGTTCGGCCTGGCGCTGGCCGCGTCCGCCGCCACCATCGGTGCGGCACTGGCGCAAGACGCACATCCCGCGGCCGCACCCGTTTCGATGGCTGATACCGCATCGAAACAGGTGCCGGTTCCCGTCGCGAACTGGCTGTTCGTTCAGGTCGGCCAGTCGTTCACGTCGGATGGCAAGTCGCTGACCATCAATGGCCTGGCGCCGCAAACCCTGATGTTCGCCGATCGGCCGGAGCGGGCAACCGGCAACGTCTCCACGAAGAGCTTTGTCGGCTACTGGACCGAGGGCACGGACGATTTCGCGAAGGACCCGCCGAACGCCACGGTCTCAACCATCATCGACGGCAAGCCCGCTCTGGCCGTCGTGGAATTGCTCAATCCGCGCGTCAAAGGTGACTCGATCACCTACGACATCCGTCCGCTCGACGGCGAAGTGCCGGCTGCCGGCACTGAGGTCAGCCTCTTCATCGACTGGTGGCGGGGGCCCGGCGGGGCCTGGCATCGCGGGCCGGGCGGTCCCCATTATTGGGGACCCCATCATTGGGGTCCGGGCCCGGGCCGCTGGGGCTGGGGTCCAGGTCGGTGGGCCGGCGGCGGTTGTTGGCGCGGACCCTGGGGTCATCTCCACTGCAACTTCTCGTAGGAGTGGGGCTATGACCGACACGAACCCCTCGCGCCGCGGGTTCTTCCGCGTTGCCGCCGTCAGTGCCGCCGCGGCATCGACCCTCGCCGCCTGCGCGTATCCGGCCGAGGCCTATCAAGGCAACATGGAGCGGGCGCTGTCCGCCCTCGATAGCGCTCTCGGTTCGCTCCGCGAGGCGACGCCCGACAAGGGCGGCCATCGGGCGGCGGCCATGAACCTCATCAGCCAGGCCATGGATGAGGTTCAAGCGGGCATCGACTACGCAGCCGAGCGATATGGCGATTAGAGCGGCCGGATTATTGGAGCATGAGTCGCGCATTGGCTGGTTTCCAGCCAATGCGGCCATGCTCTACTCGACATGCCCCGGATGGAGCAGTGCGATCCTGTCCGCCATGCGGGCGAGATCCGGGAGCGACTTCGCCTTCATCTTGCGCATGACCCGGCCTCGATGCGCCTTCACGGTGATCTCGCTGATGCCGAGATCACCGGCGACCTGCTTGTTCATCTTGCCCTTCACGACCTTCGAGGAGACGATCAAAGCTCATCTCAAGAACATCTTCGAGAAGCTCGATGTCGGTGATCGGACGCATGCCGTCGCCGTCGCGGCGAAGCGCGGCATCATCGAGCTTTAGGAGATCACTGCGGCGCGCCGGGGGCGAGCCTCGCCGCAAGATAGAGCCGGTTCATGACTCTCAGCTGGTCGGGCGCGCCGGGGCTTGTCGGCGCGTCCTTCGCGATCATGCCCACCATCGTCTTCATGTTATTGAGCACCACCGCGGCGATGTCGCTCGCCTCTTCATCCCCTAAGCCGGGTGCGCAGATTATGAGCGCCGTCTTGATCCCGGCCAGCGCCTGGCTGCGGAAGCGGCGCCGGATTTCGGTCCAGTCGGCTCTGGAGTCCATGAGCGCCGTGAACGCCCGCGTTGTCGGATGCAGCTTGACGAGCAGATCGATGAGCGTGTCCGCCAGCCGCTCCGGCGTGAGCTTGCCCGCCTGGGCGTGAATTGCTTCGTATTCCGCCTGTAGGATTTCGGTTTGACGCTGCATCAGCGCATCGGCCACGGCGTCCTTGTTGGGGAAGAAACGGTAGAGCGAGCCGATTTTTGCGTCGGCCCGAGCGGCGATCTCCGCCATCGTCGCGGCCTCGAATCCCCGCTCCTGGATGACTGCGGCAGCCGCGTCAATGAGCTCGGTGACGCGCTGTCGCCCAACCTCGCGCTTCGGTGCCAGGGGTCCTCGTTTTTGGCTTGACAAAGTTGAGCCTATCCTCAAATAAATGCCCTACTTGAGTCCACTCTCAAATTTATAGCGGCCCGCTCGGCAACCGGCAACGGCGGCGATGGGGGCTAAACTCCCGAAGGAGCGTGCCAATGATCACCCTTACCGCCGCCTCGACGGCGTTGATCCTGATCGACCTGCAGAAGGGGATCATCGGCCTGCCGGTGGCGCCCTATTCCGGTGACGCCGTGCTGGCCAAGGGTACCACGCTGGCCCAGCGCTTCCGGGCGGCGAAGGCCCCGGTGATGCTCATCAATGTCGCCTTCTCGCCCGATTTCGCCGATGCGCTGAGAGCGCCCGTCGACCGGCCGCGGCAACCGCCGTCCGGCGGCTTTCCCGAAGGCTGGAGCGAGCTGGCGGACGGGCTCGCCGAGCCGTCCGATATCAGGATCACCAAACGGCAATGGGGCGCATTCTACGGCACGGAGCTCGATCTGCAGTTGCGGCGTCGCGGCGTGACGGCCGTCGTGATCGGCGGCATCGCAACCAATATGGGCGTGGAATTGACTGCCCGGGCCGCACATGAGCACGGTTATGGGGTGGTACTCGCCGAAGATGCCTGCAGTGGGCTCTCCGCCGAGATGCACGCCTTCGCCTTCGAGCATATCTTCCCGTCGCTCGGCCGGGTGGCACGGGCCGACGCGATCGAGCTTCAGGCGTGAGCGGGACGCTTACCCCAAAGGCGAGCCGTCAACCGCTGAGGTCGCTGACCGTGACAGGGCGCTGGGCCGTTCTTCTTGCCGCCTCGGCGCTCGCAGCGGGACTTCTCCAATGGGTCCGGTTGCCGGCCGCCCTGTTGCTCGGGCCGATCGCGGCGGCCATATTGGTGCAGACGGCCGGTGGAGCCGTGACGATCCCCCGCGCCTTCCTCGCGGCTGCCCAAACGGTTATTGGCTGCCTCGTCGCCCGCTCGATCACGGCTCCGATCGTCGCTGACTTTGCCAGCCACTGGCTGGTGTTTCTCGAGGTGCTGGCATTGTCCGTGGGGGCTAGCACCGCCATTGGCTGGTGCATGAGCCGTCTTCGCATCATCCCCGGTACGACGGCGGTCTGGGGCATGCTGCCGGGTGCTGCCACCGTGATGACGGTGATGGCCGAGGCCTATGGTGCCGATTTCCGGCTTGTCGCCTTCATGCAATATCTGCGCGTGGTGCTCGTGGCGGCAGTCGCCTCGGTGGTGGCCCTCTTGGTCGCGCACGGGAACGTCGATCGCTTCTCCGTCGGATATTTCCCCCCGGTCCACCTGCCCGATCTCGGCGCGACCATTGCCGTCGCCATCGCCGGCGGCGGCCTCGGCCTGGCCTTGCGGCTCCCGGCTGGCGCACTCCTCGGCCCTCTGGCGCTGGGCGCCGTGCTCAACGTGTTCGGGTGGATCACGATCGAATTGCCGCCGGTCCTGCTGATCGCCAGCTATGCTTTCATTGGCTGGAACATCGGCCTGCGCTTTACCCGCGACGTGTTGGCCGCCGCCGCCCGGGCGCTGCCCCAGAGCGTGGGCGCCACTGCCCTGCTGATGGGATTTTGCGGCGGGCTCGCCTGGATGCTGGTCGTGTTCCTCCATGTCGACCCCTTGACCGCCTATCTGGCGACCACCCCCGGCGGCGTGGACGCCGCCGCGATCATCGCCGCCTCCACCAAGGTCGACACGCCTTTCGTCATGGCCCTGCAAACCGCACGCGTCATCGTGCTGATGGTCATCGGCCCGCACCTGGCACGCTGGGTGGCGGGGTCTCTCGGCCGGCCGGCGCCGCGACCCGAGCCGTCAGGATCGCCCGACCATCGCTAGCTGCTCAAGATCTAGCCGGCCGGGAGGATCCGCCGCAGCGCGCCATTGACCTCGCGCGCGAGCTCGGCCAAGCGATAAGGCTTGCGCAGGAGCGCCAGCCCGTCGAGCTTGCCGATGAGATCGGCATCGGCATAGCCCGTGATCATGATGAAGGCGAGCCTGGGCCGATCGCGGCGGAGCGAATTGACGAGATCAAGCCCGGTCATGCCGGGCATGGCGTAATCGACGACCAGCAGGTCGACCGCCTCGCCGCCATCGAGGAAATCGAGCGCCTCGCGCCCGCTCGACACGGCGAAGACGCGATGGCCGAAGCTTTCGAGCTGAGCCGCCAGCACCTCGCGCACATCCTCCTGGTCATCGACTACCAGGATCGAAGCAGCTTGCCGCGATTGTGCCGTGCCGGCGCCTTCGACGGCATCGTCGCACGCGACGGCGTCCGTCGTCCGCGGCAGATAGATCTGCACCACCGTCCCCTCGCCGAGGCGACTCCTGAGCCGGACCGTGCCGCCGGATTGGTATGCCAGGCCGTGGATCTGACTGAGCCCCAGGCCCGAGCCCTTGCCCGGCCCCTTGGTCGTGAAGAAGGGCTCGAACGCGCGCTCCATCACCTCCTCGCTCATGCCGGTGCCGTTGTCGGCGACCTCGAGCACGACATAGTCGCCCGCGACGAGATCAGCCGGCCGGTCCGGCGTGTCCGGCATGGCATTGCAGGTGCGGATCACGATCACGCCGCCCTCCGGCATGGCATCCCGCGAATTGATCGCGAGATTCATCAGCACCAGCTCCATCTGGGTCGGATCGACAAGTGCTGACCAGAGATCGGGAGCCAGCTCCGTGCGCACCTCGACCGTTCCGCCGAGGGTGCGGCCCAGCATCTCGGTCATGCCGTCGATGATGAGGTTGAGATCGACCGGCTTCGGCACCAGCCGCTGCTTGCGCGCATAGGCCAAGAGCTGCTCGGTCAGCTTGGCGCCGCGATCGACCGAGC
The DNA here is from genome assembly GCA_963762435.1 of uncultured Alphaproteobacteria bacterium. Taxonomy (GTDB): domain Bacteria; phylum Pseudomonadota; class Alphaproteobacteria; order ATCC43930; family CGMCC-115725; genus JAXDMU01. The sequence continues at coordinate 163,399 of CAVXLN010000015.1, read as the reverse complement.
GCAGGGCGGATTCTAGCAGCTGATCGAGCCGACCGTCGTGATTATCGAGCCGGACCAGATCGAGATTGCCGGCGATCGCGGTCAGCACATTGTTGAAATCATGCGCCACCCCGCCGGTCAGCTGGCCGATGCTTTCAAGCTTCTGCGCCTGCAGCAGCGTCTCCTGCGCGTGCTCCCGATCGGCGATGGCCCCTGCAACGCGCTCCTCGAGGGTTGCCGCCAGGCGTCTGAGCTCGCTCTCGGCCAGATGCCGCGCCGTGAGGTCGCTGAACACCGCCAGGACGCCGGTGATGCGCTCCTCCTCGTCGCGGAGCGGCACGGTATTGACCGAAATGACGAACCGATCCCCATTGCGCGGATCGACCACCGCCATCTCGTACGCGATCACCGTCTCGCCGCGCAGCGATCGGCTGACCGGAAACTGGTCGGGCGGGATCGGCTGCCCGTCGGGCGTCAAGCGCATGACCTCGGGATCGAGATAATAGCGCCCTTCAAGCTCGGTCCGCTTGAGGCGCATCAGCCGCTCGGCCGCCGGGTTGATATAGGACACGCCGCCCGCGATCGAGAGCTCGGCGATGCCGATCGGCGCCAGCTCGAGCAGACGCGTCAGCCGCTCCCGGCTCTCGCGGCTTTCCTTGAGCGCCTGGATCGTGCGCCGGCGCTCGGCCTCGCCGGCTTCGGCCAGCCGTTTCGATCGCAGCAGCGCCAAGCCGATCCGGTCATGCAGCTCATCCGGTGCTACGGGCAGCGACAGGAAGTCGTCGATTTGCGGCGTGGACGAGGAGTCGAGGCCGGGCCGGCCCAACAGAATAAGCGGCGTCCGGGCGCCGGGCGGCCGGCATTCCCGGTCGCTCAGGATGAGATCGATCGAGGCATCGTAGCCGTCGGGCGGATAAGCGGCCTCGCGCAACCGGTATGTCGAAGCGAGTGCCTGTGCGAGCTGCGCGCGAACCGCCTCATCCTCGTGGATGATCAGTATCTGCGCCGAATTCGCTTCACCGATCACCGCCGATGCCACCCGCCCCTCTTTGATCTCAGCCGTCACCGCGTCTCCCGAAGCGCGCGATCCATCGCAATGATAGTATACGGGATTCAAGGCTTCCCCTAGCCGAAGATCACCTTGAATTGAATCAATCCAGGGGCCGAAGCCAGTCGCGATCAACAGCTTAGAGAAGGCCGCGGGTCCGGGGCGTTTCGACCGGGCCTCTATTTGGGCGGGTCGCCGATCCGATGCAGCGAAATGTCGAAAGGCTGGTCGTTACGGCTCGCGAACTTGCCGCTGCACTCGGTCTCGCCCTGATTGTCGCTTTCGCAGGTGATCACGATCGGGTCGAAGGTCGAGCCGTCCTCGCATTTGGCACCCTGGAACCGGTCGATCACCAGCTTCGGTCCGGGCTCGACCAGCTGCGCCTTGAGCGGGCCGGTGCATTTCATGCCCTGATTGTTGGAGATGGTGATCGTGCCCTTGCCTTTGTCGTCGAAACAGTAGGCTTCGTCGATCGGGGTATTGTCATTGTCGAGCTGCGACGGGCCGCTCCAGCAGCCGGCCAGGAATTTCAGCTTGTGCGCATTGTCCGTGACCGGCGGGATGGTCAGCTGCTGCGGTGTCGGTGACGGCGATGGAGTTGGCGTGGGCGTCGGTGATGGCCTGGGTGTGGGGGCAGGCGTCGGCTGCGGCTTCGGCGGGGTGAGCGCGCATTGCTCGCGCCGGCCCGAAATGCCGCCCAGGAGCCGGTCGAGCCGGCTCTGCAGCATGGCATTCTGCGCCTGCAGCTCGCGCAGCTGCGCGCCATCCGGCTGGCTGGCGGAGATCGGGCAGTAATTGAGAAACAGGCCGCCGCTCTTGCCCGAGAAGGGGAGCGCCACGCCGCAGCCGCGCAGCAGATCATAGGCGATGCCGGCACACAGCAGCACGAAGAGAACCCAGAGCACGGGACCGACCCACGCGGTGTTCGAGGGCGGCGGCGGTCCGGCGGGCGGCGGCGGGGCGGCGATGTCGCTCATCCGTGACCTCGCGCGAGACCGGATTGCGGCGTGCACTGATCCTCGGCCTTGGTGTAAGGCACGTGGCTCGAGTTCGAGGAAATGCATCAGCCCGGCGGCGGCGAGCGCGTAATAGGCCGATTCGCCATTGTCGTTCTTGTTCACATAGGTGTTCACGCCCAGCACGCGGCCGCAATAATCGACCAGCGGACCGCCGCTATTGCCGCCGGCGATCGGCGTGTTGATGGCGATGAGCGGCGGCTCCTGATGCTCGAGCAGCTGGGTGATGGCACCGGGGCTCGCGACCATCTCCGGGATCGCGGAGGCGTCGCCCTTGAACAGCTTCTCAAGCGCCTGATCCAATTCGACATTGATGCCGGGGAAGCCCGCCGCCACGACATCCTCGAGCTGGCTCGCCACCGCCGACAGCGGCACGGGCGACCCGTCGGGCGCGCCATCGGGCAGCTGGAGCACAGCGAAATCGGCATTGACCTTCGTTTCCTCGACCATCGTGCCGGTGGTCGTCACGACCTTGACCGGCGTTGCCTTGCCGAGGAGATGGCTGATCGCGAAGATCTTGGCGGGATCGGCGCCTTTCACAACGTGGTTGTTGGTGACGATGGTGCGCGGGCCGATGAAGAAGCCGCTGCCGTGGCCTGCCTCCGGCCCCAGCACCACGACCATGACGACCGAATTATTGACATAGTCGAGGAAGGTCGCCGGCGCCCTGCCGCCGCTCGGCGGGGCGCCCGGCGGCGGCTTGGCCAGCCCTGGATCGGTCGGCGGCAGGGCGGCACTGCCGCCCGGCACCTGCAAGCTGCCGTCGGGACCGCAGATCGCGGCAGAGAGGCCGGCCTCGACCATCGCGATCTTCTGGCCGAGCGCGTCATTGAGCTCCTTGGCGGCCTGGAGGGCGGCAGCCGCGGCATCACTGCCGGTGGCACCCCCGCTCCGAAGCGCATCCGGCAGGGTCAGATAGACGAGGATGGCGGCCGCGACCAGCACGGCCACGAGGGCGGCGCGCCAGCCTACCGGCCCCGGCAGCTGCACATAGCGGATGATCGGCGGCAAGGGCGGCGGCGGAGGGGGTGGCGGCGATACATTGACGTGGACCACCGTCGGTGCCGCCTGTTGCGGCGGGTCGCCGCTCGCCGGCTCGACCCGGGTGCGGACGCGGATGACCTCCGTCGGCGCGTCGGGCGCGCCATCGGAGAGCCGGCCGCGGTGCCCGGCCTGAGGCGCCGGCGTTCCGGGCTCGCCCGGAACGCCGCGCAATTTCGAGCCGTCGAGCTCGACGCCGGGCGCCAGCTCGACCGGCGGTGCCGCGAACAGCGCATAGGGGCCGAGCGTGCGCGCGAAATTATCGGCGAGTGCTGAACCGCCCCCGGCCGCGGTGCCCGGCACGAAGCCCCAATTGGCCAGGACCGGATGGCCGTCGACCACCATGATGGTGTCGGCCGACACCATATGCAGCGCCGGCGCCAGGATCGGACCGTAATAGGAATCACTCAGCAGCGGCGCCAGCACCGCGAGCTGCTCGCGCAGCTCCGTCTCGGCAGACCGCCGCTGCTCGCTTTCGAGCCGATTGAGCGGCTGCGGCTGCCCGCCATAGGCCGAATACCAGCCGATGCTGCTGCCGTCGGCGCCGAGAATGGGCTCGGCGAAAAGGTCGGCCATCTTGCTGCCGCAGCGCTCGGCCAAGCTGCGGCGAAAGCCATGAGCGAACTCAATCGCCGGCCGATCGCCGAGCGCGACAGGGATCAGCCCTGCGAGATCGGTCTTGCAGAGAAAAAACGGGGTGGCCATGTGCTCTCGATACCTCGATCGCCCCCGCAGGCATCGGCCCCGGCCGCACCCGCAACCCGTTACTTTTTAACACGGAAATTATGTCGCACGGAAGGCAAATGGCGTGCCGCGTTAACGATGTTTCGCGGTTTCAGCCGCCATTGAGCCGCGTCAGCCGTTCGATCGTCGTATCCGGCAAAGGCCGCGACCGGCGCGTCGTCTCGTCCATCAGGACGATCACGGTTTCCGCCGTGGCCGCGCAGCGCCCATTCTGGAACAGGCCCTGGGCCAGCACCATGGAGCTGCGGCCGATCGATTGGATGCGGGTACCGATCTCGACCTCGCCCGGCCAGCGGATCTCGGCCCGGAAATCGATCGTGAGCCGGGCTATGACGAAGGAGGCGCCGTCCGGCGCCAAGGGTTGCGCCGGGTCATAGAGGAAAGCCACGCGGCCGGTCTCGCACAGCGTCGCGAACACCGCGTTGTTCACATGGCCCTGCCGATCGGTGTCGGCGTAGCGGATCGTCTCCATCCGGCGGAGCGGATATGTGGCGAGAGCAGGAGCGTCGTCAGGCACGGGTGCAGCGTTCCGGATCGTGGCCGTTGCGCAAGAGCGTCGAAAAGACAAGTAGACCTGTCAAGCGATGTCGGCTTGTTGGCGCAGCAGCAGGGTCAGGATCGCGAAAATCCGGCGCCAGCGCTCCGGCGTCATGGCACCTGCCATTCGACGAGCGCCCGCACGGGCAAATGATCGGACGCGATCCGCGCCAGCGGCGAGCGATGGGCCGCGGCCGCGGCGATGCGGACCGTGCCCCGCGCCGCGATCCGGTCGAGCGCCAGGATTGGCCGGCCGGCCGGGAAGCTGGCCGGCGCCGGGCTCTTCATGAAGGCGGCGCCGAGGCGCCGGAGATTGTGCGAGCCGCGCAGCCACTCGTTGAGATCGCCGATGAGGATGGTGGCCGCACTCTCGCCATCGCCCGCCATCAGACGCAGGAGCTGATCGATCTGGTCGCGCCGCTCGGCGTGGCGCAGGCCCAGATGAGTCGCGATGAGCCGCAACGGCCCTTGCGGGAAAGCCAGATCGAGATCGATGGCGCCGCGTGGCTCGCGGCCCCGGACACTGATGTCATGCAGCCGAATCGCCGCCGCGGGCTGCCTGGTCAGCACGGCATTGCCATAGTCGCGCCGGTGGGTCCTGAGGCTGATGCCCGGGACGCAGTGATATCCCGTCGCCTCGGCGAGATAGAGCCATTGATCGAGAAAGCGGTCCGCATGCTGCTGCGCATCGACCTCCTGCAAGGCGACGATGTCGGCATCCAGCTCCCGGATCACGGCCGCGATCCGGTCCGGCGCCAGCACGCCGTCCCGCCCGATGCAGCCATGGATGTTGTAGCTCGCCACGATCGGCATGGAGACAGGGTCTGTCGCTCGCTGGACGCGGACCGAGGGGCTTCGGTTACAAGCGCTTACTTCGGCACCATGTCAGGCCTGTTTTCCGGCGTTCCCGGCGGCGGAATGACCGGCGTGCTTTGCGACCCGATCGCGGGAGCCGGCTTCTGCATATCCGGATCGATATGTCTCGGCGGCTGGATGACGCCTTCCGACTGGTTCAGCTGCTGCGTGAGGGATTCCGGCGTGTCGTTGCGGATCGGGCCCGGCCCCGGCGATGCCGTCGGGCTCGGATTGGGGGCCGGGACCGTTTGGGCCAGAGCCGCCGGCGCCGCCAGAAGGCTTGCGCCCAGCAGCGCCAGCAGCCTTATTCGGCCGTTCAGAGGCTTGACCATCGCCCATCTCCATCTCGTTTCATTCTAGGGAAACGACGGCGATCGGCCCCTGTTCCGCCGGGCCGCGGGAACGCGGCATCACCGGCACGTGTTGGCACGAGCGAATTCCCGAGCGCGAGCACTGGTTTGACACTGCATCAGGGGTTTTCCTTCGCCATCGTCGCGGCCATGCTCGGCATGTTCCTGTGGGACCGCTGGCGCTTCGATGTCGTGGCTCTGCTGGCGCTGATGGCGGCTGTCGCGGCCGGCATCGTCCCGATGGACAAGGCCTTCACCGGCTTCATCAATCCGGTCGTCATCATCATCGCCTCTGCCCTGGTGCTGAGCCGGGCCGTCGCGGCGGCAGGCGTGGGCGCGTGGCTGCTGCGGCGCTTGTCGCCGATCATGACCACCGATGATCGCCGCGTTGGCGTGCTGTGCCTGCTCGTGACCTCCCTCTCGACGGTCGTGAAGAATGTCGGCGCCCTCGCCATCTTCATGCCGGTGGCGTTCCAGCTGGAGCAGCAAGGAGAAGGCGACCGACGGCGCTATCTGATGCCGATGTCGTTCGGCTCGCTGGCCGGCGGCATGGTCAGCCTGATCGGCACCTCGCCCAATCTGCTCATTTCGAGCGTCCGCCAGGAGACGCTGGGCCAACCCTATGCCATGTTCGATTTCGCGGCAGTGGGAGTGCCGCTCGCCTGCTTCGCGGTCTTGTTCCTGACTTTCGGCTGGCGGCTCATCCCGAAGCGCGAACGCCCGGCCGGCGCTCCGTCGTCGCAGGCGCCCTATGCCGCCGAGCTCCGTATCCGCAAGGGGTCGCCGCTCATCGGCAAGCGGCTCGCCGATTTCGAGCGGCTGGCCGGCGGCGATGTCGCCGTCGCCCGCATCATCCGCGAGGGCGGGCATCGCTATGTCCCGTCGCGCGACTGGACGCTCTATGTCGATGACATCCTGCTGGTCGAAGGCGAGGCAGCGAATTTGCAAAGCCTGGTCGAGGAGGCGCGGCTCGAGCTCGTCCCGAGCGAGGAGGGCGAGACCGGCCAAGAAGCGGATCCCAAGAAGGCGGAGAGCAGCAGTACCGAGATCGGCACGGTCGAGGTCGTCGTCGGCGAAGGCTCGGACCTCATCGGCACCACGGCCCGGCGCCTGCGTCTGCGCGATCGCTATCACATCAATCTGATGGCGATCAGCCGGCGCGGCCGGCGGGTCGAGGAGCGGCTGCAGCAGACCCCGTTTCAGATCGGCGATCTGCTGATCGTCGAAGGCGATGTCGAGCTCATCCCCGAGACCATGGCGGGGCTAGGATGCCTGGCGCTGGTCGAGCGCGGCGCGCAGCTGGGGCCGCGCCGCCCGGCCTGGCCGGCCGTGATCGTGCTCGCCGCATCCGCGGCGCTCGCCGCAAGCCGGCTGATCCCGGTCGAGATCGCGTTCTTTGCGGGTGCGGTCGCGATCGTCGTGTTCCGGCTCCTGCCCTTGCGCGAAGCCTATGCGGCGATCGACTGGCCGGTCGTGGTCCTGCTCGGCTGCCTCATCCCGGTCGGCGAGGCGGTCCATGCCACCGGCGGGTCGGAGCTCATCGCCCATGGGCTGGCCGCGCTCGCCGCCGGCCTGTCGCCCCCCATCATCATCGGTTTGCTGCTGGTGATCGCCATGCTGGTGACGCCGATCCTGCATCATGCCGCAGCCGTGCTGGTGCTGGGGCCGATCGCGGCCAGCCTCGCGGTCCAGCTGGGCTATCGCGCCGACGGCTTCCTGATGGCGGTGGCCGTGGGAGCATCGTGCGATTTCCTGACGCCGATCGGGCATCAATGCAACGCGCTGGTGATGGGGCCGGGCCGGTATCGCTTCGGCGATTATTGGCATCTGGGCCTGCCCCTATCCGTGGGCGTGGTGCTGCTGGGCGTGCCGCTGATCGGCCTGGCCTGGCCGCAGCATTGAGGCGCCGGCGCCGAGCCGTTCGATAAGGCCGGCCGCATCGACGGGTGCCGGCACCTCAACGCCTCAATGCACGGTGCAACTTCTCGCCTCCGGCCGGGTTGTTGGTCTGACAAATCCGCTTTGGAGGATTCGATGCGCTATCTTTCCGCTGCCCTGATCGGCCTGGCGCTTGCCGGGTCCGCCGCCGCCCAGGTGCCCGACCGCAGCACGCCGATGCCGCCTGCCATTGCCGACGGCAAGGGCGGCGACAGCAAAACGACGGCCGCCCCCGTGCCCGGCGAGAACAGCTTCACTGAATCGCAGGCGCGCGATCGCCTGACGAGCCACGGCTATACCCAGGTCACCAACCTCGCGAAGGACAATCAATCGATCTGGCGCGGCAAGGCCACGAAGGACGGCAAGCAGGTCGAGGTCTCGCTCGACTATCAGGGCAATATCGTGGCGCGGTAGAGCGCTAGAAAGGAATCATCATGATCCGTACGCTAAGCGCGCTTTACGATACCGATTTCGATGCCGATTCCGCCATCCGCGAGCTGGAGGCGATGGGTATTCCCCAGGAGAATATCAGCCTGATCGCCAACAACGCCGATGACGGCTACCTCATCCGCCGCGAGCAGCCTCGCGAGGTGAGGACCGGCACCGAAGCCGGTTCCGGCGCCAGCGCCGGTGCGGCATTTGGTGCGGTGCTGGGCGGCACCGGCGGGCTTCTGGCCGGCATGGGCATGCTCGCCATTCCCGGCGTCGGCCCGGTCGTCGCCGCAGGCTGGCTGGTGGCTGCCGCTGTCGGTGCCGCGGGCGGCGCCATCGTCGGCAGTGCCGGCGGCGGTCTGATCGGCGCCATGATCAGCAGTGGCGTGCCGGAAGAGCAGGCGCATATCTATGCCGAGGGCGTGCGGCGCGGCGGTGCCTTGGTGACGGTGCGGGTCGACGACCCGATGCTGCCGCGGGCCGAGGGCATCCTGCTGACCTACCATCCGGTCGATCTGGCGATGCGCGGCCAGTCCTATCGCAACGAGGGCTGGCAGCGCTTCGACGAAAAGGCGCCGCCCTATACGGCCGCCCAGATCGAGGAGGAACGGCGCCGCGGCCGCGATATGCGGCTTTGATCGCGCAAATTAATCCGCCGCTTCGGGTCCGATCAGGCGCGAGGGATCCGAATCCGGCGGGACGGTGCGGGCGATCTGTTGCGGCTGCAGCGTGTCGATGCCTGCGGCCTTGAAACGTTGCTGGATGCCGTCGATCAGCGCGCGCTGGACGGCGCCGACATTCTCGTGGGCCGCCCAAGCGCGGAAGCTGAGCACGGTATTGGCGCCGTCGATCCGCTCGACGAAGCTCGCGGACGGCGGCTGCTTCAGAATGCGGTCGTCGCTTGCCGCAAGCTCGGCCAGGATGGCGCGCGCCCGCCCGAGGTCGGCCTGGGCGCCGAGCGTAACGGTCAGGATGACGAGCCGGCCGACATTCCTGGTATGATTCTTCAAGGCATTGTTCCAGATCGCCGAATTCGGCGCGAACAGATAGATGCCGTCGAAGGTCTCGAGCTCGCAGACGAAGAGGCCGATCTCCTTGACCGTGCCGCTCATCCCGTTGACCTCGATATAGTCGCCGATATGAAAGGGCCGCAGCCAAAGCAGCATGATGCCGGCCGCAATGTTGGTAAGCGTGCCCTGCAGTGCGAGGCCGATGGCGAGGCCGGCAGCACCGACCACGGCCAGGAGCGAGGCGGTCTGCACGCCGATCTGTCCTAATGCCGCGACGATGACGAGGATCATGATCGCATAGCGCACGCCGGCGCCCATCACCGGCACCACGGTCGGATCGACCCGGCCGGAGCGCATGGCGATGCCGCGGACGAGCCGCCCGATCCAGCGCGCCAGCAGCGATCCCAGAATGAAGATGAGGAATGCGGTCAGCAGCCGCGGCGCGTAGGCGATCGCCCAGGCCCAGGCGATATCGGCGAAATGAGTGAGCTTCTGCGGATCGAGCGTCGTGTTCAAAGGCGGCTCCCATCGACCAAGCGGACGATGGGTTCAACCGAGGAGTAGAAGCTTGGTTCCTGTTACGCCGGGCGGGGAAGTCGGCCCCCCGCCCCTCGGGCTACTGCATTCACACAATCCATTTAGGAAAATCAGAGAGATCATCAGTTTTCGTCATGGCCGGGCCTGTCCCGGCCGGCCACGTCGGGACGTGGGGAACATCTTCTTCAAGCAAATCGGGGTCGGCCCGACGTAGATCACCGGGACAAGCCCGGTGATGACGGTGGGATAAAGGCATCTCGTTGAAACGCCAGAATAAGATGTGTGAACGCCTTAGCAGTCCGATCAGCCGATCATGCTCGCTTCGGAGGCGGCTACGCGCATGTTCTCCGACATTTCACCCGTGACGACGCTCTGTTCCTCGACGGCGCTCGCGGTCGAGGTGACGTATTCGCGCATCAGATCGATCGACTGCTTGACGTTTTGCAGCGTGTTGATGACGGCGTCCGACACGGAACGCATGCCGTTGATCTCGTTCGAGATCTCCTCGGTCGCCGACTTGGCCTGAGCGGCCAAATTCTTGACCTCGGTGGCCACGACCGCGAAGCCGCGGCCGGCCTCGCCCGCCCGCGCCGCCTCGATCGTGGCGTTGAGCGCCAGGAGATTGATCTGGCTCGTGATGTTGCCGATCATGCCGAGAATGCCGGTCATCGACTGTGCCACCGTGGCGAGCCGCTCCGTCTCGTGATCGGCAGCGACCGTCCGCTCGAACGCATCGTCGGCCGCTTCGCGCGATTTGACCATGCTTTGGGCGATCTCGCGGACCGAGGCGTCGAGCTGCTCCGAACCGGCGGCGACCGAATCCATGAGCGAGCTGACGCGCTCGCTCTTCATGCGGCGAATGACCTGAGCCGTCACATCCGTCGCGAATTTGACGACCTTGAAGGGTTTGCCGTTGAGGTCGAGGATCGGATTGTAGGAGGCCTGGATCCAGACCTCCTTGCCGCCCTTGCCGACGCGCTTGAACTCGGCCGATTTATAGTCGCCGCGATTGAGCGAGGCCCAGAATTCGCGATATTCGGCACTGTTACGTTCGGCCGGGTCGACGAACATGGAATGATGCCGACCCTGGATTTCGGCCAGCGTATAGCCGAGCGTGCCCAAGAAATTCTCGTTCGCCGTCCGGATCGTGCCGTCGAGATTGAACTCGATCACGGCCTGCGACTTGCCGATCGCGGAGAGCTGACCGGCCAGGTCCGCATTCTGGAGCTTTTCCGCAGTCACGTCGGTGGCGAATTTCACCACCTTGAAGGGCTGGCCATTGAGGTCGAGGATGGGGTTGTAGGTCGCCTGAATCCAGACTTCCCGGCCGCCCTTGGCGACCCGCTTGAACTCGGCCGCGTGATATTGACCGCGTCGCAGCGATTCCCAGAATTCGCGATAGGGGGCGCCATCGCGCTCGGCCGGGGCGACGAACAGGCTGTGATGCTTGCCGCGCACCTCGTCGAGCGAATAGCCCATCGTCTCGAGGAAATTCGGGTTCGCGGTCAGGATCGTGCCGTCGAGATTGAACTCGATCACGGCCTGGGACTTGCCGATCGCGGAAAGCTGGCCGGAATAATCGGCACTCTGCAGCTTCGCCTCGGTGATGTCGGTCGCGAACTTGACCACGCGGCAGGGCCTGCCGGCAGCATCGAGAACCGGATTGTAGGAGCCCAGGATCCAGATCTCCCGGCCATCCTTGCCGACGCGCTTGAACTCGTCCCGGCGATACTCGCCGCGTTTCAAGCCGGCCCAGAGCTCGCGATATTCCGCACTGTCGCGATAGCCCGGCTCGACGAACAAGCTGTGATGCTTGCCCCGCACCTCCTCCAGCGCGTAGCCGAAGGTCTTCAGAAAGTTCTCATTGGCGTCGATGATCGTGCCATCGAGCTCGAATTCGATGCGCGCTTGCGAACGAGCGATCGCCCTCAGCTCCGCTTCGGCCGGCTTTGCGCCAAAAGAGATAAGTCCACGCATTTCAGTCCCCGCATCCCGTTGTTGGTGGTGCAGACCATCGCATGCAGTTCAGCCGAAATAAGCTGTAATGCTTAACGAACCCCTTACTTTGATACCCTCTATCAAATGAAAGGACCGAATCTGCGTCACCGGCGCTGCGGATTCTCAAAAAACATGCCAGAAGAAATCGACGATTCGCGCGCCGATTTCAGTAAAACAAGCGGGGCAGCCGGCCAAATTGCCCGGATTTACCGGATCAATGTGCGACAGGATGACCGACCGCCCAGACATAAGCGGCCACGGCCGTAACGTCGGACGGCGACAATTGCGCACCGCCGAACGGCGGCATGGCGCCCGTGAAATTCTTCGGCTGCGGCACGCCGGCACTGATCGTCTTGGCGATCGATTGAGGGCCGCCATCGCCCCAGACCCATTTACCGCTGGTGAGATCCGGCCCGACCGAGCTGCCCTTGGCGTTCGAGCCATGACAGCCGCTGCAGGTGCCGCCCGACACCTCGCCATGGAAGATGCGATCGCCGAGTGCGACCTGCTCGCTTGTGGCACCGGGCGGCGGTGTCAGGACAGCTTGTTGCCGGCCGGCATCGGGATGAGTCCCCTCGGGCGGGGCGATATCGGCCGCGACCGTGCCGGGAGTCCCGGGCGAGGGTGCTGCCGCGATCTCGGTGATGGGATCTCCGCCGGCGAAGACGACGCGCCAGATCCGGCCATGGACATCGTCGGAAATATAGAGCACGCCGTCAGGGGCGGCCGCGAGCCCGGTCGGCCGGAACGCCGCTTCGCCGGGCTCCTTGACCTTGCCCGCGAAACCGTCGGCGAACACGACGAAGTCGCCCGCCGCCTTGCCGTCCGCGAGCGGCTGATAGACGACATTGTAGCCGCCTTGCGGTGCCGGCGCGCGATTCCAGGAGCCGTGAAAGGCGATGAACGCGCCGCCGCGATACGGCACCGGCAGATCGTTGCCGGTATAGATCATCATGTCGTTCGGCGCCCAATGGGCCGGGAAGAACGCGACCGGCGCCCGCTTCTGCGCGCAGATTCCGACCTTCTTGCCGCCATCGCCGCCATATTCGGGCGCCAGCACGAGCTTCTTCTGCAGCCCGTCGAAATAGCATTCGGGCCAGCCATAATCGCCGTCCGGCACCAGCTGCACGACTTCCTCCGCCGGCAGCTCGTGTCCTTCCTCGGGCTTGTAGAGGCTCTGCCAATTCTCCGACAGCTGATCGCGGCCATGCTGCGTGACGAAAAGGCGGCCCGATGCGTCGAAGGCGAAGCCTTCGCCATTGCGGATGCCGGTGGCATAGCGCCCGGCGGCTGAGAATTTCTGACCGGTCCGGTTGGCGTCGTAGCGCCAGGTGCCGCCGCGCGTCACGAGCTCGGTGCAGGGCTTGTTGCCCGGCGAGAGCGGCATCCGGTTCTGCACCTCGCAGGCGTTGGTGGCGGACCCCAGATCGACGAAGAGATCGCCTTTGGCGTCGATCACGAAGGGATGCATGGGATGGTCGCCGGTCAGCGGCAGGCCGGAGACGATGATTGTGGGCGCCGCGGTCGGTACGATGGCGCCTTCGGGCAGCGCGTAGCGGAGGATCTTGTCGTTCATCTCGGCATAGATGGCACCCTTGTAGAAGGCGATGCCTGTCCCGCCGGCCGAGCCCTGGGCGACGCTGTCGCCGAAGCGCTGGATCACATCGGCCTTGCCGGTGCCCTTGGTATCCTGCAGCGCCACGAGGAAGCCGCCCGGAGGCGGCGTGTCGTTGTGATAGTAGCGGCCGCTCCAGGTGTTGACATAGAGGACGCCGTTCGGCGCCACCACCATATGGCGGACATGGCCGATATTGTCGGCGAAGATCGAGGCGCAGAAGCCCGGCGAGAGCGTGATCCCGCCATTATCCGTGGCACAGCCGGCCCCTGGCGTGCCCTCGGCGCGAGCGCTCGAGATACCCAGCATCATCGTCAGAACGAGGATCGATGCCGCTATGGCCTTGCTCTTCATCTCTTCTCCCTCCGCCTTGCGCCCGCAGAATATCGCGAGCTCTTCGGAACAACCGCAAGCGTCGATGGTTGGGAATGCTCTTGAAGGAGGACAGTCATGACGCAAGACAACCTGAAACGCATCCGAACCATCGCTGCCGCGGTTGCGCTGACCTGCGCCGCGACCGCAGCCTATGCCGGCGGCTCAGACCCCGCGACTCCGCAGGACAGCACGACGGCACCGGTCAACAACGCCCGTCCGGATAGGAGCGCTCCGCCTGCATACCAGCAAACGCCGGGCGCCAACCAAGGCTCGAACGCGACCGATCCGCGCACGGGTCAGTCGATGATGGCGCCCAGCCCGCAAACGGCCCGCCTGCCCAATGGGCAGCCGGTCCCGAGCCAGCAGCCGGTCTCGCCGCCCGACACCTCGTCGGCCAACGATCACTCGCATTAGTTTCGGTCGGTTCGACCGATAGAAAATAATCGGTGAGCGGCGGGGCGCCCGAATATTATGGGTGTCCCGCCCTCGCGGTAGGCCTGGAGCTAATCGATTTTCGAGTAACACCTCGTTTACATAATTTTACCTTTCCTTGCAGAAAAGCGACGCGCGCGCTGCTAGAATGCCCAGCGTACCGTTTCGCCGTTTGCTGTAGGGGAATGCACGCCATGCAACCCGTTTCCCTCGATCCCTCCTCCGATCCCATTTCCGAAATCGGCGCCGACCGATCGGACGCTGACGCTCTATGACAGGCAGCATCTGACGACCTATCTTCGCCTGCTCGACGCCGACGCTCGTGGCGCCTCGTGGCAGGAGGTCGCTCGCAACGCCTTCAAGATCGATCCCGCGCTGGAGCCGGACCGTGCACGCCGGATCTGGCACACGCACCTGACCCGCGCGCGCTGGATCAACGAAAGCGGCTACCGGCATCTGCTGTACAGTTCTTTCTATCAATAAAATCAGCTAGATAGCGATCTGGCGGCCGATCTCGATCGTGCGGTCGAGCGGCAGGCGCAGGATATCGCCGGCATGGCTGCCGTTGCGCTGCATGAAGGCGAAGATCGAGGTCGCCAGGCGATGCAGCCCGCGGGAGCCCTCGGCTGGCACGATCGTCTCGTGCCCGACATAATATGTCACGTCATCGAGATCGATGCCGCAGCCATGCTCCTTGGCCGTGGCCAAAAGCGTTGGGATGTCGGGCCGCTCCATGAAGCCGAAGACGGCCTCGGCGCGCCAGAAATCGGGCGCCAGCGGCCATACGTCGAGGCGCTTGGCGGGCGCCGACCGCGGCACCGGGGCGATCCGCACGGTCAGCACCAGAAGCTGTCGATGGAGCGCCCGATTGTGCATGAGATGCCAGGCCAGCACGGGCGGCACGTCGCGATTGGTCCTGGTCAGGAAGATGGCGGTACCGGGCACGCGCGGGATCTTGCGCGCGATCGCCTGGGCGGTGAAATCGGCGATCGGCATCAGGCCGCGCTCGGCCCGTTTTTGCGCCGCAACGTTACCGCGATGCCAGATCCACATCGCGCCATAGATCGCACCAGCCAGAAGCAGCGGCACATAGCCGCCATCCGCGATCTTGACCAGATTGGCCGAGACGAAGGCTATATCGACCACCAGGAAGCTGCCGGCCACGGCAGCGGCTGCGGCGAGCGGCCATTTCCGGATCTCGCGCATGGCAACGAACAGCAGCACGGTCGTCGTCAGCATGGTGAGCGACACGGCGATGCCATAGGCGCTGGCCAGCCCGTCCGATTTGCGGAATCCCAGCGTCAGCGCCAGCGTCGCCGCCATCAATATCCAATTCACGGCTCCGACATAGATCTGGCCAAAACCTTCGTCGGAGGTCTGGCGGATCGCCAAGCGCGGCAGCCAGCCCAGCTGGATCGCCTGGCGCGTCATGGAAAAGGCGCCCGTGATGATGGCCTGGCTGGCAATGACGGTCGCGATCGTGGCAAGGATGACCATCGGCACGAGGAGCGGCGCCGGGCAGAGGCGGTAGAAGATATTGCCGTCGGGTGCCGCGCCGTCGAGCAGCAGGGCCGCCTGGCCGGCATAATTGAGCAGAAGGCTCGGAAAGGCCACGCCGAGCCAGGCCACCCGGATCGGCAGCGCACCGAAATGCCCCATATCGGCATAGAGCGCCTCGGCCCCGGTCACGCACAGGAACACCGCCCCCAGCACCAGGAAGCCCTTGAGCCCACCCGAGACGAGAAAGCGCAACCCATAGAGCGGATCGATCGCCGCAAGGGCGGCCGGATGATGCGCGAGGCCGGCGATCCCCATCACGGCCAGCGCCAGGAACCACAGCGCCATGATCGGGCCGAAGGCCTTGCCGATACGCTGCGTGCCAAGCGGCTGGACGGCGAAGAGCAGAACGAGAATGACGGCGGCACCCGGCAGCACATAGGGACCGACGCTGGGCGTCGCCATATCGAGCCCTTCGAGTGCGGACAGCACCGAGATGGCCGGCGTGACCGCACCGTCGCCATAAATCAACGCCGCGCCCAAGAGGCCGGCAGCAATGATCGTGGGCCGATACCGCTTCCTAGCTGTGATCAGCGACATGAGCGCCAGAATGCCGCCCTCGCCGTCATTGCCCATGCTCATGGCGACGGTGACATATTTCAGCGTCGTCACGATCAGCAGCGTCCAGATGACGAGGCTGAGCGCCCCCAGGATCTCCTCCGGCCGGGGCGGGCCGCCATTGAGCGCCAAAACCGTCTTGAGAGTATAGAGCGGGCTCGTGCCGATATCGCCGAACACGATGCCCAGTGCCGCGAGCCCGAGGGATGCCAGACCGGGCTTGGCCGGCTCGGCAGGCTGCACGGCCGGGACGGGAGGCGCGGGGATCGGTTTCCGTTTCGCCTTCGCTGACATGCGAGCCAAACGCCCTGTCGGGTAGATCGTCCGAATGAATGATGCCCGGTTCGACCAGCGAGCGATAAAATCAGCTTTTCCGGGAACTTGTGCTGCCTTCCCCTGGTTCGCCTCTAGCATTCATTTAACTGCTTTCGAGCGCTCGATATGATTTCATTGGCTGAAGCCCGGCAGGCCTATCGCGGCTATGCGCCCGCCTATGACTGGCTGTTCGGCCCGCTGTTGCAGCGGGCCCGCCGGCAGGCGGTGCGGTACGCCAATGATGCGCCTGGGCAGAATGTGCTCGAGATCGG
This sequence comes from uncultured Alphaproteobacteria bacterium, assembly GCA_963762435.1. Taxonomy (GTDB): domain Bacteria; phylum Pseudomonadota; class Alphaproteobacteria; order ATCC43930; family CGMCC-115725; genus JAXDMU01. The sequence goes on along the minus strand of CAVXLN010000015.1, from coordinate 146,790 downwards.
CATCGGCACCGGCCTGTCGCTGCCCTATTACCGTTCCGACGCGCGCGTTACCGGCATCGATGTGTCGCCGGAGATGCTGGACAAGGCATGCGACCGGGCCGCAGCCCTGGCGGAAGGGGCGCGCTGCCGGCTGCTGCTGATGAATGCCGAGGATATGGCGTTTGCCGACGACAGTTTCGATGTCGTGATCGCGCTCTTCGTCGCCTCGACCGTCCAGGATCTGGCGCGCTTCGGCGCCGAACTCAGGCGCGTCTGCAAGCCGGATGGCAAGATCGTCATCGTCAATCACTTCTCGCACTCGGGCCCGGTCTCGAGCCTGCTTCGGCGCTATGCGGTCCGTTTCGAAGGGTCGCTGGGATTCGAGCCGTTCTTCCCGATCGATCGCTTCCTGAGCGAGACCGGCCTGCCGATCCGGAAAATCGCCCCGTTCGGCCGCTTCGGCCATCTGCTGCGGGTGGAAGCCGCCAAGGCCTGATCCGGTCTAGCTCTTACCGCGCACGCCGATATAGTCTCGGCCACGATCGGCGCGGATGGGACGGATGGTATCGGTAGGACACGTCTTCATCTGCGCGATCGCGGCGGCGCTCTATTGGACCGGCCTCGGCTGGCCGCTCGCCGTCCGGATCTTTCCGGAACCGCCGTTGCGCCTGGCGCTGGCCCCGGCACTCGGCTGGGCCTTGTTCAGTGCCGCCTCGCTGCCGATCCTGCTGGTCATCGGCTTCACCACCGCCAATCTCGCCCTCGTCGCCCTTGCGGCCCTGATCGCAGCACTGGCGCTGCGAAGCCGGGCCGGGCCGGCACCGATGGTTTCAGCCTCGGCGGGACCGCGGATTCCGGCCTGGCTCTTCGTGCTGACGGCGCTCGCGGCACTCGCCCCCGCCATCGCCATCCTGCCCAAGACCGGCAGCGGCGGCGTGATGCTGGCCGAAGCGATGTTCGATCACGTCAAGGTCGCGATGATCGACGACATGGCCCGGCTCGGCCTGCCGCCCGGCAACCCCTTCTTCGGCGAGGCCGGCACAGATTCCAGGCTCGCTTACTACTACCTCTGGCATTTCACCGCCGCCTGCCTGGCCAAGCTCAGCGGTGCCAGCGGCTGGGAGGCCGACCTGGCGCTCACCTGGTTCACCGCCTTCGCCTCGCTTTCGCTGATGAGCGGCCTCGCCGTCTGGCTTGGCGGCCGCCGCGCCGCCGCCCTCGCCGTCCTGCTGCTGAGCGCCGCCGCCTCGTTCCGGCCCGTGCTGGTCGCCGCATTTGGGCCAGCCGCGATCGATGCCATCGTCTCGCCGGTGCCGGTCGTCGAGGGCTGGCTCGAGCAGGCGACCTGGGTCCCGCAGCATCTCGCCGGCGCCACCTCGGCGATTCTCGCCGCCCTGCTGATCGGCCGGCTCGACCGATTGCGGGGCTCGATCGGGGTGCCGGCCCTGGCGCTCGCGGCAGCCGCCTCGTTCGAAAGCTCGACTTGGATCGGCGGTGTCACCTTCGGTGCCGCCTGTTTGCCGCTCGGCCTCTTCGTGCTCGGCACGGCGGCGCCGGCGGCACGCTTGCTGCTGATCGGGCGAGCGGGTTTGAGTGCCGTCCTGGCGCTGATCGTCGCCAGCCCGTTGCTCATCGATGAATATGTCGCGACGGCGGCGCGCGGCTTGGGATCGCCGATCGCGTTCCAGCCTTACGAGGTGTTCGGCTCGGCCGTACCGGCCGGCATCCGCCGGGCGCTCGATCTGCCCGGATATTGGCTGGTGCTTTTGCCGCTGCATCTGCCGGCGATCTTCCTCACGGGCCTGTGCGGCCTTGCCGGCCTTGCCGCCTCAGCCGAGCTGCCGCCCGATCGGCGCCGGACGGCGATCCTCCTCGGCCTCGTCGCCGCGACCGGCTTCGGCATCGCCTGGCTCTTCGCCAGCATTATCGCCAATGACGATCTGGGCTGGCGCGCCATGCTGCCCGGGGTGCTGGCACTCACCATCCTCGCCGCCGCGATCCTGGCGCGCTGGCTGGAGCAGCCGGCGCCCGTCTATGCGATGGCGGCCCTCATGCTCCTGGCGCTCGGCCTGCCGGCCGGGATCGATCTCATCGAGCGCAACATCGATGGCTACGAGACGCCTGAGGCGGCACGGTTCGCGTCGGCACCGGAGATGTGGGCCGCCGTGCGGCGTGAGGCCGGACCGGATGAGCGGGTCGGCAACAACCCGGCGCTGTTCGGCGACATGGTGCGCTGGCCGGTCAATATCTCCTGGGGATTGCTGGCCGACCGGCGCTCCTGCTATGGCGGCTGGGAGGTGGCGCGCGCCTATGTCGCCAAGCCGGAATGGGAGCTCAACGAGATCGACCACCTCTTCGCGCGCAGCTTCGCCGGCGATGCTACGCCGGCCGAGATCGGCCTGCTGGCCCAGCGCTATGATTGCCGCGTCATCCTGGTGACGCCGGAAGATGGCGCCTGGGTGCAGGATGTGTTCGGCGGCAGCGGCTTCTACCGCCTGGTCGAAGAGCGGCCCGGGCGCTGGCGCATCTATCGACGGAGCTAGCCAGCGGCCCCCTCAACGCGATGGCCAGTCGGATTTTTCAAGCTCGTAGCGGTATTCGTCGCTCCGACTTCCCTTGAAATGATCAGCATTCTCGATTGTTTCCACTCGACGGAAACCCAGAGATTCCAACAATTTCCAAGATGCCGTGTTGCGCGTATCGACAAGGGCAAAGATGATCTGCACCGTATGCACATTCAAAAGCTCGAAAATGAGGATAGCGCACGCTCGCTTGGCAATGCCCTGGCGCCTGTGGCCGTCGAATACCTCGTACGCGATCATCGCGCTCCCGTCGCTCAGGCAGGTCGCCTGAACGGTCCCACAGAGATGCCCTTCGCAACATCGCGCACCACGAAATTGAGCCAAATCTCCGAACCGTCTGACGACTGCCGGACCGACCAACGGCGATAACGCGCCTGGAGTACATCGACAGACTTCGGTGGCTCGTGTGGAATATAAGTATAGAGATCGGGTGCCTGCAGATCGCTAAACAGCAACGCCGCGTGTCGCTCCTCGATCGGCTCCAACAAAAAATTCTGATGCTGTATTGCCCGGTTTGCGGCGCTTATATCCGCCATACGATCGGTTCCCCCAGGTCACCTAGACCGCTTTCCTTGCCTGCCGCTCGGCCATCGAGACGCGGAAGAAGGTCAACACGATGCGGGTGGCAGCCCGGATCGAGCCTTTGAGCGAGCCGGCGACCTTGGAGGTGCCGCCATAGCGGCAGCGATAGGGCATCGGCAGCTCCAGGATCCGCAGGCGGTCGCGTGCCGCCTTCATCTGCATCTCCAAATTCCAGCCATAACCCATCTCGGCAAGACCGAGCCGGTCGAGACAATCGCGCCGGATCGCCCGGAAGGCGCACATATCGCTGTAGCGCGTGCCATAGAGTAGCCACATGCCAAGCCCGGCGAAGCGGCCGGCAAGCAGCTGGTGCCAGCTCATCGAGCCGGGTGCGCGGGCACCGCGGGTCCGGCTGGCAATGACGAAATCCATGGTACCGGCGCGGATCGGATCGACCAGCTGCGCCAGCAGATCGCCGCGATCGGCGCCGTCGCCATCCATGAAGGCGATGATCCGGCATGCGGGATCGGCCGCCTCCGCACCGGCGGCGCACGCGCGGCCATAGCCGGCGCCGGCGGCCACGACCCGGGCCCCGGCCGCGCGCGCGAGCTCGGCCGTGCCGTCCTTGCTGCCGCCATCGACCACGATGATCTCGCGCACGAGATCGCGCGGCAGCTCGCGCACGACGAAGCCGATCGACTCCGCCTCGTTATAGGCCGGGATAACGACAGCGACCTCTAGCGCTTGAGAGGGCGATTCACGCACTCTAGAGGCTCCATCGAAGCCCGCAATTCTGGCAGGGCTTGGGGGGTGCCTCGCCCAGCAGCGCGCCGCGGAATTCCTGGTAGGCCGGGCCGTTCCAGATCTCGCGCAGCGTCTGCTGCGTGGCGTTGCCGAGCGTGTAGCTCTCGTAGCCGCGCGCCGAGAAGGGCGCGATGCAGCAGGGCAGCGCTCTGCCATGGGCCGTGAAATACATGAGCGACCAGGGCCGGCGGCAGGTCGACCAGGGCAGTTCGTCATGATGCTTGAGGCTGAGGCCGGGCTCGGTCGCACCCGACGCGTCGATCGTGACGCCAAGCTCGGCACCGATCGCCTGAGCCGCCTCGATCGCCGCCTCCTCGTCGCGCTGGGTCTGCTCGAACAGCGAGGATTCCTCGCGCGCCAGGCCGCGGCCGAGATCATCGAACACGAGCCGCTGGAGATGCACCTCCTTGACGCCGACGCGGGACGCCAACCGCACGAAATCGGGCAGCTGCTCGACCGTCTCCTTGAGCCCGGTCAGCCATAGCGACACGCGCGGCGTCGTGGCGCCGATCTCCTTCTGCAGGGCGGTGAACTCGCTCAGATTGCGGACGATGCGGTCGAACATGTCCTTGCCGCGAACCTTGAGGAAGCTTTCCGCCTCCGCCGCATCGAGCGAGACGCGAAGCTCGTCGAGCCCGGTCTCGATGATCTCGCGGCGCTTGCGCGGCGCCAGCAGCGTGCCGTTGGTGTTGAACAGCACATAGATGCCGCGCTCCTTCAAATAGCGAATCATGCGCGGCAGATCCTTCACCAGCATCGGCTCGCCGACGCCGTGCAGCACCACGCGCTGCAGCCCCGGCAGCTGGTCGATGATACTGGTGAAGAGATCCCAGCTCATATCCGCCGGCGGCTCGAGCTCCTCGAAGGTCCGCGGGCAGGTCTCGCACAGGAGATTGCAGCGGTTCGTGACCTCGAGATAGACGCAGAGCGGCGGAGCATCCGCCAGCGGGCTTCGGCTGGCCGCCACGGCCTCGAAATAGCGATTGGCGATCGCGGGCCTGTCCAGCGGCATCAGATGGTTTCTCCGGCTTGAATGAGAGAGGAAGGTTCGTCGAGCTGGAAGGCAGCTATCCGAGCAGCGGTCGCGGGTGCGGGATAGGGTACCAGCGGTCCATCGGCGTGTCGCGGGCTCGCTTCGAGATCGGCGACGAGCCGATCGAGGGCTGCCGCATCATCGACATCGTACCAGGTTGCGAGCTCGACCAGCTCGAGGCCGAGGGCCTGAACCTGCGCGCGTGTCTGGTCGGCGACGCGGTCAGTGCTCCAGTCGATATCGCGGAAAAGATGGGCGTGCGCCGCCTTCATGCCGATGAGGTAATAGCCGCCATCCTCGGCCGGGCCAAGCACGACCCGATCACCTGGCTCCGCGAGTGCCGCGGCAGCACGCGACAGCTGCGCCGTCGGCAGCGTCGGGCTGTCGGAATTGAGCAGGCAGACGGAACCGTAGCCCTGGGCGAAGAGCCGCTCCGTCGCCTGCAGCAGGCAGCGGCCGAAGCCATTTACCCCAGGCGGCGTCTCGCCTGCCCCGTCGGCGAGCACGAGGCGCGTGCCCGGCGCCAGGATGCCGTCGAACATCGCCTCGTCCCCGGCCGGCGCATAGGCGATATAGCCTTGGATCCGGGCGGCTTTGGCGGCTTGCCGGATATTCTCGGTGATGTCCCGGAGGAAGCTGACGCTCAGCGCCCCCGCCTGCTCGGGCGTCAAGGCCGGCATCAGCCGCGTCTTCACGCGGCCGGGGCGCGGTGCCTTCGCCATCACGGCGATGGCGCAACAGGCGTCCGGGTTCGGGCTCATATGCCACCGAACCAGTTATAGCCGCGATCTTCCCAGAACCCGCCGGGCATGCGGTTGGTGACATAGATGGTCGTCACCCATTTCGGGTTCTTGAAGCCGAGCTTGGTCGGGATGCGGACCTTGAAGGGATAGCCGAACTTGACCGGCAGCGTCTCGTCGCGGAACTTGAAGGCCATGATCGTCTGCGGGTGCAGCGCCGTCGGCATGTCGATGCTGCCGTAATAGCCGTCGGCGCATTGGAATCCGACATATTTGGCCGTCGTGTCGGCGCCGACGCGGCGCAGGAAATCGCCCAGGGGCGCCCCGCTCCACTGCCCGATGATGCTCCAGCCTTCGACGCAGACATGCCGCGTGATCTGGCTTTGCTGCGGCAGGGCATGCAGCTGCTCGACCGTCCAGGGCCGCTTGTCGGCGATCAAGCCAGAGAGCTCGAGGCGATAATCGCCGGCATCGAGCTTCGGCGCATCCGCCTCGGCGAAATAGGCATTGTAGCGGAAATCGGGATCGATGGCGCTTTCGGGATATGTCGGCGCCAGCCGGCTGCCGCTGAACAGCCAGGCCTGCGCCCGGTCGTTCCAGCGCGACATGAAGTTGAGGAAGGACTGCACGCCATCCTCGTCGGAAATGTCGCAGCCGCCCAGCATGGCCACCGCACCGAGGCTGAGGCTCTGGCGCAGGAACAGCCGCCGCTCGATCCCCGTGACGAGCCCGTTCCGCTCCAATTGCCGCCTCATCGATCGCTCTCCACCGCTTTGCCGATCGTCATCGACACGAACGTCTTCGGCACCAGAATTGTCAGCGCCACATGCACGATCAAAAACGCGACGATGGCCGACATGCCGAGGAAATGGACGACCCGCGCCGTCTCGTAGCCGCCGAAGAGGGCCGCCAGGAATTGCAGCTGCACGGGTTTCCAGATCGAGAGGCCGGAGAGGATCGTCACCAGGATCGCCAGGATGACGCCCCAATAAAATGTCTTCTGCACGGCATTGTAGTGGCCGAGCTGATGATCGAGCCGGCCGCGCAACGCGCCGAAGAGGTCATGCAGCACGGCGCGCGGCCGGAGCGGCAGGAAATCGCGCCGGAAATGGCCCGTGACGACGCCATGCGTCAGATAGGCCAGGAAATTCAGGATCAGCAGCCACAGGCCGGCGAAGTGCCAGCCGAGCGCGCTCGCCAGCCCATCCTCATTGTGCAGCGTTTCGGCAACGGACACGTCGCCGCCGAGCGAGATCCAGCCCGGGAACCAGAAGTGCCACGGCAAGGCCGGATACCAATTATAGATGCGCAGCCCGCTGCCGATCATGATCAGGATGGCGAGCGCGTTGAGCCAATGCATCAGCCTGAGCGCCGGCGAATGATGCTGCAGCGGGCGAGGCCGCTTTCGCGTGCGGTTCATGGCATCACCTCCAGCCCATCATCGCGCAGCTTTTGCTTGGTTTCCGGCTTTTGCAGAAAGGCCAGGAACGCAGCGGTATTCGGGCTCAGCGCAACACTGGTCTCGGCGATCCAGTACCGGACCGGCGGATAGGATTCGTCCGGCAGGAGGCCGGCCGACGCGAGCGACGGATCGGCCGCCACGTCGGTCATATAGACGACCGCGCGCCCGACCTTGCCATTTGCGAGCAGGAAGGCCGCATCGGCGGTGCCGACGACGCCCTGGGCATGGGCCGCGAGCCGGGCCGAGACGCCGAGGGTGTCGAGCGCCTGGTGCGTGTCGGCACCGGCCGGATCGACCGCACTGTCAACGAGTGCCGTCGGCACGTCGCCCGCGAGGGCTGCTGAAGCACCGCCCGAGGCCGTTCCGGACTGCCGGGGTACCGCAACGACCAGGCGATTGCGCCAGCCGCCCGACTGCGTGTCCGGCTTGATAAGCGCGCGTTGGACAGCGGTGGCAGCCGACTCCTCGCCTTGACCGACAATGACATCGCTGCGGATCCGATGCCCGATTTCTTCGATCAGCAGCGCCGTCGGCGCCGTAAACACCCGCACCGGTGGGCCACCCTGCCGGCGCCAGAGTGCCGAGACATCCTCGATCGAGTGTTTCAAGGTCGGCTCGCAGAACACGACCACGTCGGGTACCGGCCAAGCCGACTGGGCGCGCGCCGACCCCATCCCCGCCAGCAGAAGCAGCAGCAGGGATGTCGCGTCGCGCCGACGCGGACGGGCCATTCGGACAACGCGCTGCCACATGCGGCCAAACTCTCTCGGGCGTCTCAGGGGTGCTCCTGGAAGCCCATTTTTAGTTAAGCGTTCAAAGCGCCATTCGCTGCTCGGACGTGGTTGGATACAGTGTAGCCGATCACATTAACGTGAGATCCAGGCGACGGCATCGACGGCGACGACGCCGTCGCCCGTGCTGCGGATGATGAGCGGATTGATCTCGCACTCGCTCACCGCAAGGTCTGGTCGGACGGCAAGCTCGGACAAAGCGACGATGGCACGGGCCAGCCCGTCGACATCGCCCCTCGGCCGGCCGCGGAAGCCCTTGATGAGGGCGAAGCCTTTCACCTCATCGATCATCGCCTGCGCCGTGGCGAGATCGACCGGCGCCATGCGCACGCTGCGATCGCGATAGAGCTCGGTCGCGACACCGCCTGCCGCGAGCAGCACCAGCGGCCCGAGCGCCGGATCGACGCGATAGCCGATCAGCGCCTCGCCGACGCCCTGCGCCATTTCCTGCACCAGGAGACGGACGGGCTCTTCCTCAAGATGTGCCCGCACGGACGCTCGGATCCGCTCGGCGGCCTCGGCCATTCCCGCCATGCCCGTGACGCCGAGGATGACGCCGCCGATGTCGCTTTTATGCGCGACCCGGTCCGACAGCAGCTTCACCGCCACCGGGAAGCGCAGCCCGGGATCGCCGTCGCCCAGTTCCACGCAGGCCGCATGCGGCAGGGCGAGACCGGCGAGCAGCCGATATGCTGCCAGCTCGTCTAGCAAGCGGACCGGCCCTTTCGCGGGCATCGATACGGTTGCCCGGCTTGCCGGCGCCGAGCGCCGAAGTGCCGCCGCGATGGCGTCGGCTGCAGCCTCGGGCGTGCGGAAGGCCGGCACGCCGGCCGCTGCCAGGTTCCGGAGCGCGTCCGGCGCCTCGGGTGCCAGGAAGGCGGCGAGATGCGGTGCCGTGCCGGCGCAGTCGATGATCGGGCGCACGGCCAGATCCGGCTGAAACCGCGCCGAGGAGCCGACGACGGCGAGCACGGCATCGAATTCGGGTGCCGCAAGCAGCGTGTCGAGGGCGGCCTTCATCACCTCGTAGCGGGTGCCGGCCATGGTGAGGTCGAGAATCCGGCCGCCGCCGGCCGCGATCCCGGCTTCAGCCAGGCGGGCCAGCGTCGCCTCGCCGGGCCTCGGCACGTCGATGCCGCGCAAGCCCAGCTGATCGACCACCATGGCAGCACCGCCGCCCGTGGTCGTGACGACGCCGACCGTGGGCGTTCGGGCGCCGCGCGGCCGCGCCGGGAGACGGCGCAACAGTGCCGGCGCCTCGAGCAAGGCTTCGAGCGTATCGACCCTCGCGATGCCGCAATCGGCGAGAAAGGCAGCGGCGATATCGTCCTCGCCGGCGAGCGCGCCCGTGTGGGATTGCGCAAGCTCGGCCGCCGCTGCCGATCGGCCGAGCTTGAAGGCCACGACCGGCTTGCCGCGCGCGGCGGCACCCTCGGCGAAGGCACGGAGTGCCGGCCCGTCGCGGATCGTCTCGAGGAAGAGGAGATAGGCCGTGACCCCGGGATCGTCGAGCGTGGCCGCACTGACCGTGCCGACATCGAGATCGACCTCGCCGCCGACCGAGACGAGGCCCGCGAAGCCGATGCCGCGCGCCTTGCCGCGCGACGCGAGCGCCCCGATCATGCTGCCGCTTTGCGACGCCACGAAGAGGCCGCCGCGCGGCAGATCGGGCTCGGCGAAGGCGGCGTTGGCCGTCAGCACCGTGCCATGCAGCAGATTGACGAGGCCGAGGCTGCTTGGCCCCAAGAGCCGCGTGGCGCTGCCGCGCACGAGGGCCTTGAGCCGGGCCTCCTTCTCGGCCCCCTCGGCACCGGCCTCGGAAAAGCCGCTGGCGAGCACCGTGGCCGCTGGAATCCCAAGCCGCACGCACTCTGCCACAACCTCGATTGCGGCATCGGTCGGCAGCAGGATGAAGGCGTGGTCGGGCCGGTCCGGCAGCTGGGACAGGCTGGGCCAGGCGGGCTCGCCCTGCACGGTGGCCCGGCGTGCCACCTGGTAGATCGGGCCGGCGAAACCGCCCTGGCGCAGGTAGCGCAGCGGCCGGGACGCGGTCTTGGCCGGATCGTCGGAGGCACCCACCAGCGCCACGCTGCGCGGGCGCAGCACAGCCTCGACTGTCATCGCATTGCCTCCACCGTCACCGCTTTCGTATGCTGAGGCCAGTCATTCCCATGCCCGGCTTCGCCATGTCCAGGATGAACCCGTGACCGAGCAGGCCAATCGAACGATCCAGCGCGCCTTCGAGGTGTTGGACTATCTGAGTGCCGAAAACCGGCCGGTGCGGCTGAAGGAGATCACCGAGCGGTTCCATTATCCGGTGTCGAGTGCCTCGGGCGTGCTGAAGAGCCTCGTGGTGCTGGGCTATCTCAACTACAACCGCGACACGATGAGCTATGTGCTGACCCCGCGCATCAATACGCTCGGCACCAAGGTCAATGACGCGCTGTGGCAGGATGAGCGGGTCATGAGCGGGCTCGAAAGGCTGGCGGCGCTGACGGGCGGCCAGGTCGGGCTGGGCGTCCAGAGCGACATCTACGCGCAATATATCAATGTGGTACCGGCGGTGAAGCCGGTGACGTACCGGCTGCGGCCGGGTGCGATCCGGCCGGTGACGCGCTGCGGCATCGGGCTGGCGCTCCTGAGCATCCGCGACGATGAGGAGATCGAAAGGCTGCGCCGCCGCGTCAACGCCAAGGAGCAGGATCGCGCGCTGCATGTCGGCGCCGCCTGGCTGGACGCGCAGATCGGCGAGGTCCGGCGCCAGGGCTATGCCTTCTCGCGCCATATCCATCATCGCGGCGTCGGCATCATCGCCATGCCGCTGCCCTATCCGGTCGGCGGCCGCTGGTGCGCCATGGGGGCCGCCGGCACCGTGTCCGAGCTCGACGAGATGGAGAGTGCGATCACGGCCGAGCTCAGGGCCATCGTCGCCGAGCTGGGCGAGCCGCAATTTTCATAATGGCGAAAATGGCACCCAGACGCAGGAAGCCATAGGCCGCGCCATCCTCTCTGCCTATCGTGTCGCGCAACAGCCGCCCCGGCCGTGATGGCGCCGGTGACAAGGCAGTCGGGAGGAAGAATTTCATGGTCGCGCGTTCCTTGCTTCTCGCCGCCGCCGGTCTTCTCGCGGCAGCAACCCCGGCGCTCGCCGGCGAAGCGCCATCCGAGATCAAGATCGGCACGCTCTATGCGGGCTCCGGCCAGCTCGCCAGCGCGTCCGTCCCGCTGCATGTGGCGCTCGAATATTGGGCGGACGGGCTCAACAAGGATGGCGGCATCTTCGTCAAGGGCTGGGCCAAGAAGATCCCGGTCAAGCTCGTCTCCTATGACGACCAAAGCTCGCCCTCGCTCGCCGGCAACCTGACCAACCAGCTGATCACGCAGGACAAGGTCGATATCCTGCTGTCGGATTCGACCTCGGTCATGACGGCCTCGGCCGTCCCCGTGGCGCGCGATCACAAGATGCTGCTGTGGGACGTGACCGGCAGCAGCCCGAATTTCTTCAGCCCGGACAACCCCTATATCGTGCTGCTGGGCCTGGCCTCGACCGACCGGTATCCGAAGACGCTCGCCGATTTCGTGCAGCATGAGATGCCGGCGCTCGGCATCAAGAATGTGGCGCTGCTTTACAATACCGCCGACTACACCTCGTTCCAGGCGACCGCGGTGCGCAAGGCGGTCGAGGCGACGCCGGCTTTGAAGCTCGTCTTCGACCGCGGCGTACCGGCCAACACAACCGACTACACGCTGCTGGTCAACAATGTCTCGGCCGCCCAGCCCGACGCGTTCCTGGAGTTCGGCTACCCCGCCAACGAGATCGCGTTCCTCCACGCGCTGCAGGACAATGGCGCCAAGTTCAAGTTCCTGTTCACGGGCTACGGCCTGACCGAGATGGCGCTGATGCGCACCAACGGCGTGGCCGACCAGCTGGCCAATTCCTATGCGCTGGCCGGTCCCGCCGCCTATGAATTCAAGCCCAACTACGGGCTCAATCGCGATCAGTTCAAGGCGGCCTTCGAGCATTGGGTTGAGAGCCAGCACAAGGCCGGCGTCGAGTTCGGCTATAACGCGCTTGCCGGATATCACGCCGGTCTCGTGATCGAGCGCTCGCTCGCGGTCGCCGAAAGCCTCGATCAGCTCGAGCTGCGCCGGGCCGTCTTCACTCTCTCGGATACGCTCGTGACGCTGGCCGGCCCGTTCGAGCTGGCGCCCGACGGGTCGCAGAGCGGGCTCATCCTGCCGCTCGGCCAGATCGTGCCGGCCAGCAAGGGGACCGAGGAATACGGGCTCAATATCGTCTGGCCGGCCGATCTCGCGACCGCCAAGCCGATCTATCCCGCCCCCTGAAGCAAGGCCTGCCGTGCTCGCCTACGCGCTCGCGACGGGGGTCATTTTCGGCCTCTATTTCGCACTGATCGGCATCGGCATGAGCCTCGTATTCGGGGTCATGCGGATCGTCAATCTGGCGCATGGCGACTTCATCATGCTGGGCGCCTTCATCTCCTTCTGGCTGTTCCGCAGCGCCGGGCTGTCGGCACCGCTGGTGATCATCATCGCGTTTGCCTGCTTCTTCGCGATCGGGCTGCCGCTCTATTACCTGCTGGTGCCGCGCCTGTCGCGGGCACCCGAGCCCGAGATGCTGTCGCTTATCCTGTTCTTCGGCCTGTCGCAGGTGACCGAGGCTGGCGCCTCCATGCAGTTCGGCAATGTCGAGCGCTCGATCCCCGGCCGACTGCTGGGCGGCGGGCCGGTGCCGCTGCTGGGCCAGGCCGTGCCCTTCGCCTGGCTCTATGCGGCGGCGGTGTCGCTGGTGATGCTGGGCTGCGTGTATCTCTATCTCTACCGCACGCGGCTCGGCCGGCAGACGCGCGCGATCATGGCGCAGCGGGAAGAGGCGCTGGCGATCGGCATCGATATCCACCGCATCTCGGCGTTGGCATTCGGCATCGGCACCGGCCTTGCCGCCGTGGCCGGCGTCTTCGCGCCCTTCATGCTGGGCAGCTTCACGCCCTCGCTCGGCATTCCGCTCGATCTCACCGCCTTCGCCGTCGTCGTCATCGGCGCGCTGGGCAACCCGCTCGGCACGGTGCTGGGCGGCGTCATCTTCGGCCTTTGCCTGATGCTGATGCGGACATATCTCAGCTCCTTCGCCGACCTCTTGCCCGATCTGGTCCTGATCGGCGTGCTGCTGGTGCGGCCGACCGGCATCCTCGGCAAGCGGGTGCGCCATGCCTGAGGGATTCGGGCGCGATCTTCTGACCGTCGTGGCGCCGCTCATAGCGGCCTTCATCATCCTGCCGTCGCTTTACGACAACGGCCTGCTGCTGCTGAATTTCGTCGTCTTCCTGGTGCTGGCCCAGGGCCTCAATCTCAGCTACGGCTTCTCGGGCTATCTGCCGTTCGGCTATGTCGGATTCTTCGGCGCCGGCGCCTACGGCTTCGCGATGATGGTGACGCTGGCTGGCGCCCCGCCCGTGCTGGCGGTGCTGGGCGGCGGGGTTGCGGCATTGCTGGTCGGGCTGCTGCTGTCCCCGCTCCTGCGGCTGCAAGGTGCCTATTTCGGCCTGGCGAGCCTGGCTGCGGCGGAAGCGCTGCTCCATCTCATCGCCAATCCCAGCCTTCAGGATGTGACTGGCGGCCCCTATGGCGTGCGGCTGTCGCTGCCTTATGCGCCGGGCCTGACCTATGGGTTGGCGCTCCTGATCCTGGCGCTGCTCATGAGCTTCATCGCCTGGCTTCGGCATTCGCGCTTCGGGCTCCAGCTCAAGGCGGCGCGCGACAATCCGCTGGCGGCCTCGATGGCCGGCATCGACATCGTGCGCGGCCGGCTGATCGTGTGGCTGACGAGCGCCGTCGCTGCCGGCCTCATCGGCGCCGTCTTCGCCTGGCGCGCCTCGACCTTCTTTCCCGAAGCCGTGTTCGATATCAGCTTCAGCATCTTCGCGATCGTGTTCACACTGTTCGGCGGCGTGGGATCTCTGGGCGGCCCGGTCCTGGGCGTGCTGCTGCTCTACGGGCTTTACAACGCGATCGGCGTGTCGGCCCCGCAATATTTCCAGCTGTCCTACGGCCTCTTGATCATGGCGCTGGTGCAGTTCTTTCCCGAGGGTCTCGCCGCCTTGCCGCGGCGCTGGGCGCGCCATGGCTGAGCCGATCCTCAACGCCACCGGTGTCGCCAAGCGCTTCGGCGGATTCCAGGCGCTGGCCGGCATCGATCTGAGCGTGGCGCCGGGCGAGATCGTCGGGCTGATCGGCCCGAACGGCTCGGGCAAGACGACCCTCATCAATGTGATCAGCGGGTTGCTGCCAGCCGATGCAGGCGAGATCCGGGTCGCGGGCGAGAACGTCACCGACCTGCCGGCGCATCGCCGGGCCGCGCGCGGCGTCAATCGCACCTTCCAGGTGCCGAAGCCCTTCGCCAGCCTGACCGTGCGCCAGAATCTCGAGGTCGCCGTATCCCATGGCAGCGCCCCCGATCTCGACGCGCTGCTGGCGTCGGTCGAGCTCGACGCACATGCCAAGCGCCGCGCCGGGGAGCTCACGAGCGTGCAGCAGAAGCTGCTCGATCTGGCCCGGGCGCTTGCTACCGGCCCGCGCGTGCTGCTGCTCGACGAGCTCGCCTGCGGCCTCAACCCGGCCGAGCTCGAGCGCATCGCGGCCCGGCTGCGCCGGCTTGCCGAGGATGGGCTGGGCCTCGTCGTGGTCGAGCATCTGATGCCCTTCATCGACCGCGTCACGCATCGCGTCGTGGTCATGAATGCCGGCCGCGCCATCTTCGGCGGCAGCCTGCGCGAGGCGGCGCGCGACCCTCAGGTGGTCGAGGTCTTCCTCGGCACGCCGGAGCCGGCGCCATGACCGTGCCGCTCCTGCAAACCACGGCGCTCGAAGCGGGCTATGACGAGGTCCAGGTGCTGTGGGGCGTCGATCTCGATGTGGCCGAGGGCGAAACCGTCGTGCTGCTCGGCCCCAATGGCGCCGGCAAGACCACTTTCCTCAAATGCCTGATGGGGCTGCTGCCGGCCCGCGCAGGATCCATCCGCTTCCGCGGCCAGGACATCGCCCGGCTGTCGGCGCGGGCGCGCGTGCAGCTCGGCCTCAGCTACATGTCCGAGCTGGGCGTGTTTCCCGACCTCACGATCGAGGAGAATCTCGATCTGGGCGCCCTCTTCGTCGGCCGTGCTGCGGCCAAGCGGCGACGCGACCAGCTTTTCGAGCTTTTCCCCATTCTGCTCGAGCGGCGCCGGCAGCTGGCCGGCGGCCTGTCCGGCGGGCAGCGCAAGATGCTGGGCATCGCCAAGGCGCTCGCGGCCGAGCCGAAGCTGCTGGTCATGGACGAGCCCTCGGCCGGCCTGTCGCCGCTGCTCGTCTCGCAGGTCATCAAATCCCTCGCCCAATGCCGCTCCGGCGGCTTGTCGCTGCTCATCGCCGAGCAGAATGTGAAGTTCCTGGAGCTGGGCGACCGGGTCTTCACCATGGAAGGCGGCCGCATCGCGTTCGGCGGCACGCCCGCCGCCTTGCAGGCCGATGACGGCCTGCGCCGCGCCTATTTCGGATTGGGAGTGTAAGCATGCTGCCCCTCGACGGGATCAAGGTCATCGAGATCGCGCAGAATTTGTCAGGCCCCTTCGCCGGCGAGATCCTCGGGATGCTCGGCGCCGAAGTGCTGAAGATCGAGCGGCCCGGCGGCGACGATGCCCGTCAATGGGGGCCGCCCTTCATCGAGGGCTCGGCGCCCACCTTCCATACCGTCAACCGGAACAAGACATCGCTCGTGCTCGATCTCAGGCAGAAGGCGGATTGCGATCGGCTGCGCGCCCTCGTCGCCGAGGCCGATGTGCTGGTGCAGAATCTGCGCCCCGGCTCGCTCGATGCGCTGGGCTTCGATGCCGCGAGCCTGCGCGCCCTCAACAAGCGGCTCGTCTATTGCTCGCTCTGGGCCTTCGGCGCGACCGGCCCAATGCGCATGGATCCCGGCTACGAGCCGATGGTGCAGGCCTTTTCCGGCCTGCTCAGCCTTAATGGCAATCCCGACGCGCCACCGGCGCGGATCGGCGTGCCGGTGCTCGATCTCGGCACCGGCCTGTGGGCAGCGTTGGGGTGTATCGCCGCCCTCTTCCGCCGCTCGACCACGGGCGAAGGCTGCGTCGTCGATGCCTCGCTGCTGGAAACGGCACTCGGCTGGATGAGCGTGCCGTTCGCCAGCTTCGCCACGACCGGCAAGCTGCCGGAGCGCCATCGGACCGGCAGCCGCAAGCTGGTCGTGTTCGAGGCCTTGCCAACGGCCGATGGCGAGCTGGTCGTGGGGGCTGCCAATGACCGGCTCTTCGCCAAGCTCGCCCACGTGCTGGGCCGCGGCGACTGGGCCGCCGATCCGCGCTTTGCCAATAATGCCGGGCGCTTTGCCCATCGCGAGACGCTGCTCGATGCGATCGGCGAGATCACCCGATCGAAACCCTCCGCCTATTGGGCGGAGCGGCTGAGCGAGGCGGGCGTCCCCTTCGCGCCGATCAACGACATGAGCCACCTCAAGGAAAACCCCCAGGTGGCCGCCCTCGGCATGCTGCAGCAGGTGCCGGGCTTCGAGATCCCCACGATGGGGTTGCCGCTGAGCTTCGACGGGGTGCGTCCCGCCGTGCGCTCGGCAGCACCGAAGCTGGTGGAATAGATGTTTGCGGCCGACCTTCTCGCTGGTCGCCATGCGCTCGTGACCGGCGGCGGCACGGGCCTCGGGCGCGCGATCGGGCGACGCTTCCTGGCGCTGGGCGCCTCGCTCGTCATCTGCGGCCGGCGCGTGGCCGTGCTGGAAGAGACCGCGGCCGAGCTGCGCACGGAACTACCGGGTGCCGAGATCACCACGGTCGGCTGCGATATCCGCGATCCGGCTCAGGTCGATGCCATGCTCGACCGGATCTGGGCCGAACGGCCGCTCGACATCCTGGTCAATAATGCTGCCGGCAATTTCCTGGCGCAGAGCCATCGTCTGTCGGTCCGCGCGGTCGATGCGGTGCTCGGCATCGTGCTGCATGGCTCGGCCTATTGCACGTTGGGATGCGGCCGGCGCTGGATCGAGGCCGGGCAAGGCGGCACGGTGCTGTCGATCCTGACGCTGTCGGCACTCTCCGGTGCCGCTTTCACCGTGCCGTCGGCGATGGCCAAGGCCGGCGTGCTGGCGATGACGCGCAGCCTCGCCGTCGAATGGGGGCCGAAGGGCATTCGCTGTGTTGCCGTGGCCCCGGGGGCGTTTCCGACGCCGGGTGCCGCTGCGGGCTTAGCCCCGGCCGGGCTCGAGAAGCCGGCGCCCGCGCGCACCATTCCGCTCGAGCGGGTGGGCGAGATGCGGGAGCTGACCGATGTCTGCGCCTTTCTGGTGTCGGACGGCGCCTCCTACATCAATGGCGATTGCATCGTGGTCGATGGCGGCAAGCGCTGGCTGGCGGGTGCTGCCCAGAACGACACGGCCACCCTCCTTGCCTGGAGCGATGCCCAATGGGACAGGCTGAGGCCGGCGAAATGAGATTATCGAGCATAAAAAGGGAGGAAGAGCGATGAGCGAGCAGCTGGAAGACAGCGCCGAGCGACTATTTGCCGAGAAGACGACCAGGGAAGTGTGGCGCAGTGCCGAGCAAGGCCAATTCCCGCAGGCGCTGTGGGATGCGGTGACCGAGGCAGGCTTCACCGCGGCCCTGCTGCCCGAGGGGGCCGGCGGCTTCGGGGCGACCGTCGCCGAGGCGATGGCGCTCCTGCGCATTTCAGCCGCCCATGCCGCCCCGATCCCGCTCGCCGAGACGATGCTGGCCGGCTGGCTGCTCGCCAAGGCCAAGCTGCCGGTGCCGGACGGCGTGATCACATTGGCACCGGTGCGGGTCAAGGATGTGCTGACCGTGAAGCGCGACGATGCCGGCTGGCGCCTGTCCGGCACGGCCGCCCGCATTCCCTGGGCGCGCGATGCGGCCGCCATCGCCGTGCTGGCGCAAGGGCCGGACGGCCCGCTGGTCGCGTGCCTGAAGACCGGCGCCTTCACGACCGCGCATGACCAGAATCTCGCCGGCGAGCCGCGCGACACGGTCACGGTCGACACCGTGCTCGCCGCCGACGTGGTGGCCCCGGCGCCGTTCGGTCCGGCCGATCTGCGCGCCGCCGGTGCCGCGATCCGGACGGTGCAGATCGCCGGTGCGCTGGCGCATGCGCTTGCCGTCAGCGTCTCTTATGCCCAGACGCGGGTGCAATTCGGCCGCCCGATCGGCAAGTTCCAGGCGATCCAGCATAATCTCGCCAACATCGCGAGCCAGACGGCGGCCGCGATCGCAGCGGCCGATATGGCGAGCGAGGCGCTGACTCATGGCCTGTCGCCGCTTGTCGTCGGCGCCGCCAAGGCACGTGCGGGCGAGGCCGCCAGCATCGCCGCTGGCCTCGCCCACCAATCCCACGGCGCCATCGGCTTCACCCGGGAATATGAGCTGCACAATGTGACCAGGCGGCTCTGGTCCTGGCGCGACGAGTTCGGCAACGAGGCGGAATGGAACGGCGTGGTCGGCCGTGCGGCACTCGCCGCGGGCGCCGATGGCCTGTGGCCCGCCCTTACTGCCGCCTGATCCGGAAAGGAGCATCGCCATGCAAGCACTCGCTTTCACCACCCCGCCGCCTTCGACGGAAGCGGCCGAGGCGCTGCGCCAGGAAGTGCGCGATTTCCTCGCGGTCGAACTCAAGGATCGGACGCCGCAGCAGCGGGCCGAATCCTGGAGCGGCCGGGACCCGGCTTTCAGCCGCAAGATGGCCGAGCGCGGCTGGATCGGCATGATGTGGCCGAAAAAATATGGCGGTCACGAGCGTTCCGCACTCGAACGCTATGTCGTGCTTGAGGAGATGCTGGCGGCCGGTGCCCCCGTCAGCCATCACTGGGTCGCCGACCGGCAGAGCGGCCCCAACATCCTGCGCAACGGCACCGAGGAACAGCGGCAGCTGATCCTGCCCAAGATCGCGGCCGGCGAACTGAGTTTCTGCATCGGCATGAGCGAACCCGATTCGGGCTCGGATCTGGCCGCAGCACGCACGCGTGCGCAGAAGGTGCAGGGCGGCTGGGTCGTCAACGGCACCAAGATCTGGACCTCGGGCGCTCATCGCGCCGACTACATGATCCTGTTCTGCCGGACCGGCGCCAAATCCGACGATGACCGCCATGCCGGCGCCAGCCAGTTCCTGGTCGATATGAACAAGGCGCGCGGCAACGGCATCACCGTGCGGCCGATCTACGACATGAGCGGCCGGCACCATTTCAATGAATGCGCGATCGAGGATCTGCTGCTGCCCGAGGATGCGGTCCTGGGCCAGGAAGGCGATGGCTGGAAGCAGGTGACGGGCGAGCTCGCCTTCGAGCGCAGCGGGCCCGATCGGTTCCTCAGTTCCTTCACCCTGCTCGCTGAAGCCGTCCGCGCGCTCGGGCCCGACGCCTCTGAACGGGCGGCGGTCGCGATCGGCCGCTTGACCTCGCACATTCTGGCGCTGCGGCGGCTGTCCCGCTCGGTCGCGGGCATGCTCCAGGCCGGCCAGGATCCGGCCTTGCAGGCCGCCCTCGTCAAGGATCTGGGCAATGTGCTGGAGCAGGAAACGGTCGAGGTGGTCCGGCTGCTGGTCGATGCCGAGCCTTCGGCCGAGGAAGGCAACCCGCCGCTGACGGCCGTGCTGGCGCAATTGATCATGACGGCGCCATCCTTCTCGCTGCGTGGCGGCACGCGCGAGATCCTACGCGGCATCATAGCAAGGGGGCTTGGGTTGAGATGAGCGACGTTCGCACCTGCACCGAAGGCCATGTCGGCATCGTCAAGATCTGCCGGGCGCCCAACAATTTCTTCGACATCCCGCTGATCCGCGATCTGGCCAGCGCCTTCGACGGTTTCGAGGCGGACCCGAACATCCGCTGCATCCTGCTGGCGTCGGAAGGCAAGAATTTCTGCGCCGGCGCCGATTTCAGCTCGCCGGCACGCCAGACGGTCGGCGATCGCCAGGGCGGCTCGCTCTATCAGCAGGCGGTGCGGCTGTTCCGCTGCACCAAGCCGATCGTGGCCGCCGTCCAAGGGGCAGCCGTCGGCGGCGGCCTCGGCCTGTCGCTGGTCGCGGATTTCCGGGTCGCCTCGCCCGAATCGCGCTTCACGGCCAATTTCAACCGGCTGGGCTTCCATCCGGGCTTCGGCTTGAGCGTGACGTTGCCGCGAGTCGTCGGGCCGCAGAAGGCGGCGCTGCTCTTCTTCACCGGCCGCCGGATCGACGGCGAGGAGGCGCATGCGATCGGGCTTGTCGATGTGCTGGTGCCGCAGGCCGAACTACGCAACGCGGCCTTGGCACTCGCGGCCGAGATCGCGCAATCGGCACCGATCGCGGTCGCTTCGACGCGCGCCACGCTGCGCCACGGGCTCGCCGATGCGGTTTCGGAGATCACCGATCACGAGCTGGAAGAGCAGCAGAAGCACTTCCAGACCGAGGATTTCAAGGAGGGGGTAAAGGCGATGGCCGAACGGCGCGTCCCGAACTTTCAGGGAAGCTGAAGATCGCCACCGGGTAATCGAGGGCGAGCGGCGCGCCGCTCGCCCCTAGAGATCAATGATGCCAGTCGCGGCCGCGGTAATAACCATGGTTGTAATAACCATGATAATAACGCGGGCCGCCGCCGATCACGACGCCGCCGACGCCGATCACAGGGGCGCCGTAGACGGGCGCGCCATAGACGGGTGGGGCATAGAGCACCGGCGGCGGGGCATAGACCGGTGCGGCATAGACCGGCGGCGCCACCACGACGGGCGGTGCCAAGAACGGCAGGCCGATGCCGATGCCCACATCGACGCGCGCTTCGGCCGGTGCCGCGAAGGCCAGAGCGGCGATCGCCAATCCGGCGGCCGCGAGCGCGCGCTTGGTAGCCGTGAACGCCAAACTCATTTCGTCTTCTCCTTGTCGCCACGCCGCACGCTGCGGCGCGACGGTATCTAGTTATACGGGCGATTATGCCACATCATCCCCGCCCCGTCGCTCCACCCACTCGTTTTACCTGGCCCTCGCCTTTATCGGGCCGGTAAGCGCGTCCGAGATCGGGACCGGCGCGGACTTCGCTTATGTCGGACTATAAGCTTTAGGAAAATCAATCGCCCAGCGGCATTTTCGAGGCGCTGCCGCGATCTCGCCTTAATGCAATCGCGATCCCGCCGAGCACACCGCGAACTGGCACGAAATGTCGTTTGCAGGGTTGATCATCCGAGAGCGGCCGGATGAGAGAAGGAGAGCTTCGTGAGCGCATCGGAAGAGGACCGGCCCGGCAAGCCGCTCGATATCGCGGATTACGGCCTCATCGGCGATTGCCGCAGTGCCGCACTCGTCGGGCGCAACGGATCGATCGATTGGCTCTGCTGGCCGCGCTTCGATGACGCGGCCTGCTTCGCGAGCCTGCTCGGCACAGCGGAGCACGGCCGGTGGTGCTTGGCACCGACGGCGCCGGTCACGCGCCGCACGCGCGCCTATCGCAATGACACGATGATTCTCGAAACGCTGTTCGAGACCGACGAGGGCACCGTCGCCCTCATCGATTTCATGCCGATCGGCGCACCCGCCACCTCGGTCATCCGGCTGGTCGAAGGCCGCGGCGGCGAGGTCGAGCTGGCGATGGATCTGACCATCCGCTTCGATTACGGCGCGTCCGTCCCGTGGGTCACCAAGCTCGATGAGGAGAATGGCATCACCGCCGTCGCCGGTCCCAATCTGGTGGTGCTGCGCACGCCGGTCGAGCTTGCCGGAATCGGCTTCTCGACCAAGGCCGCCTTCACCGTCAAACCCGGCGATTGCGTGCCCTTCGTGCTGAGCTACGGCCTGTCGCACCAGCCGCCACCGGCGCCCGTCGACGCCCGTGCCGCGTTCCGCGCGACCGAAGCCTATTGGCACAAATGGGCCGAGCGGTGCCAATATCGCGGCGTGCGCCGAAATGCGGTCATTCGCTCGCTCCTGACCTTGAAAGCACTGACCTTTGCCGAAACCGGCGGCCTCGTCGCGGCCCCCACGACCTCGCTGCCCGAGCAGCTGGGCGGCACCCGCAACTGGGATTATCGCTTCTGCTGGGTGCGCGATGCGGCCTTGACGCTCGCGTCCCTCATCGGGGCGGGATATTTGGACGAGGCCCAGGCCTGGCGCGACTGGCTGCACCGTGCCGTCGCCGGCACGCCTGACGCCATGCAGATCCTCTATGGCGTCGGCGGCGAGCGGCGGCTGACCGAGATCGAGCTGCCCTGGCTGCCGGGTTATCACGGTGCCGCCCCGGTGCGCATCGGCAATGCGGCCGCCGGGCAACATCAGCTCGATGTCTGGGGCGAAGTGATCAACACGCTCCATCTCGCGCGCGAATGCGGGCTCGAGCCGCTGCCGTCCGAATGGGATCTTCAGGTCAATATGCTCGAGCATCTGGAGGCAATCTGGCGCCAGCCCGATGACGGGATCTGGGAGGTCCGCGGCGGTGCGCAGCAATTCACCGTTTCCAAGGTCATGGTCTGGGTCGCGTTCGACCGCGCCGTCCGCGATGCCGAGAAATTCGGCTTCGACGGGCCGATCGAGCGCTGGCGCGCGCTGCGCGACGAGATCCGCGAGGCCGTCTGCACCTGTGGCTACAATCAACAGCACGCGACCTTCACGCAGAGCTTCGGCGGCACGGCACTCGATGCGAGCCTGCTGCTGATCCCGATCGTCGGGTTCCTGCCGATCGATGATCCGCGCGTCGCCTCGACCATCGCCGCGATCGAGCGCGAACTCGTCCATGACGGCTTCGTCCAGCGTTATCGGACGGAGGAGGTCGCCGATGGCCTGCCAGCCGGCGAAGGCGTCTTCCTCGCCTGCAGCTTCTGGCTTGCCGATGTCTATGAAATGCAGGGTCGGAAGGAGGAGGCCAATGCGATGCTCGACCGCCTGCTGGCGCTGCGCAACGATCTCGGTCTTCTGAGCGAGGAGTACGACACTGCAGCCGGGACACTCGTCGGCAATTTTCCGCAGGCCTTCTCGCATCTCGCCATGGTGCGCACGATCCTGGTGCTCGACGATTTCCATGCGCGCGTGCCCGGCGGCCCCGGCCGCGGCAAACGCTGAATGTCAGGAGAGGATCTTCTTGAGGTCGGCGATGGCGATCGGCTTTGTCAGCGTGACCGCCTCGAAACCCCCGGCGAGCTCGCCCAGTGTTCGCGCCATCTTGGCGTAGATCGGGTTGAAACCGCTCATGATGACGACCTTGTTACGGAATTCCCGCTTCGCCAGCCATTGAACGAGCTGGACGCCGTCCATATCCGGCATCACCACATCCAGGCAGATGAGATCGGGAACCTGGCGCAGGAAAGCCTGCTGGAATGCCTTGGCCGTGGTCGTCACCTCGACCTCGTAACCGAGGCCGCGCCCGACCGTGGCCACGATCTTCCCGAAATCCGGCTCATCATCGACGACGAGCAATCGGCGCCCTGTCATGTCAGCTCCTCCGGCAACAACCGACGCGATCCGTTGTTCGGTGTCGCGAAGATTCGCTGCAGCGCTGCTGCGAGCACCGCGCGGGGAAAGGGCTTGGAAAGCACCGGCTTGCCCTGCAGCTCCTCCTCGCGGATGACCGCCTGCGGCGCATAGCCGGACATGAAGACGACTTCCAGCCCCGGGATGTGCTCGATCGCTTGCCGGTAGAGGGCAGGACCGCTGAGCCCGCCCGGCATCACCACATCGGACAGAAGCAGGTCGATCTCCGGATGCTGCTCGATGAGCGCCAAGGCCGAGGGCCCGTCCCGCGCCTCCAGCGTGCGGTAACCCAGCGTGTCCAGGAAACGTAGCTGCAAGCGGCGGACCGAGGCTTCGTCCTCGACGACGAGCACGAGCTTTTCCATCGGCGGCACCCGAGCCGGGGCCGAAGCGACGACGGAGCGGCGGTCGGCGCTCGATGCGAATTTGGGCAGGAAGAGCTTTACCGTCGTGCCATAGCCGAGCTCGCTATAGATCTTGAGGTGTCCACCCGATTGCTTGACGAAGCCATAGACCATGCTGAGCCCCAGCCCGGTGCCCTGGCCCACCGGCTTGGTCGTGAAGAAGGGCTCGAGCGCCCGCTCCACCGTTTCCTTCGACATGCCGATGCCCGTGTCGGACACGCTCACCTCGACATAGGGACCGGGTCCGACATCGGTATTCTCTTCGGCATAGGCGGGGTCGAGCATGGTGTTCTCGGCCGCGATGGCGAGCACGCCTCCCGCCGGCATGGCGTCGCGGGCATTGAGCGCGAGATTGAGCAGCGCGCTCTCAAGCTGATGCGCGTCGATCTTGACACTCCAGAGATCGGTCGCGACTGCGGTCCGGATCTCGACCGACTCTTCGAGCACCCTGAAAAGAACGCCCTGCATGTCCTTGACAAGATTACCAATATCGACCAGCGACGGCGCCAGAGGCTGCTGCCGCGAATAGGCCAGCAACCGATGGGTCAGGCTGGCGCCGCGACTGGCGGCATCGAGCGCATCCTCAAGCAGCTCGAACCGCTCGGGGTCATCTGGCGGCCCTTCCTTGAGCAGCTCCAGATTGCCCATGATGATCGCGAGGAGATTGTTGAAATCATGGGCGATCCCGCCGGTCAGCTGGCCGACGGCCTCCATCTTCCGGGCCTGGCGGAGCCGTGCGTCGAGCTGTTTTTGCTGCGTGATGTCGTCGAGCACGAAGACATACCCGTCGAGCCGCCCGGCCTCGTCGGTCAAGGGCGCGCCCGAGACATTGAGATCGATCGGGCGGCCGTCGGCGTGGCGCCGCTTCACCTCGATATTGCGGATGGCGCCCTGCTCGCGGACCATGCTGCGCAGATCGTCGCTCGAGAGCGCGCCTTCGGGTATCAGCTCCTCGCCGATCCTCCTGACCGCCTCCTCGGGCGCCAGCGCTTCGAGGCCGAAGATCGAGCGCGCAGCGCTGTTCCAGATCGCGACGCCGTCGCCGGCGAAACCGACGATGCCGAGCGGCGAGGCCTCGATGATCTTGCTCAGCGTGTCGCTGAGACGGTGGAGCTCTGCGGCGCGCTTGCCCCGCTCCTCCATGAGGGACCGCTCGCGCTCACGGCCGGCCGCCGCCTCCTCCTCCGCGAGCAGCGCGCTGATATCGCGAAAGATCGCGATGATCAGCGTCTCGCCGGCGGGTCGGAGCGACCGCGCCACGATTTCGAGGGGGAACACCGAGCCGTCTCGCCTGAGGCCGGTCAAGCCGGTCGCGAGGCGGAACTGCTTGAATTCCGGATCCTCGATCGCCCGGCGGAAATGACTGATGACGTTGGCACGGCAATCCTCGGGAAGCATCTCGTGCAGCGATCGGCCGATGAGATCTTCCGAGGGCGAGGCATGCAGCTTGGCGAAATGGTCGTTGAGCTGGCGCAGCTTGAGCTCGGCATCGACAATGGCGATGGCGTTGGGGCCGCCCTCGAAGGCGGCCGCCAGGATGGCGCGGGTATCCTGCATCCGCTTCTGCTGCGTGATATCCCGAGCCAGGAGCGCGAAGCCGACCAGCTCGCCGGTCTCGTCCCGGGTCGGCTCGATCGTGGTCAGCGCCCAGAAGATCGAGCCATCCTTGCGGCATCGGATGCCTTCCTCTTCATGGCGGCCATCGGCGAGCGCCCGTTCCAGTGCGCGCTTCGCCGCCCCCTGCGCCTGCATCTCGGGCAGGTAGAAGATCTCAAAATTCTGACCGATGATCTCATCGGCCGTGTAGCCCCGCAGCCGATGCGATCCGGCATTCCAGGTCTTGACGATACCGTCCGGGTCGAGCAGGGAGAGCGCATGGTCGCTGACGCCGTCGAGCAGCAGCCTGAGGCTGCGCTCCTTTTCGATCAGCTCCTCCTGGATCCGCTTCCGCTCGCTGATGTCCCGCGTGATCTTGGCGAAGCCGACGAGCCGCCCAGTCTGGTCTCGCACCGAGTCGAGCACGATATCGGCCCAGAACACGCTGCCATCCTTGCGCACGCGCAGGGCTTCGCGTGCGTGGCGGCCATGCTCCGCGGCGTGACAAAGGGCGGCGGCCGGCAGGCCGTTCATGCGATCCTGCTCCGTATAGAATATCGAGAAGTGCCGCCCCCGCACCTCGTCGGCCGTATACCCCTTGATTCGCTGCGCCCCTTCGTTCCAGCTGACCACGAGCCCGGTCGGATCGAGCATGTAGAGCGCATAATCGACGAGCCCCTCTGCAAGCAGATGAGAGAGGCTGGACTTATCCTGTAGTGGATCGGAATCTTGCATGATGATCGACATTTGCCAATGGCGTCTATCGAGCTTTTATCTGGTACTTGTATATTAGTTAATATTGTCGAAATCTGTCGACGCCCGATCTCAACCATATCGAGAGAAAGAGCACGCTTCAAGCTGAATAAGTCCGAATTCACCACTATAATTAGGAACGCAACAACCGGTCATTTCGGGTGCGCTAAATGATGCCGGCAAAAATGCCGTCGGCGGTAAAACTCCGGCTTCCGCCTCGGCTTGGCCCGTGGTGCCCGGTATCGGTCGCCTGGAGCATGGCCGCATTGGCTGGAAACCGGCCACCGCGTGAATCAAGCTCCATACATCCAATCCGATCCGGCTCCAGAGCCCGATGCGATCAGGTCGAACCGACCTGATCGCCGAATCGGTCTCTAATCCATTGAATCTAGAGCAGATTCACGCAATCAGACGATTCCATCTGACTGCGATCCGGCTCTAGCCGCTGCTTTCCGGCGCCGTCCTGATACACTGGTGCCGGACCGCGTGGAGCTGGGCGGGGAAGCGCATGGATTTTGAGGACCCTCTGTTTCTCGGCGTCGATGGCGGCGGCACTGCTTGCCGCGCGCGGCTTGTCGATGCTGCAGGCCGACGGCTCGGCGACGGCCAGGCCGGGCCGGCGAACATCCGTCTCGGCCTCAAGGAGAGCTGGGCGCAGATCCTGGTCGCGACTGACCGGGCGCTCGCCGCAGCCGGGCTCGACCGCGACAGCTATGCTCGGATTCATGCAGGCTTCGGCCTCGCCGGCATCACCATCCCGGCCGATGCCGACCGCTTCCTCGCCGTCGCCCCCGACTTCGCCGCGGTCACGGCGGCAAGCGATGGCTATGTCGCCTGTCTCGGCGCCTTCGGCGGCAGGGACGGCGCCATCCTCATCCTCGGGACCGGCAGTGCCGGGCAGGCCTTGATCGGCGGACGCTCGCACCAGATCGGCGGCTGGGGCTTCGAAGTGTCGGACGAGGCCAGCAGCGCCGAGCTCGGCCGGGCCGCGATCCGCGCCGCTCTCAAGGCCCATGACGGGCTCGGCCCCGGCGGCCGCCTTGCCGATGCGGTCATGGCCAAGCTCGGCCGCCATCCGTCCCTGATCGTCGCTTGGGCGAACGAGGCGCGGCCGGAGGATTATGGCAGTCTGGCGCCCCTCGTCTTCGACACGGCACGCCATGGCGACACCGTGGCGATCGGCATCCTGCGACAGGCGGCCGAGCATGTCGATGCGTTCGTCCGGCGCCTGATCGAGCTGGGTGCCGCCAAGGTGGCGCTGATGGGCGGCCTGGCCCCTGCCCTGCGCAGCTGGCTTTCGCCTTGGGCTCAGGGTCAGCTCGCCGAGCCGCAAGGCGACGCCATGGATGGCGCCGTGCTGATGGCCCGCAACGCCTCTCGCGGCACCTGATGCGCCGGCTTCTCCTCGGCGCGCGCCTCTTCACCGGCGACACGCTGCTGGACGATCACGCGCTGCTGCTGGAGGACGGCCGGATCCTCGACATCGTCGCGACCGAAACGGTGCCGGGCGCCGATGCGACCCGCCTGCCGGCGGGCAGCCTGCTCGCCCCCGGCTTCATCGACACGCAGGTGAATGGCGGCGGCGGGGTGCTGTTCAACGCCGCGCCGACAGTGGCCGCGATCCGGACCATGGTCGAGGCCCATCGCCGGTTCGGCACGACCGGGCTGCTGCCGACCTTCATCACCGACGCGCCCGACAGGATGCGGCTCGCAGCAGCTGCCGCGGCCGAAGCAGCCCGGCTGCCGGCCAGCGGCGTGCTCGGCATCCATCTCGAAGGCCCGTTCCTCAATCCGGAGAAGCGCGGCGTCCACAACGCCGCCTTCATCCGGCCGCCGACCAAAGCCGATATCGATTTTCTGACGGCGCTACCGGCGCAATTCGCAGCCGGCAAGGTGCTGCTATCCCTGGCGCCGGAAATGATCGCCGATCAGGATCTGGCAGCTCTGGCACAGGCCGGGCTCGTGCTCGCCGGCGCTCACTCGGCCGCCTCGCACGACCGGACGATGGCGGCGATCGAGCTGGGGTTGCGCGGCTTCACGCACCTCTTCAACGCCATGCCGCCGCTCGCCGGCCGCGCGCCCGGCATTGCCGGCGCCGCCCTTGCCTCGCCCGAGACCTGGTGCGGCATCATCGCCGACGGCATCCATGTTCATTGGGCCATGCTGAAGCTGGCGCTCGCCGCCAAGCCGCGCGGCAAGCTCATGCTGGTGACGGACGCGATGCCGCCGCTCGGCACCGAAGCTCCAAGCTTCACCCTCTATGGCGAGACGATCCGGCGCGCGGAAGGGCGGCTCGTCACGGCGGACGGCACGCTGGCCGGCGCCGATCTCGACATGGCGTCGGCGGTGCGGAATTGCGTCACGTCGCTCGGGCTCGATCCCGCGGAGGCGCTGCGCATGGCCTCGCTCTATCCGGCGCAATTTCTGGGGCTGGACGATAAGCGCGGCCGCCTAGCGCCCGGCTATATTGCCGATCTCACGCTGCTCGATCAGAGGATGCGCGTGCTCGGCACCTGGGTCGCTGGGCACTCGGAAAATCGGTAAGGCGGGCGCTCGACGCCCGAGCTAGAGGGCGAGCAGGGCGAGATCGCGTTCGGCGGCCACGCGCTCATGGCCGTCGCGCTTCGATTTGAGCCGGTACTGGTTCTCTCGGCCCTCGGGCGGCATGGGACGCACGATACTGAACGTCTCCGCCCGCAGCCAGGCTCCCATCTTGGGCCGAAGCTCCACTGATTGCCCCGCCTTGAACTTGTGATCAGCCATCGCCGCACCTCTATCCGCCGTTTCGCCCGCTGAAGATGAGCCGCTCGATGAAGCTCGCGCCCGTGCCCCGGACCAGCAAAACATCAATGCCGCACAACCTAAAACTTATCACGTAAAACCATCGCTCGGTGAGAAATCTACACCCAGCCATTCCAAGTTTTTATGTCGCGGCTGCTGTAAAGCTTAACTTCATGGGCCATATGATGCTTCGTAATACCGGACGAACTGGCTCTTTTGTGGGTCCTATTCCCGGCACTGATGGAGAAATGGAGATTTCATGTCGAAACCCGCATGGGGAACGAAACGCACATGCCAGGCCTGTGCGGGCAAATACTATGATCTCAATCGGACCCCGGTCGTTTGCCCGAAATGCCAGGCGGTTTTCGATCCCGCGAGCGCCACGCGGCTGCGGAGCGATCCCAGTTTCGTCCTGAAGGGAGCGCGTGCCAGAAGCGTCTTCGGCACTGCCGCGTCCGAGCGCCATCGGGAGGTCGAAGCGAGCGACCAGCGCGATGAGACCGAGGAGCTGGAAGAGCGCGAGACGGAGAATGCCGAGGCTGACGAAGATCCCGTCGAGGATGTCTCCGAACTCGGCGACGATGACAGCGACGTGGCCGAGATCGGCAAGCAGGAGGAAGTATCCTAACCGCCGATCCGGCTTGCAGGATGTCGAAGGCGGGGCAGGTCTCTGCCCCGCTCCGCCGTCATGCGAGCTTGAGGTCGACCGCCGAGACCTTGCCCTGCTGGCCGCGCTCGAGCGAATAGCTGAGCTTCTGGCCTTCGTTCAGCCCACCAAGCCCAGCGCGCTCGACGGCCGAGATGTGGACGAACACGTCGCGCGAGCCGTCATCGGCCTGGATGAAGCCGAAGCCCTTGGCGGAATTGAACCATTTTACCGTACCGGTGGACATTTTGTCCCTCCTGAATAGATGATCGCGGCGCAAACGCGCCCCGAGCCAAAGCGACGATATGGAGGGAGCAGGGATCGACTCGGGTGAGCAGAACGACGGCCGACCAAAGTCGATTGACGTCTTTTAGGTGGGCGCTGGCACCCTCGATGTCAATCCGAAGGCGATCATTTTCCCGGCCGGACCGCGTGGCCCTTCAGCTTTCCGGAAACGCGACCAGCCGGCAAAGCCGCTCGTCCCAGAGGGCTAGGCGCCAGGAGGCGAGGATGCGACGAACCGGCACCGGCCGGATCGAGGCAAGCGCGGGATTGGCCTCGTGACAGGCTTCGAGCCGATAGTTGGGAATGCGCGGATTCAGATGGTGCACATGATGAAAGCCGATATTGCCGGTGAACCATTGGAGCACGCCGGGGAGCTTCAAATAGGAGCTGCTGCCGAGGGATGCCGTCACCGGATCCCATTCGGCCTGGCGCATCCAATGCGTGCTTTCGAAGCGATGCTGGATCGAGAACAGCCAGATGCCGGTCGTCGCGGCCAGCGCTATGACCGGCACCTGCACCAGCAGCACGGGCCAGACCCCTGCCCAGGCCGCGAGACCGGCAAAGAGCGCCAGCAGCGCCAGATTGGTGAGGTAGACCGATCGACGCTCGGCGCGCCATGATTTGGGCGAGTCGAACGGGATGCGGTAGAGCACCAGGAACACGATCGGCGGCAGAGCGATGAGCGCCACGAGCGGGTGCTGGACGAAGCGATAGAGCCGCTGCCGCCAGCGCGGCAGACCCCGATATTCCGCCAGCGTCAGGCAGCTGGAATAGATGTCGGCACCGGCGTTCCGCCGGTCGAGATTGTTCCAGTGGCTGTGATGGCCGGCGTGCTGACGGCGCCACATGGCATAAGGCGTCAGCGTGACGAGGCTGCACAATGTGCCGAGCAGGTCGTTGAGGCGACGCGATCGGAAAAAGGCGCCATGCCCGCAATCATGCTGGATGATGAACAGTCGCACCACGCAGCCTGCCGCCGGCAGCGCCAGCGCCCAGGCCGCCCAAAGCGACACCGGCAGCAGCTGATACATGGCGCTCAGCAACACCAGCAGAAGCAGGCTCGTGCTCGCGAACTGCCACAGGCCCACCGCCATGGAGGGCTGCTGAAACGGTTGGCAGGCGCGCTTGAGGGCGCGCGGGTCGAGCAATTCCGAAGCGCCGCTCACCACGGCCACGTTATCTGTCGCCGGCATGATGTCGTCGCTCTTCATGAAGGAAAGCCGGCCCGCGGCGCATCGCGCAATTCGGACGGGCACGAACTCGTCGTTTGCGAGATGATGCGCTCTGAATCAAGATCTGACTAGGCTGATTCAGCCTAGTCCGCGAATTCTTGGTCTCGCTCAAATAGTTAGAGCGCTCTGGCCCGGGTCGCAAATGCCCGCCGCGACCAGCCGACCGCCCCTTAACAAATTAGTCGGATCGCGCGCTTAACCTCGCGTCACGTGCAATCCGCCGGCCGGTCATCGAGGCCAGGAAGGAGATGCGGCGTGAAGTTTGACGGCTTGCTGCTGCACCCCCCGAGCATGAAACGACCGCTCCGCGCGCCGCTCCAGGCAGCGTCGATCGGGTTCGTCATCCTTGTTTGCCTGTCGCTCATCGGCATCGACAGCTGGCGAACCTGGGACGCGCACTCGACCCAGCTCAATGAGACCCGGATCGCGACGGCCAACATGGCCCGTTTGCTCTCGCGCCATGCCGAAGACACCGTCAAGGAGGCGGATCTGGTGCTTTCCGGCGTGGTCGAGCGCTTGGAGGCCGACGGGACCAGTCCGGCCATGTTCGACCGGCTCCATCGCCTGCTCGTCGCCCGGACCGCCCAGCTGCCGCAGCTGCGTGGCCTCTTCATCTATGACGAGACCGGGCAAAGGATCGTCAACTCGATCGCGGCAGCGCGGCCCGATATGAACAGTGCCGAACGCGACTATTTCGTCTTTCATCGCGACCATGAAGACCGGGCACCCCATATCGGGGCACCCATCGTCAGCAAATCCGGCGCCGGCTGGATCATCCCGCTGTCGCGCCGCATCAATCACCCCGATGGCAGCTTTGCCGGCGTCGTCCTCGCCACCATCGATATGGGCTACTTCCAATCCTACTACGACACTTTCGATGTCGGCCGCGAAGGGTCGATCGTGCTCTTCGCCGACGATGGCACGACTCTGGTCCGCCATCCTTTCGCAGAGGAAAATATCGGCAGGAGCCTGGCCGGCGGTCCGCTGTTTCGCGACTATCTGCCCAAGGCACCGATCGGTGAGTTCGCGGCACCTTCGAGCTTCGACGGCATCGAGCGCCTGCTGAGCTATCGCCGGCTCGATCACTATCCGCTGGTGATCGCCGTCGCCTTGTCCAAACGGGAGGTTCTTGCCGAGTGGCGCGCCGATGCCATAGCCCATCTCATCGGCGTGGTCGTGCTGGTCTCTATCCTCGCCGTGGTGGGATTCCGGCTGGTCCGCTCCATCGGACGTGTCGTCGAGGCCGAGCGCATCGCCGCTGCCGCCACATCCGAGGCCGAGGCCGCCGGCGCGCATTACCGCCTGCTCGCCGACCATTCGACCGATATGATCGGCCGCATGGGCGTGGACGGGATTCGCCGCTATGTCTCGCCCTCCTGCTGGACGCTGCTGGGCTACGAGCCGGAGGAACTGATCGGCGTTCCGGCGCTCGACATCATTCACCCCGAAGACCGGACCCGCGTTGTGACCGAGCTGCGCAACGCCGCCGCGGCCTCGACCGAGCCGGTTACCACGCACCGCTTGCGCCGCAAGGACGGAAGCTATGTCTGGGTCGAGTCGACCAGCCGGTTCGTGCGCGACCCGGCGACCAATGAACCGGTCGAGTTCGTCTCGACGGCACGCGACATCAGCGGCCGCAAGGAGGCCGAAGCGCGTCTGTTCGATGCCGTCGAGAGCATCGATGACGGCTTCATCCTGTGGGACGAGGATTGGCGCTTCGTGCTGTGCAACAGCCGGTTCCGGGCACTCTATGCGTTGAGCGCCGATTATCTGGTGCCGGGAGTTGCCGTGCAGGACATGCTGCTCGGCGGTGCCAGGGCGGGCCAACACGGCACCGTGGTCGATCGGGAGGGCTTTGCCGCGGATGTCATCGCCGAAGGCAGCCGGTCGGGCGGCAGCTTCGAAAATCGTCTCGATGGCGGCCGCTGGGTGCTCGGCAGCAACCGGCATATCAGCACGGGCGGCTGGGTCGGCATCCGCACCGACATCACGGAGCGCAAGCAGCGCGAGCTGGAGCTGGTCGAAGCCCGCGACCGGCTGGAGGAGCAGGCGAAGGATCTGGCGATCCTGGCCGAAGATCTGTCGGCCGCCCGCGACGAGGCGGAGCGTGCCAAGGAAACGGCCGAGCGCGCCAACGGCGCCAAATCGGATTTCCTGGCGAATATGAGCCATGAGATCCGCACACCGATGAACGGCATCATCGGCATGAACGGGCTGCTGCTGCGCACGCCGCTCAGACCGGATCAGCGCAAATTTGCCGAGACTGTGCGCTCATCGGCCGATTCGCTGCTGTCGATCATCAACGACATTCTCGATATCTCCAAGTTGGAGGCCGGAAAGTTCGAGCTCGAGGCGATCGACTTCCACTTGGGTGCCGTCATCGAGGATGCGGTCGAGCTGCTGGGTCCGAAGGCCCAGGAGAAGGAGCTGGAACTGGCCGTGTGGCTCGACGAGGCCGCACAGTATCCATTGCGGGGCGATCCGACACGCCTGCGCCAGATCGTCCTCAATCTGGTCGCGAACGCCGTCAAATTCACCGAACACGGTTTCGTCGCGGTCGAGACCCGCGCCGAGCCCGGCGCTGACGGGCTGGTCGACATCCGTATCGAGATTCACGATACCGGCATCGGCATGAGCGATGCGGTCAAGGCGCGGCTCTTCCAGAAATTCGAGCAGGCCGACGGCTCGATCACGCGCCGTTTCGGCGGCACGGGCCTAGGCCTGGCGATCTCGAAGCAGCTGGTCGAGCTGATGGGGGGACGGATCGGCGTCGAGGATCGGCGCGGCGGCGGCAGCACCTTCTGGGTCGCCCTGTCGCTGCCGAGAGGGGCCGATCTTCCGATCGAGGTGTCGGCCAGGCCGGAACGGCTCGCCGGGATGCGGGTGCTGGTCGTGGACGATCTGTCGATGAACCGGACCATCTTCAGCCGGCAGCTGTCACTCTTCGGGATGATCGTCGAAGAGGCGCCGAGCGGTGCCGCGGCGCTGGCGGCGCTGCAAGCAGCGCAATTGGCCGATGTTCCTTTCGACATCGTGCTGATGGATCAGGCGATGCCGCTCATGTCAGGCGAGGCAGTGGCCGAGATGATCCACGCCGCCACCGATTGGTCCCAGCCGAAGCTCATCCTCGCTTCATCGGTCGGCAGCGCCAACGTTCGCGCTGCGGGCTTCGACGCGCTTCTGGCGAAACCGGTCCGGCAGAAGGCTCTGCTCGATTGTCTGCTGCGCGTCGTCGGCGGCGAACCCGACGAGGCGGGTGTCGCGGATCTTTCGAACGGCGCTGCCAGCCCCGTGAGCGCTGCGGGCCGAATCCTGCTGGTGGATGACAATATCGTCAACCGGGAGGTCGCCCTGACACTTCTGTCCGACGCCGGCCACGAGGTCGTGCTCGCATCGGATGGCCAGCAAGCGATCGATACCTGGCGGTGCTCCAGCTTCGACCTCATCCTGATGGATGTGCAGATGCCCGTCCTCGACGGGCTCCGGGCCACGCAGGAAATCCGAGCGCTCGAGCGCGCCGGCGAGCGCGTGCCGATCATCGCCATGACGGCCGGCGCCATGCGCGGCGATCAGGAAGCCTGCCTCGCCGCGGGCATGGATGATTATGTCTCGAAACCGTTCGAGCTCAGCGACTTTTTGCGAACCGTGGCGCGCTGGCTCGGCGGCGGCGATGACGCCGGTGCGGAAACCGAACAGGCCTGGCGGGATGAGGAAGCACCAGTGATCGACACAGCTCATCTCGATGCCTTGGCCAGGATGATGCCTCCGGCGCGGCTCGCCACGATCCTGCACTCCGCGATCGAGGGCTCCGATGGTCGCATCGCCAGGCTGGAGGCCCTCAGCGATGCGGCCGATCTCGACCAGCTCGGGCGCGACGCCCATGACCTCAAGAGCGTGTCCGGCAATCTGGGCGCCCGCCGACTGCAACAGCTTGCAGAGGATCTGGAGGCGGCCTGCCGGTCCGGGGATCTGCCGCGCGCCCGCGCAATCGTCGATCGCGTGCCCCTGGTCGCGGCCGAGGCCCAGGCGGTGATGCGGGCGCGATTTACCGCACTGGGCAACACGCCCGCGGAAGAGCCGATGCTGTCATGACGCAGGCCGCTTTGGCCCGTCCTGAAGCGACCGAACCGCACGCCAGGAGAGAATGCTGAAGCAAGAGAGCTATTTTTTCGCGTGCTCAGCGGCACGAAGTCCCTTACATTGCGCGCAAGCGATCTGAGAGAAAATCTTCGAATCGAATGAGCCGTGTCGAAGCCCCCCTGACACTGGATTCCGTCACCTCCGATGATGCCGTGCGGAGCGGCTGGCGGTTCGGCCCTTATGAGCTGTACCCGATCCTCGGCCGGCTGGTGCGCGGCGGCCGGGTCGTGCCGCTGACTCAAATCGATCTGCAACTACTGACACTTCTGGTCGAGCACGATGGCGAAATCGTGCCGCGGGAGGTCTTTCTCGGCACGGTCTGGCCGGGCCGTGTCGTCGAGGACGCCAATCTGACGACGAGCCTTTATCGGATTCGCCGCCAATTGGGGGAAGACATCGTCAAAACGGCGCACGGCCTGGGATATCGGCTGGGCTGCGCCGCCGAGCCGCTAGGCACGGTCGAAGAGCATCATGCGCACTATCTGATCAAGCTCTTCAGCCGCGCCGAGACGGAGCGTCAGCGGATGCGCGATCTCGATTGGGATCGGCTCTACCTGCCGAAGCTCGACGAGCTCCGCGCAGCACTGGACTGGAGCTTGGAGAAGCCGGAGCGCAGGCACATCGCCATCGGGCTCGCCGGTGCGTCGGCGCGGCTGTGGGAGCGAGCATCGCTGGTGCCCGAGGGGCGGCGGTATCTTGACCGG
The DNA here is from genome assembly GCA_963762435.1 of uncultured Alphaproteobacteria bacterium. Lineage (GTDB taxonomy): Bacteria > Pseudomonadota > Alphaproteobacteria > ATCC43930 > CGMCC-115725 > JAXDMU01. The sequence goes on along the minus strand of CAVXLN010000015.1, from coordinate 110,820 downwards.
GCCGAGCAGCTGATCGACGGCGACATATTGCCGGCGGCAGCGGCACGCGTGCTCTACCAGCACGGGCTGCTCTGGCGCGAAGCGGATCGGCCGCGGGCACTTGCGCATTGCGAGCGCGCGGCCGCGATTTATCGGACGCTCAACGACAAGCGAAATCTGGGCGACGTCCTGGGCGTCATCGGCGATGCCTATCTCTTCCTCGGGCAGCATGAGCAGGCGCGGCAAGCGCTCGAAGAATCCGAAAAGCTCTTGTCGATCAGCGATCAGTCGAAATCGCTCTGGAACGTGCTCAATGGCCTTGGCCTCTTGGCGTCGATGCGGCGAATGCCGAGGGAAGCCATGAATTATTTCAGCTTGGCCCGCGATCTGGCCAAGATGCTGGATGATTCCCTGCGCGAGTACATCATCGTCTTGAACATCGGCGAGCTGGAATTCGCGGAAGGCGCGCTTGACCGCGCCGTCGAACGGGCACGCGAGGCGGCCGAGGGCCTGCAATCCGCCCCCATGAGCTATCGCGTTCGCCCGATCGTGAATCTGGCACTTTACCAGGCCTTGCACGGAAATTTGTCCGGTGCGCGAAGTGCGGCGGCGCAGGCGCTGTCCCTGTTAGCCGAAGAAGGCGGCTTCTGGCTGCGCGTCACGCTGCAGGTGTGGTCCTACCTGATGGCATGCGATGACAGGCACGTCGATGCCGCGCGCCTCCTGGGTTTTGTAGACGCACAATATGCCCGCTTCGGCGAGGCACGACATAAACCCGGGCGCGATCTTTGCGAGCGCCTGCTGCAAAAGCTGGCAGAGAATCTGACAGACGATAGCATGGCGGTCTGGCGCAGCGAAGGGGCACTCTGGACCGACGCTCAAGCCGTCAATTACGTCCGTCAAGTTCTTAGAAAAAGCAAGGCGGATAAGGCCTCTACATAGCCCGTTCTACAGCATTCGTGTACACATCCCCTGCGTTCCATTTGCGGAACGTTGCTGAGGAGACACGAAATGCCAGCTATATTGGTACCTTACTATGTTGAAGCGCCGGCAATAGTGCAACAGGTCGCGGGGGCACCGCGATCGGTGCAGATCCCCGCGCGGACCGGCACCTTTGGTCCGCGGCCGCAGGAGGGCAGCAGCGGACCTAACGGCGCATCGACGCCCGTCTCGCCGCCACCGCCGCCGCCCCCACCGACCAGCGGCAACTGAGGCGATCGGGCTCTAAACAGGGCTGGTGGCCATGTCCAAGCCGGGCATGGCCACCTTTCCTATGTCGAGACGCGCGCTTCGCGCAGAATCTCCGCGATCTCGGGCAGGCACGAACCGCAATTGGTGCCGGCCCGCAGCTTTCTGCCGATGGCGGCAACGGAATTACAGCTGCCGTCGACGAAAGCATCTTCGATGGCACTGCGCCCGACGGAGAAGCAGGAGCAGACCAGTCGCGGCCGCAGCACCGTCTCGCAGGATTCCTCGACCGCGAGGAGAGCGCCGATCTGGTCCGGCGCGCATTCCGCACCCAGCCAATCGCTCAGAATCATGCGATCGGGCAAGCGGACACGCGCATTCGTTGCCAGCATCAGGCACGCGCGCAGCTTTCCGTCGACGATGTCGGCAATGCGGAAAATCCCGCGCATCGGATCGCTGAGCACCGTCCGCGTCCCGTTCGGCAACGGCCCGAGCAGACGGTCGATCCAGGCCGCGAGCTCCCCCTCTTCCGGCAGCCTTTCCCAGCCGCGCAATTCCCAAAGATCGCCGCCTTTGCCCGGCACTCGCGCATGATAGAAGCCGCGCATATCGCCCGGGCCGACGCCACCCGCCAGCACGCCGCGCCACTGCGTGGGCACCGGGGCAAGGGCGGCGGCGGTCGCCTTCAGCTCGGGTTGCCCGGAAATCGGGTCGCGCGTGGCACTCGTCAGCTGGTCGATCGGACCCGCGGAGGCGAATTTGTCGGTCCAATGCATGGCAGCGAAGATCTCGCCCGGCCGCTGCGCCGCCGTCGGCCGCGCCCGCAAGGTGGTCGCGGCCTCAGCAGTCCGCACGCGCACCAAATCGCCCGCATCGAGCCCGAGTTTCCTGGCGTCCCGGGGATGCAGATCGAGATAGGGCTCGTCCTGATGGCTCATCAGGCGCGGCGCCAGGCCGGTGCGCGTCATGGTGTGCCATTGGTCGCGGATGCGGCCCGTATTGAGCAGATACGGGAAATAGCGGCTGGTGGCAGCTTGTGGCGGCGCAAAGGGCGTCGCCGCGAAGTGCGCTCGCCCGTCGGGGGTCGCGAAGATGCCGTCGCTGAACAGCCGCCCGCTGCCGGCCGGTACCGCGGTCGAGAGCGGCCAGCGCCGCGGTTCCCAGGCGTCGTAATCCCGGTCCGACAGTGCCGCCAGCGCGCCGAGATCGAAGGTCCGCGTGCCGTCATTCTCGAAACCCGACAGGGCGGCATGCTCGCGGAAGATCTCCGCCGGCCGCTCATAGTCGAAGGCTCGGCCCCAGCCCATAAGGCGGGCGACCTCCTTCAGCATCCACCAATCGGGGCGTGCGGCACCCGGTGCTGCGCGGAACGGCCGCTGGCGCGAGATGCAGCGCTCGGAATTGGTGACGGTGCCGTCCTTTTCGCCCCAGCTCGCTGCCGGCAGCACCAGGTCGGCCAGGGCCGTCGTGTCGGTTTCCCAGCAATCGGACACGACCACGAAGGGGCAGGCCTCGAGGGCCGCACGAACGCGGCCGGCGCGCGGCATGCTGGCGGCCGGGTTGGTCGCCATGATCCAGATCGCCTTGATCCGGCCATCCAGCACGGCGTCGAAGAGATCGACCGCCTTCAGGCCGGGGGCGCGCGCGATCCGCTCGCTGCCCCAAAAGCGGCCGACCCGGTCGATATCCGCCGGAGAGTCGAACCGCATATGGGCGGCGAGCTGATTGGCCAGCCCGCCCACTTCCCGACCACCCATCGCGTTCGGCTGACCGGTGACCGAGAACGGACCCATCCCCGGCTGACCGATGCGGCCAGTCGCCAGATGGCAATTCACGATCGCATTGACCTTGTCGGTCCCGGAGGACGACTGATTGACGCCTTGCGAGAAGACAGTGAGCGTGCGGCGCGTGGCCGCGAAACGCTCGAAGAAGATGGTGAGATCGGCCTCCGCCAACCCCGTGGCGGCAGCGGTCGCCTTGAGCGTACCGGCGGACTCCCGCGCCGCGGCCAAGGCGGCTGCGAAGCCCTCCGTGTGTGCCGCGATCCAGTCGGCGTCGAGCGCACCGGTATCGGCCAGATGGACCAGAAGCCCGTCGAACAGCGCCACGTCGGAACCCGGATCGAGCGCCAGATGCAGATCGGCGATCTCGCAAGTCGCCGTGCGTCTTGGGTCGATTACCACCACGAAGGTGCCGCGCTTGGCGCGGGCTGCCTTCAGCCGCTGGAACAGGATCGGATGGCACCAGGCCGTGTTGCCGCCGACGATGATGGCGAGATCCGCCGCCTCCCAATCCTCATAAATGCCGGGCACGATGTCGGCACCGAAGGCGCGCACATGGCCGGCCACCGTGGACGCCATGCACAGGCGCGAATTGGTGTCGATATTGCCGCTGCCGATGAAGCCCTTCATCAGCTTGTTGGCGACGTAATAATCCTCGGTCAGGAACTGGCCCGAGGCATAGAAGGCGACGGCATCCGGCCCATGGGCCGCGATCGTCTCGGAAAAGCGTGTGGCGATCCGGCCGAGCGCCTCGTCCCAGCCAACCTCGCGCGTGTCGATGCGCGGTTGCAGCAAGCGTCCGGCATCGCCGAGCGTGTCGGCGAGCGCCGCCCCCTTGGAGCAGAGGCGCCCGGCATTCGCCGGATGATCGGGGTCGCCGCGGACGGTTCCATTCTCGACGATCACCCCGCACCCGACCCCGCAATAAGGACAGGTCGTCCGGGTCTCAGCCACGTCCGGCTTTCGGCAGCAACAGCGCGATTCGGTCACCCTCGAGCCGGACCGGAATGGTCTTCACGCAACCGACATCGGGGGCTGCCGCGTTACCGCTCCTGAGGTCGATCGTCCAGTTGTGCAGCGGGCAGGTCACCTCGCTGCCATGCATGATGCCTTGCGACAGCGGGCCGCCCTTGTGTGGGCAGCGATCCTCGATGGCGAAGATCTCATCATCGCTCGAACGGAATACCGCGACATTGCCCCCGGGCATCGTCACGATCCGGGCCCCTTGCCGCGGAATGTCGGCGACAGCACCGACCTCGTGCCAGCCCATCAGCAGGACGGCGGCACTTTCCGCCGCCATCACTCGACCTCCGCCAGGATGCGGAACTCTTCGGCCGCCGGCTGCCCGGGCGCGCGCTCGGCCCAGGGATCGGTCTGGAAGAATTGCTGGGAATGGCGAAAGCGTGCCGCCAGGCTCTGCCGCTCGGCCGCATCCTCGACGATCCGCGCCTTGACGTAATCGATCCCGACGCGCTCGATCCAGGGGGCCGTGCGCTCGAGATAGCGCGCCTCCTCGCGATAGAGCTGCAGAAAGGCCGCGCAGTAATCCAGCACGTCCTCGTCGGTCCCGACCTTGCACAGGAAATCGGTCGCCCGCACCTTGATGCCGCCATTGCCGCCGACATGCAGCTCCCAGCCGCTCTCGACCGCGACCACGCCGAAATCCTTGATCGTGGCTTCGGCACAGTTGCGCGGGCAGCCGGACACGGCGAGCTTGACCTTGTGCGGATGCCAGGAGCCCCAGGTCATCTTTTCGAGTGCGATGCCCATCGCGGTCGAATCCTGGGTCCCGAACCGGCACCATTCCGATCCGACGCAGGTCTTCACCGTACGCAGCGCCTTGCCATAGGCATGGCCCGAGACCAGGCCGGCCGCGTTCAGGTCGCGCCACACGGCCGGCAGATCCTCCTTCGGCACGCCCAGCATGTCGATGCGCTGGCCGCCGGTGATCTTGACTGCCGGAATGGCGTGCTTGTCGACCACGTCGGCGATGGCGCGCAATTCCTTGGCGCTGGTGACGCCGCCCCACATGCGCGGCACGACCGAATAAGTGCCGTCCTTCTGGATGTTGGCATGGGCGCGCTCGTTGATGAAGCGCGACTGTGGATCGTCCAGATACTCGCCCGGCCAGGCGCACAGCAGATAGAAATTCAGCGCCGGGCGGCAGGAATGGCAGCCCTCGGGATTGTTCCAGCCGAGCGTCGACATGATCTCTGGAATGGTTCGGAGATTTTCGTCCCGGATGCGCCGGCGCACTTCCTCGTGGCCGAGCCCGGTGCAACGGCACATGCCTGCCGCCTTGGGCTTGGCAAAGGCAGCACCGGCCGTCGCCGCCAGCAGCGCTTCGACCTGTCCCGTGCAGGAGCCGCACGAGGCCGACGCCTTGGTGTGCCGGCGGACCGCGTCGAGCGTGGTCAGTCCCTTGGCGAGGATGGCGTCGACGATGGTCCCCTTGCAGACGCCATTGCAGCCGCAGATCTGATGATCGTCGGCGAGATTCGCCACGCTCGGCGGCGTGATCTTGCCGAGGGCCGCCACCATCGCCTGGCCGAAGAGGGCTGCATCCTTGAAATCGGAGATATCCTCGCCCTTGCGCAGCAGATCGAGATACCAGCCGCTGTCGGTCACATCGCCATAGAGCACCACGCCGTCCAGCTTGCCGTCGCGCAGCACCAGCCGCTTGTAGATCTGCCGCGACGTATCCTGGAAGGTGAGCTCGGTATTGTCCTCGCCGCTCAGGAAATTGCCGGCCGAGAACAGATCGATGCCGGTGACCTTGAGCTTGGTTGCCAGAACCGAGCCGGCATAGGCGGCGCCGGTGTCGTCATCGCCGGCCAGATGCTCGGCGCAGATTTTCGCCATCTCATAGAGCGGTGCGACCAGACCGTAGGTCTTGCCGCGATGCTCGACGCATTCGCCGACCGCGAAGATGTCCGGGTCGGAGGTGCGCATATCGTCATACACGGCAACGCCGCGGTTGATGTCGAGCCCGGCCTGGCGCGCCAGATCGATATTGGGGCGGATGCCGATCGCCATTACGACCAGATCGCCCGGCACCTCGCGGCCATCGGCCAGGCGGACGCCCTCGGCGCGGTGACTGCCCAAGATCTCTTCGGTCTGACCGTTCATGAAGAAGTTCAGGCCGCGCTCGTCCAACTCGCGCTGCAGCAGCTTGCCGGCCGTCGGGTCGAGCTGCCGCTCCATCAGCGTGTCCATGAGATGGACGACCGCGACCGACATGCCGCGCTTGAGCAGGCCGTTCGCGGCCTCGAGGCCCAACAGCCCGCCGCCGATGACGATGGCGCGGCGGAACCGCTCCGACGCGCCGATCATTTCCTCGATATCGGCAATGTCGCGGAAGGCGCAGACGCCCGGCAGCTCCAGCCCCGGCAAGGGCGGCACGATCGGCCGCGAGCCGGTCGCCAGCAGCAGCTTGTCATAGGGTTCGATGCGCCCGCTTTGCGCGGTCACGGTCTTGGCGGCGCGGTCGATCGCGACCACCGGATCGCCGGCATGCAAGGCAATGCCGTTCTCGCCATACCAGGAGAGCGGGTTGATCACGATGTCGCCCACTTCCCTTTCGCCGGCCAGCACGGACGACAGCATGATGCGGTCGTAATTGACGTGAGGCTCGGCGCCGAAGACGGTGATCTGGTAGCGGATCGGATCGCGCTTCAGCAACTCTTCGACGGCCCGCATGCCGGCCATCCCGTTGCCGATGACGACCAGCCTTTCGCGGCGGTGGATGAGGTTCATCGCCCGCCTCAGATCCGCGCCGCGCCGGCAGCACCGGCCCAGGTCGCGCGCCACTGCTTCTTGACGCCGTGCAGGCTGCTCAGCGCCAGGAGGGCAAGCACGGCGAAGATCAGAAAGCCGGCCTGATAGCTGCCGGTATATTGCTTGGCAACGCCGAGGCTGGAGGCGAGGTAGAAGCCGCCGACACCGCCGGTCATGCCGACCAGGCCGGTCATCACGCCGATCTCGCGGCCGAACCGCTGCGGCACCAGCTGGAACACGGCACCATTGCCCATGCCCAGCGCACCCATGCCGGCAACGAAGGCGGCAATCGCCAGCGGCAGCGTCGGCAGGCCGAAACTGACCAGGATCAGGACCAGTGCGGCCACGATGTAGGTCGCCGACAGCGTGCGCACCCCGCCGATGCGATCGGCAACGGCACCGCCGACCGGACGCATCAGCGAGCCGGCGAAGACGCAGGCCGCGGTGGCATAGCCGGCATCGACCGGGCTGAGGCCATATTGATCATGGAAGTAGATGGTCAGCGAGGAGGACAGGCCGACGAAGCCGCCGAAGGTGACGCTGTAGAACATCATGAACCACCAGGCGTCGGAATTGCGCAGGATGGCGAGATAGTCCGGCAGCGACTTGGCCGGCGGGCGGCTGGGCGCATCCTTGGCACAGACGAGATAGAAGACGAGCACGGCCACGAGCGGCAGGCAGGCCAGACCCAGCACATTGTTCCAGCCATAGGCCACGGCCAGCATCGGCGCGAAGAGTGCCGCCAGCACGGTGCCGGAATTGCCGGCCCCGGCGATGCCGAGTGCCGTCCCTTGATATTTGGGCGGGTACCAGCGCGAGGCCAGCGGCAGCGCCACGGCGAAGGATGCCCCCGCCATGCCGAGCACGATACCCAGCAGCAGCACCTCGGAATAGCTGTGAATGCCCCAAAGCCAGGCGGCGGCGAGACCGGCGAGCACGATGCCCTGCGCCAGCAGGCCGGTCAGCTTGGGTCCGTAATGATCGACCAGGATGCCGTTGACGACGCGCAGGACCGCGCCGGCCAGGATCGGCATCGCCACCATCAGCCCCTTTTGCGCAGCATCGAGCTCGAGCGATTTGGCGATCTGCACGCCCAGCGGCCCGAGCATGACCCAGACCATGAAGCTGAGATCGAAATAGAGAAAGGCGGAGATCAGCGTGGGCAGATGCCCGGCTTTGAGAAATCCCTTGTTCACGAACAGCCGACCTTTCGGACCTCAGGGTCCGAGGGGGATCGCCGTTGATCCGCCAAGTGCAAATCGGGACGCCGGTTCGGTCGATCCCGGTTTGAGACGGCTTCCTCGTTGAAGACGCCTCACCTGCCGCGCTGGGCTGGCGATTGCTGCATCGCAACCGCTATGCCAAGCAACATACTATTGAAAACAAACGATAATCCTGGACCATGCTGCGCCGCGTGTTTAGAATTTATGCAATGCAGCAGAGGCTGATGAATTTGTGAGCACGGCGTCTGATGCGGGCAGCGTCACGCCGGCGCGCGCCGCGGCGGCCCGGAACAGGTCCGGGCGATAGATCTCCAGCGCAACACCGCGATCGGCATCATCCGGCACTTGTCCCCAGCGCGCCATCTGGTCGAGGAACCAGGCGGCATGCGAGGGCCACGGGAAATTGGCGCCCGCAGCAAAGAAGACCGAACGGTCGACGTGACTGGCCGAGGCCTTGTCGCCTGCCGCGATGGGCAGCGACTCCCGCAGAAGCTCGGGATCGAGCGCCAGATAGCGATCCTCGGCCAGGATCCGTGCGACGCCGAGAGCGTTTTCGGGAGCGTCGGCATAGCGTGCACCGGCCAGCACGGCGTCGAGCAGGGTCGCCAGGCTGGCCGGGTTCGCCGCAGCCCAGCTCGACGATACGGCAAGGCATTTCTCGGGGTGGCGCAGCCAGATCTCGGAGGTTTTGACGATCGTGCGGCCGACACCGGCGCGGGCCGCGACCGCACCCCAGGGTGCTCCGGCGCAAAAGCCGTCGATGGCGCCGTCGCGCAGCGCCTGGGTCGTGTCCGCCGGCGGCACGACCGAGATCTCGACATCCTGTCCCGGCTCGATTCCGGCAGCGGCCAGCCAATAGCGCAGCAGCAGATTATGGGTCGAGTAGACATGCACCACGGCGAAGCGCAGCTTCGTGCTGCGGGTCCGGACGATCTGGCGCAGGCGCGCGCCCGCTTCCGCCGCCGACGCTTCGGGCGCCAGCGCCAATGCCTGCACCAGCGCATTCGACACGCTGATCGAATTGCCGTTCAGGCTCAGCGCCATCGGCACGATCAGCGGCCGGCCCGTGCCGCGCAGCCCGAGCGAGACGGCGAGCGCCAGCGGCGGCAGGATCACGGCGGCGTCGAGCTTGCCGTAGCTCAGCTTGTCGGCAATGTTGGCCCAGCTGGGCTCGACCGACAGGCGCACATCGAGCCCCGCCTCGGCGAAGAAGCCCCGTTCCTCGGCCACAATGACGGGAGCGGCATCGGTCAACCGCAGCAGCCCGACCGTAATGGTTGCCCCGTCGCTCATCCTTTGCCCTTTCTCGCCGCGGCTTCGAGCAGCTCTGCCGCGATGTCGACCATGCGCTTGCCGCTGTTCATCGCCGCCTGCCGCAGATGATGGTGCGCCTGCGGCTCGGTCAGCCGGCGGCCATTCATCAGATTCGCCTTGGCCCGCTGGATGATGTCGCGCTCCTGCAGCTTGGCTTCCGCCTTCTCGAGCGTTTCCGCGACCTTGCGATAGCGGCGAAAGATCGCCACGGCCGCCTGCACGATCGGCTTCACATCGGGCAAGGCGCTGCCCAATAGATTGTAGGAGCAGACGCCGGCCTCGATCGCCTCTTCCATGAAGGCGGCATCCTCCTGATCGACGAACATGACGATCGGGCTGGGCGCCTGGCTGCTCACCTCGCGAATGCTTTCCAGGCTGTCGCGATCGGCACGGGACGTATCCACGATGATCACGTCGGGTGCCGTCTGCCTGACCGCATCGATCAGGCGCTGGCCGGATTTGAGCCGGACAAGATCGCTCACGCCGGCTTCTCTCAGGCGGCGTTCGACGGCCTCCGCCCGCCCGCAATCATCGTCCGCCAGCAATACCCGCAAAGATGGCCGCCTTGTCCCGCGAACCCCAAACATCGCGGTATCAGCAACAAGCGGGCCAACTTCACGCCCCCTCGCCCACGGTCGTCATGAGAATCGGGATGAACTCTTGCCGCCAAACGATCCTTCGCCTAAATTCATGCCCGAGAGGACACGAATTATGCCCCAGAGCTACAGTCCCCAGGAGGCCGCGGTTATGACCGGCGTGCCGCTGGCCGCGATCCAGAAGGCGATCACCGCCCGGAGAATCCCCGCGCGGGTCGGCGGACCGGTCAAGCGGCGCGAACTCGATGAGACGGCGCTGCTCGCCTTCGCGCTGGTCGAGGCGCTGCCTGCAGAGATGCATCTCTCGCCCGCCGCCGCCTATCGGATGCTGCAATCGGCATCCGCTGAACCCGGCGAGTTGACCATCGGCAATTTGGTGCGGATCGATGCCGGTCGGGCGCTGGCCGACGTCCGGCACCGCCTCCGGCTCTACGACCATGGCCGACGCGTGATCGTGAGCGATCCGGAAATCATGGGCGGGACGCCGACCATCAAGGGCACCCGCATCACCGCGCAGTCGCTGCTGGGCCGGATCGACGATGGCGACAGCGTCGAGAGCATCGTCGCGGACTACCCAATGCTCGATTCCGAGACAGTCGAAGCGGCCGCCCTTTATGCCAAAGCCAACCCGCCGCGCGGACGGCCAAGCGGTAAGCTATGGCGCCGCGCTTCCTGATCGACGAGAACCTGTCGCCGGCACTCGCCCTTCATCTTCGCCATGCCCTGGGGTTCGACGCTGCGCATGTGAACGCTGTCGGGCTCGCTGGCGCGACCGATCCAGACGTGGTGGCCTGGGCAATCGCCGAGAACCGGATCATCATGACCGGCAATGGCGAAGATTTTCGCAAGCTGGGGGCGACAGTACCCCAGCCATCCGGGTCTTGCCGTCATTATCGATGCCGGCGGCCGGACCCGGCAAATCGAGCTCGGCGCGATCCTGGCCGAGGCGATCGACACGAAGGTCCGGGGTGGCCGAGCCGCGGCAGGCAGGCTATTCGAGATCGATCGGACCGGTATCGTCCGAGATTTCCGCCTGCCCTAGCGACGTACCAGCTCGATCTGGTGAGAAATCATAAAGTCAAGTTCGCCGCCCACTTCAAAAGAATATCGGCAAAGCGCGGCGGATCCACCGCGTGCATGCTGTGCGCGGCGTTCGGCGCGTCGACATAATCGAAGGGCTGGCCGGCCGCGGTGACGAGCTCGCGCACCTTGCCCGCCTGCAGATCCGAGAGGGCCCCCAACAGCATTCCGGTCGTCGGCTCGGTGAGTCGGAAATGATGGGTCAGCAGCATCGGCGTCTTCACCTGGGCCAGCATCCGCTCGTGCGGGCAGCTCTTCGCGACGGTCCCTTCCCAGAAGGCGCGCGACCATTCCGGGTCATATTCCTGGAGATTTTGCGATGGCTGGTCAGGCGAGGGCAGCATCCGCATGAGCGGGTTCGGATCCTGGGCGCGCGAGCGGCGCAGCCCCTCCCAATCGCCGATGCTCCACTGATCGCCGAGATATTTGCTGAGGCCCTCGAAGATCGGGCCGGCAGCCTGGCGGATGGAATGGCCGTAAAGCGGGTTGGTCTCCGAGGTGAAGAAGGGCGGATCCTCGCAATGGACGCCCCTGACCTGGCCCGGCATGGCGAAGGCCGCCAGCCAGGCGGCCAGCACCCCGCCCGACGAGTTGCCGCTGACCACGACCGGCCGCTTGATCGCGAGTGCGATGAACCGGACCAGGTCGTTGCCCATATTGTCGAGCGTGTAGCGGCGCGGCGTCCAGCTGCTGCGGCCCTGCCCGCGCAAATCGACGGCATAGATTTGGAAGCGCTGTTCCAACAGCGCCATCGCTTTCTCGAAGCCCCACCAGGACTCGGTCTGGCCCGGGACCAAGAGAAGCGCTGGTGCTTCGGGCGAGCCGGCGACGGCATAGTTCATCGCGACCTCGCCGAGATCGATGCGCTGCTCCGGATAGGCGTGCGCCATAAACAAGTTGCGGTCCGCGGGCGAGGAGGCGCCGTTCGTGAACATCTCAATGTTCTCCGTGCGATGGATGCGCACCGCAGCAGCGCTCGGCGAAGGAAGCGAAGAGACCGGCGGCATTGCGGTGGCGGACCATCGCCTCTTCGTCCGGCGTGAGGCCCAGCGCCGCGAAGGCGCCCTCGGCCCAGCGCAGCCGATCCTCGTTGGCGAAGGGGAAGTCGGTGCCGTAGAGCAGTTGCGACATCGGCGCCAGGACGCGCAAAGCCGCGATCTGCTGGGGCGTCACGGCGAGTGCCGTATCATAGAAAAAACGCGCGAAAGCCTGCATGGCGTCGTGCGGCGGGATCGCGCGCGGTCCGAGGGCGGGAATGGACCCGATCGCCGCCATGCGCGGTGCCAGGAAGGGCAGCGTTCCCCCGGCATGGGGCAGGATGAAATCGATGCCCGGGTGACGCGCCAAGGCCCCGGAATAAAGCAGGCTCGCGGCGGCCCTGGTGGTGTCGAACGGAAATTCGATCATCGGCGCCGGCAGCTCGAGGCCGAAGGCTTCGAAGCAGCAGGGCGAGGTCGGGTGGACGAACACCGTCACCCGCCGCTCGTCGAGAAACGCCAGCAACGGCGCCAGATGTGCGTCGCCGAGATATCGACCGCCGGCGTGAGTCGGCAGCGCGACGCCGTCAAGCTCGAGCTCGTCCAGCGCCCGTTCGAGCTCCGCCAGGCTGGCCGGCACATCCGGCAGCGGCAAGATCGCGCAGGCCCCGAACCGGGCCGGATACCGGCGCTTGATCTCGGCCGCATAGTCATTGACCGACCGGCACAGTGCTGCGGCCGAGCTTGGATCGACGAATCCGACATGCGGCGACGACACCGACAGGATGGCACCCGCGATCCCGACCTCGTTCATGATCGCCAGGGCCCTTTCAGGCGTCCAGTCGGGGATCGGCATGCCGCCATCGACGGTCTTCAACCCGGCATCCTTCAACGCCTCCCGATAGGATGGCGGCAGGAAATGGGCGTGCACGTCGATCGTGAGCGGCTTGGACATCGGATCCTCCTATGGCTCGCCCACCGGCAGGCGCGGTCGCCGCAAGATGTCTTCCGCTGCCTGAGCGGCGATCAGCTCCGCCTCGGTCATGGCGACGCCGAGGCCGCGCAGCACCAGCTGGCAGAGCTGTTGGGCAATCCAGATATTCGAGGCGGCGCCCCGATCGCCATTGAAGCGCGTCAGCCCGGCATGACCGACCCCCAGGATGAAGAGCGCGCCGGCCTCGACGGTTGGCACGGTGAAACGTCCGTGCGCCAGCCCGGCGCGAACATCCTCGACCGTCCCCTTGTTGAGCTTCATCGATGGCAGGGTCTGGCCGCTCCGATCGTTGCGAACGAGAACGCCGCCCTGCTCCGGCTTGTCGGCGACGAAGCGGAGATAGACGCAGATCGCGCGCGCCACGCGCCGCGCCGGGTCCGTCTCCTCAGCATTGGCGGCGGTGACTTCGCGCTCGATGCGGTGCCGGATCCGCCGGGCGACGGCGGCGAGCAGCGCCTCCTTGTCGGGGAAGTGCTTGTAGAAGCTGCCCTTGGCGACACCGGCCTCGCGCACGATGTCATCGATGGCCACGGCGTCGACGGCGTGCTCGGAGAAGAGCTTCTGACCGGCGCGCACCAGCGCTTCGCCGACGGGCTCATCCCGAGAGCGCCGCGCGATGTCGGCTTCCGTGCTGGCTGGTCCGTCGTTCATGCGGGCACGCCGGCCGCGCCGAGGGCTTTCGACCAAGCCGCCACCAGATCGTCGGGCGCGCCGGAGCCGAAGACATACCGGTCCGGGCGGACCAGAACGGCTTCGACCTCATGAGCCGCGAGCCCGCGGGCGAGCCGTTGGCTGAAGGGCGCCAGACGGGGATCATCGAGGGCGATCGCCACGATATCCGCCGCCCTGGCACTGGGCGATGCCCCGATCAGCCAGGCGCCGGGACCGAGCACATCGTCGAGGCGTCGGGTCTCGCCGTCGCGCGCGTGGACGGGCTGCGGAAAGAGCGTCCCCGCCCCCGGCGTTCCTTCCAGGATACAGGCACCGGTGAGCGGCGGCGGGGCGGCGGGCGGAATGGGATTCGCCCCGGATCTGCGGGCGGCAAGCATGCGTTCGTTGCGCGCTTGTGCAAGCGCCGGATCCAGCAGACAGACGACGCGGCCCATCTCGATTGCGAGCTTGATGTAAGCGCGCACATTCGGGTCGCGCTCCCGCTGATAGGTGTCGAGCAGCCCCTCGCCGGCGCGGCCGCGCAGCAATGCCGCCAGCTTCCAGGCGAGGTTGGCCGCATCCCGGATGCCGGCGCACATACCCTGTCCCGCGAAAGGCGGCGTCTGATGCGCCGCATCGCCGGCGATCAGCACCGGGCCAGACCGCCAATGCTGGGCGACACGCCCGTGGAATTGGTAGACCGCCTTGCGCTCGATCTCGACATCGACATCCCAGGGCCGGAGCAGACCGGCGATGAAGGCGTCGTCCAGGACAGTTTCCGGCGTCTCGCCGGGCAGCATCATGAACTCCCACCGATGCCGGCCCGGCCCCATCAGCACGCAGGTCGTCGGTCGCGCCGGGTCGCAGATTTGCAGATTGACCTCCGGCAGCCGGGCGCCAGGGCGCGGAATGGCGTCGATGACGAGCCAGGGCTCGTCGAACTGAAGGTCTTCCAGAGCTGCACCGATCGCTTCGCGCACTGGACTGCGGGCACCGTCGCAGCCGACGACGTAACGGGCGTGAGGCTGAAACCGCCCGTCCGGACCGGCGATTTCGATGTCGGCGCCGTCAGGTCCAGCGCTCAGCCGCTCGAACTCGGCGCCCAGCAGCACCCGGACGTTGCTCGACTGCCGCAATTTCCGGCGTAGCGCCTGCTCCAGCCCTGGCTGGTTGAACATGTAGCCGCCGGCCCAGCCGGAAGACCCGATCGCGTCCACAGCCCCGAAGCTGACCAGCACCTCGCCCTCGGCGCTGCGGAATTCATAGCCCTTGGCCGGCCTGGCGTGACGCAGCACCTCGTCGGCGATGCCCAACTGCTGGAAGACGCGCATGATCTCGTGATCGAAGTGGGCTGCGCGAGGCAGCGGATAGATCTCCGTCGATTTGTCGATGGCGACCACATCGATGCCGGCATCGCCGAGCAGTGCCGCAAGGACGGCGCCGACCGGCCCCAATCCCACGACCAGGACCTCGCAGCTGAGGCTGGCGGTCATTTGGCGAAGGGCGGTGACGGTCCCCACTGCACCGCCAGCAGGTCGGGAAGACTGGCCGTTCGCGAGCCATCGGCGGCGGTGAACAGATCCCCATCCGTCCAATGCTCCAGCGTATGGCCCCAAGGGTCTCGCCAGTAATCGAACACCTGGCTGCCGAGCAGATGGCGTCCCACGCCCCATTCCGGCTGCCAGCCGGCCTCGGTCAATCGGACATGACCGGCCAGGAGATCGTCCATGTCGACGACTTCGAACGCCGCGTGATGAAATCCCACGCCGGCCGGACCCTGCAGCAAAAAGAGCGTGTGATGATCGGTGGGAATGTCGCCCCGATCGCAGCGCAGGAAGGCGCCGATCGACATCTCCGGGGAAACAGCGATCTCGTCGGAGGTGATGAAGCCGAACCGCTCTTTGTACCATCGCTCAGAGCGCCGAAAATCGGAGACGCCGAGCACAGCGTGACCAAGGCGCACCACATGGGCCGCTTCCTTGCCGGTCCGCTTGGGTTTGCGCAGCCGTCCTTTCGCGCGGGCATCGTTCCAGCCCTCCGAACGCGGGATCGCCAGCGGTTCGGCGCTGCTCTGGCCAGCGATGACCTCGACCGCATGCCCATCCGGATCACGGAGCGTCACCGCGACACCCCCGCCCGGCCGCTCCACCCTGTGCGGTTCAACGCCCTCCGCGCGCCCGAGGGCCTCGACATCCGTTATGGAAGCCGCGCGCAGGCCCAAGGCGGTGAAGCCCGCCGCACCTTGTTCGGTGATGTGGAGATAAGGTGCCGGCCCCATGCCTCGGGCATAGAGGCGCGCACCGTCCCGCTCCGCCACGAGCCCGAAATCCTCGAGAAAGCGCGCCATCTGATCCAAGTCCGGCGCCCTGAAGGCGACATGGGAGACGTCTTCGATCTTGATCATGGGCCACCCCGTGAGTGACTATTTGGTCATATTACTACGAGCCATATCGGAGGATTTGGCAAGATCTCCTGACCTCAAGCGCCGAGATTTCGGGATCAGACTGACCAATTCGTCGTTTTGTCTATTTAGAGGCTCGAACAGCCCATCGTCCGATCAGGTCGGCACGATCGCCGATTTCTGCTTGCGGAGCGCCGAGAGGGAGGAACCAGGGCTGCTCCTGTCCTTATGTGGCCGAAAAGTCTGAAGCCGCTGCGGTGGGGCGATCGGGAAGACGCCCTGATATTCCCAACCAAGGGCGACGCCGCGCGAGCGGCAAGCGCGATCAAGCGCTCCGTCCGATGGTCGATCGAGCGCGTTTAGCCGCACAACGAAATGAAACATCGTGCCGTTCGCCTTTTTGGAGATTAGGGGCTATGATCTGCGCCCAGATGTTGCCGGTCGGCATCGGAGACAGCGATGCACCACATTCTCCTCGTCGACGACGACGAGGGCTTCCGCGATCCCGCCGCGCGGGTGCTACGCGCCGCCGGCTTCGGCGTCTTTCCGGCGCAAGATCATCGCCGCGCGCTGGAGCTGCTCGAAGGGACGCAGCCGCTCGATCTGCTCATCACCGACATTGTGATGCCCGATCATGTGAACGGCCTGGCACTCGCCCGCATGGCGATGCTTCGCCGGCGCGGCCTCAAGGTGCTCTATGTCAGCGGTTATGATCTGCCCGGATTGGGGGACGAGGCGCTCGGCAGGGTTCTTCGCAAGCCGCTCGACCTCGACAGGCTCGTCGACGAGGTTAAGCGGGCGATAGGGGCTTGATTGACTGCGGTTGCCGCTTTAGGGACAACCGCAGTCGCGCCTTCAGGCTGCTTTCGCCGCTTGCTTGTTAAGATCGCTGTTGCTGAGCTTGCTCAGCAGCATATCGGTCTTCTTTTCCTCGTCGAGCGTCTGCTGGAGCAGGGCGGCCACGTCAGTCAGGCCCTTGGCCTTGGCCCAGGCGATCAGCGAGCCGTAGCGGGCGATCTCGTAATGCTCGACCGCCTGTGCGCAGGCGACCAGGCCGGCATCGCGGACCGGGCTCGGCTCCTTGGCTTCCTCGAGCAATTCTTCGCATTCCTCGATGAGGCCGTTGATCGCTTCGCAGGTAATACCCTTGGCGCGCTTGCCGAGCGCCTCGAATGCTTGCTGCAGACGCTCGATCTGGCCCTGGGTCTCTTCGCGATGCGTCTGGAACGCGGCCTTCAGGTCAGGGCTCTGGGCGGCCTTCGCCATTTTCGGGAGCGCCTTCATGATTTGACGCTCCGCGTAATAGATGTCTTGCATGAAATGAAGGATCATTTCATCGAGGTTATTCATCATCGTGCTCCCGAAGGGTGTCGCCACCGTCGCCGATGGGGCAACAGAAACCCGCGATCGAGCGGCGAGTTTCATGCTGGACGAATTCTGGTGTCTTCGGTTTTGACTATAGACTCCGGGAACATGAAGGCATCCCATCGAGGCAGCGCGGCATTGAAGCGGTGGACTTGCCCTGCCGACCATCACGCCGGGTGATTCTGCCACCAATCATCGGGCCCGGTCACCCGCCGAAAATCGACGATGGCCAGGTTTGCCTCCTTGGGCGTGCAAAGCAGGTTGATCGAGACGACATTCCCGAACACGTTCTCGGGCCGGCGGTTGAAGTTGTTGGGATTGAACAGTCGCGGCAGATGCCACCATGACTCATAGCCCAGCGCGTCGATCTGCCTGATGAGGTCGGCCGAACGCTCGCGGCGGTCGTTCTCGACATAGAGAATCGGGCGGTGTCGCGCGATCTGCCCTGCGGCACCCGCCAGCACCTCGCCCTCCATGCCCTCGACATCGACTTTGAGCAGCCGCAACGAGGGCAGCGTCAGGCTGTCGAGCGTCACGACCGGCACCGGCTCGCCCGGCCCGTCGCGGGTGAGCGAGATCCCGCCGAAATTATGGGCGCCGGCATAGTCCCCGACCGGAACCATGAGCGTCCCGGCCTGCCGGCCGACCGCCTGGTGGAAGGTGTGGACATGGAACTGCTCGTTGAGCGCCACATTGGCCGCCAGCAGCTGGAAGATCACGCGCTGTGGCTCGAAGGCGACCACCGCGCCGGACGGGCCGACCAATTTGGCCAGCTGAATGGTATGGGCGCCGATATTGGCCCCGACCTCGACGACAACCTGGCCGGGCACCAGGATCTGCGCAAACAAGTCCGCCTCGCCCTCGCTGAACTCGCCATAAAGATCGAGAGACTTGCCGACATACTGGTCGCGCCTCAAGAACAGCATGCGGCCATGCCGGCAATCTCTGAGCAGGGTAGCTGGAATCATCCGGATCCGCTTGTGTGGGCGCCGTCGCTGAGATTGCCACCATAGCGCAGAGAGAGCGAGTTCACTGACCGCCCATTATCGACTTTTTTATTGGAAAAACTTGGTAGCGGGAGGGCGTTACCGTCGTTCCGCACATACGCCGGAACGACGATACAGCCTCCGATTCTATGCACAAATGCGATAGCCACAGCAGAACATAAAGACGCTAAATCACCGCCGTCCTCTACAACAGGTTGTTGCTCAGAGTAGAGAATTGCACTTCGATCAGAGCGGGAATCCAAGATTGCTTTAACATGCTGTTGGGGAACCGCCGGGATAGCGTGCCTGGAACAGGGGGCGATCGATGAGTGGATTGAAATGTGAGGCGGAGCCTCTGGCGCCTCCTATTCAGCTACTAGGCTCGGTCACGGTGGTGGCGCTGCTGTCTCTTTCAATCATGCCAACGGCGCTGGCGCAGAGTGCTCAGACGGCCCAGGCCGCCCCGCAGACCGAGACGATCGTGGTCACCGGCACGCGCATCAAGAGTGCCGATGCCGCGAGCGCCAACCCGATCACGGTGGTCACGAGCGACGATATCGCCAAGACCAGTGCGACCACGGTCGAAGAAGTGCTGAAGAAGCTGCCGGCGGTCGACTTCGCCGGCGGCGTGTCTTCGGCCAAGACCAATGGCGGCGATGGCGATTCCGTCGTGGGATTGCGCAATCTCGGTGCCCAGCGCACGCTGGTCCTGGTCGACGGTCTGCGCATGGTCGCGACCGACAATCAGGTCAGCCAGGCCGATGTCGACCTGAACAGCATCCCAGTGTCGATGATCGACCATATCGACGTGCTGCGCGATGGCGCCTCGTCGATCTACGGTGCCGACGCCATCGGCGGCGTCATCAACATCATCTTAAAGAAGCACTTCAACGGCCTCGAGTTCGACGGCGATTTCGGCATCACCGACAAGAGCGACGGCATGCATTACGGCGTGTCCTCGACGATGGGATCCGACTTCGATCGCGGCAACATCATCATCAATGTCAGCCACGACCACACGGATCCGATCTTCCAGCGCGACCGTCAGTACTCGTCCGATCAGCATATTGGCTCGACTTTCGACTTTCCGTCGATCTCGTCGCGCGTGCCCGGTGTCGATGCCGTCATCGGCGGCCAGCGCTTCTATTTCGGCAATGACGGCCAGTTCTTCAAGACTTCGGCGCCGCCGGCGAATTTCGACTCGATCCTGCCGCCCGGCCTGCTCTTTCTGCCCGATCTTCTCGGCACCCAACCGTTTTTCGACCCGACGGACCAGCAGGAGCTGCAGGGCGAGCTCGACCGCAACCAGGTCAGCTTTGCAGCCCATTACGACATCTTGCCGCATGTGACGGCGGTGATGGATGCGTTCTACACCAACCGCACATCTCAGCAGCAGCTCAACCCGGAGTCGCTCGGCAGCAATGTCGCCACGACCAAATTCCCGAAGGGCCTGTTTGTGCCCATGGATCTCCAGAATGGCGGCGTGGCGCTGCCGGGCGATATACCGAACCTTGCCAACCCGACGGTGACCGGCAATATCGTGCTGCCGGGCGGTGCCACCATCGGCACGGGTCCGCAGGACATCACCACGTTTTTGACGCGCCGATTCGAAGCGGGCGACCGCATCCTCGCCCAGGATGTCGACACTTACCGCCTGCACTTCGCCTTCCAGGGCGAGCTGCTCGACAAGTATGACTGGGAACTGGGATACGTCTACGGCAAGTCGGCAACCACAACCCGCGTGTTCAACGAGGTCAATTTCGAGCACGCCGCGGAAGAACTGGGCGAGGCGGCCTGTAACCCGATTGTCGCGAAAAATGCCGGTCTCACCGGGCCGGCCTCCGACCCGTGTCTGGCGAACTTCTTCGGCTTCAACTCGCTGACGCCGGCACAGGCCAACTACCTGCTCTTCACAAACACGCGGTCGAGCGATATCGAGCAGGCCTATTATTACGGCAGCATCACCGGCCGGATCTATCATCTGCCGGCGGGCGATCTGGCGGCGTCGGTCGGCTTCGAATACCGCAATGAAAGCGCGTTCGACCAGCCGGAACTCGACCGAAGTCCAGGGCGACGCCAACTCCAACGCCGCGCCGACCTCCGGCTCGTACAATGTCGGATCGGGTTATATCGAGCTGAACGTGCCCGTCCTGAAGGATCTGCCCTTCGCCAAGTCGCTGACCCTCGATCTCTCGAGCCGGTATGATTACTATTCGGATTTCGGCCGCGCGCTCACCTACAAGTTCGGTGTGGATTGGGCGGCGACCGAGGATTTCCGCTTCCGCGGCTCGAACGAGACCGGTTTCCGGGCACCGCAGGCAAAGGAGCTGTTCGGCGGCTCGTTCCTCAACAACCCGGCCGGCACCGATCCTTGCGATACCGCTGGCGGCAAGAACGCGATCTCGGCTCAGTGCGCGATCGACCTGGCCAAGGCCGGCCTGAGTGCCGCGCAGATCGCCACATTCTCCGACAAGATCAATCAAGTGCGGACCATCCAGGGCGGTAATCCGGATCTGAAGCCGGAACGGTCGCAGGAGTGGGATTTCGGCGGCGTCTTCACGCCGCGCTGGGTTCCGGGCCTGTCCTTCACGGTCGATTACTACACGGCGCTCATCCGCAACTCGATCGCGTTGGCGAACGATCCACTGAACGCGTGCGAGACACCGGGCTCGGCCCCTTCGGGGCTCTCAGATCCTTGCGCCGGAATCATCCGTGCTCCGGGCACCGGCATCCTGGTCACGGTCGCCGATCCGCTCATCAACTTCGGTGCGGAAAACACCGACGGCATCGATTTCGGGTTGAGCTACGCCTTCGGCACCGACAAGATCGGCTTGCCGCAGCTGGGCGGCCGGATCTCGCTCGATGGCCAGGCGAGCTACCTGCTCTCCGACGACCTCATCACCAATGGTGTCGTCACGCAGCGAGCCGGCACCTACGATCTGGTCGCCGATAGCGGCGAGCCGCGCTGGAAGGCGCAGCTGTCGGGCACCTATAGCCAGGACAATTGGTCGGCCACGCTCACCGAGCGGTACTATGGCGGCGTCAAGCCGGACTCGAGCGTCCAGGGTCAGGAATGCGGGACTAAGATCGGCATCTTCGGCTGCCACGCCGCTGGCCAGTTCTTCACCGATGTATCGGCGACCTATAGCTACAAGAATATGACCGCCACGGTCGGCGTCGACAACTTCTTCGACCTGGAACCTCCCTTCCTCGCGGGCGGCGTATCGGTCGCGCAGGCCCTCACCGGTGCCGGCTATGACCAGGTCGGCCGCTTCGTCTACACCAAAGTATCGGTCAAATTCTGAGCGACCTCATGGCACCGCCGCGAGACGGCGACTCCGTAGGGCGAAGCGCCCACGACGGGATGTCGATCATCAATATATTGATTTCATTGAAGAGTTTGGAGTAGCGGGAGAGGGACTTGAACCCCCGACCTTGGGATTATGATTCCCCTGCTCTAACCAGCTGAGCTATCCCGCCACAAAGGAGCCGGGGTTATCGGGAAAAGCTGCCGCCCTGTCAAGCGCCGGGTGGGTCAGGCAGCCTTGCCGCTTTGGCTGTCGCGCCGGATCCAGCCGCCCGCGATCAGCCGCGCGCCGTCATAGACGACGCCGGCCTGGCCGGGTGCAACGCCGCCCATGGCAGGGCCGTCGAGCTCGAGCATCGCCGTCGCGGGCCCGGTCGCGGTGAGACGCGCCGGCACCGGCGGCTGGGCCGAACGGAGCTTGACCGTGACGAGCCGCTCGACCGCGCGCGCCGCCGCCGGGTCGAGCCAGTTCATGCCGGCCAGCGACACGCGGTTGGCCGCGAGTGCAGCGCGTGGGCCGACCACGACACGCGCCGCCGCCGGATCGAGGCTCAGCACGAAGAGCGGCTCGTCCAGGCCGCCGATATTGAGGCCGCGCCGCTGGCCGACGGTGAAATTGATGATGCCGTCATGGTGACCCAGCACCGTGCCGTCCTCGCCGACGATATCGCCCGGTGTCAGCGCCCCCGGCCGGAGCTTCTCGACCAGGCGCGCATAATCGCCGCTCGGCACGAAGCAGATATCCTGGCTGTCGGGCTTGTCGGCGACGCCCAATCCGAGCCGGGCGGCGACCGCGCGCGTCTCGGTCTTGGCGAGATCCCCCAGCGGAAAGCGCAGAAAGTCCAGCTGCTGGGGCGTGGTCGCGAAGAGGAAATAGCTCTGGTCGCGCGACGGATCGACGGCCCGATGCAATTCCGGCCCGTGCGTCCCCTCCATCCGGCGGACATAGTGGCCGGTCGCGAGCGCATCGGCGCCGAGATCGCGCGCCGTCTCCAGAAGATCGGTGAACTTCACCGTCTCGTTGCAGCGCACGCAAGGGATCGGCGTCTTGCCGGCAACATAGGAATCGACGAAATCATCGATCACGCGGGCGCGGAACCGAGCCTCGTAATCGAGCACATAATGCGGGATGCCCAGCGCGTCTGCGACCCGGCGCGCATCATGGATGTCCTGGCCGGCGCAACAGGCACCCTTGCGCCCGGTGGCATTGCCATGGTCGTAAAGCTGCAGCGTGACGCCAACCACCTCATAGCCCTCCTCCTTGAGGAGGGCGGCCGTGACCGCGCTGTCGACGCCGCCGGACATGCCGACGACAATTCGCGTTTCGGCGGGCGCCTTATCGATTCCAAGCGAATTCATGGGGCCGGACTATAAAGGCTGCCGGCCCTAGCGCAAACCGCCTTACTCGCTGAGCAGGCTTCTGATCCGCGCAGCCAGGTTGGCCGTGCGATAAGGCTTCTCGATAAAGGCCTCGGACGGCCGCAAGGGACGATGGGCCAGCATCGGGTGATTGGGATAGCCCGAGGTGAACAGCACTTTGAGGCACGGCCTGAGCTTGGCTGCGCGATCGGCCAGCTCGGGGCCGGACAGGCCGCCGGGCATGACCAGATCGGTAAAGAGGAGATCGATATCCTCGGCACTGCGGATGATCTCCAGTGCCGCCCGCCCATTGATGGCGGTGAGCACGTCGTAGCCATGCTCGATCAGGGCCTCGACGACCAGCTCGCGCACATCGCGGTCGTCATCCACGACCAAAACGCGAATTCGCTCATCGATACGTCGCCCAACCGACAATTCTTCCCGGCGGCTGCGCGGTGTGGTCCAAACTTCTTCAACCTCAACCACGCTCAATCACTGTCTCTGTCATTGGTACTACGCACCAAAAACAGCGCAGTGCCGCACAAGGTTCCTGCAATTCGACGGTTTCGACTCAGCGAGCCATCATATTGCGTGTGGCGCCCGGCAGCCGCACCGTCAGCCCGTCGAGCTCCTCGCTCATCACGATCTGGCACCCGAGGCGGGACGTTCTTGGTCAGGCCGAATGCCAGGTCGAGCATATCCTCCTCATCCTCGGTCGGCTCCTTGAGCGCCTCGTACCAGCTCGGATCGATGATGACATGGCAGGTCGAGCATGCCAGCGATCCCTCGCACGCCCCTTCGAGATCGACGCCGTGCTTATGCGCGATCTCGAGCACGCTGAGGCCGATCGGCGCATCCACTTCGAGGCGGATTCCCTTGGGATCGATGAAAACCATCTTGGGCATAAGAGCTCTTTCGACGAATTCGGGTCCTGTTGAGTGGGGGCTGCATATCCTCCACCGAGGTGCTGCCGTCCAGCAATTTTTCGATCAGGGTTCGGCGGAAAGCGCCTCGGCAAGGAGGGCGGCACCGATAAGCGCCAGCGTCTCGCCGTCGAAGCCTGCCAGCAGCGGCACATCCTGCGGCATCGCAAAATCGCCGAGCGCCGGCGCGATGATACCGGCGACCGGCCCTTCGCTCTCGATGAGGGCTGCCAGGCCGGCGGCATCGGCGGCAAGCGCGCCGCCGCTGAGGCGGATGGCGCCTTGGGTACAGTCGAGCCGCGCCAGCGCAACGCCGTGCGGCAGGCGCTTCACATGGAGATAGGAGCCGTCGCCCTGCCGACCGAGCCCGCCGCCGATCGCGAGCGCCACCGATTCCTCGACCAGGCGCAGCACCTCGATGCCGCCCGCCTCGACCGCCTGCATCAGCGCCATGCGCCAAGACGCATCGGCATCGAGCGGCACCAGCACGATGGCGGGACCGGCTGGCCGGCGCGTCAGCATCATCAGCCGCCGCCGCGACGTATCGACAAGGGCTGCGACCCGGTCTGCAACGGAGCTGCCGCGCGCATCTATCGAATCGGGATCGGCGAGAGCGGCCCGGCCGATACGGGTTTCGTCGGCCAACCCCGCTTCGCCGGCGATCAGGTTGCCGTCGGCATCATATCCGGCGATGGCGGGCAGGAAATCGAGGGCGCCCTCGGCCCCGCGCACCAGCTCGGCATTGCCGCCGACCGACGCCGCGATGCGCAGACCGGTATCGGTGAGCTCGAGACCGATCGGCAGCCCCGGATCCTCGGGCTCTTCCGGGCGCTCGGTCGGTTCCTCGATCTGAAGCAGCTGGATCCCGGACATCGGATCAGACGTGGAAAGATTCGCCGCAGCCGCAGCGACCCTTCTCGTTCGGATTCTTGAAGGTGAAGCCGGCCTCGAGCTGGCCCTCGACATAATCCATCTCGGTGCCGATCAGGAACATGGTGGCCTTGGGGTCGATCAGGATCGTCACACCCTTTTCTTCGACGATCTCGTCCCACTTGCCCTTCTCGTCGGCATATTCGAGCGTGTAGCTCAGGCCCGAGCAGCCGCGCGTGCGCACGCCGACCCGGATGCCGACCGATGGCTTGTCGCGCTTGGCCAGCAGCACCTTGACCCGCTCGGCCGCCGCTTCCGTCACCGTCAACGCTTGAAGACGCGCCATTGCTCTTTGCTCCGTTCGTCCGCGGCAAACCTAGCGACTCTGCTGATCTGCTGCAATGTTCGCCATATGGCCCGCCTCGGTTGACTCGGCAAGAGATCCCACCGCATCGGCGATCTGCGCTGCCGCCCGGTCGATCTCGTCCTCGGTCGTGAAGCGGCCGAATCCGATGCGGACAGCCCCTTCCGCCCGCGCCGGATCGGCGCCGAGCGCGGAGATGACATAGCTGGGTTCCACCTCGGCCGAACTGCAGGCGGAGCCCGTCGACAGCGCCAGATCCGGCAGCGCTGCGATGAGATCGAGCGCGGTCACCCCGGCAAAGGAAAGGTTGAGATTGCCCGGCAGCCGCCGCGCGCTGTCGCCATTGACGGTGAAATCGAGGCCGGCTGCCTTGAGCCGCTCGCGGAACCGGTGCTGAAGCGACTGCAGCCGCGCCGCCTCGGCTGCCCCTTCGCGTGCCGCGATCTCGGCCGCGACGCCCAGCCCGACGCAGAGCGCGGGCGCCAGCGTGCCGGAACGCAGCCCCCGCTCCTGCCCGCCGCCGCTGAACAGCGGCTCCAACCGCACCCGCGGCCGATGCCGCACATAGAGTGCCCCGATGCCCTTCGGCGCATAGAGCTTGTGGCCCGAGATCGAGACGAGATCGAGCTTCATCGCTTGGACGTCGATCGGCGTCTTGCCGAAAGCCTGGGCAGCGTCGCTGTGGAAGATCACGCCCTTGGCCCGGCAGAGCGCGCCGATCGCGGCGAGATCCTGGATCACGCCGATCTCGTTATTGACCGCCATCACGCTCAGGAGCGCCGTGCGCTCGTCGAGGGCTGCCGCCAGGCGATCGAGATCGATCAGCCCCGACGGCTCGACCGGCAGGATCTCGAAGCTCGAACCCCTCATTCGCCAAATCGCGCACGCT
This sequence comes from uncultured Alphaproteobacteria bacterium, assembly GCA_963762435.1. Lineage (GTDB taxonomy): Bacteria > Pseudomonadota > Alphaproteobacteria > ATCC43930 > CGMCC-115725 > JAXDMU01. The sequence continues at coordinate 84,796 of CAVXLN010000015.1, read as the reverse complement.
CTCGAGCACGCATTTATGCTCGGTCGCGATCGTGACGACGCGGTCGCGCCGCCCTTTGGCTGCGTGCCGGGCAAGGAAGCGCGCCGCCCCTTTGATCGCGAGATTGTTGGATTCGGTGGCGCCGGAGGTAAAGACGATCTCGCGCGGCTCGGCACCGATAAGGGATGCCACCTGTGCCCGTGCCGCTTCGACTGCATCGGCCGCCTCGAGGCCGAAGCCGTGGCCAGTCGAATGCGGATTGCCGAACCGAACCCCGAAGAAGGGCAGCATGGCGTCAAGCACGCGCGGGTCGAGCGGCGTCGTCGCCTGATAATCGAGATATATGGCGTCCGGGCCGGGTTGCCGCAGATTGCGCTGGATGATGCTCATGCGGCACTGCTCCTGGCGTCGGCGCGGCGCGCGAGCCTGGCCCAGGCTTCGACCAGCCGGTCGATCTCGCCTGCCGTCGTGCCGCGGCCGAGGCTGATGCGGATCGCCGAGCGTGCGAGATCCGACCCCGCGCCCATCGCCTCCAGCACATGGCTGGGCCTGACCTTGCCGGACGAGCAGGCCGAGCCGGCGCTGACGCCGACGCCGGCAAGATCGAGCGCCATGATCTGCACCTCGCTGTTCATGCCGGGCAGCGCGATCGACGACGTGTTCGGCAGGCGCGGCCGATCGGCGCCGAACAGGCGCGCTTGCGGTGCTGCTGCGAGCAGCCGCTCTTCCATCCGATCGCGCAGGCCCGCGAGTGCCCGATAGGCATCGAGCGACGCCACTGCTTCCGTAACGGCCGTCCCGAAGCCCGCGATGCCCGGCAGGTTCTCCGTACCGGCGCGCGCGCCGCGCTCCTGCCCGCCACCGGTCTGAAGCGCCGTTACCTCGATGCCGGGCGCCAGCGCCAAGGCACCGACGCCGACCGGGCCACCGAGCTTGTGCGCCGACAGGCTGACGAGGTCGGCGCCCAGGGCCGCCATATCGAAATGCTGCTTGCCGACCGCCTGGACCGCATCGCAATGGAAGAGCGCGCCATGGGCATGCGCCAGCCGCGCGATCGCCTCGATCGGCTGCAGCACGCCCGTCTCGTTGTTGGCGGCCATGACCGAGACGAGCGAAGGCGGCCCGTTGGCGAGCAGCCGCTCGAGAGCGTCCAGCGCCACGGTCCCTTCCGGCTCGACTGGGATGGTGACGGCGTCGGCCGCTGCGGCACGCACTGAATCATGCTCGATCGCGGACACAAGCCGACGCCGGCCGGCGATGCCTCTGAGCGCCAGATGATTGGCCTCGGTGCCGCCGCTGGTGAAGATGACGCGGCCCTTGGACGGCAGCCCGATCGCCGCACCGACCGCGTCGCGCGCCGCTTCGAGCCGCCGATGCGCCTCGCGCCCGGCCCGGTGGACCGACGAAGGATTGCCGCACAGTGCCAGGCATTCCGCCATGGCCGCGATGGCGGCCGGCCGGAGCGGCGTGGTCGCATTGTGGTCGAGATAGATGAAAGGCAGCTCGATATTTGTCACAAGAGGGATCCTAGAGCCTGGTCGCTTCGTTCCGAAGCGTGAATCAGGCTCTAAATTTTCGACTCAGAGCACGATTCACATTTCGGATTGATTCAATCCGAAATGATCGTGCTCTAGCACTTCACGGTTCCATCGCCGCCCCGCGATGCGCTACAACACGGCGGCTCTTGCAGAAACATGAAGCCGGCCATGGCAGGATCGCACGTACCCTGCATTGCGAGAAGCGCTATGGTGCGTCCTTCGCGCTTGCGATGGCAGTGCTATCCTGTCACGAGATATAGCTATCCGTCAGACCCCATCAAGAATGGCCCCTAGATGAACAGAGTGGATATGGCCGCCCTGGCGCGCCGGCATGGAGGCTGTTTCCGACATGCCTGAGGTGATCATCAACGGCCCCGAGGGGCGCATCGAAGGCCGCTACCAGCATTCCCGGGAGCCGAACGCGCCGATCGCCCTCCTGCTGCATCCGCATCCGCAGCATGGCGGGACGATGAACAACAAGATCGTCTATGCGCTGTTCCGGGCCTTCACCAAGCGCGGCTTCTCGACGCTGCGCTTCAATTTCCGCGGCGTCGGCCGCAGCCAGGGCACCTTCTCGCGCGGCGAGGGCGAGCTGTCGGATGCGGCTTCCGCCCTTGATTGGCTGCAGACCTATAATCAGAACGCGGCCGGCTGCTGGATCGGGGGATTCTCCTTCGGCGCCTGGATCGGCATGCAGTTGCTGATGCGCCGGCCGGAGATCGACAGCTTCATCTCGGTCGCCCCGCCGGCCAGCATGTATGATTTCAGCTTCCTCGCCCCCTGCCCCTCGTCCGGCCTGATCGTCCATGGTAACCAGGACGAGATCGTGTCCGTCGAATCGGTGCAGAAGCTGGTCAACAAGCTGTCGCACCAGCGCGACATCAAGATCGACTATCACATCCTGAATGGGGCCAATCACTTCTTCAACGAGCATATGGCCGAGCTCGAGCAGGCGATCTCGGACTATCTCGACGCCAATCTCGCGCGCACGCTGGAACCGCGAAACCGCTGAACCGCCGAACAGAAGTACAGAAATGAAGTGGGGCGGGCATCCTGCCCGCCAGCGGGCGGGACGCCCGCTCCACTGGTTGAGCATAGATCAGGCGGCTTCGCTCGACGGCCGATCAAGCCGGCCGCCGGTGAGGGCCGCCGGCACACCGGTCGTGCCGGGGAAGCTGAGCGGCCGTCCACGCAGCGAACGCACGGCGAGATAGGCGAACGCCTGCGCCTCGATCGCATCGCCGTCCCAGCCGACGCTCTCGACCGGATCGACCGGCATGCCGAGTGCCTCCGCGAGCGCTGCCATCAGCACTGGATTGTGCCGACCGCCGCCAGTGACGAGCCAGCGCGTCGGCGGCGCCGGCAGATGATCGAGCGCGCGTGCCACCGCGGCGGCGGTGATGCTTGTGAGCGTCGCCGCACCATCCTCGGACGAGAGCCGCTGCGGCACCAGCCCCGCGAAATCGTCACGATCGAGCGATTTCGGCGGTTGTGCCGCGAAGAAGGGGTGCGCCAGAAAATGCGCAACCGCGGCCGCGTCGACCCGGCCGTGCCGTGCCAACGTACCGCCCTCATCGACGGCCCGCCCGGTATGGCGCAGCGTCCAATCATCGATGAGCGCATTGCCGGGCCCGGTATCGAAGGCCAGGATCTCGTCGGCGCCCGCGCCAATCCAGGTGACATTGCCGACGCCGCCCAGATTAAGCACGGCCAGCGGTCGTTCGAGCGAGCCCGCCAGCGCCCGGTGCCAGGCCGGCGCAAGCGGTGCCCCCTGCCCGCCCGCCGCGACATCGGCACTGCGAAAATCGGAGACGACCGGAAGACCCGTAAGCTGCGCCAGCAGCGCCCCGTCGCCGATCTGCCAGGTCCGGCGCTCGTCCGGCCGATGCAGGATCGTGTGGCCGTGAAATCCCACCAGCTCGATGCCGTCAAGCCCGTGCCGCTCGATCAGCATTGCTACGGCGGCGCCATGGAGGCGGGTGAGCTCCGCCTCGACCGCGCGGATCTCGGCCTCCGGTCCCCGCGCGCCGAGGATGCCGCGCAGCCTTGCCCGGAACCCGTCTTCATAGGGCACCGTCAGGCTCGGTCCCGTCGCGATCCGGGACTCGCCGTCGGTCTCGACCATGGCGGCATCGATGCCGTCGAGCGAGGTGCCGCTCATAAGTCCGATTGCACGCATCGATTTTTCCACCGGGCCGTCCCCCTTCTGATCGCTATCCTGTCATGCTACATCAGGCGCGCGCCCTCATCGACATCTGGAAACCATGACCGAATTCCGCTCGCCTCTGCTGCGCACGCTCGAAGAGCGCGGCTTCATGCATCAATGCACCGATGCCGACGCGCTCGATAAATTGGCGCTCGAAGGGCATGTCAGCGCCTATATCGGCTTCGACTGCACGGCCGACAGCCTGCATGTCGGCAGCCTGGTCCAGATCATGACGCTGCGCCGGCTGCAGCAGGCCGGACATCGGCCGATCGTGCTGATGGGCGGCGGCACCACCAAAGTCGGCGACCCGTCGGGCAAGGATGAAGGCCGACGCCTGCTGTCGGACGAGGATATCGCCCACAACATGGCCGGCATCCGCCGGGTGTTCGACCGGTATCTGAGCTTCGGCACCGGCCCGACCGACGCGATCATGCTGAACAATGCCGATTGGCTCGACCAGCTCGACTACATCCCGTTCCTGCGCGATTACGGCCGGCATTTCTCGGTCAACCGCATGCTGAGCTTCGACAGCGTCAAGCTTCGGCTCGATCGCGAGCAGCCGCTGAGCTTCCTCGAATTCAACTACATGATCCTGCAGGCCTACGATTTCCTCGAGCTGGCGCGGCGCGAAACCTGCCGGCTGCAGTTCGGCGGCTCGGACCAGTGGGGCAATATCGTCAATGGCGTCGAGCTGACGCGCCGGGTCACCGGCACCGAGGTGTTCGGCTACACCACCCCGCTTTTGACGACCTCGTCCGGCGCCAAGATGGGCAAGACCGCCGCAGGTGCCGTCTGGCTCAATGAGGATCGGCTGCCGAGCTACGATTTCTGGCAATATTGGCGCAACACCGAGGATGCCGATGTCGGCCGCTTCCTCCGCCTCTTCACCGATTTGCCGCTCGGCGAGGTGGCACGGCTCGAAGCGCTCGGCGGTGCTGAGATCAACGAGGCCAAGAAGATCCTCGCCAACGAGGTGACGAGCCTGGCCCACGGCCGATTGGCATCCGAGGCGGCGGCCGAGACGGCGCGCCGCGTGTTCGAGGAGGGGGCGCTGGGCGAAGCGCTGCCGTCCATCTCGATTCCCCGCGCCGATCTCGCCGGCGGCGTGCCGGCCTTCGAGCTCATGGTCCGCACCGGCCTCGCCAGCTCGAACGGTGAGGCGCGCCGGCTGATCAAAGGCGGCGGCGCGCGGGTGAACGACGTACCGGTGGCGGAAGAGGCGCGCCGCGTGACGCTCGCCGATCTCGACGCCGACGGCGTCATCAAGTTGAGTGCGGGCAAGAAACGGCACGCCCTTATCCGTCTTGCCGATGGCTGAGAAATCGCTTAGGCGCTATCTTTCATAATTGTTGAACTAAATTGTGGCGAGACTGGCGGGCTGTGACGGCCGTGGTGGGAAGACGACCGAACATTGAGCCTGGTATTGAGCCGAATTTTCCCGGATGACCGAATCGCAATGTCTCAAGAGCTGATCGATGCACTGAAGCTGCACACTCTCTGGTTGAGAGGCAGGGGCGGTCACCGGCTGGATCGCCCTTGGGCGGATTTTTCCGGCACAACCCTGTCCGGCTGCTGCCTGCGCAAGGCGCGCCTGCCCGGCGCCCGGTTCGATCATGCCGATCTGACATCCGCCGATTTTGGCGAGGCCGACCTGTTCGCGGCCAATTTCGACAATGCCGACCTCTACAAGACCAATCTCAAGGGCGCTGATCTGCGCGGGGCCAGCTTTCGCAACGCGATCCTGGCCGAGGCCGACTTCACCGACGCGAACCTGACCGGCGGCGTGCTGTTCGATGCACGGCCGGGCGAAACCAAGATGAAAAGCCAGCTGGGCAGCCGCTCCGGCGCCGATCTGCGCCATGCCGATCTCAGCGGCGCTCAGGGCGCCGAAGCGGCCTTTAAAGGCGCGCTTCTGGCGGGCGCCAAGCTGCGCGGCATCGATTTGAGCGGCGCCGATCTGCGCGGCGCCGATCTCACCGGCGCCGATCTCACCGGCTCCAATCTGCGCGGCTGCGATCTGCGTTCGGCCGTGCTGACTGCGGCGGACCTCACCGGCGCCCAGCTCGAAGGCGCCAATCTCGACCTGACGATCGGATTCTCGATCGAGCCGAGCAATCTCAACCCCGATCTCCGTGACATGATCGCCCGCCATTGCACCTGGGCCCAGACCTTCGGCGCCAAGGGAAGCCAGGCGAATTTCACCGACGAGGATCTCCGCGGCTTCAACCTCGCCAATCTCGACCTCTCGGCCGCCGTGTTCAAAGGCGCCCGGCTGACCGGCGTCAGCCTGCGCGGCGGCACCTTTCTGCTCTGCGACTTCAGCGGCGCCGAGATGACCGGATGCGACCTGAGCCATGCGAGCCTCCGGGGCGCCTCTTTCAAGGGCGCCAAGCTCGATTGCGTGAACTTCACCGACGCCGATGTCAGCTCGGCCGACATTCTTGACGCCAAGCGCCAGCCGACCGGGCGGAAATGGCCGGCGAATTTCATGAATGCGGTGATGACGAACGCCAAGGTCGCCCGCGCCCGGCTCGAAGGCGCCAATATGATCGGCGCCGACCTCACTGGAGTCGACACCAGCAGGGCGAACATGGAAGGCGTTCGCCTGAAATAGCGGAATCTACCAACGGCGGGAAGTCGTTGGTACGCGAGCGACGGCGAGTGCCGCGCCGCATGGCGCGGCCTTGGTCTCAGTTCCCTTCCGGCTTGGTCGCCTGATCCGGCGTGGGCTTCGGCGTCGATTCCGGATTGGGCGCGTCGAACAGGAAAATGTTCCTGAGGAAACCCGGCGCCAGCGTGCTCAACGGGTTGACCGAGATCTTCGGGTCGTCGAGGCTGCCGCCCATCCGGAAATTGGCGGCGAACAGGCCCTGGCCCTCCCCGCCCAGCAGCATGGTCCCCAACACCGGGACATTGCCGAGCACGCTGTTCAGCGTATAGGCGGGCACCAGCGTGCCTTCGAGCGCCAGGATGTCGGTATCGAGATTGACCGTCCCGTCGATATTGACGCCGATGGCGCCGCCATAGGCCCGCGCGTGGCTCATGGTCAGCACGCCGCCGCGCAAGGTGAAATCGCTCTTCAAGGTCGTGAACGGAATACCGTCGCCGCGCAGCAGCGTGGCCATCGCGTCGAAGGAGGCGATCGAGAGCAGCCGGAACAGGAAGGGTGCGCCGGAGAAACGGTAATCGTGCCCTTCGGCATGGCCCGAGAACAGCCTGCCGCCAGGCACCGACTTCGAATCGCCGGTGATGGTGAGATCGCCGCCGACGGCGCTGTCGGTGATGCCCGAGACCTTCAGAAGTGCTCCGAAATCGTCGGTCGCAATGGCAAAGCGCCCGCCCTCCTCGACGCCGTCGAGCCGGAAGCTGAACTTGCTCGCCTCGCCGAGCGTCGCGGCCAGGCTGCCCGACGCGAGCGCGTGATTGGCGATGACCCCCTTGAACGTCACCGCCTTGAATGCGCGATCCGCATCGAGCACGACCCGATCGCCCTTGAGATCGAGCTCGACGGTAGGGCCGGGATCGGTCGGTTCCGGCGTTCCCTTCTGGTCGAGCCGCTTGAGCGGCACGGTAAGATCGATCACCGGGCCGTGGAGAGCGACGCGCCACGGCCCCTGCTCATGCGAGAGGGCAAGCGACGCCACGGTCTGGCCGATATGGAGATGCGGCAGATCGGCCTTGATGACATTCCCGCCGGCGAAATCGACGCTGCCGGCGAGATCGAGCTCGGGCGCATGGACAGCGAGATCGCCCACGCGCGTGAGGCGGCCATCGATCGAATCGATGGTGAAATCGGCATGCGCCGCCGGTCCCGGCGCCTTCTTCCAGGCGAGCGGCTCGAATCGCAGGGTGGCGGGACCGAGATCGAGGCTGAAGCTGCCATGGCTGCGATGGCCGTCGAGATCGGCATATGTCAAATCGGCCCCGACCGGCCCCTGCACGAAATCCGGCAGCGGATCGAGCTCGAGCGTCCGGCGCGCTGCCTGATCGACCAAGCCTTTGGCATGTATCTCGGTGAGCGGCGGTGCCGTACCCGACAGGCGCTGCTTGATGGCGAGCTCGAGCGGCACGCCGATGACCTTGGCATTGCCCTGCAACGTCAAGCGCTGCGGATTCAGCACCATGGCCATGGTACCCTGGGTCAGATCATGGCCCAGCACCACGCCGCCGACCTTGAGATCGGTCAACTGCGCCGTGGCACCGTAATCGATCTCGCTGAGGCCGAGCGAGTTCTTGAGCGGAAACTGGAAGTGCAGCGTGCCGTCGAGCGCCCCCTCGACCGTCGCCGGATCGATATGGACGGCCTTGGCATAGCCCAGCGGCTTCATATCGAGCACGGTCATCACATCGCGTGTCGGCCCCTGGAGCGCCAGATCGATGATCATCCGCTCGAAGGCCGCATCGAACTGGTCGATCGAGATCGCGCCCTTCGAGATCGAGATGCCTTTGAGCCGGCCGGAACTGAGCGTGAAATCCATGCGCTCGGGCGAAAAGGCGACCCGCGCATCGACACCTTCGATGCGCGGCAGGCCGTGCAAATACTGGACGGTCGCGTTGCTGATCGTCATGCCGCCGCCGAGGCTTTGGATCTGGACCGGCTTGTCCGTCTGCGGTGTGAGCATGAAGGCGGCATCGGTATGAAGCTCGTCGATCGTGCCGACCGACAAATTGGCCGCGATCCATTCATGCGTGTGATCCGACAGATTCGGCGGCCAAAGCGCGCTCAAGCGTTCGATCGGCAGATCGCGTACCGTGGCAGTCCCCGTGAGGGAGAGCGGCCGGCCCGTCATCCCCTCGTCGAGCGGATCGGTCGGCAGATTGGTGGCCATGCCGGTGAGCGAAACGGTGGGGCCATCGAGATCGAGCTGCAGCTGATCGAGCTTGATCTGCCCTGCTACCGGATCGAAACCCGCCGCCAGCTTGAGGCCGGCGACATGCAGCCGGCCGTCCGCGAGATGCGGATCGACGATCTCGCCGGGTCCGCCAGCGACGCGGATATCGAGCGTGCCAGCGCGGCCCTTGTTGAGATCGAGCATGCCGCCGAACCCGATCGACAGCGGCAGCGCCACCGCCTTCAAGGGGCCGAAGGCGGGCGGCAAGGCCTCCGCCATCCGGGCCAGCTCGATATTGTCGGCGCTGGTCGAGAAAGTCAGCTGACGCGTGTCCCGTGCATAATGGAAATGACCGTAGGTCCGCGTGGTGGTGGGGCCAAGGCTGATATCGGTTGAGATATCCGCTTCGAGGCCGTCCGACAGGCGCGTCACGTCGAACTCGCCATTGGAAAGCCGCCAGGACGCGCCGACGACGCGGTCATCGACGATGAAATCGCCGCCGAGAATCGAGATTTGGTTGAGGTAGCCGAGCGGCTCGCTGCGCACCGGCTTGCCGGCGAAGGCGTTGAGCATGCTGCGCCATGAGGCCGGCGGCTCCTCCAGCGCCGGCTCGGAAATGGCAGCGGGAGCACCATTACCGAGATCGACACCGAGATCGCCGCTTTCCGAGCGCACCAGATGCAGCGACGGCCCGATCAGGGCGATCCGCGTGGCGGCGAGCCGGCCGCGGAAGAGTGCATGGAGACTGGCCGAGATCGATAGTTTCGGAATGGAAATGATCTCAATGCCGGCTGGGTCGCGCACACGGATATCGGACCCGACGAGATCGATCGTCGACCGGCCGGCGATCCAGCTGAGCGCGGTGCGGTCGATCGTGACACTCAACGGATCGGCCCGGACATTGAGAAAGCTCACCAGCGCCGGCGTCAGCCAATTGACCTCAATCGGCCCGAGCTCGAGTTCGTACCATGATGAGGGCGACCGCGAGCAGCAGGGCCGCGATGCTGCCGGCGACCAGCTCGACCAGCCAGACGACCCAGCGACGGCGCTTCCTGGGCGGTGGTGGCGGCGGATCGGCCAAGCCAACCCGCTCGAGCGGGGCCCACTCGTCCTCCTGGTCCGGGCCGGCCTTCACCGGATTGGTGTTCACAGGCTTGCCGCGCACGGGGCTTCCTTGCGGTGCCGCGTTCTCGGCGCTAGGAGAGAGGCCGACAACAGAAACGAGGCGAGTGCCGAGTGCGGCGCGGCCCCTTTCGAGGCCGCGGCCAGGATATCTATTCGATGGATCACGCTCTGACTTTCGCCGCAATCCAGGTGTCGGACAAGACCCCGGCACCAGCCGACCGCGCCCGCGCCGAGAGAGAATGGGACCACTGGCGGCAGCTCGCGACCGAAAAGCCCTTTGGGGAAGCGATGCTGGCGGTCGAAGCGGTGCCGGCGGCACGGCGCTGGCTCGATGCGATGTTCGGCAATTCCCCTTACCTTACCCGCCTGGCGCTGCGGGATCCCGAGATCGTCCTCGGCGTGATGGGCCAAGGACCGGCCGACACCTTGGCCGAGATCATGGCGATGCTCAACGTCGAAGACGTGCCCAAGGCCGAGCTGCTGGTGCTGCTGCGCCGGGTCAAGAGCCGGGCCGCCCTCGTCATCGCGATGGCCGACATCGCCGAGATCTGGCCGCTCGAGACGGTCACACGAGCCTTGAGCGACCTCGCCGACAGGGCACTCGGCGCGACACTCCGCCACCTGCTGAAGGCCGCGGCCACGGCCGGGCAGCTGGTCCTCTCCCATCCCGAAACACCCGAGCGCGACTGCGGCATCATCGTGCTCGGCATGGGCAAGCTCGGCGCCTATGAGCTGAATTATTCGAGCGATATCGACCTCATCATCCTGTTCGATGCCGAGAAGATGCAGTATCGGGGCCGGGACAGTCTGCAGTCGCTGATGGCCCGGATGGCCCGCGATCTCGTCAAGTTGCTCGAGGAACGGACAGCGGATGGCTATGTTTTCCGCACCGATCTGCGCCTGCGGCCCGATCCGGCCTCGACGCCCCCGGCGGTCTCGGTCGCCGCTGCCGAAAGCTATTATGGCAGCCTTGGCCAGAATTGGGAGCGTGCCGCACTCATCAAGGCCCGCCCGGTGGCAGGCGACCGCCCCGCCGCCAAGGCGTTCCTGGCAGCGCTGACACCCTTTCTCTGGCGCAAGCATCTCGATTTCGCGGCGATCCGCGACATCCATTCGATCAAGCGCCAGATCGATGCGCGGCATGGCGGCTCGGCCGGCAGCATCGCGGGACACAATATCAAGCTCGGTCATGGCGGCATCAGAGAGATCGAGTTCTTCGCCCAGACGCAACAGCTGATTTGGGGCGGCCGCCTGCCCAGCCTCAGGAGTGCGTCGACGATCGAGACGCTCTACGGCCTCGTCACGGCCGGCCGCATCGAGCAGCGCGTGGCCGACGATCTCGCCGCGTCATACCGTTTCCTCAGGCGGGTCGAGCACCGGCTGCAGATGATCGAGGACAGCCAGACCCATTCGCTGCCGCAGGATCAGGCGGCGCTCGAAAGGCTTGCGATTTTCTTGGGATATCGCGGGTTGACCGAGTTCACCACGGCTCTGCTGGGGCAGCTGAACAGCGTCCAGCGGCATTTCGGCGCGCTCTTCCGCGATGCGCCTGCCCTCTCCTCGGACGGCAATCTGGTCTTCACCGGCAAGGAGCCCGATCCCGAGACGCTCGCGACATTGCGCGGCCTGGGCTTCAAGCAGCCCGAGCGCGTGGCCGAGACCATCGCCGGGTGGCATCGCGGCCGCTTGCGCGCGACCCGGGCGCTGCGCGCTCGCGAGATCCTGACCGAGTTGGCGCCCACGTTGCTGAAGGCGCTCGGCCGCACGCCCGATCCCGATTTCGCCTTCACCCGCTTCGATGAATTCCTCGATCGGCTATCCTCCGGCGTGCAGCTTCTGTCGCTGTTCCAGCACAGGCCCGAGCTGCTGGCGCTGATCGCCGAGATCATGGGGGCGGCCCCGTTGCTGGCGGTGCAGCTGGCGCGCCGGCCGTTGCTGCTCGACGCCGTTCTTTCCGGCGATTTCTTCGAGCGCCTGCCGGACCCGCCCGAGGAGGCGCTGGCCGATCTTGTCAGCGAGCTCGAGGTCAGCATCGGCCGGTCGCGCGATTTCGAGGATGTGCTCGATCTGACCCGCCGCTGGGCCAACGACCGGCGCTTCCAGATCGGCGTCCAGCTGCTGCAGGGCCGAATCGAGGGCGAGCGCGCCGGGCGCGATTTCACGCTGGTCGCGGAGACGGTGATCGCCTCGCTGGTGCCGCAGGTGACGGCCGAGTTCGCGCGCAATCACGGCCGCGTCGCGGGCGGCGAGTTCGCAGTCCTCGGCCTCGGCAAGCTCGGCAGCCGCGAGATGAATGTGCTGTCGGATCTGGACCTCATCTTCATCTATCGGGCACCGCCAGAGGCCGAGATGTCGGATGGTCCGCGCCCGCTGCCGGTGCCAAGCTATTATTCGCGGCTGAGCCAGCGGCTGATCTCGGCCCTGTCGGTGCAGACCGGCGAGGGTGCCCTCTACGAGGTCGATATGCGGCTTCGGCCCTCCGGCAATGCCGGACCGATCGCCTCCAGCTTCGACGGCTTCCGCCGCTATCACGAGGAAGAGGCCTGGACCTGGGAGCGCATGGCGCTGACCCGGGCCCGCCTCATCACCGGCGCAGCCGGTCTCGCCCGCGACATCGCCCGATCGATTCGCGCGATCCTGACCCGGCCGCGCGATCAGGCCCAATTGCTGCACGACGTGGTCGAGATGCGCCAGCGCGTGACCAAGGCCCATCCCACACCGCTGCCCTGGGATTGCAAGCATCGGCGTGGCGCCCTCGTCGATCTCGAATTCATGGCGCAGTATCTGGCGCTCGAGCAGGCACCGGCGAATAAAGCTGTGCTGACGATACCGACGACTGCCGTGTTCGAGGCCCTCGTCGCGGCCGGTCGGCTCGACCGGCGCAGCGGTGCCGCCCTCATCCGCGCGCTCCGATTCTGGCACCATGTCCAGCAGATGTTGCGCATTACGCTCGGCAGGGTCGAAAGCGAGACCGTCGCGGCCGATCTCATCGATCGGGCACTCGCGCGCGCCACCGGCCTCGCCGAGCCGGCGCAGCAGCGCCGCCGCCTGGCCCGTGCCGCATCGCTCGTGATGATCCATTTCGAGCGCCTGCTCGAAACCCCCGCGGCCGCCCTCACGCCCGCTGCCACCACCTTGGAGACGATCAAATCATGACGCTTGCGATCGGCGACGCCGCCCCGGACTTTTCCCTGCCGACCGACGGCAAAGGCACGATCACCCTGTCCGCACTCAAGGGCAAGAAGGTGATTCTCTATTTCTATCCCAAGGACGACACGCCCGGCTGCACCAAGGAAGCCTGCGAGTTCCGCGACGCGCAGCCGGATTTCGACGGCTCGGGTGCGGTGGTGATCGGCGTTTCGAAGGATTCGGGCACCGCGCACGACAAGTTCAAGGCCAAGCACCAGCTGAACTTCGCGCTCGCCGCCGACACGGAAGGCAAGGTCGTCGAGGCTTATGATTCCTGGGTCGAGAAGAGCATGTACGGCAAGAACTACATGGGCATCGACCGCGCCACCTTCCTGATCGACGGCGAAGGATTCATCCGCGGCATCTGGCACAAGGTGAAGGTGCCCGGCCATGTCGAGGAGGTGCTGAAGGCGGCACAGGCGCTCTGATGCCGCTTCCGGCGAGCCTGCGCGCAGGTGCCGTGGCCGTGCTCGCCACACCGCTGCCGGCCGACAAGATCCAGCTGACGCACGCGCTCGCCGCGGCCTGGCGCGCCGGCACCCTGCCGATCGGGAACGGGCCGAGGCCGCCCGATCGGCCGGCGCGCCCGGCGCGTCCGGAGCTCAGGCGGCCGGGCGACATGCCGAAACGCCGCTCGGCCGGGAGCTTGCAGAGCCGGATCGCGTTGCTGCACGCGCTGGCCCATATCGAGCTCAACGCGCTCGATCTCGCCTGGGACCTCATCGCCCGCTTCGGCGACGCGCTGCCTGGCGGGACTCATGGCGACTGGGTCAAGGTCGCCGACGAGGAGGCGGCGCATCATGGGCTGCTGGCCGACCGGCTCGCAGCCCTTGGTGCGGCCTATGGCGATCTGCCGGCGCATGACGGGCTGTGGCAGGCGGCCGAGGCGACATTCCACGCGCTGGACGCACGGCTCGCCGTGGTGCCGCTGGTGCTCGAGGCGCGCGGCCTCGATGTGACGCCCACCATGATCGCGAGCTTGGAAGCGGCCGGCGACAACGAAAGTGCTGCTGTGCTTCAGCGGATCTATCGCGACGAGATCGGCCATGTCGCGATCGGCCGGCGCTCGTTCGAGCTGGTCTGCGCCGAGCATGGGCTCGAACCGGAGCCCACATATCAAGTGCTCGTCCGGAAGTACTTCAAGGGCAAGCTCAAGCGCCCCTTCAACAGCGAAGCCCGCGCCGAGGCTGGGCTCGAAGCGGCGTTCTACGAGCCGCTGGCGGAGCTGTAGGCGGTCCAGGCCGGCGCGATGCGTTCGCCCGGCAGCATGTCATAGGGATGCCGCCAGCCCGGCTCGCGCGCGATCCGGTCGGCCCAGGCCGCAATGTTGAGATGGCTCCGCGGCAGATCGTATCCGGTCTCCTCGGGCGGGAAGTAGAGATATCCGACCATCGAGAAATCCGCGATCGTGAGCCGGTCGCCGAGGATGAAATCTCGGCCTTCCAGATGCTTATCGACGATCGCGAAGGCGGCATCGATGCGGCCGCGCAGATAGGCCAGCACATCGGGCTTCGGCGCCGTCTTGGCGAAGGACAGCAGCCAGCGGTGCGAGACGAAGTAGCTGGAGAATTTGTGATTGTCGAACAGGATCCAGCGCCAGATCTCGAGCCTCTCGGCCTCGTCGCGTCCGCCATATCTGCCGAGGCGATCGGCCAGGTAATTCAGGATGACGCCGGATTGCGAGAGCCGTCGACCGGCATGCTCCAGCACCGGCACCTCGCCCATCTCGTTGAGCGTGTCCCGCCAGGCTGGGGCGGATGTAGCACCCTTCATGTAGTTCACGAAGAGCGGCTCCCAATCAGCACCCGCACAGGACAGAAGCTGGGCAACCTTGAAGGCATTGCCGGACTGGGCGAAGCAGTGAAGCTTGAATTCGGCCATGATTCCTCTCGCGCTGACCCGGCCATACTGATCGGGAGGCGCGCCGTGTGTAAGCGGCACGACCGACCAATATCGTCGAAATCACGCCAAAATCGCCTGGCGCTGCTCCGCGGATCCGCAACAGTCCGGGATCTCGCCTAAAACCTCTCGCGGCCGCCCCTACTCGAGATCGCTGACCTCGCCGGCGACACCCTTGATGCGCGATGCGAGCGAGGCTTCGAGGAACCGGTCGATATCGCCGTCGAGGACGGCACTCGAATTGCCGGTCTCGGCGCCGGTCCGGAGATCCTTGACCATCTGGTAGGGCTGCAGCACGTAGGAGCGGATCTGGTGGCCCCAGCCGATCTCCGTCTTGGACGAGTTCAAGGCATCGGCCGCGGCCTCGCGCCTCTCCAGCTCCTGCTCATAAAGGCGCGCGCGCAGCATGTCCCAGGCGATTGCCCGGTTGCGATGCTGCGAACGGTCCTGCTGGCTCGAGACGACGATGTTGGTCGGGAGATGGGTGATGCGGACCGCCGAATCGGTCTTGTTGATGTGCTGGCCGCCAGCGCCGGACGCGCGGTAAGTGTCGATCCGGCAATCCTTTTCCTGGATGTCGATCTCGATCTTGTCGTCGATGACCGGATAGATCCAGGCGGACGCGAAGCTGGTGTGGCGGCGCGCCTGGCTGTCGAAGGGCGAGATGCGCACCAGGCGATGGACACCGCTCTCGGTCTTGAGCCAGCCATAGGCGTTGGGGCCGATCACCTTGATCGTGGTCGATTTGAGGCCCGCCTCTTCGCCCGGGCTTTCTTCCAGGAACTCGGTCTTGTAGCCATGCTGCTCGGCCCACCTGAGATACATGCGGGTCAGCATCAGCGCCCAATCCTGCGCCTCGGTGCCGCCGGCGCCGGCATGGACCTCGAGATAGCAGTCATTGGCATCGGCCTCGCCCGACAGCAGGCTTTCGAGCTCGCGCTTATGCACCTCGTCCTTGAGGAGAGAGAGCTGGCTTTCCGCCTCGACGACCATGCCCTCGTCGCCCTCGGCCTCCGCGAGCTCGATCATGCCGATCGCATCATCGAGCTCGCGCTCGATCTTGCGATATCCCGCGATCGCCGTGTCGAGCCGGTTACGCTCGCGCATCACCGATTGCGCGGCCGCGGCATCGTTCCAGAGGTTCGGGTCTTCGGATTTGGCGTTCAGCTCGTCGAGGCGCCTGAGGGACGTATCCCAGTCAAAGATGCCTCCTCAGCAGCGCCAACGACTCGCGTATGTCGTCGGCGACCGCCTGCGTTTCAGCGCGCATCGCGTGGGTCCTTCATGATCGGGTTCGTCGAAACGCCTCTTAATACAAACCGCTGGTCCCGGTCGAGCCTGTCGTGGGCTGCGGCGCCGGGATGCGGACGGCGGTGGGCGGCGGTGGCGCGGTTCCGGGCGGCACCAGCGAGCCGGCACCGAAATTCGTCGTGGGCGCCGGCTCGTCGGTGGAGGCGGTGTCGTCGTTCGGATCGGCGATGGCGACGCCCTGCCCGCCATCGATGACCTCGTCGGACGGCTCGGTGCCGGGCTTGAAGGCTTCCCAGATCACGTTGCGGTCGCCCGCCTCGGCCAGCTTGCCGGTCGCGACATTGACGCGGGCCAAGCGGATCCCGGGCGGAATACGGAAGTCGGTCGGCGGCTTGTCCTTCAAGGCATCGCCCATGAACTCGGCGAAGATCGGCGCCGCCGTATGGGCACCCTCCTCGCCTTTGCCCAATTCGCGCGGCTGATCGAACCCGACATAGACGCCAACCACGAGATCCGGCGAGAATCCGACGAACCAGGTGTCGTTCGGCCCGTTGGTGGTGCCGGTCTTGCCGGCGAGCGGCATATGGAGCTGCATACCGACGCGGATCGCCGTGCCGCGCTGCACGACGCCCTCCAGGATATTGACCATCTGATAGGCCGTGCCGGGATCGAGCACCTGCTCGCGATCGTCCGGCAATTGCGGCACCTCGCCCGGCGGCGCCCAGTCGTAATCGCCGCAGCGCGGGCATTGCCGCGCATCATGCTTGAACACGGTCTGGCCGTCGCGGTCCTGCACGCGATCGATCAGCGAGGGCGTGATCTTCTTGCCGCCATTCACCAGCATGCCGTAGGCGGCGGTGAGCCGGAACAAGGTCGTCTCGCCGGCACCCAGCACCATGGCCGGCAGCAGCGGCATCTTGTCCATGACACCCAGACGCTCGACATAGGGGGCGATCTTGTCGATGCCGATCGTGTTCGCCATGCGCACCGTCATGGTGTTGATCGAATGCTCGACCGCGAAGCGCAGCGTGTGCGGGCCACTGAGATTGTTCTCGCCTTCGGTGTTCTTCGGGATCCAGAGCGGCAGGTCCGGACCCTGATATATCGAGACCGGATCGGACAGGATCAGCGTCGAGGGCGTCATGCCGTTCTCGAGGGCGGCCAGATAGGCGAAAGGCTTGAAGGTCGAGCCGATCTGACGCTTCGCCTGAGTGGCGCGATCGAACTGGCTGATATCGAAGGACCAGCCGCCGACGAGCGCGAGGACGCGCCCGGTGTGCGGGTCGAGCGCCATCATCGCGCCCGAGACGTTTGGAATCTGACGCAGCGCGTAAAGCGGCTGAGCCTCGGCTTGCGCCTTGGCCAGCTCGGGCTTGGCAGGTACGGTCTCGGCCACGGGCTCGACCAGCACGAGATCGCCGCGTTTCACGACTTGATCCGGTGTCTTGGGGCTGGCACCGACCTTCTGGTCATCGAGCGTCGGCCGCGCCCAGCTCATCTCGCTCATCGGCAGGAACCCGGTCTTGCCGTCGGCGAATCCCAGCTCGACGCCGTCCGATTTGAGCGTGCGTACCAGCGCCATCTTCCAGGGTGCGGCCCCCGGCGGCACCGGCACCGCCGCCATCGCCTTTTGCCAGCCAGCGCCGTCGGCCGGCAGATCGATATGGGCCGCAGGCCCGCGCCAGCCATGGCGCCGATCATAGGCCATGAGCCCGTCATGCATCGCCTTGTCGGCGGTATCCTGCAGCAGGGGCGACAGGCTGGTGCGCACCGAAAGGCCGTTCTTATAGACCGCATCCTCGCCGAAGCGCTGGATCAGCTCGCGCCGCACCTCCTCGGTGAAATAGGGCGCGGAATAGACCTCGGTCTCGTCGCGGCGCTTCAGCTGAATAGGCTCGGCGATCGCGGCCCTGGCCTCGTCCTCGGTGATGGCGCCGATCTTGGCCATGCCGTCGATGACATAGTCGCGCCGAGTGCGCGCGGCGTCGGGATGGCGGATCGGGTCATACTCGCCCGGTCCCTTGAGCACGCCGGCCAAAAGTGCGGCCTCGGACACGCTCAGCTCGTCGAGCGACTTGTTGAAATAATTGAGCGCCCCCGACGCGATGCCATAGGCACCGAGGCCGAAATAATTCTCGTTGAGATAGAGTTCGAGAATCCGGTCCTTCGACAGCGCCTCCTCCATGCGCACGGCGAGGATCGCCTCCTTGATCTTGCGCGCGAAGGAATATTCGTTGCCGAGCAGGAAATTCTTGGCGACCTGCTGGGTGATGGTGGAAGCGCCGACGCCGCGTTTGCCGGCCGCGACCCGGAACACGTCCTGCACCAGGGCGCGCGCGATGGCCACGGGATTGACGCCGCCATGATGATAGAAATCTCGGTCCTCGGCGGCCAGCACGGCCTGGATCATGCGCGGCGGCATCGCCTTGATCGGCACGAAGATGCGTTTTTGCGTGGCATATTCGGCGAGCAGACGGCCGTCGCCGGCATGGACCCGCGTCGTCGTCTCCGGCTGATAGCTCTCGAGCTTCTGGAAGTCCGGCAGATCCTCGGCGTAATGCGCATAGATCACATAGGCGGCCCCGCCGCCCACGAGGGCCAGCAGCAGGAGCATAATGAGCAGCGATCTGACGTGACGCATGAATTGAACCGAAGACGCGAAATAGGATGGGCGGCCGGTAAACGCTTCCTAGTGGCACCCCTCCGTTTTGCCAAGCACAAAACCTCGGGCCCAGACGCGCAGGTTGCGCTCCTGCGAGTGAGAAACAATTTTACGGCGGGATTGTGACAAGCTCATCCGCCTGAGCGCATTAAAAGATTGTCGATCGTATCATCGATCACTATTGTCGTGCGCGCGAAAATCTAAGGGCTGCCCGCTCTGCCTTGTGCAGACGGGCGACGCCGCGCCGGTTCTCCGTTGCCGCAGCCAAAGGGCCGCTGCGGCCGGACCCGGCGGGACGTTACGGCCCCGACGATCAAGGCTGAAACCTCGAAGCCAGGCCCGGGTTTTTCCGGGTTGCGGCGACCTTAACCGAGCCCTGCCATGGCGGCCCCGATAGGCCGCCGTTCGGCAGGATGACCGCAGGTCCCGCCGGCTTCGCCTCAACTGGGAGCGTGCCGCTCCGCCGTATTCGCACGGCGTGATGCAGGGCGCGTTCCGGAGTCATTGCGCATGGCGCGACGTATGCTTATCGACGCGACCCATCCCGAGGAAACCCGGGTCGTCGTCCTGAACGGAAGCCGTCTCGACGAATTCGATTTCGAGACCTCCACCAAGAAACAGATCAAGGGCAACATCTACCTCGCCAAGATCACGCGGGTAGAGCCGTCCTTGCAGGCCGCTTTCGTCGAATATGGCGGCAACCGCCATGGCTTCCTGGCCTTCAGCGAGATCCATCCGGACTATTATCGTATCCCGGTCAGCGACCGTGAGGCGATGCTGGCCGAGGAGCGCGCCGCCGAGGAAGAGGCCGATCACCATGGCGAGGCGCCAGTCGAGCCCGACGATGCGGCGGCTCGTGGCGAGGCCAGCTACGACTCGATCGAGGACGGGGATTTCGAGGCGCGCGACGGCGATCATCATGATCATGACCACGCCGGTCATGAGCATGGCGATCGGCCGCTCGAAGCCGCTCCGCCCGGCGAGCATCGCACGGCCGAGGCGCCGGCGGCGCAGCCGACCGCCGAAGGGCTGACCGCTCCGACCGATTACGCACCGCACGAAGAAAGCTCCTCGGCCCCGGAGCACGCCAATGCCGAGACCGCGGAGCATGCCCCGAGCGAAGGCGGCGAAGCCGGCACGCGCATCGTCGAGATGCATGACGAGCCGGTGCCGGTCGAGACCGTGGGCGGCGACGAGTTCGAGGAGGTGCAGGCCCGGCCGCGCGTGCGCCATTATCGCAATTACAAGATCCAGGAAGTCATCAAGCGCCGGCAAATCATGCTGGTGCAGGTGACCAAGGAAGAGCGCGGCAACAAGGGTGCGGCGCTGACGACATATCTCTCGCTCGCCGGCCGTTATTGCGTGCTGATGCCGAATGCCGGTCGCGGCGGCGGCGTGTCGCGCAAGATCACCAGTGCCGCCGATCGCCGGCGCCTCAAGGAGCTGATGGACGAGCTCGAGGTGCCGGACGGCATGGGCATCATCGTCCGCACCGCGGGCAGCGAGCGCTCCAAGGCCGAGATCAAGCGCGATTACGAATATCTGCTGCGACTGTGGGACGATATCCGCGAGCTGACGCTCCGATCTTCCGCCCCCGCCCTCATCTATGAGGAAGGTAATCTGATCAAGCGGGCGATCCGCGACCTTTATAGCCGCGACATGGAAGAGATCCTGGTCGAAGGCGAGGAAGGCTATCGCACCGCCAAGGAATTCATGCGGATGCTGATGCCGAGCCATTCGGCCCGCGTGAAAGCCTATCGCGACCCGACCATCCCGCTCTTGCACCGGTTCCAGGTCGACAGCCAGATCGACCAGGTCCACAACCCGGTCGTCCAGCTGCGTTCCGGCGGCTATATCGTGATCAACCCGACCGAGGCGCTGGTCTCGATCGACGTCAATTCCGGCCGTGCGACGCGCGAGCGGAACATCGAGGAAACCGCGACCAAGACCAATCTCGAGGCTGCCGAAGAGATCGCCCGCCAGCTCAGGCTGCGCGACCTGGCCGGCCTGGTCGTGATCGACTTCATCGATATGGAGGAGACGCGCAATCAGAAGTCGGTCGAGGCGCGGCTCAAGGACGCGATGAAGTCTGATCGCGCCCGCATCCAGCTGGGCCGGATCAGCGCCTTCGGCCTCTTGGAGCTGTCGCGCCAGCGTATGCGCTCCTCGCTGATCGAGGCGTCGACGCAGACTTGCCCGCATTGCAACGGCACCGGCACCATCCGCTCGACCGAATCGACCGCGCTTGTCGTGCTGCGCGCGCTCGAGGAGGAAGGCATCCGCCGGCGCACTGCCGAAGTCGCGATCTATGTGCCGACCCAGATCGCGCTCTATGTGCTGAATCAGAAGCGCGACGCGCTGATGCAGATCGAGCAGCGCTATCACTTCCGCGTTGCCGTGGCGGCAGATGACGTGCTGATCCCGCCCGCCCATCGGCTCGATCGCCTGCGCGCCTTCACGCCGATGGAGCTTTCGGCATTGCCGATGGCTCAGGCGGCAGTCGTGGAGGAGGAAGAGGAAGAAGAGTTCTTCGAGGAAGAGGCCGAGGTCGCCGGCGAAGCGCATGGCGAGGAGGCCGAGGCCGGCGAGGGCGATCAGGCCCGGCGCAAGCGTCGGCGGCGCAAGCGGCGGCGCGGCGGCGAAGGCGACGAGCGGCCGATGCCGTCCGGCGAGGCGCATGAGGCGGAAGCCACCGCACCCGAAGCCGATGCGGGTGAATCCGACGAAGACGGTGCCGAAGCCGATGACGCAGGCGGCGACGAGGAAGAGGGCGCCGGACAGCCCGGCGAAGGCGGCGACCGGCTCTCGGCCGATGCCGCGGATCGCAAGCGCCGGCGGCGCGGCAAGCGCGGCGGCCGGCGCCGGCGGCGCGAGGACCAGCCGCAGGCTGCACCGGTTCCGGGCGACGGGCCGCAGCCCGACTATGTCGATCCCTATGAGGTGGGCTTTCCCTCGGCACTCGATTACGCCCGCGATGGGCGCGAGCATATCTTCGCAGAGCGGGTCGAGGTGGCGTCCGAGTCATCGGCCGAGCCCGCTAGGGAGATGGCAGAAGCCGTCGCGGCGGCCGACAGCACGGCCCCGGCCTTGCCCGAAGTGACGGGCGAAGCGCCGGAAGCCGTGATCGAGGCCTCGGCCACGGAGATGCCGGCCGAATCCTCGCCGGCACCGAAGCGCCGCCGCGCGCCGCGCAAGAAGGCCGCCGCCCCGGAAGCGACACCGGTGGAGGCAATTGCCGAGGTGACCGAGCCGGTCGCCCCGCCTGCCGCTGAAATCGTCGAACCGGTGGCCGAAGCGCCGGTGAAGAAGCGCCGCGTGCGCAAGCCGGCGGCAAAGAAGACCGAAACGGTCGCGGAGCCGGTCGAGGCGGCACCTGCTGCCGAACCTGCCACCGTCGAGCCCGCGGCCGTTACGCCGCCCGAGCCTGAGCCGACGCCGGAGCCTGAATCGGCGCCCGAGCCGGCTCCGGAACCGGCCATGGCCGAAACGGCGGAGCCGTCCGCTCCAGCCGAGCCACCGAAGCCGCGCCGGACGGGCTGGTGGAAGCGGCTGATCGAGTAGCGACATACAGCGCCATGCAGGGCCAACCGCGCCGGTCATGACCGGCCGGTTGAGCCCTGCATCGCCCGCATGATCAGAGGGTTGCGGGACAGGATGCCGCAGCCCCACATGGGAAATGGCTCGTGAAGCGGCCGAGGAATGCTCCTCGGCGCGGAGCCGCAAAGGCAGGGTTTTATCCTTCCTCGGCCGGCGTCCCTCGGATGCGGCCATTTCCCGAAAGACAATCCCATGAACTGGACATTCGGACTCGAGCCGGTGCTCGGCTGGTCTCTGTATGCGCTCGCCCTGGTGGTGGCGATCCTCATCGTCATCTGGTCGCGCAGCTTCGTCTATATCCGCAACGACAGCGTCGGCATCGTCGAGAAGCTGTGGAGCTTCTCCGGCTCCGTCGGCGACGGCTTCCTCACGCTCGACGGCCGCGCCGGCTTCCGGCCCGAGCTCGTGCGCGGCGGCTGGCACATTTTCGCGCCGTTCCAATTCCGCGTGCATAAGCAGAGCCTGGTCACCGTGCCGCAGGGCACCATTGCCTATGTCTTCGCGCGCGGCGGCCTGCCGCTGCTGGCGGGCCAGACGCTGGCCGCCGACCGGCCCGGCCTCTCCTTCGAAGATGCGCGTGGCTTCCTGGCGGATGGCGGCCAGCGCGGCCCGCAGCGCCGCATCCTGCGCGAGGGCGTCTATGCCATCAACACGGCGCAATTCATCGTCTTCACGGCCAAGGGCGTCCATACGATCGATCTCGGCGACGAGACCGTCGTGGCGGAGATGCACCGCATCCTCGATGAGCGTATCGCCTTCGAGCCGATCGCGATCCGCGGCCAGACCGATTCGATCGGCGTCGTCGTCGTTCATGACGGCCCGGCACTCGATCATGACGAGATCATCGCGCCCACGGTCGGCACGGATCCCGCCGAGCCCGATCTCTTCCACAACAGCTTCCAGGATGCCGAGCGCTTCCTCGCCGCCGGTGGCCGGCGCGGCCGGCAGGAGCAGGTGCTGGTCGAGGGCACCTATTTCATCAACCGCCTGTTCGCCACGGTCGAGATCGTGCCCAAGACGGTGATCGAGATCGGCAAGGTCGGTGTCGTCGTCTCCTATATGGGCCCGCACGGCGCCGATCTTTCCGGCACCGAATACAAGCATGGCGAGCTGGTCGAACGCGGCTGCCGCGGCGTCTGGCAGAGCCCGCTGCGCCCCGGCAAATATGCGCTCAACCCCTATGCCTTGAAGGCGGTGCAGGTGCCGACCACGAATTTCGTGCTGCGCTGGGTCGAAGGCCGGAGCGAGGATCACGGCTTCGACCGGAACCTGTCGGAGATCAAGCTCATCACCAAGGATGCGTTCGAGCCGATTCTGCCGCTCTCGATCGTGCTTCACATCGCCTATGAGGACGCGCCCTGGGTCGTGCAGCAATTCGCCGATCTCAAGCTGCTGGTCGAGCAGACGCTCGATCCGATGGTGAGCGCCTATTTCAAGGATGCGGCGCAGAGCAAGACACTGATCGAGCTCGTCAATCAGCGGGCCGAGCTGCAGCATGAGGCCGTGCAGCAGATGAAGCAGCGCTTCCAGAAATATCGCCTGAACGTCATGGAGGTGATGATCGGCACGCCGCGCGCGGCGGTCGGCGACAAGCATATCGACCTCGTCTTCGAGCAGCTGAGGGCGCGCCAGGTCGCCCGTGAGCAGCTCGCCACCTATGACAGCCAGCGTGAGGCGGCGCAGAAGGAACGCGAGCTGCGCGAGGCGCAGGCGACCGCCCAGGCGCAGGGCGACCTCACCAAGTCGAAAATCAGCATCGAAGTCTCGCACAATCAGGGTGCCGCCGAGCTCAAGCGCAAGCAGCAGGAGGCGGAGGCGACCAAGGTTACGGCCGAGGCGACCGCCATGCGCACGCGCACCGAGGGCCTGGCCGAGGCCGACAAGATCGCCGCCATGGGTGAGGCGAATGCGCGCGCCACCAAGGCGCAGGTCGACGCCTTCGGCGGCCCGAGCTATCAGCTGGCCAAGGAGATCGCGGTGACGCTCGAGGGCGCCATCCGCGACGCCAAAGTGCCGCTGGTGCCGAGTGTCGC
Source organism: uncultured Alphaproteobacteria bacterium (assembly GCA_963762435.1). GTDB lineage: Bacteria > Pseudomonadota > Alphaproteobacteria > ATCC43930 > CGMCC-115725 > JAXDMU01. Next base: position 60,485 of record CAVXLN010000015.1, on the reverse strand, counting down.
GATGGGCTCGGGCGGCCAAGCCGGCCCGCTCGACGCACTCCTCGGCCTGGTGCTGAAGAATGGCGGGCTCAGCCTCGCCCCGCCGCCGGCAGTACCGCCGCAGGCGTGATCGCTGCCAGCCCCGCCGCCCAAAGCGGCGGGGCTACCCCGCCGCCCTCTTGTCGTCCGCGAACGGACAGCTCTGCTTTGCCGTCGGGTAAGCCGCGGCTGCACCCGGCGCGTTGAGGTCGACGAGCAGGCGCTGGAAGCAGGGATGCTGCGTCAGCAGCAGCTTGCCGGCGTCGAGCGTCTGCTGCAGTTGCGCCGGCGTCAGCGTCCAGCTGGTGCCGATATTCTTGAGCGCGGTCTCGAGTGCCTTCTGATCGGGGCCGAACTGGTCGAAATCGATCGGCACGTTATAGACACGGAGCCCGGCGAAAAGCGCCTTGCCCGGTGCTGCCGTGGCCGAGCCGCCGGCGCTCTTCAGTTGATCGATCAGCGTGTCGAGGCTGGCATTGGCATAGGCGGTGGTGGCGTCGATCGGCGTGCCGATGACGATGCCGAGCGTCTGGATCAGCCCGGGTTCGGCCTGTTGCGCGCCGATGCCGCTGTCGCTGTCGGAGCGCGCATTGACGGCAATCACGACGATGCGCTTCGCCTTGCCGAGATTGATCGCATCCAGGATCTGCGTCTGGCTGTGCGGCGAGACGAGCGCGTCGGAGAGCGAATGCACACCCTGATTGTCCGCGAGCCCGCCATCGAGGAGATGGAGGTAATGCTCGTTGCGGAACGCGTCGGGCCCGTTCCGAAGCGCGTTCGCATAGCGCGCCCGCTTGAACTCCTCGAGATTGATGTAGCGCGGCAGCGGCAGCGAGAGGTCGGCCTGAATCCAGCCCGCCGGCGGCACGGCACCCTTGCAGCCCTCATAGCTGTAGTTGCGCAGGCTGGCCGGCGAGAAGGCGACCGGGAAGGCCGCCGAGGCCGAGACGCCGACCGACAGCGGCAGCTGGTCGAGATCGGAGCAGATATCGTCGAAACGCTGCGGCGTGAAGGCGAAGCTCTCGCCCGATTCCATGTCGGTCGCGTTGAGCATGGTGAAGGGCGCGCCCGGCCGCCGGAGATCGGCGAATTTGGCGTTCTGGAAGAGCTCGCGATCGAGCAGATTGCTGAGCGCGTCGATGCGCGTGAAATCGCTGAAGGTGAGCCGGACCCAGGTGATCGGGTCGGCCGCCTGGCCGACCAGGGTCGAGGTGTTGTCGAGCGCCAGGAACTTGTCTTTCATCTCGTCCATGCGTGCCGGCCCGACCAGGCCGAACCAGCCGGCGACCACGCTGCCGCCTGAAACGGAGGAGACCACCTTGACCTGGTCGACCAGCGGCCGCTGGACCCCGCTTGCGGGATATGTGACGGCCTTGAGCTGATCGAGCACGCCGAGCCCCAGAGCGGCCGCGCGCGAGCCGCCGCCGGAGAAGGCGATCATGATGATCGGCGCACTCGGATCGGCGTCGACGGGGCTGGCGACCGGCTTGTTCGCGGCCCCGTCGGCCAGCGGAACATTGCGATAGTTGGGATTGCTGCTGGCACAGGCCGCCAGCGCCGACGCCAGCAGTGCGGCCAGAGCGGTCCTAAGTAAAGTTGACGACCTGCGGCCGGACGATCGAGGTTCCCGACAGGGCCACGGTTGCGTTGGCTGGTGCATAACCGTCCCCGCTGAGGGTTATCAGATATTGGTTGGCGGGCAGCATGATGGTGTGATTGGTGACGCCGACGCGATCGCCATCGGCAAGCACATCGCGATCGTCGCTATAGACCACGAGCAAATATTCCACCGACATGGCGTTGTCCCCCACCGGCCGATGAACCGGGTCGCGTTTCATGGCCTGTCCAGCCCGATGATGATCGCCCCCGACATAGTGTCGCACGCGATCGGGGCTTTCGCTAAGGGGTTTCGGCCTGGAAGCTCAAGGTTCTAGCGAGCGGACGCCTAGCGCCGCCAGGCCTGCAACCGACGCGCGGCCTCTTCCATCTCTTCAGTCGATCCGGCGAAGGAGAAGCGGACGAAATGATGGCCGCGCCCGGCATCGAAATCGATGCCGGGCGTCGCCGCGACCTTGGCCTCGTGCAGCATGCGCCGGCAGAAATCGAGGCTGTCATTGGTGAGATGCCGGACATCGGCATAGAGATAGAAGGCGCCGTCGGCCGGCGCGAAGGTGTCGAATCCCGCCTTCGGCAGCTCCGCCAGCAGCAGCGCCCGGTTGGCGGCGTAGCGCCGGACATTGGTGTCGAGCTCAGGCCCGCAATCGAACGCAGCACAGGCCGCATGCTGCGACAGGCTGGGTGCGGAGATCACCAAATTCTGCGCCAGGCATTCGACCGGGCGGACGAGATCGGTTGGCAGCACCAGCCAGCCCAAGCGCCAGCCGGTCATCGAGAAATATTTCGAGAAGCTGTTGATGGCGATGGCTTCGGGCGCGTGCACCAGGATCGTCGAGGCCGGCGCGCCATAGGTGATGCCGTGATAGATCTCGTCGGAAATGAGCCGGACGCCATGCGCACGGCACCAGGCGGCGAGGTCGATCAGCTCGGCATCGCCGAGCATCGTACCGGTCGGGTTGGACGGACTCGCGACGATGAGCCCATCGATCGGCCGGTCGAGCCGCTCGAGCAGCCCGATGCTTGGCTGAAAACGGTCCTCGGGCCCGGACTCGAGCGAGACCGTCTCGATATCAAGCGCGGTCAGGATATGGCGGTAGGCCGGATAGCCGGGTGCCGCCAGCGCCACCCGGTCGCCGGCATCGAAGGCCGCCAGGAACGCCAGCAGGAAGGCGCCTGAGGCACCCACCGTCACCGCGACCCGCCCCGGCTCGATATCGAGCCCGTGCCGCTCTCGATAATGCTGCGCGATGCGCTCGCGCAGCGGCGGAATCCCGAGCGCGTCGGTATAGCCCAGCGGGCCGCTGCGGAGCGCCCGCTCGGCGGCAGCGAGCACGCCTTCGGGAGCACCGGTGCTCGGCTGCCCGACCTCGAGATGGATGATCTCGGCACCGCCCTCCGCAAGGCGATTGGCCTCGCGCATCACATCCATGACGATGAAGGACGGCGGGATTCTCGAAGAAGCCACGGATTTCTGCCGTTTTCTGCCCGAAGAAAAATTTTCGGTAGCGGTCGTGCCGGCGGTTCGTCTGGCACCACGGCCTATTACGCAGCAACCAGCCGCCACCGACTCGCCCACGCCCCGCAACACAGCGCCGCGATCACGTCCGAGGCAAGATTAGCCGATGAACCTCGATCACGTCGAGCTTCCAGCAGGGTTGTCCTGCACGGCTCATCGTCCGCAGGCGCGACATCCGTGGGGCTGGCTGCAAGCAAATGTATTTGGCTGAATCCGTATCAAAGTTGGCAATCCTGCCGATGCAGCCGGAACGGCTCCGCTTGTAGGATTCCGCTTGCTTTAGAGCACTCGGCAACCATCGAGCCGTGAGCAGCATGGTTAAGACGAGCCTGCCACCATACCAGCACCGAAGATTCAGCCGGCCTGTTTCCTTTGCACTCGAGTGAGCAGTGGCGCTAATCCTACCTGCCTGGGCCTGCACCCACCCCTGAAAATGCGCGCACAGTGCCGCATTTGTGTACGACGCTGAGGCATATGGCTAATGACGTAAAGTGGGAATCTGACGATGTCGTGCTGTTCGGCCGCTTCCGTCTATTTCCGGCGAACAGACTGCTCGAGAAGGCCGGCATACCTGTCCGCCTCGGTGATCGAGCCCTCGAAATTCTTCTTATTCTGATTGGGCATGCGGCCAAAGTCGTGAGCAACGCGTCGCTTCTGGCACAGGTATGGCCGGACCTCATCGTGGAAGAAAACAACGTCCGCGTCCAAGTGACCTTGCTGCGGAAGGCGCTCGGCGACGGGGAGGCCGGCACTCGGTATATTTCTACCGTCCCGGGGCGCGGCTACTGCTTCGTTGCACCTGTTTGGCGTCTAAAGATGCCGCCGCGGCCGCCAGCCTTCGTCTCTGATCAAGGCGGCGATCTTCTCATTCCTCCCCGCCGGAATGTCGAGCCCCCACCTGCCGTGGCGAGGGAAGCGGCCAAGCCCAGAACCAACCTGCCGCAACGCCTGGCGCCCGTGATCGGCCGTGCCGGCGAATTGGCCGAGTTGCGCGACAGCATCGGCACGAACCAGCTCGTGACGCTGGTCGGCCCCGGCGGCATCGGGAAGACCAGGTTGGCCATCGAACTCGGCTGGCTGCTCGTCGAGCAATTTCCGGACGGCGTTTGGCTGATCGATCTTGCACCGGTGACCGACCCGGCGGTGGTGATCAGCGCCGTCGCGACTGTGCTGGGCGTGGGTTTGCGCGATACCAAGACGCCGGTTGATGCCATCGCCGCAGCGATCGGCAAGGCGACGCTGCTGCTGATCTTCGATAATTGCGAGCATCTCATCGCCGCCACCGGCGAATTGGTCGCGGCCTTGCTGGCGCGCGCGCCAGGGCTGTCGGTGCTCGCCACCAGCCAGGAGAATTTGCACCTCCCGGCGGAACGGATCTACCGCCTGAACCCACTCGCTCTGCCGGCGTCGGATGTTCCTGACCGAATAAGCAGCGTCGGCGAGATCGCCGACTTCGGTGCGGTTGCCCTATTCGTCGAACGGGCCCGCGCCGCCGATCGACGTTTTGCGCTCGATGCCGGCAATGCCGCAGGTGTCGCCGAGATCTGCCGGCGCCTTGATGGCGTTCCGCTGGCCTTGGAAATGGCCGCTGCCCGTCTGCCTTTGCTCGGCCTCGAAGGGCTGCTGGCCCGGCTCGACGAAAGGCTGCGCCTGCTGACGACCGGCTCGCACACTGCGGAAGCCCGCCACCGCACACTGCGCGACATGGTGGATTGGGGCCATGGGCTGCTCGATCCGCCAGACCAAAGAATCTTCCGCCGTCTCGCCATCTTTTCCGGCAGTTTCTCGCTTGAAGCGGCAATCGCAGTGGCCGGAGAGAAGGCCGGCGATTGGGACATCATCGATTCGCTCGGCCGGTTGATCGACAAATCCCTGCTGACCGTCGAAACCGGCGAGCCTCCGCGCTATCGGCTGTTGGAAACCCTTAGGCTCTACGCAATGCAGGAGCTCAGGCGGAGTGGCGAGATTGAAGCCATCGCGGAGCGTCATGCCCGGTATTTCACGGAATTGTTCGGCCAGTCCGATGCCTTGTGGGAGACAGCGTCGGAAGCGGAGTGGGTGAGCGTTTATCGACCGGAGATCGACAATGTGCGCGCGGCATTGGATTGGGCGCTGGCCGATCCGGACCGTGCGCCTATCGCCGTCTCCCTCGCCGGAACCGTGGCCCTCCTCTGGCAGACACTCGCTCTTTTCGCGGAGGGAAGGCGTTACGTCGATCGTGCCGTCAGCCTTATCGATGAGGAAACGCCACCCGCCGCCGAGGCGCGGCTGCTCAGAAGCGCTGCGGGCCTTTGGTACAATTCCGATCGTCCGCGGGCCTTGGCGCTGCACGAGCGGTCGGTCGCCCTCTATCGTCAAATCGGCGATAAATTGAACCTGGGAACGATTTTGAGCGGGATGGGTAGCGTCTATGCCTCGCTCGGCCGGAATGAAGAGGCCAAGGCAGTGCTCCGAGAGGCGGAAGCAATTCTATCTTCGAGTGATCGAAAAAGGTCTCTGTTCAGTGTCACGAACAATCTCGGCACTCTCGCCGGCTTCATGAACGAACCGAACGAGGCTCAACGCAATTTCGTGCGCGCGCTCGAGCTGGCTCGCGCGGTCAATGATGTCAGCCGGGAAAGCTATGTCTTGATCAATTTGGCCGAGGTCGAATTTGCCCTGGGCTCTGTCGACCGCGCGGTCGCGCGGGCGCGGGAAGCCGTCAAGGGCTTGCGATCAACCAATCGGCGTTCCTTTCTCGTGCTGGGACTGATCAGCCTCGGATCCTACCTGATCTTGCGCGGCGATCTGTCTGAGGCCCGCTTGGTCGCCGAAGAGGCGCTGATCGCTGCGAACGAAGAGGGCGGCTTCGTCGTAAGGGTCTGCTTGCAGCAATGGGCGCTGCTCGGTGCCCTTGGCGGCCGGTACCCGGATGCGGCCCAACTGCTCGGTTTCGTCGATGCGGGCTATGCGACCTCGGGCGAGGTACGGCAACCGAATGCCCAGGAGATCCACGGCCGGCTCCTCAGGCTGCTGACGGCAGAACTTTCAGACGCCGATATTCTTGCCTACGCAGCCCAAGGTGCGCGCTGGAGCGAGGCCGAGGCTGTGGCCTTCACCGCGGATCGTCTTCTTTCGCCGGAGAGCCCGGCGATCGGGGCGCCACCTTCGAACGGTCGCAACAGCTAAGCAGCATAGCTCCCTTACGCCTGCTCAAGAGCGCGGCCGGCGCTCTCGCTTTGCTAAGCAACGAGGACACCGGGGCCGATCGCTGCGAACAGAATTAATGCTTTTAAATAACAGTTAGCGCGAAATTGCAGGCGCTATCCACCATGATGATGATCCCCGATCGTGGGCCGAGTTGGTCCGATCGAAGGGCGTCGCCAGTTGCGCGGCGCGATATTGTTCGGACTCTGGAAATGATGGTGTCGTGGAAAATAAAATTATGTGATACGCCCAATAAATAATCAATTCTTTGCAGAGATGAATACTGATTTGGACGATATGTATCCATATCCGTCGCGATGGTATTGCTTTATGTGTTCTTATATCGATATTAAGTCGATTTTTGTCTATGGATTTTTAATATAGACTTTAAGGATTTGTTTTTATGTAGTCAGTTCACTTCATAATTCTTCAGGAGAATAAGTAAAATGGAGCGTATGATTCGGTTACGGCCGCTCTCGCACCGTAAAGGGAGGATCTGTACTTTCGCGCTGGGGGCGGCACTTGCCATGGGCGTCGCTTTGCCGGCCTTGGCCGCCGCGGCCGAGCTGACCGCAAATCCTTTAGGTGCAAGCGCGCAGCCGGCGGCCGGCGCGCAGGTTGGGACGCTAACGGCTCCCAAGGATTTGGGGCGTGTGGCGTCTGCCCAGGAGCAGACGGTCACCGTGCATCTGAAACTGCATAACCAGGCGGGCTTCGATCAGGCGGTGGCGGCACTCTATGATCCGACCTCGTCAACGTTCCATCGCTGGTTCACCGACAAGGACTTCGCCAAATACGCGCCGACGGCGACGGAGCTGCAGACCGTTCAGGCCGAGCTGGAGCGCCACGGGATGAAGACGGTTTCCGTGGACCCGCAGAATTTTTCGATCCGCGTGCGTGGCAACACCACCGCGACCGAGTCGGCATTCCACACTGAGCTTCACACTCTTAGTTACGGAAACTCGGTTGTCCAAGCCGCCATCGGCGAGCCGAAGCTGGCGGGCGCTGCGGGCGATCTTGTCGGGGGTGTCGTCGGGGTCGAGCGCCATCAGGCGCAACCGCAACTCGTGATCGCGAAGAACCCGCAGACGGGCAAGCCGATGGCGGATTTTCCCATCACCCAATTTCCGTTGGCCACGGTGTTCGACAAATTCGTCGTCCAGACGGCGCTTGGACCTGCTACCCAGACCAACATCAAAGAGCGTTTCGGCTCCGTCTCGGAGAGCTTCTTCGGCCCGCTCTTCGCGTTCGAGTTCACCCAGCAAGTCTCCTACACGCCAAGCCAGCTACAGGGCTTCTACGGCATGACGCCGCTGATCAGCCAGGGGTACGATGGTCGGGGGCAGACGATCGCTCTCGTGGACGCCTTCGGCTACGCCAACGCAGAGGCCGATGCAAACGCGGCCGCGAACTTCTTCGGCCTCCCGCCGCTTACATCCAAGAATTTCTCGGTGGTCTACCCCGACGGTCCGCCGGGGAACCCCAACGATGCCGACCTGTTCGGCTGGACCGGGGAAATCGCGCTCGACATCCAAGCGGCGCATGCGATCGCGCCAGGGGCGAACATCGTCGAGGTCGCGGCCGCCGGCCAGGACGATGAAGATCTGATCTCGGCACTCCAATACATCCTGAAGCATAAGGTCGCGACTATCGTCTCCTGCAGCTGGGAGGTCGATCCGGAATTCTTGGCGGGGCCGGCCGAAGCAGGGGCCTTCAATCCGGTATTGCAGCGCATGGCGGCAGCCGGCATCTCCGTGCAATTCTCGAGCGGCGACTCGGGAGATTTCGGTCTGGGAACGCCGGTGGGTGCCGTCAGCGTGCCGTCCGACTCGCCCTATGCGACCGCCGTCGGCGGAACGAGCGTTATGAACGATCCCGTCAGCGGCGGTAACCTCGTCACGGGATGGGGTACCAATATTTCACTCCTCGGTACCGAGTTCCAGGTGCTGTCGGCGCCCGATTACGCGGGCACGCAAGGTTCCGGCGGTGGCGAAAGCATCTACAATTCCAAGCCCTCTTGGCAGAGCAAGCTCCCCGGCATCGGCCGCCAGGTGCCCGATGTCTCGGCACTTGCGGATCCCTTTACCGGGTTCAGCGTGGTCGCCACGACCCAAGGCACCCAGTATGCGGTACTGGGCGTGGGCGGAACCAGCCTGGCCTCCCCTGTCTTTTCCGCCATCTGGGCGGTCGCCCAGCAATACAACAACGCGACATTGGGGCAGGCCGCTCCGACGATCGCCAAGTTGAAGGCGGGCCAGATCACCGATGTGATCGATACCTCGGACATGACGCAGTACAGCTTGTCCGGCACGATCGATAATAGCGGAACGACGACCGCCTATTCGGGAGCCGGCTTCTTCCCCGGTGCGGACATCGCGCAGTCGAACTTCTTGGTGGCGCTGTCGCCGCTCGAGGGTTTCGCGCTGACCTATGCGATCAGCTTCGGCACCGATGGATCGCTGACGGTCGGGCCAGGCTGGGACAATGTGACCGGCTATGGCACCCCGAACGGCCTGCCCTTCATCCAGGCCGTGGGCGCAAAGAGCAAGTAATTAGAGCGGATGCGATCAGGTCGAGCCGACCTGATCGCTCAATCCGTCCCTAAACATATAAATCAGAGGGCGATTCAGACATTGGATCGAATTCGATCTCATGTCATTGCGCTCCAGTGAACCGAAACGACCACTGAGGGATCACTTAAGATGACTAACTACCATTGTGCTCAGCCGCTCGCGGCGGGCAGAAGGAAGATCTATACGTGCGCGCTGGGGGCTGCACTTGCGATGGGCGTCGCCTTGCCGGCCCTGGCCGTTGCGGCAGACTTGACCGCAACGTCGGTTGACGCAAGCGCGCAGGTTGGGACGCTCAAGGCTCCCAAGGATCTGGGGCGGGTCGTGTCCCCCCAGGAGCAGACGATCTCCGTATACCTGAACCTGCATAACCAGGCGGGCTTCGACCAGGCGGTGGAGGCACTCTATGATCCCGCGTCGTCGACGTTCCATCGCTGGTTCACCGACAAGGACTTCGCCAAATACGCGCCGACGGCAGCGGAGATGCAGACCGTCCGGGCCGAGCTGGAACGCAAGGGCCTGACGACGGTTTCCGTAGACCCGATGAATTTCTCGATCCGCGTAAGTGGCAGCACCGCCGCGATCGAATCGGCCTTCCACACGGAACTGCACACAATCAGCTACGGCAAATCGACTGTCCAAACCCCCATCGGCGAGCCGAAGCTGGCCGGTGCGGCGGGGGGTCTTGTTGACTCGACCGTCGGGATCGAACGGCACCAGACGCACCCTCAATTGGCGATCGCTCGAGATTTGGCGACGGGTAAGCCTCTGTTCCAAAAAGCTATTCCGAAGGCTCTGTCACCGAACGGGATTTTCGGCGATGCCATCACGGGGACGGCGCTCTACGCACCACAGGGCTTCATATTCACGACCGATGGTGCAACGCTGCCCACAGCTTCCTATTTCGGTCCGGGTTACAGCCTTACCTCGACGGCCGTCGTCTCCTACACGCCAAGCCAGCTGCAGGAACATTACGGCCTGAAGTCTCTCATCAAGCAGGGATATGACGGCACGGGCCAGACCATCGCGCTCGTGGAAGGCTTTGGCTACGCAAACGCCGAGGTTGACGCGAACCTGGCCGCGAACACTTTCGGCCTCCCGATCCTCACCTCCAAGAACTTCAAGGTGATCTACCCCGAGGGCCTGCCGCCGAACCCCAACGACGCCGACCTGACGGGCTGGTCGACGGAAATCGCCTTGGACATCCAATCGGCGCATGCGATCGCCCCAGGCGCGACGATCGTCGAGGTCGCGTCCAACGGCCAGGACAACGAAGACCAGATCGCCTCGCTCGAGTACATCCTTAAGAATCACGTCGCGAACATCGTCTCCTGCAGCTGGGAGAACGATGAGGAAATCGCGGCGGGTGCCCCTGAAGAGAAAGCCTTCAACAAGGTGCTGCAGCGCATGGCGGCGGCCGGTATCGCCGTGCAGTTCTCCAGCGGCGATGCTGGAGATAACGGTCTCGGAACCCCGCTCGGCGCGGTCAGCGTGCCGTCGAACTCGCCATACGTGACGGCGGTGGGCGGGACGAGCGTCATGAACAATCCTCTGGGCGGTGCCGACATCGTCACCGGATGGGGCACCAGCGCTGCCCTCATCGGCGAGGTCGCAGCGGCCGATGGATCGAGCTCCAATCAGGCATACGATCCGCCTGAACTCCTCGGCTTCCAATTCGGCGCTGGTGGCGGTGAGAGCCTCTACTACCCCAAGCCCTCATGGCAGAAAAAGCTTCCGGGTATCGGCCGCCAGGTGCCCGATGTCTCCGCGGACGCGGATCCGCTGACCGGCGTTCCCGTGATCGCCACGATCGGCGGCGTGCAAAACGCGATCGCCGGTGTCGGCGGAACCAGCTTGGCCTCCCCGCTCTTTTCCGCCATCTGGGCAATCGCTCAGCAGTACAATAACGAGACATTGGGCCAAGCTGCGCCGACGATCGCCAAGTTGAAGGCGGGGCAGATCACGGATGTGGTCGACAGCTCGACCCTTGAGACGCAGTACAATACGATCGGTGAGATCACCGACAGCAACGGAAGGACCTTCTATTCGTCGCTCGACATCTTTATCGGTCCGTTTAATCCGATCCCCCAGACGGATTATCTGGTAGCGGTTGGGCCACTTCAGGAAGGCATATGGGCGGCCTATGCTTTTGGTGCGGATACATCGCTGACGGTCGAGCCAGGCTGGGACAATGTCACCGGGTATGGCACACCGAACGGCCTGCCGTTCATCAAGGCCGTCGGCACCAAGAACCAGTAACGCCTCGGCGCCGGTGTCGGATTGGTTTGATCGCTGCGTGATCCGCCCAATCCGTGAACCCGGTCCTTAGCAGCGAGTCATGCCAGCCGCCGAAATCGTGACATTCGGCGGCTGGTCGCGCGAGCGCGCTGCGCGGCGTCAAACCAACCAAGTCGGTTTTCGCTCCGGCGAATGAGGTGATCGGGGGAGCGGGACTAGCAATTCCCTGAGAAACATCCATATGCCATCCAGGCAGATGGTTATTGGATGGCAAGAATGACGATGCCGACGACCCGCCCCAAGCCGGGCGATAGCGAGAAAATCACGATAAATCTCGGCTATGTCGATCTCGGCCATATCGATCTGCTGGTGCAGGAGAGCTTCTATTCGAACCGCACGGATTTCATCCGCACGGCAATTCGCAATCAGCTCGACCGGCACGCCGACGCGGTCAAGCAGTCCCTGGTCCGGAACGCGTTCGATCTGGGCTTGCGCCGCTATAGCCGAAGCGATCTCGAAGCGGTCCAAGCGGCCGGCGAGCGCCTTCACATTCAAGTGCTGGGATTGGCGATCATCGATGCGGACGTATCGGTCGAGCTCGCGCTCGCGACGATCGCGTCCATTCGTGTACTGGGCGCGCTCCAGGCGGCGCCGGCCGTAAAGGCGGCACTGAGCGCTCGCATGCAGTGAGTGCCCCTGACCTCAATCTTGCAAGGCCTTTAGGCGAATGGGCGACGCTCCCGCCTTGCCCAGATCTATCCAGTAGGAATCAGCCGAAATGTTGGCCTTTCAGAAGATCGATATGAAAGAGGCGACCCGCCTGACGCGCGCGGGCCGTCTCAAGGAAGCAATGGCCGTGCTGCGTGGGACGACGAGCGAAATCCCGAACGGTTCGCCCTCCGCCGGCGGCGGCAAGTCCGCGCCGAACGTGCTGGACTTCGTTCCGCCCACCGCGCGCAGCGGCGGGGCCTGGACGGCAAAGGACGACCATCCCGCCGGGGCCGGCCTCTTCAAGGAGCATCGTTTCTCCAGCCAAGCAGGCAGCCGGGCCTACAAGCTCTATATCCCCAGCACCTATAAGGGGCAGGCCCTGCCCCTCGTCGTGATGCTCCATGGCTGCACGCAGTCGCCCGACGACTTTGCCGCCGGCACCCGGATGAACGAGTTGGCCGAAGAGCAGTCTTTCCTGGTGGCTTATCCAGCGCAGCCGCAGACGGCGAATATGTCCAAATGCTGGAATTGGTACAGCCCGGCCGACCAGTGTCGGGACGCCGGGGAACCCGCCCTGATCGCCGGCATCACGCGCCAGATCATTCGCGAGTTCCATATCGACGTTGCCCGTGTCTACGTTGCTGGCCTGTCTGCCGGGGGTGCGGCGGCCGCGATCATGGGCAAGGCTTACCCTGATCTCTATGCCGCCGTCGGGGTCCATTCGGGCCTGGCCTGCGGGGCCGCCCGGGACATGCCGTCCGCCTTCGCCGCCATGCGGCAGGGTGCTCCGTCATCCGCCGGCGCAAGCCGGGTTGCCGAGGCAGGGGGCGGACCGCCGACGATCGTGTTTCATGGGGATCGGGACACAACGGTAAACCCGATCAACGGTGATCAGGTGATTGCGCAGTCGGAGCGGGCCGGGCTTCAGATCCGCGTCATCGACGGACACTCTCCGGGCGGGATGAGTTTCACGCGCACATCTCATATGGGCGCTGCCGGGAAGTCGGTGCTCGAGCAATGGGTCCTGCACGGCGCCGGTCATGCCTGGTCCGGGGGGAGCGCCGCCGGATCCTACACGGAGCCGCGCGGACCGGACGCGAGCCGCGAAATGGTGCGCTTCTTCCTGCAGCATTCCGTGCCGGCATCGACGGTCGGATAAGGCAAAGGAATGGGACGCCGTCATCCGACGGCGTCCCGCCTCGTTCTACTTCTTGCCTTTGCCGTGAGCGGCGGACGACGATTCATGGGCCTTGGTCGAGTGGCCGTGGGCCTCCTCGGCGTGCTTGGAAGCGCTCGCGCTATCGCCCTTTTCGTGATGCTGGGCCGCCGTTCGGTGCGACTTGGCCGCGTTCTCGTGGTGCGTGGCGGCCTCAGTATGTGCAGCCTTCGACATCATGCTCTCCTTTGTCGGCGCCTAATGAAGACGAAAAACTCGCGCCGGTTTTAGAACCGGACAGGGCCGCCTTCGTTCCATCGTCGCCGATCAATATTTGTGCTTCCGGTACAATTCGAATAAATCTCTGTGGCAGAGATTACAAATTTTGTCCACACAGCTCAAAATTATAAAAAAATCCCATATTCATTCAGAGTGAGCGGCACCAATATCAGGGCGAAGCGGACGATTACAGGTTGTGCGTTACCAATGTCACCTGCCACCCGCACCCTCGGGCTCCCGCATCTCGTGGCGCTACCCGGGATGGGGGGGGCGTGAACCACTCCCCGTTTTCCACGCATGCCGCCAAAGTCGAACTCCGCCAGCTGACAGAAAGTGTGGCCGAGCGCGTGCGCCGCACCAATGCCACGCCACCCCAGCCGCCAGGACGGCCCGAGAAAATCGGGCCGTCTTTTTAAATTGACCGGCTTGGGCCGAGCCCGGGCGGGAATTACTTGCGAGGCTTGGTCATCTTTCCAGCACCTGGGCCGGCACCGAGATCGGCACCGGTGATGGGATTGGTGTCCGGATGGGAAGCCGTCCGAACCGCCGCGGCGTTGACGAGCGCCTCGGCCTTTCGATCGAGCTTGACGCTGGCGAGACCGTCGCCGTCGTCGACGGCAATCTGCTGATCGGGATCATCGATATGTTCCCACTGCGCCCCTGAATTCCACGATCCCTTGTGCGCCTCGCCGTCTCCGCGCGACAGATGATAATATTTGTCGGTGAATTCCGGCACGCCCGGCAGCTTGCCGGACGGGAAATTCGGCTCGATCGCGTAGAGCGCCTTCTCGAAGGATTTTTGATGAGCGATCTCGCGCGTCATCAGGAATCCCAGCGCATCCTTGATGCCGGGATCGGCCGTGACGTTGATGAGGCGCTCATAGATGACCTTGGCCCGCGCCTCCGCGGCAATGTTGGACCGCAGATCCGCGGTCGGTTCGCCGATGGTATCGACATAGCTGGCGCTCCAGGGTGCCCCGCCCGAATTCATGAGGGCGGCACCACCGCCATAGAGCAACGAGGCCGTATGGCTCTCGCCGCCGGCGGTGATCTCGGCCAGCAGCTCGGCCTCCTCCATGCCCTCGGCCATCTTGCCCTTCACGCCCTTGTTGAGCATGCAGATGATGGTGCCGATGACTTCGAGGTGGCTCAGTTCCTCGGTCGCGATGTCGAGCAGCAGATCCTTCCGGCCCGGGTCGCTCTCGGCGATCGCCTGGCCGAAATAGCGCATGGCGGCAGCAAGCTCGCCTTGCGGTCCCCCGAACTGTTCGAGCATCAAGCTCCCGAGCACCGGGTTCGGCTCGGCTACTCTGACGGTGTACATGAGACGTTTGTTGTGCATGAACATTTGTCGGCCCTCGATGTCGGTGGTCCCGACGGCGACGAACGCTCAGTGCTGAATCCAGCTGCCAACCGAATGCCCGATGCCGCTGGAGTAGGAAAGCAACCCGGCACCATCTGCTCGGTTCCCCACGGCGGCCGAATTCCGGTGCTCCAGCCGCCGCCGCGTGGATCAGACGGCGCGATGCCCGATCAACGCGTGATCGATCACGGCGGTTACCGCCGGCGCAGGAAAAACGCGATGAGAAGGCCGACCGTGGCTGCCGCCAGCAGGGCCGGAAGGGCTCGACCCTCGGTTATGGTCTCGGCAGCCGCCGCGACCTCGCCATAGCCCTGCCGCACGGCGCGCTCGACGCGAGGCGCTGCCTGGCGGACTTGACGCGTCGCTTCCGCGGCAAGATCCGTGGCACTTTCCTGCGCGCTCAGCGCCGCTTCCTTGAACGCGGTCGACATCGTGGTCTCTTCCATTTCATCTCTCCAGCGAGTGTGCGCGACGCTCAACCCTTGGAACCAGGACTTGTTCCCGGATCACTCGAATCGTCGCCCTGCCCGCTCGTGAGCGGCCCGGCCCACGATCATCGACCACTTCGCGGAGACCTTATTCTTCATAGCGCGGACGATGAGCGCCAAACGGCCCGCCCTCCGGTCGCCAAGATTTTGGTACCGGAAGGCATCGCCGCCTCACCGGATCAGATTGTCGGCCTGGAGTGCGAAGCCGTAGCCGCGCGGATCCCTTTCGAGGGCACAGCTGCCGGCTGCCTTCGGGAAACCGTCGCGACAGATCAGCGCATTCACCCGCTCCGGCCCCGGATTGCCCCCGGCATCGGTGGCCGAGCGCGGCTCGCCGAGCGCGGTGCCAAGCGGCTGCCGGCCCATGAGGGTGAGAAAGGCCACCGCCGCACTGTCGGCCGAGGCGGCGCCACCCTGGCCACCGGCCAGCGCCGCAGTGACCTGGTCACCCTCGGCATTCACCCCCAGCACGGGCGAGAGCGAGGCCAGCACCGCGCCGTCGAAGGGCGAGGCCGAATAGATGCCGAGCGATTCGATGAGATGGCCGGAACCGAAGATCCGGCCCATGCCGATGGTGCAGGTGACGACCTCGCCGCGCGCGTCCGCCACCAGGAAACCGGTCGTTCCGGCTGCCTGCCCGGCCGCCTCGCCGCCACCGGCCTGGCGCGCGATCGCGAAGGCATCGGCCTCGCCCGGGTTCGCGGCCGCGAGCGCCTGCCATGCGGCCACACCGAGCGGACCGCCGCCGGCATCGGCGAAATAGAGCCGGCCGCCATTGCCGGCTTCGACGCTCGCCGGCCGGTGCCAGTTCGGCACATATGTGGCCAGCGCCTCGCCCGGCACGCCGGCGCCCACGAACACGGAGGCGATGCCGCCCGTATAGAGCTCGTTCGGGCCACCGACGCGCACCCGCGACATGGTCGAGGCGACGCCCTGCTGCGGCAGGATTTGACCGGACTGCAGCGGCAGGCCGTTCGGGCCGCCCGCCTCGAGCCCGGCGGCGTTGAGATCGGCGATCAGCTGCGGCGTGATCGTGATGCCGGTGAAGGCCAGATGCTCGACCGGGCCCAGCGCCTGCTGCCAGCGCATGCGGCCAAAGCGCGCCTGCAGTGCCGCCATGCCGCGCGCCAGCCCCGAGACCGGCAAGGCCGAGCCCGCGATCGTCTGCGGCAGGAAGTCGAGCTCCTCGACCGGGGCATTGCCCTCGCCCTTGACCAGGCACACGCCGCCGCCATCGAGGCCGGCGCGGCCGGGCTGGGTAACCGACAGCGTCATGGCGATGACGACCGCCGCATCGGCGGCCCGTGCGCCGGCGCCGAGCGCACGGCGCGCGAGATCGACCGCCTGCGGATCATCCGCGACAATGGCGCCCAGATACCGGCTCTCGACCTTGCCCGAGCCCGTGTCCTCGCTTCCGCCGAAGCTCACGATCGAGCCGATATCGTCGCCGGCACCGCGAATTGTGTCGCAGCCGGCGACCGCCAGGCTCATGAGCGCCAGTCCGGCGAACGCAACCGGGCGGACCTGGACTGATTGACGCCGGTGCGTGATCCGCCCGATGATGGCGGCCTTCGAAAGGATGCCGCTCGTGTTGAATGCCATGCTGTTCCGGGCCCTCGCCTGTGCTGTCACGCTGCTCGTGCTGCTCCCGCTGGGCAGCCGGCCGGCCGCTGCACAGGAAGCACCGGGCCTCATCCGCGACGCGGAGATCGAGTCCCTGGTCCGCGACTATGCGACGCCGCTGTGGAAAGCGGCGGGCCTCGATGCGGACTTCATCCAGGTGTATTTGGTCAACGATCAGGAGATCAATGCCTTCGTTGCAGACGGCCAGCGTTTGTTCATAAATGTCGGCCTTCTGATGAAGGCGAACCGGCCCAACATGGTCATCGGCGTCATCGCGCACGAGACCGGACACCTGGCCGGCGGCCATCTGGTACGCTTCCAGGAAGCCTACGAGAACGCCACGGCGCAGAGCATCATCGCCTATCTTCTCGGGGCGGCCGGCGCCGTCATCACCCACAATGGCGGGATCGCGGCTGCGGGTGCCAATGCCGGCCAAAGCTTCGGCCTGCACACGCTCTTCGCCTATTCGATCGGCCAGGAAGCACGCGCCGACGAGGCGGGCCTCACCTTCCTCGACAAGACCCATCAATCGGCCCGCGGCCTCCTCGATTTCTTCAAGCTGTTGGAGCATGAGGAGCTTTTGCTGCCGGCGCAGCAGGATCCCTATCTGCGCACCCATCCGCTGACCAGCGAGCGTATCGATACGGTCGCTGCCTGGGTCGCGAAATCGCCCTGGTCCGACGCCAAGGACGATCCCGCCCTCATCGACCGGCACAACCGCATGCTGGCGAAGCTCCGAGGCTTCCTGCTCAGCCCCGGCGAAGCGCTGCACCTCTATCCGGATACCGACAAGAGCAGCTATGCCCGCTATGCCCGGGCTGCGGCTTATCATCGCGTGCCCATGGACGACCGGGCCTTGAGCGAGATCGACAGCCTGCTCAAGGAGAAACCCGACGATCCCTATTACAACGAGCTGCGCGGCCAGATCCTGTTCGAAGGCGGCAAGATCGCCGATTCGGTGCCGTCGTACCGCAAGGCGGTCAAGTCGATGCCCGAAAGCCCCCTCATCCGCATGGAGCTGGGCCAGGCCGAGCTCGAGGTGCCGAACGACGATGAATTGACCAAGGATGCGCTCGCCAATCTGCGCGAGGCGGTCAAGCTCGACAATTCCAGCACCGATTCGTGGCATCAGCTCGGCATTGCCGAGGGCCGCTCGGGCAATCTCGGCCAGGCGGCATTGGCGCTGGCCGAGGAAGGCATCCTGAACGGCGATCTGAAGCAGGCCTCGCAGCAGGCGACCCGTGCCACCGAGCTGCTGAAGCGCGGCACACCGGCCTGGATCCGGGCCGAGGATATCCGCACCCAGGTCAAGTCCGAGCGCGAGCATTCGTGAGACCGGCCCTATAGGGCGATCGCGCCAGAAGAGGATAAAGCTCGATGATTCAGTTCCGCCGTACGGCCTTGGCATTCGCCGCGGCGTTGCTCCTGGCACTTCCCGTCCGTGCCGGCCAGCCGGCTTCGACGCTGTCACCCGACCAGGCGGCCGCGGTCGAGAAGCTGATCCACGACTATCTCCTGAACAATCCCAAGGTGCTGATCGAAGCGCTGCAGCATGCCGAGGACGCCAATCGCGAACAGCAGGCGACGCTGCAGAAGCAGGAGATCGCCAAGCGCCGCGACGAGATCGAGCGTGACCCGACCTCGCCGGTGATCGGCAATCCCAAAGGCGATGTCACGGTCGTCGAGTTCTTCGATTACCGCTGCCCCTACTGCAAGGCGTCCGCCCCGCTGATCGACGCGCTCCTCAACGAGGATAAGGGCGTACGCTTCGTGCTCAAGGATTACCCGGTGCTCGGGAAGGAATTGGTCTTCGCCGCGCGCGTGGCGCTGGTCGTGGCCCGGCACGGCAAGATCGCCGACTATTACAAGGCCATGTTCGCGCTTAAGACACCGGTCGATGAGAGCTCGACGCTGGGTGTGGTCAAGGGGCTGGGGCTCGATCCGGCGCAGGTGAAGAAGGAATTGGAAGCCTCCGACATCGATGTCGTGCTCAAGAACAATTTCGATCTGGGTCAGGCGATCGGCGCCGACGGCACGCCATCCTATGTGATCGGCGATTCGATCCATCCCGGTGCCTTGGAGGCCGACGAGCTCAAGGCCAAGATCGCTGCCGCTCGGACGAAACAGCCGAGCTGAGATAACGCGCCGCGGTTGCACAAATCCCGGGGCTCCGCCAAAATCCAGCGCTTTTCGCCGACCGCCTCGCCTTGCCGCTCTTTGCGCCCCCAACGCCACTTTCAAGGGCGAGGACGCTCAGCTCGATGCGGCGATCAAGCTACTCGTGGACCAGATGAAGGCTGATCCGGTGAAGGCGCTTTAGGCGGAAGCGGCGGGCGCATCCGCCTGATTGCGCGGGTGCGCGCGCTCGAACGCGTCGAGCGCCAGGCATTCGCGGTGGATGCGGAAAAGCGTCGGATAAGCTGCGAGATCGATCGCCAGATCCTCGGCGATGACCATCTGCGCCACCAGGCAGATATCGGCGAGGCCGGGCTCGTCGCCCTGGCAGAAGCGGCCGGTGCGGTCGTCCTGAGAGAGCAGCTTTTCCGCGGTGCCGAGCGACTCCGTCGCCCAATGCCGGCACCAGGCCTCGAGCGCCGGCCGCTCGTGGCCGAGCGGATCCTTGAGATAGCGCAGCACACGCGGGGTCACGAGCGGATGCGCATCGCCGGCGAAGAGCAATGCCAGCGCCCGCACGCGCGCCCGGTCGCCCGGATGGCCGGGCAGCAACGGCGGATTGGGATGGGTCTCGTCGAGATATTCGATGATGGCGAGCGACTGGGTCAGCAGCTCGCCATCATCATCCAGCACGGGAACCATGCCCTGCGGATTGAGCTCCAGGAATTCGGCGGCACGCTGGTCGTTCCGGCGCAGATCGAGGGCGATCGTTTCATACTCGATGCCCTTGAGGTTGAGCGCGATGCGCACGCGAAAGGCCGCCGAGGAGCGGAACCATCCGTAGAGCTTCATCCCTATTCCGCCTTCAGCACGCCGCGCCGGATCTGATCGAGCTCGATCGCCTCGAAGAGTGCCCGGAAATTGCCTTCGCCGAAACCCTCGTCGCCTTTACGCTGGATGATCTCGAAGAAGATCGGGCCGATCACCGTCTCGGTGAAGATCTGCAACAGGCGGCCGCCCGTCTCGCCCGGGGCGCCGTCGATCTGGATGCGATTGCGGCGGAGGCGCGCCAGATCTTCGCCATGGCCAGGTAGGCGTTCATCGACCAGGTCGTAATAGCTGTCGAGCGTGTCGAGGAAACGCACGCCGCGGTCGCGCAACCTTTCGACCGAGCTGTAGATGTCGCCGGTGCCGAGCGCGATATGCTGAATGCCCTCGCCGCGATAGGCGTCGAGATACTCGACGATCTGACTCTTGTCGTCCGAGCTCTCATTGATCGGGATGCGGATCTTGCCGTCGGGGCTGGTCATCGCCTTGGAGCGCAAGCCCGTCAGCTTGCCCTCGATGTCGAAATAGCGGATCTGGCGGAAGCCGAAGATGCGGGCATAGAAATCGGCCCACAGCTCCATCCGCCCCTGATGCACATTGTGGGTCAGGTGGTCGATCGCGGTGAAGCCCACACCCTTGGGGGCGGGGTCGGCGCCCTCGATCGGCACGAAATCCACGTCATAGATCGTGCCGCGCGGGCCGTAGCGGTCGACAAGATAGAGCAGGCTGCCGCCGATGCCCTCGATCGCCGGAATATTGAGCTCCATAGGCCCGACCTTGCTCTCGACCGGTTTGGCGCCGAGCTCGATCGCCCGCTTATAGGCATGAGCGGCATCGGCAACCCGGAACGCCATGGCGCAGACCGAAGGCCCGTGCAGCCGCGCGAAGGCCTGGGCGAAGCTTTCGGGCTCGGCATTGATGATGAAATTCACCCCGCCCTGGCGATATAGGGCGACATCCTTCGAGCGGTGGCGCGCGATCTTGACGAAGCCCAGCTGCTCGAAAAGGCGGCCGAGTGCCGCAGTGTCGGGGGCGGTGTACTCGACGAACTCGAAACCATCCGTTCCCAGCGGATTGTCCCAAAGATCGATCCGGTCGGCGGCGACAGGCATGACGATCCTCCAAAAGAGATTTGGTCCGAGATTAGTTTCAGATGAAACTTTTTTCCAGCCTCTTGACCAGGGCCGGCAGCGATCCGCAGGATAGTTGCAGATGAAACGATTAGCCGACGCCACCGATCCATCTGTCGATGAGCGAGATCTGCTCGATCTCGAGCATTTCCTGCCCTATCGGCTGTCGATCCTGTCGAACCGCATCTCGACGGCGGTGGCACGCGTCTATGCCGCCCGGTTCGGCCTCTCGATCCCGGAATGGCGGCTCGTCGCGGTCCTCGGCCGGTTCGGGCCGCTCTCGGCCAATGGCGTCGCCGAGCGCACCTATATGGACAAGGTGCGGGTCAGCCGCACGGTGCAGAAGCTGCTGGCGCGCGGCCTGGTCGAGCGCGCCACCGACGGCGGCGACCGGCGCCGCTCGATCCTGCAGCTCTCCGCCGACGGCCGCGCCATCCGCGCCGAGGTGGCGCCGCTGGCGCTCGAGATCGAGCGCCGGCTCTTGAATGCGCTTGCGCCGACGGACCGCGCCGAGCTCGACCGGCTGCTCATGCTGCTCAACGACGGCGCCGATGGTCTGCTCTAACCGCCCCTCGCCCGCCCTTGCCGGGTCGCCGCGACATGATATAAGGGCCGCTTGCCCGCAGACGAGGACAAGACGGACTTGGCGGATCCCATCGTTCTGGTCGTGAACGGACCGAACCTCAATCTTCTAGGCACGCGCGAACCGGCGATCTATGGCCGCGAGACGCTGGCCGAGATCGAGGCTTCGTGCCGGAGGCGCGCCGAGAGCCTGGGCCTCGCCCTTGATTTCCGTCAGAGCAACCACGAAGGCGCGATGATCGACTGGATCCAGGCGGCCCGCAAGACGGCCGCCGGCATCATCATCAACGCCGCCGGCTTCAGCCACACCTCGATCGCCCTTGCCGACGCGCTGGCGGCGAGCGACCTGCCGGTCGTCGAGGTGCATCTCTCCAACATCCATCGGCGCGAGCCCTTCCGGCACCACTCCCATCTGTCGCGCGTCTGCCGCGGCGTGATCGTCGGTCTGGGCGGCCATGGCTATGAGCTGGCGCTCGAAGCCATGGAACGCATCCTCGCAGCCGAAAGCCACGTAAAGGCCCCATGACCAAACCGACCGATATCGATGGCGACCTCGTCAAGAAGCTCGCCAACCTGCTCGACGAGACCCGCCTCACCGAGATCGAATACAGCTGGGGCGAGTTCCGGCTGCGCGTGACCCGGACGCCCGCCCCGGTCCAGGCCTTCGCCCCGGCCGCTGCGGCACCGGTGGCGTCCGCGAGTGCGGCGGCTAGTGCCGCGGCCTCGACCGAGAGCGACCTCGGCGCCCATCCGGGTGCCGTCAAGTCGCCCATGGTCGGCACCATCTATCTGTCGCCGCAGCCGGGTGCGGCGCCCTTCGTGCGCGTCGGCGACACGGTCTCGGCCGGGCAGCCGCTGCTCATCATCGAAGCGATGAAGGTGATGAACCAGATCCGCGCGCCCAAGGGCGGCAAGCTCAGCCGCATCCTGGTCGCGGATTCAAGCCCGGTCGAGTTTGGCCAGGTGGTGATGTTAATTGAGTAGGAAGCCGCTCTTCGAGAAGGTGCTGATCGCCAATCGCGGCGAAATCGCGCTCCGCATCCTGCGCGCTTGCCACGAGCTGGGCATTCCGACCGTCGCCGTCCATTCGACCGCGGATGCCGCCGCCATGCATGTGCGGTTGGCCGATGAGAGCGTCTGCATCGGCCCGCCCTCCGTGCGCGAGAGCTATCTCAACATCCCGGCGATCCTGACCGCAGCCTCGATCACCGGCGCCGACGCGATCCATCCGGGCCTCGGCTTCCTCGCCGAGAATGCCGATTTCGCCGCCATGGTCGAGGAGCATGGCCTGACCTTCATCGGCCCGACGCCCGAGCATATCCGGATGATGGGCGACAAGGTCGTGGCGAAGCGGGTCGCGACCGAGCTCGGCATTCCGACCGTGCCGGGCTCCGACGGTGCCATCACCGACATTCCGGCGGCGATCGAGCGCGCCGAGGCGATCGGCTATCCGGTGCTGATCAAGGCCTCGGGCGGCGGCGGCGGGCGCGGCATGAAGATCGCCCGCAATGCCGAGGAGCTGAAGGCGCAGATCCCGATCGCGCGGGCCGAGGCCAAGGCCTATTTCAACAATGACGAGGTCTATTTCGAGCGCTATCTCGACAAGCCGCGCCATATCGAGATGCAGATCCTGGGCGACGGACAAGGCGGCTGCGTGCATCTGGGCGAGCGCGACTGCTCGCTGCAGCGATCGCATCAGAAGATCCTCGAGGAGGCGCCCTCGCCCATCCTGACACCGGCCGAGCGCGCCCGGATCGGCGGCGTGGCACTCGACGCCATGAAGCGGCTCAATTACCGCGGTGCCGGCACGCTCGAATTCCTCTACCAGGACGGTCACTTCGCCTTCATCGAGATGAATACCCGCATCCAGGTCGAACATCCGGTCTCGGAGATGATCAGCGGTATCGATCTGGTGCAGGAGCAAATCCGCATCGCCGCGGGCCAACCTCTGGGCTACGATCAGAATGCTATAACCCTGTCAGGTCACGCCATCGAGTGCCGGATCAACGCGGAAAATCCCACGACCTTCATGCCGTCGCCGGGCAAGGTGACGGCCTATCACGCTCCCGGCGGCTATGGCGTGCGGATCGATTCCGCGCTTTACCCGGGCTATACGGTGCCGAGCAACTACGACAGCCTGGTGTCGAAGCTGATCGTCCATGGCAAGACCAGGGCCGAATGCATCATGCGGCTTCGCCGAGCCTTGCGCGAATATGTGATATCCGGGATCGAGACCAACATCCCCTTGCATCAGCGCCTGCTGGAGGAGCCGGATTTCATCTCGGGCAATTACGACATCCACTGGCTCGAGCGCTTCGTGGGGCGCCCGTCCTGATGGCGGCGGGGGTGCGGCGATGAACGCGCTCACTCCCGACCTGCTGCTCCGCGCCTATGCCGCCGGCATTTTCCCGATGGCCGATTCGGCGGACGATCCCGAGATCTTCTGGGTCGATCCGGAATGGCGCGGCATCATTCCTCTGGACCGGTTCCATGTGCCGCAGCGGCTGAGACGGACGATCCGCAATTCCACCTTCGAGATCCGCTGCGACACCGCCTTCGAGGCCGTGATCCGCGGCTGCGCCGCCCCGGCACCCGACCGGCCGCGCACCTGGATCAATGAGGAGATCGTCGCCCTCTATAGCGAGCTCTTCCGCCGCGGCCTCGCTCATTCCGTCGAGAGCTGGTACGAGGGCGAGCTCGTCGGCGGGCTCTATGGCGTGTCGCTCAATGCCGCTTTCTTCGGCGAGAGCATGTTCAGCCGCATGACCGATGCCAGCAAGGTGGCGCTGGTCCATCTGGTCGCCCGCCTCATCGATGGCGGCTACATGCTCCTGGACACGCAATTCGTGACCGAGCATCTGCAGCGTTTCGGCGCGGTCGAGATCCCGCGTGCCGACTATCGCAAGCTGCTGCAGAAGGCGATCGCCCAGCCGGCGCGGTTTCAGCCCTTCTTGCCGGCCGATCCGCTGGTCGTGCTGCATTCCAGAACCCAGACGTCATAGACCGCACTTTCGAGCGGATTGAGTGCCGGGCTGGAAGCAAACATCCAGCCGCTGAAGATGTGATGCGGCGCCGTCTCGCCGGGCAGCAGCTCCTCGATATCGAGATAGGCGGCACTCTCCGGCCGCTCCTCCGGCGGATTGCGCCGGCAATCGCGCACCATGATCGACAGCGTGCCGAATCGCACCGGCTGGCCGAGCGATGCTGCGAATTTCGTCGTGCGCGCCGTGGTTTTGTCGAGCCCCTGGAGCAAGGCGCCGGTGATCTTGGCCGGCTCGGCCGGTGCGGCCGGCGGATCGGGCGCGGTCTTGGGGGTGGCCGCCGCGGCCACGAGCAGCGGCAGAGCCAGCAGCAGTACCGCCGCCGATCGCGCCACTACCGGTCCTTCCGATAGGGATTGTCGATCTCGCGCACGATCCCCTCCAGCACCGCACGCACCTGCGGCTCGGCACAGCCCATCAGCACGGCATCCTCGAACGAATCCTGCGCCATCTGGCGCAGCTCCTCGAGGGTCTCGGCCAGAACCTTGAGCTTGTCGATGCAGGAGACCGGCTCGCCCTTGTCGTCGAGCCAGCGGATAGCGGCCAGGTCCGTGCCGGTCATGGCGATGCTCAGGGCTTGTCCTGCGGCTGACCGGAACCGCCGCCGGACGCGCCCGACGGATCGGCCGGCTTCGAGCCGCCGGTCAGCGACATAGCCGCCTGCTTCAGGATGTCGGCGAAGCTGATCGGCGACTGGGTCTGGATGATCTGGCCGTTGGGCGGGATCGGATGGTCATCGTCATTGCCCGGCACCAGCGACATGACATTGTCGCCAAGCAGGCTGCTGGAGGCGATTTCCGCGATCGTGTCCGACGGCAGCTTGATCGAGTTGTCGATGCTCATGCGCACGACCGCCTGGAAGGTCTTGGGATCGAGCGATTCCGACAAGATCGTGCCGACCTTGATGCCGCTGATCCGGACATCGCCGCCTTCGCGGATGCCTTCGGCATGGTTGAACTTGGCCATCACCTCATAGCCGCTGATCGTGCGGACTTGTGCTGAGCTGTAGGCGAACGCCAGGAAAAAGCCGGCGATGACGAGCACCACGCCACCCATCACCGTCTCGACGATCGTGCGATTCATGTCGGAGCCTTGCTGTCTCGCTTCGTTGGCAGAGCTTTACGACGGCGACCAGGGCTCGTAGTCCCCGGCTGCACGGGCGCGCTTGCCGCCCTTGAGGACCGAGCCGGGCGGCCGATAGGCCAGCGCCGTGCCGGTCAGGTTCGGCAGATGCTCCTTCTGCCACGGCCGGCGGCCGGCCGGATCTACGCTCGGCACCCCCGCGGCAATATGATGCAGCCAGCCATGCCATTCCGACGGCACCTTGGAGGCCTCGGCCGAGCCCTCATAGATCACCCAGCGCTTCTCGCGGCTTTCGCGACCGCCGCCCTTGATGAGCGCCCTCTGGTTCTTTTCGCGATAGTACCGGTTGCCGAACTGATCGGTCCCGACCAGCTCGCCTTTCCACCAGGTATAAAGCCTTGTGCCGATGGTCATGCGCCGTCACTTTCCCGCGAAACTGGGACACGAAAACAGGGCCGGACTATGGCATCTCGCTTTGCCAGTGTCGAGTGCACGGCAGCGCTCAAAGCAGGCCAAGCGCCCTGAGCTCCTTCTGCATCTGCGGCGGCATCTCGTCGGCTTCGTCGGGCTCGCCCGGACGGCGGTCCGCTGGGGCGTTGTCGGCGTCGAGATAGCGCCAGCCCTGCATCGGGCGATGGGTCATGCGGTGGGTTCCGACGAGCTCCGGGGCGAGGCGGATCAGGCAGAAGCGCACGCCTTCGCCATCGACGCCGGGATCGAGTGCGGTGATGCGTTGGCGCACGCGGATGGCCCCCTTGATCACCCAATAAAGCGAGCCGCCGCCCAGGATCTCGTTGGCACGCTTCGGCATGTTGCGCGTGCGGTGGAACAGCCCCTCGCCGCGCAGCAGCCGGTCCGCCTGCCATTGGCGGAGATCCTCGACGCTCTCGCAGCCGACGCACATCTTGACGAGATTGAGCGCCATCTAGCAGCCCTTCGCGGCCAGCGCCTGGTTGGTCCGGGACGCCATCGGCCGGTTCAATGATTTAGAGATCTTGCGGCCGACCGCGGCCAGGCGCTGGAGATCGACGCCGGTCTCGATGCCCATGCCGTCGAGCATATAGACGACATCCTCGGTCGCGACATTGCCCGAAGCACCGGGTGCAAAGGGACAGCCGCCGAGGCCCGCCACGGCACTGTCGACGACCGCGACGCCAAGCTCGAGGCAGGCCAGGATGTTGGCGAGCGCCTGGCCATAGGTGTCGTGGAAATGGAGCGCCAGCTGCGCCACCGGCACCTTGGCCGCGACTGCGGCGACCATGTTCCGCGCCTTCACGGGCGTGCCGATGCCGATCGTGTCGCCGAGCGAAATCTCGTAGCAGCCGAGATGGTAAAGCACGGAGGCGAGCTCGGCCACGGCGCCGGGCGACACCTCGCCCTCATAGGGACAGCCGAGCGCGCAGGAGATATAGCCGCGCATCCGGATGCCGTGCGATGCGGCCGCGACCGCGATCGGGCGGAAGCGGTCGATGCTCTCCTCGATCGAGCAATTGATGTTCCGGCGCGAGAAGCTTTCGGACGCGGCCGCGAAGATCGCGATCTCCTCGACACCGGCGGCGAGTGCGGCCTCGAAGCCTTTCATGTTCGGCACCAGCACTGGATAGGCCACGCCGGGCGCGCGCTTGAGCTGTGCCAGAAGGGCCGCCGTGTCGGCCATCTGCGGCACCCATTTGGGCGAGACGAAGCTGCCCGCCTCGATCGTCTTCAAGCCCGTTTCGGCCAATTCCTCGATGAGTGCCAGCTTCGTTTCGAGCGATACGATCGTAGGCTCGTTCTGCAACCCGTCGCGCGGGCCAACTTCGACGATTCTCAGTGATTTCGGTAATGCAACCGCCATAGAACTGTCCTATAAGTCGTATTGACTGCTTGCCACGCTACTTTTCTGGATGGTTCGACCAGCCCATTCTCGATCATACCGTTAAAATTCGATCAGATTCTGCGCACCGACTGCGCGATCAAGAGATCTTGTTAACGAATCAAGGTGAAGATGCAAGGTACCCGCTTTAGCTGATGACTCGGCAAGGGAAGGCGAAGCATGTTGAATGAGCGTTATTACGCCGTCGATTGTGGCCTGCACGCGCAGCGGACGCTGGTCTGGAACGTGCAGCGGCAATTCGAGGGCAGCGACAAGGTCAATTACGTCGTGCTGCAGCGCGCCGATGATCCGACCATCCGCAAGACCTTGGCCGCCTCGGTCCTGGGCGATCGCCGCCGCTACCAGGCCGCCTGATTCGCCTCTGATCATATGGGGTCGCTGGCGAAAACGACCAGCTCCGCCCCGTCATCGACAAGATCGCCGACCGCACCACGGATCTCCGTGACCGTGCCGTCCGTGGGTGCGGCGATCGTATGCTCCATCTTCATCGCTTCCAGCACCATGAGGGCCGCCCCGCGGCGCACCGCGCTGCCCGCCGCCGCCAGGATCTGCGTGATCTTGCCGGGCATCGGCGCCGTCAGCCGGCCGCCCGACACGATTGCCAGCCGCGAGGGCGCCAGCGGATCGATCAATGTCAGCCGATGCTGCGTCCCGCCGGCGAACACGGTGAAAGCCTCGCCATAGCACAGGACGGAGGTATGCAAGATCGCACCATCGATCGCGACCCGGCCCTCACCCGCACGCGCCAATGTCACGGTCCGGGCCGGCAGGTCGAGGCGATATCCGGAAGCCTGCGGATGCGCGCGCAGCGTCACCGGCCCCTCGCCTGTCTCGAAGACGAGATCCTGATAGCCGTCGCCGTTCAAGCGCCAGGCCGTCTGCAGGTTCCAGGGCGACCAGGGATCGCCCGAACGAGCTGCCGCGGCGGCCACGGCTTCACTGCGATCTTCGAGCACGCGCAGCGCCGCAGCGGCAAGCGCCGCCTCCGGCACGGCGGGTTTCGGCGGCAGCAATGCCTCGCCATGCCGGCCGATGAAGCCGGTATCGAGCTCGCCCGCCTGATAGGCGGGATGAGCGGCAATGGCGGCGAGGAATTCGACATTGGTCGAGACACCGGCGATCTCATAGGCCGCGAGTGCCGCCCGGAGCCGGCCGATCGCGGCGGCGCGGTCGCGGTCCCAGACGATGAGCTTCGCGATCATCGGGTCGTAATGGATCGAAATGGCGTCGCCTTGCCGGACGCCGGTATCGACCCGGACATGCGGGCCCTCCGTCGGAGGGGCCAGATGCTTGAGCGTGCCGATCGAGGGCAGGAAGCCCTTGGCCGGATCCTCGGCATAGATGCGAACCTCGATCGCGTGGCCGGTGATCGAGAGCTTGTCCTGGCCGAGCGGCAGCCGCTCGCCGGACGCGACGCGAAGCTGCCATTCGACCAGATCCTGGCCGGTGATCAGCTCCGTGACCGGATGCTCGACCTGGAGGCGGGTGTTCATCTCCATGAAATAGAAGGATTCACCCTCGGCGATGAACTCGACCGTGCCGGCGCCGACATAGCCGATCGCGCGCGCAGCGGCACAGGCGGCCTCGCCCATCCGGTAGCGGCGGCCGGGATCGATGCCGATCGCCGGCGCCTCCTCCACCACCTTCTGATGCCGGCGCTGGATCGAGCAGTCGCGCTCGAACAGCGAGACGGTGTTGCCATGCGTGTCGGCGAACACCTGGATCTCGATATGGCGCGGGCGGGTGAGATACTTCTCGACCAGCACCTGGTCGTCGCCGAAACCCGCCTTGGCCTCACGCTTGGCCGACGCGAGCGCTGCCGCGAAATCCTCGGGCTGCTCGACGACGCGCATGCCCTTGCCGCCGCCGCCGGCCGAGGCCTTGATCAGGACCGGGTAGCCGATCTCGGCGGCCTTGGCGGCCAGGAGCGCCGGATCCTGGTCGTCGCCGTGATAGCCCGGCACCAGCGGCACGCCCGATTGCGCCATCAGCGCCTTGGCCGCGGATTTCGAGCCCATGGCGCGAATGGCAGAGGGCGGCGGGCCGATGAAGATGATTCCAGCGGCGGCACAGGCCTCGGCGAAGCCGGCATTTTCCGAGAGGAAGCCATAGCCCGGATGGATCGCCTGGGCGCCGGCGCGTTGCGCCGCTTCGATGATCTTGGCGCCCACGAGGTAGCTCTCGCGCGCCGGGGCCGGGCCGATCGGATAGGCCTCGTCGGCGAGAGCGACATGGCGGGCGCCGGCATCGGCATCGGAATAGACGGCGACTGTCGCGACGCCGAGCCGCCGCGCGGTCTTGATGACGCGGCAGGCGATCTCGCCGCGATTGGCGATGAGGATCTTCGAGAACATCAGGGGCGCCAGCTGGGCGCGCGCTTGGCGAGGAAGGCCGCGACACCCTCGCGCCCTTCCGCCGTGGCGCGCCGTTTTGCGATGCGGGCAGCGGTCTCGTGTGCCAGCGCGTCATCGACGGCGCGGTCGGCGACCAGGAAGACGAGATCCTTGGCCTCGGCCTGTGCCTCGGGTGCACCCTGGGAGAGCGCCGTCAGCACCGTTTGGAGCGTCGCTTCGAGCGCGTCGGCCGGCACCACCTCATGGACCAAGCCGATCTCGCGGGCGCGGGCGGCCGAGATCACTTCGGCCGTCTGGAACCAGCGCCGCGCCTGGCGCGCCCCGATCGCGGCCACGACATAAGGGCTGATCGCGGCCGGGATGAGGCCGAGCTTGACCTCGGAAAGGCAGAAGCTGGCGGCGTCCGACGCGATGGCGATGTCGCAGGCGGCCACGAGCCCGACGCCACCGCCATAGGCGGCCCCCTGGACCAGCCCCACCACCGGTTTCGGCAGCCGGTCGAGCACGCGCATGAGGGTGGCGAGGCCGCCGGCGTCGCGCAGATTCTCCGCCTCGGTGTAATCGGCCATGCGCCGCATCCAGTCGAGATCGGCGCCGGCCGAAAAGCTCTTGCCGGCGCCGCGCAGGACCAGCACCCGCACGGCGGGATCGGCGCCGATGCGCTCGAACGCGGCCGTCAGCTTGGCGATCTGGGCATCGTCGAAGGCGTTGTGCAGCTGCGGGCGGTTGAGCGTCAGCGTGGCGACGCCGCGGTCATCGAGGGTGTAGAGGAGCGTGTCGGTCATGGGAGGCATTCCTCTGCCGTCATGACCGGGCTTGTCCCGGCCATCCACGTCGGCAAGCTGCCGCTGACCTCGCCATGCAGCCGCGCCGACCCGGTATCTGTCGTCGATTTCAGTGAGGATCGCCGACGTGGATGGCCGGGACAAGCCCGGCCATGACGAGTGAGTAGGTCCATCATCCCTCACATCCGGAAGAGGCCGAAGCGGGTCGGCTCGATCGGCGCGTTCAGGGAAGCCGAAAGGCCGAGGCCGAGGACCAGCCGCGTATCGGCGGGATCGATCACGCCATCGTCCCAGAGCCGGGCGCTGGCATAGTATGGATGACCCTGGGTCTCGTATTGCTCGCGGATCGGCGTCTTGAACGCCTCTTCCGCTTCGGCGGGCCATGCCTCGCCCTTGGCTTCGAAATTGTCGCGCTTGATCGTCGCCAGCACGGAGGCCGCCTGCTCGCCGCCCATCACGCAGATGCGGGCGTTGGGCCACATCCAGAGGAAGCGGGGGCTATAGGCGCGGCCGCACATGCCGTAATTGCCGGCGCCGAAGCTGCCGCCGATGATCACCGTGAATTTCGGCACGGCGGCGGTCGCCACGGCCGTCACCATCTTGGCGCCGTCCTTGGCGATGCCGCCCGCCTCGTATTTGCGGCCGACCATGAAGCCGGTGATGTTCTGCAGGAAGATCAGCGGAATGCCGCGCTGGGCGCAAAGCTCGATGAAATGCGCGCCCTTCTGGGCGCTTTCCGAGAACAGGATGCCGTTATTGGCGACGATGCCGACCGGATAGCCCCAGATGTGCGCGAAGCCGGTGACGAGGGTCGGCCCGTAGAGCTGCTTGAACTCGTCGAACTCGGAACCGTCGACCAGGCGGGCGATGATTTCGCGCACATCGTAAGGCTTGCGCGTGTCGGTCGGGATGACGCCGTAAAGCTCGCTCAGCGCATAAAGCGGCTCGGCCGGTGCCTTGAGCTCGAGGCCCGGCCGCTTCACCCGGTTGAGCGAGCCCACGATGCGGCGCGCGATGCCGAGCGCATGCGCGTCGGATTCGGCCATATGGTCGGTGACGCCGGAGATGCGGCTATGCACGTCGGCGCCGCCCAGATCCTCGGCCGAGACGATTTCGCCGGTGGCCGCTTTCACCAGCGGCGGGCCGCCCAGGAAGATGGTGCCCTGGTCGCGCACGATGATCGATTCGTCGGACATGGCCGGCACATAGGCGCCGCCCGCCGTGCAGGAGCCCATGACGACGGCGATCTGCGGGATGCCGGCCGCCGACATCTGCGCCTGATTGTAGAAGATGCGGCCGAAATGGTCGCGATCGGGAAAGACCTCGTCCTGGTTCGGCAGATTGGCGCCGCCCGAATCGACGAGATAGAGGCAGGGCAGATGGTTCTGCCAGGCGATCTCCTGGGCGCGGAGATGCTTCTTCACGGTCAGCGGATAATAGGTTCCGCCCTTGACGGTCGCGTCGTTGGCGACGATCACGCATTCGCGGCCCATGACCCGGCCGATGCCGGTGACGATACCGGCACCGGGGATCGGCTCGCCATAAACGCCATGCGCCGCCAGCTGCGAGAATTCGAGGAAGGGCGAGCCCGGATCGATGAGCGTGCGCACGCGGTCGCGTGGCAGCAGCTTGCCGCGCGCTGTATGGCGCGCCCGCGCCGTCGAGCCGCCGCCCTGGCGGATCGTCTCGACGGTGGTGTTGAGGTCGGCGACGAGCGAGGTCAGCGCCGCCGCATTGGCGCGGAAGGGCTCGGACTTCGTGTCGATGGATGTGGAAAGAACGGGCATGGGAATGGGCACGGTTGGCGAGCGCGGCAGCATGCGCGGCACGCCCGGGACGAGCAAGCGGATTTCCGTCCGCACTCCCAGCACCCTCAGGATGGCGGATCGCGGCCGTGGCGCCATCGCTCGGGATCGAGCACGGTTTGGAGGCTTGCCTCCGTCGCGTCCTCGATCGCCCAGATCTCTTCCCTGAGTGCCGCCCAATCCGGATCGAGGCCGAGCTCCTCGCAGAGGGCCATGATGATCTCGCCGACCGAGCGATTGTCGGTGAGATCCCGCCAGTCGCCATCATCCTCGAGCCGCTCATAGAGGCGCTCCGTGAGGTCTTGCCGATCGTTCGGCGGGAACGCGTTCCGCTCGATCTCCTTCTCGACCAGCTTGCGCACGCGCCGCTTCTGCTCGTTCGAGGCGAAGCTGGCCATGGCGTAGCGGCAGTAATAATCTGCCCAGACATTGCCCTGTGACTCGGACTTGCGTTCCTTCTCGAGCTTGGCTTCGAGCGCCACGGTCTGGCGCACGACACGGGCCATGCGCGAGAAGCTGAGCATCGGATCACGGGCAGGCTCGGGCTTGGCGGGATCGGCCTTGCGGGCGGCGACCTCAGTCATCGCCTCTTCATGGGCCGCCTCGGACAACTCCATCGCCATCTCGGCCAGTTTCTTCAGCATGCGCTGATGCCGTTCCGCCATCGTCTCCGCCGATCGGGCAGCCGAACCCTCCCTAGCCGCTCGGGCATCGGGATGTCGGTCTGCCGCAAATGAGGCGGCTATGTCTTGCTCCAACTTCATGGACAAAACAGGAACACGACGTCCGGTAGCTGGTCAAGATGGGATGGATCGAAGGCTGTGGGTAACTGCCCATCCGGAGGTTCAGCAGCGCGTTGCCAAAACCGGTTGAGTTTTCCGCCCTGTCATGACACGGACAAGGCATGGACGACCTCCTGAAGCAGATCGGCGCCAAGAAGGCGGACTTCGACCGGCTGCGGCCGCTGACCCGCGAAGCACTGGCCGGGCTGCAGAAATTCTATGATGTCGAGCTGACCTATACCTCGAACGCGATCGAGGGGAACACGCTGACCCTGCGGGAGACGGCCGAGGTCATCGAGCATGGCATCACGGTCGGCGGGAAGAAGCTCAAGGATCATCTGGAAGCCGTCGATCATTACGAGGCCCTGCAGTGGATGCGTGCGCTGGCCGCCGAGACCGCGCCGATCGGAGAATTGGTCGTGCGCGAGCTGCATCGTCGGATCGTGGCGCGCAGCCAGCCGGATATTGCCGGGCTCTATAGCCTGCTGCCGCGCCGGATCGCGGGCTCGGCCGCGATCGTTCCCAATCCGCTGAAGATCCCCGAGCTGATGGCCGGGCTCGGCGCCTGGCTCGAGACGGCGCCGGCCGAGCCCGCTACGGCGTTCGACGGGCATTATCGGCTGACGACGATCCATCCCTTCAGCGACGGCAATGGCCGGACGGCGAGGCTGCTGATGAACCTGATCCTGATCCGCGGCGGCTATCCGCCGGTCGCGGTCCGGCCGGAGGATCGCAAGACCTATCTCGACGCGCTCGAACGAGCCTCGGTGGCCGAGGATCTGGCGCCGTTCCGGCGCTTCATGCATGAGCGGCTGGATGCGACCTTGAGCGATTATCTCGCTGCCCTTACGCAGGCTTCGTCGACATCGGTTGAAGATCCGTCCTGATCAGCCCTTGCGGGCTTTCGGCTTCCTCTCCGCCGGCCTGAGCTCGGCGTAAAGCTTGGCATAAGCCTCGGCGGCCGCAGCCCAGCTGAAATGACATGCCATGCCGGTCACTTGGAGCCGGTGCCAGAGCGGCTTGTCGCGGAAGGCCGTCGCCGTGCGGTCGAGGGCGCCGGCGAGGGCGTCGGCTGTGGCGGCGTCGAAGAGAAAGCCGGTGGCGGTGCCGGCGGCGATCCCCTCCGGTGTCGCATCGGCCACCGTGTCGCCGAGGCCGCCAGTGCGGCGCACGACCGGTACGGCGCCATAGCGCAGCGCATACATCTGGGTAAGGCCGCAGGGCTCGAAACGCGAGGGCACGAGGATCGCGTCGCTGCCGGCGAAGATGCGGCGGGCGAGCCCGTCATCGAATCCCACTCGCACGCCGATCCGGTCGGGATGCGTTTGCGCGGCAGCCCGGAAGCCGGCCTCGAGCACGGGATCGTCGGAGCCCAGGAGCACCAGGCCGCCGCCGCAGGCGAGGAGCCGCGGGAGGGCGTCGAGCAGGAGGTCGAGCCCTTTCTGGTGGCTGAGGCGGCTGACCACGCCGAAGAGCGGGCCGTCGGTGGCGGCGAGCCCGAACTCGTTGAGGAGTGCCGTGCGGTTGGTGCTGCGGGGGGCCAGGTTCGCCGCATCGAAGGGGGCTGCCAGATGGCGGTCGGTCGTTGAGTCCCAGAGGCTTTCATCGACGCCGTTCAGGATGCCGAGGACATGGCCGCCGCGATCGGCGATGACGCCGTCGAGGCCGCTGCCATAGTCGGGCGTCGCGATCTCGCGCGCATAGCCCGGGCTGACCGTGGTGACGCGCGTCGCATGAACGAGGCCGGCCTTCAAGAAGGAAAGCTTGCCCCAGAATTCGAGATCGCCCGGGTGATAGGCGCCGGGTGGCAGCCCGAGCGGCACCAGCGTCTCGGGCGGGAACAGGCCCTGGAAGGCGAGATTGTGGATGGTGAGGATGCCGGCGGGCCGCGGCCTTGCATCGCCGGCGAAAGCGATATAGGCGGGCGCCAATGCGGCATGCCAATCATGGGATTGGCAGATCTCGGCGCGCCAGTCGGGATCGATGAGGCCGCGCGCGAGCTGGGCGGCCGCCCAGCCCAAGAGGCCGAACCGCTCGGCATTGTCGGGCCAGTCCGCACCGCCGGGCTGCACATAGAGATTGCCGGGCCGGTCATAGAGGCCGGGGGCATCGATGGCATAGGCCGGGACGTTGCTGCCGGGCACGGTGCCTTGCCAGATCTCGACGCGCCGAGCGCCGAACATCGGCCCGAGCCAGGTGATGAATTTGAGATCGTTGAGAGCGGCCCTGACCGCCGGATAGCCGGGCAGGATGATCCGGGCATCGAGCCCGAGATCCCGTTCCGCTTTCGGCAAGGCGGCTAAGACGTCGCCAAGACCGCCCGTCCGGACGATCGGGTAGAGCTCCGAGGTCGCGTGAAGAATTCGCATCGAAAACGAGCTTTCAGAGCCGTCGCAGCATTTCCTGCGTGACGAGGGTAACGCCGCCATCCGTACGGGTGAAGCGGCGCGCATCGGCCTCGGCATCCTCGCCGATGACCAGCCCCTCGGGCACGTGGCAGCCATGATCGACGATGACGCGCTTGAGCCGGGCGTGGCGGCCGACCTCCACCTCCGGCAGGAGCACCCCATCCTCGACCGTGCAGTAGGAATTGACGCGGCAGCCCGAGAACAGGACCGAGC
Source organism: uncultured Alphaproteobacteria bacterium (assembly GCA_963762435.1). Classification (GTDB taxonomy): domain Bacteria; phylum Pseudomonadota; class Alphaproteobacteria; order ATCC43930; family CGMCC-115725; genus JAXDMU01. The sequence goes on along the minus strand of CAVXLN010000015.1, from coordinate 24,718 downwards.
GGCGCACGATCGAGCCCGAGATGATGCAGCCGCCCGAAACCAGCGAATCGACCGCCGCCCCGCGCCGCTGCTCGTCGTCGAACACGAACTTGGCCGGCGCCAGCTGCTCCTGATAGGTCCAGATCGGCCAGTTCTTGTCATACATGTCGAGCGCCGGTGTCGGCAGGGTGAGATCGAGATTGGCGCGCCAATAGCCGTCGAGCGTGCCCACATCGCGCCAATAGGGCTCGTCCTCGGGTGCCGTAGAGACGCAGCTCAAGGCGAAGGGATGGGCCGAGGCCTCGCCCGCCGCGACCGCCTTCGGGATCACGTCCTTGCCGAAATCATGGCTCGATTTCGGATCCTGCCCGTCCTGGCGCAGCGCGTTATAGAGATATTCGGCATCGAAGACATAGATGCCCATGGACGCCAGCGCCCGGTCGGGCCGGCCGATGACCGGCGGCGGATTGGCCGGCTTCTCGACGAACTGGGTGACCCGGTTGGAGCCGTCGGCCGCCATGACGCCATATTGCGTCGCCTCCTCGAGCGGCACCTCGACGCACGCGACCGTGCAGGGCCGGCCCTGATCGACATGCCAGGCGAGCATGGCGGCGTAATCCATCTTGTAGACATGGTCGCCGGCCAGGATGACCAGATATTTCGGCTTATAAGCCTGGAGAATATCGATATTCTGGGTGACCGCGTCGGCCGTGCCGCGATACCAGTTGGTCTCGCCCATGCGCTGCTGCGCCGGCATGAGATCGATGAACTCGTTGACGCCGGGCCGCATGAAGGCCCAGCCGCGCTGAACATGCCGAAGCAGGCTGTGGGCGTTGTATTGCGTCACGACCGCAATGCGGCGGATGCCGGAATTGACGCAGTTCGACAGTGCGAAATCGACGATGCGGAACTTGCCGCCGAAATAGACCGCCGGCTTGGCGCGCCGGTCGCACAGCTGTTGGAGCCGCGTGCCGCGGCCGCCGGCGAGGACCAGCGCCAGGCTCTGTTGGGGGAGTTGCTGACGGCTCATGCGGGTCGCTCCTTGATCGGATCCCAGACGCACGCCACGGCTGCTTATAGCGAAGCCTAGAGCTGTTGCGGAGCGGCGACAAGAATCACGTCGTCCCTCGAGACCGAAACCCCTGAAAGCGCGCCGAAGTTCCACACCAGGCCGGGAACGGTGCGGCAATCATGAAATTTGCGCGTCGGCTGGAGGCTGCCTTGCAGGATCGGAAATATGCCGGTGCCACGGCATGTCCTATAAGGATGGTTGGGGCCAATCTAAACAACCGATCCAGGAACGGATATGAAGATCCTTCAAAGCATTAACAAGGTGCCCGGCGGGCTGATGGTGGTGCCGCTGTTCCTTGGTATGATCATCAACACCTTCTTCCCGAACCTCTTGAAGATCGGCGGCTTCACCGAGGCGCTGAGCGGTGCCGGATATCCGACCGTGCTCGGCATGTATCTCTTCGCGACCGGCACCAAGATGACGCTGCGCACGGCGCCGCGCATGCTGAAGCGCGGCTTCGGCATCATGTTCGCCAAGGTCGGCATGGCCATGCTGATCTCGCTCTCGGTCGCGAAATTCTTCGGCGGCGAATTCTTCGGCATCAGCACCCTCGCCCTCCTCGTGGCCTTGAGCGACACCAATGGCGGCATGTTCCTGGCGCTCACCAGCGCCATGGGCGATAAGGAGGATGCCGGCACCTATGTGCCGCAGAGCATCGAGACCGGCCCGTTCCTCAGCATGCTGATCCTGGTCGGGGCCGGCCTCGCCAACATACCGTGGCTCAGCATGGTGTCGGTCATCGCCCCCATCATCGCCGGCGCCGTTCTGGGCAATCTCGACGACGATATCCGCGACTTCTTCGGGAAGCGCGAGGCACTGATCGTGCCCTTCATGGCCTTCACGCTGGGCCAGACGATCAATCTCGGCAATGTCGTGACCGGCGGGCTGCCGGGCCTCGGGCTCGGCGTGTTCGTGCTGGTCGTGACCGGCATCGTCTGCATCCTGGCCGACAAGCTGCTGGGCGGCTCGGGCATCGCTGGGGCGGCGGCGTCGAGCACGGCCGGCAACTCGGCCGCGGTGCCGAAGGCGATCGCTCTCGCCGATCCGAGCTACGCCGCACTGGCACCGGTGGCGACCGTCCAGGTCGCGGCCTCGGTCATCGTGACTGCCGTGCTGACTCCGATGCTCACCGCCTGGATGTATCGCCGGGTGCAGGCGCGGAAGGCAGCGGCGGCGCCCGGCACCGCCACGCTCAATCCCGCGACCGAGACGGCCTGACTGGTCGGGGGCGGATCCCGAGCGGTCCGCCCCCTTTTGCTCTTGGCTCAGCCCTTGACCAGCCGCCCGGCCGCACTGGCGGCATTGATGAAGGCCGGGATCTGGAGGTTGCCGACATTCAGCACCTGCCCGGCCATGTCGCCGACATCGTCGACGATGGCCGAGCTGGGGTTGAGCGTGACCTCGAGGTCATGCGCCTGGACGCCAGGCAGGTGGAATTCGAGCAGCAGCTCGATGAAGTCGAGATCGCTGCCGAGATTGAGGACCGACTTGCCTTCGATGTCGTTGCGCAGCGTCGTCTCGTCGGACGGCGTGCCGAGGAACACGATCTGGCCGAAATGCGGCGCCATGCCGCCGCCGGCCACGAAGGGCGGCGCCGTCGGCTGCTCCGCCTGGATATCGGAACCGAAATTGCCGACCGGGTCGCCGAAGGTGACGGTATTGACGAAATTGGCGCCGGTGACGCCCGAAGCCGGCCGATCGGCGATCCCGGTCGATTCGAAGGCGATGCCGCCGAGGCCGGTCTGCTGGGCGACATACTCGGCCTCGATCCCGCCGAGCGAATGACCGGTGACGAAGATGTTCGCCGTGGTGAAGCCCTGCGCCTCCGCCAGCGATACGACGAGCCCGGCGAAATTGAGCGAGCTCGTCAGCGCGGCGGGCGGCGTGCCGCTATAGTCATCCGACAGCACGACCTGGATGTCGGTCGCGACCTGCGTCGCGGCCGCGATCGGATTGACCAGGAAGTTCAAGCCGCCGGTCGTGCCCTGATAGGCGATGACCACCTGGTGCTCGGCGGTCACATAGACCGAGGCGACGGCGCCGTCGGCATCGTCGACCAGGGTCACGGGCACGCCGTTATGGGTGAAGCGGGTCATGCCGCTGGGGGTTGCATTGATGAGATAGACCGCGTTGGCCGCATTCAGGAATTCGGACACGGTCGGCGTGCCGGCGGCCTCAGCCGAGCCAGCGAAACTCAGGCAGGCGGCCGATGCCGCGGCGATGAAAATATTCCGTGTGCTGGACATGATCAGTCAGCCCCTCCCTTATCGGTGTTCAGCGCCCCGTTTTGTATTTTCAAAGGCGCCGGTTGGCGGGCCAATTATTATTCTTGCGATTCGGCTGTAGCGGTCGGCCCTTCCTGCACGTTGCTTAGAATAAGTTGGGTGGTCACCTGTAGGCAAGTGGTTGCCTTAGTGCGGAAACGGAACGCTCTATTCGGGAATTATTGGAATTGTTCTTAAGTGCCGCGCTCGGCCAGAAGTGCGCCGATGACGCGCCGGGAGGTTTCGACCTCACGCTGGTTGGCCTCGTGCCCGGCAACGGTGATGAGCGCCTTCCACAGAGCCCAGCCGCGGGCGCGGCGCCAGGTGTCGCCGTCGAGCGGCAAGGCGGCGCGGAATCCGGCGCGGCTCGAGCCGTGGAACAGCGTCCAGGCGATGACGAGATCGCAGGCAGGATCGCCCACGGCCGAGCTGCCGAAATCAATCACGGCAGCGAGCGTGCCGTCGCGGATCAGCAGATTGCCGGCCGCCATATCGCCATGGACCCAAACCGGCGGCCGGCGCCACGCGGAGGCGAGCGCCTCGGCCCAGATGGCTTCGCACGTATCCGTGTCGATCCGGCCATCGAGAGCGGCGAGTGCGGCGCGGGTTTCGGTGTCATAGACCGCCAGCGCGCCGCCGCGATGGAAATTATGCTGTCCCGCCGGCGGCCCCTCACCCGCATCGATGCGGTGGAGCGCTGCAATGAAATCCCCGAGTGCCATCGCGAACCGATCGAGATCGGCGATCCGATCCAGCGTCGTGGGCTGGCCCTCGAGCCAGCGATAGACCGACCAGGACCAAGGATATCCGGCACCCGGCTCACCCTTGGCCAAGGGAACCGGGATCGGCAGCGGCAGATGCGGCGCCAAGGCGGGCAGCCAGCGCTGCTCCTTCGCGACCTGGGCGGCATAGCCTGCGGCGCTCGGCAGGCGGACGAGCATGGCGTCGCCCAGACGGAAAGTGCGGTTGTCCCACCCGCCCGGCACGACCGGCTCGATCGGCAGGTTGGCCCAGGCCGGGAACTGTTCGGCGATCAGCCGATGAACGAGAGTCGCATCGATGGACGGGGTCAAAGCCGCTTCGCCATCCGATAGAGGGAGTGGCCCGATGCCAGGCCGGGCTCGATGCCTTGCTCGGCATAGCCGATCGAAAGGTAGAAGCGGCGCGCTGTCGCCGTGCTGGTGAGGGTGCAGCTCGTGCAGCCGAACTCCTTCGCCCGCGCCTCCAGCGCGGCCATGAGCGCGCGGCTGAAGCCCCGGAACCGGGCCTCCGGCGCCACGTAGTTGAGCCGGACCTCGCCGGCCGCGGTGACGAGCCCGACTGCGGCGATCCGGCCGGAATCGAGCGCCACCAGCATCGCCTGATCGGGAGCACTCATCCAGGCGAGCGCGTTCTCGGCCGTCTTGTTGCCGGCCCAGCGCTCGAACACGGCCGGATCGCCGCCATGATCGATCTGGCAGAGCTCGATGATCGAGCGCCGCAGCACATCGGCGACGGCGGCGGCATCGGCGGGAAGAGCGTCGCGGATCTCCATAGTCGGACCGTAGCGAGCGCCGACAAAACCGCATAGGGCCATCGAAAGCGGTCATGGCGTTCTGCGCTAGGCTGGGTGCCGAAGGAGCCCCGCCATGCAAGCCGCCCGTCTCAACGTCAATCTCAACAAGGTGGCGCTGCTGCGCAATGCGCGGCGCACCGGCGTGCCCGATCTGATGAGTTTTGCCCGGATCGCCCATGAGGCGGGGGCCGACGGCATCACAGTTCATCCGCGGCCGGACGAGCGCCATATCCGCCGCAGCGACGTGACGGATCTGGCCCGGCTGATGGCACCGTGGCGGCCGGGCTTCGAGCTCAGCATCGAGGGCTATCCGGATCAACGGCTCTTCGAGCTGGTCGAGGAAGTGCGGCCCGAGCAGGTGACGCTGGTGCCGGACGCGCCCGATGTCCTGACCTCGGAAGCCGGCTGGCGGCTTGGGTCCAGCGAGGCGGCGCTGGTGACGGAGGCGGTGGCGGCACTGAAGCAGTATCGCTGCCGCGTGATTCTGTTCCTCGATCCCGATGCCGCGATCGTGCCGCGCGTGCATGCCACGGGTGCCGACGGGATCGAGATCTATACCGGCAGCTACGCCACCGCCGCGAGGGCCGGCGCCGCCGAGATGGCGCTCGCCGCTTGTGCGGCGGCCGGTGAAGCGGCGGCGGCGCTGGGCCTCACTGTGAATATCGGCCACGACCTCAATCTCGCCAATCTGCCGCCGCTGCGCGCGGCCATGCCGATGGTGGCGGAAGCCTCGATCGGGCATGAGCTGACGGCCGATGCGCTGGTGATGAGGTTCGCGGCGGCGGTGAAGGCCTATAAGCAGGCGCTCGCCTAATCCATAAGCGTCCAGCAGGCGTCGCCCCAGTCAGCGAACGTTAGCCATTCCTATGCTCCGATTGAGCTTATGGTGAAAAGTGGGGCGGGCGTCCCGCCCGCCGGCGGGCAGGATGCCCACTACAAGGCGCGCCATGCTGGAATTTGACCTGGAGGGGGCAAGCACATGGATTTCAGGCTTGGGACGCATATCCGCTTTGCGGCGGCAACATTATTAGCCGTCTTGCTATCCTCGTGCGCCGCGCCGAACTCCCCACCGCCATCCCCGAACCCGACCGACGCCACCGGCTTCATGAGCCGGGGATTGGCCGACCTCGATCGGGGCAGCAAATTCCAGGAAGCCCGGGATCAAAGGCAGGCGACAGGCGAACATGAGCAGGCGGTCCGGGATTTCAGTGAAGCAATTCGCCTTCAGCCGGATCTGGCGGCCGCCTATGTCGACCGCGCCAAGGCGTACCAAAGCCTGCAGAAATATGACCTCGCTCTCCCGGATGCCGATTCGGCGATCAAGCTCGATCCGAACCTGGCCGAGGCGTACCTCGTTCGCGGCAGCTTCTATGCGTGGAGCCGCTGGAACGTGGCCAACGATCGCGACTATCGGCCAGCGCTCGAGAATTACGACAAGGCGATAAGCCTCGACCCGAATCTGGCTCAGGCGCGGTTTGCGCGGGGCTATATTCTGCTGGATATCGGCCGCTATGACGAGGCGATCCAGGATCTCGACAGGGGATTAGCGATCAATCCGAAGGCTTACACCGCCTTCGTCGAGCGCGGACAAGCGTACCGAAGGAAGCACCAGTACGATGAGGCGATCGCAGATTACGACCGCGCGCTTCAGCTACTGCCCACATATCTCGGCGCAATCCAGATGCGCGCTGAGACGAACGCCGAGATGGGGAAGTATGACCAGACGGTCGATGACTACAGCCGCCTGCTTCAGCTCTATCCGTTCCTGGACTATGGCTTCGACGGACGCGGCCAAGCTTACGCGCGCCTCGCGAACTACGAGGCGGCGATCAAGGACTTCGACCAGGAGATCAAGATCCATCCGAAGGGCGCCAGAGGCTATGGCCAGCGCGGTTGGGTCGAGCTGAAGTTGGACCGCGTCGATGACGCCTGGCGCGATTTCAGCACCGCAGTGATCATGGACGTGCAAGATGCCGTCTCCTGGTACGGAGTGGCCCTCATCAACCAGCAACGGGGTAACGCTGAAACCGCGAAGGCCAACTTCGCCCGGGCGCGCGCCATCGATCCAGCCGTCGAGCAGAAGGTCGCTAAGGCGCGCCTCTGACACCCTCTGTCAACCAGTGTTATCCCCGACGCCGTGCGAGCAGCAAATCCCGCACATCGTGCAGCGTCCGGGCGATCCCGACGCATTTGGCATGCATCTCGTCCGTCGGCTCCAGAAGGTCGGGCACCATGATCGTCATCATGCCGGCGGCGTGGGCCGAGCGAACGCCGTTGTGAGAATCCTCGAGCGCCAGGCATTTGGTGGGATCGATGCCCAGCCGCTGTGCGGCGAGCAGATACGGGTCGGGTGCGGGCTTTGAGCGCGCGTAATCGCCTTTGGCGACGATCGTGTCGAAGCGCCCGATAATCCCGCTCGGTCCCAGATGGAGCTCGATCGAGGCGTGCGGCGAGGAGGTGGCGATGGCCTTGGGCACTCCAAGCTCGTCCAGATAGTCGAGGAGTTCCAGGACACCGGTCTTCAGAAGCTTTGCCAGGTCGACCGTGTCGTGGAACCGCGTCCAACAGGCGACGAAAAGGCCCTCGGCGTCAAAATCCGGACCATAATGTGCCTTGAGGGTGCCGATGCTTTCGGCGTTCGGCACACCGAGCAGCCGATGAAACAAGGAAAGCGGCAGATCGTAGCCACGCTCGGCGGCAGCGGCGATAAGCGAGTCCCGAAATCCGGCTTCCGTGTCGATCAGCAGACCGTCCAGATCGAACACGACGGCGCGGACGGAGCGAGAGAACACCATCGCTTCGCCTAGAGCGGATCGCGATCAGATGGGATCATCGGATCGCGTGAATCCGCTCTAGATTCAAATATTTAGAGACCGATTCAGCGATCAGACTGAATCAGTCTGATCGCATCGGGCTCTATCATAGCATCCGCTGACAGGAAAGTGCCGGGGTTGAGACCATCGCGCACCGCTGCACCCTTCTTGAAACTCGCCGCTCCCCCCGGCATGGCCCCCGCGCGCACCGGTGCTGTTGCCCCGATCCGATCCTATGCGCTATGCCAAGGGCCAGTATCATCCGCGCGCAGAATGGAATCACGATATGGCCCACAAGGGTCCGCTCTCCGGCGTCATCGTCGCCGACCTTTCCCGCATCCTGGCCGGCCCCTATTGCACCATGCTCTTGGCCGAGCTGGGCGCGCGGGTCATCAAGATCGAGCCGCCCGGGAAGGGCGACGATGCGCGGCATTACGGCCCCTTCATCAATGGCAAGTCGGTCTATTTCTCCTCGGTCAATCGCGGCAAGGAATTGCTCGCCCTCGACCTCAAGGACGAGAAGGACCGCGCCCTCTTCGAGCGGCTGCTCACCAAGGTCGACGTGCTGGTCGAGAATTTCCGGCCGGGGACGATGGAGAAGCTGGGCTATGGCTGGGACACGCTGCATCCCAAATATCCCAAGCTGATCTATGCCTCGGCCTCGGGCTTCGGCCATACCGGGCCTTATGCGAAATATCCGGCATACGACATGGTCGTCCAAGGGCTGGGCGGCATCATGAGCATCAACGGCCATCCGGGCGAGAAGCCGGCGCGGGTCGGCGTCTCGATCGGCGATCTCGGCGCCGGGCTCTACACCACGATCGCGGTCAATGCCGCCCTCTATCACCGCGCGCTGAGCGGCGAGGCGACCAAGGTCGACATCGCCATGCTCGATTGCCAGATGGCGCTCTTGGAAAACGCCGTCGTGCGCTACACCGCGACCGGCCAGGTGCCGGGGCCGCTGGGTGCGCGCCATCCGGCGATCACGCCGTTCGAGCCGTTCGAGACGGCGGATGGGCTGCTGATCATCGCGGCCGGCAATGACGGGCTGTTCGTCAAGCTGGTCCAGGCGCTGGGCTTGGGCGGGCTTGCCGAGGATAAGAGGTTCGCCACCAACGACCTCCGCAACCAGCATGCCGACGCGCTGAAGACGGCGCTCGAGGCTGTCCTGAAGGCGGCACCGCGCGCCCATTGGGTCGAGATCTTGGATCGCGCCGGCATTCCATGCGGCCCGATCAACACGGTCGACCAGGCGCTGGCCCATCCGCAAGTTGCGGCGCGCAACATGCTGGTCGGAATTGATGACCCGGTCATCGGGCCGCTCAAGGTTTCCGGCAATCCACTCAAGATCGAAGGCTTCGAGGATCCGACGACCCGCCCGCCCGCACCCGAGCTCGACGCCGATCGCGCCAAGCTGCTGGCCGAGCTCGGCCTCTGATCTCGGCCTTGTTTCCGTAAGGAGAGTAATGATGTCCCATCCCCGCCTGACACCCAACCTCGACCCGTTCGCACTCGCGGGCGAGCTGTCGAACAAGCTGCTGATCGACGGCCAGCTCAAGGCCGCCGTGTCGGGCCGCAGCTTCGGCGTGGTCAATCCGGCGACGGCGCAGACGATCGCCGAAGCCGCCGAGGCCGATGCCGAGGATGTCGATATCGCCGTCAAGGCCGCATCCCGGGCGCAGAAGGAATGGAAGAAGGTGCATCCGCGCGAGCGCGGGCGCCTGGTCGGCGAATGCGGCCGCTTGCTGAACGAGCATATCGAGGAGCTGGCGCGGCTGGTGGCGCTGGAGACCGGCAAAGCGCTCAGGACCGAAAGCCGGGTCGAGGCCGGCGTGCTGGCCGACATCTTCGTGTTCTTCGGCGGCTTGGGCGGCGAGATCAAGGGCGAGACCGTGCCCTTCAAGACCGACAGCATCACCATCACCCAGCGCGAGCCGCTGGGCGTGGTCGGCGCCATCATCCCGTGGAACGTGCCGCTGCTGCTGATGGCCTTGAAGATCGCGCCCGCCATGGTGGCCGGCAATGCCGTCGTGGTGAAGTCGGCCGAAGAGGCGCCGCTGACCGTGCTGCGCGCCTGCCAGATCATGAACCAGGTGCTGCCGCCGGGCGTGCTCAACATTCTGTCGGGCGACGGGCCGGGCGCCGGCGCCCCGCTGGTGGCGCATAAGGGCGTCAACAAGGTGACCTTCACCGGCTCGGTCGAGACCGGGCGGATCGTCTACAAGGCCGCGGCCGAGAAGCTGATTCCGGTGACCCTGGAGCTGGGCGGCAAGAGCCCGATGATCGTCATGGGCGACGCCGACCTCGAAAAGGCGGTGGCCGGTGCGGTCATCGGCATGCGCTTCACCCGCCAGGGCCAGAGCTGCACGGCCGCGAGCCGCATCTTCGTGCATGAATCGATCCATGACGCTTTCCTCGACAAGCTCAAGGCCAAGGTCGATGCGATGGTGATGGGCGACCCGCTCGACGAGCGCACCGATATCGGCGCCATCATCTCGACGCAGCAATTCGACAAGGTCGCGAGCTATATCAAGCTGGGCGAAGCCACCTCGGGCGCCGAGGCGCATCGCTGCTCCGCCATGCCGTCCGATCCCAGGCTCGCGAAGGGCCTGTTCGTGCGGCCGGTGATCTTTACCGGCCTCTCGAACGACAGCCGCATCTGCCGCGAGGAGATCTTCGGGCCGGTCACGGCGCTGGTGAAGTTCAGCAATTACGAAGACGCGATCGCCCAGGCCAACGACACGGAATACGGCCTCGCCGCCACGATCTGGACGCGCGACCTCAAGACGGCCCTCGATGCCACCCAGCGGCTCGAGGCCGGCGTCGTGCAGGTCAACCAGAACATGGTGGTGCAGGCCAACATGTCCTATGGCGGGGTCAAGAGTTCGGGCCTCGGCAAGGAGGCCTCGCTCGAATCCATGCTCGAGCATTTCATGAGCAAGAAGACCATCATCTTGAACCTAGGCTGACCCGGTGAGCACCAACGGGCTCGTCCTGCCCGGTATCGAGGATGTGCGCCGGGCGGCGGAAGTGATCCGCTCGGCCGTGTTCCGCACGCCCGCCATCCCGGCGCTGGCGCTGGGCGCGGCACTGGGGGCGGAGCTCGTGCTGAAGCTCGAGACGCTGCAGCGCACCTGCTCCTTCAAGGAGCGGGGTGCGGTCAATAAGCTCTCCGCACTCGACCCTGCCGAACGCGAGCGCGGCGTCATCGCCATGTCGGCCGGCAACCACGCCCAGGCCGTGGCCTATCATGCGAGCCGGCTCGGCATTCCGGCGACCATCGTCATGCCGCTGGGGACACCCTTCGTGAAGGTCGAACGTACAGCGGCCTTCGGCGCGCGCGTGCTGTTGAAGGGTGCCGGCCTCAGCGAAGCACGCCAGGCGGCGGCCGAGATTGCCAAGGACGAAGGGCTTGTCTTCGTCCATCCCTATGACGATCCGCTGGTGATCGCCGGGCAGGGCACCTTGGCGCTGGAGCTGCTCGAGGATTTCCCGGATCTCGACACGCTGATCGTGCCGATCGGCGGCGGCGGCATGATCAGCGGCGTCGCGATCGCGGCCAAGGCGGTCAAGCCCTCGATCGAGATCATCGGCGTGCAGTCCGAGCTGTTTCCCTCGATGCATCATGCCTTGAAGGGGCTCGACCATCCCCTGCCCGGCCAGACCGTGGCCGAAGGCATCGGCGTCAAGGAGCCCGGACGCTATACCCAGGCGATCTGCACGTCGCTCGTCGACGAGATCATGCTGGTGAGCGAGGACGCGCTTGAACGCGCGGTCGAGCTGATCCTGACGGCGCAGAAGCTCTCGACCGAGGGGGCGGGTGCGGCCGGCGTGGCGGCCTTGCTCCAGCAGCCCGAGCGGTTCCGCGGCAAGAAGGTCGGCACGGTGCTGTGCGGCGGCAATATCGATCCCCGGCTGCTGGCGCAGATCTTGATGCGCGGCATGGTGCGAAGCGGAAGGCTGGTGCGGCTCAGGGCCGAGATCACCGACATGCCGGGCTCGCTCGCCAAGGTCGCGCGCATCATCGGCGAGGCCGGCGGCAATATCGTCGAGATCTTCCACCAGCGCCTGTTCTCGGACGTGCCGGTGAAGCTCGCCGACCTCGATGTCGTGTGCGAGACGCGCGACATGCGCCATGTCGAGGAGATCATGGCGTGCATGACGGCAGAGGGCTTCAAGGTGACGCTCTTGTCGCAGACGGCGCTGGAGAGCCGGCTTTAGGTCACGCGCATCATCCTCTTGCGTCGAGCCCGCTTCCTGTGGATTGGTCGCGACGGGCCGCGCAACCGAGGTATGTGAAATGATCGAGACGAGTATTTTGCTGACCTATGCCGCCGTCGTGCTGGGCCTGTTTCTGATCCCGGGACCGGCCGTGCTGCTGGTGCTGGCGCGATCCATGGCCGGCGGTCGCCGCGTCGGCGTGGCCACCGGATTGGGCGTGGCGTGCGGCGATCTCGTCCATACCGCGATGGCCACATTCGGCCTGTCGGCCGTGCTGATGACCTCCGCGCTCGCCTTCAGCATCGTCAAATATGCCGGCGTCGCCTATCTGGTTTATCTGGGATTCCGGGCGATGCTCGAAAAGAGCGACGACCTGGCCCTCGGCTCGGCCCGCCTCGTCAGCGCGCCGCGCGCGTTCCGGCAGGCGATCCTGGCGGAGGTGCTGAATCCCAAGACCGCCCTCTTCTTCCTGGCTTTCCTGCCGCAATTCGTGCGGCCGGCACAGGGCTCGATCGTGCTGCAATTCGCCGAGCTGGGCCTGATCTTCGTCGTGATGAGCGCCATCTACGCCTCGCTGCTGGCACTGGTAGCGGGGCAGGTGAGCCGCTGGCTCAACCGCCATCGCCGGATCGGCCGCTGGCAGGGCCGCGCGGTCGGCACGATTTATCTGGCACTCGGCATCCGGCTCGCCTTCGAAGAGCGGTGATCCGCACTCACGGTGCCTCGGCGACCTGGGCCAAGAGCCAGCGCGCGAAGCGGGCAGCACCAGGCGAGGCGCCACCCCTCGGCAGCAGCAGCCAGTGAGCGGCCTTGGGCGAGATCGCGATCTCGGGGAAAGGCTGCACCAGGCGCCCTGAGCGCAGATGGTCGCGCAGCAGCAGCAGGCGACCCATCGCGATGCCCTGCCCGTCGAGCGCCGCCTGGATGGCGATATTGTAGTCGATGAGCTGAAGCGTCGTCGCCTTCGCGATGTCGAGGCCGGCCGCATCCGCCCAGATCTGCCAATCGGTCGGGTTCTGCGTGAGCAGCAACGGATGGCGCAGCAGGTCCGGTGCGGCAGCGAGACCGGCCGCCAAGGCGGGGCTGGCCACGGGTGCCAGCCGCTCTTCCATCAGAAGCTGCGGCTCGGCGCCGGGCCAGTTGCCGTCGCCATAGCGGATCGCGAGATCGGCCTCGTTTGCGGCGAGATCGACCAGCCGCAGCGTCGGATCGAGCTCGAGGCGGATCTCGGGATGGCCGGCCTGAAATGACGCGAGGCGGGCGACCAGCCAGTTCGCGGCAAAAGAGGGCAGCAGGCTGACCCGGACCGCCGTCCGGCCGGCTTCGGCACGCAAGGCGGCGGTCGCCGCCGCGATCTCGGCGAAGGCGCGCACCGTCGCCGCGTGATAGCGGCGGCCCTCCTCCGTCAAATCGATGCCACGCGGCCGGCGCGTGAAGAGGCGCGCGCCCAGCGCCGCCTCGAGCTGACGGATGTGGTGGCTGACGGCGCTCTGGGTGATCAGCAGCTCCTCGCCTGCCTTGCGGAAGCTCATGAGCCGCCCGACCGCCTCGAACACGCGGAGAGCCGGCAAAGGCGGCAGGATGGGAGAGGTGCGCATGGCCGCGCAGTCTATCAGACATGAGTGAGATCGATCAGTAGGCCCGCCGCTTTGAATTGGCGGGTGCGGCGGCGAGCGCGCAGGGTCCACCCGAAAGCGAGGCGACCATCATGACGCAAACCATCAATGCCGCACTCAACGCCCTCGGCCATGCGCTGCCCGAAGTGGCGGCGCCAGTCGCCAACTACGTCTCATCGGTCCAGGCCGGCAATCTGCTGTTCATTTCGGGCCAGGTCAGCCACTGCCGGGAGGAGCGGGGCGTGATCGGCACGGTCGGCATCGATCTCTCGGCGGAGGACGGCCGGATCGCGGCGGAGTTCGCCGCTCTCAATCTCCTGGCGCAGATCGCAGCCGCGACCGGCGACCGGCTCAATGCCGTCAAACGCATTGTGCGGTTGGGCGTCTTCGTCGCCTCCACGCCCAGCTTCACGCGGCATTCTCAGGTCGCGAACGGTGCGTCGGACTTGATGGTCGCCGTGTTCGGCGAGGCCGGACGCCATGCGCGCACCGCCATCGGCGTTAGCGCGCTGCCGAGCGGTGTGGCGGTCGAAGTCGATGCCGTGATCGAGCTGGCGGATTGATATGAACCTCGATATCGAGGGCCTGCGTGCCGCGACGCCGGGCTGTGCCGTCGGCATCCATCTCAACCATTCAGGCGCGTCCCTGCCGCCTCAGGAGGCCCTGACCGCGATCATCGAGCATTTGCAGCGCGAGGCGCTGGACGGGCCGATGGAGGCGGCGGCGCATGTCACCGAGCGGATCGAAGGGCTGCGCGCGGATACGGCGGCGCTGCTGGGGGCATCCGCCGACGAGATCGCCTTCACGAGCAGCGCGTCGGCGGCCTGGGGCCTGCCCTTCGCCGCATTGCCGCCGCTGCGCCACGGCGACCGCGTGATCGTCGGGCGGCAGGAATGGAGTGGAAATCTGGCTACGCTCCAGTTCGCGGCCGACCGCGCCGGTGCCACCATCGAGGTCATTCCGGTCCAGCCGGACGGGAGCGCCGACGCCGAGGCGCTGGCGGCGATGATCGATGATCGCGTCCGGCTGATCTCGCTCACCTGGCTGCCGGCCAATGGCGGCCTCATCAACGATGCAGCGGCGATCGGGCAGGTCGCGCGCGCGGCCGGGATCCCCTATTTCGTCGATGCCGGCCAAGCCTTGGGGCAACTTCCGATTGATGTCAAAGCCCTCGGTTGCGATGTGCTGAAGGGAGCCGGGCGAAAGTTCCTGCGCGGGCCGCGGGGCGTGGCACTCCTTTATGTGCGTCGGAGTTTTCTCGACCGGCTCCAGCCGGCTTATCTCGACGTGCTGTCCGCGCCCTGGACGGCGCACGGCCCGGTGATGCGCCAGGATGCGCGGCGCTTCGAGACGAGCGAGACGGCCGTGGCGCTGCTGCTCGGGCTGGGTGCGGCGCTGAAGCTGGCCCAAGCACTCGGTATTCCCGCGATCCGGGCGCGCATTGCAGCACTGGCGGACGGCCTGCGCGCACGGCTTGCCGACATACCGGGCGTTACGCTGCGCGATCTCGGAACCGAGCGGTCGGGATTGGTTTCCTTCACGGTCGAAGGGATGCCGGCCCAGGCCGTGCGCGCGCGGCTGGTGGCCGAGCGGATCGCTATCGGCGCCAACGGCATCGCCTATACGCCGCTCGACATGGCGGCCCGCGGCCTCGACGAGATCGCGCGCGCATCGGTGAGCTATTTCAATACCGAGGAAGAGCTCGATCGGCTGTGCCGTGCGGCAGCCGCACTCAGCGCCCGCTAATCCGGCTGCCGGGCGCCCAGCAGCATCGTCACCAGCTGCTCCAAGGCCGTGAGATCGACCGGCTTGTAGATGACGGCGGAGGCGCCGAAACGCTCGGCCGCGGGCAGCGGGTCCATGCGCGCGAGCGAGCCGCCGCCGGACATGGCAATGATGGGCGGCCGCTGTGCCGAATGAGCGAAGGAACGGATCACCTCCAGCCCATCCATATCCGGCATGTAGATGTCGGTGATGATCAGGTCGAACGAATCTTGGCGATGCTCCTTGATCGCCTCGCGGCCGCTGCGGACCGACGTCACCTCGTGCTTCAGCCCTTCGAGAAGGGCCACAATTAGCGCGAGAATAACCTCGTCATCGTCAACGACCAAAACCCGTGCCACCGGCTAATCTCCGAATGTGCCCCCCAAGCGTGCCAATCTCTCAACAATTCCGAAATTCTGACAGTTTCTGTCATTTGGCGCAACCTGGAACTGATGGGTGCTCTCGGCGGCGCTTGACCGGCCCATGCCGGCTTCGGCATGGTTCGACCAGATTTGGGACCCGGGAAAAGTGCCGATGAGCAACTGGATCAAGGCGGCAAGCCGAGATGAGATCGCGGAAGATATGGTGATCGGCGTCGAAATTGCCGGCTCAGCGCTCGCCATCTACAATATAGAAGGCGAATTCTACGCGACCGACAATATATGCAGCCACGCTTTTGCGTTGCTCTCGGATGGCTTTCTCAATGATGGCGCGATCGAATGCCCGCTGCATGCGGCGCGTTTCGATGTGAAGACTGGCAAGGTACTGTGCGCGCCGGCGACGGTGGATATCCGGACTTACGCAGTCCGGATCGAGGGCGACGACATTCTGGTCGACCTCGATCCGGTCTGAGGCCGGTCCGGATTCTTCTCAGAATCCGAGAAGTCGGGCGTAGCGGTCGCGCTGGAACGGGGCATCGCCGAAGCTTGCCTGGGCGACGCGGGCGCGTTTCAGGAAGAAGCCGATCTCATGCTCGTCGGTCATGCCGATGCCGCCATGCATCTGCACGCCTTCATTGCCGACGAGGAAGAAGGTGTCGGCGGCCTTGGCCTTGGCGAGGCTGGCGAGCTGGGCAACATCGTTGGCGCCTTCATCGAGCGCCGCCAACGCCGCGAGCACGGCGGAGCGGGTCAGCTCGAGCTCGCAGAACATTTCGGCCGCGCGATGCTTCAAGGCCTGGAAGCTGCCGATCAGCACGCCGAACTGCTTGCGCTCCTTGAGATATTGCACCGTGCGCTCGAATGCCTCGGCGGCACTGCCGAGCATCTCGGCAGAGAGCCCGATGCGGGCGCGGTCGAGAATGGCGTCGAGGATTTCGGACCCGGCATCGACGCCGCCCAGCACGGCATCGGCCGGCACCTCGACATTCGCGAGCGCGATATTGGCGGCATTGCGGCTGTCGACCATGATCGTGCGGGTGCGCGTGACGCCGGCGGCATCGGCCGGGACGAGGAAGAGCGTGATGCCGGCGCGATCGCCCGGCGAGCCCGAGGTGCGGGCCGCGACGATGAGGAGATCGGCGACATGACCGTCGAGCACGAAGCGCTTGGCACCCGACAGGCGCCAACCTGAAGCTGTCTTCTCGGCCTCGGCGGCGACCTTGTCGGGCGCGTGATGCGGCCCTTCCTCGAGCGCCAGGGCCGTCAAAAGCTTGCCCTCGACGAGCGCCGGCAGATACGCCGCCTTCTGCGCCTCGCTGCCGGCGAGCGTCAGGGCAGCGGCACCGATGAGGGCCGTCGAGACGAGCGGTGACGCGGCCAGCGTCCGGCCTGCGGCTTCGAGCACCTGGCCCAATCCCACATAGCCGAATTCGGAGCCGCCATAGGCTTCGGGCACCAGGAAGCCGGCCCAGCCGAGCTCGGCCATCTCCCGCCAGAGTGCGCGGGAGAAGCCCGTCGCATCCTTGCTGTCGCGCAGCTTGCGCAGGGCCGTGATCGGCGATTTCTCGGCGAAGAATTGCTGCGCCTGATCCTTGATCAGCTGGGCGTCTTCGGACAGTACGAGCGGCATTTCAATCAATCCGGCAGGCCAAGCACGCGCTTGGCAATGACATTGAGCTGCACCTCGGAGGTGCCGCCCTCGATGGAGTTGGCCTTGGAGCGCAGCCATTGCCGCGTCACCAGAAGCTCGTCGGGCGCGAAGCCCTCGCCTTCCCAGCCGAGCGCCTGCGTGCCTTCGGCGGCAAGCACCAGCTCGAGCCGGCGCTTGTTGAGCTCCGTGCCGTAATATTTGAACATGGCCGAGGCCGGGCCGGGCGCCGCCCCCGATTTCGCCTCGTCGAAGGCGCGGCGCGTGGTAAGGCCGAAGGCGCGCATGTCGATCGCCTGCTGCACGATGCGGTCGCGCAAGCTCGGATCGGCGATCCGGCCGCCCGTCTCGCCGACATAGGCCTTGGCGAGCTCCTCGAGGCCGCGGTCGCTGCGCTGGCGCTCGCCGGTGCCGGCGATCATCTTGCGCTCATGCTCGAGCAGCTTCTTGGCGATGGTCCAGCCATCGTTCAGGCGGCCGACGAGATTGCCCATCGGCACCCGGACATTCTCGAGGAAGGTCTCGCAGAAGGGCGAGGCGCCGCTGATCAGCTGGATCGGCCGGGTGCGCACGCCGGGATCGTCCATATCGATCAGGATGAAGCTGATGCCTTCATGCTTCTTCGCCATCGGGTCGGTGCGGACGAGGCAGAAGATCCAGTCGGCCTTGTCGGCATAGGAGGTCCAGACCTTGTGGCCATTGACCATGAAATGCTCGCCTTGCGGCACGGCACGGGTCTTGAGGCCGGCAAGGTCCGAGCCCGCCTCGGGCTCGCTATAGCCCTGGCACCAGCGGATCTCGCCGCGCGCGATCTTGGGGATATGCGCCTGCTTCTGTTCCTCGGTGCCGTATTCGAGCAGCACCGGGCCCAGCATCCAGATGCCGAAGCTCTGCAGCGCCGGGCGGGCGCCGAGGCGCTTCAGCTCCTCCTCCAGCACGCGCGCCTCGTGCGGGGTGAGCCCGCCGCCGCCATATTCCTTGGGCCAGGTCGGCACGGTCCAGCCCTTGGCCGCCATGCGGTCGAGCCAGAGCTTCTGGTCCGGATGCTTGAATTGGACCCGCTTGCCGCCCCAGACGACGTCATCCTCGCCCATCGGCGTGCGCATGCTGGCCGGGCAATTCGCCTCCAGCCAGTCGCGGACCTCGATGCGGAACTGGTTCAAATCCGACATGGTTCGCCCTCCCTAACCATCGCTATACACGAGCGCGGTCGGGCGGTTCAAGCGGGTGCGCTGGCGTTAGAGCACCATGGCCTCCGACCCGCTCGGCAAAGACTCCCTCGCCCGCCTGCAGCGCCTTGCGTACATCCCTCACCCTCCCGCTAGCGCGGGCGAGGGTTAGCGGGCGATTCTCTAGGCATAACACCGCTCATACAGCGCCACGATCTCCTCCGCCGTCGGCACGCGCGGATTATTGCCCGGCGAGCCCGAGGCCAGCGCCTGCTGGGCCATCGTCGGCATCAGCGCCTGGTAGCGCGCCCGCTCGATGCCGTAGCGCTCGGGGGTCGGCACCTCGAGGTCGCGGTTGAGCGTGCGCAGCCCTTCGATGAGTCGGGCGACCGAGGCCTGGTCGCCTTCCTCGGGATCGGCCAAACCCATCGCATGGGCGCATTGGGCGTAGCGGTCGAGGGCGGCCGAGGCCGAGAAGGCGGTGATCTCGGGCAGCAGCATCGCATTCGAAAGCCCGTGCGGGACATGGAAGAAGGCGCCGATCGGCCGGCTCATGCCGTGGACGAGGGCGACCGACGCGTTCGAAAAGGCAATGCCGGCCTGACAGGACGCCAGCATCATCGCCTCGCGCGCCGGGCGGTTGCCGGGCTCGAAGGCGGCCGTGCGGATGTGCTTCGCGATGAGCCGCATGGCCGAGAGCGCCATGCCGTCGCTGAACGGGTTCGCCTTGCGGCTGACATAGGATTCGATCGCGTGGGTCAGCGCATCGACGCCGGTGTCGGCGGTGAGGCGCAAGGGCGCGCTCAGCGTCAGCTCGTAATCGACGATCGCGGCCATCGGCGTCACGGCCGGGCCGGCAATCAGCATCTTCTCGTCGGTCGCGGTGTCGGTGATGACGGTGAAGCGCGTCGCCTCCGAACCGGTGCCAGCCGTGGTCGGGATCGCGATCAGCGGCAGGCCCGGTTTCGGGATCGGGTTCGGCACCTTGTAATCGCGCATGCGGCCGCCATTGGAGGCCAGGATCGCCATCGCCTTGGCGGTGTCGATGGGGCTGCCGCCGCCCAAGGCCACGAGCCCGTCATAGCCGCCTTCAGCGAGAAGCGCCGTGCCGGCCTCGACCACATCCGTGGTGGGATCGGGCACCGTGTCGGTGAATGTGGCATAGGCGATATGGGCGGCGTCGAGCAGGCCGGTCAGACGCTCGAGCACGCCCGAGGATTTCATATAGGGATCGGACACGATAAGCGGATGCTTGACGCCGACCCGGCCGAGGAGATCCGGCAGCTCCTTGAGCGCTCCGCCGCCGATCATCATCAATCTGGGCAGGATCACGGTCGCGATCATGGTCTTGGCTCCTGGGCATCCTAAAGATCGGGGCAGATTGGCCGCCAAACCATCCTGAAACAAGCGTTTCAGATGGAATAGCGGAGGTGCTGAAAGCGTTATTGCAGTGCCAAAGGGAGGAAGCGCCGCGTGCCGGGTGCTGCTGGTCCCGTCTGGCTGGAGCCTATCGTGACCGAAGCGGCCGTGCCGTCATCCCGCCTTCCGCATTCCGCCCGGGTCGGACGGCGCGCGATCCTGCGAGGGCTGCTGGCGGCCGGGCTCTCGCCCTTCTCGAGCGCGCTGGCGGCGAGCCGCGTGCGCGCCGCCTCGACCCCCGATATCCGCTTCTTCCGCATCGCCACCGGCGCCAGCTCCGGCACTTATTTCCCGATCGGCAGCGAGATCGCGAGCCTGCTGTCGAACCCGCCCGGCGGGCGCGATTGCGCGCATGGCGGCTCCTGCGGCGTGCCCGGTGTCATCGCGGTGGCGCAGGCGAGCCAGGGTTCGGTCGAAAATGTCGGGCTGGTCGCCAAAGGCTCGGTCGAATCGGCACTCTGCCAGGCCGATGTCGCGGCCCAGGCCTATGCCGGCTCGCTCAACAAGGATTGGCCGACCCATACACTCAGGGCCCTCGCCAATCTCTATAGCGAGAGCCTGCATATCGTGGTGCGCGCCGACAGCCAGATCCGCAGCCTCAAGGATCTCAAAGGCAAGCGCATGTCGCTGGGCGAGCCCGAATCCGGCACGCTGGTCGATGCGCGGCTGGTGCTGGCCGCGGCGGGCATCAATGAGAAGGATTTGAAGCCGAGCTACACCACGCTCGCGGCCGCCGCCGACGGCATGCGCGACGGCACGGTCGACGGTTTCTTCCAGATCGCAGGCTATCCGGTGCCGTCGATCACCGAGCTCGCCAGCGCCATGCCGCTGCGCCTGGTGCCCGTGCCCGAGGATGCGGTCGCCAAGCTCAAGAAGAAATTCAGCTTCTTCGCCCAGGACGCGATCCCGTCCGGCACATATCCCGGACTCGACGAGGAAGTCGTCACGGTCGGCATCGGTGCCGAATGGATCACGACCAGTGCCGTCGAGGAGGATCTCGCCTACCTGCTGGTGAAAGCGCTGTGGAGCAGCAGTGCTCGAAAGGCGCTCGATACCGGCCATCCGATCGGCAAGCGCATCACGCTGGCCAAGGCGGTCGACGGGCTGGCGCTGCCGCTCCATCCGGGTGCGGAGAAATTCTATCGCGAGATCGGAATGTCGCTCGACGGCGTCATGCTGCCCGGCTGAACCCTTTCGCCCTTCGCCCGTTCTCCCGATAACATTTACTCGGGAGAGCATCATGAAACCTCTGCTTCAGCGAATGGCCCTCGGTCTCGGCGCGCTCGCCTTCGCCGGACTGGTCGCCGCCTGCGATAAGCCGGCCGGGCCGGCGGAAAAGGCCGGCAAGTCGCTCGACAATGCCGGGCAAAGCATCAAGGACGCCGTCGATCCGCCCGGCCCCGCCCAGAAGGCGGGGCGCGCCATCGACAATGCGACGGGTGCGGATAAGTAGCCTCTACTTGCTCACCGTGAAGCCGCGGTGCTCGAAGAAGGGCGCCGCGGCGGGCGAGCGCAGCCAGGTCAGATACTCGGCGGCCGACGGGTGCTTGCTCGCCACCGTGACGGCGGCCGGATAGATGATCGGCTTGTGGCTGTCTTCCGGGAAGGTGCCGACCACCTTGACGCCCGGATCGGCCGCGGCGTCGGTCGCATAGACGATGCCGAGCGGCGCCTCGCCGCGGCTCACCAGCGCCAGCACGGCGCGGACATTCTCGGCCTGCGCCAGCTTGGGCTCGACCGCGGCCCAGACGCCGAGCTTGTCCAGCGCCTCCTTGGCATAGGCGCCGGCCGGGACCGATTGCGGCTCGCCGACCGCGAGGCGGCTGTCGCCGAGCGTGGCTGCGAGCGGGAAATTCGGCCCGATCGTTAGGGTGACATTGCTCGATTTGGGCGCGATCAGGACCAGGCTGTTGCCGAGCAGATTGGCGCGCGTCTCCGGCTTGATCAGGTTCTTCCCTTGCAGATAGTCCATCCATTGCAGATCGGCCGAGATGAAGAGATCGGCCGGTGCGCCATTCTCGATCTGCTTGGCCAACGGGCCGCTGGCCAGATAGGAGACGGTGACGGGCGCCCCGCCGGACTTGGTCCAGGCCGCATCGGCATCGTCGAGCGCCTCCTTGAGGCTCGCGGCCGCGAAGACGAGGAGGTCCGCCGCCTGGGCGATGCCGGGAGCGACCAGCGCCCAGACGAGAAAAGCCGCCGCAACGGGCCGGAAGCCGAACGGGAAGCGCATCATTCCTCCATTACCGTGAAATATCGGCCAATGCCGCATCGCTGAGCGAAGCCCGATAGAAGAGCCGATAGAAATCGCGGATCTCTGGGGCCGGATCGCCGGCACCGCCCAGCGCATGGCGCGCCCAGATCACACCGCCGAGCCGGTTGACCGAGGGCGGCTCGTCGAGCCAGCCGAACGGCGGCAACGACGCCGCGTGCACCCGCCCGGCCCAGGCGGGATCGGCCGCGAAACCCTTGGCAGCATCCGGATCGACCAGCAGGATCAGCTTGGGATCCCAGACTTTGAGCTGGTCCGGCGTGAGTTTGATGAACCCCTTGCCCGCTTCGCCCTCGGCCACATTCACGAGGCCGAGCGTGCCCAGGATCTCCGAGCTGATCGAGCCCTTGGGGGCCGTCGTGAGACCGTCGGCGCCGCGGCCGAGATAGGCCGTGCGGCCACCCCCGGCCGCCGGCTCGCCCAGAATATGCTCCGCTGCCGCGGCCAGCGCCTCGCCCCGCTCCGGCACGCCCAAGGCGGCACCGAGGGCGCGATATGTGGCGGCAGTGGCGGCGAGGCTGCCATCCAGGAGAATCGTGGGGATGCCGGTCTCGTCCTGGATCTTCTTCGCCGCCTCGATATAGCGCGGCGAGACGGTACCGATATCGATGATGACGTCGGGCTTCAACGCCTTGATCTTGTCGGGATCCGTATCGGCGCGGATCGGCCCGGTCTCCGGCAGATCGGAAGCGGCGCCGAGATAGGGGTTGGCCTCCGGCCCCGGCTTGTGCGCCCAGCCGATCATCTTGTCGGGCGCCAGCGTGAAGAGCAGCACCGAGGCCGGCGGCCCGGCCGGCAGCACGCGCTCTATATGGGCGGGAAGCTCGACATGGCGGCCGGTGGCATCATCGATCGAGGCAGCCAAAGCCCCCTGCCCGGCCGTGCTCAGCCACACAAGCGCGATCGTCCAAACCCGAAGAAACATCCAGCATCTCCCCGTATTTCACGAAATATAGCGAATGGGTGAGCCTGTCCATCGCGGCCGTTGACCGCAGCGCGTGGGGCGCCCATCTAAGGGGCATCCCAAAAACGTACCGAGGACAAAATGGCCGGAAAAATCGTCAAGAGCGATGCCGAATGGCGTGCGCAACTGAGCCCCGATGCCTATGCCGTGACCCGGCAGAAGGCGACCGAGCGGCCTTTCACCGGCGAGTATGAGAATACGACGACCCCCGGCACCTATCGCTGCACCTGCTGCGGTGCCGAGCTGTTCGAATCAGATGCCAAGTTCGATTCCGGCTGCGGCTGGCCCAGCTTCACGGCTCCGTCGCCGGACGCCGCGGTCGCGACCGAGACGGACCGCAGCCACGGCATGGTCCGAACCGAGGTTCTGTGCGCCCAATGCGACGCCCATCTGGGCCACGTCTTTCCCGACGGTCCCGGCCCGGACGGCATGCGCTATTGCATCAACTCGGTGGCACTGAAGCTCGACCCGAAGAAATAGCGCCGAGCCGCAATCTGCAAGGCAGGTTTTCTCGGGCTTTGCAGAATGGGATGGCAATTCGCCAGGATGTGTCGAAAGAGGCCTGCAGGCCCGCTCGGAAGAGTTGGCACGCGTCTTGCTGATAAAGCAGCGACGGTCACCGCAATTTCAGCGGCCAGGGCGTCGATGGATGGATGGATGGTTCTGGCGGTTGCTTTTCAGCAAAGCATTTCCTAGGCGGGCATAAACAGTAGCGCCGCGGGTCGGTCCGTTAGGACATAACCGACCCGCGGCGTTTTTTATTTTACCGTCCGGCAGTTAGGCGCGGCGGCGGACCAGGCCGGTCAGCAGCAGCAAGCCGGCACCGATGACCGTGAAGGTCGCCGGCTCCGGCACCGCATCGACGAACAGGCGGACATCGGACTCCGAGGCCGGACCGAAAGAACCGGTCAGCGGATTGAAGTTGCCATCGACGCCGAAATCATCCTCGAACACGAACGGCGTGCCGACGGTATCCTCGCCAGCCAGCAGGTCGGCGACACCGGTCGTGCCGAACAGGCCCGAGCCGCAGCGGCGGCTGGGGTCTCGAAGGCCTCTCCGGAGCTCGTGCGACGGGCGGCTCGGTCCACGCCGGCAGCGCGTACCTGGTCGGCGAGAAGGGTCCGGAGATCTTCAACCCGGGTACCAGCGGCAACATCACGCCGAACTCGACGCTCACACAGCTCGCGAAGTCGGGCGGCGGGGGCCAGGGCGTGAACATCACGTCTAACGTCATCAACCAGACAAGCAACCCGGTGCAGGCGCAGCCGTCGACGGTGAGCTACGACTCGCAGTTGAAGCAGTTCGTGATCCACACGATCCTGGAAGACCAGGCGAGCGGCGGTCCGATGGCTCAGGCAGCGGGCGGCTAAGGGTTCGCCTCAACGTACTCGCAGACTTGCTTGGCGATCATCCACTCATTGCCCTTGGTGCTGGTGAAGAGGACCTTCCCGGCTGCGTCCTTCAGCTCCGCGCCACTGAGGTTGCCGCGCTTCTGCGTCAGCGTGATCGACAAACCGTCGGCAGGCGGGGCCGAGACCACTTCCACCAGCAATACGGTACTGGTTCAGGTAATCATAAACAG
>CAVXLN010000014.1:0-211540 GCA_963762435.1 uncultured Alphaproteobacteria bacterium | reverse complement strand
GATTACAGCTGCATCACTTCTGGCAGCTGCACTCCGGTCATTGATTCAACGACCGTAACCGTTACCTCCTCATAAATTTGCAGGCTATAATAACCGCATGGACAACTGGGCTGATATTTTTGCGCCTTTAATCGGACGCATACTTATGGGAGGATTGTTTTATGGAATGGCATTGAAGGGACGCTCAACTTCCCCAACACAGTCGTAACTTTTACTACTGGCAGCCCTAACGCTATAGCGCTTGGCTTGCTGACTATAACCATCCAAGTGGCATGCGGTATTTTCTTAATTGTGGGTTTGTGGAGCCGCGCAGCCGCGCTCACCCTCGTGGTATTTGTCATTAGTATCGCCTTTTTACAGGCCGATTCTCAAACGCAACTGGCGCAGGCACTTTACTTGCAAGACATGGCCATCGTCGCCGCTGCCGACGAGCATTGCCCAGGCGGTTCTGAAGCGTGGTGGCGCGCCGAGTGTCGCCGGCGCCCACATGGAGAAGCCGTAATGATCCGCCGTTTGCTGGTGGCGGCGCTTGCCGCCCTGCCGCTCCTCGCTTTCCCGGCGATGGCGGAAGATGAGGATATCCAGCTCCTCGACGGCCATTTCACCTTCAACGGCCCGTTCGGCACGATCGACAAGGCGGCGGCCCAGCGCGGTTGGCAGGTCTATAGGGAGGTTTGCTCGAACTGCCACGGGCTGTACGAGCAGAGCTATCGCGATCTGGACGGCTTGGGCTACAGCGAGGCTGAGGTAAAGGCTTTTGCCGCCGAGGCGGAAGTGACCGACATCTCGGACGACACCGGCAAGCCGATCAAGCGGCCGGGCCGCCCGTCGGACAGGATCGTGCGGCCTTTCGCCAATGAGATCATCGCGCGACTGGCCAATAACGGTGCCTTGCCGCCCGATCTCGGCCTGATGGCCAAGGCGCGCGAGGGTGGTGCCAACTATATCTACTCGCTGATGCAAGGCTTCAGCGATCCGCCGGCCGGCATGAAGCTCGGCGACAACATGTATTACAACAAGTTCTTCAAGGGCCATCAGATCGCCATGCCGCCGCCGCTGTCGGACGGTGCCGTGACCTTCGCCGATGGTGCGCCCAACAAGCTTGCCGACGAAGCCTATGATGTCGCGACATTCCTCGAATGGGCAGCGGAGCCGGAGCAGGATCGGCGCAAGGAGATCGGCTGGCGCTCGGTGATCTATCTCGCGCTGACCACGGTCGTGCTCTATTTCGTCAAGCGCAGGATCTGGGCGGGCGTTCACTGAGGCTCGTCTGCACATGACCCGGCCGCGTATCGGCATTCTCGGCGGCAGCGGCCTCTATCAGATCGACGGGCTCAGCGATGTCGAATGGCGTTCAGTCGAAACGCCCTTCGGCACGCCGTCCGACGAGCTCTGCTTCGGCCGGCTGGGCGGCGTCGATGTCGTGTTCCTGCCGCGGCATGGACGCGGCCATCGCATCTCGCCGACCGAGATCAATTACCGCGCCAATATCGATGCGCTGAAGCGCAGCGGCGTCACCGACATCTTGTCGCTGTCGGCGGTGGGCGGGCTGCAGGAGCAATATGCGCCGGGCAGCTTCGTCGTGATCGACCAGTTCATCGACCGCACCTTCGCGCGGAACAAGAGCTTCTTCGGCACCGGCTGCGTCGCCCATGTCTCGATGGCGCGGCCGGTCTGCCCGCGGCTCGGCGATGCGCTGGTCGCGGCGGGGTCGAGCATCGGCCTGCCGATGGCGCGCGGCGGCACCTATCTGGTGATGGAAGGGCCGCAATTCTCCTCGCTCGCCGAAAGCGAGCTCTATCGCTCCTGGGGCTGCGCCGTCATCGGCATGACCAACATGCCGGAGGCCAAGCTCGCCCGCGAGGCGGAGATCTGCTACGCGACCGTCGCCATGGTGACGGACTATGATTGCTGGCATCCCGGCCATGATGACGTGACCGTCGATCTCGTCGTCCGCGTGCTCCTGGGCAATGCCGACAAGGCCCGCGACCTGGTCAAGGCGGTGGTGCCGGCGCTCGGCGGGCATGAGGGGCCGTGCCATGCCGGCTGCCAGACGGCCCTCGAGCATGCCCTCATCACGGCGCCCGAGGCGCGCGATCCGGCGGTGCTGGAGCGGCTCTCCGCCGTTGCCGGCAGGGTTCTGTCGCGCGGCTAGGCCGTTTGCCCTATAGTGATGTGAGAAGAGGAGGGCAGACGATGCGCGTCGACGGCACTCCAATGCGGACGATCTGGCCCAGCGGCCATGGTGCGGTGAAGATCATCGACCAGACCCGTCTGCCGCACGAGTTCGTCACGGTCGAGCTGAAATCGCTGGATGACGCGGCGCAGGCGATTCGGTCGATGCAGGTGCGCGGCGCCCCGCTGATCGGGGCCGCGGCCGCCTATGGCATCGCCATGGCGATGAAGGCCGATCCCTCCGATAGCTCGCTCGAGCATGCCTGCCGGGTGCTGACCGCGACGCGGCCGACCGCCATCAATCTGCGCTGGGCGCTCGACCGGGCGCGGCGCGAGATCGGGCGGCACATGCCGGTCGATCGTGTGCCGGTGGCCTGGCGCCTGGCCGCCGCGATCTGCGACGAGGATGTCGCGACCAACCGGGCGATCGGCCAGCACGGGCTGCCGCTGATCGGGCGGCACCGGGAAGGCGACATCCCGATCCAGATCCTGACCCATTGCAATGCCGGCTGGCTGGCAACCGTCGATATCGGCACGGCGACGGCGCCGATCTATGCAGCATACGATGCGGGCATTCCCATCCATGTCTGGGTCGACGAGACGCGGCCGCGCAACCAGGGCGCCAGCCTCACCGCCTGGGAGCTGGCGAAGCATGGCGTGCCGCACACCGTCATCGCCGACAATGTCGGCGGTCATCTGATGCAGCATGGCAAGGTCGATCTCTGCATCGTCGGCACCGACCGCACGACGGCGTCGGGCGATGTCGCCAACAAGATCGGGACCTATTTGAAGGCGCTCGCCGCCAAGGACAATGACGTGCCCTTCTATGTGGCGCTGCCCTCCTCGACGATCGATTGGAGCCTCGAAGACGGCGTCCGCCAGATCCCGATCGAGGAGCGCGACGGCGCCGAGGTCAGCCATATCAACGGCCGCGGCCCGGACGGCAGGATCATGTCGGTGCAGCTGACGCCGGACGAGAGCAAGGTCGCGAACTACGCCTTCGATGTGACGCCGGCGCGGCTGGTTACCGGCCTCATCACCGAGCGCGGCGTGGCGCCCGCCTCGCGCGACGGGCTGATCGCCCTCTTCCCCGAACGCCGGATGGCGCATGCCGGGGAATAATCGCGTGATGCAGGATTCGGTCAATCTGCGCCGCAATCTCATCCATCATGCGCGCCGCCTGACCGAGACGGGCCTGACGCGCAACACCACCGGCAATCTCAGCCATCGCGTCGTCGAGGGATTCCTGGTGACGCCGTCAGGCATGGATTACGCACGGCTGGAGCCCGAGGACATCGTGCTCGTCGCCATGGACGGCACCGCCACCGGCCGGCGCCTGCCTTCCTCGGAATGGCGCTTCCATCGCGACATTCTGGCGGCCCGGCCGGAGGTCGCGGTGGTGCTGCATGCCCATTCGCCCTTCGCCACCAGCCTCGCCTGCCTGCGCGACGGCATTCCGGCCTTTCATTACATGGTCGCGGTCGCCGGCGGCACCGACATACGCTGTGCCTCTTACGCCACCTTCGGCACGGCCGAGCTCTCGGCCCATGCCGTGGCGGCGCTCGAGGGCCGGCGCGCCTGCCTGCTGGCCAATCACGGCATGATCGCGCTCGGGCCCGATTTCGAGCGGGCCTTGAAGCTCGCGATCGAGGTCGAGACCTTGGCCGAGATGTATTGGCGCGCGCGCCAGATCGGCCAGCCGGTCATCCTCGATGACGAGGAGATGGCGCGCGTCACCGAGAAATTCCGCACTTACGGCAAGCAGCCGCCGCTTACGGACGAAGTGGCGGCGGAGTAGCACCATGCCTCACGGGATCACCGGCATCGATCATGCGCTCGTCGGCGTACGCGATCTCGACTCTGCCGCGATGGCCTGGACGCGCCTCGGCTTCGCGCTGACACCGCACGGCCGCCATATCGGCTGGGGGACGGCGAATTACTGCGTGATGTTTCCCGGCGAGTTCGTCGAGCTCATCGGCATCGTCGATCCCGCCGAACCTTCGAACGGGCTCGACCGCTTCCTCGAGCATCGGCAAGGGCTGATGAGCTTGGCGTGGGCCAGCACCGACACGGATGCCTCCGCCGCCTCGCTCGCAGCATCCGGGATCGCCGTGGGCGAGGTGCGCGACCTGGCGCGCCAGCTCGAGCTGCCGGAAGAGTCGGTGCTGCTGCGCTTCAAGCTCGCGTCATTGCCGATCGAGGCGAGTCCGGCTTTGCCGAGCTTCGTGTGCCAGCATCTGACACGGGAATCGCTGCGCCTCCCGCTCTGGCTCGATCATCCGAACGGGGCGGTGGGTTTGAAGGGCGTCACCATCGTGGCCGAGGATCCGCCGAGCCTGAACGGCGAATATGACCGTCTCTTCGGTGCCCACAATGTCAACCGCACCGACAATGTGCTGACCGTGCATGCCGGGCGGCACGCGCTCGTCTTCGCCACTCATGACGATCTCTCGGCCCTTCAGCCGGATCTCGAGGCGGCGGATATTCCGCCGGCACCGGCCATCGTGCTGATGACGCTCGCCACATCGGATATCGAGCGCACGGCCGATCACCTGACCCGCTGGCAGGTGCCGTTCGAGCAGCATGGCAATCATTCGATCATCGTGCCGCCGGCCCAGGCGACCGGGGCCGCGATCGAGTTCGTGCCGGCCTGAGGCCGACCGCTTAGCCTCGGCGCTCAAGCTTCCGTTTCAGCTTTCCAGCATCGTAATCGTGCCGCATCTGCGATAGCGAGGCATGATCGGGGCTGCGGGTGAGGACATCGGCCAGGGTGTCCGTGCTGGCAAAGCCAGCAGCGAAGTGCGGCCCGTACTCTGCCCGAAGCGTGGCTACCAGCGTGTTGCCGTGTTTTTTGCTGATCTTGTCGGTCTGATCGCGATGGCGGTCATCGAGCCCTGGTTGCGCATGCATGTTGAGGCTCCCTTCGTATGGGAACGCGCGCGGGAGACGGACGGTTCATATGACCGGCGCGTCGCGGCCCAAGTGGGTCGTATGGGCTAATTGGCACCTTCCTGAAAGCGGTCAGCGAATTTGATAAACACACTCGTCACACTGCAGCGATTTTAGATTGCTCCCTATAAGCAACAGCGGTTGATTCACGTACGATCGGAGCTGGAGGATCCGCCGCAATCGAACCGCAAGATGCCCATTCCAGTAGCGCCGACCTACTTATGGAATCCCGATGACGCACCCAAGAAATAAACCGAAGGTCGTGGTCAAAAATCGAAACTCGATTACGGTCCATATCCCGATGCCACCGCACCGGAGAGAGTTAGGAAATCTTATGGCGAAGTCAGATTTGCTCGCTATCGGGTTGGCCTCTTGGATCGTGCAGGACGGCAACTATGGCGACTTCGCTGGCGGGAAGCATGCTGCCTTCGCGCTCGAGTTCTTCGCCTTGGAGCCGTTTGCGGCCGTGGAGCCGCCAACGGGGGAGAAGCCGTCGCTTATTCATCTCGATGGACCGCAATATGAAGTTATCGGGAGGGTCGCTCATATTGCAGCCCAGTGGTGGGTCCTCGATGTCGGTTTTCCCGTCTACAGCTCGACGCCACTACCCCCAAACGTGCCGATCGGTGCTTGGATACGGGGCGAGATACGCATCGGCGTCGACCATTTCAGCTACCTCGAAACGCTGGCGAAGGAGGCTGAAGCACCTGCACTTATCTTCGATTGGAAGATCGAAAAGATCAAAATTCAAACCGCTCCCTGGATCGAAGTGCGGCCCAAAAATTGGCAGCGCGACTACGCCCAAAATGGATGGCGAGAGATTGATAAGACCGACGCCTGGCATGACGATGGGGGCAGTGCGGAGTACATTCTTCTGTGCGGTAGGCTCGATACTCCTGCCAGACGCACGCTACGAAGTTAGGGATTGAGGCGTCGCCGATCCGACGTCCGCTTTCTCGTTTTCGTCGCCGATAGCGGCCGGACTGAAACCCTTAAGGGTCTCCAACCGTTAGATGATCGCTAATCGTTCGCCCGCTTCGGCGGCAGTACCAGCGCGTCGCCTTCGACGACGGTGACGCCGTCGACCGTGCAGATGGTGCTCAGCACCACGCGATTGCGGTCGGCGATGATCTCGGCCACCGTCACCCGCGCCTCGACGCGATCGCCGATTCGCACCGGCGCGCAGAATTTCAGATTTTGCCGCAGATAGATCGTCCCCGGGCCGGGCAGCTTGGCGGCGATCGCGGCCGAGATCAGGCCGGCCGACAGGATGCCATGGACGATGCGGCCGCCGAACGGTGTCTCACGGGCATATTCCTCGTCGAGATGCACGGGATTATCGTCGCCGGAGATCTCGGCGAACTTCACCACATCGCAATCGGCGATGATCTTGGCAAAGACGGCATCCATGCCGATCTCAAGCTCATCGATAAAAAAACCACGCCGTTCCGGGCGCAAATTCACAACCGCCATTGGCTAATTCCTCATCAAATGCTGCGCGTGCGAAACAAGAATGAAACTATGTGTCCCATTCCATCGCTAACACGCAACTATTTTCTGAAGTTCCGCCTGGGCAGCCGGTTCTGCACAGCGCCTGCAGCATCGGCTCGGCGCTTGACGGCTCAGCTCGGCAGCTGGCAAGTATATAGAACAATAGAGATAAGCAACCGATGCGCGTTCTCATCATCCATGCCCATCCCGAGCCGAAAAGCTTCAACGCGGCGCTGACGAGCGAGGCGGTCGCCGTGCTGACCGGGGCCGGGCACGCGGTCACCGTGTCCGACCTCCATGCCACCGGGTTTGATCCAGTGTCGGATCGTCGCAACTTCGTCACGGTCGCCGATCCGGATTTTCTCCGGCTTCAGAGCGAGGAGGTGCTCGCCAGCGCCGAGGACGGCTATGCGCCGGCGCTTCAGGCGGAGATGGACAAGCTCGCCTGGTGCGATCTCCTGATCTTTCAATTTCCGCTCTGGTGGCTGGGATTGCCGGCGATCCTCAAGGGCTGGGTCGACCGCGTCTTCGCGGTCGGCCGCGCCTATGGCGGCGGCAGATGGTTCGAAACCGGCGTGCTGGCCGGAAAGCACGCCATGTGCTCGGTCACGGTCGGCGGGGATGAGACGGCCTATTCGCCGGCCGGCCATTATCCGCCGGTTGAGGAGATCCTGATGCCGATCCATCGCGGGATCTTCGGTTTCGCGGGTTTTACCGTGCTGGAGCCGTATGTGGTCTATGCCCCGCAACGGATCGGGCCGGACGCGCGCCAGGCCGAGCTGGCCCGCTATCGCCGATACTTGCTCACGCTCGACGAGGCCCGGCACCTCGTCGAGATGAATAGAAGGGCGCAATCCTAACCGAGATGCGCCGCAAAAAATTCCAGCGTGCGCTCGAGCGCCAGCTTGGCGCTGGGCGCGTCATAGGAGGCGCGTTCATCGCAATTGAAACCGTGCCCGGCCGGGTAGAGATGGATCGGAATGGCCGGGAAGGCCGTGCGGATCTTGTCGACATCGGTCAAGGGAATGCCGTGATCCTGCTCGCCGAAATGCAGCATGGTCGGCACCTTCGGCGCATGATCGAGCTGGGTCGGGATGCCGCCGCCATAATAGCCCACGGCCGCCGCGATGCCGGGCACGCGGGATGCCGCGACCCAGGCCAGGAAGCCGCCCCAGCAATAGCCCACGACCGCGACCTTGCCGGCCTGGGCCGCGATCGGCACGGCCGCCGCTATGTCGGCGATCGAGCCGTCGAGCGGCACCTTGGCGCGGATGTCGCGCCCGGTCGGAATGTCGGCCGGCGTATAGCCGAGCTCGATGCCGCGCTCGACCCGGTCGAAGAGGGCCGGGGCCACGGCGAGGTATCCGGCGGCCGCGAAATTATCGCAGACGCGCTTGATATGGCCGTTGACGCCGAAGATCTCCTGCAGCACGACCACGCCGCCCTTGGGCTTGCCGGCCGGGGTTGCCGTGTAGGCGTTCATCGCGGCCGGCTTGGCCGCCCCTTCGGGCGCTTGCGCGGCATAGGCGTTCATCGCTTGCGGCTGAGCCACGCCGCCCTTGGGCGGCTCGGCGGTATAGGCGTTCATCGCTGCCGGGGTCGCCACATAGGCGTTCATAGCATGGCCGTCGGCGGCGTGGAGCGTCGTCGTCTCACCCATCTTGCTTCCTTTCGTTATCGGTCCCGATTGCCGCCGAAGAGGCTGGAGGCCAGCGCGCCCACGATCCCGATCGCCGCGGCACCCGCGGTCTGGCTGTCGGTCTGGGTGGCGCGCTCGGTCGGCGATTGGACCGGATTGTAGGACATGGATTGCAGGCCCAGCCGGCCCGGGCCGGTGAACCGGTTGCAGGCGAGCCGCATGCCGCCCAGGAATCCCGCCGTCATGCCGATGAAGGTCGTCTCCATCCCGACCGACGGATCCTTGTAAAGCCAGCCGCCCGGTTCGACATCGAGCTGCTCGCCCGGCGCCAGCACGCGCTCGAACACATTGCCATGGCCGTGCATCCAGACGCAGCCTTCGGTCATGGGTGCTGCGCGGAACCGGTCGATGAAGAAGCCGGTGCCGCCGAACAGCATGTTGCTGATGCCAGAGTTCATTTCCCAGGTGTAGTCGACATCGGCGGTGGCGGCGAGGAACTGGTGCTCGCGCACATGCAGCTCCTGGCCCGGCATCAGCGGCATCGCGAAGATCTGGCCGACGCCGTCGCGCGAGAAGGCGATCTGGCCCGGCCCGCGCGCCTCGGTGACGAGCAGATCCATGCCGGCGAACATCCGCTTCACCATGCCGGCCAAAGGCCGGATGCCGAACTGCATCGACGGGTCTTTCCAGAGCAGGATGTGATGCTCGAAATAGACCGCCTGGCCGGGCAGGAGATCGACCGCCAGCACGGGGACCAGCTGGCCGGCGAGGTGATAGGTATAGCCTGCGGCTTGGGCGTTCTGGGCTTGGCTCGGCAAGGGTTCCGGTGACCGGGGCATGGCGACGCTCCTATGGCAAGGTGCGGCAGGGAAACGCGGGTGACGGATCTTGGCCGAATTTCCCGGCCTGGGGAAGATGCCGCGAGGTCGATTTTTGCATGATAAGGGCCGATAATAGGGCGGTTTCTGTCGCTTATTCCGGTTTATCGGCGCCGACTCGTCGTTTATTTTGTAATAATCCCCCCAAATCGAGATCCAAAGACGGATTGTCGCGTGCAACCCAGTACTCCGCGGGAGCCGGAACTTCGTTGCGCCAAACGACCTCTCTGGCTGGATCCGGCATTTCGAGCCGGGCATAGGCTCCCTCATCGACGAAGCCGAACGTGGACGCCCAGACCTCGATCGCTTTTTCAATTGGAGCCGCGACGCAGGCCGCCGTGATCTTTTGACAGAAGGTCATGGCTCGCACCAGGGCGTCAGGTTTGCCATGACGGGTCAGTGCGCGCAGCCCATTGAGATAGTTCTCCCGATAAACCGTCGGAACGACCGCGCGTGAGAGGCCCGAGCCGGTGAGTTCCTTGGTCATCATGATGCGGGAAATCCGGCCATTCCCGTCAGTGAACGGGTGGACGTCCGACAAGAGGACCTGAACTAAGACCGCCCTGGCGAAGGGATGGTCCAATCCTACCAGCATTTCGACGCCAACCTTGAGAGTTCCCACGACGTAATCGGGGAGGACGAAGGTCGTGGTTCCAGCGATGTTGGCGCTTTCCTTCCATTTTCCTGGCAATGCCTCGGGGCGTGCCGCCATCAAGTCTGCGTGCCGGGCCAGAAGCTCCTCGGTGAATTCGGTAGGAGTGCGCGACGAAGGGAGGCGATCACTCAAATTAACCAGTTGGTTGAAGGTGGAAACGATGTCGTGACTGTCCTTGGGGCGTCGCGCAGGCCTTTCATTTTCGAAGATAATGCGCCCCGCCTCGCGAACGGGGAATCGGGTTCCTTCGATATAGTTAGAGAAGTACGCCTCGATGAAGGCGGCGGATACCTTCGTTTCATATGAGATCGAGCCATCCGGAACATCGGGCAAAGCAATGTTTTCAAGGTGGTGGCTGAGTATTTTCAGCCTCGCCAGGCAGTCCGAATCGTAGGCTTCCCCGTGAGCCCGTGCTATCGCGGTCGGATTGGTCAACTTGGCCTTCCGCGTTCCAATGAGGGCTCCGACGATCGCGTCTAGGCGCTCGAATTCCGGAACCAGGTCGAGGGCAGATGCCAACTCCCGCGCCTGGTCTCGGATCTGATTGAGTTTCCCTTCGCCATCTTGAGCGCAGATCCGCTCTAACTTTCGCTCAATTTCGTCCGCGCCGGTTGTGCGTGTTGGCCCTCGGCCTACCCTGGCTCTTGATGGGATCAGGTTCTCAAGGAACGCGCGAGCTCGGGAAGGCATGATGAGCCCTAGATGTGGATAGTCCCCTTCGATCGGCCCAGGACCAGGCGCCGAGCGCAGCGACAATCCTGGCATATCGATGTCGCGCCGACGGTTCGTCCGTGGATCGATCAGAAACAACCAAGCACGGCGAACCTCGTCGCGCTTCTCGACAACTGGTCCTGCATTTAGTGCACTGCGGCCAAAGAGCAGAGCTGGGCCGAATAGATGGGCAGCGATCTTGAAAACATTTCGGATCGCGACCTCTTCGATCGGGTCGGTCAGATTGTCAGTGTAGATGCCCGCATGGATCTTCCGCAGTTTACCTGCCACGGCCGCGCGCTGGATTTGTCGGTCGGTTGTAGCATCGTGGGTCCCGATGAAAACGATCTGCTCGACCATGTCGGAAATCCCGTGCTAATCCACACGCGCCAGAGCCGAATGTCGTAAAATTCGACATAGAAGGCCTGATCTGTCGCAAATTTGCAAATAGCATGC
Source organism: uncultured Alphaproteobacteria bacterium (assembly GCA_963762435.1). Taxonomy (GTDB): domain Bacteria; phylum Pseudomonadota; class Alphaproteobacteria; order ATCC43930; family CGMCC-115725; genus JAXDMU01. Next base: position 200,586 of record CAVXLN010000014.1, on the reverse strand, counting down.
GCGACGGTATCCGGCAACCGAATCGGCAGGCGGCTTCGCACCTGTGGGTGATGACTCCATCGGTGTTTATGGGGATACCTTCTTCACCAAGGATCCTTAGCGACTATTGCCAGCGCGTCAGCTCGATCCGCCGGACCCATTTCCGGACCGCATCATGCGGCTCGGTCAGCCCCAGCCGCTCCAGCGCGTCGGCCCAGCGCTCGGCGGCATCGGCGATCGTGGTCGCGATCTCGCTGTCGCCCTTGGCATCGGCCCATTCCGGCAAGCCGCGCGAGGCCGTGAAGGCCAGCATCAGTGCCGCGATGAGCGTCGCCAGCAAAACCCCGAACGGCGTACCGCGTACCGGGCCGCCTTTCGGAATGCCGTCGGTGATGAGGCTTTTCGCGCGCGCCATCTCTCAGAACTGGAAATAGATGAAGGGTGCGACGCCGTCCGGGCCGAGCGCGTCGATGAAGGTGATGGCGAGGCCGGCGACGGCGCCCAGGCTCCAGGCCGGCAAGGGCGCGAAGGCCGCCGCGATCCGGTCGAGCCAATCGGGCGGCGCGAATTGTCCGGCCATGCCCAGCAGGATGAGCGCCATCGTGAAGGGCGTCGCCTGCATCGGCAGCGCGCGCCAGCCGGCGGGGAGGGCACCCAGATAGAGCCAGGCGGTCTCGAATGAATCGGCGCGGAAGAAGATCCAGCCGAGGCAGACGAAATGGAAGATGATCAGGGTCGAGACGATCTTGCCGAGGGCGCTCCGCGGCCGCTCGCCGATGACCGGCTCGGCCGCCCGCTCGAACGCCAGGCCGCCGCCATGGAGCAACCCCCAGAACACGAATTTCCACGCCGCCCCATGCCAGATGCCGCCGAGCAGCATGGTGATCATCAGGTTGAGGTAAGTGCGGACCGGCCCTTTCCGGTTCCCGCCCAAGGGAATGTAGAGATAGTCGCGGAGCCAGGATGACAGCGAGATGTGCCAGCGCCGCCAGAACTCGGCCAGGCGCTGGGCGCGGTAGGGCTGGTTGAAATTGCGCGGGAAGCGGAAGCCCAGCAATGCTGCGAAACCGATCGCCATGTCGCTATAGGCGCTGAAGTCGCAATAGATCTGGACGGCATAGCCATATGCCGCGAGCAGCAGGTCGGGGCCGCTCTGGTCCAAGGGGGCGGCGAACACCGGATCGACGAGATCGGTCGCGATATAGTTCGCGATCACGACCTTCTTGAACAGCCCGCCCAGGATCAGCACCAGCGACTGCCCGATCGGAATGGCCTCGCGCGCGGGCTGGGCCAGCTGCGGCAGGAAATAGGAGGCGCGCACGATCGGCCCGGCGACCAGCTGCGGGAAGAAGGAGATGTAGAGCAGCATGTCGGTGAAGCGCCGGCACACCGGCACATCGCCGCGATAGACGTCGGTGACGTAGGAGATGCCGTGGAAGGTGAAGAACGAGATGCCGACCGGCAGGATGATCTCGAAGAAGGGCAGCTCGCGCTCGAGCCCCAAAGTATGGGCGAGACCGTTGAAGGATCCGACCAGGAAATCGAAATATTTGAAGGTGGCGAGGATGCCGAGATGCAGCGTGACGGCGGCGATCAGGAACCAGCGCCGCTTCTTGGCTTCAGGCGTGTAGCCGATGGCGAGGCCGGCGGTGTAGCTGATGAGCGAGCTTGCCGCCAAAAGGAAGCAGAAGCGCCAGTTCCATTGCGCATAGAAGAAGTAGCTGGCGGCGACCAGGAACAGCTTGCGCGCCTCGAACCGGTCCTTGAGCAGCCAGGCGGCCAGCCCCACGACCAGGAAGAACAGCAGGAAATCGAGCGTGGGAAACAGCATGAAGCGGCGGCTCAGGGCGCCGCGGACGCGGTCGGGCGCAAGGAACGATAGCGGGCATAGTGCGCCATCAGCTCGTTGAAGAGCGCATCCGCGGTCTTGCGGTAGCCATCCTGCTTCAGATGGACGTGATCATCGGCACTGAGCGGCGGATCGAGCTGGTTCCAGCGATGCATCGAGCAAGGGCCGCCCATCGCCGCCGACCAGTCCCAGAAATACCAGCCTTCCTCCTGCGCCACCTCGCGCTGGACGGCGCGCAGCTCGGCCAACCGGGGCGGCGGCGCCCAGATCGTGCGCGATCCGGCCTTGGCATTGGCCTGGCGCGCGCTCGAGACGGCGATCGGCGTGCCCTCGGGCACCTGTGCCACGCAGGCGCCAACCTGCCCGCGGCTTCTCTTATAGAGCCGGTTGCCGTCGGGCGGGCCGATGACGAGGATCGCGGCATTGGGGGCGGCGGCCTTGACCGCCCGCACGCGCTCGCGGAAATCCTCCTTGTAGGCGGCGGGATCGGTCGCCGTCGCGAAGCCTTCATTGGTGCCGAAGGCGATCAGGATCAGCGCCGGGTCGCGCTCGGCCAGCTCGGCTTTGACGATGGGCTGGTCCCAGCGGCCCATGATGTCGACCGTGGCGCCGATGATGCCGAAATTCTCGTAGAGCACGCCGGTGCCGCCGCGATCGGTCCCCCAGGACAGCAAATCGACCGGCCCGTCGCCATGCGGCGTCAGCGTCAGCTGATGGCTGCCGGGCGGCACCGGGATCTGCGCCCAGCCGGGTGCCGTCTCGCCGTCGGAAGTGGCGATTGGGGCCGCCGGCACGGAATCGACGGCGATGTCGAGCCGCCCGCCGCCGGGCTGGCGCAGCACCTCGACATAGGCGCGCGCAAAGCCCGGATCCTCGGTCGAGGTCAGGATCATGCGCTCGCCCGGCCGGCTGCCGGTCTCGCGCACGCCGGCAAGGCCCCAGGGCCCCTGGGCCGTCTGGCGAAAGCTGCTGGCGAGATGCCAGCGCTGCGTCTCCTCGACCGTGACCAGCAGCGGCCGGTAATAGTCGAACGGAATGCCGGGTTGCAGCATGCCACGCCCGTCATAGCCGAACTTGTCTTGGAACAGCTCGCGCATGCGGCCGGCAAAGGCGCCGTTGGCGGTGTGGCTGTCGCCGATCTGCAGGATCTCGACCGGGCGCCGGGCTCCGCCGTGCTCGATCTCCTCGAGCGCGGCCCACAGCGGCAGCAGCCGCTTCGCCGGATCGCCCAACCCTTTGAGGAGACGCGGATCGGTCGGCAGCTTGCGCACCGCGGCCGGACTGCCGCGCGTGTAGGCGATCGGTGTCAGTTCACTCGGCTGTGCGGCACTCGCCGGGATCGCCGCGGCGGCCGAGCTCGCGGCCGGCGCCTCTTTGCTTTGCCCACACGCGGCCAGCAGCAAAGCCGAAATCAGGGCCGCCGACATGCCGCCGCATCGAGGTGGGGTCACGAATGGGCTGCGGCAGTGGTCGCGGGCGGCGCGGTCGCGGAAGGGGAAGCCGCAGGGGCGGCGGCCAGGACCGTGTCGATCTCGGCACGCAGCTTCTGCGCCACGATGTCGTAGCCGGCCGGGGTGAAGTGGATGCCGTCGTCGAGGCGAAGCCGCTTGGTCTCGCCATCGATCCCCTTGCCATAGGGCGCATAGCCGCCGGTCTCGTCGGTGACGATGTCCCAGAGCGGCAGCCAGGTGCCGCCGCCTTGCGGCACCGCCTCGGCATAGATCGTGTTGAGATAGGCCATGTCGTCGGAATAAGTCGGCTCGCGCGCGATCGGCTGGCCCAGCCAGATGACCGGCACATGGGCCGCCGACAGATCCTTCAGCATCTGCCCGACCCGCTCGACATAGAGCTGCTTCCAGGCATCGGTCTTGAAGGCGATGGCATGGCCGCTGGATTCGGTCCGCACCGACATCCGGTCATTGCCGCCGAACATCATCACGGCAGCGTCGGGATGGGCGGTCGTCAGATACTGCTCGACCGTCGAGACCCAATCGAATTGCTGCTTCTGGCTGATCGAGGTGCCGGGCACGCTCTTGTCGACCACATGGATGCTGCGGTCGCGCAACGCCATGCGCTGCAACGCGCCGGCAACCCCTTGCGCCTGCGAATCCCCGAACACGACGATCGTGTGCTGCGGTGCCGGCGGCGGCGGGTCGGCATGCCCGACATCGGGGCTGAAGCCGATGAAGAAGGCAAGAATTGCGAAAGATTGCCAAAAGGGACCGCAACTCTTCGTGCGGACAAAGGAAAGATCTAGGCGCATCTGCGCGCCGCTCCGGCTCTAGGGTTGGCAGACGAGTGGAATCATTACTACCCGCTCGCCCGGCCGCGCGCAATCATATGCCGGCGATGCGGCCAATCGGACGCGGTGCGCCAAGGCAAGCTTGTTTCTTGTCAACGGGTTGCGGGAGCGCGATGAAAGCCCGCGCGAGCTTCGGCCGAGGCTTCGGCTTGATACCGCCGCGCGACTCCGTTTCGCCTTGCGAAAGCGCCGAGCGTTCGGCCATGGTGGCGGCGACACCAGTTTTAGAAGAGGCCGACATGCCCGCGATCGTCGAGAAAGGTCCCTTCACCGAGCCTGCTTATCCGACGGCACCCATTGTCGATCTCAACGATCTTGATGTCTTTCTCGACGGGCCGCCGCATTCAGCATTCGCCCGCATGCGGCGCGAGGCGCCGGTCTATTGGCAGGACGAGCACAGGCTCAGCTGGGAGCCGGGCTATTGGGCGATCACCCGCCATCGCGACATCGTCGAGGTCTCGAAGAACCCGCAGATCTATTCCTCGGCCAAGGGCATCAACATCACGCTCGGCGATCCGGAGGTGATGAACCCGCAGGTGGTGAATGCGCTGGTCGGCGGCATGATCGGCATGGATTCGCCGCAGCACATGGCCTATCGCCGGATCTGCGTGCCGTCCTTCACGCCCAAGGCGATCGCCTCCTTCGAGCCGCGCGTCAGGGCCCGGGTGAACGATCTCATCGATGCCGTGGCGGCCAAGGGCGAATGCGATTTCGTGACGACGCTGGCCGAGCAGCTGCCGATCTGGACGCTCGCCGAGATCCTGGGCGCACCTCAGCAGGATCTGCCGCGCCTCATCGATTGGACCAACAAGCTCACCGGCCAGAACGACCCGGAATTCAATCCCACAGCGGGCAGCACGATCCAGACCTTCTTCGAGCTCTTCACTTATGGCAGGGCGCTGCTCGAAGCGCGTCGGCTGGAGCCGCGGGACGATCTCTGCAGCATCGTCGCCAATGCCACGATCGAGGGCGCGGAGCTGGCGCCGGGGGCGCTCGACGGCTTCTTCCTATTGCTGGTGATCGCCGGCAACGAGACGACGCGCAACACCATCTCGGGCGGGCTCTGGGAGCTCACGCGCAACCCCGACCAGTTCGCCAAGCTCCGGGCCAATCCAGCACTGCTGCCGAACGCGGTCGAGGAGATGCTGCGGATCGTGAGCCCCGTCATGCATATGCGCCGGACGGTGACGACCGACACCGAGCTTTCGGGCCAGAAGCTCAAGGCCGGCGACAAGGTGGTGATGTGGTACGGCAGCGCCAATCGCGACGAGGACGTGTTTCCCGACGGGGATCGTTTCGATATCGAACGGAAGAATGCGAGTGATCACCTGGCGTTCGGCGTCGGTCCGCATTTCTGCCTCGGCTCGCGGCTCGGCCAGCTGCAGATCCGCATCATGTTCGAGGAGCTGCTGAAGCGCCTGCCGGACATCCACGCCGCCGCCCCGCCGGAGCGCATGCGCAACAATTTCATCAACGGTATCAAGCACCTGCAAGCGACATTCACGCCTGTACCGGCGGCATGACCGGCGAGCGCGACCTGCTCTTCCGGCAAGCCTTCGGGCACCACAAGGCAGGTCGGCTCGGCGAGGCGGAGGCGCTCTATCGCCGGATCCTGACGGAAGATCCGAACAATCCCGAAGCGCTGCATCTGCTGGGCGTGCTGGGGGCCCAGGTCGGGCGCAACGATGCCGCGGTCGAGCTGATCGGGGCGGCGGTCCGGCTGCGGCCGGGTACGGCCGAATATCACAATGATCTGGGCTTGGCGCTTGCGGCGCTGGGCCGGCTCGACGAGGCGGCGCAATGCTGCGAGACGGCCTTGCGGCTCAAGCCCGAACACCGGCAGGCCTACAACAATCTCGGCAATGTCGAATTCGCCCGGCGCCGGTACGATGCGGCGGCGCATTATTATCGCCAGGCGATCCGGCTCGATCCCGACTATGTCGAAGCGCTTGCCAACCTGTCCGTGGCGCTGGCTGCCGATGAAAAGTTCGACGAGGCCGAACAGCATTGCCGGGAAGCGCTCCGGCTCAATCCGTCCTATGTCTTCGCGCTCAACAATCTCGGCGACGTCTTGCGCAATCGCGGCCTTGTCGAGGAGGCCGGCGCGGCCTATCGCCAAGGGCTGGCACTGGCCCCCAAGCTGCCGGTGCTGCATTACAATCTGGGCAATCTGCTGCTGCTGACCGGCGCGTTCGAGACCGGCCTGGCCGAATATGAATGGCGCACTTTGGCGCGGGGTGCGGCACCGCGCTTCCCGGCACCGCCCTGGCGCGGCGAGCCGCTCGCGGGCCGCACGCTGCTGCTGACCGCGGAGCAGGGCGCCGGCGACGCGATCTTCTTCTGCCGCTATGCCCCACTCGCAGCCCGACAGGGCCGCGTTCTGCTGGAGGCGCCGGCATCGCTCCACCGGCTGTTCACAAGCTTGCCGGGCGTGGAGCTCGTGGCGGCGGGGACGGCGCTGCCGCCCTTCGATCTCCATTGCCCGCTGCCTAGCCTGCCTTTCGCCTTCGGCACGCGGCTCGAAACCATTCCCGGCGACACGCCCTATCTCAAGCCCGATCCCGATCTCGTCGCATCCTGGCGCGCTCGGCTGGACGCACTCCCCGGCCGGCGGGTCGGCCTCGCCTGGGCCGGCAATCCCGATCATCAGGATGATCGGCGCCGCTCCGTGCCGCCGGACGGACTCGAGGCGCTGGCTTCTGTCCCCGGGATCAGCTTCGTCTCGCTGCAGAAGGATGCAGTAAGGGTTCCCGCCCTCTCGCTCACCGACTGGACGGCGGAGCTCACGGATTTCGCCGATACGGCCGCGCTCGTCGAGGCGCTTGATCTCGTCATCAGCGTCGATACCAGCGTCGCTCACCTGGCCGGCGCGCTCGGCAAGCCGGTCTGGCTGCTCAACCGCTTCGATCCGCACTGGATCTGGCTTCTGGAGCGGCAGGATTGCCCGTGGTATCCGACCCTCCGGCAATTCCGCCAGACATCGCCGGGCGATTGGGCCGGCGTGATCGCAGCGGTCAGCGGCGCGCTTCGAACAGCTTGAAGGCGTCGGTCTCGACCGGCTTTCGCCAATGGCGAAAATGCCGGGCCAGCACCGCCTCGTAGGGCAGATTGCGGTTCGCCACCATCAGGAGCGTGCCGCCGGGTACGAGCGCCTCAGCCGCGGCGGCGATAAAGGCGCCGCCGAGTGCCGGGTCCGCGGCATTGCCCTGATGAAAGGGCGGATTCATCACGATCCAGTCATAGCGCTCGCTGAGGCCGGCCGTGACATCATGCCAATGAAACCCGATCCCGCTGCGATCCGCGAGATTGGCGCGCGCGGCATCGAGCGCCAGCGCTTCCGCTTCGTAGAGGGCGAGCTGCGTGATGCCGGGGCAGTGTTCGATCAATTTCAGCGAAAGATAGCCCCAGCCGGCGCCGAGATCGGCCACTCGGCCCGCGATCGCCGGGGTGAAATGCTCGGCCAGCAGCGCCGAACCCTGATCGACCGCATCCCAGCCGAACATGCCGGGCTGGGCGAGGTAGCCCGTCTTGTGTGCCTTCTGCGGCTTGCCGCCTTCGAGCCAGGGCGTCGGCAGGTCCGGCGCCTCGCACCAGAAGATGCGGCAATGATGCTTGGACGCGCTGCCGACCTTGCCGACGGCCGCACGCAGCTGCTTTTCGACGGCACCGGCGCCCATCTCGTTCTCGCCGGCACCGATCAGCCAGCCGCCGGGCTCGATCATGGATGCGGCGCGCGCGAGGTTGGCGAGGTTTTCCGCGCGATGGCGCGTCAGCAGCACCAGGCCCAAGGGCCAGCGCCCTTCGAGCCGGCGCTCGACCCGATAGCCCGCCGCGGCGAGCCGATCATGCTCGGGCTTGAAGCTTTGCTCGCAGGCCAGACCCTCGGCGGGACCGAGCCCCGGATGCGCTTCGGCCCGCAGCACGAAGCGCGGGCCGATGAACGGGACGGGGAGGGCGGCTTGAACGAGCGAAGAGGCGAGGGCCTTGAGCGGCTCAGACATTGAACCGGAAATGGAAGATGTCGCCGTCATGGACCAGATATTCCGAGCCTTCGAGCCGCATCTTGCCGGCATCCTTGGCGCCTTGCTCGCCGCCGGCCGCGACGAAATCCTCGTACGCGATCGTCTCGGCGCGGATGAAGCCCTTCTCGAAATCAGTATGGATGGCCCCGGCCGCCTGCGGCGCCTTGGCGCCCTTCTCGACGGTCCAGGCGCGCGCCTCCTTGGGGCCGACGGTGAAGAAGGTGAGCAGGCCCAACAGCCCGTATCCGGCCCGGATGACACGCGTCAGGCCGGTCTCCTCGAGCCCGAGCGTCTCCAGGAACTCGCCCCGCTCGGCCTCGTCGGCCAGCTGCGAGACCTCGGCCTCGATCGCGGCCGAGATCACGACGGAAGCCGCCCCTTGCGCCTTGGCGAAGGCCGCCATCTTCTCGGAGAAGGCGTTGCCGGCCGCGGCCGAGCCTTCCTCGACATTGCCGACATAGAGCACGGGCTTGGCGGTGATGAGGTTCAGACCCTTGAGGATCTTCTGATGGTCCGGGTCGAGCTTGACCGTGCGCGCACTCTTGCCATCGCGGAGGGCCGCCAGCACGGGCTCCATCACCTCGAGCTGGGCCTTCGCCTCCTTGTCATTGCCGCGCATCTTCTTCTGGGCCGCCACGACCCGGCGCTCCAGGCTTTCGAGATCGGCCAGCATCAGCTCCGTCTCGACCGTCTCGGCATCGCGCACCGGATCGACCGAGCCTTCGACATGCGTGATGTTGCCATCCTCGAAGCAGCGCAGCACATGGGCGATCGCGTCGACCTCGCGGATATGGGCGAGGAACTGGTTGCCCAACCCCTCGCCGCGCGAGGCGCCGCGCACGAGGCCCGCGATATCGACGAATTCGAGCTGAGTCGGGATCACCTTCTGCGACTTGGCGAGCTTCGCCAGAATGTCGAGCCGCGGATCGGGCACGGCGACCCGGCCGACATTGGGCTCGATCGTGCAGAAGGGGTAGTTCGCCGCTTCGGCCGCGGCGGTCGCGGTCAGCGCGTTGAACAGCGTCGATTTGCCGACATTGGGCAATCCCACGATGCCGCAATTGAAACCCATCTCAGCCTCTTTCTTCCGCGGTCGCCTTGACCGGCTTCGGCGGCTCCATCAAGAGCGCCACCTTGCTCATGAAGGCGGAATCGCGCGCCTCCAGCATCAGGGGCAGTGCCTCCGCCACGGCCGGCAGCAGCTTGTCGAGCCAGACCGTGTCTTCCGGCGGGAAGCTCTGGCCGGTCAGGTAATGCAGCACCAGCTCGCGCAGGCCCGGATGGCCGACGCCCAAGCGGACGCGCCAATAGTCGGACCCGAGATGCGCGTCGATCGAGCGCAGGCCATTATGCCCGGCACTGCCGCCGCCGCGCTTCACCTTGAGCTTGCCGGCTGCCAGATCGAGCTCGTCATAGATGACGATGACGTCGGCGGGATCGAGCTTGTAGAAGCGCGCCGCCGGGGCCACGCTCTCGCCCGAATTATTCATGAAGGTCATCGGCTTCAGCACCAGCGTGCGCTCGCCCCCGATGTCGCCTTCATAAAGATGCCCGTGGAATTTCTCGCGGGGCGACCGGAGTCCGTGGCGGCGGACGATCTCATCCACCGCCAGGAATCCGATATTGTGCCGGGTCCGCTCGTATTTCGGACCCGGATTGCCCAGTCCGACGACGAGCTTCATCGCTGAGATCCCGATCAGGTCGCCGGTGTCTCGGCTGTGGCCGCGGCCGCGTCCTCGCCCTTCACCGTCGGCGGCGCGATGGTCGCGACCGTGAAGTCGCGATCGATCGTGGTTGCCGTCCCTTCCGGCAGCGTGACCGAGGAGATATGGACCAACTCGCCGATATCATAGCCGCCGACATCGACCTGCAGCCGCTCGGGGATGTTGTCGGCAGCACAGACGAGCTCGATATCGTGGCGCACGATGTTCAGCACGCCGCCACGCTTCAAGCCCGGCGACTTGTCCTGATTGATGAACACGACCGGGACATTGACGCTGATCTTGGTGTCCTTGCCGACGCGGACGAAATCGACATGCAGTGCCGCGTCGGTCACCGGATGCAGCTGCACGTCGCGCGGCAGCGTGCGATGCGTCGTCTTGCCGATTTTGATCTCGACGAGATGCGACATGAAGCCCGGCTGGCCCAGCTCGCGCGCGAGCAGCTTGGGATCGAGGCTGATACTCAGCGGCTCCTGCTTGCCGCCATAGATGACCGCGGGCACCCGGTTGGCTCGGCGCGTGGCCCGGGCGGCCCCCTTTCCAACCCGGTCGCGTGCCTCGGCCTCCAGGACGATGGTCTTGGTGGTCATGGTACTCTCCTCACGAGGTTCGGCTGCCGGGCCCGATGCCTGGCACTGCCGGCCGAAGGCGGCCTCCAGGGGTGCCGCTCCTCGGTTGCCGTCCGGCATTCATTCCGGAACGGCGAAAACAAAAACAACAGGACCGCCCTGCCGGGCGGCCCCGTTTAAGCTCCATCACCGGCCCTCAGACGCCGGGCGTCCGCATCCGCGGACTAGGCTCGCTTCGCGGGGCCTCAACGGCCCTGGAGGCGCGCGCCTAGCGCCTCAATCAAAGAGCGACGAGACCGACCGCTCTTCACTAATCCGCCGCATCGCCTCGCCGATCAGCGGCGCCACCGACAGCTGGCGGATATTGTGCGACACCCTGACCGCCTCGGTCGCCTGGATCGTGTCCGTGGTGACCAGCTTGTCGATCGGGGCGGCCGACACTTTCGCCACGGCCCCGCCGCTCAGCACGCCATGCGTGACATAGGCGGAGACGCCGGCGGCACCCTCCAGCATCAGCGCCTCCGCGGCGTTGCAGAGCGTGCCCGCACTGTCGACGATGTCGTCGACTAGAATGCAGCGGCGGCCCTTTACATCGCCGATGATGTTCATCACTTCCGAGACGCCGGCGCGCTCGCGGCGCTTATCGATGATTGCGAGGTCGGCGTCAAGCCGCCGCGCGATGGCGCGGGCGCGTACGACGCCGCCGACATCGGGCGAGACGATGACGATGTCCTCGCCATTATACTTCTCGCGGATATCGCGGGAGAAGACCGGGGCGGAGACCAGATTGTCGGTCGGGATGTCGAAGAAGCCCTGGATCTGCCCGGCATGAAGATCGAGCGTCAGCACGCGGTCGGCACCGGCGGCGGTGATCATGTTGGCGACGAGCTTGGCCGAGATCGGGGTGCGCGGCCCCGATTTCCGGTCTTGCCGGGCATAGCCGTAATAGGGGATGACGGCGGTGGCGCGCTTGACCGAACCGCGCTTCAGCGCGTCGAGTGTGACCAGCAGCTCCATCAGATTGTCGTTCGCCGGGTAGGACGTCGACTGGATCACGAAGACATCCTCGCCGCGGACATTCTCCTGGATCTCGACGAACACTTCCATGTCGGCGAAGCGGCGCACGCTGGCGCGCGTGAGCGGCGTATTGAGGTAAGCGGCAATCGCCTCGGCCATCGGCCGATTGCTGTTGCAGGTGAGAACTTTCATGGATCGCCAGACTTGCCCGCCGCTAGGTAGCGAACTTGTAACAAAGCGGGCAGGGCGGAGCAACCCACGCACCGCGCATGTCAGAGAGCCGGCGGGATGTTTCTCAGAAATGCAGGCTCGCCTGAGCGAAGCCGCCGAAGCGCCGGGTCGAAAAATCCGTGTCCTGCAAGGAACTGCCGTCGCCTTCCGTGGTGAAGAGCGAGCTGCCGGGCGAGGAGAAGTACCAGTAGCGGGCACCGATGCCGATATCGAGCGCATCGGTTACCGGCATGGTCGCCATCGCTTCGAGCTGCATGCCGTGCGCGCGGCCCAACTCGCGGATCGGACCGGCGAGGCCATCAAGGCCGGGCGTGTCGATCCGGAGCCAATGATTGTCCGCGGCGTCGAGCCAGCCATAAGGCAGCCAGGCACCTTCGAGCGAGATGGCGAGCCCGTGCCAGGGCGTAGTCCAGGTGCCGCCGACGCCCAGCCTCAACATGTTCCACTCGGCATTGTCGGTGATGCTCAAGGCACCGGGCGAGACGGTGCCGGGCGGGCAGATGCCGGTATTGCCGATGGTCTGCGTGCAGCCATAGGCGTTGAGCTGCTCATGGTAATAGCCATAGCCGACGAAGGGGGCGAGGCTCAGCCGCGAGCCGTCGAAGATCGGCTGGTCGAGCACCGTGAAGCCCAGATCGACCGCGGCATAGGAGAGAGCGCCGTTGCGCTGGTTGCTCAAGGTGCGCGAGGCCGGATCCGTCACGGGCGGGAAATCCTCGTCGGTGAGCGTGCCCGAGCCGGCGGCACCCAGGCCGAGGAAGAATTTCGCGAAGGCGCCCGACGGATGATCGGCGCGGCCGAAGATCTCGCCGGCATCGGCGTCGAGATCGCTGTATGTCAGACGCGAGACGAGCCCGTCCACGCCGCTGGCGCCGAGCCGCGTATGGCTGGTGCCGGTCGAGTAGAAATCGCGCAGGCCGAACTGGTAGCGGAGCGTGCCCAGCACATCGAGGGCCGGCTGAAATGCGCCGGCATCGTCGTCGGGTTCGGCGGCCGCCCCGAAATGGTAATCGATCGCCAGGCGGACGAGGTCGCCATCGACGCCGAGATCCGACTGGGTATGGAAATCCGAGGCGCGGATCGGAAATCCCACGGCACTGGCATGGCCCAGATCGTAATGGAGATATTCGAGCTTCAGTGCCCAATTGGCACCAAGCGCATATTCCGCACCGGCACCGGCGGTCCAGCCGGCCAGCGTCTCGGCGCGAAGGCCGTGATAATGCGCGCCACCGGCACCGGAAAAATCGAGGCCGCTTTCATCATCGACTCGGCCAGTCGCAAGGCCGGCGAAGCCGTAAAGCTTGAGATCCTCCTCGACCAGAAACCCCGCCTGCCCGCGCAACGTGCCGAGCGTGCTCAGGACAGATGTCTCGGTCGCAGCAAAGCTGCGCTGGGGGGCGCCGGTGAGATCGAAGCCGCTTGAATGGTCGCCGGCCCGGAGATCGCCGCCTGACAGATCGAGCTGGAAGCCCAGCGTGAGCCGGTCGATCCGGCGGTCATAGCCCAGCTCGCCGCCGCCCAGGAACCCGTTGCGCGAGGCATTGAATGTCGAGGGCGATTCCTGCGCTTCCGGGAAGATCAGCCCGTCGCGGACGAAATTGAGGTTGGTGGCGCTGTCGCCGAAGCCATAGGAACCGCTGAGGCCGCCATAGGCGCCCGACCAGCCGGGCGCATCCTCGGCCGCTGCCGGCAGCGCCAGCGTTCCAAGCCAGATCGCGCAGAAAGCCCCGTGGATACGCATTCGATGCCCTTCAAGCTTGCCGCACCATCTACCTCAAGCGTTGAAGGTTCGGTGAATCTCGCTATGCGGCAAAATCGTATCTGGGCTCCCGCAAAGGCAGAGCGACGGGGCCGCTTCCGGTCGCGCCGGATTGTCGATATTCTGGCGCCGGTCAGGGGAGGAAATTTCGGCGTGAGCGGCGACCCAAGCGAATTCGACTTGAGCGCGGCATGGCTCCGCCGGGCGCAGGGGGATTTTCAGGCCTTCATTGCCGCCTTCGGCGCCCGCATGGACGGCGCCTTGCCGGGCCGCGTGACGCTGGAGCGCAAGCGCAACGGATTCTTCTCGACACAAAGCCATGTCGCGCGCGTCATGATCGAGACCGAGGCCAATATCTTCACGCTGAGCCTGGTGCAGAACCGCCTCGTCGCGATGCGGACCAAGAGCGTGCGCGGCGTCGTCCTGAAATCGGAGGAGATGACGGTGCCGGCCTGGCTGGCAGCACTCGATGCCGAGATCAAGGCGTTGGCCGAGCATGCCGGCTCCGCCCAGACCGTGCTGCATGATTTCCTGATGTCCTGACGGGGAGGGTGGCCGCGATGTCCTGGTTCGGCCGATTCTTCGTGCGGCAGACGCCGCCCAGCCCCGAGGATGCGGCGCGCCTTCTCGAATGGGGGCGGGCGCTGGAGGGCAAACGCGTGCCCTCCTTCGTCGAGGCCCGGCTCAAGGATGCCGCCGCGGGCAAGACGCCCTGGATCGCCACCATGACGCCGGCCGAGCTCCACGTCGCCCGCAGCCATGGCGTCAGGCCGGTCGCGATGGTCTCCGGCACCTGCTGGTACCATTACGGCTATTCCTGGACGCGCGGCCATTCCGAGGGCTGGCGCGCTGCGATCGACCGGATGTGGCGCGAGGCGCAAATCCTGGGCGCCAACGCCATCGTCGATGTGAAGCTCCGCACCATCCGCCTCAAGGTCGGCGAGAGCATGGACTACACCGTGCTCGGCACCGCGGTCCGCATCGACGGGCTGCCGCCGAGCAGCGATCCGGTCATCGCCACCGTGCCGGCGCTCGAATTCGTGCGGCTGCTTGAAGCCGGCATCGTGCCGGTGGGCATCGGCATCGGCGCGCACTACGATTGGCTGCCCTCCGGCGGGATGAATCTCGACGGCAGGGGCGTCTTCAACACCGGGAACCGGCCGCTGACCCAGCTCGGCCAATTCTGGGAGCGGGTGCGGCGCCAGGCGCTGCGCGAGCTCTACGCCGACGTCCAGCGGCTCGGCACCGGCGTGCTCGCACACACGCATTTCGGCCAGCTGCTCCGCTTCGAGGAGGACAAGATCGTCCGCTATCTCGGCCGGCACATCGTCATCGGTACGATCATCGAATGCCAGCGCGGCGTGGCGCTGCCGCATAGCATCCGCACCGTGGTCGATATGCGCGACGGCCTGTCGCCGCTCGTCGCCGAGAACATTGCCAATCACAACACCTATCCGGTCGAGAACGAGGGCGGTGCCATATGACGGACAAGAACGACATTCCCCTCCATGCGATCGAGCGGCTGAAAGGGCTGCGCCGCGAAGGCCAGCATGGCGGCATCTTCACCTCGGACTTCTCGGTCAACGAGTTCCTGCTGGTGCGCAAGGCCGGGTTCGAGCCGATCGGGCTGTGCGTGGGCTCCTGCATCTACCATCTCGGTATCCAATATGGCAGCTGGGGCAAGAACCAGGAGCTCGATGTCCTGTCCCAGGCCATGTACCACGCCCGCGAGCTGGCCATGGCGCGGATGCGCGAGGAGGCGTCGGACATGGGGGCGGACGGCATCGTCG
Source organism: uncultured Alphaproteobacteria bacterium (assembly GCA_963762435.1). Lineage (GTDB taxonomy): Bacteria > Pseudomonadota > Alphaproteobacteria > ATCC43930 > CGMCC-115725 > JAXDMU01. The sequence goes on along the minus strand of CAVXLN010000014.1, from coordinate 185,347 downwards.
GCGTGAAGCTGACGGTGAAGCGGCTCGAATGGAGCACCGACATCCTCGAATTCATGGCGATCGGCACCGGCGTCGTCCATGCCCAGGGCCATCCGGGCTTCAAGGGCCCGAAAGGGCAGCCCTTCACCTCCGATCTGTCGGGCCAGGATTTCTGGACGCTTTTGCAGGCCGGATACCGGCCCTTGGAGATGGTCATGGGCTCCTGCGTCTATCATGTGGCGCATCAGGGCTTCATGCGCTCGCTCGGCAATGTCGGGCGCAATGTCGAGCTGACCAATTTCTCGCAGGCGCTCTACGATGCGCGCGAGATCGCGATGGAGCGGATGCAGCACGAGGCGCTCGAGGCCGAGGCCGAAGGCGTCGTCGGCGTCGATCTCCATGAGGGTTCGCATAATTGGCAGCCGCATGTGATCGAGTTCTTCGCCATCGGCACGGCCGTGAAGCCGATCGCGGCCGAGCTCGACGCCTCGGTCATTCCCGATCCGCAGCTGGTGCTGTCGGTCAATAGCTGAGGGAGGGCGGCATGAGCATGCTCCGGCGGGTCGCGAACCTGATCCAGATCAAGGCCCAGCAGGTGCTGAGCCGGCTCGATTCACCGGAATCGGTGCTCGAGCATTCCTATGAGCAGCTCCTCGCCAAGCTTCAGGAGGTGAAGCTGCATCGCGCCGAGATCATCGCCGAGCAGCGCGGGCTCGATCGGGAGGTCGCGGAGGCCGATGCCAAGGCCAAGGCGGCCGAGGCGGAGGCGATGACGCTGCTCGTCGCGGGCGACGAGCCGGCGGCGCGGGCGGCGCTGACGCGCAAGCAGTCGCTGGTCGAGCATCTCAACCCGCTGAAGGCGGCGCAGGCAGCACTCGCCGAGCAGGCGGCCACGCTTGCCGATTATGAGCACACGCTGGAGACACGGCTGGAGCAAATCCGCCTCGAGCGGCGGCTGGCCGAGACGCAAGGCAGTGCCGCCCGGGCGCAGGAACAGGCCGGCCGCGCGCTCGGCGGCATCGGCTCCGATCTCGATCGTGCCGGTGCGGCGCTGCGCCAGGTCGAGGCGAAATCATCGATCGCCCAGGCCAAGGCCGAAGCGATCGAGCGCATGAAAGGCTCGGGCGCGCTGGGCAACCCGCTCGAGCGCCAGAGTGCCGCCGAGCAGGAACTTTCGACCTTGCGCGCCGGCAATGCGGCGGAGTCGGAGCTCGAACGGCTGAAGGCGGAGATCGCGAAGAAGCGGGAGGAGTAGGGCACTCGTCATGGCCGTGCTTGTCACGGCCATCCACGTCGGCGAGTCCCACCGAAATCGGCCAGCAAGGTAAAGCAGTCGGGTGCCAGCGCGGCAGGGCCAGTGGCAGCTTGCCGATGTGGATGACCGGGACAAAGCCCGGTCATGACTGGATTGAGGCGATGCGCCTGCTAATCCCCGCCGGCCTCGCCGCGCAAGGGCACGAAGCGCTGCTGCTTGCCCCAGTGGCGGCGGCCGGTCAGGACCGAGACCCAGCCCAAGGCCGCGCCCAGATGCCGGAGCAGCTGGAAGCTGAAAGGCTCGGCCAGCGCCGCCAGAAGCGCCATGCCGAAACGTGTGCGCGTCCGGTCGCCGGTCCAGCGCCGGTAGAGATGCACCGACCAGAGATGGAAGCAGAGATCGAAACCGAGCTTCGCCCCGATCACGCCCGAGACCGGCAGCAGGATGCCGAAGCTGCCATGGGCGAGCGCGTAGAAGAGCTGGGCGAAGGCCGCCAGGCCGAACAGCGGCTGCATCGTGTCGACTGCCTTCACTGGCAGCATCAGCGTGCCGAGCGCGCCATAGCGCGGATCGCCGACCATGTCGCGATACCAATATTGCGTCTCGAGGAAGCCGCCGAACCAGCGGCGGCGCTGCTTCAGGAAAGCCGGGATCGTGCTGGGCGCATCGGTCCGCGCCTTGGCCGAGCCCAGCACGGCGGTGCGCCAGCCCAACCCGTGCAAGGTCCCGAAGCGGCGCAGGCGATGGATCAGCTCATAATCCTCGACCAGGCAGTCGGGGTCGAACCCGCCCACCATCAGCACCGCCTCGCGCCGGAACCCGGCGAAGGCGCCCGAGATCAGCAGCAGCCCGTCGGCCCGCATCCAGGCGAAGCGCGACAGGAAATTCCGGACATATTCATAGGTCTGGAACCATTCGAGGATGCGCCCGGCCTTGGGATTGCTGCACACCGGCGTGAGAATACCCGTCGCGGCGACGAGCCTTGCATCGGCCCCGAAAGCCTCGCGCATGGCGCCGATCGCCGCGCGATCGATGAGCGTGTCGCCATCGACGGTCAGCACGATCTCGGTATCGATCCGGGTGAGGGCCGCATTGAGCGCCCGCGCCTTGCCGCCATGGGGCAGGCGCAGCCAGCGGAGGCTCGGGAATTCCGCACCGGCCGCGCCGAGCTCGCCCGGCGCCAGTGTGCCGAACCCGTACTGGCGGGCGAGAAGGGCGGCGGTGCCGTCGGTCGAGCCGTCATCGGCGATCAGGATCCGGTCGGGCGGATCGGACTGGCCGAAGAGGGTCGCGAGCGTGGCCTCGAGCACGGCCGCCTCGTTGTGCGCGGCGACGATCACGCCCAGCGTGCGGCGGGCCGAGGGCGGCGATGCCTTGGGCCGGTGCCGAAGCGGCAGGGTGGCCACCGCCACGAACAGGATAAGGGCCGTGTCATAAAGCACATAGACAAGGCCGGTCGACCACGCGAATAGATCCCGGCGATAGAAGGTCTGCACGAACAGCACGACCCAGAGGGCGAAGATCCCGCCATGGATGGCGAGGCTCCTGAACGGCGTCGGCGGCGGCGTCAGGCGCGGCGAGTTGATGAGGCGGGCTTGGTCGAGCTCAGGCGTCAAGGCGGATCCGATCGCGGGCTGGTGTCGTAACAAGGTCATGTACGGAAGTAGACGCATTTTCGGCGGCATCTAATCCCTGATACGCCGCGACGGAGTGTTCGGATCCCCATGTCACACACGTCACGCTATACAAAACCGGCAATTTTCCTGCACTGGACCATCGCCATCCTCATGCCGCTGAATGTCGTGCTCGCCTGGCTGGTCGACGATCTGCCGGAATCGATGCAGCGCTTCACGATCGACACCCACAAATCGATCGGCATCACCGTGCTGGGCCTTGCTATCATGCGGCTGCTCTGGCGCGCGACCCACCCGGCACCGCCCTTGCCCGCGTCATATCCGCGCTGGGAGCGGGCGGCCGCCCATCTCGCCCATATCGGGCTCTATGTCCTCATCTTCGCGCTGCCGATCTCGGGCTGGCTTCATGATTCGGCCTTCAAGGACGCGGCCCAGTATCCGATGACCCTCTTCGGCCTCGTCCCCTGGCCGCGGATCGCGGCGATCGTGGCACTCGATCCCGTGACCAAGGAGAATTGGCACACGATCTTCTACGGGTTCCACGAGGCCTTCGCCTATGGGCTCTACGCGCTGTTCGCCGCCCATGTCCTGGGTGCGCTCAAGCACCAGTTCCTCGACAAGGAACCGGAGCTGCAGCGGATGCTGCCCTGATACCAGCCGCTTCAGATGATGATCTTTAGCCCTTCCTGAGTGGGGCGGGCATCCTGCCCGCCGGCGGGCGGGACGCCCGCCCCACTTCTCCCAGCTCTAAATACTTGACCCTGATCAGGCGAGATTCCGGAGCGCCACCTGCTCGCTTAACCCCGGCGGCTCGAAGCCGAAGATCCGCCCATAGAAGCCCAGCTCCAGATCGAGCGTCCGGCGGATCGTCTCGGCCTTGCGGAAGCCGTGCCCTTCGCCCTCGAAGGCGTAATAGGCGACCGGCAGTTGCCGCTCCGCCATCGCGTCCACCATGGTCTCGGCCTGGTTCGGCGGCACCACCTTGTCGTCGAGTCCCTGGAAAAAGATCGCCGGCCGCGTCACCCGCCCGACATTGGCGAGCGGCGAGCGCGCCTTGTAGACCGCCTCGGCCTCGGGCAGGGGGCCCAGCAGATTGTCGAGATATCGGGATTCGAACTTGTGCGTGTCCTCGGCCAGCAGCTTGAGGTCGGCCACGCCGAAATAGCTGGCGCCGGCCTTGAACACGTCGGAGGCGGCGAGGCCTGCCAGCGTCGTATAGCCACCAGCGCTGCCGCCGCGGATCGCGACCCGGTCCGGATCGATGAGGCCGCGCTCGGCCAAGGCATTCACCGCGGCAACGCAGTCGGCGACATCGACGATGCCCCATTGGCCATAGAGCCGCTGACGATAAGGCCGGCCGAAGCCGGTCGAGCCGCCGTAATTGACATCGACGACGGCGAAGCCGCGCGTGGTCCACCATTGGATCGATAGCGCGAAGCCGTTGGTCGCCATGCTGGTCGGCCCGCCATGGATGGCGACGATGAGCGGCGGCTTCTCACCGGCCGGTCCGGCGAAGCCGCTATTCCTCGGCCGATAGAAGAAGGCGTGCGCGATCGAGCCGTCCTCGCTCGGAAATTCGATCGGCTCGCCGATCGAGACATCGTCCGCACTCAGCATGGCGGAGCCGGCCGTGCGCACCGTCTCGACGGCGCCGTGCGCCTGCCGCTGGATCGCCGGCAGCGCTTCCGGCCGGGTCGAGATCCAGGCGAAGCCTGCCCCGAACGGCACCGGGCATTCCTGCACCGGGCCGATCTCGAGCCGGTCGAGCTTGCCGCCGACGAGGCAGCCGGCCCGGCGAATACCGTTCTCGACGATCGAGCACAGGATCACGCCGTCGGCGGCGAAGGCGAAGAAGCGCGTGCCGAACTGCCAGCCCGGCCCGCCGATCTCGGCCGCGATCGGATGCAGCGGCTCGATCTTGCCGCCCTCGACGCGATAGAGATTCCACCAGCCGGTCCGGTCGCTGCTGAAATAGAGCGTGCCGTCGGGCGCGAAGAGCGGCTGGATCACCGATTCCGGTTCCGCGCCGGCCACGAGCTCGGGCTTTCCGGGCCGGCCTTCCGCATCGAGCGCGGCTTTATAAAGCCGGGTCGAATCCCACGGCATGTTGGGATGATCCCACCCGATCCAGACGAGTGTCGCGCCGTCGGGCGAGAGGCGCGGATGGCTGAGGAAATCCGGCCCCTCGACCAGGACCACGCCCTCATTCCGGGCCGGATCGGCAGCGGGGTCGAGCGACAGCGCCACGATGGCGGCCTTCGCTTCGGCCGGTGCGGCGCGATGATCCTCGCGGATGGCGAGCAGCCGCCCGCGCGCCGGATCGAAGGTGAAATCGGCATAGCGGCAGCCCGGCACCGACACGAGCGGCCGCGCCTTGTCATGCCCGGGCTCGATCAGCCACAGGCTGCCATCCTTCTTCTCGCTATAGACGATTCGGCCTTGAGAGACGGCATAGGCGCCGCCGCCATATTCATGGACCATGCTGCCGATATTGACCGGCGGCGGAGTCATCTCGGTGATGCCGTCGTCCGCATTCCAGCGCACCAGCGCCGAGCGCCCGGCCTCGTTCGGCCGCGCTTCCAGCCAATAGAGGCTGTCGCCATCGGCCGAAAGACCGCCGAGCCCGACCGTCTTCGCGGTCATGAGCTCGGTCGTGACCGGCGAGATCCAGGTGCCGAAAGGTGCCAAATGCGCTTCGATCATCGATTTTCTTTCTTGATGTCGCGAACGGGACGGATCGTCAGCTGCCAGCGCCGCGTGCCGCCGGGCGGCAGCACCACGATGCCGGGCTTGTCCATGAACTCGCCGGCGAAGCCCGCCGGGCTGGCATAGCCCTGCCAGGGCTCGAGGCACAGGAAATCCGCACCTGGCTTCGACCAGATGCCGAATTGCGGGAAATCCGTGAAGCCCACCGCAATGCCCGGCCCCTCCTCGGCGCCATAGAGCACATGGCGGCTCCGGACCTGGTCGAAGATCACCGCATCGGCGGCAAAGAGCGAATCATCGAGCTTGAGCACGCGGCCTTCGACGGGCGTCGGATACTCGCCGCCGAGGCCGCGGCCGGCCAGGCGCCGAATCGGCGCGGGCTCCGCCGTCTCGAACCGGACGCGGTAATCCGTATGCGGGCGCCCGGGCTCCAGCGGCCAGCGGAAGGCCGGATGCGCGCCGACGCTGGCCGGCAGCGGTTCCGAGCCGGGATTGGCGAGCTCGAAGCTCTGTTCCAGCCGATCGTCCGCGAGCCGGAAGCGGATGGTGAGGCTGAAGGCGAAGGGATAGGCCTTGCGCGTCTCTTCACTGTCGGCAAGGCGCAGCGCGCATTCGGTCGCCGTCGCCTCGACGATTGCGCAGTCGAAGAGCCGCAGGATCCCATGCTGCTTCATCGGATAGGCCTGGCCCCGATGAATCAGCGTGTCGTCGGCCAGCGCCCCCACGATCGGGAACAGGTTCGGCGCGTGCCAGGGCCAGATCGCGGGATCGCCCGACCAAAGCAACTCGCCGCCCCAGGGGGTGCCGAGCGAGACGAGCTGGGCGCCGCGCACGGCTACGGCAGCGCTCAAGGTGCCATTGTCGAGCCTGATCGGATCGGTCATCGCTCTCCTCCCGTGATCCAGCCTGCCTTGTCGATCGTGACCGGCATGCCTGAGACGAAGCCCTTTTGCTCTGCCGCCGATAGCCGCAGCAGCGGAATCGTCGGCCAGCCCATCTCGGCCGCCACCAGGATGCCGAGGCCGAGGATAGCGTCAATGGCGCCGAGCACGAGCGCCGCCGGCGCCTTGCCGTTTCTCAGCAGCTCCAGCAGCACGGCACTCGACGAGCTCGAGCCGCGCGTCTCCGGCACCATCAGCACGGTGCCGGCGAGGCTCCGCCCTTCAGCGATCAGTAGGCCGGTCGCGGGATCGACGCCACCCCAGAAGCTGAGCGGCCCGTCAAGCCGCAGCACCGGGCCGGCGGCATGGCCCGGCAGGATCGGCTCGGCCTTCACCGCCACAGGGCCTCGTCGCGCTTGAGCCGCCCTGCCACGGCACTTTCGACGCAATCGCCGAGCCCGCCATAGACGACGCCCCAGCCGGTCATCGTCGGCGTGTAATGCGCGAATTTCCCGGAATTGGTCATCAGCACGCCACCGCCCGGCGGCAGGATCGGCGTCACCACGATGCAGGTATCGGCGACGAGCGTGACGCCGGCATGCTCGATCGCCGCCAGCATGCCCGCTTGCTCGGCCGCCGCGATCACATGCCGCCCGGTGCAGGCATAGAAGGGCAGCGCCGCGCGGCGCCCGTCGAAGAGGCTCAGCATGCGTTCGAGCTCGGCGAAGGAAAGATGCGGGCTGCCGATCGCAACGGCGTCGATCCGGTCGCCGCGATCCGTCGAGAGGGCCGCGCGCTCGGCCGCCAGCATGCTTGCCTCGAGCCGGATCACGGCCCGTGGTGGCAATCCGCCGAACGAAGTCGCGCGATCCGGTGCCTCGGGTGTCACCCCCACGATATGGAAGAGCCCGACTGCGCCCGTCGAGGCGGCGGCAGCGCCGAGCGCCTTCAGCCGGTCTTCCTCGATCACCGGCGGCAGCCCTTCGATCGCGGCGATCTCGTTGCCCACATTCCGGCCGAGCCAGGCGCCCAACACTGGATAGAGGGCCGCCTCATCCAGAAGCGCCGGCGACAGGCCGGACGCATCGATCAGGATCGTCGCATGCCGATTCTCCGCCCGATGCAGCCCGGCATAGGGCGCCCGGCCCGCGATCGCGGCGGCGATGTCGAGGAAGTCGCCATAACGCTCGGTGCGCGCGCCCAGCACCGAATTGCAGAAGACGACCGCATTGCTTTCGCCCCAGGCGACATGCTGGCCCAGGCTCGGCCGATGCCCGGCCTGATAGGGCGCACAAGTCCAGGTCTCGCGGCAGCCCAGGTCGGCATAGGCCGCCATCAGCCGCCGCGCCATCTGGGTTTCATGGATACCGAGGCGCGTGCGGCCGGCATGGACGAGATCGAGGGCGCCGACATTGAGCGTGGTCGGCACCGCGACCTTGGCGCCGTCAGCCACCAGCTTTTCGGCGAACAGCGTGCCGCTGTCGCCATGATAAAGGCAGCCATCGATATGGGAGGATTCGATCGGCACCAGCTTCTCGGCCCCGATCATCCGCGCCGTGCCGGTGACGATGCGCAGCGCCATGGCAACCGCCGGCCCGGCACCGCCGCTCAGCATGTCGGTCTCGCTTTGGGTCAGCTGCAGGCTCATCGCGCGACGATTGTGGGCGGCGCGCCGTCACGACGCAATGGCGTCGCGGTAGTGGTCCGGGATAAGAGAGGAGCCGAGGAGTCTTATGGATCAACGCGAACAGCCGGTATCGCCTTGGGCGCGGCGCCCGGCGCCTGTGCAGCGCCGAGCCCACGGCCGCTTCTATCGCCGCTTCTTCCTGATCGCGGCCCTCTTCGCCCTCGGGCTGTTCGGCCTTATGACGCTGGTGCCGCCCAGGCAATGGAACGGGCTCGAGCAGATCATCCTGGTGCGCTACGCGCTGATCGGGCTGTTCATCGTGGCGCTCTTCGCCGGCTCGGCCAAGAGCCTGCCGCGGCTCGCGGGCGAGCTTGCCTTCTGGGCCGTCGCCATCCTGGCGCTGGTCGGGGTCTATGGCTACCGCTTCGAGCTCCACGCCATCGCCGATCGGGTCCTTTACGAGCTGGTGCCCGGGCGCGGCCAGGCCGTGGCCGGCCATGGCGAGATCAGCTTCGCGCGCGGCGCCGACGGGCAATTCTGGATCGATGCCCGGGTCGAGGGCGTGCCGATCCGCTTCCTGCTCGATACCGGGGCCTCGAGCGTCACGCTCACCCGCGCCGACGCCGAGCGGCTGGGCTTCCGCTGGAGCGCGCTGCGCTTCACCCAGAGCTTCGACACGGCGAACGGCACCGTGCGCGGCGCCCCGGTCGAGCTGCGCGAGCTCGCGATCGGCCCGATCCGGTTCGACCGCGTGCCGGCCGACGTGAATGAAGGCGAGATGAGCCATTCGCTGCTCGGCATGCGGCTCCTGGAACGGCTCGGCAGCATCGAGATCCGCCACGACACGCTGACGATTCGCGAGTAGTGGAAGGATGGCCACGCACCGGATCGCTGCTGCCCAGACGCCTGAGTTTCGCGAAGATGTCGACGGGGCGCTGCGCTACCTATTGGCAGTCGCAGAGGAAGCGCGTGCCGCGGGCGCCTCGCTGCTGTGCTTCCCCGAAGGCTTCCTCCAAGGCTATCTGCTCGACGAGCGCGCTGCGCGCGCGGCCGCGATCGATCTCGGCTCAGCCGCTTTCGAGCGCTTGCTGGACCGATTGCCGGAGAGCGGGCCGATGCTGGTCCTCGGCCTCATCGAGATCGACCAGGGGCGTCTCTTCAACACGGCCGTCGTGGTGCATCGGCGCACGCTGATCGGGCGCTACCGAAAGATTCACCTGCTCGGCGGGGAGCGCTGCTTCGAGGCCGGGTGCGCGGCTGAAATCTTCGAGGTGAACGGCCTCCGGTTCGGCATCAATATCTGCTACGACACGACCTTTCCGAAGGCCGCGCGGGGTGTAGCTGCTCTGGGCGCATCGCTGATCGTCTGTCCCGCCAACAACATGCTACCGCGGCAAGCTGCGGAGACATGGAAGGATCGTCACAACCCGATCCGGGCTGAGCGGTGCCGGGAAACCGGACTGTGGCTGATCTCGGCGGACGTGACGGGCGAGCGGGACGGCTATGTCGCCTGGGGGCCGACGGCGGTGCTAACGCCCGAGGGCAAGGTGGCAGCCCAATTGCCGCTGAACCGCACCGGACTGCTCGTCTTCGACCTCCCGGCAAGTCGATCGGCGGCAGCCTTGACCAACCGATCGAGCGCCGCCTAAGGTCGAGCCCTGCATGGAGGCCGTCTGCCAGTGAAGATCTCGTCCTGACATAGAAAGCTGGTTCGGGCTTGGGCCTGGACCGATCCGCCTGCGCGCTGACGCGCGGGCGCCTCCTGTCGTTCGGACGAACCATGCGAAATTGGGCATTGATACCAGAAGCGCGCCGCGACGCCGTGCGCGCGGCCTTGAGCGCCACCTTCGGCACAGCGGCGGCGGACGATTTCCAACTGATGAAAGGCGGCGTCTCCGGCGCCCTGATCGGTCGGTTCGAAGTCCGCGAAGGGACCTACGTCCTTCGGCTCGAGCCGGAGCGCATCGCCCTCAACGACCGCCGCCGCCATTACGCCTGCATGACCGTCGCGGCGGACGCGGGTGCCGCGCCCTCGATCCACTACGCCGATCCGGTGACGGGGGTGGCAATCATGGATTTCGTTTCGCGCGGGCCATTGTCGGCGCACACGGCGTCGGCGTTTCCAGGCGGATCCGCCGGCCTGGTCCGGGCATTGGGATCCCTCGTAGCGCGCGTGCAGGCGACGCCGCCCTTTCCGATGATCTTCGGCGATCGGGATCCGATCGGGCTGCTATTGGCCCAGGTCGGTGCAAGCTCGCCCTTCTTGGCGCCGGGGCAGCTCGACCCTCATGCGGAAGGCTTCGTCCGCATCCGGGCGGCACTGCCCTGGGATGTGGAGGCATTGGTCTCCTGTCATAACGACCCCAACCCGCGCAACATCTTGTTCGATGGCGACAGGCTGTGGCTCGTCGATTGGGAGCTGGGCTCCCGCCACGATCCTCTGATGGATGTCGCGATCATGACAACCAACCTCCCGGAGACGCCGGAGATCGAAAACACCTTGCTCGAAGCAGCCTTCGGCGCACCATCGAACGACGCGTTGCGCGCTCGGCTGAGCGTGATTTGGCTGCTCGCCAGGCTCTCCTACGGCTGCATCGTGCTGGACAGTCTCGCTGGCGCGTTGCAACCCATCCCGGATACTGGAGCGGCCGCCCTTACGCCCGCCGGTTTCCGCGCGGCGGTGGAGGCGGGGCAGCTCGCAGCCGGCACACCGGAGATCGCCTATGCCTTCGCCAAGATGTCGCTCTTGGCATTCCTCGACGGCGTGGCGGCGCCCGGGTTCGGCGAGACGCTGAAGCTGGCAATGCAAGGATGAGCCGAGCCACAAGATCAGGCATGTTTTGAGGAGATCACCAGATGCACTCTATCCGCGCCGCTTTGGCCGGCGCTTTGCTGCTTGTCGGCACCGCGGCCGCGGCCGGCGAGACCTATTCGCTCGTGGCGCGCATTCCGGGTCCGGATGGCGGCTGGGATCTGACGTCCGTGGATCCCGGCGCGCATCGGCTCTATGTCGCCCGCGCGGATTCGGTCATGGCGGTCGATCTCGCCACCGGCCGGGTGACGCCGGCCCTGGTCCCGCTTCAGCGCGGCCATGGGGTGCTGGCAATCCCCGGCACCGACCGGGTGATCGCGTCCAGCGGCAATGCCGACACCGCGACGCTCTTCGACGGGGCGACGGGTACTGTCATCGCGGTGATCCCGACCGGCAAGAAGCCGGATGCCATCGTCTATGATCCGGCCACGCGCACGGTCTGGATGATGAATCCGGGCTCGGGCGACGCCAGCGTCATCGACCCGGCGTCGGCCAAGGTGGTTGCCACCGTCCCGATCGGCGGCTCGCTCGAGCTCGGTGCCGCCGATGGCGAAGGCAGGCTGTTCGTCAATGTCGAGGACAAGAACGAAGTCGCCGTGATCGACACCAAGGCGCGCAAGCTGCTCTCCCGGTTTGCGCTGGCCGGCTGTGACGGGCCGACGGGCCTGGCCTATGCGGCGAAGGTGAAGCTGATCCTGTCGGCCTGCGCCAATGGCGTCGCCAAACTCTCGACACCCGAGGGGCGCGATGCCGGCAGCGTGAAGATCGGCCTGCGTCCGGATGGTGCCGCCTATGACGAGAAGCGGCAACTGGCTCTGGTGCCCTCCGGCGCCGACGGCACGCTGTCGCTCATTCGCTTGAGCCCTGCGCCCGAGCTGGTCTCGACCGTCCGGACCCAACCGGGTGCCCGCACGATCGCGCTCGATCCGGAAACCGGCATCGCGTATTTGCCGTCGGCTGAATTTGCACCCGCCACGGATGGTGCGCGACCGCGGCCAGTGCCAGGTACCTTCACGGTTCTCGTCGTCAAGCCGGGCGCGTAGGACCAGGTAATTTTATTGTGCACTGCAATATTGCGATGCGAGAAGGTCAGTAGCGCCGCGCCCGCTGCACAAAATCTCTCGCGCCGGCCCTGTGATGATGGAAAGATGGCCTGATCGATTCTTGGCCCCGTGAGGCATCGTGACGACAGAGACAGACCGTTCCTCAAAGATCATGGCCGTTTTCCGCGTCGCCAGCGGCAATTTCCTGGAGATGTATGATTTCTTCGTCTTCGCCTACTATGCCAAGGCGATCGGCAATGCCTTCTTCCCGAGCGAGAATCCGACCACCTCGCTGCTGGCGGCCCTCGCCACCTTCGGCACCGGCTATCTTATGCGGCCGATCGGCGGCTTCGTCCTGGGCGCCTATATCGACAAGCATGGCAGGCGCAAGGGCCTGATCCTCACGCTCGGAATCATGTCGATCGGCACGGTCGCGATCGCCTTCGTGCCGGGCTACGCAACGATCGGGCTTATGGCGCCGATCCTGATTCTGATCGCCCGCCTGCTGCAGGGTTTCTCGGCCGGCGTCGAGCTCGGCGGCGTGTCGGTCTATCTGTCCGAGATCGCGACCCCGGGCAACAAGGGCTTCTATACGGCGTGGCAGTCCGGCAGCCAGCAGGTGGCCGTGATCTTCGTCGCGATCCTGGGCTACATCCTGGCCGATTCGCTGCCGCCCGAGCAGCTCTTCGCCTGGGGCTGGCGCATCCCCTTCATCATCGGCTGCGTCATCATCCCGCTCATCTTCATGTTGCGCGCGTCGCTCGCCGAAACCGAGGATTTCAAATCGCGCAAGACCCACCCGACCATGACGCAAGTGTTCAAGTCGCTGGGCGAGAACTGGCCGATCATCATCATCGGCATGATGATGGTGCTGATGACGACGGTGACCTTCTATATCAGCACCGCCTATACGCCCACCTACGCACGCGAGGTGCTGAAGCTCAGCGCCCAAGACAGCCTCATCGTCACCGGCTGCGTCGGCGCCTCCAACCTGTTCTGGCTGCCGGTCATGGGCGCCTTCTCCGACCGGATCGGGCGCCGGCCGATCCTCATCACCTTCGCGTTCCTCGGCATCGTGACCCCTTATCCGCTGCTCAGCTGGTTGGTCGGCGACATCAGCTTCACCCATCTGCTGGTGGCCGAGCTGTGGCTGTCCTTCCTCTTCGGCAGCTATAACGGCGCCATGGTGGCCTATCTCACCGAGATCATGCCGTCCCATGTCCGCGCCTCGGGCTTCGCGTTGGCCTTCAGCCTGGCCTCCACGGCCGGCGGCTTCTCGCCCTATGTCGGCCAGAAACTGATCGGATTGACCGGCGACAAGGCGAGCCCCGCCTTCTGGCTGATGGCGGCGGCGGTGCTGAGCCTGATCGCCTGCTTCCTGGCACGGCCGCATGCGGAGCCGGCGGGCCACCCGCAACCGGCGGAGTGATCCTTGTCGGAGCAGTCTTTCGCCGATATCCGGGAAGCGGTTGCATCCCTCTGCGCCCGCTTTCCCGGCGAATATTGGCGCCAGGTCGACCGCGAGCGAGCCTATCCCAGCGAGTTCGTGAATGCCTTGACCGAGGCGGGCTATCTCGCCGCCCTCATCCCCGAGGAATATGGCGGCAGCGGCCTCGGGCTGGGGGCGGCGGCCGCGATCCTCGAGGAGATCCAGAAAAGCGGCGGCAATGGTGCCGCCTGCCATGCCCAGATGTACATCATGGGCACGGTGCTCCGGCATGGCAGCCCCGAGCAGAAGCAGCGTTACCTGCCCGGCATCGCCGCCGGCACGCTCCGGCTCCAGGCCTTCGGCGTGACCGAGCCCGGGGCCGGCACCGATACCAGCTCGATCCGCACCATGGCGGTGCGCCAGGGCAATGACAGCTACATCGTCAACGGCCAGAAGGTCTGGACCTCGCGCGCCGAGCATTCCGATCTCATGCTGCTGCTCGCCCGCACCAGCCCGCGGGAATCTGTGGCGAAGCGCACCGACGGCATGTCCGTCTTCCTTATCGATATGCGCGAAGCCTTGGGCCGCGGCCTGACGATCCGGCCGATCCGCACCATGCTCAACCACGCCACGACCGAGGTATTCTTCGACGATCTCGAGATCCCGGCCGACACGCTGATCGGCGAGGAGGGCAGGGGCTTCCGCTACATTCTCGACGGCATGAATGCCGAGCGCATCCTGATCGCGTCCGAATGCGTCGGCGATGCGCGCTGGTTCATCGACAAGGCGACGGCTTATGCCAAGGAGCGCGTCGTGTTCGGCCGGCCGATCGGGCAAAACCAGGGCGTGCAGTTCCCCATAGCGCGCGCTTATGCCGCAACCGAGGCGGCGTCGCTCATGGTCGACAAGGCCGTGGCGCTCTATCAGTCGGGCGAACCTGCGGGCAAGGAAGCCAATATGGCCAAGCTCTTGGCGTCCGAGGCGTCGTGGCAGGCGGCCGACATGTGCCTGCAGACCCATGGGGGATTCGGCTTCGCCGAGGAGTATGATGTGGAACGCAAGTTCCGCGAGACGCGTCTCTACCAGGTCGCTCCGATTTCCACGAATCTGATCTTGGCCTATCTTGCGGAGCACGTGCTGGGCCTGCCTCGGTCATATTAGTGGTGCCGAGGGGCCATTCGGATCCGGAGGTAGGAACCCGTTGCTGCGGTGGTCGCTGTTCCTGGGCGTTGCGGCCGGCATTCTGTGCTTCATCATTCTCGTGGTGATGAACGGCTTCGGCGACATCATGCGCGGCGTCGCCGCCGTCGGCTGGGGCTTGGTGCTGATCATCTTCATCCGGCTGATCGCCCTCTCGCTCGCCGGCATGGGCTGGGGCGTGGCGTTGGGCAAGAGCGTGCAGCGCTCGCCCGCCCTCTATATCGGCCTCCGCATCATCCGCGAATCGATCAATTGCCTGCTGCCGGCGGCCCAGGTCGGCGGCGACATCATCGGCGGCCGGCTGCTGACCCAGTTCGGCGTGCCCGCCGGCATCGCCGGCGCCGGCATCCTGGTCGATCTCCTCCTGCAGACGGCGACCCAGGGCCTGTTCGCGCTCACGGGTTTGGCCGCCCTCTGGCTCGTCTTCGGCGACGGCCCGATCGTGCGCGAGGTCGGCGCCGGTCTCCTCATCGCGATCCCGGCCTTGGGCGGCTTCTTCATGGTCCAGCGTTTGGGGGCCTTCGCGCTCGTCGATCGCGGCATGGCGACGCTCGGCCGCTACTGGCCAAGCCTGATGCCCGACCGGCCGATCGATCTCCAGCCGGCCTTGAAGCGGCTCTATGCCGACCGCACCGCGCTCGGCCAGGCCGCGTCGATCCATTTCCTGGGCTGGCTCACCGGCACGGTCGAGATCTGGCTGGCGCTCGACCGCATGGGCCAGCATCCGAGCGCCGCCGAGGCGCTGGTGCTGGAAAGCCTGGGCCAGGCCGTACGCAGCGCCGCCTTCGCCGTCCCCGGCGCCTTGGGCGTGCAGGAGGGCGGTTTCATCCTCTTGGGCAGCCTCTTCGGCCTTTCCGCCTCGACCGCCGTTGCCTTGTCGCTGGTGAAGCGCATCCCCGATTTCGCGATCGGCCTGCCGGGCCTCGTCGGCTGGCAGACGCTCGAAGCCGTGCGGCTGCGCGTGCCGCGCGCCGAGACGGCGGATCGTTAGGATGCAACAGCGGGCGAACCTGAAAAAAAGTGGGGCGGGCGTCTCGCCCGCCGGCGGGCAGGATGCCCGCCCCACTCACTCAGACTTGCTTGACGGTCATAAGCGGCCCTGAGGGAAATGCTGAACATCGCTGGGAATGGTGACCCAGTGATGTTTGGACTGTTCCCAGACCGACCGGACGGGCGCGTCGAACTCCGGATCGGCGATTGCCCCAACCGCCACGCCGATCACGGTCGGTTGTTGGCTCGCCTTGGCGTAGACCGTCGAGCCGCAGCTCGGGCAGAAGAAGGTCTCGAACACGCCCCCGGTCGCAGCTCGGCGCTCGAAGCGCTTTGCCTCGCCCGTCACAGTGAGTTGATCTGCTGGATAGAAGGCCAGAACGCCGAATGGCGACCCGCTTCGACGCTGACAATCAACGCAGTGGCACGCCACGACGGCCGAAGCCGGGCCGGGTAGCTCGATCGAAATCTCGCCACACTGACATTCTGCCTTCATCGCTGCTCCCTGATTCCTGAACCACGACCACAGCTTTCCACCCTAGGCCCGGATCGCCACCTCCGCCTCGATCTCGACCGGGATCCCGAACGGCAGCGCGGCCAACCCCACTGCCGAGCGCGCATGCGTGCCGCGCTCCGGCCCCCACAGGCTGACGATCAGATCGGTGAAGCCGTTGATGACCGCCGGGAACTGATTGAACTCGCCGCCGGCATTGACCATGCCGAAGACGCGCAGCCAGGCGGCGATCCGATCGAGATCGCCAAGCTCTTCCTTGAGGCTGGCCAGGATGGCGAGGCCGGTCAGCTTCGCCGCCTCATAGCCTTGCTCGAGCGACAGCTCGCGCCCGACCTTGCCGAGCGGCTTTGCCACCGACCCGTCCGGCGCCAGCGGGCCATGGCCCGAGATGAAGGCGCGGTCGCCATGGATGCGCACCCAGGGAAAGGGCAGCACCACGCCAGGCGGCAGCTTCATGGGCGCCGGCAGGGTGAGCCCCAGTGCTTCCAGGCGGGATTCGATCTCACTCAATTCCGGTTCCCCTCTTGTCTCATGGCGCACGCAATCCGGCGGATGCTACAGATCGGCGCGTGCAGGTTAGATTGGGGGCAGGCCAGCCATGTCAATCGCGGAAGCGGTGCGTCATCTTCTGGCACTGGCTCCGGTCCCGGCCATCTTCCTCTATCTCCTGTCCCGCAATCTGCCGCCGGCGCCGGCCATCGGCCGGGCGCTGCTGATCTGGGCCGGGCTGGCGTTCGCGATCGCCGAGCTGCTGGGCCATTTCGGCCTCTTGGGATTCCCGGCTCTCGCCCTTTTCTGGATGATCGTATCGAGCCTCTTCGCGGGCTTGAGCCTCCGGCAGCCGCGGCCGGCCTTCCGGCGCCCGTCGGCGCTCGGCCTCACCGTGGCGCTCTATGCCGCCGTGATCCTGGCGGCGGCACTGCTCTACCCGCCGAACAATTTCGATTCCCAGACCTACCATCTGCCGCGCATCGAGCATTGGCTGCAGGATGGCTCGCTGACACCCTATCCGACCGCGAATGATCGGCAGATCGGCTCGGCGCCGCTGGCCGAGATCCTGGTGCTGCAATTCCGGGCCCTCGCCGGCGACGATGCCTTCTCGGCGCTGGTGCAGTGGCTGGCCTTGCTCGGAGCGGCCGGGACCGCGTCCGAAATCGCGCGCCGTCTCGGCGCCGGTTCGGCGGGACAGGCGCTGTCGGCCCTCTTCGCTGTGACGATCCCGATGGCGGTGCTGCAGGGCAGCAGCACTCAGACCGACCTCGTGGCCGGATTCTTCGCTCTTCTTTTCGTGGACGCGGTGCTCGCCTATGCCGAGACCGGCCGCCAGCGCGATCTCGCCACTTCCATCCTCGCGATCTCGCTGGGCTTCCTCGCCAAGGTGACGGCACTCCTGTTCGCGCTCGGCTTCGGCCTCTGGCTGCTTTGGAGTCTCGCCGCGAAACGCCGCGCGCATCTGTGGGAGGCGTTGATCGGTGGGATAGCGGTCTTCACAGCCGTGAATATCCTGTTCCTCGGACGAAACCTCGCGAGCTTCGGCGCGCTGTCACCGGAATCGGGCCGGCTCGGCAGCGGCAGCTTCGGCCCGCTCCAGACGCTCAACACATCGATCCTCGATCTTGGGGCGAATCTGGCGACCGGGCTGCCGGCGGTCGATCTCACGCTCGCAAGCTGGATCCGGGGCTTCTGCGACCTTGTCGGCGTGTCGCAATACCGGGCCGACACGCAGATCGACGGCGCCGCCTTCGCATTGCCGATCGGCCGGCAGGTCTTCCACGAGGATTACGCGGCCAACCTCGTGCCGCTGATCCTCATCGCGGTCTCGGCGGCATTCCTGCTGTGGCGCCGTCCGCGCGAGCGCCGGTTGACGGTCTATCTCGCGGCCCTGGCCGTGGGTTTCCTCGCCTTCGCCTCAACCATCCGCTGGCAGCCTTGGGTCACCCGCCTGGAGCTGCCCTTCTTCCTGCTCGCCGCCCCTTTCGTCGGCAGCATGCTCGCCCGCACGCGACGCCGCATTGCCATCGCCGGCCTGCTGGTCGCGGGCTCGCTGGCGCCGCTGCTTTTCGATCCGATCCGCCCGATCCTGCCGCCCAAGGCGCTCTTCGAGCCTCGGCTGCACAAGCTCTTCGCCGACAGCCGCCGGCTCGAGGCGCCCTACGAAGCGGCCGCCGGCTACATCCGATCGGCCGGCGTCCGCAATCTCGGGCTGCTGCTCGCCCGCGACGATTGGGAATATCCGCTTTGGGTCCTGCTGCGGCCCGAAATTGCCGCCGGCGGCATCCGGATCGAGCATGTCGTTCAGGACCGGACGGACGTGAAGACCTATCCGCTCGGCCCGTTCACGCCCGATCTGGTACTCCTGAAGGCGCCGGATCTGCCGGAGCAGCTCGATCTCGCCGGCGGCAGCTGGCATCGGGTCTTCGTCCAGCCGCCCTTGGCGCTCTACGCCCCGCCGTGACAGCCGGCACTCGCCTGCCTATGATGCCGCCCGCTTGATGCGATCGGGAGACCCATGATGACGGAAGCCTTTCTGTGCGACGCGGTGCGCACGCCCATCGGCCGCTATGCCGGCGCTCTTGCCGGCGTCCGGGCCGACGATCTGGGGGCGGTGCCGATCGCGGCGCTGAAGGCGCGCTACCCGTCGCTCGATTGGGCCGCCATCGATGACGTGATCTATGGCTGCGCCAACCAGGCCGGCGAAGACAATCGCAATGTGGCCCGCATGTCGCTGCTGCTGGCCGGCATTCCCGACGCGGTGCCGGGCGCCACGGTCAACCGGCTGTGCGGCTCGGGCATGGAGGCGATTGCGGCCGCATCCCGCGCGGTCAAGGCCGGCGACGGCAGCCTGTTCCTCGCCGGTGGTGTGGAGAGCATGACGCGCGCGCCCTTCGTCATGGGCAAATCCTCGAGCGCCTATGCGCGCGAGGCCCAGATCTACGACACGACGATCGGCTGGCGCTTCATCAACGGCAGGATGCAGTCGGCCTATGGCACCGATTCCATGCCCGAGACAGCCGAGAATGTCGCCGAGGAGTACCAGGTCTCCCGCGCCGATCAGGACGCCTTCGCCTGGCGCTCGCAGCAGCGTGCCGGTGCCGCCTTGGCGAGCGGCCGGTTCAATCGCGAGATCGTGCCGGTCGAGGTCAAACATGGGCGCGAGACCATCGCCTTCTCCGTCGACGAGCATCCCCGGCCGGACACCGCCCTCGACAAGCTCGCCAAGCTGCCGACACCCTTCCGCACGGGCGGCACGGTCACGGCCGGCAATGCGTCGGGCGTCAATGACGGCGCCTGCTGCACCATCATCGCCTCCGAGGATGCCGCCGAGCGGCAAGGGCTGACCCCGCGCGCCCGCATCGTCTCGGCCGCCGTCGCCGGCGTGCCGCCGCGCATCATGGGCATCGGCCCGGCGCCGGCGACGCGCAAGCTCCTGGAGCGCGTCGGCCTCTCGATCGGCGATATCGACGTGATCGAGCTCAACGAGGCCTTCGCGGCCCAGGGCCTCGCCGTCACGCGCGAGCTGGGATTGCCCGACGATGCCGAGCATGTGAACCCCAACGGCGGCGCCATCGCCCTTGGCCATCCGCTCGGCATGAGCGGCGCCCGCCTCGTCACGACCGCCCTCTTCGAGCTCGAAGCCCGCGGCGCCAAGCGCGCAATCTGCACCATGTGCATCGGTGTCGGGCAGGGCATCGCGATGCTGATCGAGCGGGTGTAGTCGTCTCTTTCCTCGAGATCATCAGTTTTCGTCATGGCCGGGCTTGTCCCGGCCATCCACGTCGGGACGTGGGGAACATCGTCTTCAAGCAAATCGGCATCGGCCCGACATGGATCACCGGGACAAGCCCGGTGATGACGGTGGGATAAAGGCATCTCATTGAAACGCCACAATAAGATATGTGAACGCCTTAGCCCCGGCGCGAGGAGAAGGGCTTAGCCGCTGCAATACCGCTGCTTGCCGGTCGCCAGCATCTGCGCGACCGACGGCTGCAGATCCCGGAAATTGTGATCGAGCCGGCTGAAGGCGGCACAGGCGTCGGCCGTGTGGCCGAGCTCGCCTTGGATAAGGCCGAGCTTCACCAGCGTCTCGCCGCGCTGATTGCCTTCGGAATAGCGGCTGAGCCCGTCCTGGAAGGCGGCCGCGGCCGCCGCGTAATCCTTGCGCATCACGAAACTCTGGCCGACGAAGTACTGTGCGTGCCCGGCCAGGGGGGTGAGCGGGAACTTCTCCTGGAATTTCCGGAACGCGGCTTCGGCGGCGCCGAATTTACCCGCCTGAAAGAGGGCGAGCGCGGTGTCATAGTCCCGGGCCACCTCGGGCCGGACGACGTGCTCGATCTCGGCCGCGGTGCGATCCATATGAGGCGACACCATTTCCTCGGCCGCATGCAATTCCGCCTGCTGGATGACCGTCGGTTTCGCGGCCGGCTTGTCGACAACAGGTGCTGCCTGCCGAGGGGCCTTCTTGGCGGCGGCCTCTTTGTCCGCTTCCGCCTGCACCGCCGATTCCATGCCCGCTGCCGCCTGCTGCGCCGCTTCCGCTTGTGCTGCGGCGGCCTTGCTCGCGGCGGCATCGTCCGCCGCTTTCTGCTGAGCCTGGGCATCGGCGGCCTGCTGCGCCGCCTGCTGCGCCGCGGCCTGCTGCTCGGCGGCACTCGGCTGTTGGGTCGCTTGTGGCTTCGGCTGCGGCGTCGGTGTCGGCGCGGGTGTGGCGCTCGCGTGCTGGACCGCCGGCTCGACCTTCGGGCCGCTGAGATACCACAGCCCGATCCCGGTCAGCAGGATCAGCGGCACCAGCACGGCGACCGCAACCGTCGGCAGGCGGGAACGCGCGGCCGGCTTCGGTGGCGCCGCCACCGGCTTGGGCGGCGGGGCCACGGCCTTCGCCGGCTCCTCCCAGAGCGGCGGCGGCTCGGCCTTCGCCGTCACGATCCGCGTCCCACCTTCCTCGGGCGCCTCATTCAGGATCGCTTGGAGGGCGGCCACACTCTTCGGCCGCTCCTCGGACGAGACCTTGAGGGCGGCGTCGATCGCGGCCAGCAGCCGCGGATCATATCGGCCGGCGCCCAGCTCGATGGCGGGCTTCAGCGGATCGGGCCGGCCGCGCAGCTGTGCCTGATGGCGCGTGAAGGCGTCGATCGCGGTGCCGCCGATCGCGCGGTAGAAAGTGACGCCCAGCGCATAGATATCGGAGAAAGGGCCTTGCTCGGTCCCGGCGATCTGCTCGAGCGGGGCGTAGCTCTCCGAATAGATCTGCGTGAAGGTCACCGCCTGGGTGCTGCCCGCCGACCCGCGCGTGGCGCCGAAATCGATCAGCACCGGCCGCCCATCCGCGCGCAGGAAGATGTTGGCCGGCTTGATGTCGCGATGCAGCAGGCCTGCATCATGGACGCAGCCGACGGCATGCAGCAGCCGGTCGAACAGCTCCTTCAGCCGATCCTCCGGAATGCCGCCCGGATTGGCCTTGAGATAGCTCTCGAGGCTCTCGCCGGCCAGGAACTCCATGACGATATAGGCGGTGCCGTTGCGCTCAAAGAAAGTGGCGACCTTGACGACGCCGTCGCCGGCCGCCCCCAGCTTCGAGAGATGCATCAGCGCCTTCGCCTCGCGCAGGAAGCGGGTCATGCAATCGGCCAGGGCGTCGGCATCGCTGGCGTCGGTCGGCAGCACCTCCGGCCCCTGGCGCACGGCGAACTGCTTCGGGAAACATTCCTTGATCGCGAAGATCTGGTCGAGCCGGTCGAGCGCGCGATAGGTGATGCCGAAGCCGCCGCGGCCCAGCATGCCATCGATCACATAGCCGTTGAGATCCGTGCCGAGCGGCAGCGCGTCCCTCGGCCAATTACCGGCACTTCCCTGCATCGCGATCCGATCCCCCGCTGATCGACAGCGAAGATACACGGAGTTACCGATACTTGCCATCGACGCCGGCCTGTCCTGCGCACCCGCGCGCTTGCTGCCCCCGCTGCGATCGCCGAAAGTGCCGCAGGGTGAATTTATAGGCGTGAGCAAGAATGAGCAGGGGGGCGGCGGCTGTTCTCATGGCCGGGCTGGTGATGGCCGGATCGGCGCGCGCCGAGACGCTCAAGGAGGCGCTGGCCGCGGCCTATAACGCCAACGCCACGATCCAGGCGCAGCGCTTCTCCCAGCGGGCGACGGACGAGCAGCTGCCGCAGGCGCTGGGCGGCTGGCGGCCGACCGCGAGCTTGACCGGCGATGTCACGCGCGGCCGGCAATATTTCGATTTCGGCGGCTCGCCGGTGCAGATGCTGACCAACCGCACGGCCACGGTCCAGCTCGACCAGCCGCTCTATCGCGCCGGCGTCGATGCCGATATCGATCGCGCCAAGGCCACGATCGCGGGCGGCCGCGCCGATCTCGATGGGGTCGAGCAGGCGCAGCTCTTGGGCGCCGCCTTGGCCTATCTCGATGTCTTCCGCGACCAGAAGGTGGTCGAGCTCGATCAGAATCTGGTCGAGGTACTGATCTTCAACCGCAAGGATGTGGACGCCACCTTCCGCGCCGGGACCGCGACCGAGACCGATACGTCGCAGGCGGCGGCCCGTCTCTCGGGCGCCATCTCCGGCCGGCTCGGTGCCGAGTCGCAGCTCAAGGTCTCGAAGGCCGCCTTCCGCACCCTCGTCGGCGACGAGGCCGGGCCGCTCGATCAGCCAACGTCGCTCGGCCTGCTGCCCGGCACCGAGGATGAGGCGAACGCGGCGGCCGAGGCGCGCAACCCCGCGATCCGCTCCGCGGTCCAGAAGCTCGAGGCGGCCAAGCACCAGGTCGATGTCGTGCGCGCCCAGCTGCTGCCCAAGCTCGACGGCGTCATCCAGGCGCAGCATGAGGACGAGCTCTTCTCGAAGAGTGTCAGGCTCAACAGCGCCACGATCGGCGTCACCGCCTCGGTCCCGATCTATGAGGGCGGCGTCAATTACGTCCAGGTCCGGGCCGCGCGCGAGGCGGTCTCCGCCGCCGAGAAACAGCAGCTCCAGGCCGAGCGCGAGGTGCGCCAGGACGTCTCGAGCGCCTGGGCCGCCTTGGCCGCGGCGCGCGCCCAGCGGCAGAATTTCATCGACCAGATCAAGGCCAACGACGTGGCGCTCAAGGACACCGGGAAAGAGGTCACGGTCGGCACGCGCACGCGGCTCGATTACCTCAATGCCGAGCAGGAGCTGTTTTCGAGCCGGGTCAATCTGGCCGTGGCCGAGCACGACATATTGGCCGCCAGCTTCCGGCTCGAAGCGGCGATCGGCGATTTCACCCCGGCCGCCCTCGGCCTCGATGTGGCACCCTATGACCCATCGGAGCATCTCGACGCGGTCAAGGACAAATGGATCGGCACGACGCCGCCGCCGTAAGGGGGCTACTCCCTCTCCCGCCTGGCGGGCTACGGCATTCACACATCTTTTCCCATTTTTTCAATGGCTTACGATTTTCGTTTGTCATGGCCGGGCTTGTCCCGGGGATCCACGTCGAGCCGCCGCCGCGTTTTTCTACGGTAAGGCCGTGCTGCGGTACGACGTGGATCCCCGGGACAAGCCCGGGGATGACCATGAAATATCAAGCCATTGAAAATATTCGGATAATTGTGTGAATCCCGTAACCTGGCGGGAGAGGGTCGGGGTGAGGGTTTAACGCAAGCCATTTCAATAGCTTACCCTCACCCTCCCGCTCGCGCGGGCCCCTCCCTCTCCCGCCGGGCGGGCGAGGGGCATTTAAGCGCGCGATCCCCGGACTTCCACATTTCGGCCAATCGCTTCATTATGTCCGCAACGGGCATTAAAGGAGACTGGTCGATGACCGCACAGGCGGACACGGCCCATCACGCGGGCGAAGGCGAGACCCTTCTGACCGGCCTGGCCGCATGGCTGCCCAGGCGCTTTCTGCTGGCCGTCGACATCATGCTCGACGTGTCCTTCAACGGCGCGGCCGGGCCACTGCCGGCGGCCGAGCTCGGCCAGCGCCAGGGGCTCGAGACGCGCAAGCTCGAGGCGATCCTGCAGCGCCTGTCGCGCGCGGGCCTCTTGAAGAGTTTGCGCGGCCCGAACGGCGGCTATCTGCTGGGCGACGAGCGCGGCGCCATCACGGTCGGCGCCATCTGCCGCGCCGTGCTCGATCCCGACCGGCCGACGCCGTTCGAGCAATCGCCGTCGCAATCCATGCGCAAGGTCGTGCTGCCGATGGTCGAGCGCGTGCATCAGCAGATGCTGACGCAGTTCGACCGGATCAGCCTCAGCGATCTCTGCCGCGACGCGCGGCTTGCCGGCCTCGCCAGCAAATGCGACGGCATGGTCGATTTCGTGATCTGACGGGCGCCTCAGCTGATCTCGATGAACCCGTTCTGGAGCCGGCTGGCGCACGAGCTGGCACCCTATGTGCCGGGCGAGCAGCCGCGCATCGCCAATCTCACGAAGCTCAACACCAATGAAAGCCCGTTCGGCCCGTCGCCGCTGGCGCTCGACGCCATGCGCGCCGCCGCCGCCGACCCGCTGCGGCTCTATCCCGATCCCGCGGCGACGGAGCTTTGCCAGGCGCTCGCGGCATATCACGGCGTCGAGCCCGCGCAGATCTTCGTCGGCAACGGCTCGGACGAGGTGCTGGCGCTCGCCTTCGCCGCCCTTTTGAAACAGCCGAGGCCGCTGCTCTTCCCGGACGTGACCTACAGCTTCTATCCGGTCTGGGCACAGCTGTTCGGCCTCACAACGGAGACGGTGCCGCTCGATGCCGAGCTGCGCATCCGGGTCGAGGATTATCGGCGGCCAGCAGGGTCGATCGTGCTCGCCAATCCGAACGCGCCGACCGGGATCGGCCTGCCGCGCGCGGCGATCGCCCAGCTGCTGGCGGATCATCCCGACATCCCCGTGCTGATCGACGAGGCCTATGTCGATTTCGGCGGCGAGAGTGCCGTCCCGCTGATCGCCGATCATCCGAACCTGCTGGTCGTGCAGACCATGTCGAAATCGCGCGGCCTGGCCGGCCTGCGTGTGGGTTATGCGCTCGGGGCTACGGGCCTGATCGAGGCGTTGAACCGCGTCAAGAACAGCTTCAATTCTTATCCGCTCGGCCGCATCACCCAGGCCGGGGCCGCGGCTTCACTCCGCGACGAGGCCTATTTCCGCGACAGCTGCGCCCGGATCGTGGCGGAACGCGAGGCGATGGCGTCGCAGCTCAGCGCGCTCGGCTTCGACATTCTGCCGTCCAGCGCCAACTTTCTCTTCGCCCGGTATCGGGCGCTGGGCGGGGCGGAACTGGCCGCTGCCTTACGCGAACACGGCGTGCTGGTCCGGCATTTCAACGGCCCGCGCACGGCACCTTATCTGCGCATCACCGTCGGTACGGCAGCCGACACGCAGCGCCTCGTCGCGGCAATTCACGCGACATAGCCGGAAACGCCGTCCCACAATAGCTTCAACGCCGTCGCGACCAGCAGCGCGTAGCAGGCGCGGTAAAGCTGACGCTGGTCCAGCCTGCTGTGGAGCCGCCAACCCAGCCAGACGCCGGTCGGAATGGCGCACAGGCAAACCGCCATCAATGCCCATATTTCGGCGGTCGGCTGCACCAGCAGCAGCCACGGCACCGCCTTGGTCGCGTTGCCGACGGTAAAGAACAGGCTGGTCGTCCCCGCGTAGATTTCCTTGCTGAGGCCGAGCGGCAGCAGATACATCGCCAGCGGCGGTCCGCCCGAATGCGCCACCATGGTGGTGATGCCGGAGGCGAGGCCGGCCGTGATCGCCTTCGGCGTCGACCGCGGCCGGATCGTCACCTTGGCACCGGCAACGAGCCATAATCCCACAAAGATGAGCGTGATCGCCGCCATCACGATCGCGATGGCCCGGTGGTCGAGAAACCGGAACACCAGATACCCCGCCCCAATGCCGACCACGAGCCCCGGCAACAGCCGCACAAGGTCCGGCTTCGACCAGGTCGAGGGCTTCCAGTAGCGCAGTGCGAACAGATCCATGGCGACGAACAGGGGGGCCAGCAAGCCGCCGGCGGTGACCGGGTCCATCACGATCGACAACAGTGGAATGCCGACAATCGCGAACCCGCCGCCGAACGCGCCCTTCATGAAGCAGATCAGGAACACGCCGGCAAAGGCGACCAGGATCGTGGCAAGCGTCAGCTCCATGGCGCCGCCTCCCGCTCGCGAGCGCTCAGGAGACCATGAACCGCGGCTTCGATGTCGCTCCGCGCGAGGCCGATGTCGCGCAGGGCGTGGTCGTCGAGCTTGCGCAGGTGCGCAATGGCGGCGCGATGGATGAAATAGCGCGCGATCCCATCCCAACTGGCGCTGAAGCGCCGGGAGAACGGGCTCGCCCGCTTCGTGACCGCAGGCCGGACGATGGTCGATATGGTTGCAGACATTTCCTCGCTGTTCCAGGTTCAATCGGGTTGATACAGTTAAAATGTTCCGATATTGATATCGGATCAATCAGGGTATTGATCTCGGTGCAATAAAATGTCGAAGTCCGAATATCTGAAGCTGGCCGATACCATCGCCGCGGAAATAGCCGACGGCACGCTCAAGTCGGGCGACCGCCTGCCGCCTCAGCGCGATTTCGCCTATGAGCGGAAGATCGCCGTCTCGACGGCGAGCCGCGTCTATGCCGAGCTGTTGCGCCGCGGCCTCGTCGTCGGCGAGGTCGGCAGGGGCACCTTCATCTCGGGCGATGCCAGGCGCGGTGCGGCCGGCGCCAAGCGAGCCGCGCGGCATCCGCGATCAACTTCGAATTCAACTACCCGATGCTTCCCGGCCAGAGCGCGCTCATCGCAAAAAGCCTGGACGGGCTGGAGAAACCCGCGGCCCTCGATGTCGCCTTGAGGCAGGCGACCAGCATCGGCACACCGGCGATCCGAAGCGTTACCGCTGCTTACTTGTCGCAGGGCGCCTGGTCTCCCACCGCTGACCAGCTCGTCTTCACCGGCAACGGACGGCAGAGCGTTGCCGCTGCCCTGGCCGCAATCGTTCCGACAGGCGGCCGCTGCGGTGTGGAAGCGTTGACCTACCCTTTCATCAAGGGCATCGCCGCCCGGCTGGGTATTTCGCTGGTGCCGCTGGCGATGGATGAAAATGGTGTCAGACCTGAACTCGGTGCAAAAGGCGCATCGTGAGGCCCATCTCTCGGCCATCTACATTCAGCCGGTGATCCAGAATCCGCTGGGCATGACGATGAACTCGGCGCGCCGGGCCGATCTGCTGCGCGTTGTCGAAGCGCTCAACCTTCCGATCATCGAGGACAATGTGTACGGCTTCCTCGATGATGAACCGCCGCTTGCAGCCCTGGCGCCGGACTCCTGCATTGTCATCGACAGCCTCTCCAAGCGGGTGGCACCCGGCCTGACGCTGGGCTTCATCGTGCCGCCGCGGCACCTGCGTGAAAGCGTGATGGCCTCGGTGCGTTCGGGCGGGTGGACGCGCAGCAGGATTTGCGTTTGCGGCAGCGCAGCGGATGATGGGCGACGGCACCCTGGCCGAGCTGACGAGACTGAAGCGCCTCGATGCGCGCACGCGTCAGAAACTCGCGTCCGATCGCCTTTCGGGGTTTCAAATCCAGACCAATGACAAATGTTATCATCTGTGGCTGAAGCTGCCGGCGCACTGGCGCTCGCAGACTTTTGTCGCGGCCGCAGCCCGGCGCGGCATCGCGTTGACGCCGTCCACGACCTTCGCCGTCACCCCCGGCCACGCGCCGAACGCCGTGCGGCTGGCGTTGGGGGCTCCGACCATGGATCAGCTCGATCGAGGCCTCAGCAAAGTGGCCGCGATGCTGAATGCCCGGGAGGATGATTTCGATTCGACCGAATGACCTGGATCACGAAGCCGGCCGGATCTCATCGCCATAGACCAGCTTCTGGCCCTCGGTCCAGGGATGGTAGCGGTTGGCGAAATCGATCCGGTCCTTCAGCGCCGGATGGTCCAGCCGGAACACGCGCTCGAGCCAGCCCGGATCGGGCACGCCCAGCCCCTCCTGCTGCAGGATGACGAAGGCTTGGGCGGCGGCATCGTTGTTCTGCGCGATCTCGAGCCCGAACCGGTCGGCCTCGTGCTCGATGTCCCGGCTCCCCCAATTGAGCGCCGGGGTCGCCACGAGCGAGACCAGCGTGATCAGCAAGAGCAGCAGCGGCACCGAGGCCGGATCGTCCAGGCGATCGAAGCCGAACGGGCCATGCCAGCGCCGGATCATGGCTTTGCCCAGCCGGTCGACGGCGAACAGCCCGATCAGCAGCACGGCGAGGTTCAGCCCGACCAGCTTCCAGATGTCGCCCAACAGATAATGCTTCATCTCATGACCGACGACGAACAGCACCATATCCGGCGTCATGTCCGCGATCAGCGTGTCGTAGAGCACGATCCGCTTGGTGCCGAGCAGCCCGTTGACATAGGCGCCGGGCTTCTTCGAATCGCTGCTCTGATCCATGACAAACACCGGCGCACCCGTGATGCCGCCGCGGGCCGCCTCGTCGAGGATGCGCGCCTCCAGCGCCTTGTCCGCGAGCGGGCCGAAATGATTGAACAAGGGTGCTACCCAGATCGGCGTCACGACGACGAAGAGGATGAAGAGGGGTGCTACCGCCGCCGTGCTCCACAGCCACCAGGAACGCGGCGCCCGGCGCAGCAGCAGATAGAGCAGGCACATCAAGGGCGCCAGGATCACGCAATTGACCAGGAAGCTCACGACATCGTTCTGCAGCCAGCGGTCGAAGCTCTGATTCGACTGCCCGAAGGCGTGCTGGAACAGATAATCCTTGGCGAAATCGAATGGCAGGGTCAGGAGCCAGGAAATGGCGAGCGCCAGTGCCGTAAAGAGCGCAAGGCCCAGCACCCGGCGTCCACCCGTCACCCGCTCGCTCCAGCGGCAGAGGCGGGCGCCGATCCCAGTGAACAGCAGCAGCAGCGGAATGCCGAGGGAGAGCGCCTGCTCGACCAGCCAGAACCAGTCGAGACCCCGATGATAGGCGAGCGCCTCGGGCGAGGCGGCGGGCACCGGGATCTCGGCCAGGGCTGGCTGCGCCGTCAGCAGCGCAATGCCGAGTGCCACCGCCCCGATCGCAAGAAGGTTCTTCCGCATGCTCGCACGCCCCCCGGTTGCGTTGGTCGGGCGAAGCCTGACAGCCGGGATGTGCCCGCGTCCAATTAACTCGCTGTCAGGAAGGTGGGCCTGCGCCCTATGGCCCGCGCACCCTCGGTTGCGTTAATATCGGTCAACGCCCTCAAAGGGCGAGATTTTACTAAAATTCGCGCTTTGCCCGGAGTCCGAGGGAGCACGCCATGCAGCACGGGAAGGAAGCCGCTCATCAATTCATCGATCTGATCCGCGAGACGCGCGACGGCCGCGTGCGCAGCTTCGCGCTTGGCGAATGCGGTGCCAACAAGGGGCCGGCGCTCATCGTGACCCGCGCCGAGCAGCCGGAGCATGCGAAGGCCGAGCTGCCGAAGCTCGCCGGCAAGGACAAGACCACGCCGATCGCCCACGGCCTCGTGCATTTCGATGGCTCGACGATCTTCCTGCGCTGCGTGCGCGCGGCCTCGGCGGTCAAGACCGTGACGGTGTTCCGCAACTATTTCGCCGTCCATGGCGGCAGCCTGCCGACCCATGCGGTCAAGGTGGAACAGCCCACGGACTGGAACGCGCCGGCCGAGACCGAGGGCGATGAAGGTGCCGAGTCCGAGCCGGAGATCCTGACCCAGCCTTTGCAGCCGGGCTACCAGGATGAGGACAAGAAGCTGGGCTGGCGCGCCGGCAACATTCCACAGACGGATCGTGACAGGCTAGGCATCAGCGCCGAGTTCGACCGATCGCACCGTCACGCATTATGTGCGCGACGAGCAGGAGCGGGCAGAGCTCGAGGTCAAGCCCGGCGCCGGCGGCAGGGTCGAGGGCGTGCTCGCACCCCGGCAACCGGATGGCTCGCAGAGCTTCGATTATGTGATCGATCCGGTCACGCTCAAGGTTCTGCGCGTGCCGCTCGAGGCAATCCGTCCGGGCAATCAGGCGGCCGGGATTCCGAAGCGGTTCGTCCATCACTCGACCCCGCTGGCCGGCGGCGATGTGGCCGGGGCCGGCAATATCACCGTCGGCGAGGGCGGCCATATCGAGCGGGTCAACGATCAGAGCGGGCATTACAAGCCCGGCTCGCGGCTGGCCCACCAGACCGTGCGGATTCTCGACGGCAAGGGCATGCTGCTCGATGCCCAGCTGCGCGATGTCGACGGCCGGCAGCTGGTCCAGGCGCTCGGACAGCTGGGCGAGACGGGGCAGAAGCTCGGCGACAAATATTTCGCCCTCAAGGCGGAGATCGAGAATCCGGCAACGCCCGAGGATCGGCGCCAGCACCTGATCGGCCAGCAGAAGCTGCTGGTCGACAAGCTGGCCGAGCATGGCATCGTGGCCGGCAATGTCCAGGCGATGGTCAATATCCTCGGCAAATCGGCCATGGTGGACGAGGCGGAATATGCCGCGATCAAGGCGGCGCCCGATCCGAGGCAAGCTGCGGTAACGGCCGTCCGCCGCAAGATCTTGGGCGTGGCGGTCGGCGAGGCGGCCTATGCCGATCTCACCAAGCGTGTCACGCTCGCCACCAAGGCGGAGATCGCGCGGCTGAAGGCGGCGGGCCAGCCACCCGGTGCCGAGGCGATCGCCAAGATCCGCACCGCCTGCTATCGAGAGGCGGTGGCCCCTTATGGGGCCGAAGGCGTCGCCGACCTCAAGAGCAAGCTCGGGGCCGAGGCGCTCGCGGGCAAGGATGACGACGAGCTCGCGGCCTTGTCGCTCGAATACGGCATCACGCCGGTCGAGACCAAGGACATCACCGAGGTCACGCTGCGCAACCAGGCGCTCTTGAATTTCTTCATCGGCCAGCGCACCTCGGTCGAGCTGCGCAAGGGGCAGTTCCTCTCGACGGGCGGCAATGAGGAGCAGATCCGCCTCAAAGCCAAGATCACCGACGATGCGCTGGCCGAGCAGCGCCGGCAGCTCGCCTCGGCACCAGGACCGATCTCGCAGGCCGAGCGCGAGATGCTGGGCGAGAAGATCAGATCCAATGCGCGGCGCAAGCTGCTGGCCGAGCTCGATGAGGTGCGCACCGAGCGGGCGATCGAGGAGGCCAACGAGCTGGAGATGGACAAGCCGGAAGAGGCGCAGCGCCGGTTCGAGGAGCTGGGCGCCGAGGATCGCCGTGATTTCCGCAAGAAGCTCGGGCTGGACCTGGTCCCGCCGCCCGAGGGGCCGCACGACGAGCACTTGATCGCGGCCTGCGAGCACGCCCAGATCGAGAGCTCGATGATCGCGGCGCTCAAGGTGCGCGATCTCGAGGCGTTCCAGGCCCGGGCCGGCGCACGCGCGCTCGCCGGCTCGCTGGCCGAGGATCCCGTGGAGACCGAGCGGCTCCGCGCGGCACTGGGGGCGAAGGAGGAGGAGACGCTCGAAGCCTGCCTCACCCGCCAGCTCGATGCCTATCTCCGCGCCCCCGACGAGGCGACCGCCGACCGCTTGGCCGCGGCCGGCCTCGGCCAGCTGCTCGCGGTCTATGGCCAGCTCAATTCGGCTGTGCTGCGCACGCTCATCGGCGCCGAGACGCCCCCGATCGAGGCGCCGAAGCCCCGTGTCCGGAAGCCGCGACCGGCCGACCGGAAGCAGGTGTGGGGTGCGGCCGATGATGATGATGACGACGATGATGATGAGGACGATGAGTCGGACGACGAGGACGATCTCGATTCCGACGATGAGGATGATGACGAGGACGAAGACGATGAGGATGAGGCGGAGGGCCTGCTCGAGGTCGAGGCCATCGCCTATTTCGGCGAGGAGAAGGGGCGGGAGCCGGCGAGCCCCTATGCCGGCGGCCTCGTCGGGGATGACGATGCGGGACCGAGCCGGCCAGGCTGGCAATATGGTGCGACACCCGAGCAGGTCATAGCCAAGGACAGGGGGAGGGACAAAGGCAAGGACAAGGAGAAAGAGAAGGAGACGGAGTAGGGGCCGGGGCTCGGAACCCAATCACGGTTGAGGGGTTTGCGCATCCGCCTCCTGCTGCGCCGCGGCCCTCGCGGCCCTGAACTGCTGAAGCGCACCACTGCGGATCATTTCACGGCGTTCTTCGAGGCCGCGGTGCAGCTCGATCAACACTCTTACTGCGTGTTCGTTCTTCTGGATTGCAGCCCAATAGGTGGCGACATTTGCAATTGCCGGAATCGGCCAGTCGACGCCGATGACCGGCAGGACAGTCTCGACCCAGAAGAGTCCAGGCACGAGCGCGCAATCCGCCAGCGTCATGCGGCCGCAGCAGGCGAAGCCATCCATGCCGATGAATTTGTCGAGCGCCTTGAGGTTTCGCACCATTTCGCCGGCGAGCTGGTCGGTGACATTGTCGTCGCGTGCGGCGGCGGGCGTCTGACGGGACAGGGCGCCGGTCAGACGGCCCAGCGAGAATATGGTGTTCATGATGTAGATGTCGCCGACGCGGGCAAGCGTGCGGATGTGCGCGGTCTCGCGCGGCGTGATTCCCAGCAGCGAAGGTTCGGGATAGATCTCTTCGAGATATCCCGCGATCACCTCGGATTCCGGTATCAAGTCGCCGTCGATGTCGAGAACGGGAACGCGCCCGATCGGAAATCTTTCGCGGAATATTGGCATGCCCCAATGCTCTGGCTGTTCGAACACGATGTCCGTAATGCCCTTCGCGTAGATCTGCATGCGGATGCGGGCGGAATAGGCGCTGAGATCGGCCGAATAGAGTTTCATCATGATTTGCGAGCCCTCTGTCGTTTCGTTCTATCTCGCCACGACCTCGATCTCGACGGCGGCACCGAGCGGCAGGCCGGCGGCCTGGATCGTTGTCCGGGCCGGATAGGGTGCCTCGAAATAGCGCGCGTAAACCGTGTTCATCGCGCCGAAATCCTTCATATCCGCGAGGTAGACGGTGGTCTTCATCACGTCGTCGAAGGACTTCCCCGCCGCTTCCAGCACGGCCGAGATGTTGGCGAATATTTGCTCGGCCTGGGCGCCGACGTCGCCGGCGACGAGCTTGCCGGTCGCTGGATCGAGCGCGATCTGGCCGCTGAGAAAGAGCAGATCTCCCGCACGCACGGCGGCGGAAAAGGGCCCTACCGACGGCGCGATCCGGTCGGTCGTGATGATCTCTCGATGCACGTCATGATCTCCTGCCAAGGTTGAAATCGTCGGAATTGCGATCATCGATGCGGCCACCCCGGCGGCGGTCTTTCCGAAAGAACCTCCCGGATCCGCGCCCCGCCTCTTGGCGTTATTTGTTCTTATCCGCCCGAATTTGGGCGATCGTCTTGCCGCCATAGCCCCAGGATTCGGGGGCGATTTCCTCCATGACGACAAAAAGCGGCAGGATCGGAGTTCCCAGAACCTCCCGCAGCACGGTCGTCGCTTCCCCGATCAGCCGCGCTCTATTTTCTACCGAGCTCCCGGCGACCGTGCGGATTACCGCCCCAATACCGACAAGCCCCGTGCCTTCGGCTTCTTCGCCGCCGACGGACCAGTCCGTCGCAGGTTCGGTTCGCACCGATACGAGGGTCGATTTGCCGGGTGGCCCGAGAATGGTGCCCACGAGGTTGCAGAGCTTCGAGAACAGGGCGGATTTCTGCTCTTGCGTCGGTGCAGTCCCGATCACGGTGACATTGACATGCGGCATCTCGCGCACTCCGTTTCGATCGTTAGGCCAAAGGCGGCTGGCCCAGAATCTACGCCGATGTCGCGCTACATAAACTCACTAGTCAGTGTATATTCATAGTGCGGTTCGGGCGCAGCCGGAGACGATCACGAGCGATGGTCCGCGCGCCGTGAATTCAACCAGCACTTGAGGTGCCGAATATGCCGAGGGATGGCCTGCTCACGAGAAACAAGATCGTCGCCGCGGCGGACGAGCTTTTCTATAGCCTGGGCCTGCATGCCGTAAGCGTGGATGCGATCGCCGAGAAGGCCTGTATCACGAAGAAGACCTTCTATTATCACTTCAAAACGAAGGACGATCTGATCGTTTGTTATCTCACTGCCCGCGATACGCCGACCGTCGCCCGTTTCAAGGAGTGGGCAGGCAGCGAGGGAAGTGTCGCCGAGCGGATGACGCGGTTTTTTTCAAAACTGGCCAAAGCAAGCCAAGGGCCGCGATGGAATGGCTGCGGCTTCATCCGTGCGGTCGCCGAGCTGGCCAACATGCGGGGTCATCCGGCACTGACGGCCGCGCGAACCCACAAGGCGCGCTGCGAGCAATGGCTATTGGACATGGTGAATGAAGAGGGCCATGCCGATGCCGAGACGATCGCGCGCGCCCTGATGATCCTGATCGACGGCGCGGTCTGTCAGATCTTGATCCATCGCGACGCCAATTATGCGACCTCGGCTGAGCTTGCGGCTCGATCCCTGTTGAGCAAAGGTCGGCCAGGGGATGTTGGAATGGAGCCGCGAACAAAAACGGATGCCGCGGCCCCCAGCAGCCTCGTCCGGACTATCGTTCGGTTATCACCGCGTTGGGGATAACCGAACGTCTCGCCTTCTATGGCCCGGCGTTGATCGGCACACCGCCACTCGGCATCGATGTGCCGGGCAGCGATATCGACATCGCATGCTGTGCCGCCGATCTCGATGCCTTTGCAGCCGATCTGATCCGCGAATTCGGCGCCATGCCGGACTTTGCCTTGGCCCGCCTGGTCAGCCGAGGCGCTGCGTCGATCGCGTGCAGCTTCGAGCATCTCGGTTGGTGCATCGAGATCTTCGGCCAAGCCGTGCCGGTCGCTCGGCAGTGGGGCATGCGGCATTTCCGAATCGAACAGCGGCTGCTGACTCTGCTGGGATCGGATTTCCGCGCCCGGATCGTGGCGCTCAAGCATAGCGGACTCAAGACGGAACCGGCTTTCGCCCGGTTGCTCGGGCTCGAGGGCGACCCTTACGAGGCACTATTGACCTTGGAGGCCTGGCCGGACAATCGGCTGGTGACGCTCGGACGGGGTTCGGCTTGAGGCAGTCGGACCCTTGAGATCGGCACGGGGCTTGCTCCTGATCCGGCGCGGACTGATGCTCTCCATATGGCCAAAGCCCCCCTCCCGCTCCTCACCTTCATCGACCGCAGTGCGTTCGAGGCCTGGCTAGCCGGCCAGACCGCGGGTGCTGAGGGCGCATGGCTTCGTTTCGCCAAGCAGGGCGCGCTTGAACAAACCATCGCCAAGACCGAGGCAATCGATTGCGCGCTCGCCTATGGTTGGATCGACGGCCAGCTTGGCCGGGTCGATGATCTCTACTTCAAGACCCGTTTCACGCCGCGCCGGCCTGCGAGCCCCTGGTCTCAAGCCAATAGGGAGCGTGCTGAACGGCTGATCGCAGACGGAAGGATGAAGCCGGAAGGTCAAGTCCAAGTCGATCGCGCAAAAGCCGACGGGCGCTGGGACCGGGCCTATGCGCGCCAGTCGGAAGCCGAACCTGCCCCCGATCTCGAAGCCGCCTTGGATGCGCTCCCCTCGGCTCGGGCGCTGTTCGATAGGTTGGACGCCGCGAACCGGTTCGCCGTGATCTACCGCGTTCAACAAGCTCGGACGCCGGAGAGGCGCGCTGCCAAGATCGCGGAGTTGGTGGACATGCTGGCGCGCGGCGAAACGATCCATCCGCGTCGGAAAACCAAGGGCACGCGCTGAGTGCTAAGCCTGATTAGCTTCTCCCTCTACGCCGCCGCCAGCTCGCCCGCCAGATAGTCGGAAAAAGCCTTCACCTTGAGCGATGGGCGGCGCCCGGCCGGGTAGACGGCATGCACCTCGACCGGGTCGAGCGCGTAGCTTTCGAGGATCGGCACCACCAGCCCCGCCGCGAGCTCGGCCCGGCACATCCAGAGGGACGCGATGGCGAGGCCGAGCCCGGCCTTGACGCAGGCGATGACGCCGTCGGCCGAGGCTGCCTGAACCCGCCCTTCGACCGCGACGGAGGCGCTGGTCCCGGCGCGCCGGAACTGCCAGCCCTGCTGCCCCGACGACCCCGGGCCGGTGATGCAATCATGCCCGGCGAGATCGGCCGGGCTTAAGGGCGTGCCGCGCCGGGCGAGATAGGAGGGGGCGGCCACGACGAAGCGCGGCGCCGTGCCGAGCCGCCTGGCGCCGAAGCCTGAATCGGCGAGGCGCCCGAGCCTCAGCGCCATATCGACCCCCTCGGCCACGAGATCCTCCTGCCGGTCCGAGATCAGAAGCTCGAGCTTGAGCGTCTCGTGCCGGGCCAGGAATGGCGGCAGGCGCGGGATCACCTCGCGGATGCCGAAGGCGCCCGAAAGGGCAACGCGCAGCACGCCGCGCAAACTATCCGCCCCGCGCGCCGCATCCTCGGCCTCGCCGAGATCGGCCAGGATCTGCCGCGCGCGGTCGAGGAAGACGGCACCGGCATCGGTCAGCGTCACCTGCCGCGTCGTCCGCAGCAGCAGCTTGACGCCCAGCCGCGCCTCGAGCCCCGCCACCATGCGCGAGACCGAAGGCTGCGAAAGGCCAAGCTCCCGGGCCACGCGCGAGAAGCTGCCGGTCTCGGCCGCGCGGACGAAGGCAGTAAGCTCGAGCAGCCGATCACTCATACGTTCAGCGTATAAATCAGATACGAACTCTTCGTCTACCCGCTATCCCGCGCAGAGATCATCTTCTCCCCAGGCCCAATCACGGGCCGTCCAAAAAAGGAGAGATGACATGTCGCTGCAAGACCGCCTCGATACCTTCAAGGCCGATTTCGAAGCCGGCAAGCCGCCTTACAACGCGCCCTCCGCGGTCATCGAGATCATGCATCGCGCCACCGCCGAGCTGATCGCTTCCGGCCAGGCCGGCCGCGCCAAGCAGGCCGGCGATCACGCCCCATCCTTCACGCTCAACGATCCCGAGAGTAATCCAGTCAGCTCCGCGGCCCTCCTCGCTCAAGGCCCGCTGGTGCTGACCTTCTATCGCGGCGTCTGGTGCCCCTATTGCAACATGGAGCTGCAGGCGATCCAGGCGGCCCTGCCCGAGATCAAGGCGCGCGGTGCCAATGTCGTGGCGATCTCGCCGCAGACGGCACCCAACAGCCGCAAATCGGTGCGCCAGAACAGCCTGAGCTTCCCGATCCTGAGCGATGCCAAGGGCGAGGTCGCGGCGGCCTTCGGGCTCCGCTTCGAGCTCCCGGACTATCTGGTCGAGCTCTATAAGGGCTTCAAGAACGACCTGCCGTCCTTCAATGACGACCCGTCCTGGACGCTGCCGATGCCGGCCCGCTTCGTCATCCGGCCCGACGGCACCATCGCCTATGCCGAGATCAATCCCGACTACACGCAGCGCCCGGATCCGTCCGAGCTCTTGCCCGTGCTGGACGCGCTCAAAGCCCAGCGCGCCGCCTGACCCGACAGGAAATCCATCATGTCCCAGAAACTCGAGGGCAAGATCGCCATCGTCACCGGCGGCAGCGCCGGCATCGGCCTCGGCACCGCCAAGCGCTTCGCCGAGGAGGGGGCTACCGTCTTCATCACCGGCCGCCGCCAGGCCGAGCTCGACAAGGCGGTGGCCGAGATCGGCCATGGCGCCACGGCCATCCAGGCCGATGCCGCCAGCCTCGCCGATCTCGACCGGCTCTATGCCGTGGTGAAGGAGAAGGCCGGCCGCATCGACGTGCTCTTCGTCAATGCCGGCTTCTACGAGTTCGGCACGCTCGGCCAGATCACCGAGGCGCATTTCGACCAGACCTTCAGCACCAATGTACGCGGCCTGCTCTTCGCCGTGCAGAAGGCCTTGCCGCTCCTGTCCAAGGGCGCCTCGGTCATCC
This sequence comes from uncultured Alphaproteobacteria bacterium, assembly GCA_963762435.1. GTDB lineage: Bacteria > Pseudomonadota > Alphaproteobacteria > ATCC43930 > CGMCC-115725 > JAXDMU01. The sequence continues at coordinate 147,501 of CAVXLN010000014.1, read as the reverse complement.
TGAACGGCTCGATCGCCGCCTCGATCGGCATCCCGTCCTTCTCGGTCTACAATGCCACCAAGGCGGCGGTGCGCTCCTTCGCGCGCAGCTGGATCCTCGACCTCAAGGGCACCGGCATCCGCGTCAATGTGCTGAGCCCGGGCCATATCGTGACACCAGGCCTCGCTAACCTGATGAGCGAATCCCAGCAGACCGGCCTCATCGAGCGCATTCCCTTGGGCCGTCTCGGCGCGCCGCTCGATATCGGCCAAGCCGCGGTTTTCCTGGCCTCCGACGAGAGCGCCTACATCACGGGCATCGAGCTCACGGTCGATGGTGGTGTCGCGCAATATTGATGATCACGACAGCGGGGCGCTTCGACGCCCCGCTTCCTTTTGCGGCTCCCCGCACCCGAGGCTTTGGGCTAAGCTCGCCCCCGAACCAAGCGCCTTCCGCCACGGCCGCCCCTCGCCGGGCCGCCCTATTCCCGGGGAGAGGGGCATGATCACGTTACGCGTCAACGGCAAGGATTGGAGCTACGACGGCGATCCCGACGTGCCGCTCTTGTGGGTCATCCGCGACGAGATCGGCTTGACCGGCACCAAATTCGGCTGCGGCGAGGCCTTGTGCGGCGCCTGCACCGTGCATCTCGACGGCGATGCGACCCGCTCCTGCGCCGTCACGGCCGGCGATGCGGCCGGGCACGAGATCGTGACCATCGAAGGCCTCCATCCCGATGGCGATCATCCGGTGCAGAAGGCCTGGCGCGAATTGAGCGTACCGCAATGCGGCTACTGCCAGGCCGGCCAGATCATGCAGGCGGCCGCCTTGCTCAAACAGACGCCGCATCCCTCCGACGACGAGATCCTCTCCTCCATGTCCGGCAATATCTGTCGATGCGGCTGCTATCAGCGCATCCAGGCCGCCGTGCGCCTCGCTTCGACGGGGGCGTGAGATGACACCGCTCGATGATCCGCGGCGCGACGCCGCCACCCCCGACTTCCCCGTCACGAACGTCAGCCGGCGTTTCTTGCTGAAGGGCCTGGCCGCCGCCGGCGCCTTCGTCGTCTCGGCCCCGCTGCCGTTCCGGCACGCCTTCGCCGCCACGACCTATGCCACTGGTGCCGGCGCCATGCCGCACGGCACGGTCAACGACCCGCATGTCTTCATCGCGATCGACCCGTCGGGTGCCGTCTCGATCGTGGCCCACCGCGCCGAGATGGGGCCGGGGCCGCGCACCAGCCTGCCCATGATCGTCGCCGACGAGATGGAGGCCGACTGGACCCGTGTCACGATCGTCCAGGCGCCCGGCGACGAAGAGAAATACGGCAACCAGGATACCGACGGCTCGCGCAGCATCCGCCATTTCCTGCAGCCGATGCGGCAATGCGGGGCCGCGATGCGCCAGATGCTGGAGCAGGCGGCCGCCAAGCGCTGGAATGTCGATGTCTCGACCGTCAAGGCCGAGAATCACGAGGTTGTGCATTCCGCCTCGGGCCGGAAGCTCGGCTATGGCGAGCTCGCTGCCGATGCCGCCGCCTTGCCGACCCCCTCCGTCGCGTCCCTGACGCTCAAGGACGAGAAGGATTTCAAATATATCGGCAAGGGCAAGCTGCAGATCTACGATCTGCGCGACATCACCGTCGGCAAGGCCCATTACGGCATCGATACCCGCCTGCCCGGCATGAAATACGCCGTCATCGCGCGGCCGCCCGTGGTCGGCGGCAAGCTCGTCTCCTTCGATGCGACCGAGGCGCTGAAGGTGCCCGGAGTGGAAAAGGTGCTCGAGGTCAAGGGCTGGCCCTGGCCGTCGAAATTCCAGCCGCTGGGCGGCGTCGCAATCATCGCGCGCAACACCGGCTCGGCCATCAAAGGCCGCGACAAGCTGAAGATCGTCTGGGATGACGGCGCCAACAAGGTTTACGACTCCGTCACCTACCGGAAGCTCCTCGAAGAAGGCTCGCGCAATCCCGGCGAGGTCGGGCGCAATCAGGGCGATATCGACGCCGCCCTCAAGGGCGCCGCCAAAATCGTGACCGCCGAATATTACCTGCCGCATCTGGCCCACGCCTCGATGGAGCCGCCCTGCGCCGTGGCCGACGTGAAATCGGACTCGGCCGAGCTCTGGGCGCCGGTGCAAAGCTCGGGCGGCACGCATGAGGATGCGGCCAAGACGCTCGACCTGCCGATGGATAAGGTGAAGGTGAACGTCACGCTCCTGGGCGGCGCCTTCGGCCGGAAATCGAAATGCGATTTCGCGCTCGAGGCGGCCTTGCTGTCGAAAGCGCTCGGCGCTCCGGTCAAGGTGACCTGGACGCGCGAGGACGATCTCCACCACGATTTCTACCACACCGTCTCGGTCGAGCGGATCGAGGCCGCCATCGACAAGGACAACAAGGTGACCGGCTGGCGCCATCGCAGCACCGCGCCCAGCATCCTGTCGAGCTTCAAGGAAGGGGTTGATCACGAGGCGCCGCTCGAGCTCGGCATGAGCATGGTCGACGTGCCGTTCGATATCCCGGCGATCCGCTGCGAGACCGGCAAGGCGCCGGCCCATACCCGCATCGGCTGGTTCCGCTCGGTCTCCAACATCCCGCACGGCTTCGCCCAGCAATGCATGGTGGCCGAGATCGCGCATGAGCTGGGCAAGGACCCGAAGGATTTTCTGCTGGAGATCATCGGCCCTGCCCGCAAGGTCGATGTCTCGAAGTCGCTGAAGGCCGATCTCTGGAACTACGGCGACCCGATCGAGACTTATCCGAACGACACGGGCCGCCTGCGCAACGTGATCGAGCTCGCCGCCCAGGAGTCGAACTGGGGCGAGAAGCTGCCCCCAGGCCGCGGCCGCGGCATCGCCGCCCTGCGCCTGTTCCTGACCTATGTCGCGACCGTGGTCGAGGTCGAGGTGGACGAGAAGGGCAATCTCAGCGTGCCGCGCGTCGATGTCGCGATCGATTGCGGTTTCCACGTCAATCCGGAACGCATCAAGTCGCAATTCGAAGGCGCCTCGGTCATGGCGCTGAGCCTCGCCAAATATGGCGAGATCAGCTTCAAGGATGGCCGCGTGCAGCAGGACAATTTCGACAGCTACCAGGTCATCCGCATCGATGAATCGCCGAAGCTGACCAACATCCAGATCGTCCAGCACCCCTACGAGGTGCCGGCGAGCGGCATCGGCGAGCCGGGCCTGGCGACATTCCCGCCGGCCCTGTTGAATGCGATTTTCGCGGCCACCGGCAAACGCATCCGCCAACTGCCGATCGCGGGGCAGCTGAAGGCTTAAAGGACCGAAAGCCCTCTCCGCCCTTCAGGGCGGAGAGGGTTGGGTGAGGTGGGTCTCTCGGCCTCAGTCACTCGCCCGCCGGCGCCACCCGGCTGTGGCGATGGCTATAGCCGAAATAGATCGCGAGCCCGACCGCGAGCCAGACCAAAAGGCGCAGCCAGGTCGCCAGCGGCAGCCCCAGCATCAGCAGCAGCGAGAAGGCCATACCCAACACCGGGACCCACGGCACGCCCGGCGTCTTGAACGGCCTGCCCTGGCGAGGGGCGGTGCGGCGTAGATGGATCACGGCGAGGCAGACCAGCAGGAAGGCGAAGAGCGTGCCGATGCTGACCATCTCGCCCAAGAGCCCGATCGGGAAGGTGCCGGCGATGATGGCGACCACGGCGCCGATCAGCGCCTGGCTGGCGAAGGGTGTGCGGAACTTGGGATGCACCTTGCTGAACATCGGCGGCAGCAGCCGATCCTGAGACATCGAGAACAGGATCCGCGCCTGCCCGAACAGCAGCACGAAGATCACGGTGGTGAGGCCCGCCAGCGCCGCGAACTTGACCAGGACGGCCAGCCAGGTGATGCCGGTGACATCGATCGCGACCGCGACCGGATCGGCCACGCCCAGCTGCGCATAAGGCACCATCCCGGTCATCACCAGCGCCATGCCGATATAAAGCACGGTGCAGATGACGAGCGAGCCCAGCACGCCGATCGGCATGTCCCGCTGCGGATTCTTCGCCTCCTGCGCCGCGGTCGAGACCGCATCGAAGCCGATATAGGCGAAGAACACGACCGACGCCCCCCGCAGCACGCCGCTCCAGCCGAAATTGCCGAACTCGCCGGTGTTGGCCGGCAGGAACGGCGTCCAGTTCGCCGTATGGACATAGAAGGCGCCGACCACGATGACGATCGCGACGACGAACAGCTTGAACGCCACCATCACATTGTTGACGCGCGTCGATTCCTTGGTGCCCAGCATCAGCAGGATCGTGAGCAACGCCACGATCAGCACGGCCGGCAGATTGAACAAGGCCGTCGCCGTCGAGCCATCGGCGAGCGTCACCGCCTCGCCCGTGGCCTCCGACCATTGGGGCGGGATGCCGATGCCGAAACTCTTGAGCAGGCTCACGAAATAGCCCGACCAGCCGACCGCGACCGTCGACGCCCCCATGGCATATTCGAGGATCAGATCCCACCCGATGATCCAAGCGAAGATCTCGCCCACGGTCACATAGGCATAGGTGTAGGCGCTGCCCGACACCGGGATCATCGCCGCCATCTCGGCATAGCAAAGGCCGACGAAGGCGCAGGCGACGCCGGACAGCACGAAGGAGAGCGCGATCGCCGGCCCCGCATAGTTGGCGGCGGCCTTGCCGGTCAGCACGAAGATGCCGGCCCCGATGATGCAGCCGATGCCGAGACTGATCAGCGACCAGGGCCCCAGCGTCTTCGACAGGCCCTTGGAACCATGCGCATCGGCGCTCGACGTCAGGTCCTTGAGCGATTTGCGGGCAGTATAGTTTGCGATCGCCATGATTTTGTCCTCGCGATAGGGACAGCTCAGGTCTTGATTCTTCAACGCTCGGCGTTAGCAGACGGCACCAAATTCTCATCAGGCGGTTTGCCGCGAATGGTCATCGACCACGCATCTTGGTAGCATTGATAGGGCACCAATCAACAACGCCGTTCATCGGCGGAGAGGAAACCCCATGACGCACCTTGACCCTTCGGCGCTCTCGATCCTGCACGCGATCTTCGCGCTGGGATTGCTCACCTTCATCATGATGCTGTGGATGACCGCCGTGCGGCTGCCAGCCATGCAGCGCGCCGGCCTCAAGGCCCAGGACGCCGCCCATGCACGCGACCTCTCGCAGCAGCTCCCCTCGGCAGCGCGCCGCGTGTCCGATAATTTCACCCATCTCGCCGAGACGCCGACGGTGTTCTACGCCGTGGCGCTGGCCATCGTGGCCGGCGGCCTCGCCGATGGTTTCTATGCCGAATGCGCCTGGGCGTTCCTGATCCTGCGCGTGCTGCATTCGCTGGTGCAGGCGACGGTCAATCTGGTCGCGATCCGCTCGGTGCTTTACGGGCTGTCGTGGGTGCCGCTGGCGGCGATGATCATTCGGCCGCTGGTGAGCGCATGAGCTTGAAACTCCCTCTCCCGCCGGACGCGGGAGAGGGTCGGGGTGAGGGTGTAGCAAGAGATTTCAGAGGTTTGAATTTGATGCAGCGCTGTCGAAGTTTCCGGTGTCCGCGAGTGCACTTACTGGCTTTAGCGATCTGTCTTATAGCTCCAGCCTGTTCCAGGGCCTTAGCTGAACAGCGCAACTGTGCGATCAATTCCAGCGCCCCAATTGTCGGAACAGCAGATCCAGATGATATACAGCCTCCTGATCCAGATCCGGTCAGAGAAAATTTTGGCGCGCGTGTAGCACCCTATGGCGGCTTTCTGCGGCTGGCCGATGAATCCTTTCCAACGGGATATGTCGAGAAATCGCATCACTATACAAAGCGTGAGTATCTTCTTAGTTTGACTCGAACCATCGACGGGAAAAGTTTCGGATTTGAGATCACTGAAAGCGACATAACTCATTTTTTCGAGCCAAACGTTCCGCCGATAAAAGAGTTCGAGTATTTTGGGTGTCATGGCTTGATATATTCGTACAATGATCACTTGACAGGAGGGCCTGAGCTGGTCCTTTACTGGATGCATGCACCGAAGCAACGCTTGTCTATTTTCCTCGAGCAGTTGCCATCAGGAGAATGGCAGCCTGATGATTTGATTCGATTTCTGGAAGCCATGATACCTGCAACAGGCAAGCCTGCATTCGTCAAATCTAATAAGTAATTGGCACCGATGACAGACCCGACCAAGCTTACCCTTGAGGAAATCGAGGCCGGCCTCGCCCTTAGCGAGGCACAGGCAGCCCGTGGGGAAACCGTGCCGTTGGAGCCTGTCTTGCGGCGGCTCCGCGACAGCATCGTCGGCATGGAAGCGCGGCAAGCCCGGCAGCTGGCGCAAGCCCGCAAGGCGTGATCCGCCTTAGTTGGAAGGCAGAGGCCGATGTCGACGGCCTTCTCGACCATTACGAGCGATCAGGTCTTATCGAAGCGACCCGGAACCTATTCGCCGCCCTTGAAGCTGCTTTCGCTCGTATCGAAAGCGATCCGGGCTCCGGGTTGCCCGCGCCGCGTCCGTATCCTCACCTCACTTCGCCAGGCCGGGACGTCTTTGGCTTTATGTCCGGCGCTATTGGATCGCTTACGGCACGAGCACGCCGCATGTGATCCTCGCTGTTTGCTACGATACGGCCAACATTCCGAAGCGACTGTAGGGACGGATCGGACTTATCCACAGCCCCAAACCGCCCGATCTTGACACCGCCGCCCTGCTCATGTTCCTTTTATGTTCACTGAACAACGAGCGGAGCAATGAGTAGATGATGACGGCAGCCGACCCCACCCCCTTCCGGGGAACGGAGTTCGGACTCTGCCCACATCACCGCTTCCGACGATGCCGAGATGCTCAAGGAGCTGGCCCAGATCGGCATGCGGCTGGCGCGGCTCGTCGAGGAGAATGCCGAGGCCAAGATGGCCCTCGATCCGGCCGCCAATCTCGGCCGGGCCGATCAGGCCTTCGCCAAGATCGCGCGCTCGGTCCGGCAGACGTTGGCACTGAAAGCGAAGCTCGCCGAGATGGCGGCGAAGCGGGAGTCGGCCGTCGGGAGCGAGCAGGGGCGGGAGGCGGAATCCGTCCGCCTGCACTGGCGCAAGGTGAAGCTCGTGCGCGCCATCGAAGAGACCATCTCGGCGGAGGCCGAGAACGGCCGCACCGATGCCGAGCATCTGCTGACCGATCTCCATGAGCGGCTGGATGATGCCGATATCCTGGCCGATCTCGGGGCCCGCCCGATGGGCGAGATGGTCGCGGGGATCTGCGACGATCTCGGCATTCCCGTCAATCGCGCGGTCTGGCAGGCCAAGGGCTGGTATCTGACCGAGAATTGGCGGCCCCGCCTGGGGGCCGAACCCGTCCCGTCAGCGTCGGCCTCGTCGGATCCACCGCGATCCATCGAGGAGATCACCGCCGAGGCCCTCGCGATGTTCGACGCCACGACCCATGGCCCGCCGCCTCACCCGTCATCCGACGGGTGAGCGCTGAACCATGCCTACGCCATCCCCCAGCGTTTGACCGTCCGCCCCTCGATCAGGCGGAACAGCACGCCCTCGACCAGGAAGCCGATGATCACGATCGACAGCAGCCCGGCGAACACGTCCGGGATGTCGAGCTCGTTCCGGTGCTGGAAGATGAACCAGCCGAGGCCGCCTTGCCGGGACGAGGCGCCGAACACCAGCTCGGCCGCGATCAGCGTGCGCCAGCCGAAGGCCCAGCCGATCTTGAGGCCGGTCAGGATCGCCGGAAATGCCGCGGGCACCAGCACCTCGGCCACATAGCGGATGCCCCTCAAGCCCAGATTATGCCCGGCCATGCGCTGGGTCGGGCTCACCGCGCGGAAGCCCGAATGGGCGTTGAGGCTGACCGACCAGAGGACGGAATGGACGATCACGAAGATCAGGCTCTTCTCGCCGATGCCGAACCACAACAGCGCCACCGGCAGCAGCGCCACCGCCGGCAGCGGGTTCAGCATCGCCGTCAGCATGGTCAGCAGCTGCCGCCCGAGCTCGCTCGTCATGGCGAGCGTGGTGAGCAAGCCCGCCAGCACCAGCCCGATCGCATAGCCCGCCACCAGGATGCGCAAGCTGGTCCAGACGGCGGCCGGCAGCTCGCCGCTCATGATGTCGGTGCCCAGCGCCACCAGCGTCGCCGACAAGGTCGGCAGCACGAGGTCGTTGCCGACATACCGGCCATACGCCTCCCAGGCCGCCGCGAGCACGGCCAGGATCAGCAGCTGCTGCCCCGTCGTGCCAAGCCTGACCCTTTCAGCCATGCTTGACACCCCGCTCGAACAGCAGCGTCTCGAGCGTGTCCTGCAGCTCCTGGCGCGCCGCCGGCCCCGCATTCGGCGGCAGCCCGTCGAAGGCCGCCCGGAACCGGCCCGGATGCGGGCTCAGCACGATGATGCGGCTGCCGATGCGCACCGCTTCCTCGATCGAATGGGTGACGAAGAGCAGCGTGAAGCGCCGCTCTTGCCACAGCCGCACGAGATCCTCCTGCATCTCCTGCCGCGTCAGCGCGTCCAGCGCCGCGTAAGGCTCGTCCATCAGCAGCACGCGCGGCCGGACGGCCAAGGCGCGCGCGATCGCGACGCGCTGGCGCATGCCGCCCGACAGCGTGTGCGGATAGGCCCCCGCGAACGCCGTCAGCCCGACCTGCTCGATGACTTCCATCGCCGCATCGAGGCGCCGTTCGGGCTCGACCGCCTTGGTCACCTTGATCGCGTACAGCACATTCATCAGCACGGTCTGCCAGGGGAACAGCTGGTCGAAATCCTGGAACACCATCATCCGGTCAGGGCCAGGCCGGTCTACCTGGCGGCCGTCCAGCATGACCCGCCCGCTCGACGGCTTGACGAAGCCCGCCACGGCCTTGAGCAAGGTCGATTTCCCGCAGCCCGAAGGGCCGAGAATGACCAGCCGGTCGCCCGCCGCGACCGAGAGATCCAGCCGCTCGACCGCGGTCACGGTCCGGTCATGGGTGCGATAGGTCAGGCTGACCTCTTCGAGCGTCAGCAGCGCCGGGCTCGGCATGGGGTCGATGAGGGCGGACATGGCTCAGCTGCCGGACGGCCCCGCCATGTCGGGGAAGAACAGATCGCTCCATTTCTCCGGCATCGCCTTGATCTGGCCGATGCGGAAGAGGAACGACGCGAACTTCATGATCTGCTGCGGCTCGGTCGTATAGATATGCTCGGGATCCTTGATCAGCTTCTCGACCAGATCGTGCGGCAGCTTCGAATGCTCCTCGGCGATGTAGATGTCGGCCGCCTCGGATGGTGCCGTCTGGATCAGCTTGTCCGCCTGCTCGAGCGCCGCGCGAAAGGCCGCCATCGTCTTGGGGTTGGCATCGTGGAACTTGGCGGTCGTGTAGACCAGGTTGAAGGTGTGCGGCCCGCCCAGCACGTCATAGCTCGACAGCACGCGGTGGATCTTGGGATCGGCCAGCTGCTGCTCCTGATAGGGCGATGCGGTGAAGCTCGCCGTGATCTCGCTGCGCCCGCCCAGCAGCGCCGCCGTCGCATCGGGATGCGCCATGCTGACGGTGAGCGCATCGAGCTTGTTCTGCTGGCCCTCGCCGAAAGCCTGCTCGGCCGCCATCTCCAGCACGGCCGACTGGATCGAGATCTTGACCGCGGGCAGCGCGATCCGATCGTCCGGTCCGAAATCGGCCAGCGTCTTCACCTTGGGATTGTCGGAATTGAGATAGAGCGGGAACGAGGTCAGCGCCGCCACCGCGCGCACATCGAGATTGCCGCGGGTCTTGGCCCAGATGGTCAGCAGCGGCGAGGTCCCACCCGAGACGAAATCGAGGCTGCCGGTCAACAGCCCGTCATTCATCGCCGGCCCGCCCGAGAGATCGATCCACTCGATCTTGGCGGCCGGCAGCCCCTCATGCTCGAGTGCCGCTTCCAACAGATGCCGCGAGCGCATGACCGCGAAGGGCAGGTACGAAATCCCATATTGCTGGGCGATGCGGATCTCGCCGGTCTCCGCACCCGCCGGTGCCACAATCCCCAGCGTCGCTATGCCGGCCAGGACGGCCAGCCATGACTTCCAACTCATCCTGCTCTCCCCAAACCCCAGCAATTCCCCATTTTTGGGTGTTGAAGCCGTGCCGATCAACAGGTGCTGAGGGGTATTTTTTGCAATTTACAAATTTGGCCAGTTGGTTTCTATAAGATCCACATCTATATACCCGTTCGTTCCGCCCATTCGCATCCGCTCTCGGAGCATAGCATGGCTCACGGCAAGCCCTCGAAGGTAGAAGACATCAAGGTCGCCAGCAATCGGCTGCGCGGCACGATCGCCGATGAGCTCGATGCACCGACGGCCGCATTCGAGGAGGCGGATCATCAGCTCTTGAAGATGCATGGCGTCTATCAGGGCTATGACCGCGACAGCGCCACGGAGCTGAAGCAGCGCGGCGAGGCGAAGCGGACGGAGTTCATGGCGCGCGTGCGCGCCCCGGGCGGCCTCATGAATGCCGAGCAATATCTCGCCATCGACGCGCTCGCCCAATCCTATGCCGGCGGCAAGCTCAGGATCACCACGCGCCAGGGCCTGCAATTCCACGGCATCGCCAAGGGCGATCTCTGGGCCACCATCCATGGCGTCAACGAGACGCTGCTGACGACCTTCGCCGCCTGCGGCGATGTCGTGCGCAACGTGACGGCGACGGCCGTGCCGATCGAGGATGCGGCGCACAAGCACCTGCGCGGCGTGGCGCGGATGCTGTCGACCGCACTGCTGCCGCAGACCCGCGCCTATCACGAGATCTGGGTCGGCGACGACAATGTCGCGACCACGCCGACGGTCGAGCCCGCGGTCGACGTGCTCTATGGCCCGACCTACCTGCCGCGCAAGTTCAAGATCGGCGTCGGCGTGCCGGACGACAACGACATCGACATCCTGACCAACGATCTCGCCATCATCGCGCTGTTCGATGGCCAGCGTCTCACCGGCTACAACCTCGCGGTCGGCGGCGGGCTCGGCATGACCCATAACCGCGCCAATACTTATCCCCGACTCGCTTCGCCCGTCGTCTTCGTCGAGCCGGACGAGCTGCTCGATGCGGTCAGGGCCGTCATCGCGACTCAGCGCGACCATGGCGACCGCAGCGACCGCAAGCATGCCCGCTTCAAATACGTCGTCGATGCGATGGGGCTCGACTGGGTCAAGGCGCAGCTGGAAGAGCGCCTCGGCCATCCGCTCGAAGGCCCGCGCCCGATGGCGCCCTTCGCGGTCCAGGATCATCAGGGTTGGCACGAGCAGGGCGATGGGCGCTGGTTCTTCGGCCTGCCGATCGTCAGCGGCCGGATCGAGGATAAGGGCTCGATGCATCTGGCCTCCGCGCTGCGTCGCCTCATGACCGAGGTGCCGATGCGGCCGGTCTTCTCGCCCAACCAGGATGTCTATCTCTCCGACATCAAACCGTCGGACCGCGACCGGGTCGAGGCGATCCTCCTGTCCGAGGGTGTGGATCTCCCCGGTACTCAGACCCCGCTGCGCCGCTGGGCCATGGCCTGCCCGGCGCTGCCGAGCTGCGGCCTGGCGCTGACCGAGGCGGAGCGGGTACTGGACGACATCGTGACCGATATCGAGGCGGCCTTGGCGCGCCAGGGTGTCGGCCAGGAGCGCCTGGCGCTCCGCGTCACCGGCTGCCCCAATGGCTGTGCGCGGCCTTATGTCGGCGATATCGGGCTCGTCGGCCGCGTGCCGGGGAGTTATGCTATCTTCCTCGGCGGCGATTTCGAGGGCACGCGCCTCAATGAGCGGGTGTTCGAGCGGGTGCCGATCGCCGAAATCGGGCGGACGCTGGAGCCGGTCTTCGCCCTCTGGGCGCGCCATCGCGAAGGGCATGAGAGCTTCGGCAATTTCTGCAAGCGCTGGGGCCCCCAGCGTCTGGCCGACCAGGTGGTGGCGAGCCAGGCCGCCGAATAGGAGCTTTCGGGATATGGAGTTCCTGCCGATCTTCCTGCGCCTCGAAGGTCGGCTGGCGGTGCTGGTCGGCGGCGGCGAGGTCGCGTCCCGCAAGATCGAGCTCCTGCGCCGCGCCGGCGCCCGCATCCGCGTGGTGGCGCCCGACCTGGCGCCGCAGATCGCCGAGCTCAAGGATATCGAGATCCGCCAGCGGGTGTTCGATCCCGCCGATCTCGACGGCGCCGAACTGGTCGTGGCCGCGACCGACGACCATGCCGTCAATGAGCGCGTGGCAGCCGAGGCGCGGCTGCGCCACCTGCCGGTCAATGTCGTCGATGATCCCGCCCTCTGCAGCTTCATCATGCCCGCCATCGTCGATCGCGGCCGGGTCGTGGCCGCCATCTCGACCGGCGGCGTCTCGCCGATCCTGGCCCGGCTCATCCGCAACCGTATCGAGCTCGCCTTGCCGCCCAGCGTCGAGCGCCTCGCCGAGCTCGCCGCAGCCTGGCGCGGCCGCGTCAAGAAGGCGCTGCCCGGCGGCACCGACCGCCGCCGCTTCTGGGAGGCGCTCTTGGGCGGCGAGGCCGCCGATATCGATGCCGCCCTCGCCGAGGCGGCACCGGGGCAGGGCCGGCTGGTCCGCATCACGGTCCCCGTGGGCGACCCCGAAGCGCTGACGCTGCGGGCGCTCAGGCTGCTGCAATCGGCCGATCTCATCTTGCACGAGGCCGGCGTTCCCGATATGATCCTGGAATTCGCCCGCCGTGACGCGCGCCGCATTGGCTTCTCCGTGCCCGGCCAGCCGCTTCCCGCAGAAGCCGAACGCGCAGTCGAGGAGGGTAAGCTGGTGGTGGTTCTGACCCATTCGCCGGCGCCCCGCCGGCCTTCGCTCCAGCGCACCGATCGCCTGCGCCGGCGCTCGCTCCTCCGCAGCGGCTCGGGCCTCACCCACTAAGCGGCATCAGCAGCACGAGCTTGAGATCCGGCCGGTCGGCATTGGTGAAGCTCATCTGCTCGAATTTGAGCGCACCGTCGATCGGGTGATCGAACCAGCGCTCGCCGCCCTCGCGCGCCAGCACCTCATGCTGGCCCCAGATCTCGGCGAAAGCAGCACTCGTCCGGCCGAGCTCGGCGACGAGTGCGGCCAGCGCCGGATCATCGAGATGCCGCCCGCAATCGGCGCGGAACTCGGCGACGACGCGCCGGGCGCGCTCCGGCCAGTCGCGGATGAGGGTGCGGGCGGCCTCCGTCAGGAACACGAAGCGCAGCAGGTTGCGATCGCCATCGAGCCAGCCGGTGAAGAGCTGAGCCGCCACCGCGTTCCAGGCGACCGCATTCCAATGCCCGTCGAGCAGATAGGCCGGCATCGTCATGCGGTCGAGTGCTTCCGCCAGCGCTGGCGGCACCGTCTCGACGACAGGGGCGGCGGCATCGGCGATGTCGCGCTTGCCCGCCAGCTCGAAGAGATAAGCCCGCTCCGCCCGGTCGAGCCGGAGTGCGGTGGCGAGCCGCGCCAGGGCAGGGGATGAGACGGAGACTTCGCGGCCCTGCTCGATCCAGGTGATCCAGGTGGCGCTGACGCCGGCCAGCTGAGCCACCTCCTCGCGCCGCAACCCCTTGGTCCGGCGCCGCGATCCTGCGGGCAGGCCCAGGCTCGCGGGATCGAGCCGGTCGCGCTGCGCCCTGACGAAGGCGCCGAGCTGATGTCGATGGTCGGTCGGCATGGTGATGACTATACTAGGATAAGATTGGGTCTGATCCCAGGCAGTGGACCCGATCTATTCTCATGGCGTCGATGCCGGAGAGAGCAGATGAGCCAGACCAGCCACGAATCCCTCGTCACCCGCCAGTTCGGGCCGCGTGCCGCCGCCTATGTCGCGAGCGCCGTCCATGCCCAGGGCGAGGATCTGGAGCAGCTCGCTTCCCTCGTGAAGGCCCGGCCCGGTGCCAGGCTGCTGGATCTCGGCAGCGGCGGTGGGCATCTCAGCTACTATGCCGCCCCTTATGCAGCGTCGGTCACGGCCTATGACCTCTCGGACGAGATGCTGGCGGCGGTGGCGCAGGTCGCGGCCGAGCGCGGGCTCGGCAATATCGCGACCCGGCAAGGGGCCGTCGAGGCGCTGCCCTTCGCCGCCCGGAGCTTCGACATCGTCGCCACCCGCTTCAGCGCGCACCACTGGCACGATGTGCCGGCAGCCTTGCGCGAGGCACGGCGCGTGCTGGCGCCCGGCGGGCTTCTGGTGGTGATCGACATCGTCACGCCCGGCCCGCCGCTGCTCGACACGCATTTCCAGGCGATCGAGCTGCTGCGCGATCCCTCCCATGTGCGTGACTATAGTGCCGCCGAGTGGCTGGCCATGGCGAGTGACGCGGGCTTCATGCCGCAACGCCTGGCCCATCGCCGGCTCCGGATCGAGTTCGCCTCCTGGATCAAGCGCATGGCGACGGCGCCCGAGCATGTCACGGCGATCCGCTCGCTCCAGGCTCTCGCAAGCGAGGAGGTGCGCCGCCATTTCGCGTACGAACCCGATGGCAGCTTCACCATGGATGCGATGACGCTCGAGGCGGTGCCGGCCTAGAAGATCAGCCGGAAGGTAGCGCCAGGCCCGCCCGGCACGGCCTCGATCGAGCCGCCATGGGCGAGCATGATCTGCCGCACCATCGGCAGGCCGATGCCGGAACCCTTGGGCTTGGTCGTGAAGAAGGGCACGAAGATCCGCCCGATCAGGTCCGGCGTCAGTCCCGGCCCGGTATCGATGACGCTCAACACGGCTCGCCCGCGCGCATCGAGCGCGCCCTCGAGGCGGATCTTCGCCTCCGCACTGCCGCGCGCCGCATCGGCGGCGTTCTTGACGAGGTTGATGAGCGCCTGTTCGACGAGGTCGGGATCGGCCTCAAGCATGAGGCCGGGCGGGGTCACCTCGGCCTCGAGTGCCGCACCGGCCTCCTCGAGCAGGCTGGCCGTCAGCAGCCCGACGCGATCGAACAGCGGCCCGACCGGGATCTGACGCATGAGCGGCACGGGCGGCTCGGCGAAGCGGCGATAGCCTTCGACGAAGCGCATCAGCCCGCTGCTGCGGCGCTGGATCGCGCCGACCGCCTCTTCGAGCTCGTCGAGCGTGATGGTGTCGGGCTTGGCCCTGAGATCCTCGATCATGAGCGAGGCCGTCTCGGCGAGCGAGGCGACCGGCGTCAGCGAATTCATGATCTCGTGTGCCAGCACACGGACGAGATCCTCCCAGGCGCGGACCTCGCTCGCTTCGAGCTCGTCCTGGATGCTCTGCAGCGACAGGATCGTGGTGTTCCGTCCGGCGCCGGCGCTGCGCGCCACCGAGACGAGGCAGCGCTGCAGTCCGCGCGGCAATGCCAAGTCCATTACATGCCGCCCGGGCGGCCCGTCGAGCAGGTCGCCGAGGGCCGGTGCGAGCGTCAGCAGATGCTCGCGCCGGGTCGTTTCCGTCCCTTCGAACAGGCGGCGCGCGGCGCGATTGAGCAGCTGGACCGAGCTCGTCTCCTCGATCGCCAGCAATGGCACCGGCGCATGCTCGATCACGGTCAGGAGCCGTGCCCGCTCGGCCTCGACGGCCCCATTGCGCCGACGCAGCTTGTCGAGCGCGTGATCGAACGCGTCGAAGAGCGGCGTGCCGGCGCCGTGCCGGCCGATCCGCCGCGGCCGGTCGGCGAGATCACCCTGGCCGATCGCCTCGATCATGCGGGCGAGCTCGCGATCGGATGCGGTGGCATAGCGCCAAAGCTCGCCGAAGAGGATCACGGCGACGAGGCCGGTCACGAACGAAGTGGCATAGAGATCGGTCGATGTCACGAGCATCGCGAAGCCCAGCAAGGCGGCGATCAGCAGGGTGAGACGCCAGGCCAGCCCGAAGGGCCAGCCACCGAGGAAAGAGGCGAGCGCCGCCATCGGTGCTTAGAGTCCGTGCCGCTCGATGCGGCGATAGAGGGCGGCGCGCGTCAGGCCGAGGGCGGTCGCGGCACGGCTGATATTGCCGTCATGATCGGCGAGCGCCCGGCGGATGACCCGGCGCTCGATCTCGTCGAGATTGTAGGTGTCGGCGTCGGCCCCGCCCTCAGCCTGATGCGGCCGCGCTGCCGGGAAATCCTGCGGCGCGAAATGGTCACCGCTGCCGAGGATGGTGGCACGCTCGATCGCATGCCTGAGCTCGCGGACATTGCCGGGCCACGGATAGACCTCGAGGGCGGCCAGGCTTTCGGCACTCAGGCGCCGGCGCGACAGATTGTATTTGCGGGCATAGAGCGCGATGAAATGCTCGGCCAGGGCCGCGATGTCGCTTGCCCGCTCACGCAGGGGCGGCAGCGTCAGCTCGACCGTGTTGATGCGGTAGAGCAGATCCTGGCGGAACACCTGCTCTCGATTGAGCTCGGCCAGCGGCATGTTGGTCGCGGTGACGAGCCTGAGATCGATCGCGACCGGGCGGTCGCCGCCGACCGGCACCACCTCTTGCCGCTCCAGCACGGTCAAGAGCTTGCGCTGGAGATAGAGCGGCAGATTGCCGATCTCGTCGAGGAAGAGCGTGCCGCCGCTCGACGCCACCATGCGGCCGGGCCGGTCGCTCTTGGCGTCGGTGAAGGCGCCCTTCTTGTGGCCGAAGAGCTCGCTCTCGAACAGCGTCTCGGCGACGGCGCCGAGATCGACCGAGACGAAGGGCTTGCCGGCGCGGTTGGAGCGGCGGTGGATCTCGCGCGCAATCACCTCCTTGCCGGTGCCGCTCTCGCCAAGGATCAGGACGTTGGCGTTGGTGGGAGCGGCGCGCGCCACCATCTCGAACACCCGGCGCATGGCCTGAGATGCCCCGATGATGGTCTCGTCGGCGGGCTCCGAGATGGCGGCGAGCGCCCGATTCTCGGTCTCGAGCCGCCCGACCTCGCGCCGCGAGCGGCTGAGCCGGGTCGCCGTCTCGACCGTCGCCACCAGCCGCTCATTGTGCCAGGGCTTCAGCACGAAATCGGCCGCGCCCCGCTTCATCGCCTCGACGGCGACCGGCACGCCGCCGAACCCGGTCATCAACACGACCGAGACCGCGGGATCAGCCGTGCGGAACCGCTCCAGCCAATCGAAGCCGTCGGTCCCGTCGCGCTTGCCCACGCTCAAATTCATGTCGAGCAGGATCGTGTCCCATTGGGCCGTTTCGAGCTTGGCGAGCGCCAACTCGGCGCGGCGCTCTGTCTCCACTGTCTCGGCGGTTCGGCGCAGCAGCAGGCGGGCCGCGGTCAGCACGTCGGGATCGTCATCGACGACCAGGATGCGCGGTTTCATCTCGTCGGGCATGTCCGGATGCGTACACTGACGTTCGTTAGCGGACAATCGGAATCGGACGGCATGCCGATAACCCGTTGATCTCGCTCGAAGCGCGCATTTGGCAGGAACTTTGCTCCAAGGGACGATCGACACTGATCGAGACCGAACATGTTCCGCAGCTACCTCGCCGTCGCCTTGCGTGGTCTTCGCAACAACAAGCTCTATGCCGGCATCATGATCATCGGCCTGTCGGTCGGATTCGCTGCCGCCCTGTTGATCGGCCTGTTCGTCCGCAACGAGTTCAGCTTCGACGACTTCCTGCCGAATTCGGATCGGGTCTCTCTGCTGTCGAGCGAGGTCAATTTCACCGACGATGCCAGCCCGTCCGAGGTCGCGAGCTGGCTGAAACTGGACTTTCCCGAGATCGAGGACGTCACCCGGCTCTATGCGGTCTATGGCGGGGTTCGTCATCGGGACGTCGAGGGAAACGAGACGGTCTATTGGGCCGACCCGAATGTCTTTTCGGTATTCCAGCTGCCTGTCGTGGCCGGGAAGCTTGAGACCGCACTTCAGACGCCGACCGGCATCGTCATCACGCGCCGGATGGCCGAGAAATATTTCGGGCGCCCCGACCCCATTGGAGAAACGCTGGAGATCAACCGCACGATCTCGATGCAGGTCACAGCGGTCATCGAGGATCTGCCGTCCAACACTCATTTGGCGACCGAGATCATCGCCGCCGGCAACGGTGCCAAATCCCCGTTGGCGCGGCTCGATGCCGCCCCGCCGCTATCGGCTGCCGGCACGATCGACACGGACGTCTATACCTACCTACGCTTCAAGATCGGTGCGAGCGGCCGATCCGTGCAGGCGACGATGCCGGATTTCATCAAAAGACACATGAATTTACGGCTTGGCCAGAAGCTCGCCTTCTCGCTCATCCCGGTGCGGCAGATCCATCTCAGCCCTCCGGCGCTGTCCGCCATGAAGCCGCATGGCGATCGGGCGACGCTCTATACGCTCATGGCCATCGGCGCTTTGGCCGTGACGGTGGCGGCGATCAATTTCATCAATCTCGTGACCGCCCGGGCCGCGCGCCGAGCGGTCGAGGTCGGCGTCCGCAAAGTGTCGGGCGCCAGACGCTGGGACTTGATCGTGCAATTCGTCGGCGAAACCACGATCTGGGCGGCGATCAGCATGATGATCGCGCTAGCCTTTGTCGAGCTTGCCTTGCCCTCTTTCAATGCCTTCATGGAGCGCGCGCTGAAGCCCGGGCTCTGGAGCGATCCGGCAGTGGGTGCCGGCCTCGTCGCCTTGATCGCGCTGATTGGCGTCCTTGGCGGCACCTATCCGGCCTTCATCTTGTCATCGTTCCGGCCGGCGGCAGTCCTGAAGGCCGGCGGCTCCGGTCTCCACGGCTCGGTCCGGATCCGCGAGGGCCTCGTCATCGTCCAATTCGCCATTCTCATTGGCTTGTTCCTGGCCACCGAGGTGATCTATCTGCAGACCGACTACGCGACGCGCGACAGCCTGCGGCTCGACAAGGATCAGGTTCTGGTCATCCGGGGTGCGTGCGGCCGTGACATGGAAAATCGCTTCAGATCCGTCGAAGGCGTGCTCGCAACCGCCTGTTCCTGGTCGGCCCCCTTCAATTTCAATGTCTGGACCAGTGCCGCGACCTTGCCGGACGGGACGCGCACCGACCTCAGGAATACCTCCGTCGATTTCGGGTTTTTCGAGCTCTATGGGTTGAAGCCCTTGGCCGGCCAATTCTTCTCGACCGATCGCGGCACCGACGCGCTCAAGCCGGGAGCGCAGGAGCCGATGGCAGCTCCGCTGGTCATCAACGAAGCGGCGGTCCGCCGGCTCGGCTTCGCCTCCCCACAAGCGGCCATTGGCCAGCATATCTCGCTCGAGGAAGTGCGCGACGTGACCAAGACGTCCGAAATCATCGGCGTGGTCGCGGATTTTCCGGTCGATTCCATCCGCCAGGCGATCGATCCCACCGCCTTCTATGTCGATCCTGACCGTTTCAGCCTGCTCAGCCTCAAATTGGACCGGACCAAGTTGCCGGAAACATTGACGGCGATCGATGCGGTCTGGAAGCAGCTCGACAATGGCCGGCCGATCGAGCGCTTCTTCGTGACCGAGCTTTTGAACAGCCTGTACGCCGATATTACGCGCGAGGCGCGCGTCTTCGCCTCCTTCACCTTGGTCGCGCTCTTCATCGGCAGTCTCGGCCTCTTGGGGCTCTCCGCCTTCAATGCCGAGCGACGGACGAAGGAAATCGGCATTCGCAAGGCGCTCGGGGCGAGCCGCAGCACCATTGTCCGGATGCTGGTGTGGCAATTCACCAAGCCGGTCCTGTGGAGCAATCTGCTGGCTTGGCCGATCTCGTATTGGCTGCTGCAGCGCTGGCTCGAAGGCTTCGCCTATCATATCGACCTGCAGCTCCCGGTCTTTCTCGCAGCGACCGGCTTCGCCCTGCTCGTCGCCTGGCTGACCGTGATGACCCATGCCGTGGCCGTCTCCGGCGCCAAGCCGATCGTGGCGCTACGCTATGAGTAGCATGGCAGGACGTGTTCGAATACGAACACAAGCGTTCACCGGCGAACATCATGGACCCCGCGAAACTCGTCTAACCTATTGAGATTGCGGACGCGGTCTATCTGGCAAGAACTTTGCTCAACCATATGACAAACGAATGGAGATGGTCGCGAATGGACGTTGTCACGGCACCGAAGCTGGTTTCCGGCATGGATCGTCCGGTCCGCAAGCGGCGGCGGCTGCCCGGTTGGGTGATCCTCGGCGGCCTGGGCTTGCTGGCTGTCGCGGTGGTGGCGCGGATAGCCTTGGCGCCGGCCGAGCGGACCCTCAGGGTCGAGGCTGCGAAGATCACCATCTCGACCGTCGCGGCCGCACCCTTCCATGATTTCATCCCGCTGCGCGGCCAGATCGTTCCGCTCGAAAGCGTGGTGCTCGACGCCGTCCAAGGCGGCCGGGTCGAGGAGATCATGGCCGAGGCTGGCCAGCGTGTGACCGCGGGCCAGCCGCTGCTGCGCTTCTCCGATCCTAATCTCGAGCTCGAGGCGATCGCGCGCGAGACCCAGGTGATCGAGCAGATCAACACGCAGCGCCAGCTCGAGCTCAGCTTCGAGCAGACGCGGACCGGCGATGCCAACGCCGTGACCAACGCCGAGTACAACATCATCCGGCTCGGCCGGCTGGTCGCGCGTCGGGAGCCGCTGGCGCAGAAGGGCTTCGAATCGCAGGAAACACTCGACCAGGTGGCCGATGAACTGGCCTATCAGAAACACCTCAAGGACATCGCGATCGATGCGCAGAAGCGCGATGCGGACCTCATCGAAAAGAGCGAGACGCTGATCCATGAGACGGCAGCGCGGCTTGACGCCAATCTCGCCGCCGCCAAGCGCGAGCTCGACACGCTGCTCGTGCGCGCGCCCACCGATGGCGTGCTGACGGCATTCGATGTCCATATTGGCGAGCAGAAGACCCGTGGCCAGAATCTGGGCCAGATCGACCGCGACGGCGGCTCGAAGGTGACCGTGCAGGTCGACGAGTTCTATCTGGCCCGCGTGCGGCCTGGTCAGAAGGTCACCGTGACGATCGATGGGCGCGACGCCAACCTCACCGTCGCCAAGGTCTATCCGCAGGTCAAGGACGGCAAGTTCGATGTCGATCTCGCCTGGGACGGCAAGGCGCCGGACGGGCTCCGGCGTGGTCAGGCGGTGCAGGGCAAGCTCGAGCTGGGCGGCGACGTGCCGGCGACGATCGTGCCGGCCGGCCCGTTCCTCGAAGCGTCCGGCGGCGCCTGGGTCTTCGTGCTCGATCCCGGCGGGAGTGTCGCCGAGCGCCGCTCGGTCAAGCTCGGCCGCCGGACCGCCGAAGCCGTCGAGGTGCTGAGCGGTCTCAAGCCCGGCGATCGCGTCGTCACCTCGGACTATACCGGCCTCGACCGCATCGACCGGCTCACCATCGAAAACTGACCCGCTGCTGAACCTCGCATTGAAAGGCGTCCGATGCTTAAGCTCGTCAATTTGTCGAAATCCTATGCCACCAGCGAGGTCGAGACCCTGGCGCTGCGCCAGGTGAGCCTGGAGATCCGCAGAGGCGAATTCGTCGCCATCATGGGTCCGTCGGGCTGCGGAAAATCGACGCTGCTCAACATCCTGGGACTGCTCGACAGCCCGAGCGAGGGCGAGTTCTGGTTCCTCGACGAGGACATCGCGAAATATCCCGAACGCAAGCTGACGCTCCTGCGCCGCGCGCATATCGGCTTCGTATTCCAGAGCTTCAACCTCATCGACGAGCTGACGGTCGAGGAGAATGTCGAGGTGGCGCTGATCTATCGCGGCGTCAAATCGGCTGACCGCAAGCGCCGGATCAAGGCGGCGCTGGAGCGGGTCGGGCTGCCGCATCGGGCGCGCCACCTGCCGCAGCAGCTTTCGGGCGGCCAGCAGCAGCGCGTCGCGGTCGCCCGCGCCCTCGTGGCCGAGCCCAAGCTCATCCTGGCCGACGAGCCGACCGGCAATCTCGACACCGCCAACGGCGACGCGGTCATGGGGATGCTGACCGAGATCGCCACCGCCGGCACGACAGTTGTCATGGTGACCCACAGCCATGCCCATGCCGCCTATGCCGAGCGCACGCTCAATCTGCTCGACGGCAATATCGTGTCGGCCTCGCAGCTGGCGGCCTGAGCCATGCTCAAGAACTATCTTCGGGCGGCATGGCGCAACGCGATCCGCGACCGGCTGCACGCCTCGATCAATGTGGTGGGACTGGGCATCGGCTTCGCCGCGGCGCTGCTGATCGCGCTCTTCGTCCGCGACGAGCTCGGCTACGACCAGTTCCTGGCCGGTCACGACCGGATCTTCCGGATCGGCGGCGATCTCACGATCCAGGGACGGCCGGTCGTTCACAGCGCCCTGGTGCTGGGTCATGTAGCACCGGCGTTGGCGCTCGATTTTCCCGAATTCGAAGGGGTCGCGCGCGTCTATGGCGATCGGGTCGGGCTGCGCCACGGCGATGTCGAGGTGCTCGAACGGATCTATTGGGCCGATCCGAAGTTCCTGAGCGTCATCGGCCTGCCCGTGATCGCCGGCGATGCCGCGACGGCGCTCGACGCACCTGACAGCGTGGTGCTGACACGCAGCATGGCGCGCAAATATTTCGGCACGGATATGCCGATCGGATCGACGCTCGAGCTCGGCCGGCAGCATCCTTTGCGCGTCACGGCCGTGCTCGAGGACCTGCCGCCGAACACACATCTAGATACCCAGATCCTGGTTTCGGGCCTGGCACCTTTCTCGGATCTCACCCGGGAAGATGCCGACAAGCCTGATCCCAACAACAACAATTTCGGCGGCTGGGCCTATGCCCGCCTCAAGCCGGGTGTCGATCGGCGCGCCGTCGAAAGCCGGCTTCCGGCCTTCATCCACCAATATTTCCCCTGGGTCGACGGGTCGACGCCGAACAGCGTCTCCATCGCGCTCCGCCTCGATCCCCTGACCGACATCCATCTGTCGCCGGCGGTCCCTTCCATGACGGAAGGCGGCAGCCCGAGCACGATCGCGGCCGTGTCGATCGTGGCGCTCGTCATCCTCGCCATTGCCAGCATCAATTTCATCAACCTCATGACGGCGCGAGCAGCACGGCGCAGCGTCGAGGTCGGCGTGCGCAAGGCGCTGGGAGCGACCTATGGCCAGCTCGTGTTCCAGTTCATGAGCGAATCGACCGCCTTCGCGCTGATCGCCGCCGTGATCGCGATCGCCGTGGTCGAGCTGGTCCTGCCCAGCTTCAACGCCTTCCTCGGAAGGCAAATCGGCTTCGCCTATTGGCAGGACCCGGAGCTCGCGGCCGGTATTGCCGGGCTGGTGCTGCTGGTCGGCATCGGCGCCGGGCTCTATCCGGCACTCGTGATGGCGGCATTCCGGCCGGCCTCGGTGCTGAAGGGCGGGCGTGCCGGCGCTGGCAGCGGACGGCTGCGCCAGGCCTTGGTCGTGCTGCAATTCGCCGCCTCGATCGGGCTTGCCGTCGCCACGCTGGTGATCGTCCGCCAGACCGATTTCGCGACCGGCAATAGCCTCCGTTTCGACAAGGACCAAGTGCTGCTGGTCGAAGCATCGGAGGCTTGCAGCGATACGTTCCGCGATCGCGTCGCGGCATTGCCGGGTGTCAAGGGCGTGGCCTGCTCGCGCTCTGCGCCGCTCAACTTTTCGACCATTGACGGCACCTCGACCTTGCCTGACGGCCGAGAGGTCGATGTCGACAAGACACCCATCGATTTCGGCTTCTTCGAGCTCTACGGGCTGAAGCCGCTGGCCGGTCGGTTGTTCGACCGTGCGCGCCAGAATGACGAACTGCACAAGGACGACAAGGATCCGACACCGTCCGTGGTGATCAACGAGACAGCAGTCCGCGCCTATGGTTTCGCGACACCGGCGGCCGCGATCGGCCAGCAGGTCGCTGTGGTGGACAAGGCGCAGTCGGTGATCGTCGGCGTCGTGCCGGACTTCCCGATCGGCTCGATCCGCGATGCCGTCTCCCCAACTGTATTCTATGTCAATCGGTCGAGTTGGGGCCTACTCAGCGTCAAGCTCGACGGCCGGAACGTGGCAGCGGATCTGTCGGGCATCGACAAGATCTGGAGCGAGAGCGTCAACGATCGGCCGATCAAGCGCTTCTTCCTCGATTCGAGGATCGAGGAGCTCTACGAGGACATCACGCGGCAGAGCGAGGTGTTCGCGATCTTCGCCGCGGTGGCGCTGCTGATCGGCTGCCTCGGCCTCTTCGGCCTCTCGGCCTTCACGGCGGAGCGGCGTACCAAGGAGATCGGAATCCGCAAGGCGCTGGGCGCGTCCACGGCCGATGTCAGCCTGCTGCTGATCTGGCAGTTCGTCAAGCCGGTGCTGATCGCCAACGCGATCGCGTGGCCGCTGACCTATCTCATCATGCGCCGCTGGCTCGACGGCTTCGCCTATCGGATCACGCTCTCGGTCGAGCCCTTCCTGATCGCCGGGGCGGCCGCACTCGCCATCGCCATCCTCACCACCGCCTTCCATGCGTTCCAGGTCGCCCGGTCGCGGCCGGTGCTGGCGCTCCGGTACGAGTAGGGGACGCCGATGCTGAGCCACTATCTCATTGCCGCCTGGCGCAATGCCGTCCGCGATCGGCTCTATACGACACTCAATGTGCTGGGGCTGGGGATTGGGTTCGCTGCGGCGATCCTGATCGGGCTCTTCGTCCGTGACGAGCTTTCCTATGACCGGTTCCTGCCCGGTTATCAGGATGTGTATCGGGTGCAGGCGACCCTGCGTGGCCAGACCACCTCGGCCGGGACGCCGTTGCGCATGGCGGAGGAACTGACGCTCGCCTTTCCCGAAATCGCCACAGCCTTGCGGCTTGCGCCGGAAAGCCTGGGGCTGCGGCACGGCCAGGTCGAGGCGATCGAGGCGATCGAGACGGCCGATCCCGACTTCTTCGCCGTGCTGGGCTTTCCGCTGCTGCGCGGCGATCCCGCAACGGCCTTGGTGGCGCCGGATTCGATCGTGCTCACACGATCTCTCGCCGAGAAATATTTCGGCACGATCGATTGCCTCGGCCAGACGCTGGATGTGAACCAGATCCATCCCGTGCGCGTCACCGGCGTTGCCGAAGATCCGCCGACGAACACGAGCGTGGGATTCTCGGCCCTGCTTTCCAGCAAGACCGCCTTCAGCGCCATCGCCACCGGACCGCAGCAAAAGGGTGTGTTCCTCTCCATCGGTCAGACCTTCCTGCGGCTCAAACCCGGCACGGATGCGGCGACGCTCGCGGCGCGGCTGCCGGCCTTCGCATCGGCGAACTATCCCGACGACCAGGGCGCGCGACCGGATTTCGACTTGTTCCTGAAGCCTTTGGCCGATCTGCATCTGAATCCGTACAATCCCGGCACGCGCGAGATCAACGACGAGGCTAGGACGCTCTATTCGGTGGCCGCGACCGGCGTGCTCATTCTGCTGCTGGCCGGGATCAACTTCGTCAATCTGGTGACGGCGCGCGCGACCCGGCGCGCGCTTGAGGTAGGCGTGCGCAAATCACAGGGTGCGCTGCGCCGCCAACTCATGGTCCAGTTCATGGGGGAGTCGGTCTTCTTCGCGCTGGCCGGCATGGCGCTTGGCTTGGCGCTGGCGGAGCTCTGCCTGCCCAGCCTCAACGGCTTCCTCGATCGGCATATCGCCTTCGAATATGGGCGCTACCCCTGGCTGGCCGTGTTCCCGGTCGCGGCGGCGGTGCTGGTCGGTGTCGCCGCGGGTATCTACCCGGCGCTGATCTTGTCCAGTTTCCCACCGGCGCTGGTGCTGAAATCGCGATCGGGCGGGCCGATCGGCGGCGGCAAGCTGCGCCTGATTCTGGTGGTCTTTCAGTTCAGCGTGACGATCATGCTGGTGATCGCGACCAGCGTGATCTACCGCCAGGATGTCTTCGCAAGCTCGCAAGCGCTCCGTTTCGACAAGGATCTGATCCTCACGGTCGATCTGGGCGGCATGCCCATCCAGAAGACGCCTGGTCCTTTGGGCGTCCCGCGGCTCGACGAGGCATCGCTCGATGCGCTGCACACCAGGCTCGCTGCCGTGCCGGGGGTACGCGCGATCGCCGATTCCATGGTCGTGCCGGCGGTGGAGTTGCAATTGACGATCGGCTATCGGCCGAGCGGGGAAGCCGGACGGCCGGAAGTCGGATTGAACTTCGTGCCGGTCGCCCCCGGCTTCTTCGATCTCTATGGTCTGCATCTCATTGCCGGCCGAGACTT
This sequence comes from uncultured Alphaproteobacteria bacterium, assembly GCA_963762435.1. GTDB lineage: Bacteria > Pseudomonadota > Alphaproteobacteria > ATCC43930 > CGMCC-115725 > JAXDMU01. The sequence continues at coordinate 121,560 of CAVXLN010000014.1, read as the reverse complement.
TTCCCGTAATCGGGCCGACGACAAGACCTCGTTCGAGGATCTGAGCCGAGCCGGTGCCGCGATCATCAACGAGACGGCCGTGCATGCGCTGGGCTTCGCGGATGCCGCCGCCGCGATCGGACAGGAAGTGACCGCCAGCCTATCCAATACCGATCCAGGTGCCCGGCTCCGCCAGCGCATCATCGGCGTGGTGCCGGATTTCCCGCTCGAACTCGATCCGCAAGCCCGTGCCGCCGAGCCTCTTTCTGGTCTTTCCGGATCTTTTCCAGGTGCTGAGCGTGAAACTGTCCGGCGCCGATCTGCCGGGCACGCTGCGCGGCATCGATGCGGCCTGGCGCGAGTTCGTGCCGGACCGGCCGGTCAGCCGCAGCTTCGTCGATGACCGCATCGCCCGGCTCTATCGCGACGTGACGCGCCAAGGTCTGCTGTTCGCCGCCTTCGCCGGCTTCGCCGCGGCGATCGGGTGTCTGGGTCTCGTCGGGCTTTCCGCCTACACCGCCGAGCGGCGGACCAAGGAGATCGGCATCCGCAAGGCGCTGGGCGCCTCGACCCTTGCGGTCGCGCGCTTGCTGATTTGGCAGTTCATCAAACCGATCGTGCTGGCGAACCTGCTCGCCTGGCCGATCGCCTGGTGGTTCATGCGCCGCTGGCTCGATGGCTTCGCCTATCGCATTCCGCTGTCGATCCAGCCCTTCCTGATCGCCGGGGCGGCCGCACTCGCGATCGCCATTCTCACCACGCTTTTCCACGCTGTCCAGGTCGCCCGGTCGCGGCCCGTGCTGGCACTCCGGTACGAGTAGGAGACGCCGATGCTGCAGAACATCCTCGCCGCCGCCTGGCGCAATGCGGTCCGCGACGGGCTCTATAGCGTGATCAACGTGCTGGGGCTGGCGCTCGGCCTCACCGCCGCGATCCTGATCGCGCTCTTCGTCCGCGACGAGCTCTCCTTCGATCATTTCCTGATCGGATACGACCGGATCTACCGGGTTTCGACCAAAGAGATCTATCCGACGCGCACGGAGTGGTTAGCCGATTCCGTGGCGCGCCTCGGGCCCGAGCTGGCGCTCGATTTCCCCGAGTTCGAAGCGGTCGCCCGCATCGACAGCCAGGATATCGGCATTCGCCACGGCGATGTCGAAGGGCTGGAGACAACAGCCTATTGGGCCGATCCCGCGACGCTCGAGGTGCTGGGGCTGCCGATGGTTGCCGGCGATGCGGCGACGGCGCTGGACGCGCCCGACAGCGTCGTGCTGACACGCAGCATGGCACGGAAGTATTTCGGCACGGACACGCCGATCGGCGAGACGCTCGAGTTCTTCCGAAAGTATCCGATGCGCGTGACGGCGGTAATCGAGGATCTGCCGTCGAACACGCATCTCGACATCCAGATCCTGGCCTCGGCGCGGGCGCCCTTTTCCACGCTCGCGATCGAGGATGCGAAGCCCGTCATTAACGGCTCCCGGACGTACAGCCCCTATACCTATGTCCGCCTGAAGCCCGGCGTCGATCCGGCCAGCCTGACCGGCCGGCTCGCGCAATTCGCCGATAATCACTACCCAAGCCAGGACAATGGGGACCGCACCGCGTTCCAGCTCGATCCCGTCGGCAGCATTCATCTGCTGACCGGCACCACCGGCGAGATACTGGAGGGTGGCAGCCGGACGGACCTCGCAGCGCTGTCGCTGGTCGGCGTGCTGATCCTGGTCGTCGCTTGCGTCAACTTCATCAACCTCATGACCGCGCGGGCCGGGCGCCGCGCCATCGAGGTCGGGGTGCGCAAGGCGCTCGGCGCCACGCAGCGGCAGCTCTTGCTCCATTTCATCGGTGAGGCGACGGGCTTCGTCTGTGTCGCCGCCCTCGTCGCCATCGCTTTTGTCGAGCTGGCGCTGCCGCGGCTCGACGCTTTTCTCGACCGGCAGATCGGCTTCGCCTATTGGCACGATCCGGCACTGTCGCTCGGCCTCCTGGCGCTGGTAGCTGTCGTCGGCATGGGGGCCGGGGCCTATCCGGCGCTGATCCTGGCAGCTCTCCGTCCGGCCATCGTACTCAAGGGCGGCCGCGCCGGCGGCTCGGGCGGCAGGCTTCGCCAGCTGCTCGTGGTGATGCAGTTCGCGGTTTCGATCGGCCTCGGCGTCGCCACCCTCGTGATCCTGCGGCAAACCGAATTTGCAACCGGCGAGAGCCTGCGGTTCGACAAGGATGAGACGGTGGTGGTCAAGGACAAGGCGGCCTGCACCGACTCCTTCCGCAACCGGGTCGCGGCGCTGCCGGGTGTGCGCGGTGTCGCCTGCTCGCGCGCGGCACCCCTCGATTTTTCGACTGGCGAGGGCGACACCAAGCTCGCCGATGGGCGCGAGGTGCGCACCTCGCGCACGGCGATCGATGCGGGTTTCTTCGAGCTCTACGGCCTGGCACCGATGGCCGGACGGTTCTTCGACCGGTCGCGGCCCTCGGACAGCCTCGATCCGGCCAGCACCGCCAACCCGACCATCGTCATCAACGAGACCGCGCGGCGCGCCTTCGGCTTCGTCGATGCTGCAGCTGCGATCGGCCAGACGGTGACGGCCAAGCTTCATATGGGCGACTACCAGGCTGAGCCCTCTACCATCATCGGCGTGGTCGGCGACTTTCAGATCGGCAGCATCCGCGACAAGATCCAACCGACGATCTTCTATGTCGATCCAGCCTCCTGGGGCATGCTCAGCGTCAAGCTCGACGGGATCCGCATCCCGGAGGATTTGGCCGGCATCGACCGGATCTGGGCCGACGGCAATCTCGATCATCCAATCCAGCGCAGCTTCCTCGATCAGGAGATCGAGAAATATTATCGCGGCATCGTGCGCGATGGTGAGTTCTTTGCCGGCTTCGCCGCGATCGCGCTCGTCATAGGCTGCCTCGGTCTCTTCGGCCTCTCCGCCTTCACGGCCGAGCGCCGGACCAAGGAGATCGGCATCCGCAAGGCGCTGGGTGCGTCCAGCGCCGATGTGGCACGGCTGCTGGTTTGGCAGTTCGCCAGGCCGGTGCTGATCGCCAATGCGATCGCGTGGCCCGTCGCCTGGTTCATCATGCGCCGCTGGCTCGACGGTTTCGCCTATCACATCAAGCTCGATTGGCAGCCTTTCGCGCTGGCCGGGGCGGCGGCCCTGGTCATCGCCGTCGTCACGACGCTGTTCCACGCATTCCAGGTCGCCCGCGCGCGGCCGGTGCTGGCGCTGCGGTACGAATAGGACGAACCAGAACATGCTCCATCACTACCTCGTCGCCGCGTCGCGCCACATGCTGCGCGATCGTCTTCACACCGCGATCAACATTCTAGGGCTCGCTTTCGGAATGGCGGCGGCGATCCTGGTCGGCCTCTATGTCCGGCATGAGCTGAGCTACGACACCTTCCTGGATGGGGCGGCCCAGATCTACCGGATCGGTACGCAATTCCACAGTCCAGGGCGACCTGTTTCGCTCTTTCCTGGTGCGCCCAAGCACGCAGCCGCTACTCTGGCTCTCGATTTTCCGGAGTTTGCGGGTGTTGCCCGGCTCCAGCCCGGTCGGGTCGGCCTGCGGCATGGTTCGGTCGAAGCAGCGGAGACAGTCTATTGGGCCGATCCGGGATTTCTCTCCGTAATCGGGCTGCGAGTGATTGGCGGAGATCCGGCTGCACTTGCAGCACCCGACGCCGTGGTGCTGACGCGGAGCATGGCGCGGAAATATTTCGGTCGCGACTTTCCAGTTGGCGAGACCCTGGAGTTCGACCACAAGACGGCAATGCGTGTCGCGGCCGTGATCGACGATCTGCCGTCGAACAGCCACCTCAAGGTCGGGATCATCGCTTCCGGGCTCGCCCCACGCTCGACGCTGGCGCGCGAGGACGCCGAGGTGCCGGCGCCCGGCGCCTTCGGCTTCGGGGGCTATATCTATGTCCGCGTGAGGGCCGGCGCGCCCCCGCCCGCTGCCGATCGCCTGGCCGCTTTCGTCCGACGTCACTTCGCCGATGACGACGGCGGCACCTTTTTCGATCTCACACTCGATCCAGTCTCCGCCATCCATCTCATGCCCTATGAAGGCGATATGAAGGAAGCGGCGGATCCGCGCGCTCTGACGGCGGTAGGCCTGATCGGGCTCATCATCCTGGGTGCGGCCGGTGTCAATTTCGCCAGCTTGATGACGGCGCAGGCGGCGCGCCGCGGCGTGGAGGTCGGCATTCGCATGGCGACGGGTGCCTCGCGCCGGCAGATACTCACCCAATTCGTCAGCGAGGCGATGGCGATCGCCTTGATCGCGACGGCGCTGGCGTCGGCGCTGGTCGAGCTGGCACTGCCGTCCTTCAATGCTGCGATGGATCGCCTGATCGGCTTTGCCTATTGGCGCGATCCGGTCCTGGCGGGCGCGCTTCTGGCAGCGCTGGTGGCGATGGGCATAGTGGCCGGCTTCTACCCGGCCTTGCGTCTCGCCCGCTTGGCGCCGGCAACCGCACTGAAGTCGGGGCATATCGGCGTGCCGGGCGGCTTCCGACTGCGCTCGGTGCTCGTCGTGCTGCAATTCAGCGTTTCGATCGGCCTAACGGTCGCCACCATCGTCATTCTCCGCCAAACCGAGTTCGCGACCGGCAAGGCGCTCCATCTCGACACGGCGGACGTCGTCGCGATCCAGGAGCCGCGTGCTTGCATTGGCGCCTTCCGCGCACGCGTCGCGGCGCTGCCCGGCGTCAGGGGAGCCGCCTGCTCGCTGGCGGCCCCGTTGAGTTTCGCCAAGGCCGGCGGTACGGCGATGCCACCAGGCGGCCGCGAGCTCGGTGTCGATCTGGTCGATGTCGATTTCGGCTTTCTTGAGCTCTATGGTGTGGCGCCTTTGGCCGGGCGGACCTTCGATCGGGCGCGGGGCGCGGATGTGGTCGATCCCGCGGCGCCTGACGGTCCGGCCGTGGCGATCAACCAGACGGCGGCGCACGCCTTAGGCTTCGCCTCCCCAGCCGAGGCATTGGGGCAGACGATCGAGATCGCAGGCATCGGCCGCGACAAGCGATTTTCTTCGATCATCGCGGTCGTGCCGGACTTTCCGATCGGCACCGTGCGCGAGTTGATTGCGCCCAGCATCTTCTATGTCGATCCGGCGGCGTGGCGGATGCTCAGCGTCAAGCTCGACCCTGCGATGATGCCGGAGACTCTGGCTGCCATCGACCGGTTCTGGGACGAGAGTGGAGCCGAGGTGTCGGTCCGCCGTAGCTTCGTTGCCACGGATATCGGTGGCCTCTATCGCGACATGGCGCGTGAGGGCGTGATCTTCGCTGCCTTCGCTCTGGTTGCGATCGCAATCGGCTGCCTCGGGCTTTTCGGCCTTTCCGCTTTCACGGCCGAGCGGCGGACCAAGGAGATCGGCATCCGCAAGGCGCTGGGGGCCTCGAGCATCGATGTGGCCCGGCTGCTCGTCTGGCAATTCATGCGGCCGGTGCTCGTCGCCAACGCAATCGCCTGGCCTGTCGCCTGGTTCGCCATGCGTCGATGGCTCGAGGGTTTCGCCTATCATATCGAGCTCGGCTGGCAGCCTTTCGCGCTGGCCGGGGCGGCGGCCCTCGTCATCGCCGTCGCCACGACGCTCTTCCATGCGTTCCAGGTCGCCCGTGCGCGGCCGGTGCTGGCGCTTCGGTATGAGTGATCGGCGCGTCTTAACGCGCGCTTGACCCGGGAGGGTTGCACAGCGACGATCGCGGACCCGCAGTGGTTTGGCAGGCGTGACGGATGATTCAACGCTTCTTTCTTCACGCCTTCCGCCGCGTCGAGGCGGTGCTGTTCGGCGCCCGTCCCTGGTTGATCGCCGGCTTTTGCCTGGTGACGCTCGGCCTCGGCTGGGAGGCGGCGCATATCCGGCTCGAGGCGGGCTTGGACAAGCAGGTTCCGGCCGATCATCCCTTTAGCCGTGTGGCGCGCGAGCATGCCGGCGAGACGGGTGGCGCCAACGTCGTGCTGTTGGCGCTCGAAGCGAAGGACGGAACGATCTTCACGCCGTCCTTCTTCGAGGAATTCCGGCACGTCACCGACGATCTCTTCTATTTCCCGGCGGTCGATCGGGCGCGGGTCATGCATATCTTCTCGCCCAATGTGCGGGTGATCGAGCTGACCGAGGACGGGTTCAAGGGCTCCGACGTGCTGCCCAAGCATTTCCATCCGGACGAGGCTGGGTTCGCGCAGGTCAAATCCAACCTCATCAACGGCAAGCTGGTCGGCCAGCTGGTATCGGCCGATTTCAAGACGGCACTCATCATCCTGCCGCTGATGGGGCGCGATCCGGCGACCCGTCAATCGCCCGATTATCTCGGCATCGCCCATCGGCTCGAGACCGAGATCAAAGAGAAATACGAGGCACGCTATCCGGATGTGACGATCCGCATCACCGGTGCCGTGCGCGCGGCCGGCGAGATCGCCGATGGTGCCGCCTACGTCGTGCTGTTCTTCGTCGTGACGCTCGCGATCACCGCCTTCCTGCTCTATCGGGTCAGCCATCATTGGTGGCTGACCTTGGCACCGCTCATCTGCTCGCTTGCGGCCGTAACTTGGCAGCTGGGATTGCTGTCGCTCTTGGGCCGGCCGATCGATGTCTATTCCGTGCTGATCCCGTTCCTGATCCTGTCGATCGGCGTCAGCCACGGCGTGCAGATGATTCTGTCAACGGGGCAGCTGGCCGCGTCCGGGGTCGGCAGCCTGGACGCGGCGCGGCAGAGCTTCCGGCGCCTGTTCCTGCCGGGTGCCGTCGCGCTCATCACTGGCGCCATCACCTTCCTCACCATCACGACGATCAAGATCCCCGTCATCCGCGAGCTTGCGGCGACGGCAACGATCGGCATCGGAGCCCTCGCCTTCACCAATCTGATCTGGCTGCCGCTCATGGTCAGCTACGCCAAGATCAGCCGGAAGACGGTCGATAAGATGCAGGCGTCGCTCGATCGGCGCGACAGATTCTGGCACCTGCTGGCGATCCTGGTGCAGCCGCGCTATGCGGTCATGCTGTCGGCCGGCGCCATCGTGATCGCGCTCGGCGCCTTTCTCGAGGCGCGAAACCTGGTGGTTGGCGATCTGGCGCCGGGTGCCCCTGAGCTCAGGCCGACGAGCCGCTTCAATCAGGACACGCTTTATATCCTCAATCATTTCGGCAATGGCGCCGACACGCTGATCGTGTTCGCGACCACGAGCCTCAGCCAAAGATGCAAGCTCGACAAGCATTACCGGGCGGTCGACGATGTCGTCGACACGATGCGCGGCGTGCCCGGCGTGCATGGCACCGAAGCGACGACTGCGGCCATCAAGGCAGCGAGCGTGTTCGAGAATGAGGGCGATATCCGCTGGGCAATCGTGGCGCGCGATCCGCGTCTGGTGAGCGGGGATCGGGATTGCGGCCCGGTGCCGATCAAGCTCTATCTGACCGACCACACTGCGGCGACCCTCGGCGGCGTGATCCGGGCCGTCGAGGAGTACAAGGCGGCCCATCCCGACCTGCCCTTCACGCTCGAGCTCGCCGGCGGCAATGGCGGGCAGGCGGCCGCGACCAACGATGCGGTCGATGCGGCGCAGCTTCCGATGATGGTGCTGGTCTATGTCGCGGTGACGCTGATCTGTGCCGTGACCTTCCGCTCGATCCGGGCTGTGCTGTGCATCATCCTGCCACTGGGCCTCGTCTCGCTCATCGCCAATGCGGCGATGGCCTTGCTCGGCATCGGGCTCAAGACGGCGACCTTGCCGGTGGCGGCCTTGGGCGTCGGCATCGGCGTCGATTACGGCATCTATAAATTCAGCCGCTTGAGCCACTATATGAGCACCGGCATGTCGCTGCAGGATGCCTATATCCAGACGCTGCGCGAGACGGGGAGTGCGGTGATCTTCACCGGTCTCACGCTCTCGGTCGGTGTCGCCACCTGGGTGTTCTCGCCGCTGCAGTTCCAGGCCGACATGGGGCTGTTGCTCACCCTCATGTTCTTCATGAACATGGTCGGGGCGATCATCCTGCTGCCGGCCATCATCGGCGTCATGCAGATCATCAAGCCGCAGCGCGTCGAGGATATGGCGCGCTCCAGCATGCTGCATCAGCACTGAAAAGGTCGGGTCAGCGCACCCCGTTCGGGAAGAGCTGGAAGGCGATCGAATCGATATCGCCCTTTACGACCACCTGGTCCGCCGGCCCGAAGCAGATGGCGGTCATGGCATCGCCATCGGGCCCATCGCCCTTCTTCAGGCAATTGACCTGAGCGGGATTGATGTAGATCGAATTGTCGTTGAGCATCGTCAATCCGACCAGGCTCATTTCGGCCTCCCGTCTCCAGAGTAGCTCCGACTCTATAGCGCGGCCGCCCTTAAGCGAATGTAAGAAATATGGCATGGCGCGCGCCAGGAATTGCGGCGGGGTGCCGCAGCAATTGCCTTTCCGCCGGGGCCCGGCCAAGATCCGCCATCTTCTTCTGGAGCCTCCGCCGATGCCGATCGCGATGCCGTCTCTCGCCAGCCTTGCCGACGATCTCGCCCAGGGTCGGACCACCAGCCGGGCGCTGACCGAAGCCTGCCTGGCACGGATCGAGGATAAGGCAGGCGAGGGGGCTCGCACCTTCATCCGGCTGCATCGCGCGCAGGCCTTGGCGGCGGCGGAGGTATCGGACCGGCTGCGCGGTTTCGGCATCGTGCCGTCGCCGCTCGCCGGCATTCCGATCTCGGTCAAGGATCTTTTCGATATTGCGGGCGAGGTCACGACGGCGGGCTCGACGGCACTCAGCGACCGGCCCGCGGCGACAGAAGACGCGCCGATCGTCCGCCGGCTGCGCCAGGCCGGGGCCGTCATTCTCGGCACGACCAACATGGTCGAGTTCGCCTATTCCGGCCTCGGCCCCAACCCGCATTACGGCACGCCGCGCAATCCGCATGATCCGGAGCGTGTGCCCGGCGGATCTTCCTCAGGTGCCGGTGTCGCCGTGCCCTACGGTTTCTCCGCGGCCTCGATCGGGACCGATACCGGCGGCTCGGTGCGTATTCCCGCCGCCTTCAACGGTGTGGCCGGCTTCAAGCCGACGCAGCGGCGGATCACGCGCGATGGTGCGATCCCGCTCTCGACCTCGCTCGATTCGATCGGGCCGCTGGCGCCGACCGCGGCCTGCTGCGCGCTCATCGATGCCGTGATGGCGGGCGAGGAGCTGCAACCCCTCGCCGATCTGCCGCTCAAGGGCTTGCGGCTGGCGCTGCCGCAGAATGTCCTGACCGAGGATCTCGATGCGACCGTCGCCCGCGCCTTCGGCCGCACGGCGACGCGGCTGTCGCAGGCCGGTGCCGTGGTGGTGGATGCGGCACTGCCGGAGCTGCGGCTGGTGGCCGGCGTCACGCTGCTGGGCGGGCTCGCGGGACCGGAGGCTTATGCCTGGCACCGTCGGCTCCTGGAGGAGAAGGCCGATCTCTACGATCCACGCGTGCGCATGCGGCTCGAAGCGTCGGCGCGCGTCAGTGCCGCCGACTATATCGACGCGCTGGCCGGGCGCCGCAGCGCGATCGAGGCGTTCGACCGTGCCACCGCCGGCTTCGACGCGATCATCTGCCCAACCGTGCCGGTGGTGCCGCCGCGGCTCGATGCCTTCGACGAGGATGGCGAATACATCATGCAGAACGCCCGGGTGCTCAGGAACACCTCGATCTTCAACATGCTCGACCGCTGCGCCTTGAGTGTTCCCTGCTTCGAACCGGGCGAGCTGCCGGTCGGGCTGATGATCGTCGGGCCCACGGGCGGTGACCGACGCATTCTCGAGATCGGTCAGGCGGTCGAACGGGCGATCGCCCGATGAGCGCCCATCACACACTGCCCGCCGGTGCCGAGACCTGCCATTGGGGCTTCTTCGACGCGGCGCTGTCGCCGGTTCTGACCATTGCGTCGGGCGACACGGTGACGATCGACACGGTGTCGGGCTCGATCGAGGACCTGCCCGATTTCTGCGAGGTGCTGGACGCGCATCGCGTGGTCGTGACGCAACTCACCCCGCGCATGCGTGGCCATATCATGACGGGACCGGTCGCGGTCGACGGGGCGGAGCCGGGCGATGTGCTGGAGGTGCGCATCGACGCCATCCGGCCGGCGCAGAATTGGGGCTATACCGCGATCGGCCCGATCAACGGCACGCTGCCGGAAGATTTCCGGATGCGCCGGATGTGGCACAGTGCCATCGACCGGCAGCGCGGTGTGGCGACGCTGCCCTGGGGCACCGAGCTGCCGCTCGCGCCCTTCTTCGGTGTGATGGGCACAGCACCGCCCGAATTCTACGGCGCCATCAGCTCGATCGAGCCGCGCGAGTTCGGCGGCAACATGGATCTGAAAGAGCTGGTCGCCGGCACCACGCTTTATCTGCCGGTCTTCATCAAGGGCGGGCTCTTCTCGATCGGCGACGGCCACGGCATGCAGGGCGACGGCGAAGTGTGCCTGACGGCCCTCGAGACCGCGCTGACCGGCACCTTCCGGCTGACCGTGCGCAAGGATCTCGCTTTCCGCCTGCCGCGGGCCGAGACGGCGAGTCATTGGATCACGCTGGGATTCGATCCGGATCTCGACGATGCGGCGAAGATCGCCTTGCGCGAGATGATCGCGCTCATCACCGATGCCACCGATCTCAAGCCCGAGGAGGCCTATATGCTGTGCAGCCTCGCCTGCGACCTGCATGTGACGCAGCTGGTCGACGGCAACAAGGGCGTGCACGCCATGCTGCCCAAGACGGCGATGAAGCGGACCGTCTGAGCCGCTATTTGGCGGGCGGCGGCGAGGCCGGTGCCGTGGGGGCCGACGGCTTGTAGACGATCCCCTGCCGGCGCAGATCATCCATGATCGCCTTGGCAGATTCGTCGCCGCCATCGGCCAGCTGGGTCGACCGGTTCATCAGCGTATCGAGCAGGGTGCGGACGCGCTGCCCTTCCTGGACGCTCGCTTCCTGCGTGTCGCGGATCGTGCCGAGATTGCCGTTCTCGCGGATCAGCTGGAAGCTCTGGAACCCTTCCATCAGGAAGAAGGCGAGGGCGAGCAGCAGCAGCGTCACCTCGATGCGCGGCTTGCTGCGCGAGCGCTCCTCGGTCTCGCCATCCTCGGTCACGGCTTGCCTCCGGTCGCCGGCGCCGCTGTGCCGTCCGGCGGGTTGACCGTGTAGCCGATCTTCAGCTCGGCCAGCATATCCTTGATCTTGTCATCGCCATGGGCGGCGGCAGTGGCGAGCGCCCGCGCCATGTTGTCCTCGACTCGGGCGAGCTGGATGCTCTGATTGATGAATTGCTGCCGGTTGTTGACCTCGGTCTGGACGCTCTGATTGAGCGTGAACATCACGCCGTTGACGATGACGAGCGCCAGCGAGATCGCCGCCAGCGCCGTCGCGAGCCAAGCCAGAAGGGAGGAATCAGCCGATCGCCGCGGCATCAGAATATTGCCCGATCAAGATTTCCGTGCACGCCGCCGCACCATCGCAAAGCCCGCTGCCAACCCCGGCAGGATGACGAGCCAGGATGCCGGCTCCGGCACGTCGGCGATCAGCTCGCCGCCGCCGAGAAGCGCGTAGTCGAGACCGCCGAGGGCCAGATCGTCAAGCGGATTGTAATAGATGTTGAAACCGTCGCCGGTGATGTTGTCGACCACCTGCAGGCCATCCAACGTCGCGGTCGCGTCGATCACGGCGCCAGTCAGCGTGTCGACATAAAGGGCGGCCTTGCCGATCGTGTTGCCGCTGGCGAGCGTCAGGCTCTGGCCGGTGATGTCGAGCGTGCCGATAAGGAAGTCGCCGGTGAGCGCTTCGGCACTTTGGCCGAGGTCGAGCCCGCCGAGCGTCATGGTGTGCGCCGTCGGCATGGCGCCGATGCCGGGCGTGAAGGCGAAGGTCGCCTTGCTGATGTCGGTGGCGCTGCCGACCTGGGCCGTGTTGGTGAAGTTGCCCGCGATCTTGAAGGTATCGCCGGCCGAGGCCTGGATCGTGCCGGTCATCGTATTGACGAGGTTGCCGAAGCTGATCGTGGCGCCCTCGGTGACGAAGCCGCCATTGTTGGTGAAGGTGCCGCCGAACATGATGTTCGAGCCGCTGACCTGCACCGCGCCGTTATTGGCGATATTGGCCTGGATCGTGCCCGTGGTGTTGGCGAGGTTGAGCTGGGCCGCGTTCTGGATGGTGGAGTTCACCGTCAGCGTATGGCCGTTGAGCTGGAGGGCGGTGACGTTGTTCGCCTCGGTCGAGAGCGCCTGCAACGTATTGTCGGCACCAATGGCGAGCGTCGCGCTGCTGCCGCCGCCGACGCGGCCGAGATCGACGCCGCTGCTCTTCACCAGCGTGTCCTTGGCCGCCAGCGTCAGCGTGCCGGCCTCGATCGAGGTCGAGCCCGAGAAATTCTGCTGCTGCGTGATCGTGACGTTGCCGCCATTGGCGCCGCTGCTGTCGTCCTTCACCAGGCTCGCGGCCTGAACGACGGTGCCACCGCCGGTCGGCACGCCGTCGCTCATCACGCCGGTGTAGCTGCCGTTGGTGGCCTGGTCGAGCACCAGCACGCCGCCGGCGCTCGTGATGTTGGCGTTGGTCGAGGACAGGTTGGCGGTCGTCGTGTCGAGCACCGCGCCGACCTCGAGGATGGTGCCGCCGCTATAGGTGTTGTTGGTGCCGGTCAGTTGCAGCGTGCCCGACATGAGATGCAGGTCGCCCGTGCCGGAGATGTTGTTCGCCAAGGCGCCGCCGCCGCCCTGCACCAGTTGCAGCTCGCTGTTGTTGTTGAGCACGATGGCGTTGGGATTGGCGAAGACGTTGCTGGCGATGCGCAGCTGACCGCCATTCACCACGACATCGCTGCCGGACACCAGGCTGATCGTGCCCTTGCTGGCGCCCGAGAGGTCGAGCATGCCGGTGCCGTTCTTGGTGATGGCGCCCTGGGTGGCACCCGATACCGCGGCCCCGGTCTCGGTGATCGCCGACGACAGGGTGGAGCTTCGATTCCGCCCGTCACCGATGATGAGGGCGGCGCCGTTGCTGGTCTGGACCGTGCTGTTGTTGCCGGCGCTGTTGAGCGCACCGAAGCTGTTGGTCGCGGTAAGCGCCAGGATCGACGGCGCCGGCGATTTCTTGACATCCTCGAGCGTCACGCTGCTGGCGCCGGCCAGCGCATTCTGGGCCGAGAGGGTGAGCGTACCCGAATCGACGACCACGGCACCGGTCTCTTGAGTCACGGTGGTGAGCGCCAGGCTGCCGGAGCCCGACAGGGTGAGCCCGCCCGAGCCGGTGATGGTGGAGGAGATCGTATTGGTCGATTTGAGCGACAGCACGGCCTCGCTGGCACCGAAGGCGAGCGTGCCGCCATTCAGCGCTGCACTGCCATTCATGATCAGGCCGGCCGGATTGGTGCCGTCGCCGATCGTGAGCGTGTTGCTGCCGAGATTGATGGTGGCGCCGTTCTGCACATTGAGCGCATAGGCCTGGGCGTTCTTGGTGAGCGAGACCGTGCCGGCCTGCTTGACCACATCGGTCGCCGAGGAAGCGGTGATGGCGTTCGGGCTGTATGTGGCGACGGTGTAGCCGTTGGCGGCACTGTATGTCGCGAAATCATAGGGGTTGCTGGTCGCCTTGGCGCCGCTGTCGATGGTGATCCAAGGCGCCACGATGCCGTTGGTCAGCTGGGTCGAGGCGCCGGCGGAGAAGACGCGCTCGGTGGTGCCCAGCTTGCCGCTGGCGGGGTCGAGGAACAGCGTGGCATTGCCGTCGCGGGTGATGCCGTTGGTAAGATCGACCGTGGTCGTGGCGGCGGCGGTCGATCCGGCCTGAACGGCGAGCGTGGCGGTGGCGCCGATCTCGAGCGAGCCGAAGGTGACCGTGCCGGCGGTCGTGCCGGAGTTCAGCACCGTCAGCGTGCGCTGCACATCGGTCACCGGGCCGGCGAAGCTCGAATTGAAGCCGTTCGTGTCGAAGCTGCTGCTGCCGGTCAGGAACAGGCTGCGCACCGAGCTGATATTGCCGCCTGCCTTGAAGGTGCCGCCATCGAGGTCGATCTGGCCGATCTGGAAGGCCGGGCCGGTCGTGTTGCCCAGCGCCGCGTCACTCGCGGCTTCGAGCGTGCCAGCACTGATCACGATATTTCCGAAGAACAGCGGATTGCTGCCGCTCGTGGGCGCCAAGATCAACGTGCCCTTGCCCGTATTGTCGTTGATCGTGAGCGGCGCCACGCCGCCCTCGCCCAGATTGAAGGAGGCGAGCTGGCCGGTCAGCGTCACCGTATTGCCGTTCGGGTCGAGCGTGGCGCTCTCGCTCCCGATGGCGATGTCGCGCGCCGTGCTGGTGAAGCCGGTGCCGAAGCGCAGCGTGCCCGCACCCTCGGTCAGACTGTTGAAGACGATGCCGTTATTGGCCTGGACGCTGGCGGCCACATTGTTCGGATCGATGGCGCCGCCGGTGGGGGCGGCACCGAGGGCCGCATCGCTGCCGGCGATGAGCGTGCCGGCCAGGATCGTGGTGCCGCCATGATAGGTGTTGTTGCCGTTCAGCGTCACCGTGTTGCCGCTGTCGGCGCCGAGCTGCATGACGAAGCCCGGCTGGCGCTGTTCGACCACGTTGGGCCCGAGCGTCAGCCCGTTGATGCCGTTGAAGGAGGCCTGGCTCGCGGATGAGAAGGTGCCGGTCTTGGTGCCGTCGAGCGCGCCGCCGGCCAGCGTCTGGTCGCTGATCGTGCCGTTGAGCACGATGCTGCTTTGCAGAATGAAACCAGGCATCTGGCCGATGCTGATCTGGCCGACACCGGGCAGCACGGTCTGGCTCGCGGCATTCTGCGAGAATTTCGCGGCGTTGTTGACATCGGCCGGCGAGGCGAAGGCGAGGCCGGTGCCGTTGGCCGTAATCGCGTTGCGATAGGCGTTGGCCCAGAGGAAGTCGGAATAGGCGCCCGAAGTCTTGTCGAAGCCCTCGCTGACCCCACCCGGGAACTTGTTCTTGAGCACGCTGAATTCGAGCCCGCGGTCGGGATCGTTCGTCAGCCCCGCGAGAGTGCTGGGCAAGGGCGAGAGCGAGACGGTGCCGGGCGGGGTGCCGGCGCCCGGCGTCACGGTCTGCAGCACGCCGTTATTGACCGGGTAGATCAGCCCGTTCTTCTGCAGATCCGCCAGGAATTGCGCCGGGGTATCGTTCGAGAAATTGGCGACGACATTGACGAAGACCGTCGGGTTGGACGCGCCGAACTTCGAATCCTCAAGCGACAGGAAAGTGTGATGGCCGTTGGTCTGATAGAGTTGGCCGCCCGGCCCGATGACGACGGTCTCGACGTCCCCCAGGAGCGTCGCTTGCAGCTGCGACGGATCGAGCAGGTTCCAATCGGCGGTCTTCTTGGCGACCTCGGAATCGCCGACATTGGGCTGTGTCGGTTCCAGCTCGTCGACCGGTACGGCGAAGAGCGAGAACAGCCCGGGCTGGATCGCGGCTGAATTGGCCGGATCATATTGCTGGAAGGCGTTGGCCGGCAGGGTCTGGGCCAGAGCGTTGCCGCTGCCGGCGAGAAGAGCGATCGCCGCGGCCTGCCCCATAAGCGAGAGACGCAGCGCGCGTGACGAACAATGGCTCAAAAACATGCTTCAGACCCTTCCGGCGGATGCCGCGCTCATTTTGAGTCGGCAGGGACGGGAAAGTGCCAAAGATTTGTTACAATTTCGCGACAAATCAAGGTTAACGCTTGGAAAAAAAGGATTTATCAAGTTTTTCCGGGTTGTGGCCTAGATATCGAGGATTGCGACCGCTCTGGTCCAGCCGGCCGAGGCGGCGCGGATCTTGACCGGGAAGCAGGCGATGGTGAATCCCGCCGCCGGCAGGGCCTCGAGATTGTGCAGCTTCTCGAGATGGCAATAGCCGATCTCGGCGCCGGCCTTGTGGCCTTCCCAGATGAGCGAGGCATCGCCGGTCTCGGCATAGCGGCGGGCGGTATGGACGAAAGGCGCGTCCCAGCTCCAGCCATCCGTGCCGGTCACGCGCACGCCGCGCTCCAACAGATAGAGCGTCGCCTCGCGCCCCATGCCGCAGCCGCTTGCGACATAATCATCCTGGCCGTAGCGGAGGCCGGCGCTGGTGTTGACGACGACGATGTCGAGCGGCTGGAGCGTGTGGCCGATGCGATCGAGCTCGGCTTCGACATCCTCGGATGTGGCGACATAGCCGCTCTCGAAATGGCGGAAATCGAGCTTCACCCCGGGCCGGAAGCACCAATCGAGCGGAATCTCGTCGATCGTGGCGGCGCGCTCGCCGCGATTCATGGTCGGGTGGTAATGCCATGGCGCATCGAGATGCGTGCCGTTATGCGTGCTGAGCTGGACCCGCTCGACCGCCCAGCCCTTGCCTTCCGGCAGCTGGTCGCCACTGAGGCCCGGGAAGAAGCCCAGGATCTGCGGCACCGTCTGGTCATGATTGAAATAGGTGACCTCCGGCGTGGCGCCGGGCGGGTCGGATTTCACGCCATTCTCGATCGGGATCGAAAGGTCGATCAGGCGCTGCGGCATGGCGGTTTTCTCCGGGCTGGTCACGCGGATCGCGGTTCGTGGCAGAGTAGTGCCAAGGAACAAGAAAGGGGAGGGAGCCGATGCCGCTGCGGCAGAGCTATGTCCATGGCGCCAGCGACGTGCCGCTCTTGGGCGAGACCGTCGGCGCCGTGCTCGACCGGATGGCGGCGCGGCAGGGCGACCGGCTGGCGCTGGTGGTGCGCCATCAGGGCACGCGCTGGCGCTATGCCGAACTGGCCGAGGCGGCGGATCGCATTGCCGCGGGGCTGCTGGCGCTTGGGCTCGAGCCGGGCGACCGGATCGGCATCTGGTCGCCCAATAATACGGAATGGGTCCTGACCCAGTTCGCAGCCGCCAAGGCCGGGCTGGTGCTGGTGACGATCAATCCCGCCTATCGGACATCCGAGCTTGACTATTGCCTCGACAAGGTCGGTTGCCGCGCAATGATCCTGGCGGCCGAGTTCAAGGGCAGCGACTATCTCGACATGCTGCGCAGCATTGCCGGCCGACTTCCGACGCTCAAGCATGTCATCGTCATCGGGGCCGACGCACCCGGCTGGCGCCGGTTCGAAACGGTGCAGGAAGGCGCCACGCCGGCGGGGCTCGACCGGTTGCGGGCGCTTCAGCCGCGGCTGCAATTCGACGATGCGATGAACATCCAATTCACCAGCGGCACGACGGGCACGCCCAAGGGCGCCACGCTGTCGCATCACAATGTGCTGAATAACGGCTTCTTCATCGGCGAGCGGATGCGGCTCGGTCCCGCGGACCGGCTCTGCATCCCCGTGCCGCTTTATCATTGCTTCGGCATGGTGCTGGGCAATCTCGCTTGCCTCGCGCATGGCGCCGCCATGATCTACCCCTCCGAGGGGTTCGAACCGCGCGCCGTGCTGGAGACGGTCGAGGCGGAGCGCTGCACCGGACTCCACGGCGTGCCGACCATGTTCATCGCCGAGCTCGATCATCCGGAGTTCGGGCGCTTCGATCTCTCGAGCCTGCGTACCGGCATCATGGCCGGCAGCCCGTGCCCGGCCGAGATCATGCGCCGGGCGATCACCGAGATGCATCTCGCCGAGATCACCATCGCCTATGGCATGACCGAGACGAGCCCGGTCAGCTTCCAATCGGCGGCGGACACACCCTTCGATCTCCGCGTCGGCACGGTCGGCACGATCATGCCGCATGTCGAGGTCAAGATCGTCGACGAGGCGGACCACATCGTGCCGACCGGCACGTCGGGCGAGCTCCTGACGCGCGGCTATTCCGTCATGCTGGGCTATTGGGACGATGCGGCGCGGACGGCAGAGGCGATCGATGAAGCCGGCTGGATGCATACGGGCGATCTCGCGACACTCGATGCGGATGGTTATTGCCGCATCGTCGGGCGGATCAAGGACATGATCATCCGCGGCGGCGAGAACATCTATCCGCGCGAGATCGAGGAATTCCTCTATCGCCATCCCAAAATCCTCGATGTCCAGGTGATCGGCGTACCCGACGCCAAATATGGCGAGGCGGTGTGCGCCTGGGTGCGGCTGCGCGAAGGCGAGGCGATGGAGGCCGACGAGCTCAAGGAGTTCTGCCGCGGCCGGATCGCGCACTACAAGGTCCCGCACCATGTGCGCTTCGTCGGCGGCTTCCCGATGACGATCACCGGCAAGATCCAGAAATTCCTGATGCGCGAGGCGATGGCGCGGGAGCTGGGGCCGGGGTGATCCGACGCATGAGCCAGGCCGCGAGCGTTGCTCCATCGCGCTTGTCGTGGCGAAGGAGTTGATGCAAGCTCAATTCCGATAAGCTGCCATCGAAGCAGCGGGCCGGCCGCGGAAAAGGGGCTACGGCCAATATGGGTGGAGGCGTAATGGCGATAAGCCAAAGCAGGCGTGCCGGGTCTCGCGACTTCGGACGAGCCTGCGGCATGGGGCGACCGGGCGGACCGGCGCCAGAGACAGTGATGTCGGACCTCTCACGGGGATACGGAACGAGGCGAGCGGGCGGCACGTGAAGAGCGCGCCAAGCCTTGTGCGCCCGGCATTGCCGGGTGTCGGGGCTCGTTCCGCTTCGTTGCCGCGCACATTCCCCTGAGAGAGATCACCGTGAAGCCCACCGACATCGCCAACCCGAACTATTTCCACAAGGTTGTGGATTGCCAGTGGGCCTGCCCGGCCCATACGCCGGTGCCCGAATATATCCGGCTGATCGCCGATGGGCGTTACGCCGACGCCTATATGGTCAATTGGAAGTCCAACGTCTTCCCCGGCATCCTCGGCCGCACCTGCGACCGCCCTTGCGAGCCGGCCTGCCGGCGCGGCCGGGTCGAGGCGGAACCGGTCGCCATCTGCCGGCTGAAGCGGGTCGCGGCCGATCATAAGGGCGACGTGACGGCGCGGCTGCCCCGCCGGGCCGCGGGCGGCAACGGCAAGCGCATCGCTGTCATCGGCGCGGGGCCCGCCTCGCTCACCGTGGTGCGCGACCTGGCACCCCTCGGCTACGAGCTCGTGCTGTTCGACGGCGATGCCCGCGGCGGCGGCATGATCCGCACCCAGATCCCGAAATTCCGCCTGCCCGAAGCCGTAATCGATGAGGAGGTGGGTTACATCCTCGATCTTGGCGTCGAGACACGGTTCGGCCAGCGCATCGACAGTCTGAAATCGCTCTTGGCCGAGGATTGGGACGCCGTCTTTGTCGGCACCGGCGCCCCGCGCGGCCGCGATCTCGACCTGCCCGGGCGGCAGGAGGCGGCTTCGCACATCCATATCGGTATCGACTGGCTGTCGAGCGTCTCCTTCGGCCATGTCACCTCGATCGGCAAGCGCGTCATCGTGCTGGGCGGCGGGAACACCGCGATGGATTGCTGCCGTTCCTCGCGGCGCCTCGGCGGCGATGACGTCAAGGTCGTGGTCCGCAGCGGTTTCGAGGAGATGAAGGCATCGCCCTGGGAAAAAGAGGATGCGACGCATGAAGGCATCCCGATCCTCAATTACATGGTGCCGAAGGAATTCATCCATGAGGGCGGCAATCTTACCGGCATGCGCTTCGAGAAGGTGAAGGCCGAGCGCGACGCGACGGGACGGCGCCAGCTGGTGCCGACCGGCGAGCCCGACGAGATCATCGCGTGCGACGATGTGCTGATCGCGGTCGGCCAGGAGAACTCCTTCCCCTGGATCGAGCGCGATGCCGGTATCGCGTTTGATCGCTGGGACATGCCGGTGATCGATCCGAAGACGATGCGGTCGAGCCATCCCAAGGTGTTCTTCGGCGGCGACGCCGCCTTCGGGCCGAAGAACATCATCTGGGCGGTCGCGCACGGCCACGAGGCCGCGATCTCGATCGATCTCTCATGTCGTGGCGAGGATTTGGGCCAAAGACCGCCGCCCATGGTCAATCTGATCAGCCAGAAGATGGGCATCCATGAGTGGAGCTACGACAACGATATCTCGAATGACCAGCGCTATCGCGTGCCGCTGAAGGACAAGGAGGTGGCACTCCGCAGCATCAAGACCGAGGTCGAGCTCGGCTATGATGAGAGGATGGCCTTCAAGGAGGCGCAGCGCTGCCTCAATTGCGATATCGAGACCGTGTTTGCCGATCGGCTCTGCATCGAGTGCGACGCCTGCACCGATATCTGCCCGATGGATTGCATCACCTTCACGACCGATGGCGAGGAAAGCGACCTTCGGCAGCGCCTGCGCGCACCCGCACTCGATCTCGACCAGGATCTCTATGTGTCCGGTCTGCTCAAGACCGGGCGGGTCATGGTCAAGGACGAGGATGTCTGCCTGCATTGCGGGCTCTGCGCCGAGCGCTGCCCGACCGGAGCCTGGGACATGCAGAAATTTTTCCTGGAACCGACGCAGGCGGGGGCGACATGCCTGAGCCGATAGTCAGCACGAACGACTTCGTCGTCAAATTCGCCAATGTGAACGGCTCGGGCTCGGCCAGCTCGAACCAGCTCTTCGCCAAGGCGATCCTGCGCATGGGCGTGCCGGTCGCGTCCCGCAACATCTTCCCGTCCAACATCCAGGGCCTGCCGACCTGGTTCGAGGTCCGCGTGTCGGAGGACGGCCATCTCGGCTGCCGCGGCGGCACCGACCTCATGGTCGCGATGAACCCGCAGACCTGGGACAAGGACATCGCCGGCATCGAGCCGGGCGGCTATCTCTTCTATGATTCGACGAAGCCGATGCCGCCGTCGAGATTCCGCGAGGACATCAATGTCATCGGCATGCGGCTGACCGAGCTCACCAACGAAGCCTACAGCGATCCGCGGCAGCGCCAGCTGTTCAAGAACATCATCTATGTGGGGGCACTGGCAGCCCTGCTCGACATGGATATGACCGTGATCGAGGCGCTGATCGGCGAGCAGTTCAAGGGCAAGGACAAGCTGATCGCGCCCAATCTCGAAGCGCTCCATATGGGCTACGACCACGCCAAGGCCGAGTTCGACTGCCCGATCGGCTTGCGCGTCCGGCGCGCCGACACGGTCGGCGACCGGATTGCGATCGATGGCAACAGCGCCGCCGCCTTGGGTGCCGTCTATGGCGGCGCCACGGTGTGCGCCTGGTATCCGATCACGCCCTCCTCCTCCATGGCCGAGGCGTTCCAGCGCTATTGCCGGCGCTTCCGCCAGGATCCGGCCACGGGCGAGAACCGCTATGCGATCATCCAGGCCGAGGATGAGCTGGCCTCCATCGGCATGGTCATCGGCGCCGGCTGGAACGGGGCGCGCGCCTTTACCTCGACCTCGGGTCCCGGCGTCTCGCTGATGACGGAGTTCATCGGCCTCGCTTATTTCGCCGAGATCCCGGCGGTCATCTTCAATGTCCAGCGCGGCGGCCCCTCGACAGGCATGCCGACGCGCACGCAGCAGGCCGATCTCCTGGCCTGCGCCTATGCCTCCCACGGCGACACCAAGCATGTGCTGCTGTTCCCCGAGGATCCGAAGGAATGCTTCGATTTCGCGGCGCAGTCCTTCGATCTCGCCGAACGGCTGCAGACGCTGATCTTCGTCATGCTCGATCTCGAGATCGGCATGAATGAGCGGCTCTGCACCCCTTTCGCCTGGGACGATGCGCGGGCGATGGATCGCGGCAAGGTCATGACTTACGAGGAGCTCGAGGCGGGCCGCGATTTCGGCCGCTATCTCGATGTCGATGGCGACGGCATTCCCTACCGCACGCTCCCGGGCACGCATCCGACCCGCGGCAGCTTCTTCACGCGCGGCACGACCAAGGACCGTTATGCCCGCTACACCGAGGAAGGGCCGGTCTATCAGGACAATATGGAGCGGCTCCTGAAGAAGTGGGAGACAGCCAAGAGCCTGGTGCCGCATCCGATCGCGCGCAATGCTGCGAAGCCGACCCGGCTCGGCGCCATCTATTACGGCTCGACCAGCCCCGCCATGGCCGAGGCGCTGGAGCAGCTCGAAGCGCAGGGCATCGTCCTCGATACGATGCGGGTGAGGGGATTTCCGTTCCATGACGATGTCATGGCGTTCATCCGGGCGCATGAGCGGGTCTTCGTCGTCGAGCAGAATCGCGACGGCCAGCTGCGCATGATGATCATCAATGAAGGCGGCATCGATCCCGCCAAGCTCGCCAAGATCGTACATTACGACGGGACGCCCATCACCGCCCGCTTCATCAGCCGCGCCATCGCGGCGGATCTTGAGGCGAGCCTGGCCGTGCCGCTCAAGGAGGCTGTGTCGTGACCTATATTGCGAAGCCGAAGCTCCACCACCCTAAGCTGCCGACCAACGCGCTCGGCTTCACCCGCCGCGACTATGAGGGCGCCGTCTCCACGCTGTGCGCCGGCTGCGGTCATGATTCGATCAGTGCCGCCATCGTGCAGGCCTGCTTCGAGCTCGATCTGCCGCCGCATCGCATCGCCAAGCTCTCCGGCATCGGCTGCTCATCGAAGACGCCGACCTACTTCCTCGGCGCCTCGCACGGCTTCAACAGCGTGCATGGCCGCATGCCGTCAGTGTTGACCGGTGCCTATCTCGCCAATCGCGAACTCATCTATCTCGGGGTCTCGGGCGACGGCGATTCCGCCTCTATCGGCCTCGGCCAGTTCGCGCACAGCGTCCGGCGCGCCGTGAACATGGTCTATATCGTCGAGAATAACGGCGTGTATGGCCTGACCAAGGGCCAGTTCTCCGCGACTTCGGACAAGGGCTCCAAGAACAAACGCGGTGTCGCCAACACCGACGCCACGATCGATCTCGTCGGCATGGCGCTGCAGCTTGGGGCGACATATGTCGCGCGCAGCTTCTCCGGCGACAAGGAGCAACTGGTGCCGCTCATCGCCGGCGCCTTGCTGCACAAAGGGGCAGCCTTCATCGACTGCCTGTCGCCCTGCGTCGCCTTCAACAACCATGTCGGCTCGACCAAGAGCTTCGACTTCGTGCGCGAGCATAATGAGGCGGTCAATTTCCTTGATGTCATGACCATGCGGGCGCCGATCGCGGCCAGATATGCACCCGGCACGGTCGAGACGGTCGAGCAGCATGACGGCTCGACGGTGCAGCTCAGGAAGCTGGCGCTCGATTACGATCCGCATGATCGAATTGGTGCCATGAACTATCTGCAGGAGCGTCAGGCGGCCGGTGAAATCGTGACCGGC
Organism: uncultured Alphaproteobacteria bacterium; assembly: GCA_963762435.1. Taxonomy (GTDB): domain Bacteria; phylum Pseudomonadota; class Alphaproteobacteria; order ATCC43930; family CGMCC-115725; genus JAXDMU01. The sequence goes on along the minus strand of CAVXLN010000014.1, from coordinate 98,448 downwards.
CTGCTCTATGTCGACCGCGAGGCCGAGGAGCTCCATACCCATCTGGGCACGGTTGAGAAGCCGCTCAACCGGCTCGGCGAGACGGAGCTGTGCCCGGGTTCTGAAGCGCTCGAGAGGCTCAACGCCAGCCTGCGCTGAGCGCGCGGCTGGCCGTCCGCCTGATGCTCAGCGACGGCGGATGGGCGGCCGCGATGAGGCGCGCGGGGCCGCCGTCTGCGCACGCTCTTCCTTATGGCGGAAGTTGATCCGACCCTTGGTCAGGTCATAGGGCGTCATCTCGACGGTGACGCGATCACCGGCCAGCACGCGGATGCGATTCTTCTTCATCTTGCCCGAGGTGTAGGCAAGCGCCTCATGGCCGTTATCGAGCTGCACCCGGAACCTGCTGTCGGGCAGCAGCTCCATGACAGTGCCCTCAAATTCGATGAGATCCTCTTTTGCCATCAATCCTCCAAGTGTGTCGGGGGCGACACCGCCCCCGGTATGCCATCAAGCGTGCTTGAGATTGACCGCTGAGGTCCGGCCCTGCTGGCCGCGCTCAAGCTCGAAATTCACGCGCTGGCCTTCGTTCAAACCCTCAAAGCCCGCCCGCTCGACCGCGGAAATGTGCACGAAGACATCCTTGGACCCGTCATCCGGCTGGATGAACCCGAAACCCTTTTGGGAATTGAACCATTTTACCGTGCCAACGGACATTTCGTCACTCCAAGAAAGCGAGGCCGCGGGCAGGAGTGCCCGACGGGTCAAAGCGGCGACGAGGTGCGGGGAGCAGGTCCGGTGCTGGGTAAGAGCAAGGAAGAGCAGGCCGAACCCGAACGGGGATTTGACGCCTTCTTCGTAAGCAATCACTAGCATCCTGGCAAGGTTGCCGTCGGCTTGGGACCCTGCCGATATGCATCGCTCCTCAGCCGGTCGAGCAGGGCCGGCTTTCGTGCCCCCTTTTCTGTTATTGCAGCTGCGGCCCCTTAAGCAGGCTGCGGCGGTCGGCCGAGGGCACCTCGATCTCCAGCATCTCGCGGCCACGCGCCACGCGCAGCGTCACCACGGCTCCCGCCACGCCGACGTTCCAGATCGCCTGCCAGAGCTCGGCGAGATCGGTGACCGCCTCATCCTCGACCGCGAGGATGCGGTCGCCGGCGCGCAGCCCGGCCTGCTCCGCCGGGCCGCCCGGTGCGAAGCCGCGGATATGCACCGATTCCTCGGTTTCGGCGGCATAGAGGCCGAGCCAGGGACGCGCCGGCCGATCGGCCCGGCCATAGCTCGAAAGCTCGGGCAGGATCGGCTTCAGCTCGTCGATCGGCACTACCATGTTCAAATTGGCGATGCGGTTCTCGGCCAGCTGCTGCTGCAGGATCAGCGAGCCGATGCCGACCAGCTTGCCCTCCCGGTCGATCAGGCCGGCGCCGCCCCAGGAGGGATGGGCCGGGGCCGTGAAGAGCGCATCCTCGAGTAGATATTCCCAGGAGCCGGCGAAGGTCTCGCGCCCGACGATCTGTGTCTTGACGGCGCCGCTCCGCCCGCCCGCCGCGGCGAGGATCGCGGAATCGCCGATACTGAGATCGCTCGACCGGCCCAGCTCCAAAGGCGGCAGATCGAGCCGCTCCAGCGCCTGGACCAGGCCGAAGCCCGTTTCCTGGTCATAGGCGAAGGCATCGCCGCGCAACGCCTTGCCGTCATGGGTGGTGAGCCAGACCGTCTCGGCCTCGGTGATCAGATAGCCGATGGTGAGGATCAGGCCATTCTTGCCGATCACCACCCCGTTGCCGGACCGTTCAGTGCCCAGGATGGAGGCGGTGAACGCATCGGCCGGCACATGTGCCGTCAAACCCACGACCGATTGCAGCGTGCGCTCGAGGTCGAAGGCCACGTCGCTCGGGTTCGGCTGCAGTTCGAGAGGGATCTCGTCGTCGGACATCGGGCATCCTGCAATTGACCAACGCGCTCAATATGGTGCTCGTTGTAGCACTTCGCCCCGCTATTCGAATAGAAGACCGTCACGGCCGGTGTGGAAAGGCTTAAGACGCATGTTTACCTGGACGAGCGCCATCGACAGCTTCCTGCTGGCTTTTCCGGCCCTGTTCTCGATCGTCAACCCGATCGGCGGGGCCCTCATCTACAGCCAGGTGACGGCCGATCGCAGCCATCGCGAGCGGACCCGGCTGGCCGGACGGATCGGCTTTTATTCGCTGCTGGTCATGCTGGTGGCATTGTGGGGCGGCGCCTATGTCCTGAATTTCTTCGGCGTCAGCCTCGGCGCGCTCCGCATTGCCGGCGGGCTGGTCGTCGCGGTCCGCGCCTGGGGGCTGCTCTCGGCGCCCGAGGTCAATGAGGCGAATAAGCAAGAGCAGGCGGCCCCCGCCAGCGCCAGCGAGGATGTCGCTTTCTTTCCGCTGACCATACCGTTCACGACGGGCCCCGGCACGATCGCCGTCGCGATCGCCTTGGGATCGAACCGGCCGACCAGTGGGGTTGGGCTCCTCGACTTCTTCATCGGCGTGTCGGCCGCAGCCTTCGTGATCGCCATCAGCGTCTGGATCGCCTATTTCTCGGCCGACCGCCTCGTCGCCCTTCTGGGGCCGTCGCGCGGCCGGACCATTACACGGCTCGCCGCCTTTCTGCTGCTCTGCGTCGGCACGCAGATCGTGGTGAATGGCGTGGGCGATGTGCTCGGCCCTCTGCTCGCGGCGCGTTCTGCTGCGGCGCAATGAGACGCGATGCAACTCATACGATAGGGTGCTTGCCACGCCCCTTTACCACCGCGCGTCTGCCGGCCTGATTCGCCGCAACCTGTGATTCAATCATTGCCATTTTGTTGCGCCGCGGTATAGGATTTCGGCGACGCAATAGGATTGCACCATGTTCGGCAAGCCAGCTTCGCAGTCGGTTCAGAATGAAGAGAAGCGGCGCCTTTATGAGGCGCTGGCCGCGCATGGCATTCAGCCTTTGGCGGATTCCGGAGAGTCCGAAACGACGGAGCCCGAGCTCAATTCGATCAAGCAGCCCCCGTCGGCGAGACCGATCGGCGGCTAAGCGCTGACGGCCGATTATATTGTCTGCGTGACAATCGCGTTACCGACAAGGGTAAGGGCGGCTGCTAAAATTAGCGGCATGACCAAGCATCCCGATCTCAGGCTCGAGCTGCCGATCGAGCGCGACGGCTATGCCTTCGTCGAGGCGTCGCGCATGCAGGCATTGCTCGAAGCGGCCGGTGCGCTCGGCGATTGGGACGGCTTCGCCGCGAGCTGGAGCGATCTGGCGATCGACCGGCATATGGCCGACCATGGCCGCTACCGCCGGCGCCGCCATGCCGTCTTCCGCGCCGATGCCGACGGTATCGTCCGCCAGCCGCATCAGCCGCACTATCAGGGCCTCGATTACAATCCGCTCAATGGCGGTATCGCGCGCTGGTTCGAGCCAGTGCTGCCGGCGATTGCGGAGGGTGCCAGCCTGCAGCGCATTCTGGGCTTCTGCCATGGGCTGTTCGACCGCCTCGCCGGTGGCGGCAAGGCTTGGCATGTCGAAGTGCATCAGTTCCGCATCGAGGCGCGCTCGGGCGAAGCCGGCCAGCCGACGCCGGAAGGCGCGCATCGCGACGGCGTCGACTATGTGCTGGTGCTGCTGATCGATCGGCAGAACATCAAGAGCGGCGTCACGACGATCGAGGCACTCGATCACCATCCGCTCGGCAGCTTCACATTGACTCACGCCTTCGATGCGGCCCTCGTCGAGGATGCGCGCGTCTACCACGGCGTGACAGCGGTCGAGCCGGTCGATCCGAGCCAGCCGGCGCATCGCGACGTGCTCGTCGTCACCTTCCGGTCCAACGCTTCCTGAGCAATACGGCCTTTGGTCCTGGCTTGTTGTTCGTCTCTATTTGACGAATCCATATAGTAAATTATAGTCGATGGACGGCTTCAGGCCGCCATTCGGAGGACCCATGCGCCGGATCGCTCTTCTCGCGGCTCTTTCTCTCGCCGGCATCGTTCCGGCGCAGGCGGAGGAGGGGCCGATCAAGATCGGCGTGCTCACCGATATGAGCGGTGCCTATGCCGATGCGGCGGGGCAGGGCTCAGTCGTGGCGGCCGAGCTCGCGGTCGAGGATTTCGGCGGCAAGCCGTTCGGCCGACCGGTCGAGCTGGTCTCCGCCGATCATCAGAACAAGCCCGAGGTCGCTGCCGATATCGCGCGGCGCTGGTTCGACCTCGACCAGGTCGACATGGTCACCGACCTCACCAATTCGGCGGTCGCCATCGCCGTGCAGAACATCGCGCGCGAGCATTCGAAGATCGACCTCGTCACCAGCACGGCCTCGACGGCGCTCACCAACGAGGAGTGCTCGCCTTATGGCGCGCATTGGACCTTCGATGCCTATGCGCTTTCGGTCGGCACGGCCGGCGCGCTCGTCGCGCGCGGCAGCAAGAGCTGGTACTTCATCACGGCCGATTACACTTTCGGCGCCAATCTCGAAGCGACGGCAGCGCGCGAGATCGAGGCCGGCGGCGGCAAGGTGCTGGGCCATGCGCTGGCCCCGCTCAATACCGCCGACTTTTCCTCGCAACTGTTGCGGGCCCAAGCGTCGGGCGCCCAGGTGATCGGGCTCGCCAATTCCGGTGCCGACACGGCCAATTCCGTGAAGCAGGCGGCCGAATATGGCTTGCGCAAACATCAGGAGATCGCAGCCTTCCTGCCCTTCATCACCGATATCCGCTCGATGGGGCTCGCCAACGCACAAGGGCTCATCCTGACGACAGCCTTCTATTGGGACCGCAACGAGGAAAGCCGGGCCTGGTCGGCGCGCTTCTTCGCGCGGCAGCACGCCATGCCGACCATGATCCAGGCCGGCACCTATTCGGCCGTGCTGCATTATCTGCACGCGGTCGATGCGGTCGACACGCGGGCGCCAGCCGAGGTGATGGGTTGGATGCGCGCGCATCCGATCAATGACGCGATCTTCAAGGATGGTCATTTGCGCAAGGATGGGCAGATGGTGCACGACATGTATCTGGTCGAGGTCAAGGCGCCCGAGCAATCGAAGCGCGACTGGGATTTCTACAATATCCTCTCGACGATCCCGGCCGAGAAGGCGTTCCCGCCGCTCGAAAGCAGCCGCTGCAAGCTGGTCAGCCCGAGCTGATCCGGCGCCAGCGCGCGGCCGGGTGGACATCCGGCAACCGCGCCCGGCCAGCGCCGAACAGCTTCTCGCGATAGGTGCCGGGCGCATAGTCCCGCTTGAAGGCGCCGCGGCGCTGCAGCTCCGGTACGACCAGATCGACGAAATCGACGAAGCTTTCCGGCGTCACCGCATAGGCCAGGTTGAAGCCGTCGATGCCGGCTTCCTCGACCCAGCGCTGCATCTCGTCGGCCACGCGCGCCGGCGATCCGACGAAGACCGGGCCGCGCCCACCGATCGCGACATGCTCGGCGATCTCGCGGATCGTCCAGACCCGGCTCCGATCGGATGTGGTGAAGGATTCAAGCGCCGAGACCATCGCTTCGCTCCGGAGATAGCGGATCGGCGCGTCCGGATCGGCCCTGGAGAAATCGATGCCGGTCCAGCCGGAAAAGAGCGTCAGTGCCCCTTCGAGATCGACATGGCGACGATACTCGGCAAGCTTGGCGGCCGCCGCCTCGTCCGTCTCGGCAGGGATCACGGTCGCCATGGTGAAGATCAGAATATCGGCCGGATCGCGCCCGAGCGAAGCGGCGCGGCGGCGGATATCGGTCGCGACCGGCTTCAGCACTTGGGTCGACGGCCCGTTGACGAAGACGCATTCGGCATGGGAGGCCGCGAACTGCCGGCCACGCGACGAAGCGCCCGCCTGATAGAGCACCGGTGTCCGTTGGGGCGACGGCTCGGAAAGATGGATAGCCTCCATGCGGAAGAATTGCCCGTCATGGGCGATCTTGTGGATCTTCGACGGGTCGGCGAAGATTCCGCTGGCACGGTCTCGCTTCACCGCACCGTCTTCCCAGCTGCCTTCCCACAGCTTGTAGGTCAGCTCCATATATTCTTCGGCGATCTCGTAGCGCGTGTCGTGGTCATGCTGGACCGTCTGGCCCATGCCCTTGGCAGCGCTGTTGAGATAGCCCGTGACGATGTTCCAGCCGACCCGGCCATTGGTCAGATGGTCGAGCGTCGACATGCGGCGCGCGAAGGGATAGGGGTGCTCGTAGGAGACCGTGGCGGTCACGCCGAAGCCCAGATGCTGCGTCACGGCTGCCATCGCCGGAATCAGCAGCACCGGGTCGTTGACCGGCACTTGCACGGCGCGCTTCAGCGCCGCCTCGGGCGAGCCGCCATAGACATCATAGATGCCCAGCACATCGGCCAGAAACAGCCCGTCGAACCGGCCGCGCTCGAGCGTGCGGGCAAGCTCGATCCAGTAATCGAGCGAATGGTAGCGGTCGGACTGGTCGCGCGGGTGCGTCCAGAGGCCGGGCGACTGATGGGCGACGCAATTCATCTCGAACGCGTTGAGCCGAATTTCCTTGGGCATGACCGTCAGTGCGGGTTGGGATCGGCATTGAGCCGTCCGGAGCGGACGGCCTGAATCAATAGCCGATAATCGCGCTCGCTCTGATCGGCATAATCGACCGCGAATTCCTGGATCGCGGCATCGAACGCTTCGCTCGATCCGAGATAGCCCGAGATGAGCGCCGCATCGCCCGAGCGGGCATGAGCGCGCGCCAGCGTCGATCCGCACAGCTCGGCATAGAAGCGCAGCGCCTCGCGCTCCATGATCTCGGCGAGCGAGGCGAGCTTCCGGTCCTTGAGCTGCCGGACGTAGAAGTGGCGCGTGGCCACGCTGTCGTGAGTCCAGCCGAGGAAGAGGTCGCTGGCCGATTGCGTCAGCCGCTGACCGACGACGACCCGCTGACCCTGATTGTCGTAAGCGCTCGCGCCGGCGTAGGGCGCCAGGACCGAGCTTTGCGCCTCCTTGATCTGCAGAAACAGGGGCACCTCGTCGGCCGTCATGAAGAGCCCGATGGCGCAAAAGGTGCCGACGCTGCCGACGCCGACGACCTTGAACGCAGTATCGACCAGCCGGTAGCGGTCAAACAGCAGCTTGCGCTCGTCCGGCAGGGTCTCGCGATAGTGGGCGAACACCTCCTGGACCTTGAGGGCGTTGGCGCTGTCCGCCTCCTGATCGAAATGATAGATCAAGGGCGGGTTGTCGCGGATGCGCCAGATCCCGTCGGCGAGCGAGGCAAGCCGCGGAAAATCCTGGAAGGCCGGCATGGTGCTGGCGGCTTGGGATAGCTTCCGTTCCTGGGTCAGGCGTAGCTTCGGGTCCTCGAGATCGGCGATCACCTTGGCGACATCGACGCGCTCGCTCCAGACTGCCAGCGGATCTTTGCGGGCGAGCTCCGCCATATATTCGCGATAGGCGCGCACGGCGGCGCGGGCGGCCCGGGCACTCACTCGTTCGGTCAGGCTGGCGTGACGGCCGGCCAGCACGATGCTGGCGGCCAGCCTCTTCACATCCCATTCGAACGGCGCCGGCAGCGTCTCGTCGAAATCATTGATGTCGAAAATCGCCCGTCCCTCGGGCGAGGTATAGACCCCGAAATTGATGAGATGGCAGTCGCCGCAAGCCTGCACGCGAATACCGGGCGAAGGTGTGCCGGCGAGATCGGCTGCCATCACTGCAGCACTGCCGCGCAGGAAGGCAAAGGGCGATTCCTGCATGCGGGCATAGCGGACCGGCAGCAAATCCTGAACCCGCGCCCGGCCGCTCTCGATCAAGATGTCGATCGGGTCCCGGCGCTTCTCCGGGGGCGACCAGCCGGCATGCGCCTCGCGCGCCGCGTTCGATCGCAGACGGCGCCCGAGCGCGCGCCGTTCCACGATCGTCGGCAGCGCCGGCGGTGCAGTTACGGCCGCGGTCGGAACGGCGCCCGCAGGCTGCGCTTCGGCGGGGCGGCGCTTCGCCATGCTCATCGATCCCCAAGCCACGGAAACGCAGCATCAAATCCGCTCCAGGCGCGAAGCGCAATAGGCAGGGCACGGCAGATTCCACGGTTATGAGATTTGGTTGCGTACCTTAGCGCCGCCCGCGAGAAATTCTTCGGTGGGCTTCGCACCGCCTAAAGCGCTGAGAGCCAGTGTGCGAGTGCCCGAATCCGATCTTCGTCGCGGCGATAGAAGATCCATTGCTTGATCCGCTTCGGCCGAACCAGCCCGGCCTGGACCAGGATTCGCATATGCTCGCTCAAAGTGGCCTGAGTGATACCGAGCTTCTCGGCGATGAGCACGGCGCACACGCCGTCTTCAACCAGATCGCCGTCGAGCTGCGGCGGGAAATGGGCGCGCGGGTCCTTCAGCCAGCCGAGGATGGCAAGCCGGCGCTCGCTGGCCAACGCCTTGATGATATCGAGCTCTTGCATTTCGTTAATTTGCTAAGTAACTAACTCTATGTCAAATCCCTTTGCGAGGCGCCATGTCTGCCGATGTCACGATCAGCCGCGAGGATATCGCCGCGACTGAGCGGCTTATCCGGCCCTATATCCGCCGCACGCCGGTCGTCGCTGTCGATCTGGCCGATTTCGGGGCGCCGTCGCGGACCGTGCTGCTCAAGCTCGAGCAGCTGCAGCATTCCGGCTCGTTCAAGGCGCGCGGCGCTTTCACCAACCTCCTGACCCGTCCCGTGCCGGCAGCCGGCATCGCTGCCGCCTCGGGCGGCAATCACGGTGCGGCCGTCGCCTATGCCGCGCACAAGCTCGGCATTCCGGCTACAATCTTCGTGCCGGGCGTGGTCTCACCGGCGAAGGTCGCGCGCATTCGCGCGTCTGGCGCGCGCCTCGTCATCACGGGCGAGCGCTATGCCGATGCGCTGGCAGCGTGCGAGGCCTTCATTGCCAAGGAAGGCGCGCTGTCGATCCACGCCTTCGATCAGCGCGAGACGCTCATGGGGCAGGGCACCGTCGGCAGCGAGTTCGAGGCGCAGGAGCCCGGAATCGACACGCTGCTGGTCGCGGTCGGCGGCGGCGGGCTCATCGGCGGCATCGCCGCCTGGTACCGCGGCCGGACCCGGATCGTCGGCGTCGAGCCGGAAGGCGCGCCGACACTCTGGCGCGCGCTTGCGGCGGGCGAGCCGGTCGATGCCGAGACTGAAGGCATCGCGGCCGATTCGCTGGCGCCGAAGCGGGTCGGCACGCTCATGTTCCCGCTGGCGCAGGCCTTCGTCGAGCGCGCCGTGCTGGTGTCCGACGAGGATATCCAGGCGGCTCAGCGGGCGTTGTGGGAAGCGGCCAGGATCGTGGCCGAGCCGGGCGGGGCCGCGGCTTTCGCAGCCCTTCTGGCCGGCAGATATGTGCCGGCGCCGGACGAGCGCGTGGCCGTGCTCATCTGCGGCGCCAACACCACGGCGGTGAAGTTCGATTAGGCGAGGTCAGACCTTGCGCCAGCCAGGCTTGTCCGCCTCGATATAGGTCAGCTTGACTGGGGCGATGCCGCAGATCGCGATCACCACCGGCTCAGTGCCGTTGGCGACGACGCCGTCATAATGCGGCGTGTGGGCGACCCGGCGGATGAAGCTGCCGGCCGGCACCGGCACGCAGCTCGCCGGATCGAAATCCGGGCCGCTATTGACCCACCAGGTGCCGGAAACGATGACGCACAGCCGGTCGCTGATATAGGTGTGCGGCGCGCTCATATAGCCCGGATACCATTTGATCAGCGTGTAGTAGATCCCCTCGCCACTGAGGTCGCCGAAGAGCGGCACTGAGGCCACGCTGTTCTCGGGCCAGTTCGGCCGCGTCTGCCAGTCGAGCTTGTCCTTGAGCGTGATGATGGTCTCGGCCGGATCGAGCTTGCTGGCCTTGGCTTCGCCGATCAACAATGAGGGCAAGGCTGCAAGCAGCGGGGCCAGCAGCAGACTGCGGCGCTGAAGCTCCGGTTCGATCATGGCGATTTCCTCTCGCGGGTCATGGGATATTGGCCGACGACGCGGCGCCGCCATTATGGGGCGAAGTGGCGGAGGATAAAGCCCGAAATGTGGTTACGGCTTGTGCGAGAACCCGTCCTCGGTGATGACGAGCTGGCGCAGATCGATCTTCTCCTCGGTCAGGAACCGCTGCTCGGCCGCATCGGAGAGCTTGTCCATGCCGGCCTCGTTATTCTGCCGAATGGCACCCACATACGCCGAGCTCAGTGCCACGAATTCCATGATCGCGGTCTCGGCCATCTCCTGGCGCCCGGCATCGGCCAGCTTGACGAGCGGGCCCGACAGCATGATCCGCGCGATCTGGTTGCGCACACCTAGGGCCTCGGTCGGGCTGACATCGCCATGGTTGGCCATGGCCCAGTTCAGCGTCCAATAGCTGGCGACGGCATCGGCCACGTCGTTCGGATGCAGGCCGTTTTCGGCCATCGCACGAGCCCAGATTTCCAGCGGGTCATGGCTGGCGAGCATGTTGGCGACCTTCTGGCTTTCATCCGGGGTTAAGCCTTGCTTGATCCGCTCGATGAACTGAGCCCTCACCATCTCGGAAATCTGCGGCGACGGCTGATAGCTTGTGCCGCCGGAATCGCCGGGCGTGCCCATGGTGTGATCCGTCAGCGTATCGCGCGCCATGCCGGCCGCGAAATCCGGCGACGGCACCGGGTCCCAATGCATCGGGCCGGCGCCCCATGCCGGCGCGGCGGCGGAGAGGATGACGCTCATGGCGGCGAGGGTGGATTTGCTGATCGACATGCCCTCGGGAAAATCTGCGAGAGAATGGTGGGCGCGACAGGGATCGAACCTGTGACCACTACGATGTCAACGTAGTGCTCTACCGCTGAGCTACACGCCCTTGGATCGAGACATCGCCGAGGCGAAACCGACCGTCATGCAGCAGGAGTACCGCCGCAGGGGCGATCCTGTTACAGGCTTTCGCAGCAACGTGCAAGCCCCTGGTGCAAGCCTCGCTTGCAGCTTTGCGGCGATCCTTGGCGTGGGCCGCGGATTGGCGTTACATGGTGTCATGGATGCCTTGCCGCCTTGCAGTGCCGCTTTCGAGATTCTCGCACCGGTTCAGCAGCTCTTGCCGCTGGTCGTGGCCTCGCCGCATAGCGGGGCCCGCTATCCCGACGATCTCATCGCAGCATCGCGGCTCGATCCGATCGCGCTGCGGAAATCCGAGGATTGCTTTGTCCATCTGATCTTTGCGGATGCGCCGGCGCTGGGCGTGCCGCTGCTGCATGCGCTGTTTCCGCGCGCCTATATCGACCCGAATCGCGAGCCCTACGAGCTCGATCCGGTCATGTTCGAGGACAAGCTGCCGCCCTTCGTGAATTGCCATTCGCCGCGCGTTGCAGTGGGCCTTGGCACGATCGCGCGAGTCGTCGCCGATGGCGAGCCGATCTATCGGCGCAAGCTGCGCTTTGCCGAGGCGGAGCATCGAATCGAACAGCTTTACCGGCCCTATCACGCCGCCCTCGAACAGTTGATCGCGGCCACGATGGCGGATTTCGGCGGCTGCCTGCTGATCGACGCGCATTCCATGCCGTCGACCAGCACGCGGGCCGAGGCCGGGCGGCGGCGGGTCGATATGGTGCTGGGCGACCGGCTCGGCACCTCGTGCCATCCGGCGGTGACCCGTGCCGCCGAGGCTTGCCTCAAGGCCCAGGGCTATTCGGTGGCGCTCAACATGCCCTATGCCGGCGGCTTCACGACGCGCCATTACGGTCGGCCCGATGATGGCAGGCATTGCCTGCAGATCGAGCTCAACCGCGCGCTCTACATGGATGAGCGCACGCTGGCGCCGAAGCCCTATCTCGATCGGCTGCGCGGCGACATGGCGGCCCTCATCGAGGCGCTCGGCCGGCTCACGCCGGAGCAGCTCAAGGCCGCTTGATCGTCACCGCGATTTGACGGGGCAACCGACGCGGTTGATAATGGTTTCAAATGAAACCATGAGCAAGGAGGCTCACGGCATGTCGCAACCGCAGCCGGCCCATCGCGAGCCTTCGAGCCGCGATGATTTTACCATCGACCAGAATTGGGACAGCTATAGCGAGGAGGAGCATGCAATCTGGCGCACGCTCTTTGAACGCCAGGCCGAGATCCTCCAGGGCCGCGCCTGTGATGAGTTCATCGCCGGGCTCGACGGACTCGGCATCGCCGCCGACGGAATCCCGGATTTCCACCGCCTCAGCGACGCGCTCATGCGCGCCACGGGCTGGCAGATCGTGGCGGTGCCCGGCCTCGTTCCGGACGAGATCTTTTTCGAGCATCTCGCCAACCGGCGCTTCCCGTCGACCTGCTTCATCCGCAGCCGGGCCCAACTCGACTATCTGCAGGAGCCGGACATTTTCCACGACATCTACGGCCATGTCCCGCTGCTGATGAATCCGGTCTTCGGGGATTATATGGAAGCCTACGGCAAGGGCGGGCTCAAGGCGGCCGGGTTGGACGCGCTCCACTATCTGGCGCGGCTCTATTGGTACACGGTCGAGTTCGGGCTGATCGCGACGCCGGCGGGCATGCGCATCTACGGCTCGGGCATCGCTTCCTCGAAGGGAGAATCGATCTATGCGCTCGAGGATTCAGCACCCAACCGGGTCGGATTCGACCTCTTGCGGGTGATGCAGACGCGTTACCGAATCGACGATTTCCAGGAAAGCTATTTCGTCATCGACAGTTTCGAGCAACTGTTCGACGCGACCCGGCCGGATTTCACGGAATATTATGCCGAGCTCAAATCCCGTCCGGATTATGCGCCGGGAATGGTGCTGGCCGGCGAGCGCGTGTTGCATCGCGGTACCGGTGTTCGGCGAAGGGTCTGAAAGTGGCGTCCGGTACACCGGGCATCGTCAGTTAAGCCGCTGAACATACAAAAAAAGAGGGCCGTGCTCGCGCACGGCCCAAGTTTAGGGAGGAAACGCCTAAGAAGACGTACGGCAGAACGGGTCCAGGACCGGCTCATGCCGCACTGCAAAATATGCTTCCAGGCAAAACCGAAATCAAGCCGGATTTTTTTCGAATACCGCCGCGTTCGGTAAAACGCTCAAAAATCGAGACTTTCTGCGGCTTTCCCAGGCGCGGGGCTGCTATGCATGGCGAGCGCCTCGGGAATGGTATCGTTGCGGCGCAGCAATCGCGAGACGAGCGGTTGCCGGCGGTAGGCATTCTCAGGCCCGGTAAATCAGCGTTTTCGCAAGATTCAACGCTGTATAATGAGGCATGGCGGTACTGAGTTTCCCATTTCCCGTGCTGAGCCGGCGTGGCCGCGTCTTTCTTCTGATGACGCTCGCCGGCCTGGCGGCAGGACTCGATCGCGACGGGCTGGTGGCGGCGGTCGGCGGCGTGCGCGATTTCCTGCGCATGCCCAATGACGATCTCGAGATCGCCTATGGGGCGCTTACCCTTGGCTTGTTCCTGTCGCTGGTCGGCGGCGGCTTCTTCGCCGAATGGCTCGGCGCCAAGCGCGCGCTCACGATCTGTGGCGCCGTTGCCGCGGCGGCGAGCGTGCTCACCGGCTTCGCCTGGAGCCTCACCGCACTCGTGCTGTTTCGTCTTGCTCTCGGGCTCGCGGTCGGAGCCGTGATCCCGATCTCTGTCGTGGCACTTCAGCCCTGGACGCCGCCGCCCGAGCGCGGCTGGGCGCAGGGCTTGCTGCAAGCCGGTCTTGCCGCTGGCGGCGTCTTGGCCTGGCCGATCGTGGTGGGGGCCGAGGCGCTCGGTTCTTGGCGTGCCGCCTTTGTGCTCTTCGGTCTCGTCGGCGCGCTCTGGATCCTGGCCTGGCATTCAGGGTTCGAGGAACTGCCGCAAGGCGGCGAAGTGGGTGGCCGGCCGCCGATCTATTGGCGTGGTGCCTTCCGCATTATGGCGCTGCCGATGATGCTGGCCTTCATTCAGGGTTGGGGCGTCGAGTTGTGCCGGCATTGGTTGCCGCCTTTCCTGGTCAGCTACTGGCATTTCGACATCAAACTATCGCCGATCGTGGGATTTCTCACGACCATGGCCCCCATCCTCGGCAGCGTGATCGGCGGGCTCGCCGCCGATCTCTCGATTCGGCACAGCGGCAATATAAAGTCGGCGCATCAGCTGACGCCCGGCGTGGGCTTCCTCCTCGCGGCGGTCAGCCTGATGATGTTGCCGGTCGGCGAGAACGAGATCGCCATCGCGATCTGGCTGTCGCTCGCCCTCATGGGGTTGCAGGCGGCGGGCGTGCTGCTCTGGGTGATCGCGATGGATGTCGGCGGGCTCCATCCCGGCCTCTCGGCCGCCTTCATCGGCCTGGGCATGGTGATGGCGCGGCTCCTGTCGCCCGCTCATCTCGCGACGCTGACGGGGCCGTGGCCTGTGCCGCTCTTCCTCGGAATTCCACTGCTGCTCGTTGCCGGCTTCTTCGCCTTTTGGCTCCGGCCGCATCTCGAGCTGCCGTTGCTCCCGGCGCCGCCACCACCACCGGCCGCCGATGCCAATGAGGAGGGCGCGCCGGCGTGAGCTAGGCCGTTTCGCCGAGCACGAGGTCGAGCGGCGCGAGCTGGCGGACCGCGTAGGCCTGAGCGGAAGGCGGCATCCGCGCCAGCCGATCGGCCATCTTGGCCCGAATCTCGTGCGCCTTTGTCAGTTCACCGGCCGCGCATTGGGCATGCGCCACCGCTTCGAGCGCATAGAAACATTCCTCGTCATCGGCGTCATTGGCCTCGCAGGTCCGCCAGGCGGAAGCCGCGGCAGCGAGCGCCGCATCGCCCTCGCCAGTGGCGGCGAGGCACATCGCCAGCTGATAATCGGCCCGTTGCTGCTCGAGCCAGCCGCCCACCCGGCACCAGGCTGCAAGCGCCAGGCGGGCGGCATCGACCATCACGGCGGCATAATCGGGATCGGCGCGGTGAGTAGGGTAATAGAAGCGCAGATCACCGGCGAGATTGTTCGTGATCGCGCCGAGCGCCTTGGAGGCTGCCGGATCGCCGGCGCTTTCGGCGAGCTCCCGGGCGCTCGACACCATAGCGCGGATCTCGCTCCAGGCGCCGCGCCGCGTCAGTGCCAGCAAGGCGTTGCCATAGGCGCGGACCCGCTCGCCGGCTGACAGGACGGTGTCGTTCGGCGCTTCGCCCTGGGCGAGGGCAAGCGCCAGGCTCGAGCGGGCGAGGGTGTTCGCCAGGCCGGCGTTGCTCGTCGCGAAAGGCCGCAGCCGCTCGATCCACTGGGCAAGCGCGGACGAATCGTCGAGATGGCCCAGCACGACATGTTCGGTGAAGCGAGCGAAGGCCTCGGCCTCGTCCGGCTCGGCGGCGAGAAGAGCGAACCCTTCCGGCAGCCGGGCGGCGACGGCGGCGGCGGCGGTCGCGTGATCGATCTGGGCCTGCTCTAGAAACTGCTGCATCGCCATCGCGCTCTCCTGCATCCGACACGGGAAAGATACCATGGCGGATACGCGAGTTCGAGTTCGAGTCAGGCGAGCGGATCGCCGGGCGGCAGCCACCAGCTGTCGCCATCCTGCGGTGCTTTGAGCGGGACCAGACGGTCGGTCTCGAGGGTGAAGGGCCGATAGCCGAACCCGGTCAGCAGTGCCCAGGCGGCTTCGAGCGTGTCGCCGGCGCGGGCCAGATGCTGCCCGTCGAGCTCGAGCAACAGGCGCGGCTTCAGCCGATCGATGGTGGCGAGGCCGCCGCGCAGCATCGCCGCTTCCCAGCCTTCGATATCGGCCTTGATGAAGTCGAGCCGATCGATGCCCTGCGCCGCGGCGAAGAGATCGATGGTCGAGACCGCGATCGGCTCGACCGCGATCCGCTGCCAACGCGCCTCCGCGGCGCCCAGATGGGCAAGGCCGAAGCCGTAGCTGCCCGGCCGCTTGACCGGCAGGCTCAATGTCGCGACCCCGGCACTCTCGCCGAGACCCATCGGCACGACCGAGACATTGCGCACGCCGTTGAGCCAAAGGGCGGCGCGCAGGATCGAGCGGGCATAGCTGCCGGGCTCGAACGACCAGATGCGGCCTTCCGGGGCCAGCTTGGCGAAGAGCTTGGCGAATTGCCCGGCATGGGCGCCGACATCGAGGATGACCGCATCCGGCGGTATCGCGCGCGCCAGCGCCGGCATCAGCGCCTTGTGATGCTGCTGCGTCACGGCTTTCCAGAGATGGGCGAAATATGTCGCCGAGGGCTGCCAGCGGAAGGGTTCGGACTGCATGGGGCGGCAGCAATGGCGGCAATCGGCACGCTTGTCAAACGACGCCGACGGAATGGAAGCCGGCGCTCCGCCGTTCACGGAGCCATGCCCTTTCGCCCAGCTTGCCCGCGCCCGATTGACGCCACCGGCGCCATCCTCGATTGTCCGGCACCGTGATGGCCGCTAGCGACGAGCAGAATTCCGAAACCCTCGATCCAGTGCCCGAGCCGCCCGGCCGGTTCGGCGCGGTGCTGCGCCGGCTGGCGGCGCCCGTGGCGGCGCTTGCCGCCTTCGGCATCGTGCTGGCGCTGGTGCATGGTCTGTCGCACGGCATCGATTACCGCGCCATGGTGCATTCGCTCAGGAACACGCCGCCTGAGCTGATCGGCTGGTCGGCGCTCGGCACGGCCGTAAGCTATGTCGGATTGATCCTGCGCGATGTGACGGCGTTGCGCTACGCCAAGGCGCGTGTGCCGATCTCAGCACTCCTGCTTGCTTCCTTCTGTGGTTCCGCCCTCGGCAACGCCGTGGGCTTCGGCGCGCTGACCGGCGGGGCCGTGCGCTACCGCATCTATGGCGCCTCCGGCGTTTCGCCCGACGCGGTCGGGCGGATCATGCTGTTCATCACGGCCGGATTCGGGCTCGGGCTCGTGGGATTCGCCGGTGGCAGCAGCTTGATCGCGGCCGAGCATGTCGCCCGGCTGTTCGGCTGGCATACGGAATGGGTCAGGATCGGCAGCTGGATCGGTCTCGCGATCGCCGTGCTGGGCCTCGCCGCGACGCTGGTGAAAAGCGGCAAGACGATCGGCGAGGGCCGGTTCAGTGTCACGGTGCCGAGCTTCGGCCTGACCTTGGCGCAGCTGCTGCTGACGGTGCTCGATCTCGTCGGCGCCGCGGCGGCGCTCTGGGTGCTGCTGCCGGCGGGCCGCGTCGATCTCGTCAGCTTTTCGGCGATCTTCTCGGCGGCGACGGCACTCGGCGTCATCAGCCATGTGCCGGGCGGGCTCGGCGTGTTCGAAGCGGTGGTCGTGGCGTCGCTCGGTGGGCGTGTCTCGCCAACTCTTGCCGCGGCCGCCTTGCTCGCCTATCGCGCGGTCTATTTCCTCGCCCCGCTGGTGATGGCGGCGGCGCTCTTGGCGCTGTCGGAGCTCAGGCGCGTGCCGGCTTCGGACCGGGTCGTGCGCAGTGCCGGCCGATTGGCGCCGGCCTTCCTCTCGGTCATCACTTTCGTGATCGGCACCATGCTGCTGGTCTCGGGCGCGACCCCGGCCTTCGGCGTCCGCCTGGCGCTATTGCAAGGCAGCGTGCCGCTCTGGGCACTTGAGGTATCGCATTTCCTGGGCTCGATCGCCGGCCTCTTCCTGCTGTTCATCGCGCGTGGGCTGTTCCACCGGCTTGACGGCGCCTGGTGGCTGGCGCTCGCACTCGCCATCCTCAATCTCGTCTTCTCGCTCATCAAGGGCTTGGCCTATGAGGAGGTCGCGGCGATCGTGGTGTTGATCGCCCTTTTGCTGGCCACAAGGCGGCAATTCACACGCCATACCTCGCTCTTGCGCCAGCCTTTCACGACCAGCTGGTTCGCCGCCGTCGCGATCGTGCTCGCCGGGACCACCTGGATCCTTTTCTTCGCCTTCCGCGATGTCGGCTACACCCATGATCTCTGGTGGCAGTTCGAGTTCGACGCCCAGGCGCCGCGGGCGCTCAGGGCCCTGCTCGGCGCCTTCGTGCTGGCCGCCGGGGTGGCGCTCTGGCAATTGCTCCGGCCTGCCGCGGGCCGGCTCGAGCGGCCCGGTTTGCCCGAGCTCAATCGTGCCGCCGCGATCATCCGCACGCAGGAGCGGAGCGATGCGCTGCTCGGCCTCATGGGCGACAAGAGCTTCCTCTTCTCGGCCTCCGGCCGGGCGCTCCTGATGTATGGCAAGCGCGGGCGCAGCTGGGTGGCCCTCTACGACCCGATCGGGCCGCGCGAGGAATGGGCCGAGCTCATCTGGCGCTTCATCGAGCTGGCCGATGCGCATGGCGGCCGCGCCGCTTTCTATCAGGTTCGGGCCGACAGCCTGCCCTTCTATCTGGATGCCGGCCTCAAGCTTCTGAAGCTCGGCGAGGAGGCGCGGCTGCTGTTGCCGGGCTTTGGGCTCGAAGGCGGCCATCGCTCCAATCTGCGCTATGCGCTGAAGCGCGGTGAGCGCGAGGGGCTGAGCTTCGAGCTCTTGTCCGCGGAAACCGCCTGGCGCGAGCAGGGCAGCCTGACGGCGATTTCCGAAGCCTGGCTCGAGGCGCACAAGGCACGCGAGAAGAGCTTTTCGGTCGCGGGCTTGTCGCCGGGCTTTCTCGCGGTCCAGTCGGTGGCGCTCCTGCGCCAGCAGGGCGAGCCGGTCGCCTTCGTGACCATCATGACGACCGACCTCAAGAAGGAAGCCACGATCGGGCTGATGCGGCAGACGCCGGCGGCGTCGGGCTATGCCATGGAGTTCCTCTTCGCCAAGCTGGCGCTGGAGCTCAAATCCCAGGGCTATGAATGCCTCAGCCTCGGCATGGCGCCGCTCGCCGGGATCGAGTACGGGCCGCTCAGCTCCCACTGGCACCGGATCGCCGAGCTGCTCGTCGAGCATGGCAGCCGCATCTACAATTTCGAGGGGCTGAGGACCTTCAAGAACAAGTTCCAGCCCGACTGGACGCCGCGCTATCTGGCGGCCTCGGGTACGATCGGCCCCTTTGTGGCGTTGGCCGATGTCGCAGCACTCGCGGGAGGCGGAAATTGAGTAGGCGCTTCTGGCTCAGTCTCGTGCTGCTCCTGACGATCGGCCGACCGGCGCATGCGATGGATGGCGGCCGGCTGGGCGATGTCGACCTCGTCGAGCCGGACGGGCCGGCCCGCGCCATCGTGTTCTATTATTCCGACCATGGCGGTTTCCGGTCCGCCGATACGTCGGCGATCGAGGCGCTCGCCAAGGCCGGCGCCATTGTCGTCAAGGTCGATAGCGATGCCTATCTCAAGCGGCTCGACGACTATGACGCAGAGGCTTGCCATGGCGTCGAATATGATGCCGAGCTGGTCAATCGCACGATCCAGCATGATCGGCACTTCACCTTCTATGTGAGCCCGATCCTGGTCGGCCGCGGCATCGGCGGCACGATCGCCTGGGTTGGGCTGGGCGAGGCGCCGCATGCCACCATTGGCGGTGCCGTGGCGGCTGCGCCCGCTGCCGCGTTGCCCGGCAAGAGCCCGCTGTGCAGCCAGCCGGCGCCGAAATCGACACCCCAAGGCTGGGTCTATGCGCCGGCCGGGCCATTGCAAGGTTTCTACGAGACGGGCGACGATCTGGCGGCACTCATCATCAAGCATATGCCGGCGAACGCACAGACCTTGCCGCTCGTCGATCTGCCGGCCGAGCATCCGGGCGATCTCTTCGCGATGGTGCTGTCGGGCGATGGTGGCTGGCGCGATCTCGACAAGAGCATTGCCGATTATCTGCAGAAGCAGGGCGTCTCGGTCGTCGGCCTCGATTCGCTGCGCTATTTCTGGAGCGAGAAGAGCCCGGACGAGCTCAGCGAAGCAATCGAGCAGGTGTTGGCCGAGCACCCGAATACGCATGTGGCCCTGATCGGGTATTCCTTTGGCGCCGGCGTGCTGCCCTTCGTCTATAACCGCCTCTCCAAGGTGTCGAAGGCGCGGATCGTGCTGATCTCGCTGTTGGGCTTCGGCCAGAATGCCGATTTCGAGATCACGCTCAGCGGTTGGCTGGGGGCGCCTGCGAGCGAGAAGGCGCTGCCGGTGGCGCCCGAGCTCGCCAAGATCTCGCCCCAGCTGCTGCAATGCTTTTATGGCGAGGATGAGGATGATACGGCTTGCCCGACCTTGCCGGCCGGGGCAGAGATCATCAAGACGACCGGCGGGCATCATTTCGATGGCGATTACGACGGGCTGGCCAAAGAGATCCTCGCCAGCTTCAAGCGGCGCGCGGCCGCGGGCTGAGGCTCAGTCCCGAGCGGTTCCGAGCCGGCCCAGGAACCCGCCGAGCGCGCCGGTGATGGCGGACGAGATCGTGCCGACGAGGAGGATCAAGGCGGCCACGTCCGCCAAGGCCCAGGACACGATGATGCCGATGAGGGCTGAGATGCCGCCGACCAGCGCGCCGCCCAGAAGGCTCGTTCCGATCGGGCGGCGCGGTGCCCGAAGCGTCAGCAAGGCACCGGCAAGAAGCGAGATAAGCACGCCGATCGGACCGAACAGCTCAGCTATCTCGGCCATGAAATGGCCGGCGACCACCATGATCAGCTGCAACACCGTGCCGATGAGGAGGGTGGATTGGAAGTTGGGCCAGGAGCTGAGCATTTGCGGCCAGACGTAGCATAGTCCGGCAACGCATCTAAATTAAACGTTGGATCTAAAGGACCATCTGGGTCTGGGTCACGAGCGCCACCAGCTTGCCGGCCTCGGTCGTGATCCGCGTCTGCCAGACCTGAGTGCGGCGGCCGCGATGAACCGGCGTCGCCTCGCCGATCAGCTTGCCGCCGACCGGGGCCGGCCCCAGGAAATTGGTCTTGCTCTCGATCGTCGTGGTGCCTGCGCCGTCCGGCAGATTCACGATCGTGCCGGCGGCCCCGAGCGTGTCGGCGAAGGCCATGATGCAGCCGCCATGCATGACCGCAGGACGAGTGCAAAGCTCGTCTCGAACGAGGAGTTCTGCGACGATCCGGTCGGTCTCGGCACTCTTGAAAGTGATGCCGAGCAGCTTGGCGAAGGGCAGGGGGTTCGCGGTCAGCCGGGCAAGCAGATCCATGGCGGTTTCCTATTTGAGCTCCGGAAAATCCTCTTCCCAGAATTCGAGCGTGACACGCGTTCCCTCGGCGCGGCGCTCGACCTCGATGCCGCGCAGCTCGACGCGACGGATCTTGCCGGAGATGGTCTTGGGCAGATCGCTGAATTCGAGCCGGCGCACGCGCTTGAACGGCGAAAGCCGCTCCTTGAGATGCCGGAAGATGGCGAGTGCGGTAACCCGATCCGCCTCATGCCCGGGGGCCAGCGTCACGAAGGCCTTTGGCACGGCGAGCCGCACCGGGTCGGGCGAGGGCACGATCGCCGCCTCGGCGACGGCCACATGCTCGATCAGGATGCTTTCGAGCTCGAACGGGCTGATCCGGTAGTCGGCGGCTTTGAAGACATCGTCGGCGCGGCCGACATAGGTCAAATACCCGTCCTCGTCGCGCATTGCGACATCGCCGGTCCGATAGAAGCGGCCTTCGACCGGGGCGATGGCGCCGGCATCATCCTGATAGCCCATCATGAGGGCAACCGGCGGCGGGTCGAGGGCGAGGCTGATCTCGCCTTCGCGCGCCGGCTCGCCTTCGGCATCGAGCAAACGCACGACATAGCCGGGCAGGGGACGGCCCATCGAGCCGAGCTTCAATTTCTGGCCCGGGCTGTTGCCGATCTGAGCGCTCGTCTCGGTCTGGCCGTAGCCGTCGCGGATGGTCAGGCCCCAGGCGGCGCGCACCTGTTCGATGATCTCGGGATTGAGCGGCTCGCCGGCACTGGCGACCTCGGTGAGTGCCGTCTTCCGGTCTTTGAGATCCTGCTGCACCAGCATGCGCCAGACCGTCGGCGGTGCGCAGAAGGTGGTGACGCGGCAGCGTACGAGCGTGTCGAGCAGACTGCGCGCATCGAAACGCGGCTGGTTGAGCACGAGGATGGTCGCCTCGGCGTTCCAGGGCGCGAAGAACGAGCTCCAGGCATGCTTGGCCCAGCCGGGCGAGGAGATGTTGAGATGGACATCGCCGGGCTTGAGGCCGAGCCAATAGAGCGTCGAAAGGTGCCCGACGGGATAGCTGCGATGGCTGTGCAGCACGAGCTTCGGCTGCGCCGTGGTGCCCGAGGTGAAATAGAGCAGCATCGGATCATCGGCGCGGGTCTCGCCCTCGGGCTCGAACTCGACCGGTTGCGCGTAGGCGTCCTCATAGCGATGCCAGCCCTCGGCGCCGCCGACGGCGATGCGCGTCTGGCCGCCGGGCAGGCTCGCGAACCTGGCGGCATGCTGGCCGCTGGCCACGACATGGCGAACCCGGCCGCGCGCGAAGCGGTCTTCGAGGTCGCGTTCGGCGAGCAGCGTCGTCGCCGGGATGATGACCGCGCCGAGCTTCATCGCCGCCAGCATGCATTCCCAGAGCGGCAGTACGTTGCCCAGCATCAGCAGGATGCGGTCGCCGCGCTTGACGCCGAGGCCGCGCAAATAGTTCGCGACCTGATTGCTGCGCCGGCTCATCTCGTCGAACGAGACCTTCTCGTCGCTGCCATCTTCATGCACCAGCCACAGCGCCGGCCGGTAATTGCTGACGGCGATCCGGTCGAAATAATCGAGTGCCCAGTTGAACCGGTCAAATGTCGGCCAGCGAAATTCGCGATAGGCCGTGTCGTAATCGTCGCGATGGCGCAGCAGGAAATCGCGTGCCGCCAGGAATCTTACGCATGAAGTATTCGTCGCCATGGTCGGATGACCTCCCCGGCAGGATCTTTGTCCTGCTCTATTCTTGAAACGGACCGCGGTGCGATAGGGCTAGGGGCCGAAGCCCAGATGCAGCCCAGCATCGACCGTGATGATCTCGCCTGTGACGTGGGCCGCCCCTTCGAGCAGCCAGACGATCGGCTCGGCGATCTCGTCTGGCCCGGAGCTGGCCTTGAGCGGCGTGCGCGTCTGGTTGGCGATCACGCTGCGCTCATAGCTCGCATCGCCAAGCCCCTGCTTGAGCCAGCGGGTCTGCACGAGGCCGGGGCACACGGCATTGACGCGGATCTCGGGTCCGAGAGCGCGCGCGAGCGACAGGGTCAGCGTGTTGAGAGCGCCCTTCGAGGCGGCATAGGCGACCGAGCTGCCGATGCCGGTCAGGCCCGCGATCGAGGAGACATTGACGACGGCACCCCGGCCCTGCGCCTTCATGGTCGCGGCCACAGCGCGGATCATCTGATAGGCGCCGATGACATTCACGTCATAGATGCGGCGGAAATCCTCAGCCTGCACCTTGTCCAGTGCTGCGTGATCGGCGAAGACCGTAGTACCGGCATTGTTGACGAGATAGTCGATGCGGCCCCAGCGCTCGAGCGCCGCCGCCGCAAGCCGCCGGCAATCCGCATCCTCGGCGACATTGGCCTGACAAATGATCGCGTCGCCGCCGGCGTCGCGGCAGGACACCGCCGTTTCCTCGGCCTCGGCAACGCTTCGGCTGTAATTGATCACCACCGCGGCGCCCTTGCTCGCCAGGCGCTTGGCCACGGCGGCACCGATGCCCGTTGCCGAGCCGGTGATGATTGTCACCTTCCCTACCATTTCCATCCCGATAGTCTCCCCAGGTCTCATTGGCCCGGCTTATGATCGCCAGTCAGCCCGAGGGGAGCGCGGGCGTCAAGCGTTGCCGATGCGATCGGAGGAGGGGCGATGCGGATCGAGGGTGCAGGTCAGGCGATCTTCGCCTTGACCCTGATCGCACTCGGCTTGTCGAGCCTGGTTCAAGCGGATTTCGCCGCGATCTGGCAACCGATGCCGAAGGAACTGCCCGCTCGCGAGGCGCTGGTCGTGCTCTCCGCCCTTGTTTTGCTCGCGACGGGCATCGGCCTGCTCTGGAGCCGGACGGCGGCTTTGGCGGCGCAGATCCTTCTAGCTTGGCTTCTGCTTTGGCTGTTGCTGGTCAAAGGCCGGGTCGTCTTGCTGGCGCCGGCCGCGGCGGTATCGTGGGAAAGCGCCGGCGAGACTGCGGTGCTGGTGTCGGCTGCCGGGGTGCTCTATGCACGGTTTGCCGCCAACGAGATTGCGATGCGGCTTGCGAGGGCGATTTACGGCGTGGCCCTGATTGCTTTCGGTGTCGCTCATCTCGCCTATGTCCAGCTGACCGCGTCTCTGGTGCCTGGTTGGCTGCCCTCGCCCATTGGCTGGGTCTATTTCACTGGCGGCACCTACATTGCGGCTGGGTTGGCGGTACTCGCAGGACTCTTCGCATGGTTGGCGGCGGCACTGTCGGCAGTGCAGATCGGGCTGTTCACGCTGTTGGTATGGCTGCCGTCTCTGATCGCGGGCTCCAAGGATGCGGGCGTATGGAGCGAGGCTATAGTTTCCTGGGCGCTGACCGCCGGCGCCTGGGTCGTGGCGGAGTCCTATCGCGACCGGCGCGCATGATCACTCCTCGGTGCTGCCGACGACGAGATGAATCTCGCGCACTTCGGTAAGAGGGAAACGCAATTCCTCCTCCGGATTGAGCTGGCGCAGCGTCAGCGTGGCAGCGTCCTGCGATACCCATTCCTTGACCAGCACCGCATCGTCCCGAAGCGTCACGACGACGGCGCGTCCGCGCGTCGGCGGCTTGAAGGGGTGGACGTAGAGCAGCCAGCCCGGCTCGTAGCGCGGCGACATGCTGTCGCCGACCATATAGACGGCATAGGCGTCGCGGACGGTCTGCAACGCGTTCGGCCGGCGGGTGTAGTCGATCGGCCCGTCGGTCAGGAACATGGTCTGGCCATTGCCGCCACGGCCGGCACTGCGCACCGGGATCAGGTCATTTCTGTCAACGGACTGTTGTGAAACCGGCAATCTCTCCGGTGCTGTCGCAACGGTTCCGGCTAATGATGGCGCAACGCGCAGATGCTGCTCGTCGCGCATCAGCTCCAACGGATCGATGTCGAAGGCGCGCGCGAACTTGGTCACCCAATCGAGCGTCAGCCGCGCCTTGCCGAGCTCGATCTTGCTGACATTCTGGCCGGACGTGCCGATCATCTCGCCCAGCTGGGCGAGCGACCAGCCGCGACCCATGCGCAGCTGCTTGAGGCGGTTTGATACGGGATCGGCCATGCCTCACTTTACAACAGATCGTTGGTCGTTGCGAGCGGTTTATTCACAGCGTTCGGCTTGACTCTATCAGCAACAATATGTTGTAATTTGCAGCATGATGTTGCGAGAGATCCTTCCCGGCCAAACCCGGCTGATTGCAGCCGACCAGATCCGAGATTGGCAGCGCCGCCGCGTCAGCCCGGAGGATGCCTGTCAGATGCTCGGGGTGCTTCACACCAAATCATGGGAGGCCATCTTCTTCCATCTCATCGAGGCTCATCACCTGGCGCTGCGCCAGTTGATGGCTATTGAACGAACAAATCATGAACAATCAGGTCTTGTCAAAGAGGAGATCGGGAATGCGTTCGCAAAGCTGCCTCGGCCGTCTCGTGCAGAGCGGCCCAACGACGGAGGAGGAACTTGACCGCCAGCGCGCTGCCGCCTGGCACCGCCAAGGTGTCGTCATGTTGAGACCGGATGAGATCGAGCCCAGGGATCCCTGGTTCGCCCAGGCCATTCGCAACTATGCCAACAAACATTGGGGGAAGCGCGCATGAGCGATCTCGAGATTCAGCACCTGAGCCGCCGGGCGCTGCTCTATTTCTGGCGCGATGAGGATATCGAGCTGCGCCTGGTTCTGCTGTTGAAGACGGAAGCGGCACTGCCGAGCGTCGAGCTCGATACGGCGCTCGACCTTCCGCGCGGCCGCTCCGGCCGGCTGTGCGGTGCTTTGGCCCGGCTCGGCATCACCGAGGCGGTAAAGCCCGGCCATTACAAGCTCAGCCGTGACGGCGCCGCCTTGCTCGCCTTCCGAACACGTCTCGGCGGCGCTGGCGAACGCGCGCTCGATCGGACCGAAATGATGCAGCTGCACCGGCTGCTGCGTGCCGAGCTGCCGGTGGCGGCGGAACCGGCCGAGGATATCGGTACGCCCAGTATGGAACGAAGCCGCCAGGGCAATGGGCTCGAGACTTGGCAAGGTCGCGATGCCGAAGGCTGGGCGGCGACGGCACCGCGCGCCATCGATACGCTGGCGCGACTGGTCAAGAACGGAGAGGTGTCGGGCGAGGATGCGCGCGCCGCCCGCCGCTTCCAAGGGGCGTTCTATCGCGCCCAGCTCGATCCGCTGAAGGCCTTCGATTTCGCCAAGCCGCCGGGGAAAGGGAGCCACAGCGCGCCGATCGTCGAACGGATCGAGGTCGCGCGCGATCAGGTCTGGCGGGCGCTCACCGCACTCGGCGGCACCGCCTCGCCGGCGGCGCGCGCCTTCTGGTATGTGGTCGGCACCGGCCTCTCGATCGATGAATGGTCGCGGCGCGAGCGCTGGAGCAATGGCAGGCCGATCCATCACACCGTGGCGCGCGGCATCGTGATCGGCGCCTTGGCGGCACACCGCGCCCATCTCGAAGTGGGAACGACGCCCTCACAGCCCCGAGGCGGCGCGGGTCGGTAGCGGCTTCTCGCTCCCGCCCGGCAGCTCGGCCGAGGCCTGCGCCGCTTCGATGCAGGTCTCGACCGCCTCGCCCAGCGAGCGCGCATAATAGTCGGCGCCGAGCTCGGCACGGGTCTTCCAATCCGGTATCCGCGGCTCGTCATCGGGCCAAAGCCCGACCAGGATCGGAATGGACGGCAGGCGCTGGCGCACGCGCTGCAGCAGATAGCGCAAATGTGCCTGCTTGCCGGTGATATCGAGATACGAGACGCAGATCATCTGGACGCCCTTGGCATCGAGCTCGCCGATGTGACTGCGCGTCGTTGCCGCGTAAGGTGCGGTGCGCGCGCCGATGCCTTGCTTGCCGAGCAGCTGAGCGAGCATGGAGGCGGCCGCCTCGTCGAGCGGGCCGCGGCCGGCGATGCACAGCACCGGCGTCTCGCCCTGCCATTGCGGCGAAAACTCCGGCTCCTGCGGCGGTTGCTCCTCGGTCGGCGGCGCCGGCTCGTCATTGCGATCGGCCAGATCCTCGACCAGCTCCTTGATGGTTTCCTTGATGCGCTCAAGCTGCTCCGGTGCCAGCGTGCCGCGCTGCGCGTCGATCGCAGCCAGTTCAAGCCCGGGCAGCGCCACCTGATCGTAATAGGCCGTCAGCGAACGCTCCTTCAGCATCTGTTCGGCATGATCGCGCGCCTCGTCCTGATCGGCTGTCAGCATGCGCTGATAGAAGCTCTCGACGGGCGTCAGCGCCGGCCGGTTGCCCAGCATGACATCGAGAAACTCGAGATGCTCGACATGCCGGCCGACCACCACTAGGCAGAGCGTCAGAGGCGTCGACAGGATCAGCCCGACCGGGCCCCAGAGCCACGACCAGAAGATCGCGGCTACCACGACCGAGACCGGTGAGAGGCCCGTGCTGTTGCCGTAGAGCAGCGGCTCGACGAACTGGCCGGCTGTTATCTCGGCGACGAGATAGAGCCCGATCGTCCAAAACAGCATCGACCAGCCGGGATCGATCGCAGCGGCGAGCGCCACCGGGAAAAAGGCGCCGATGACGGCGCCGATGTAAGGCACGAAGCGCAGGAGGCCGGAGAGCACGCCCCAAAGCAGCGGGCTTGGAACACCGATCAGGAACAGGCCCAGGCCGATGATGACGCCGAAGGCGGAGTTGAGACCAAGCTGGGTCAGGAAATAGCGGCTCAAACGCCGGCCGCCATCATCGAGCGCCACAGTGGTGCGCCGAAGATCGCTCGATCCGATCAGCCGGATCAGCCGGTCGCGCAGATCCTCCTGTTGCAGCAGGATGAAGATGGCGACCATGAAGACGATGCCGGTCGTGCCGAGTGGCGAGAGGACCGGCGACAAGTAGCGGGTCATCAGTTCGAGCGGCGAGGGGTCGGGCTGATGCACCTCGACCGGGATCGGCCTTTGCGGAGTCCCGGGATTGGGCGCTGTCAATGACGACGGTGCGGGCTGCGGCTTGGCGCTCTTTGGTGGCGAGGTTGCCGGTGTGGGGGGCGGGGTCTCCTGCAGGCTGTATCCCAGGCTACTCGCCGCCCGATCGATCTGGGCGCCCGCGTATGTGCGGATCTTGCTGGCCTTGCTCTCGATCGTCGAGGCATAGCTCGGGACGTTATCGACGAGATCGGCCATCTGCGTCCCGATCAGTCCGCCGATCGCGCAGATAAGGCCGACCGCCATGGCGACGGCCAGCAGGACCGACGGCACGCGGCCGAGCCGCGCGCGCCGCAAGAGCGCCACCAAGGGCGCCAGCAGGATCGACAGCAGGACCGCGAGCGTCAGCGGCATCAGCACATCGCGCGCCAGATAAAGGGCGGCTACGACCACGACGAAGACCGAGAGCGTCAGCTGGCTCGAGATCGACGGGGTCGTTGCTGCCGTCACGCGGGCAGGCGGTATCGGAGTGATCGCGGAGTTGGCCATGTTTCCTTGAGCTTCTCCGCGCAATCCCGCGGGTGAGAAGAATTACTCGAAGAAAACGATGCGATCTTTTCCGGCGTTCCAATAAACTGTGGGGCGCAATGAAGATCCTGGCTATTTCCGGCAGCCTCCGCGCCGAATCCTCCAATACCTTCCTGCTTCACGCCGCGGCGATGCTGGCCCCGGCGGGGGTCGAGATCACGCTTTATCGCGGGGTGGGCGACATTCCGTTGTTCAATCCCGATCTCGATGGCGAGATCGTGGCGGCTGCCGTGGCCGAATTCAGGGCTGAGATTCAGGCAGCCGACGCGGTGCTGATTTCGAGCCCGGAATATGCCCATGGCGTTTCGGGCGTGCTCAAGAACGCGCTCGACTGGCTGGTCGGCAGCGGCGAGCTGGTCGACAAGCCGATCGGCCTTGTCAACGCCTCGCCGCGCGCAAGCCATGCCCATGCGCAATTGAGCGAGATCCTGGTCACGATGGCGGGCCGGCTCATTGCAGGCGCGACGATCACCGTGCCCTTGCTGGGCAAAGGCTACGACGCTCGCGGGATCGTCGCCGATCCCGAGATCGCCCGGCCTCTGCGCGCCGCGATCGCGGCACTCGCCACTCCTGAGTCTCAGGCTGCCAGCGCGTAGCTGTGCTCGCCGGCAAGGCCCAGCATCAGGTCGAGATTCTGCACGGCCGCACCCGAAGCGCCCTTGCCCAGATTGTCCAGCCGGGCGACGAGCAGCGCCTGTTGCTCGGCGGGATTCTCGAAGACATAGAGCTCGAGCAGATTGGACCCGTTGAGCCCCTCGGGTGCCAGGGTCGCGGGCGGCGCCTCGAACGGCATCACGCGGATGAAGCGCTGGCCGTCGAAGCGCCGGAAGAGCGTCTCATGGAGTGCCCGGCCGGTCGGCTGCTTCGGCAGCGACCAGAGCGCCAGTGGCAGCTCGACGATCATGCCCTGCCGATAGACGCCGACGGCGGGCGAGAAGATCGGCTTCCGGGCGAGGCCGCCATAGAGCATCATCTCCGGCGTATGCTTATGCGCGAGGTTGAGCGCATAGATCCGCCAGCGATCGGTGATCGGGTCGGGCCCACGGCCCTCGAAGGCATCGATCATCTGCCGGCCGCCGCCGGAATAGCCGGAGGTGGCGTTGATCGCGACTGGATAGTCGGAAGGCACCAGCCCGGCATCGACCAGCGGACGGAGGAGGGCCGTGGCGCCGGTCGGATAGCAGCCGGGATTGGCGACGAAGCGCGCTTCGGCCAGCCGCTCGGCCTGGCCCGGCAGCAGCTCCGGAAAGCCATAGATCCAGCCTTCGGCGACGCGATGGGCCGAGCTCGCATCGAGCACGCGGACGGACGGATTGTCGATCAGCGTCACGGCCTGCTTCGCCGCCTCGTCGGGCAGGCAGAGAACCACCAGATCGACAGCGTTCAGCAGGCGGCGGCGCTCGGCTTCGTCCTTGCGCTTCGCGGGGTCGATGGAGACGAACTCGATATCCTCGCGCTTGGCAAGGCGCGCGCGGATCTCCAGCCCGGTCGTGCCGGCCTCGCCGTCGATGAAGACTGTGGGTCTGGTCATAACCACCCTCGCTCTGCCGCGGATGCGGTTTTCATCTGCTACAGTGCCGCTTGTCAACCGCTGATCGATCGCGGCACGGATGCGGAAATATGATCCGCCGGTGCTACGATTTAAGAGGGGATGGACGGCGAAAACGCGGTGCCGTCCCGCAATTTTGATTGTATCTGTTGGTCAAATGACCTTCCAGGAATGAAAGAAAGATGATCAGCCTCGATCTCTACCTGGCCTTTGTCGGCGCCGTGACGATTCTGATGCTGATCCCGGGGCCGAATATGGCGCTCATCGTCGCCAACAGCGTCGGGCACGGCACGCGCTACGGGCTGCTGACGGTGGCCGGCACGACGTCCGCCATGGTCGTGCAGCTCGCCTTCACGATTATCGGCATGAGTGCGATGCTCGGTATTCTGGGCGCCTGGTTCGAGGCGCTGCGCTGGGTCGGCGTGGCCTATCTCGTCTATCTGGGCATCCGGCAGTGGCAGGAGCCGCCGGCGGATCTCACCAGGACACGGCCCGAGCCGCCGGTACCGGGCGCCATCTATGGCCGTGCCTTCCTGGTGTCGCTGACCAATCCCAAGACCCTGTTCTTCTACGGCGCGTTCCTGCCGCAATTCATCAGGCCCGGTGCCGATACCGACAGCCAGCTGCTTCTTCTGGCCGCGACTTTTCTGGCATTGGCGCTCGCGATCGACGGGCTCTGGGCCGTGCTGGCCGGGCGTGTGCGCGGGCTCTTGAGCCGCCACGGCCGGTTCCGGCAGCGGCTCACGGGCGGGTTGCTGATCGGTGCTGGTGTCGGGCTCGCTTTGGCCCGGCGCCGCTAGCGCCGCGGCTTGCCGTCATGCGGGCCGCGCAGGCGGGTGGGGGCGTCGTCCCACCAATCCGTGCGGCTCGCCTTCCGCCATTCATCGACGGGATAGATGATCCGGTTCTCTGCGCGCGGGCGGTCGCCTACGACAAGCAGCCGGACCTCCGCGTCGGAATTGTTGAGGAAGCTGTGCGCGATGCCGGTGCCGGCCGGAAATCCCACGCCATCGCCGGGCTTGAGGCGATGGAGCACGCCGTCGATCCAGGCATCGGGCGTGCCCTCGATGACATAGACGAACTCTTCCTCATGCGATTCGGCGTGCGGCAGCGAGGTGCGATGGCCGGGTGGCAGCCGTTCGTGATGAATGCCGATGCGTTCGAGCCCGAACTGCCGGCCGAAGGGCGCTCCGTAGGAGAAAGGCTCGTCCAGGCCTTTGTATTCGCCTGCCTCACCTTCGATCTCGCTGTAATGCTTGATGAAATCGGGTCGCTCGGTCATCGTCTTGAACTCGGCCATGATGGTGAACGGAGCTTATGATGGCGCATCCTGACGGCTTCGCGGTCGAAAATTTCAGCCATGAGGGCAAGATGCGCGAGGTCTATCGCGCGGGCACCGGCCCGGCTGTGGTCATCATGTCGGAAATGCCTGGCATCACGCCGGCCGTGGCCACATTTGCCCGTACGGTCGCTGCGGCCGGATTTTCGGTCTACATGCCCTATCTCTTCGGCGAGACGATGCGGCCGGATTCCGCCGGCTATGTCGTCGGCACGATCCTCAAGGCCTGCATCTCTTCCGAGTTCCGCGTGCTGGCGGCGCATCGGTCGAGCCCGGTCGTCGACTGGCTGCGGGCACTCGCAAACCATGCTCATGCCGAGCAGGGCGGCAAGGGCGTCGGCGCCGTCGGCATGTGCTTCACCGGCAATTTCGCGCTCGCCATGATGCTTGGTACCAAGCTGCTGGCACCGGTCATGTCGCAGCCTTCGCTGCCCTTCTTCAACAAGAGCGGCCTCCATGTCTCCGACGAGGAGATCGCGGCGGCGAAACAGCGTATCGCCGAGGATGGCGCGCGCATCCTGGGGCTGCGTTTCGAGGGCGATCCGGTCTGCCCGGGCGAGCGGTTCCAGCGCTTGCGCGAGACCTTCGGCGACGCCTTCGAATCGATCGAGCTCGATCCGAAGACGGCCAATCCCAATGTGCGCGGCCCCGCCCACTCGGTGTTGACACGGCATCTCATCGATGAGGCCGGCCAACCCACGCGCGCGGCACTCGACCGCGTGATCGCCTTCCTGGGCGAGCAGCTGCGCTAAATCGCGGACCTTGGCATCGACGCTCAACGGGTGTCGCCTCGGCTGTCGCGATACATCGTCGGAAATATAGCGGAACATGCTGTCGAGCGGGCCGTTGCTCTGACGCGGCTCGACTTCACCTCCGCAAAGGAAAACAGTATGGGCAAACGGCTGGAAAATCGTGTCGCCCTCGTCACTGGCGCTTCGTCCGGGATCGGCGAGGCGACGGCGCTCTCACTCGCGGCGGAAGGGGCCAAGGTCGTGGCGTCGGCCCGGCGCAAGGATCGCCTCGACGAGCTGGTCGCGAAGATCCGCGCGGCCGGCGGCGAGGCGCGGGCGCTGGTCGCCGATTTCGGCGACGAGAATGATGCCGCGCGGGCCGTCAGGGAGACCGAGGCGGCCTATGGAAGGCTCGATATCCTGATCAACAATGCCGGCGTCATGTATCTCGAGCCGGTCATCGACGCCGATCTCGGCCGTTGGCGCCGGATGCTCGAGCTCAATGTGCTTGGTCTGATCGCAACGAGCCAGGCGGCACTGCCGGGCATGCGTCAGCGCCGCGACGGTCATATCGTCAATGTGTCCTCGACGGCGGGTCGTGTCGCCAATCCGAACTCGGCGGGATATTCCGCCACCAAATTCGGCGTTGTGGGATTTTCCGAGGCGCTTCGGCGCGAGGTCTACAAGGACAATATCCGCGTCACCGTGGTCGAGCCCGGTGCCGTGGCGACCGAGCTGCGCGACCATGTCGGCCATGCCGAGACCAAGCAGGCGATCAATAGCTGGGCGGAAGCGATGCGGCAGCTGCAGAGCGATGATATCGCCGAGATCATCTTGTTCGCCGTGTCGCGCCCGGCGCATGTGAATATCAACGAGATCCTGGTTCGGCCGACGGATCAGGAGCGTTAAGCGGCAGCGGCAGGCTCGGCTGCGCCGTTGAGCCCGCGGATCGTCCGGCTGCCAAGCAGCCACAGGCTGGCGGCGGCGAGGCCGAGCGCGGCGAGTGCCAGCGTCGCCCGCACGCCCCAGGATGCCGAGATGCTACCGGCCGCGAGTGCCCCGAGGGGGCCCAGAAGGCCGCCGGCCAGGCCGAGGCTGGCGTTGGTGCGCCCGAGCAGCGCGTCGGGCACGATCCGCTGGCGCAGGCTGATCTCGGTGATCATGAAGGCGGTGAAGGCCGCGTCGCCGACCAGCTGCGCCACCACCAGCATCGAAGTCGCCTCGATGACCGAGCC
Source organism: uncultured Alphaproteobacteria bacterium (assembly GCA_963762435.1). Classification (GTDB taxonomy): domain Bacteria; phylum Pseudomonadota; class Alphaproteobacteria; order ATCC43930; family CGMCC-115725; genus JAXDMU01. The sequence continues at coordinate 65,263 of CAVXLN010000014.1, read as the reverse complement.
GCCGGCCAAGGCGACGAGCAACTGGCACAGGCCGGAAAAGAGGCGAAGCCCGATCAGCAGCGGACCGACCGGCCAATGCCGATCGAGCCGAGGTGCCAACGCGGCACCCAGCAACGCACCAATGCCGCCGGCTGCGATCGTGAACCCGAGGAGCGCCGGCGTCAGGCCGAGCTCGCGGATCGCGAAATAATCGTAAGTGCCTTCGAAGAAACTGCCGAAGAAGGCTTGCGTGCCGAAGCAGAGCGCTATGGGCCGCAGCACCGGATGCCGCAGCACGCTGGTGAAGCCGGTGAGCGCGGCGCTGAGCGGTGGTTCGTGCTCGCTCTCCGGCAGGGCCGCGCCGGCCGGTGCCGGCTCGATGCGGGCGAGCAGCAGGGCGGATGAGAGATAACTCAGCGCGTCAATCAGAATCGCGACTGGTGCCGTCAGGAGCTGCACCAGCAAGCCGCCCAGGGCCGGGCCGCCGATCTCGGCGGCGGCCTCGGTCGCGCTTAAGCTGGCATTGGCCTCGACCAGCCGATCGCGCTCGATCAGGGCCGGCAGATAGGCCCGATCCGCGATCTCGAACATCAGACTGAGCGCCCGCGTCGCGGCGAGCGCCAGGATCAACGCGCTCATCGTCAGCACGCCCACAAGGGCGGCCGCCGGAATGGTGAGCAGCACCGCAAAGCGGCCGAGATCGGCGAAGATCATCAGGCCGCGCCGTGGCAACCGATCGGCCAGCACACCGGCAAGGGGCCCGACGAGGATGATCGGCAGGCCGGCAAGTGCCGCCATCAAGCTGAGATCCTGCGGGCGGGCGCCCAGCACCAGGATTGCGGTCAGCGGTATGGCACCGCGCGTGACACGGGCGCCCACGGCCGAAATCACCTGCGCCGTCCAGAGCAGCCGGAACGGGCGATGACGCCACAGCGCCGTCATCGCGCAGCCTCGGCCGGCCGGGAAGCTTCAGGCGGTCGCATGGGCGATGATCCGTCGGAAAGCCGCCCGTCTAGAGGCGCCCCGTCGGCGCGTCAACCCATTGGCCGCATCGGCAACGCCGTCGGCTCAGGCGGTGATGTAGCTGCGCAACGCCTCGACCTCGGACTGCGCTTCATCGAGCCGCTGCTTGACCACATCGCCGATGCTGATGATGCCGGCGAGCCGACCATGCTCCAGCACCGGAAGATGCCGGATGCGCGACCGGGTCATGACTTCCATCAGCTCGACGACGGCGTCTTCCGGCGCGCAGGTCTTGACTTGCCGCGTCATCAGCCGATCGATCGGCAGGCTCATGAGCTCGCTGCCGTGCTGGGCGGCACCGTGAACAAGATCGCGCTCCGAGATGATGCCGACCAGCCGACCGCCATCGACGACCGGCACCGCGCCGATGCGATGCTCGAGCAACACGGCTACGAGGGCCGATACGGGTTGCGTCGGCGCCACGGTGACGACGTGATGACCCTTACCCTTGAGGATCTCCGAGACCCTTGTTGTCATTGCGTTTTCTCCCGGCCGAGCGCGTCCGCGCCCGCCCCGGGCGCTTGGCCTCGGCTGGTAAAAGGATAAGTCGGCGCGGCCGACTCGGCAACCCGCTTGACTTTATCCGGTGGAATGCGCCGGCGATGCCACATCGAGCCGCGCTGCGAGCGCCGCCAATCGGGCGATGAGTGCCGCCGGATCGATCGGCTTCGTCAGATAGTCGTCCATGCCGGCGGCAAGATATTGCTCTTTGGCGCCGACCATGGCGTGGGCGGTGAGGGCGATCACGGGGATCGTGCATTTGGGGGCGGGGAGCGCCCGGATCCGCTGCGTCGCCTGCGGCCCGTCCAGCACCGGCATCTGCACATCCATCAGGACCAGATCGAAGTCGCCCTTGCGCACCGCCTCCACGGCCGCCTCGCCATTGCCGGCAATGTCGACCTGATGGCCGGCCGAGGCGAGGATGGCGCGGACGAGCTTTTGATTGATCAGATTATCCTCGGCCAGCAGCACGCGCAGTGGGCGTGCCTGCCCGAAATCGAGATCCACTTTGCCGGGGCTGGCGATGCGCGCGGCGGCCAGCGCCAGCGGCAGCTCGAGCCAGAAGGTGCTGCCGGCGCCGAGCGCGCTAGCGACACCGATCTCGCCGTCCATCAGCTCGACCAGCTGGCGCGAGATGGCGAGGCCGAGCCCGGTGCCGCCGAACCGGCGCGTGATCGAGCTGTCGGCCTGGGTGAATTTCTGGAAGAGCTGCGCGCGGGTCCCCTCCGACATGCCGATGCCGGTATCCGTAACCTCGAGCCGCAGCCGTGCCGTGCCGTTCACCGGCGTGACAGCAGCATTGACCGTCACCTGGCCCTGTGCGGTGAATTTGACCGCATTGGAAATCAGGTTCAGCAGCACCTGCCGGAGCCGGGTCGGATCACCGCGGAACCAGCCGCGCGCGCTGGCGTCGATCCGGGCGGTGAGCTCGAGCCCCTTCTCCCGCGCGCGGGGCGTCAGCAGCCCGACCGCGCTGTCGACGAGGTCGCCCAGCTCGAACTCGATCGTCTCGAGCTCGATCTTGCCGGCCTCGAGCTTCGAGATGTCGAGAATATCATTGATCACGGTCAGCAGCGCCTCGGCGCTGTCCCGCACCGATTCGGCGAACTCGTGCTGCTGCCGATCGAGCGGCGTGCGCAGCAGCATGCCGGTCATGCCGATGATCCCGTTCATCGGCGTGCGGATCTCGTGGCTCATATTGGCCAGGAACTCGGACTTGGTCCGGTTGGCGCTCTCCGCCGCCTCCTTGCTTTGGCACAGCGCTTCTTCATGGCGCCGCCGCTCGGTCACGTCGCGCGCCAGCGCCAGCACCAGATCCTGATCCTCGAACCGGATCGACTGGGCCGAGAGCGACAGGTCCCGGAGCTCGCCATGGGCGGTGCGCATGGTCAGCGCCACGTCTCGCGCCGAGCCGCTAAGAAGCTGCTCGAAGGCCTGCGTGCGTCGATCCCCGCGGCGCCAGATGCCGAGTTCGGACGCGGTCCGGCCGATGACCTCCTCGCGCCGGCGGCCATGGAGCGCCAGGAAGGCTTCGTTGACATCGATATAGCGGCCATCCTCGCGCGTGCTCAGCGTCAACACGTCCGGGCTCGATTGGAACACGGTCATGAACAGCTTTTCCGAGCGCCGGAGCGCTTCCTCGGCCTGCTTCCGCGCGGTGATGTCGGTCAACCACGCGAGCGAGGCGGGCTCGCCGTTCCAGCTGATGCGCGATGCCAGGCATTCGACCCAGATGATGCTGCCGTCACGGCGGAACAGGCGGAACTCGTATTGCGCCGGCGGATCATCCTCGGACAGGCGCTCGTTGCGCCGCGCCGTGATCATCGGCCGGTCGTCGGGATGGACGTGGCTGTCGGTCTCGCCGGACGCGGCCGCAAACTCCGCGATCGACTGGAAGCCCAGCATTCTGACGAAGCCGTCATTGCAATAGAGCATCTTGCCGCCGCTGCCGCCGACCGTGATCGCCTGGCGCGCGCCGTCCACGACCCGGCGCATCTGGGCTTCGGCTCGCCGGGCCGCGGCCAGCTCGTCGATCTGGAGCGTCAGCGCCACCGTGCTGCCCGGCCGCCCGCTCAGGTCGAGCCGCATCGCGATCGAGCGCAGCTCGCCGCGCAGCAGCCGGCATTGCAGCGTGCCGGTGCGATCCGCCTCGGCGCTGGCCCAGGCGATCGCGGCCGCGACGAAATCGCGATCTTCCGCATGCACGAGATCGATGAAAGGCCGGCCAGGCTCGATTGCCACGGCGAGACGGCGCTCGCGCTCGCCGATGGCAACGACGCTCAGCACGGTCAGCACCTGATCGAGCGCGATCTCGATCCTGGGCGGCTCGGCAGCGGTGATATCGGTCGGATCGACGTTCGGCGCGGGGCCCACAGACGCTCCCTCGATTTTATTCTTCTCGCGGGCGTGGAAGTTGAATTCAGCTTTCACGCGGCAATTTCCGTTTTGTTACAACGGAGAGGTTGCGGACCTGTTAATTTCGATCCGCTGCCTGCCTGGTGTGATGGTTCAATAGGTTAGTGTGCCGATTCATCTGAAGTTCGATGCATCGAACTTCAGGATCGGGACACTGGAATGAAATTTCGCCTCGGAAGGCCGTGATTCCGCGTCAGATCACGTAATCGATCTCGGGCAGGCTCTGATCCATCATATGGGCCGGCACGGTTTCGCGGCACCAGCCGACGATGCGCGCCGGCACCCCCGCGACGGTGGCACAGGGCGGCACGTCATGCAGCACGACACTGCCGGCGCCGACCTTGGCGTCGCGGCCGATCACGATATTGCCCAGGATCTTGGCGCCGGCCGACAGCAGCACGCCGTCATGCACCTTGGGATGGCGGTCGCCGCGCTCCTTACCGGTACCGCCGAGCGTCACCTCCTGCAGGATCGACACGTCATTGCCGATCACCGAGGTCTCGCCGATGACGACGCCGGTGCCGTGATCGATGAATACGCCCGTGCCGACTGGAACGGCCGGGTGGATATCAACCGCGAAGGCCTCGGACACGCGGCTTTGCAGGAAGTGGGCGAGGTCGGCGCGCCGATGACCCCACAGGAAATGGCCGATCCGGTGCCACTGCAGCGCGTGGAAGCCCTTGTAATAGAGGAAGGGCGCCAAATAGCCCTCGGCTGCCGGATCGCGCTGGCGGATCGCAATGAGATCGGCGGCGGTCGCCGCGATGATGGCGCTGTCGCGGGCCAACGCTTCCGCGACGAGATCAGACAGCCGTTCCTGCGCCATGAAACGCTCGGCGAGCTTGCGCGCGAGCATCGCTTCGAGCGCCTCGGCCAGGCTGTCATGGCGCAATACCGCGAGATCGAGGAAGTCGCGCAGCATCGGTTCGCCGGCCGCGGCGCGCGTGGCATCGACCCGTATGCTGGCCCAGACCTCGACATCGCTCGGCACCGCGCTCCGTTCGCGCGGGCTCGACCTCTCGGGGGCCACCGGGCTGATCTCGTTCATCGCTCGCTCCTTCAAGCGGCGCGAGTTTACCATGCGGTTCCGGCCGGCGCGACTATCTGAGCGAGCGGGGGCCCAATGAGCGGGAAGCATTGCGGCGGTGACAGGCCGTACCTACCCGGAGCGCTGCATCGAACAGGAAGACCGAGGTCGCGGTCATGAAGGTGAGAAATCCCACGAGCGATGCCAGGGTCTTGGCTGAGGCGACCGGATCCGCGGTCTGGATCTCGAGATCGCCGGGCGCCCAGGGCGTGACGGCCGCGGCTGCCGCCGAGATCTGCGTCACCATATGCGGGCCGCGCGCGAGATAGTCGCGCAGCACCGTGCAATCGAGCAGCAGCAGTGCTGCGCAAGTCAGCAGAAGCGGAAGGACGAAGCGCGCGAAGCCCGGCTGCAAGGCGGCACAGGCGGCGGCAAGACCGCTTTGGCGCGAGGCCGGGGAGGTGTGTGGGCGGTTCATCGGCATCTCTCGAAGCGATAGCTATTTCGACGGTGGAACAACCAATTCGGACCGTATGTTGCGTCGCAAACGGTAAATGGAGGGTTATAACTGGGATTGCCTCTACAGGGGCGGGAGGGCAGCTATGCCGGTTGCGCGGTTGTGTCCCGACGCAATAACCCGTGAGGCTCGACCGTTGGTCGTCCGTCGCCGCAGCTCCGAGTGTTTTCATGTCGTCACCGTCGCCGCCGGCGTCGCAAAAGAGGCCGATGCTGGTCGCACTGATCGTCGCTTGCGCGCTCTTCATGGAGAATCTCGACGGCACGGTGATCTCGACGGCGCTCCCCGCCATGGCGCGCTCTTTCGGCACCAGCCCGATTCGTCTCAGCCTCGGCATCACCGTCTATATGCTGAGCCTCGCCGTCTTCATCCCGATCAGCGGCTGGGTCGCGGATCGGTTCGGGGCGCGGACGATCTTCCGGTCGGCGATCGGCGTCTTCACGCTCGGCTCGATCCTGTGCGGGCTCTGCAACGGCCTCGATGAGTTCGTGGCCGCGCGCATTCTGCAGGGCGTCGGCGGCGCCATGATGGTGCCGGTGGGGCGGCTCGTCATGCTGCGCAGCGTGGAGAAGACCGAGCTCGTCCGCGCGATGGCCTATCTGACCGTGCCGGCCTTGATCGGTCCGGTGCTGGGCGCGCCGGTCGGCGGCTTCATCACCAGCTTCGCCACCTGGCGCTGGATCTTCTTCCTCAACCTGCCGATCGGTGTTCTCGGCATGGTACTGGCGACGCTTTTCATCGAGAATTTCAAGGCCGAGGAGTCGCCACCGCTCGATTGGCTGGGCTTCATCCTGACCGGCGCCTCGCTCAGCATGCTGATCTATGGCCTCGAAGCGGTCGGGCGGGACGAGGTCGCCGATTGGCAGCCCTTGGCGCTCATCGCGGTCGGCCTCGCGCTCGGCATCGCGGCCGTACGTCATGCCCGGCATCATCCGCATCCGCTGACGGATCTGTCGCTCCTGAAATTGCCGACCTTCGCCTCCAACCTCGCCGGCGGCACGCTCTTCCGGATCGGCGTCGGCGCGCTGCCTTTCCTGCTGCCCTTGATGCTTCAGGTGGCGCTCGGCTATAGCGCCTTCGGCTCGGGCCTGCTGACGCTCGCCGCCTCGGCCGGGGCCTTGACCATGAAGACGGCGGCGCGGCCGATCCTGCGCGCCTTCGGCTTCCGCACCGTGCTGGTGGTGAATGGCGCCATCAGCGCCGTGCTGATGTTCGCGACCGGGCTCTTCACCGCCTCGACGCCCGTCTTCGTGATGCTTCTCATCCTGCTCTTCGGCGGTTTCTTCCGGTCGCTGCAATTCACCGGTCTCAACACGCTGGGCTATGCCGACGTGACCACGCCGCAGATGAGTGCCGCGACGAGTCTCGGCAGCATGGTGCAGCAGGTGGCGCTCGCGCTTGGCGTGGCATTCGGTGCCATCCTCTTGCATCTGATGCTGGCCTGGCGCGGTGCGGTCGGCGGCGCGCTCAGCGTCAGCGACTTCCGCTTCGCCTATGGCGCGGTGGCCCTCATGTCGCTCGCCTCGGTGCCGCTTTTCATGCGCCTCGAGCCTGCGGCCGGCGCCTCGGTCAGCGGGCACCGCCCGAACCGGCTTGCCGCGCAAACCGAGGCCGCGCCCGGCGAAGACTAAATTACCGGATAATTACGCCGGGGCGTCTCAATTTTTACGCGCGATTTACGCTGGTCCGCTTTAATCGCTCCATTCGAGAATATCCAAGAATATTAAAAACTCGTCGATTGGAGTTGCTGATGATCAAGTATCTTGCGCCGGTTATTCTTTCGGCTCTTGTCGGCGCTGTGCCTTCCGCTCATGCCACGATTATCGAGAGCGCCAATCAAGGTACCGGCGCGAACATGGTGTCGAGCGTTGCCGGAACCGCGACCATCACCTTCGATTCAGGAACGTTCGCCAATAGCGCCGGCGCCAGCTTTTCCGGCACTGGTGCGATCCTGTTACAAGGGCTGCCGAGCCTCGATGCCGCGCCCGATGGCGACACGACGCCGTTCCTCGGTGTGCCGGGACCGGATCCGACCTTGGCGAGCGGTACGGAGACGATCAGCTTCAACGCATTCCACGACTATTTCGGTCTGTTCTGGGGCTCGATCGATGCCTACAACACAATCAGCTTCTACGACAACGGCGCGCTCGTCGCCTCATATGGCGGGGCGCAGATTACGGCCAACGCCGATGGCGACCAGAGCGCCAGCGCCACGAACGAATATGTGAATTTTGCCTTCTCCGGTGCCGACCTTTTCAATCAGGTCCTGCTGTCGTCGGACGGGCGCTCTTTCGAGGTGGACAATATCGCAGTCGATACCCCGGCCGCGGCCGTTTCCGAACCTGCGGCAGTGGCGGTCCTTGGCAGCGGTCTGGCCCTGCTTGGCCTCGGCGCCTGGCGGCGTCAGCGTTTCACCGCGTCAGTCTAAGGTTTCCATCAGCCGCAGCAGCAGCGCTGTACGGGGCACCAGCGACGAATAGAGGATGTGCTCGTGCAGAGTATGGGCGCCGTCGCCGTCGGCACCCAGCCCATCGAGGGTCGGCACACCCAAGGCGGCGGTGAAATTGCCGTCGCTGCCGCCGCCGCTGAAGACGTCGCCGAGCTCGAATCCCAGCTCTGCCGCACAGCGCTTGGCATGCTCGAAGAGGCCGGTGACGCCCTCATCCTTTACATAGGGTGGCCGGTTCATGCCGCCCGTCATGTCGAGCCCGATCTCGGGATCATAGGGCTTGAGGCCGAGCAGCTTCTGCGTCAGCTCCTCGGCGAGCTCAGGGGTCGGCACGCGCAGATCGATCTCCGCCGTCGCCTCAGGGGCGACCGTGTTCACCACCGTGCCGCCGCCGATGATGCCGACATTGGTCGTGACACCGCGTGCATAATCGGTCATGGCCGAGATATCGAGCACCTGGCGCGCCAGCTCGATGATGGCGCTGCGGCCCTTGTGATGCTGCCCGCCGGCATGGGCGGCGCGTCCCGTGAGTCTGAGCGTGAAGCGACCGACTCCCTTGCGCGAGGTGACGACCCGTCCGCCATCGCGCGCGGGTTCCGTCACCAGCACATATTTCGCGTTCCGCGCTTCACGCTCGATGATCGCTTGCGAGGTCGGGCTGCCGACCTCCTCTTCCGAGACGATCAGGAATGTCACCGGCAGCTTGGTCGTCCGCCCGGTCCGCACCAGCTGGCGATAGGCGGCGTATGCCAAATGGGCGCCCGCCTTCATGTCGTAGATGCCGGGACCATAGACCTTGTCGCCCTCGCGCCGGAGCGGATTGCCCGAGGCGAGCGTGCCATGCGGATGGACCGTGTCGAGATGGCTCAGCACCAGGATGCCCTTCTCGCCCTCGCCCCAGGCGCTCCGCGCGATGAGATGATCGCCGAAGCCGTCGCGGCCGGGAATGCGTTCCGTCCGGGCGCCGAGACGCTGCCAATCGCGCTCGGCCTCGGTCATGAGATGGGTCACGGCGGCGCCGTCGCTCGTCGGCGTCTCGATCTCGACCCAGCGGCGGATGCCGTCCAGCAGTTCCTCGGCGTCGAGGGTCGCGAGGTTCGAGGAATTCTCCGGCATGAGGGGACTCCGATCGTCAGATCAAGATTGCGGGGCAGCCTGGGTGCGCCGCTCATCCGCCGTGATCGCGTAGGCGGCGACATCCATTTCGTACCAAAACTCGATACCGCGGAAGCGCATGCCGAGGCGCTCCATCACCCGGCGCGATGCGCCGTTCTCGGGGTCGGCAACGGCGAGCAGAATGTCGATGCCGAGCCGGTCGAAGGCGAAGCCCGCCATGGTGCGAGCGGCTTCGCTCGCGAAACCCTTGCCCCAATGAGAGGGGCGCAGCCGCCAGCCGATCTCGATCGGGTTTTCCGGATTGCCGGCCAGATGCTGAATGCAGCCGGCGCCGACAATCTGATCGGTCGTGCGGTCGAGAAAGCTCCACCAGCCGAAGCTATGGGCGTCCCAGTACACGCGCTGACGGTCGATCGAGACCGCCGTCTGTTCCCGGGTTTGCGGCACCCCGCCGATGTAGCGCATGACGATCGGGTCGCTGTTGAGGACCGTGAGCCCGTCGAGATGTGCCGGCGCCCAAGGCTCGAGCCTCAGCCTTGCTGTTTCCAGGATGACATCGGCCATGGCGTGGATCTCCTTTCAGGTGAACCGCGATACCGCCGCGACGAGCCGGTCCAGCTCCTCGACCGTGTTGTAAAGATGCGGTGTCACGCGGACGGCCGGACCGCCATCGACCGTACGGGCGACCGTGAAGATCTTATGCTCCTGCCACAGATAGTCATAGACGGCATCCGAGCTCAGGCCCTTGACGCGAAAGGCGCCGATGCCGCAGGAGCGGGCGGGATCGAGCGGGGTCAAGAGCTCGACGCCGGCGAAATCGCGAGCGCGCTCCATCCAGTGATTCTTGAGATAGCGCAGGCGCGCTTCCTTCTCGGCACCGCCGATGCCGTTGTGGAAGGCGATCGCATCGGGGATCGCGAGGATGGTTGCGGGCGGGGTCGTGCCGTAGTGGCCGAGCCGCCGGATATCGCCCTTTGGAAAGACCGAGTCCGCGAAGAGCGGGGCGATCTCGGCAATGCGTGCGCGCTTGATATAGGCGACGCCGACGCCGAGCGGGGCGCCCAGCCATTTGTGCAGATTGATCGCGATGAAGTCGCTGGCGAGATCCGGCAGCTTGAAGTCGAGATGGGCGAAGGAATGGGCGGCATCGACCATGACGTCCACACCATGCCGCCGAGCCATCGCGGCGAGCTTGCCGACCGGGATCACCTGGCCGGTCAGGTGGATCATATGCGTGGCGAGGATGACGCGTGTCGCGGGCGTGATCGCCGCCTCGTAGAGCCCGACGATCTCGTCATCGTCCTTGGGATGGAGCGGCAGGCGCAGCCGCGTGAGGGTGATGCCTTTGCGCTCGGCCACCTGCTCGAAGATCGGCACGACATGGTCATAGTCGTGGGCGCCGAGCAGGACATTGTCGCCGGCCCGGAACGGATAGCCTTGAACCAGGATGTTCATGCTCTCGGTCGCGTTCCGGGTCAGCAGCAGCTCGTCGGGCGAGACGCCGGCGAAATCGGCCAGTGCTGCCATTACCGTTTCGAGCTTGGCCTCGAAGCGCAGGCGCAGGAAATGGGCGGTCTCGGCATTGACCTCTGCCGTGTAGCGCTGGAACGCCTCCAGCACTGGTCGGGCTTGGATGCCGAAATAGCCATTCTCGAGATTGATGAAATCCGGCGAGACATCGAAGTTGCGCCGGATGACCGACCAGGCCTGCTCGTCGGCCGGGTCGATCCGAAGTGCCGATTGCGCCATCAGATTTCGGCCGAGCCTCCATCGCACGGAATGCAGGCGCCCGTCGTGTAGGCCGATGCCCGCGAGGCCAGGAAGATGGCAACGCCGGCGATATCCTCCGGCTGGCCGACGCGGCCGCGCGGATTGCGTGCCGCGATCTCTGCGCCATACGCCTCGAGGGTCGCGCGCATCATGTGGCTGGGGAAGGGGCCGGGTGCGATCGCATTGACCAGGATATGCTCGCTTGCGAGCCGCTTGGCCAAGTGCCGGGTCAGCATGATGCAGCCGGCCTTAGAAGTGGAATAGGCATAGGTTTCGAGGCTCGGCGGCTCGATGCCGTTGACCGACGCGATGTTGATGACCCGCGCCGGGGCTTCCGCCGTGCCGGCCTTGCGCAGCAGCGGCAACAGCTTCTGGGTCATGTAGAAGACCGATTTGGTGTTGAGATCGACGACCTTGTCCCAGCCGGATTCCGGATATTCGTCGATCGGGGCGCCCCAGGTGGCGCCGGCATTGTTGACCAGTATGTCGAGCTTGGGCTCGCGCGCCGCGATCGCTTCGGCCAGGCCGGTGATGCCGGCCATGTGGCCCAGATCGAAGGGCAGCGGAATGCAGGTGCCATGCTTCGAAAGCTGGTTCGCGATCTCCTCGCATATTTCGGCCTTGCGCGAGGAGATGTAGACCTTGGCGCCATTCTCGACGAAACCGGTCGCGATCATCTCGCCGATCCCGCGCGAGCCGCCGGTGACAAGCGCCACCCTGCCTTCGATATCGAAAAGCTTCTTCATGTCGTCCTTTCCTCCCTTGAGCCCGGCGATACTGCCGGGGCGGATGCGTCCGGTCCAGGGGCTTCAGGGCGAGTGAAGTATCCTGATTGCCACGTCACTTTGATATCTTCGCACGCAACTTGGCGCCGGAGCCAATTCACTCCTTGCGGCCAATCGTGCTAGAAAGAAAGTGGCGTGGAGAAGAGCGATCGCGATCGAACCTTTTGGCGGCGCAACGTAAGACAGGTAGAGAGACGATGGGCAAGGGTAGGGATTTCCGGGGACCCCGCCGGCGCGGTTTCGACGACGATATGCCACAGCCCTACGAGCCGCCGCCGATACGGCCGTCACGCCCTTTCGGCGGCAGTGACATGGGTGCTGCTCCGGCTACCGGTCCGGTCGTCGATGCGACGGTGAAATGGTTCAATGCCGAGAAGGGCTTCGGCTTCACCGAGCTGGCCGATGGCAGCGGCGACGCCTTCCTGCATATCGGCGCACTGCATGCCGTCGGGCGCGAGACGGTGCTGCCGGGCGCCAAGCTCAAGATTCAAGTCGGCCACGGTGCCAAGGGCGCGCAGGTCGCCAAGGTGATCGAGATCGACGACAGCACGGCGGCCGAGCCGCCGCCGCGTTCGGGCGGGTTCGGCGGCGGAGCGCCGCGCAGCCCGCGCCGCGGCCCCGATCCCTCGACTGCCGTGCCGATGGCCGGCACGGTCAAATGGTTCAATCGCGACAAGGGTTTCGGCTTCATCGCCAGCGAGGATGGCGGCAAGGACGTGTTCGTCCATATCTCCATCCTGCAGGCGGCTGGTCTCGCCGACCTGGCCGAGGGTCAGCTGGTTTCGATGCGGGTTGCCGAGACGCCGAAGGGGCGCGAGGCGGTCTCGGTCGAGCTCGCGGAATAAGGCCGCTCGATCGTCAGACGAGACCGAGACGGCGTTCGAGCGGCCGGCGGAAACGCCGGCTGAGCGGCAGGCTGGCACCGTCGATCAGCACGGCGTGATTCCCGTCGCGGTCGACCGTCAAGCCGCGGACGCGGCGCAAATTGACGATCGCCGAGCGATGGATGCGGCAGAACCGGTCGGGGTCGAGCGCCGCTTCGAGCGAGGATAGGCTGCGGCGCAGGAGATGCGATGCTGCGCCGACATGCAGGCGCGTGTAGTAATCCTCGGCCTCGATCCAATCGATATCGGCAAGCGGCACGAAAGTGATCTCGCCGCGATTTCGGACGATCAGAGGGGCGGGCTGAGGCTCGAGCGCCCGATGCCGTTCGATGCGTTCCTTGGCGCGGGCGAGCGCCACGGCGAAGCGCGCATCGTCGAAGGGCTTCAAGAGGTAATCGAGCGCGCCCGCCTCGAACGCCCGGATCGCATAACGATCATAGGCAGTGACGAAGACGATTGCCGGCGGCAGGTCGCGTCCTAGCCGCTCGATCACGTCGAAACCGTCGCATTCCGGCATCTGCACATCGAGGAAGACGAGATCCGGGCGCTGCTGGATGATCTGGACCACCGCCTCGGCCCCGCCCGCGCACTCGCCGACGAGCTCAATCGCTGGATCGCGCGGCAGCAAGGCCGAGAGATTGCGCCGCGCCGGCGGCTCGTCATCGACGATCAGCGTTCGGATGCGATCGCTCATGCGTCCTCGCCGATCGGGATCGAGACCGATGCGAGCACGCCGGCGGCGGCGTTTTGCAGCGTCAGGCGGAAGCGGTCGCCATAGAGCCGCTGCAGTCGCGCCCGCGTGTTGGCGATGCCGATACCGGCCCGGCCCGACGCCTCGGCGAGCGGCGGCCCATCATTATAGACATCGAGTGTGATCATGCCGTCCGCAGCGGCGGCGCTGACGCGCACGCTGCCACCTTGGGCGCGCTGCTCGATGCCGTGCTTGATGGCGTTCTCAACCATAGATTGCAGGATGAGGCGCGGGATGGGGATTGTGAGCAGTGGCTCCGGCACCTCGACGCTGCAATCGAGGCGGTCTCCGAACCGTGCCTTTTGGATGTCGAGATACTTGCCGAGGAAGGTGATCTCGTCGCCGAGTGGCGCCTGCTGCTCGTCGGATGAATCGAGCACGCGGCGCAGCAGATCGCCGATGGCGGCGATCAAGGCGATGGCATCGGCGTGCCGCCGCTCGCGCACCAGGCTGGCGATGGCGTTGAGCGTATTGAAGAGGAAATGCGGCTCGACCTGACGTCGCAGCGCGTCGAGCTGGGCCTTGGCCAGCAGCTCGCTCAAATGAGCGGCCTCGGCCTCCCGCCGGACCAGGCGGGCGTTTGAGCGCAGACCCTGGTCGATGGCGAGGATGGCGATATAGAGCAGCAGGCAGGAGAGGAAGCTGCTGCCGAAGCGGCCGAGCCAGATCGCGCCGAACGAGTGCGGCACCGCTGCGGCCCAGGGGTTGAGCGTCGCTTCGAGTGCCGCCGTGAAGGTGGTGAAGACAAGAGCGATCGTGACAGCGGCGCCCAGGTGAGCGAGGAGGGGAACGAGCGGACGGGCAGATCGAGGCGGGCAGAGACGGCCAAGCCAAAGCACGATCGCGGTAGCCGGCAGCCAGCTCAGCCAGGACAGCAATGTCACGATGAAAAGACGGCTCCAGGCATGATGCATGCCCTCCATCTTCATGGTGGCGACCGACTGGCTCGCGTCGAGCAGGCCCAGGCCGAGCCAGATCGCGGCAATGGTGACCCAGCCGATGGGAGGCGGACTGAGGGACGGTTTCGACATGGCCCCAACCTACGCCAAACTGCTCCCGTGGCGACGGTTTTGCAGCGAACGGACCGGCTCTTGCAGAGGCCGGCATGGTGCAAGGCGGTCGGTGTAGCGAAGCTTCGGTCATGACGACACGATCCCTCCGCGCCTTGTGCGCCGCCCTCACCCTCTCACTTGCCGCCTCGAGCTATCGAGCCGCCGGCGAGGATGTTCCGCCTATTCCAAGCGATTATCGCGAATGGGTCTATCTCTCGACCGGCTTCGATATGAGCTATTCGAAGCTGGGCTGGATGATGGGCCATCACATGTTCGACAATGTCTTCGTCGATCCGGCTTCTTACCGCGCCTTTCTCGAGACCGGGACCTGGCCCGACAAGACGCGGCTCGTTTCCGAGGCACGCGGCGCCACCGGCAAAGGCTCGATCAACCAATCCGGCTATTATCAGAGTAGCAAGCTCATGGGGCTCGAGATGCACATCAAGGACCAGGCACGCTTTCCCGGCGGATGGGCCTTCGTCGCCTATGATGGTAGCAAGGCCCAGCTGGTGCCGCCAAGCGCCGACTGCTATTCTTGCCACCAGGCGCACGCGGCAGTCGATACAACCTTCGTGCAGTTCTATCCGACTCTGTTGCCGATCGCGCAGCAAAAAGGCACGCTGTCAGCCTCATATCGCGCCGAGACGCGTTAAGCCGGAGTTCGTTCTGATGCGTTTTGGTGTCGTCCTTCTTGTCCTCTCTCTGCTTGCCGTTCCGGCTCAGGCTGCCGAGCCCGGCTGGCGCGAGACTGTACGCGCTTTCGCCGAGCAGCACTTCAAGCAACCCGCTTGGGGTTATTCACATGGCATGCGCGACTATGAGCTGGCCAAGAGCATGGCGATGGCCGACCATGTGACGCTTGACGACGATGTGCTGTTCGCGGCCGCCTATCTCCACGACATGGCCGGGTTCAAGCCCTGGGAAAAGTCCAAGCTCGATCACAGCGATGTCGGCGCCGAGGCCGTCGGCACCGTGTTGAAGGGCACCGGCTTCCCGATGGCCAAGATCGATGCCGTCCGTGCCGCGATCCGGACCCATATGTATTATCGCGACCCCGCGGCGCCGGAAGCGGTCTATCTGCATGATGCCGACGCGCTCGATTGGCTGGGCGCCATCGGTGTCGCACGCATTTTCGCCCTCGTCGATCCGAACGGCAAAGCGCCGACGAGCCCCGATGCGCTGAAGCAGATCGAGACGCTGGAGAAGGAAGTGCCGCCGCGGGTCGTTTCGCCGGCCGGCAAGGCGTTGATCGAGCCGCGGTTGGCCGAGGAGAAGCTGTTTCTCGACGCGCTGCGGATCGAGACCGACGACTACAAGGCGCTTTAGCCGGGCTTGGGCGGTCTCCTTCAGGCGAACGTCACGTCAGGAACCGCCGGAAATCCGCCGCGAGCTGGGCGAGCGACGGCTCGTGCAGATACATCATGTGACCGGCATCGTAATAGGTCATGGTCACTCGGCTGCCGTCGATGCCGTTGCTGGCGACCGTGTTCTCGACCCCGAAGAAGGCGGTCGCGAGATCGTAGCGGCCATTCGCCATCCAGACCTTGAGGTCGGGCAGCTCGCGCTGCAGCCGGCCGAGATCGGGCGCCACATTGACATAGCCCGGCCAGCTGGGCGGCCCGGGACGCTTCGGCCCGAGCCAATCCCATTTCTCGTTGGCCTCGCGGTTGCGCAACCGATAGGGCCGGTCCATCTCGACCTCGAGCGCGCCCGTCAGATATTCGTTCATCGCCGTGACATAGGCGCTGGTGACGCCGTAGGAGGCCGGATCATTCTCCGGCAGCTCGCCGACATCGTCGTGATCGCTGCCCTTGTAGCGCGTGTCGAAACGGCCGAGCACGATGCCCTGATCACGCAGCAGCTCCTTGCGGAAGCGCGACGGATCGATGCGGAGATTGGTGCGCTCGAGCCAGGTTTCGCTGAGGCCCGTGTAGCCGGCAAGCTTTCCGCGCACGCGCTGCCGCGTGGCCGGATCGAGGCGGCTGCCGGCGAGCAGGGCCGGCAGATAATCGTCGAGCGCGAAGCGGCGCACCTCCTCGATGAAAGCGTCACGGTTGCCCGGCACTGGATGGATCCGGCCGTGATAGAGCGCTGTCGCCGCAAAGGTGGGCAGATCGGCGATGTCGGGGAAGGGATTGCCCTTCTCGAACTTGGCATGATGGAAGTCGAGAATGACGGAGATCAGCGCCAGCCCGTTGACGGCAACGCCGTTCATGCCGCCATGCAGCTTGGCCGCCACCGCGACCGAGCGGGTGGTGCCGTAGCTCTCGCCGCCGATATAGCGGGGCGAGCCCCAGCGTTTATGCGTGGTCAGCCACTGGGTGATGAATTGGCCGATTGATTCGGCGTCGGCGTCCAGGCCCCAGAACTCCTCCTGCTTGGCCTCGCCGAGCGGGCGGCTGAAGCCGGTGCCGACCGGATCGATGAAGACGATGTCCGTCGCGTCGAGGATGGAGAGCGGATTGTCGGCGACCGGGTAGGGGCCGGTGCCGGCGGGCTCGGCATCGCTCGGCACGATGACGCGCTTCGGCCCAATGCCGCCCATATGGAGCCAGAGCGAGGAGGAGCCGGGCCCGCCATTGAAGAGGAACGTTACCGGCCGAGTGCCGGCCGCGTCCGTCTTGACATAGGCGAAGGTGAAGAGGCTCGCGCGCGGCTTGCCGTCGGCGTCCTTGAGATAGGTTTCGCCGGCCGTGACCGTGTAGGCGAGCTTCTTGTCGTTGAAGACGCCCTCATG
The DNA here is from genome assembly GCA_963762435.1 of uncultured Alphaproteobacteria bacterium. GTDB lineage: Bacteria > Pseudomonadota > Alphaproteobacteria > ATCC43930 > CGMCC-115725 > JAXDMU01. Next base: position 48,257 of record CAVXLN010000014.1, on the reverse strand, counting down.
CGTGGTGACGAAGCACTTCGGCTCAGGGATCGGAGCGGCCGGCGCTTCGGGCTTTTCGGGAGTGGTGTCGGGCATGGCGCGCCTCAGCGATCGGCGATGAAGGCGCGGAAATCCGCGATCAGCGCCTCGAGCGATGGTTCGTGGACATACATCATGTGGCCGGACTGGTAGTAGGTCATGGTCACCCGTGCCGCATCGATACCGTTATTGGCGATCGTGTTCTCGACCGCGAAGAAGGCGGTGGCGAGGTCGTAGAGCCCATTCGCCATCCAGGTCTTGAGATTCGGGATTTCGCGCTGCAGCCGTCCGAGCTCCGGGGCGACATTGACATAGCCGGGCCAGCTCGGCGCGCCCTCCTTCTTCGGGCCATGCCATTGCCATTTCTCGATCGCATCGCGGCTGAACACGACATAGGGCCGGCCGTGATCGATCCCGAGCGTACGGGTCAGAAAGTCGTTGGCAGCACTGGTATAGGCGCTGGTGATCATGTGGCCGGCGGGATCATCGTCCGGCACCTCGCCGGCATCGTCGAAATCCTGGCCGAGATAGCGGCTGTCGAGCCTTCCGACCGTGACGCCCTTGTCGCGCAGCAGCTCCTTGCGAAAGCGGCCGGGCTCGATGCGGAGATCGGTCCGGTCGAGCCAGGTCTCGCTGAGGCCGGTATAGGATGCCAGCTTGTGCAGCACCTGTTGCCGCCGTTCCGGTGCCAGCCGATTGCCGGTCAGGAGGGCGGGCGCATACTCTTCGAGCGCGAAGCGGCGCACCTCGTCGAGGAAGGCCGCCTGATCGGCGGGGGCGGGTGTGATCTTGCCGTGATGAAGTGCGGTCACCGCATAGGTGGGCAGGTAGCTCACATCCGGCAGGATGTTGCCTTTCTCGAAACGCGATGTGTGGAAATCGAGAATCACCGAGATCAGCGCCAGCCCGTTGAAGGCGACGCCGTTCAGGCCGCTATGCATTTTGGCGGCGACCGCGACCGAGCGCGTCGTGCCGTAGCTTTCGCCGCCGATATAGCGGGGCGAAGCCCAGCGCCGGTTGTCGGTCAGCCATTGCTGGATGAATTGCGCGATCGCCTCGGCATCGGCGTCGACGCCGAAGAAATCCTCGGGCTTGGTTTCACCGAGCGCGCGGCTGTAGCCGGTGCCGACCGGATCGATGAAGACGAGATCGGTTTCGTCGATGAGGCAGAGCGGATTGTCGACGACCTCGTATGGGCCGACGCCGGCCGCCGTGCCATTGCCCGGTACGACGACCCGCTTCGGCCCGAAGGCGCCCATATGCACCCAGAGCGAGGCGGAGCCGGGGCCGCCATTGAAGAGGAACGTCACCGGCCGGGTCCGTGGATCGACACCCTCGACCACATAGGCATAGGAGAAGATCGTGGCGCGCGGCTTATCCGCGGCATCGCGAAGATAGGTGTCGCTCGCGATCGCGGTGTAGGCGACCTTACGGTTGTTGAACTGGCCGCGATGCTGGGTGACATAGCGCCGAGGCTCGGGAACTGGCGGCGGCGCTGCGGCAGGCGGGGCGGCTTTATCGGTCTCGGCGGGCATTGCGGGTCCTGGAGCAGGGACGAAGGACGGGCGGGGCCGGCAGTTTCTGGCCGGTCGGGCAATGGCACGACCATCCGCCGGGCTCCGGAATGAGCCGGGTGCGCTTGGGCCCAGAATGGCTCGCGAGGTCGCCGAAGGAATGCTCGGCCAGTGCTTCGGACCGAAGCCTATCGGCGATCGGCCTGGCATTCAATTGCCGAAGGTGCCGTTCGCGCACCAGCGAAACTTCGCCGCATCGGCCTTTATTCCCAATCCTCGATGGGTTTCGGCGAATATCCGCCATGCACCTCCCGCAACGAATAAAACGCTCGCGCCGTGGTCAATCTTACGTAGTCCAACCACGGAGCAGAGAAATGACCTTCACGAATATCATTCGCCTCTTCATCATCTCGTCTATGCTTACTCTTGGCGCATGCGCACAGGCGCCGGATGCTAGTGCGTTGCTGCCTTCCATCACGGATGCGCCGGCCAACTAAAGAATTGATCGAATACCGTGGGTACTGCTCGGCCGTTACGGCCGAGCGTCCCTCTAATCTTCGGACGGCTGTCCGCGGCAGCCGTTCAAAAACAGGTCCACCGTCCGACTCGCCCAGCGATCCAGTTCCGCTTCGCTCAAGCGAGGGCCGAGCCCATGCGCCCGCCGCTGCGGCTGGCCGATCACCATCTGGATGAAATGCTCGGCCGCGAAGACCGGGTCCTCGACCTTGAGACGCCCGACCTTGGTTGCTCGTTCCAGGATCTGTGCAATGCCGCGTGCGACTTCGGCGCTGGCACCCTCGCGCGCCACGACTGCGGTCAGCTCGGGAAATCGCGATGATTCGGCAAGCAGCAGGCGGCTGAGCGCCAAGGCGTTGGGATTGAGCGCCGCGCGCAGCATCAGCCGCGCCAGGCGCCGCAAAACCTCCTCATGATCATCGCCGTCGTAGAGCGGGATATTGCCGGGCGGCCTGAGCCGCTCGACGACGCGATGGAGCACTGCCGCGAACAGCGATTCCTTGTCGCCGAATCGGCTGTAGAAGGTGCGCTTGGCGACACGGGCCCGTTGCGCCACGGCCTCGATGCTCGTGGCGCCATAGCCTTGGGCAAGGAAGAGCTCGGTGGCGACATCGAGGATGTGCTCACCCAGCTGTTCCGCCTGTGCCTTGGAAGGCCGGCCGCCGCGCCGCGGGGCGGCCTCAGAACGTCAGATCAGAAGAAATCGTGCTGTCGCCCTTAGCCGTGACCTACCGGCCGTAATAATAGCCCGGAGGGGGGGCGTAGTAAGCGGGCGGCGGCGCGTAATAGGCCGGCGGGGGAGCATAATAAGCCGGAGGCGGCGCGGCATAGACGGGGGCTGCGGCGATCGCGCGCACCGGGGCGGTTACGATCGTGGCAACGCCGACAACGGCCGCGGCGCCGAGGGCAGCCAGGCCGAAGATGAGGCCGCCGCCGCCATGATGCCAGCCATGGGCCGAGGCCGGTGCCATCGGGGTCACAGCGAGAGCGAGGGCGGCGAGTCCGCCAATGGCGGCGATTTTCATGGACACGGTGGAAACTCCCGAAAGAGCAACGTGGGTGGACGCATCTGACATTCGGGAATATAGGCCCTTCGAAAACGAAACGCAACGGTGTCGTTTCATTATTTTCGCAGCATTTGATCTTGTGGATAAGTGCGGGCGAGGGACCCCAAGCCGGATTGACCGGCCGCGCGGATCGACGATAGGGTTGTGCCATCCTGAAGAATTGGGTTTGAGCCGAGCGGGTGCGTCCCACGCGCACTTACCCACAGGCTTGCAAATGATCCACAGGCCGGCGAAACGCGACGGATTGCGTCGCCGCGCGGTTCGACGGTAGGATTATCCCATCCTGAAGAATTCCGCCCGCCCCGGCCCAGCCGGCGGCGGGTTTTTCATTGCGCCATCGGCGGAAAGGATCGAAGGCATGCCCGCCAAACCGACCAGGCCGCGCAGCGCTGCTGCGGCGAAGGCAACCAAGACCAAGACCGCTCGGACCGGAACGGATCGGGTGACGCCGACCCCGGCGAGCATCGCGCTCGAGGTCTTGAGCGAGGCGATGGTCAGCCCGTCAGCATTCTGGCCGGACCGCATTCAGGCCGCGGCCGTCGTCTTGTCCTTGAGGGACATAAAGGCGGCGGCGCCGTCGCGTGAGATCAAGGCGAAAGCCGGCTCGGCCAGATCGGGCAAGCCCAAGGTCGAAAAGCCCGAAGCGCTGACTCCGGTCGAGATCAAAGCACTGTGCGGCGAGATGCTCGGCCAAATCGACGAGGTGATGGCGTCCCATGCAGGCGCGGCGATGGACTACACTGAAAACGCATCCGATCCAGGCGGCCTACTGGAACAGCCCGCACCGCTTCAACACGGTGCCGGCGGGACGCCGGTCGGGTAAGACCGAGCTCGCGAAACGCCGGTTGGTCCGCGTGGCGCTGCAGGGCACCAAGTTCGATAACGCCAGGTTCTTCGCGGCGGCCCCCACGCGCGAGCAGGCGAAGCGTATTTTCTGGGACGACCTCAAGGCGCTGATCCCGAACGAGCTTTTGTCTGGCCGGCCGAGCGAGACGGAACTGGTCATCCGGCTGACCAATGGTGCCGAGATCCATGTTCTCGGCCTTGACAAGCCGGCGCGGATCGAGGGCTCGCCCTGGGACGGCGGCGTTATCGACGAATATGCCAATATCCGGCGCGAAGCCTGGAGTGCCCATATCCGACCGGCTTTGTCCGACCGGAACGGAACCTGTGATCTCATCGGCGTGCCGGAAGGGCGGAATCATTTTTTCGATCTGGACCGCACGGCTCGCGCCTTGATGCACGAACAGGGGAAGGCGAGCGAATGGGGCTCGTTTCACTGGGTTTCGGCCGACATTCTGCCGCCGCAGGAGATCGAGGCGGCCCGCCGCGATCTCGACGAGCTGACCTTCGCCCAGGAATATGAGGCGAGCTTCGTCAATTTCGAAGGGCGCGCTTATTACGCCTTCGATGAGCGGCTGCATCTGGCGCCGCTGCGCTATGACCCGCAGCAGCCATTGGCATTCTGCTTCGATTTCAACCTCGCGCCTGGCGTGGCCGTGGTCGTGCAGGAACAGCGCCTGCCAAGCGGGCTCGACGGGACCGGAATCATCGGCGAGGTCCATATCCCGCGCAACAGCAACACGCCTGCCGTGTGCCGCAAGCTCGCGGCCGATTGGGGTACGCACCAGGGGCCGGTTCGCTGCTACGGCGACGCGACCGGCGGTGCCCGGGGTTCTGCCAAGGTAGCGGGCTCGGACTGGGATCTCATCCGAGCCGAGCTTGGGCCTGTCTTCGCCGGCCGTCTCAGTTTTGGCGTGCCTGCCGCCAATCCGCCGGAACGCGCCCGGGTCAATGCGTTGAACCGGCGCCTCAAGGCGAGCGACGGCACGATCCAGCTTCAGCTCGATCCGCTGAAGGCGCCTTACACGGTCAAGGATCTTGAAGGTGTGAGGCTGCTCGAGGGCGGGGCCGGCGAGATCGATAAGCATGCAGATCCAGCGCTGAGCCATCTTTCGGATGCGCTTGGCTATTATATCGAGCGCGACTTTCCGATCGACGGCCGCCGGCCCGCTCACGCGTCGACGGTGGTCTTTCTCAGCCGATGAAAGGAGGCCTTTCGAGTGTTCCGTACCATCGCGGCGACGATCCCGCGCGACCCGGACTTTCCTGACCGCTGCTGGTGGATCGATGTCCGGACCCGGCTGCTGAACGGCACCTTCTATGACGGGCTCACCTACGATTTCCATCAGGAGACGCGCGGCGAGCCCGGCCAATATGTGCCGATCGCCGAGCGCCGGCCTTGCGTGCGCACAGGCCTTCTGCGCTCGGTCGTCGATGACAGCGTGTCTCTGCTGTTCGACGAGGATCACTGGCCGGCGCTCGAAGGTGCCGAGGCCGACAAGCCGGCGCGAGACCGGCTCACCGCTCTAGCGGCACGGATGCGGCTCAACGAGACGATGATGGCGGCGGCCACGGTGGGGGCGGTGGGCTCGGTCTGCCTGCTGCTCCGCATCTTGAAGGGCGGCGAGGGGTTCCGGCCGTTCGTGCAGGTCATGAACACGATGTATCTGACGATGCGCACGATAGGCATCGATTTGGAAGCCGCTGTTCACCGCGCTCGCCAGGCAGGCGTGCAGAAGCAGCAGGTCCTATTGACCGGGCTCGGATTCGGTAAAAGACGCGAGCAGAATTCGGAGATCATCGCGAAGCTTGGGCAGTTGCGCGCTTTCGATTTGCCGATCGCCATTGGACCCTCGCGGAAGAGCTTCCTCAAAAGGGAGTTGGAATGGAGACACGGAGTTCGCTACGGCGGCTGCGGTGGCGGCTTGCATCTTGAGCGGCGCGCAAATTGTGCGTGTTCACGATGTGAAAGCCATGAAAAGCGTGGTTGAAGTGACCGATGCCATACGGCAGGCGAACAATGAAGAGATGGACGGGCAACCCACCCAGACGCGTCAGCAAGTTGGTCCCGCGCGTCCGGCTGTGAGCCAGATCAGGCCACCAACGGAGTCACTCCGGCCCCACCTATGCGCGAGCGCCGGCCGCCGAATCAAGCCGCTGACAGTGCGGGCAATAGTGGGTTCCACGCTACCGCGAGAACGATACGTCGAATGATGCCGCCGCAGCGCGGACACTTCTCCCCCGCCCTGCCATAGACATTATGCTGCTGTTAATATTGCTGGAATTGCCCTCGGCGTCTACATAGTTTGAGATCGACGATCCACGGTGTTGAATGGCCAGTTGCAGAATCGCCAGGATTTGAGTGTGCAGCTCTTCGGCGCGCCGCTTAGAGATGCGATTCGCCCGTGCCCGCGGATGGATCGCGCTGCAAACAGCGATTCGTCCGCATAGATATTCCCGACACCGCCGATGAAGGACTGATTCAGCAGGAGCGTCTTGATGTGTCCACGATGCGGGTGGAGACGATCGTAAAAATCGGCAAAGCCAACGCTCAGTGCGTCGGGCCCGGTACGCGCGAGAAAAGGCGGCACCTCAGGAAAGAATTCCACTCGACCGAACTGGCGGACATCGTCGTAAAGCAAAGTGCCATTGTCGAGCTCGAAAACCGCGCGCGCATATTTGGTTCGCGCGCCGTTCCACAGAAGCTTGCCCGTCATTCCCAGGTGTATGTATAAGACGCCACGATCAAGCTCAAAGAAGATTTGCTTGCCGCGCCGCCTCACGGCTTCGATGGATTTCCCAGTCAGGCCGCGGCGAGTGGCGGAAAAATCCCCGCGGGTCACTCGATGCGAACTGACCTCAACATGCAAAATGGTCTTTCCGACCACATGCGGAGCGATAGAGCGGACGACGGTTTCTACTTCTGGAAGCTCAGGCAACTTAAGGAAGCTCCACCCAAACGTGGCCGTCTTCCTGTGTGACTGGGTATTTCGTGAGTTGCAGATCTTCGTCGAAGTCATTCACTCCAGTGCGGCAATCAAAAGACCAGGAGTGCCAGGGGCAAACGATATTCGCCCCATCGAGATTGCCCTCCCCTAGCGGACCGCCGGCGTGCGGGCAAGTGCCGTCGAGACAATGGAGAGTTCCATCGAAGTTGCAAAGGGCAAACGGCGCACCGTTTATTTCAATTTGCGTCAGCGAGCCGGGCGGCAGCTCCGCAATGGCCTTTACCTTCACCAAGGGCATACAAATAAGATACCGACAAGGGGAAGAGAAGGTTCCCCTTGCGGTGAGTGAACGGCCTTTTGATCAGTTACAAGAGCCAAGAATGTCAATATTTGTTGCGGCGAATCCTCCGGCCTTCTTGTTCGTCACAACCACCAATCCGACAGCGGGAATGGGGCTTTGGTTGACTTGCGGCCAGCCGTTATTGAAGATCAGAGCGTCGGATCCATCAGAGAAAATACCGCCCCCGGCAATGAATTGATCCGGAGTTAAGAGCACGTTGATGTTCAATGCTTGACCGATATCTCTGCCGGTTTGATAGATAGTTGCGAGCAGGCTCATCACCTGGCCGATTCCGCTTGGCACGCTAAACGATCCGATACTGCCCAGAATTCCACCGTTTACCGCGCCGACCACGAGCGTTACGTCGTTTGCGGGATTTGAATCCAATCCGAAGGCATCCACCTCGGTATTGGGGTAGTTCGGGCACGCGAAGGATAGCGACGCGCTGGCAATCACCAAATCTATAGACATTCCAGCGGGTGAACGGCTATTGATTATCTTGGCCGCTTCCAGATTGATGACATCGTTCACCAATGCGACGGTAAGCGTGATGATGTTGTTCAATGCCTGCGATTCAAGGTCGACACATGCGCCAAACAGTCCGGCAAAGATGTCGAAGAACTGCGGGGCCATATGCATGCGCGAGAGGGCGCGAGCAAGTACGAACGGTGCCTCTCGTTTGTCGATGAGCCGGCCGGATAGCGGCGAAGCTACAGCCGAAATCTGGCTTGTGATAGCGTCCAGAAGAGTCGGGATATCCGTGCTCAGTAGTTCGTTTAATTGGTCGTTTACAGTAGCAATTTCCACCGCGCTCGGCTTCAATGCGTTTAACGTTGCAAGTGCGCCCTTATAAGTAGTAAGCGCCGCCTGAATTGTCAAAACTTGAGCCTGAGTGGGACTTGATGTAGTAATCGCATTCACCTGGGCCGTGGCCTGTACCGCTGAGATCACGTTTGTCAGTGCCGTCGAATAGGCTGGGTCATCGGGTGACGTCGGGAAGGAACCGAGTAGATCCGGCGTGATGACTCCACCGTCGGCCGGCGCAGCCACCTGGTTCGCTGAAAGCACCGATGTATTGAAGCCCGAGTTCGACAGGACTGCCTGCAGCGCCGCCTTGGCATTCGTGAAACCAGAGTGGTTGGTATTGTTGTAGGCCGTCAGAATCTGATTGAGAGCACCGTTAAGTTGCAGTGCGTAGTCGTAGGTTTGCGCCGTGACGCTCGCTGTGCCGGTCGGGAGGCAAATCACCTGGGTTGACCCGGAAAGATTTGATCCATTTAGCGATGCGGTGACCAAATACACACCACCCGTCTGCTTCCCGTAGTTGGGATCGGTGGGATCCGTGTCGGCATACACACCGTTGGGGTCAAGCGTGGGATTTTGGTTCAACAGCTTCTTGTTAAGTTTCGGGAATGTAATGGTGTTGCCGCTTAAGACCGGCGCGTTACCTACCGTAGTCCCAACTGCCGTAATCTTGATAGTGAACTGCAGCGCTGGATCATTGATCACATTGCCAGAGCCGTCCAGGGCGACCGGAGTGACCGTGACACTGCCCGCCCAGGGAACCACTTGGGCTGAGAGATTCACTTGGACAGATGCTGGCCCGGTCGTTGCCGGACCGCTGGAAATCACCAAGCTGACGCTGGACCCTCCCGCTACTTGAGTACCTGCCGTCGGGTTCTCGCTGATGACATTTCCGGGTGCGACCGTGCCGCTGGCTTGCGTCGTTACCGTTCCGACAACCAGGCCTGCACTCGTCAGGGCAGTGCTTGCAACCGCTTGCGTGTCACCTACGACGTTCGGCACACTGACCTTCGCCGGGCCGCTGGAGACAACCAGATTCACCGAGGAACCGGCGTTCACGCTCGTACCTGCCGTCGGATTCTCGCTGATGACGTTGCCGGAGGCGACCGTGCCGCTGGCTTGCGTCGTTATCGTTCCGACAACCAGGCCTGCACTCGTCAGGGCAGTGCTTGCAACCGCTTGCGTGTCACCTACGACGTTCGGCACACTGACCTTCGCCGGGCCGCTGGAGACAACCAGATTCACCGAGGAACCGGCGTTCACGCTCGTACCCGCCGTCGGATTTTCGCTGATGACGTTCCCGGAGGCGACCGTGCTGCTGGCTTGCGTCGTTATCGTTCCCACTACCAAGCCCGCAGTCGTGATGGCAGTACTCGCCGCGCTTTGCGTGTCACCAACAACATTAGGCACGCTGACCTTCGCCGGGCCGCTGGAGACGACTAGATTCACCGACGAACCGGTGTTCACGCTCGTACCCGCCGTCGGATTTTCGCTGATGACGTTGCCGGAGGCGACCGTGCTGCTGGCTTGCGTCGTTATCGTTCCCACTACCAAGCCCGCAGTCGTGATCGTTGTGCTCGCCGCGCTTTGCGTGTCGCCAACAACATTAGGCACGCTGACCTTCGCCGGCCCGCTGGAGACAACCAGATTCACCGAGGAACCGGTATTCACGCTCGTACCTGCCGTCGGATTCTCGCTGATGACGTTGCCGGATGGCGACCGTGCCGCTGGCTTGCGTCGTTATCGTTCCCACTACCAAGCCCGCAGTCGTGATGGCTGTGCTCGCCGCGCTTTGCGTGTCGCCAACAACATTAGGCACGCTGACCTTCGCCGGCCCGCTGGAGACAACCAGATTCACCGAGGAACCGGTATTCACGCTCGTACCCGCCGTCGGACTTTCGCTGATGACGTTGCCGGATGCGACCGTGCCGCTGGCTTGCGTCGTTATCGTTCCCACTACCAAGCCCGCAGTCGTGATCGCCGTGCTCGCCGCGCTTTGCGTATCGCCAACAACGTTTGGCACACTGACTCTTGCCGGCCCGCTGGAGACAACCAGATTCACTGACGAACCGGTATTCACGCTGGTGCCTGCTGTCGGACTTTCGCTGATCACGTTCCCTGAGGCGACCGTGCCGCTGGCTTGCGTCGTTACCGTTCCCACAACCAAGCCCGCAGTCGTGATCGCCGTACTCGCCGCGCTTTGCGTGTCACCAACAACATTAGGCACGCTGACCTTCGCCGGGCCGCTGGAGACGACCAGATTCACCGAGGAACCGGCATTCACGCTCGTGCCCGCCGTCGGATTCTCGCTGATGACGTTGCCGGAGGCGACCGTGCCGCTCGCTTGCGTCGTTATCGTTCCCACTACCAAGCCCGCAGTCGTGATCGCCGTGCTCGCCGCGCTTTGCGTATCGCCAACAACGTTTGGCACACTGACTCTTGCCGGCCCGCTGGAGACAACCAGATTCACTGACGAACCGGTATTCACGCTGGTGCCTGCTGTCGGACTTTCGCTGATCACGTTCCCTGAGGCGACCGTGCCGCTGGCTTGCGTCGTTACCGTTCCCACAACCAAGCCCGCAGTCGTGATCGCCGTGCTCGCCGCGCTCTGCGTATCGCCAACAACGTTCGGCACACTGACTTTCGCCGGGCCGCTGGACACGACTAGATTCACCGACGAACCGGTATTCACGCTCGTGCCCGCCGTCGGATTCTCGCTGATGACGTTGCCGGATGCGACCGTGCTGCTCGCTTGCGTTGTTACCGTTCCCACAACCAAGCCCGCAGTTGTGATCGCCGTGCTCGCTGCGCTTTGCGTGTCGCCAACAACATTCGGCACGCTCACCTGCGCCGGCCCGCTGGACACGACTAGATTCACCGACGAACCGGTATTCACGCTCGTGCCCGCCGTCGGGTTCTCGCTGATGACGTTGCCGGAGGCGACTGTGCTGCTCGCTTGCGTTGTTACCGTTCCCACAACCAAGCCCGCAGTCGTGATGGCCGTGCTCGCCGCGCTTTGCGTGTCGCCAACAACATTAGGCACGCTGACCTGCGCCGGGCCGCTGGAGACGACTAGATCGACCGACGAACCGGTATTCACGCTCGTACCCGCCGTCGGATTCTCGCTGATCACGTTTCCGGAGGCGACCGTGCCGCTGGCTTGCGTCGTTATCGTTCCGACAACCAGGCCCGCAGTCGTGATGGCAGTACTCGCCGCGCTTTGCGTGTCACCAACAACATTAGGCACGCTGACCTTCGCCGGGCCGCTGGAGACGACTAGATTCACCGACGAACCGGCGTTCACGCTCGTACCCGCCGTCGGGTTCTCGCTGATGACGTTGCCGGATGTGACCGTGCTGCTGGCTTGCGTTGTTACCGTTCCCACAACCAAACCCGAACTCGTGAGAGCCGTACTTGCCGCTGATTGCGTATCGCCTACAACGTTCGGTACTGATACCGTCGCCTGCTTGACCGTAAAGCTGTTCGACAAGCTCGCAATCTCACTACCCGTGGTCACTGTGACGGTTCGCAGGCCCGTAGATGCATTGGAGGCGATCTGAAATTGCGCCGTGACACTTGTCGGCGAAGCGACGGTGACGGTCCCGACGGTGATTTGTGCGCCAGCGCTTACCTGAGTTACGCCACTCAGGAAATTGCTATAGTTTCCAGTGATCGTGACCGAGACGCTTTGCCCTTGTGTGCCGGAGTTAGGGCCAACCGACGCGATTGAGGCCAAGGGATCGGCGGTGAAGGAAGCGGTGTTACTACTCGAAAAACCGTCAACTGTATCGCTGATCGAAGCGAGGAACACCGTCGGACTAGTGGCCGAGATGGAAGCAGGAACCAGAAATGCAACGCGTTTGATCGTACCAGCCACCGTTTGGCATTGAGTGGCCGTCACAACTGTCGATGAGCCGCCGCCCTGCGGCGTAAGCTGTACTTGGATATTTGCCGGATTAATGGTCCCGGAGGGGAAACCCGAACCGACCACCCGAATCGTGGTCAAGCCGGGCTCCGCCGCCGATGGCGCAGCGGATGTTAGGACAACTTGGCCAAAAGCAGACGCCGGATAGCCGGCAAGAAAGACGAAACTGCTCACGACTGCGCAACTCAGCAATCCAGATTTCACGGTACGATCCTCGAGAGTAGGGCGATTGTAGATCTAAACGGACTTATAATTTCGACGGCGAAGCAAGATTGCTCCCACCGGCACACACAAAAGAAAGAAAGGTACGAAAGAGGGCTCCGGCACTGATGCCAAGCCCGTGGAAATGGCTCCCAGGGATCCGTCTGCCGGCAAACCCGTTATCGAAATGGAAGGATCAACTGAAAACGTGTGACCCGCATCGTCTGTAAGCGTCGATGAACTGAGCGTCGCGGAGAACGACAAGGAACTGATTGTGCTGTCGGGAAAGATACCGCTCGGATAGGCTAGTGTCTCGGTCACTCCTGGCGCGATATTGCCTAAATCAAGGACCGACCCATTGATGTCCAGAATGACATTGTCAAACGTAACGCCGGTACAGATCGGTGTTCCGTTTGGAGTGGAGCAGCCGAAACTTGGGCCAGTGAAGTTGTAAACGACGACATCTTCCTGCCCGGCAATCGGAACGCCCGACTCAACACCGGCAAATCCCAGAACTACCGACGCCTGAATGGGCAACGCGAACGAGAACGTACCTATCAATACCGCGAAACTCAAGAACCTCATGTGCCTCTCCGATTTGGCGCGCGGGAGCAGAGCTGGAAATCCTGCAAACAGGATTTCTCCCACGAACGTAAAAATAGTAGTTAAACCTTACCCTACGGCACGTTGTGGCCTAAGTCAACGAAATCCGCTGTACTGACGGTACTGAAAGCTCATCAAACGACAAATTGAGGCATTTAAATCGATAACGACGCCAACTGATCATGATTGCCGGGCATTTAGTGATTGGCGGAGAGGCCGGGAGTGATTGGCGACGCCGATCCGGGGCGACAGGCGGATTGCAGACCTAACCGGCAGGCTTCGTTCATCCTATCAGCCGCTAGGGCCGGATTTCTCGTGGGACCCTGAGAATACAAGTTCCCTGCCTGGAGACAACTCGCCGCATTTTGACCTTTACAGCCGGCTTCAAAATTTTCGAGCGCCCTGGCGGGATCGGCTTCAACTCCCTGGCCCACTAAGTAGCTGACGCCCAGACGGCCGCAGCCACGCCACCACCCAAGGTCGCATGATTTGCGAAAGAGCGCGAATGCAGCTTCGTCATCGCGGGGGACACCGTTGCCTCCACTGTAGAGGGAACCGAGGACAAAGCAGCTAGCTCCATCCCCTCGGTCGCAGGCCTGCTGGAAGTCGTCTTTACCACCGCTTCGAACGAAGTCGACAAGTTTGCTGCAAGCTTCCTGCAGGCCAAGGTCGCAGGCACGTCCGTACGCGACGCCCGCAATAGCGGCTTGGCGGGGAACCACCGTTCCCTCGCTAAGCACCGTGGCCAGCGTGAAGCAGTGGGATCGCGAGTTACCATCACAGTATCCACTGAGTACACGTACCCACTTAGCGCAAGCGTTCCGTTGACCCTGGGAGCATGCCTGCCGCCAGTATTCGGCGTCGCCGCCAGGGTGATCCTGCCCCTTACTCAAGAATCCGGTGGCCATCATTGTCGAAAACATCGCTACCCATACAGACATCCACGCTAGATTTATGCGTTGCGGTGGCCACGAAGACAGTGTCCGCAACACGGGCGACTTTAGAGACCGTATACGATTCTCAAAGCGCTCGCTCAGGCAGTCCAGCCTGCGGACGCAAAGATTGAGTGCGGGAACGCATAGCAGTTTGTCATAGATTTCCGGAGCGCCGATCGCAGTCAGCACTTGATACATGCCGAAGACGCCAATCCCATAGAGAGCGCCAAAAATGATTTTCCCGGGATTTCTGCGCGGAGAGGTAGCGGGATCGGTCACTAGGAGGTGAAGCCCTAGGAAAACCGACACCGGGATGTTAGAGTCGATGAAATTATAATCCCCCGTTATGCCGGTATAAAGCAGATTGAGCACACAGAGAGCAGCGGCGGAGAATAGCGTAACGAGAGTGACCTGGAAGAGCGATTGGACCACTAGTCCCAATAGAAAAATTTCAAGATATATGTGCGGGGGACGATGCAGCGAGGTCGCGATCTCAATTCCCCACGTCATGTTCGTGGATTTGGTGAAGATCAGCACCACTGAGAAAATGAATAGCGCCAGCGCCGAAGGATTAAAAATGTGTACCGACCGGCCTTCGCGCTTCCATCTGAGGAATTCTTTGCCAATTACCCCAGTCGCCACCAACAGAAATTGCAAATAGAACCAATCGTCTCTGAACCAGAAAAAGATTGGTGCTCAGGATAATGGGAACCGTCCGAAGCCCAGAATCCAACTGTCGCGACGCGACCAGCACACCAGCATGTCGAGCGCGTAGATGAAGACGATCTGCGCGGCGATTAAGGGTATGTAGTGATAGACTTCCCGCCAATACCAGCCCCAATAAGTGTAGACGCACGTATGCATCAACAACTGCACATAGTGAACTTTGTTGACGATCACCTGACACTGGAGAGTGCGGCGGGCCCAGATGACACGCCATGCCACGAAGGATGAAAACAGCAGAAGAGCGGCGCTGGCTCCCCAGAAGGCAGAGGGAAGTCGGGGGTTCTCGTTTACCCTCGCGAACAAGACCGGGAAACAAGCTAGCAGCACGGCAAGTGCGACAGGTAACCATAGAAGCCTCGCGGCATACCGAGGCTTCGGTTGAACGCCGGTCTTCTTTAGCGCGGCTCGCTCTAGAACCGTTCCAGAAGTGGAGCGGCTCACCGCGCCGCCTTCACCTCAAGGGAGGTTTCCAATTGCGTGGGCTTGAGTGTCCAGGCGAAACCGTTATCCGAAAGGGGGCGCGATTTCGGAATTAGTTCGTCAAGGGCGCTGGACTCATAAGCCATCTTGATGTTCAACTTTGTTTCAGGAGATGGATTGAGTAAGGCGAGGCTCATCAGCCGGAGGAACTGAGCCGGATTAATCATCGTCCCGTCCACCGAGACGCCGATAGGAATGGCATTCTTGGGGATCGAACCGGGGCTCTTGTCATGCAGACCAGGCGCAATTCCAGCGCAAAGATGTGCGATCGAAGCCACTGAGACTTCACCGACGTTAGGGCCATGTCCAGTCAGCACTCGTACGGGTCCATAGACCTTATCCACTTGCACTGAGGCAGGGATTTTTCCCGTTCGATCAAACTCGGCCAGGGCATCCGCCATCACCTGAAACATCTCGGCACGGGAAAGATAGTGGCCGTCCGCCCTGAACGTCGCTGGACCGTAAGTGTTGTTCCCCCCATGCCTTCATATAGTCCGCAAGTGAACTAAGAAAGCCGCTCGTGGAAACAGTGAACCCATCGTTGGGCTCCGCCATCCGCAGCAAATCGCCGCTGGCGACAATTCGGCTGCCGGGTTCGGCGGGAATAAAATCCTCGGTGACCCATTTGAGCAACGCCTCCTCGTTTGCATACGCGGCGTTTATCTCTTCTTTCGTATACAGCGCATCGGCGGGCAATTTCGGATCTTGCGGATGGTCGTAGGCATACTTTAACGCAGGGTACTCGGGTCCCTTCACAAATCCCGCCAGCAGATAGTCCTGCTCGCTCGCAACTTCCACGTGAATCACATGCACTCTCGATCGGTCAGCTTTTGCCGTCAACTTCTTGATGGCTTCAACGCCCTCAAAAGCGCGTAGCAGGTGGACATCGTCATTGCTTGTCTCCGAAGAACGGAGAACATTGTCCTGCCAATACACTTCAGGGCAGTAGGAACTGGACTCATCAACTTGCCGAAACCCGCGCGCCCGTCGCGAAAGCCTGGTAAATGGGCGGAATTGTCGTTTGCGACTCCAAACATGATCGCCCTTTTGCTGTAACGCTGGACGAATAGCGGCTTCCGTATCGCCGCCGACCTCATATGAAAAGCCCGAATAAGCGGGCACATTACTCGGTTCCGATGCTCTTGGCTCTTTCGCGGCAGTAACCGCACCTCCGAGTGAACCTGGCCCCATCCGCATCAACGGCGATACGCCTGTAATCCAAGCCGCCTCACCGAATACCGCCTGCATCTCTTTCAAGCCACCTGGTTTGCCGGGTTGAGGGGCGCCGGTAAGCGGATCACGGCCTTCCGTCAGGAATTTCTCGCCCGCATTCCATCGAACCAGCCAGCGATCTTGTGGAGTGGATGTCTGTGTGAAATCGACAGTGGGCCGGTTCACGTAGGTAGGCTCGTCGGTGCCATCGTAGCCGGCTTCGATCACTCCGCGTTCAACATACCCTCTCACAAAGTCCACGATGTGAGTCTGAGCATTGCGCTCGGCGAGTGCCTGGCTGGCCGCGCCCGAAAACAGTACCGCAGCGGATACATGGGCGGCGGGATGCTGCTTCTGGTATGTCTCAATCATAGGCAGAAGCCGCCGCAACCGGTCTTCTGAGATGTCCGCATTAACGTGGTCTGTCACTCGCGCGTAAAGAAGTATATACAGCGGCTGTTTCACAGCTTGCGCACTTGCCGCGGCAGTAAGTAGCATGACGCTCAGGAAAAGGGATACAACCTGTTTCATAACATTTCTCGCAATGTAAATAGTCTGGGCTATCGGCGGGTACACGTCAATACTCCAGAAATCGGCGGCAATCACAACAAAAGGCCCTTGGACTCGCCAAGGGCCTTTTGTTGTGATTGGCTCTCTTAGAAATTAGTGCCTACCGCTTACCGGTTTTGGAACCGTTATAACAGCTTGGTTTGACTGGCAAACCTCAGCCGCGCCGTTCACCGGATCAACCACATAGTAGTAGGTATCGCCGTTCGTCAGACCGCTAGTGTCGGAGTACGAGGTGTTCGTTGTACTGCCGATCTTCGTGTAGGGGCCTCCGCTCACCGTACCGCGTAGAACGTTGTACGAAGTCGAGTTGGCTTGATTGCTCCAACTCAGATCGATTCTTGCTGCCGCGCGCCCGAGGCTGCGCCAGCACCCGCGAGGTTGTTCACGCATTGTACGAAAACCGTTCGTTTCAGCATGATTAGCGCCCAAGCAGTTTCATAATAATACTGGCTGCCGTTGTAATCGTTGCCGTACCAATACCCGTCGGGGGCCTGCAAGGAAACCAGCGTTTGAGCGACACCGTCACACGGGTCGGTACCGCCATTCGCCGTAGATAAGCCTGCATACCAATCAATCGTATTCGCGGGTATCGAGCTGTTTGTAGTGAAAACACCCGGCGTCTGCGTTCTCAGATACTGAATCGGTGCGAGACCACCGCCTGTATTATGCAGCAGCATGGCCTTCGTAAAGGAATACATGCCGTACATGTATGCCCGGGGTGCGTAGTAAGCGCCGCTGCTTGTGGAGTTGCAGAAATTGTCCGCGTAAAAGGTTTCCGTATTGTTCCACCGCTGATCAAAAGCAGTGGCGGAATCGCCAAAAGCCGTATTCGTCGTTCTACCAACGCCGTCCATAGCCATTTGCACAAGTCCTGACGGAGTGACGGCGAAAGGCCCCCATGCGTTTGAATAAGCGAACGACCCGCGGTAGCCGTACGCACCAAAGTTGTCATTGCCCGCGAAAGGATCGGAGCCGGTGGGCTTCGTGTCTGTAACGTCCTGCCCGTTCGTTATCCAAACTTGGTTAAAGTCCGTGATGGCCGCCGGAATCGGGATTCCCGCTCCCCGAGCACCGGATATATAACCGATCGCGGCCCACTGCGAAGTCGAATTATCGTCGCCCTGTTGCGGCCCGTAAAGCCACCCTCCTCCCTGGTCGCTGCCTCCATACCCGCGAGTGTAGCCTTGGCTAACATCGTAATCGTATCCATACTGCGAGTATCCGTAAAAATCGAGGATGTCTTGAATGATGGTCTGATACGTTTCTCCGACGACTCCCGCAACCCCCGTAGGGGCGACTGCGTTAGGAGTACCGGCGGCGACTAAAGCGTCCAGGAACGGCGAAGTGGTGTAAGTATACTGCCCCGAATTGTCGTTGCTGTAGATCATCATGCCGTTCTTGTTGCCGTCATAAGTGACCGTGCAGGGGGGCGCTGTGCATGATTTCGCACTTGGGTTGTAGAAATACTGTCCCCCATGTGAAGCACAGAGTGGATCGCTCGTCTGAGGAACGCTGCCATCTTTGCAGGTATAGGCGGCCTTTGAGGGATCGTACTGATAGACAACCGGAGATACCGCCTCCGCCCCCAGGAAATAAACCGCCCTTGCAAGACCGCGCGCTACATCATCCGTGTACGGGTCAGTAGCGGGTCCATTTTGCAGGTGACCATTGACTTCGTATGCTTGAACGTTGTCCGCATTAATGGAGCCATAGCCCAGACAATCGTAAGTGGTGCCGTCCACCGGGGTGCAACCCTGATCCCATCCGCCCCAATTGACAGTCTTTGACCCTACTGTTGTAGTTCCACGGAACTCCGTTCCATGCATGTACCACAAACCCAGATCGATGGCCACATTAACGCGCGAAGATAGATTATTCGGTTCCTGGATGACGTAATACTTCCCGCTGCCGGTCGCTCCACTGGTATTGTCCGTCACCGAGACGGTGGCCGTCCACTGGGTTCCGGTCGCGGCGCTGGCGGGATACTGATGGGTTGTCCCGATATTATACGGATTGATAGTGGCCTTGTTGACCAGCGTTTGACTTGTGCCGTCGCCGAAAGTCCACACAACGGTAAAGAGGTCGGTCGTCGAAGCCGCTGGCACGGTGGCGCCGAGCACGATGGTTGCTTCGGTAGTTGAATTAACCGGATAAGTTGTGTGGGGAGTGGTGGGTGTGGCCGGAACCCACGGAACCGTCAGGACCGTGAGACTGGCAGCGGACGCATTGGCGCTAAGAACGAAAAGGGCCGCGATAGCCGCCAGCCCGCCGTTGAGAAAATTGCGGTTGATCGCCATATGAATTTTTCCTCCTAAAAGATCCAACAGGGGCTAGCTCCGTGATGCGTTGCGGCGCTTGAAAAGAAGCGCCAGAACGCCGCCAGCCGTGGCGACAAGACCCATAGATGCCGGCTCAGGGCTTGTGGGGGGAGGCGGGGGAAGGGCCGCCGCCTCCGACCGTTTTGACTGCGGCGCTCGCGCTAAGGAACAAATCCGCCTGAGTGGTATTGGAACCGTCCACCGGATGAATGTCCTCGATGCTAAATCCGCCGGGGTTGCTTGGGGAAACATCGAAAGTGATGATTTCCTCTTGTTTCGAAGTAAGGGTAAATTTGAAACCAGTCGCTAGCGAAACAAAATCATCGCAGGTGGCCGTGGCGCTACCGCCGCCGTTCGCTCCACAATTATTCAGATAATTCGAAGTCGAACCAGGCACCGAGTTGGTGTCGTTCAAGCTTCCCGAAGCCAAGTTATCAACAATGGTTCCTGCACCATGATTGCCGGAAACGACGTCGTACTCGGGCACATCGATTTGCCAGTTCTGACCCGCAGCGGCAGATCCATTCACGGCCCCATATTCGTTATAAAACGGAACGCCGACTGGCGTATAGAAAAACCCGCCTACGTAATAAGTGCAGGCCGCGCCCGGATTGAACGTAAGAGTTAGGGTGCCCTGTCCCGTTGTGGCGTTGAAAGCCGATGAGTTTAGACCGGGCACACTGGCGAATGTGCTTCCGCCGGCGGGATAATAATCTGTCCCGTTAACATTGAACTCCCAGTCCTGAAGGGACGAAGAAAAGGCCATCGGCGCTAGTAAGCCAGCCGCAGCAATCCCCATAACTGCTGAAAATTTGAACATCCTTCTCACCCTCCCGTGAGATCGCGCAAGACCGCGAGGTTCTGGACCTCCTGAATTGCTGTGCTCAATGATATACGAAAATAGCTATTGCATGAGAGGGGAATAGGATGAACAAAGTACTACCTGTACCGTGATCCTGATTATGACTAAGGTTTGAGGCAACGTTAGGCGAAATAACGCCACTTTAACAAATGTAAAGTCTTGCTTAACTATGCGGAGCACTTGCCCGCGTGGCAACGCCTGTGAAATACTCCGAAAGAAGTTAACGAAGTCGTTCCGTAAGGCTATCCGTCCGCCCAGACCTGTTCCCTTTTGCCGCTTTTTACTGTGTTATGAAGTCTAATCAACTGAAATTTTGCGCCGGCGTTTCACTTGTTTTCGCCGGCGTTTCACTTCTAGCGAGTAATGAACTTGTAATCCCAAAATCATGGAGGGACATTGATTTAGCGGGCTACCGGCTGCCGCTTGCCGGGTTGGGGAAGGCTCCCGCCGTTGTCTCCGAGAGTGAATATTATGCTCTGCCGGAAACCAACCTGAAAACATATCCGGTTTACACGCCGGATAAAGAGCCGCCGAACTATTTGGATTGGCTGAAAAGCCAAAATCCACAGCAGTTAGTCGATGTAAGTAAGTTGCAGAGCCAGGCGGATTGGATCGCCGCCGGGAAAGAGGTGTTTTATGGGCGCGAATTACCCCGTTTCACCGGCAGCGAAGACAACTTACAGCTTATCCGCAATCCGAAAGTGCTCGCCGCGTACCGCGTCCAGACCACGCCCGAGGGCGTCTTACTTGGCCTGCGCTATGTCGTTCGGGAAAAGGGCAAAGTAGAACTGGGCACCGATACCTGCGCCATGTGCCACGCGCAGATTCGCGACGGCAAAGTATATGCTGGGCTCCCCAATACTTACACGCCATTCGGCCCGCTGATGGCCGACCTGACTCGGCGCTACCAGCAGATGAGTCCTGCGCTGTTTGAAACGCGCCGCCGGCTGCACATGCTTGAGGATTACCGGGTCCCGTATTTGAAAGACGATCCTAACCGGGCGATGTGCGATCTGCCCGCCAGTCAAATCGCCGATCTGTATGAGCGCGTGCCGCTGGGCGTCTATCCGCGCAACAACACCAGCCTGCTGTATCCGGTCAAGATCGCTAACTTGGTCGGCGAGAAGGATTATCGGTATTTCGACAGAACTGGCACCGCCAGGCAGCGCGATATTAGCGACCTGATGCGCTATTCCGGCTCTATCGGAGACGTGACGGATGCGTTAACGGCTTATGGCGACGGTCCCGACGCGCGGGCGAAACTCGCCAACATGGGTCTGCAAAAAGGCATTCATAGAACTCCCGATCCGCTGCTCTATGCGCTTGCGCAATACATTTACTCGCTGCAAGGCCCGCCAAACCCGAACGGTTTCGATGAGGAGGCAAAGCGCGGGGAGCGCATATTCAATGAGCGCGAAAAGTGCGCGCAGTGTCACGCGCCGCCTCTCTACACCAACAATAAACTCACCTTGGCGGCGGGATTTACGCCCAGCCCCGAAGAATTTAAGGAATTCGACATTATTAATGTCAGCGTTGGTACCGATCCCGGATTGGCGATGAAAACCCGCAAGGGAACCGGGTTTTACCGCGTCCCATCCTTACGCATGCTGTGGACAAACTCGTGTTTTCTGCACGACGGCTCCATCGGTACACTCGAAGAGATGTTTAACCCCGACCGCCTGAAACCCGGCTTCCGTTCCTCGAATTGGAGCCGAATACGCCGCCCCACGCGATTCCCGGCCACTCGTTTGGCCTCGACTTAAATGAACAAGACCGCGCGGCGCTCGTGAAGTTCCTCAAAACTCTCTAGGCGAAAGAAAATCAGCAAGCATGTCAGATCCAAGCCGTATCATGCGCATGGCCAGCGCCTTTCAGGAGTCGTGCCTTTTGTTCGCCGCCTCCGACCTGGGTATCTTCGCTAAACTCTCGCAGATGGGTGGCGCTGACGCCGGTGAACTGGCCGTCGCTCTCGCTCTCAGCCCGCGCGGCGCTACGCTGCTGCTCAATGCCTGTGTGGCCGTAGGCCTGTTAACCAAAGAAGAGGGCCGCTATGGCAATGCTCCGGAAGCGGAGGCGTTTCTGGTGCCTGGGCGTCAGGGAGATCTCTCCGGCGCCCTCCGCTATAACCGCGACGTCTACGGAGCTTGGGGCAAGGTGGGCGAATTTGCGCGTACCGGCGCGCCGGTCGAAAAACCCGCCCTGCACTTAGGGGAAGACGAGGCGCGTACCCGTAGTTTCGTAATGTCGATGCACGGCAAGGCCCTGGCCATGGCCCAGCCGACCCTTGCTTTGCTCGATCTTGCCGGGCGAAAAAAGCTGCTCGACGTTGGCGGAGGGCCGGCGACGTTCGCGGCACTGATCGCCAAAGCCAATCCCGAAATTCATTGCACCGTGTTGGAACTCGCACCGATCGCGGCGATAGCGACACAACTGATTGCCCAACAATGCCTCGCGGAACGCGTCACGCTGCTGGCTGGCGATTACCACTCGACAGTCTTCCCGCCCGGCAACGATGTCGTGCTTCTCTTCGGAATGATGCACCAGGAGCCGGTGGAGACAATCACAAATCTGTTGAAGCGGTCGTACGATTCGCTGGTTCCCGGCGGCGTCGTTTACGTCCAAGATATGATGACCGACGCGGGCCATGTAAACCCTCCGTTCTCGGCGATGTTTGCGGTGAATATGGCGCTAACCAAAGAGCATGGCTGGGTGTTTTCCGATGTTGAATTGAAGGGCTGGATGGAAGAAGCCGGCTTTGAGAACTTCACCGTAAAGCCGCTGCCCCCGCCCATCCCGCATTGGCTGGCGTCGGCTCGCAAGCCCTGGGTCGGTTAGGGATAGCAGCCCGTATTTTGTAAGATAAGAAAGGTTTCGTAATAGCGTGATCGGGCCACCCTAGCTCAGTTGGTAGAGCGGCTGATTCGTAATCAGCAGGTCGCCGGTTCGATCCCGGCGGGTGGCTCCAGATTTTTCAATCGGTTACAGTTTGCTCGAAAGAATGGGCACAATCTTGTGCTGTTTTGCGTTTATTTCGTTTCAGTTCGAGCTTCCTTTAGTCTTTTTGGCGGCTCAGTTGCCGGGTCGATTCTTTTATACCGCCGTGGTCGTGGATGCCGTGTGAAGATCCATACTCGCAGTGAGTAGTCCCTAGTACATGCATGTGCATGTATGATGCAGGTATGCGAACAACGATAGAAATGAAACCTGAGCACCGTAGTGCGCTGCTTGCATTGGCATCGCGCCGCGGGCAGAAGGGGTTCTCCGCAGTACTCGGTGAAGCGATCGAAGAGCTTTTTGCAGGGCGAAGTCGAACGGGAAAGGCGTCGCAACACCTTGCTGTCGCTGGGGGGGTCGCTTTCCAAGAAGGAAGGCGATGAATTACGGAATACAGCTAAGGAACTCCGCGAGAGTTGGCGGTGATCCTTGCTGATTCGGATGTGCTGATCGACTTTTTGGTGGGCGTCCAGCCGGTGAAAAATCAAATCGCGCAATACATCAAAGCTGAACAGCTCCAAACCACGGCCGATTACCTCTTTCGAGCTTCTCAGTGGCGCTGACGAGAGCAAGCGAGGCCACGCCGTTCGCCAGTTGCTTGATGCGCTCAATGTGCTGCCTCTCGACCGCGAAGCTGCGCGGCATGCTGCAGAAGTTCGGCGGAAGCTCGACCGGGCCGGTCAGGCAATCGGCATGGGTGACAGCCTGATCGCTGGTATCGCTCTGTCCCACAGCCTGCCCCTGTTCACCAGGAACAGAGCCCACTTTGAGCGCGTCGAAAACCTGGAGTTGGTCAAGATGGGTGAATCTACCTCTTAATGTTTGGGCGGAGTCGGAGCGAATTCATCGGCGTTTGCCGGGCTGGCCTTTGCTTCGGCGCGCTCGGACAAGAGGGTACTGAGACGCTGCCAGCCGCAAAACCGCTTCGTCATCGAGATCATCCAGACGGGCGGCCTGGGCAGTTTGAAAATCGATGCACGGTTCGCGGCGCAGCGTCGCGTCGACGATGATCCTCTTCAGGTCGTTGTCCGCCTGAAAACGAATGCTCAATGTTTCGCCAGATCCTGAGAGGCGATCTCGTGGCGGGCGCGCTCAAGACGGGCGTACAGTTCGGGCCGGCTTTCGCTCAAAGGCGGGACGGAGCGCTCGATCTCCGCTTCACCTTCGCGGATGTTGGCATCGACCTCTTGCTCATGAGCAAGATAAAAGGCAATCGCCCCGTACACCTGCTCCAGGGTGAGAGAAGAGAAGTTCTGGCGAATGGTCTCCGGCGAGTCTCCGGCCTTGAAGGAATACACGATGGAGTCCAGGGAGACACGCGTGCCGGCGACGTAGAATCCGCCGTTGCGCTGCTCGATGTATTCGCTTCGCTCCATGCCTTCCAGTATAGAAGTTTTCAATATTTGTGCTCACTCACAAACTGGCATCCCCGTCAAACGACGACGGCTGCCAAACCGCGGGATCTTGCAAGCGTGCCGCCAGCGTTGGATGACTCGCCAGAAAATAAAACGGCCAGCCTGGCAATTTGCGCCGGTGTGGCGCATGCCGCTCCACTAGCCGAGTATTTTCCAGCCCAAGCCCAACCTTTTCCAGCGTGTGAATGCCTTCTTCCCGGCACTGATTGAGAGCCCGAATCAAGAACGCGTCCAGAAATGCGTCCGGCTCCTCCCTTGTTTGGAAGTCAACCAAGCGCATCCGTTTCAACCCGGACTCGTCATCGTCGCGGCGCTGGAATATCGCGTAAGCCTGCAACTCCTTACCTTCGGCTACTGTGAAAATCCAAAGCTTTTTCTGTTCCAGTTGAAGCCCGAAATGCCAGGCGAGCGTTTGCCGGTCGCGGACACCCAGCAAGGTTCCAGTAAGGTTGATTCTCAGCCAATCCCACATGCCGTCGAAGCGTTCATCGAAACCAGGCGCGATCTCAACCAGTGGCGCACCGGCGGCCTTTTTCAGGCGGTTCGCCGTTGTCAGGTCCCAAGTCCACAGCGCTAGACCAGCCGGGTAGCTAAACAACGCCGGCGCGGGCTGTCGTTTGATGCGCAACGCAGACTCGGCAAACCCGCGATGGTTCGTCACCCAGTATGAGCCGCCGTGTCCAAATCGCCAGTTGGAACTCGCGATGCGCCGAACGTCGCATAAGCTTGTTGTGCCAAGCCGTTTACGGTTGCGTCCAGAAACAGATCCACATTTGGCTGGCTGAAATGTTCCGCCAAAAGCATGAGCGCGAAGGCACGATAACTCGGCGCGACGGTCCACGCACGGCCGGTGGCCGCCGAAATTTCCCTGCCATCCAAAACGTAGGCCAGCGGCACGCTCCCGGCGGAGCCCGCAATTTCGCCGGACTCAGTTTCGAGCACCCAGCCGATGGGCCGCTCGCGATCGCGTTTCTTAAACGCCGGATTCCGCAGCCAAAATCGCGTCCAGTCTTGGTAGTTTCGGCCCCTCAGTCCATTCGCTTCTTCCAGCGCGGAAATTTGGCCATGGTCTTTAAAGGTCGCTTCGCGCAGGCGCGGCGGCCGTTCGCCCGAGCGGTCTGCTCGCACGGCCAGTTCACTTTGTTCCGCGGTCATCGGCGATCGCTCTAGCGGAATTGCTATCGAATGTAAGTGGCAGCGAGGTCAATCCGCGCAGCCTGAGATTATCGCGCCAAACAAGAGGTGCGGGCTCCATTTCGAGGCCCGGCAGGCGCGCCAGAATCGCCGCGAATGCCTCATGGCCTTCAACGCGCGCAAGCGGCGCTCCGAAACAATAATGCGCGGCCCAGCCAAATGCCACATGCCTGTTATCGGGCCGTGCCAGTTCCACCCGATCAGGTTCGGGGAAGCGTTCGGGATCGCGATTAGCCGCCGCTAGAACAGCGATGAGTGCCTGCCCCTTGCGGATTTGCTTGCCACCTAGCGTCACGTCGGCGGGGGCTAAGCGCGCGGTCTGCTGGCTCGGACTTTCATAACGCAGCAATTCTTCTATCGCGCTCGGAAACAGATCGGGATTCGTTCGCAAGCGCCCCATTTCCACGCGATTTCGCAGCAGCGTCACCATGCCATTGCCGATCAGGTTGGTGGTGGTCTCTTGCCCGCCCACCATGGTGATGATGCAGTTGGCGATGATCTCTTCTTCACGCAGCCGGTCGCCATCCACCTCGGCGGTCATAAAGCTGTGCACCAAGCCCTCGCGCGGTTTCTTTTCCAATTCGCGAATTGCCGCCGCGAAGTAATCGGTCATGTTAGCGGTGACTTCCAACATGGCAGCCGCGCGGTCCGGATTATTTTGCAGGTTGCCTAACACCTCGGCAAATGTCGCCGACCAGTTTTTCAGAAAGACGTGATCTTCCACCGGGACACCCAACATGTCGGCCATGACGATAGCCGGCAGCGGCTCGGCCAGATCGGGTAGCAGATCGAGCTTGCCGTCTTCCCTCTCCAGGATGCTATCGATCAAGCGGTGAGTGACCGCGTGAATATGGTGGCGCAATGCCTTTACCCGGTCCGGCCGGAAAGCCGGCGCCGCCAGGCTGCGTATGCGCGTATGCGCGGGCGCATCCATAAACAGCATCTGCTTTACCAGTACCTTCGCTACCGGACTGAGCTCGGATGCCCCCATCGCTTCCAGGCGTTCCGGCGTCGGCGCGCTATTGGCCGAGAAGCGGTGCAACACCGTGACCACATCTTCGTAGCGCGTAAGAACCCAAGCGTGCAGAAACGCGTCCCAATGGACCGGGTCCTCGGTTCGCAAGCGGCGAAACAGCGGATACGGATCAGCCAGCACTTCAGGATCGAGCATGCTGGCAAGGCTGAGAGTTGGGTCAGCTTCCAGTTCCGCGGTATGCGTGGCAATGCTCATTACGCGACTGCCAAACGCGCGACTTCCGACGCGAGACTTGCCACCGTTGGTTTGCCGAACAACTGCCGCAGCGTCAGCTTCACGCCGAATTCCTTATCGAGCCTGGTTAGCAACTGCGCCGCGAATAGCGAGTGGCCGCCGAGGAGAAAGAAATTGCTTGACCGCTCAACCTTTGGCAATCCCAGCAGCGATGCCACCAGCGCCTCCATTCTGGATTCCATATCTGGCCCTTTTACTATCGGGCCATCGTCCCCCGGCAGCGCCAACTCCGCGTTGGGAGCGGGCAGCGCGGCGTTATCGCGTTTGCCGTTGACGGTAACAGGCATCGCCGCCAGACGAACGAACGCGGAAGGAATCATATAGTCAGGCAGCGCGGCGGCCACAAATTCCCGCATCTCCTGGCTCGACAACGAAGGCTGCGTGTCATTCAAAACCAGATACGCCACTAATGTCTTTTCTCCCGGATTATCCTCGCGCGCTATCACGGCACTCGCGTGGACCGCAGGATGCTGATTCAGTCGGCAGCCAATCTCATCGAGCTCAATCCGAAAGCCGCGCAGCTTGATCTGATTGTCCGAGCGGCCCTGCAGCGCAATCTCGCCATTTGGCAGATAACGGCCAAGGTCGCCGGTCTTGTACATTTTGGCGTTCGGCGCGGACGCAAACGGATTCGGCAGGAACTTCTCCGCAGTGAGCGTCGGGTTGTTTCGATAACCGGTCGCCAGACCCGGCCCTGACAGATATAGCTCCCCTACTTCGCCCTTACCTAATGGCCGCTGATTTTCGTCCAGCACGTAGATGCTTGTTCCTTCAATGGGGCGGCCGACGGTTGGAATGGAATCGTCCACTTCGCTCGGCGCAACTACGCCAGAAGATACCAGCACGGTGCATTCCGTTGGACCGTAGTTATTGATTAAGCTGAACGGCAGGCTCACGGGGGGACGCCGCTGCAAGGCATCACCGCCGGTATGCACGTAGCGTAGCGCCGTATCCGCGGGCCAATCGAGCACAAGCAATTGCTCCGCCATCACCGTGGCGGCAAAGCAGACAGTGATTCGCTGCGCGACCAGCCAATCGCGTAACGCCGGCCCTGATTTACGGGTCGTATCGTCGGCCAGGTGCACGCTCGCTCCCGCCGCCAGGAACGGCCAGATTTCGTTCACTGCGGCGTCAAATCCGAAACCCGCCAACTGACTCCCGCGATCCTCCTCGGTGACGCCAAACGCCTTCAAGTGCCAGGAGATCAGGTATTGCAGACTGTGATGCGCAATCTGCACGCCTTTAGGCCGGCCAGTCGATCCCGATGTATAAATAACGTAAGCCAAGTCGCCGCTTGCCGGCGCGCTATTTAGCCGCCCGTCGTCCTGCTCCGCGATTTGTGCCGCGCAAAAATCCAAATCAATCGTGCGGCAGTCGCTTGCCGGCAGCCCGGCGGCCAACCAGCGATGCGTTAGTAGGACGGGGGCGTCCGCGTCGCACAGGATGTAGTGCACGCGATCGGCAGGATAGGCCGGATCAAGCGGTAGGTACGCGCCACCGGCTTTTAAGACCGCAAGTGCCGCGAGCACGAACTCATACGAGCGTTCAAAGTAGAGGCCAACCACCACGCCCGGGCTAACGCACGAAGATTGCAGGACGCGCGCAATACGATTCGAAAGCTGGTCGAGTTCCCGGTACGTCAACAAATTCTTACCGTCCGTCAGGGCAACGGCGGCGGGGCGCAGATTGGCTTGCTCATGGAAGAGGTCCAGGAACAAGTGGGCCGCCGGCAGCGGCGCGGCGGGGACAGCGTTGAGTTCAGATTTACCGGTCAGGGTTCGAATAGGCATGTTAGTTCCTTAGAATTATTTCGGCGGGGCTTATCGCGTGCGGACGAACAGCTCCGCTATCGAGCAGCGACCGGTAAATGAATTCCCAGCGGTCAAGAATTCGTCCGATATCAAAGAATTCCGCCACGCGCTTGCGGCCTGCGAGGCCCATTTTGTGGCGCAGCTCAGCGGGCAAAGCGGTCAGGTCATGCATCCGCCGCGCCAGCATTTCTACGTCGCCCGCAGGCGTGAGAAAGCCGGTCTCGCCCGGTTCCACGATCTCCGGATTTCCTCCCACGGCTGTCGCGAGCACCGGTAATCCGCCCGCTGCCGCCTGCAACAGCACCATCGGCAATCCTTCGGTGTTGGAAGAAAGCACGAAGGCGTCGGCGGCATTTTGCAAATCCGCGAGATCTCGCCGAAAGCCCAGGAAGTGGACCTTCTCGGCGATCCCCAATTCCTTAGCGAGCGCGCGGAGTTCCGCGTCGAGCGTGCCGGCGCCGCAGATCAGCAGCCTCGAATCTGCGTTCGTTTCGCAGTCCAACGCGAACGCGCGCAAAAGTGATTGCTGATTCTTGACGCGCTCGAGCCGGCCCGCCGTCAGCCACACAAACTTGCCCTCGAGTTGCATCAGGCGGCGAAGCTTTTCTCGTTGCGTCGCGTTAGGGGCAAACCTTCTGGTCTCAATTGCGTTGCCGACAACCAACAGCTTCGCCGGCGGTACGGCTTGGCTTTGCAGATACGATTCGGCGCCGGCACGGCAGATAGTTGTGGTGAGATCGGCCCAACGGTCGGTAAAGCGGTGTGCCAATTCGCGCCAGCGCGTAGACTTTTTGTTTACGCCGTACATCTTGATGCCGTGCAGCGTGGAAATCAGCACCGGCACGGGCGCAAACGGGCGCACCAACCGCGCCAAAATGTTCGCGTGCGTCATGTGGCTATGCAATACGCTCGGGCGAAACTGTTTCACCATTGCCGCCAGCCGCGGGATGGCGCGCGGATCCGGCACGCCGCGCGGCATGTTGAGACTGCGTATAGCGATCCCGGAGGTTTCGAGTTCGGGCGGCAGCGGACCTTCGGGCCGCAGCATCGAAACAATGCCGACTCGCCACTGGCGTGAATGTAATCCCAACGCCAGGTCAATCACCTGCTGCTCCGCGCCGCCGCCGATACCGAGGTTGGTGGAGACAAACAACAGACTCTTGTCCAGTGCGTTCGTCATGACAGCGCTCCCACCCGCTCTGCTTCAGGCAACATGCCGTTTGGCAATTTGGCGGCTAAATCGCCCATGGACATGATGTCCAACTGACCGCATTGCCGGAGATTGGCTGCTCTTTCCAAAATTCGCCGAAGGCCGTCGAGCATG
Source organism: uncultured Alphaproteobacteria bacterium (assembly GCA_963762435.1). Taxonomy (GTDB): domain Bacteria; phylum Pseudomonadota; class Alphaproteobacteria; order ATCC43930; family CGMCC-115725; genus JAXDMU01. Next base: position 18,367 of record CAVXLN010000014.1, on the reverse strand, counting down.
GCTGTTTTCCGCACGACCACGTCGCAAGGATGAAGAACCAGAGATGAAAGATGCCGCGTTCACGCGCGGCGCGGCAACCCCTTGCTTGCGCGCGCCACCCGCAGGCGAACTGGAAGCGCCTTCCGTATGCCGAAAGATGGCGTGTAGAGCATGGAGCCGGGCAAATCCCAAAGCCCGTTCACATTCCAGGAAGGCCACACAACCGCAGGTTGCGTCGATAACACGATGTCGAACAAATGTCCAAAGCGCTGTAGCCAACCGCGGCGCTTGGCCTGCTCATGCCACGACGGCTCTGGACTGCGGAATATGCGAAAGCCTCTCTGGGCGATGACATCCAGATGCGCCAAGCGGTTGCGGGGAAACACAAACGCTGTTACCTCAATCCCCGCTTGGCGCGCCGCCGCGAGCGACGCATCTACTTCGTCCTCCGCCGTGGCGCGGCCGCAGGAAGTGAATATGACATGCGAGAAGGAATGCGAGCCGATCTCCTGCTTAGTTGGGCAGCGCCGGATAAGGTCTATCAACTCGCTGCCATAAAACGCCGGGGCTTCTTTTTCGTTGCTGCCGGGATCGCGCGAAAAACGCACTTCCTCAGCCGAGCCGGCGGCGCGCCTTATCTCGGGATGTTTCTTTTGTCCGTGGCCTGTGCATTTATTCAGAAAGAGATGTCCCACGGCGCACCACGACGCGCTCACGCCGAATTCGTGGAAAATGTCCAGCAACTCGCCGACGGCTTCGCGCTCCCGCAGGCAGATGTCCTGAAAGTTCCGCCATTCCGATTTGTCCAGCTTTCCCCAGGCGAGCTCAAAATCGAGGCTCAGCGTGAACACGCCGCGCTCGAAGAAAGGTCTGGACAAATCAGTGCGCGCTGGCGTCATCTCAATCACCACTTGTCCGTGCTGTTTTTGTCGAAGCCGGCACCCTGCCAATCGACGAACGACAAGGTCACACCGTCGGCAAAACGCCAGCGCTGCGGCCCGCGCGAAGTATACAAGTTCCAATCCGATTTCAGATGGCTTCTTGTGGAATCGTCGTTCAACCCGATAAAAGCGCGATAGCGATTTTGCGATGCCACCGGGTAGTCGAAAGTATTCTTGCTCAACTGCCAGGTCCCTTTTCCTCCTATTTCGCAGCCGATGCCGGCGATGGCGGGATTATCCACCGTAATTTTGTTATTTTCCACCAGCGCCTGGCCATTGGTAAAGCCGCCGAATTGCCGAAGAGCATTGTTGTAGAAAGAATTGTTCGACAGAACGATATCGATTTTCGTACCGATATCGCCTAAATACAGGCCGGCGGAGGCATTTTCGTGGATGTAGTTGGCGACCACCGCCACATCTCCGCTGAAGGTGCCGGTGACTCCGCGGCCAGCCTGATTCTGCTCTGGATTGCCGTTGGCGTAAATATCGTTTTTCTCGATCCGCACTCCATGGAGAGCGGGGAAGATTCGCTGCCTGCTGACCGATGAAAATCCCGTTTGCGGAGTTCCAGCCCAAGCCACCTACATTGTCGTGAATGCGGCTGTTTTGAACCGTGAGATTCTGTCCGGCGCTGCCGCGGCCATCGAGCCGGACGCCATCATAGCCTGCTGAAGTGTTGACAACCGTTGTGATAGATCCCCGCGCCATCGATCAATACGTTCGAACGGTGATAAAAAATCACGCCGTGTTTCTGGTTGCTATCCACCACCAAGTCGCGCAGCGCTATGTCCGAGCATTCGGACATGTATCGCCATTTTGCCGCGAGTTGCGAATTTCCAGGCCGGAAACTACGATGTCATGCTGCGAATTCGGGCCGGCGCAGTCGAAAATGGCTTCGCGCCATCGCCGTATACTCCGAAAGTGATCGGCTCTCCAGGTCTTCCCGATCGGACAATCGACAGTGGTGCATTCCAGGTTTGGCCGCGTTTGAACAACACGAATCGCCCGGCTGCAAGCGCGCGTTCTCGACCGCTGCCAAGGTTGCCCATGCCGTGCGTGGGCTCGTCCCACCGGCGCGGTCGCTGCCGGCATCGTTGTCCACGTAATAAACGTTTGCCCGGCAGGTGGCCGCCGAAGCCAGGCAGGCTATCGCGGCGTACAATTTGTTCGCGTGAGGTGGCATTGGTAAAAACCCTGCCCGGTAACCACCGTATACACCGTGCGAGCCAATATATAAAGGTCCAGCCACGGGGACCAGTTGCGTACGTAATAGAAATCCAGTTCCACGCGCTTGCCGTACTCTAAATCGTTCCGGCCTGAAACTTGCCAGAGTCCGGTTAGGCCCGGAAGCACCCGTGAATAAAGCGCAAACCACTCGCCATAGCGCCGAACTTCCTCTTGCACGATGGGCCGCGGACCCACCAGGCTCATGTCGCCGCGCACTACGTTCCATAGCTGCGGCAACTCGTCCACACTTAGTTTGCGCAGAATTTTGCCAACGCGCGTAAGCCTGGGGTCGCCGCGCAGCTTTTGACTTTGCGCCCATTCCAGACGCGCGGCAGGATGTTTGCAAAAGTGGTCTTCGAGAATCCGGCCGCCGTTGGAGTACATCGTGCGGAATTTGAGCAGCGAAAAGACCTTGCCGCCATAGCCGATGCGTTTCTGGCGGAAAAGGATGTGCCCGGAGAATCCAGCTTGATCAGCAGCGCGATGAGCAGAGCGAGCGGAATCCCAGCGGCACAAGCTAGCGCGGAGAGCACCTGGTCAACCAGGCGCTTCAGGAATTGATGACTGGGCAGCAGCAGGTTACGCCTCACCTCGAGCGCCAGCGAGTTACCGACCTCGCGGGTTGCTATGCCGAGGCTCGAAAACCCCGCAAGTGCTGAGATCACGTATACCCGGGAGAAGTGGCTGGCATGCGACTCCATAAGGCGTTCCAATTGGCCTTGCGAAATGCCGGGCATCGCGACAATGGCCCTCCGCAATCCCATTTCGCGGGCATAGGCAGGCGCTTGCTGAAAACTGCCGAGCAGCGGAATCTCCAATTCGTCGGCGCCCCACCCTTGGTGGTCGTCCGGCAAAAACAGCCCTATAGGATGGAATCCGAGTTCGGGACGCTCACGCAGCGTTTCAATCAGCGGCTTCGCAGCGGCGCATGATCCGAACACTGCAACCGGATAGCCCCACCAGGACCGGCGGCAGAAAGCCATTCGCAAAAGGCTGCGCATCAAGGGCACCAGGACGAGCGCCACCGCCCACCCAATGAGGAAGACCAGACGCGAATAGGTGTTGCCTTGCTTGGAAAGGAACATCAACGTCCCCAGCAGGATAAAAGTCAGCGTTGAAGAGAGGGTCAATTGCCGCAGTTCACCGGCCGCGCTGATGGCAATGCCCGGATACGCGCCGAACAGCGCATAGCCGCAAACGAAGAGAACCAAAATCGGCGCCTCCGCCAGTACAGCGAAAGTTCATACTGCCCCTGAAAAGTCTGCCGCACGATGACCGCGAACGAAAGGGCCAAAGCCAGCGCCAGCAGGTCGCCCAGCAAAATGGTCAACCCGCAAAGCGACGAGCGCCGGGTTCGCCAATGGGGTACGCTGAGCGCCAGGCTGGTCGCCATATAAATCCCCCGTTGGAATCAGCACCTTCTCAGCGGTCGTTCCCAGCGCGCTCCGATAGAGAGCAAGGGTGTCCGCGAACATCCGGTCAAAAGTGAACTTGCTCTCGTAGCGTTTTCTTCCCAGCGCCCCATAGCGCTCGCGCAAAGCGGGTTTGTTGAGTAATAGGGATAGCGCCTGAGCCAGAACCTGCGGATCGGAAGGCGGGACAACCAGTCCCGTTTCACCATGCAACACCGCCTCTCTTGTGCCGCCCACGTCGGAAGCCACCACCGGCAAACCCGCCCGCATCGCTTCCAGGATGCTCCGCGGGAATCCTTCTGATCGAGAGGCCAACACAAAGATCTGAGCTTGGCTGAGCCGTTCAGCGACATTCGCCGAAGATCCACTGAACTGAACGCGCTCTCGCAAACGCAAAGAAGCGGCCAGTTGCTTTGCCGCGTCCTCCTGCGGGCCGTCGCCCACAAATTGCAGGGTCCATGGGCGCTCGCCCAAAAGCGCCGCCGCGCGCAGCAATGTTTCGTGGTCCTTTGGGGAGTCGAAACGAGCCACCATGACAATCTTCGGCGGTTCTAATCCCGGTTCGGCGCGCAGCCTCGGCGCTATATCGACAACGCCGTTGTGAATGACGGTAAGCTTCTCCGGCGGAGCGATGCGATTTCGGAGGGCTAATCGCCGCTCGGCCTCGCAGACGTTCACAATCGACGCCGCCCAGGATGCCGATAGCCTTTCCGCCATCCGGAAAAATCGTCCGCCGGATGCGGAAATCCGGTTCGTAATGGCCCACCCATGTGGTGTGTACAACACCGGAATCCCGATGAGCGAGCACGCCGCACGTCCCAGGAATCCCGCCTTGGCGGTGTGCGTGGAAACCAGATCCGGTTTTATCTCGCGCAGTGCGCGTACCATCTGGATTAGCGCTCCGGCGTCTTTCAGCACGCTTACCCGGCGGTCGAGCAGCGGCACCATGCGGCAGTTGATTTGATGCCGCTCCATTTCGCGAACTACCTCGCCGCGTTTGTCCCCGCCCAGCAGCACCGTGACGCAGGCTCCTTGGCGGGCAAGAGCGCTCGCCATATCCCGGACATGAATGGATGCCCCGCCTATCGCATCGCTGCGCGTTATCAGGAAAGCGATATGGACTCCCCGGCCGTTCACGCGATCACCTCGTGATGCAGCCGTATCGCTGCCCCGTCGGCAGTGTGCAAGAGTTCCGCATAGAGCCGCTCGTAAGCGCGAACCATGTGCGCATGGTCGAAGCGGTCGCCTGCCCGTGCGGCGGCATTGCGTCCCATCGTCCGTCTGGCATCCGGAGCGCCGGCGAGTTCCATCATCCTGGCGGCAAGCGCCGTGCAATTTTGCGGCGGAACCACAAAGCCGTGTATTCCCGGCTCGACGAGTTCCGGCACGCCGCCTACCGCGGTCGCTAACACCGGCAGGCCGGCGGCCATGGCTTCCATCACCGACAACGGATTGCCCTCCCACAAAGACGCGAGAACGAAGATGTCGGCGGCTCCTAGCAGATCTGGAACGTCATTTCGGTGGCCCAGGAATTTTACTTTCTCCGCTATGCCCAACTCCCGCGCCAGCGCTTCCAACGAGGGCCGCAACGCGCCATCGCCCGCCAGCAGTAGCTTGGCTCGCGGCAAAGCCCGGCCAGGCCGCGAACGATTCCAGCAGCAGCCGGTGATTCTTTTGCGGAAAGAAACGCGCTACACAAACGAACAACAGATCGTCGTTCGCCACACCGTTGCGCTTGCGGAATTCCGCCCGTGGTATGGCTGGCGACCGATACTCCTCCACCGCAATCCCGTTTGGAATTAGATGCGGACAAGGACGCCCATACACGCGCCGGTAGCTATCGGCAACCTCCTGTGCGATGGCCACCGGATGAACCGCGCCGCGAAAAGCCCAGCGCTGTAGCCACAGACCAGAGCGGTCAACCTCTTTATCGGCGACATTGTGAATGGTGTGGATCAGTAGCGGCACCCGGGCGCTCAGGGCGGGCGCGAGCGTGTACCGCAAAACGAAATTGTGGGTATGCACCACGTGCGGACGCACGCGTAGCAGCACCTTACGGAAACGCGGCAGCATCCTCACGTCCAGCCCAGGGCGCTTGCCGAGACGGAAAACTTCGATTCCCAGGCGCGCCAGCGTCTCGGCGAGGCTGCCTTCCTCCTCGCCATAGAGGGACGCAACCGAAACCTGGTACTGGCTACGCTCGGCCAACTTGCTTAAGCTGACAACCACGCGTTCCAGTCCATAAGGCATCAGGCGCGGCACTACATGCAGAACCTTGGTCATCGCGTCCGGCCCTCCGCCCAAAGGCGCGAATACTCTCCACGCAGCCTCCCGGCGATGCCGAGCGGTGCTGACCGCCGTCGGCGCAGGGCGGCGAAAACTCCGCCGTGGGCGGCAAGCAATCCGAAAAAGAACCAAGTGGGTTTGCGGTTCTCCCAGGTGAGCGACAGGACGGCCGTTCCCCACGTTGCCAGCAGCGTATACCAAAGGCGTCTGGGAAGCCATGGCATATGGGCCGCATTGCGCACCAGCGTCGACACTATCGCGACAAAGAGCGCGAAGCCGATTAGCCCGTCTTCCACCAGGACGGACAAGTAAGTGTCGTGCGCTACTGGCAAAGTGCCAAACGGCCTGCCGAGTATGGGTGCAATCGTCTCGGAATAAGCGCCCGCACCGACGCCCAGGAACGGCGTATGAGAGAACGCGTTCCAACCGGCTTGCCAAATTACCGTACGGCCGTTCAGCGTACCCGTTCTCACTTCCGAACCGAGCGTCCCCAACCGTTCGAGCGATGCGGCCGGAACTAAGAATATCCCCGCGATGGTAGCCAAGATTGCAGCGGCCGAAAGAAATATCTTTTGCTTGCCGCTCAACAGTGGCGCGGTCCACACGATAAGGCTCAGAGCGATGACGCTTGCCACCAGTCCGCCCGCGATGCCGTAAGCGAAACAGCTCCCAGCATGCTGGCGATATGAATCCGGTATAGCCAGCGAACCCACCCTCGCCGCGTCAGACTCAGAAAATAGGAAATAGGAATGCTAAGCGCCAGCGTAAGAGCAAGATCGTTCGGATCGAACCCCTCCGTCGCGTAGCGCTGATAATAGGTTTGCTTGCCGCGTAGAAAATGCTCCACCACGCTCGCTGCGGTCAGCATGGTTCCGGCAATGTAGGCATCCATCAACGACAGAATTTGCCGCTCCTCATCGCACAGCTCCCATATCATCCACACCGTGAGCAGCAACAGGCAATTCGTGCTTATCCGCTCGACGGCCAGGTCCAACTGAATGGTCCAGAGGACGCTCAAACTGGCCCACAGCATGAAGGCGAATAGCAGAACGTGGAAGGAGGCCAGCGTTCGGATCTTGACACGCAGCGCCACTGCAAGCAGACATCCGCCGATGGCGATCAAGCCCATTGCCCGGCCAATGAGACCCAAGCCAGGCACTTCCACCGCTTTCTCATTCGGCAGAAAAAACACGTATAGCCAAAGCAGCAGAAACGCGCAGCGGACGAATACCGACCTGTTCATCGGCTGGCCACCCCGGCTAGCGCGCTGCGCAATATCACAATCTCGCCGGCAATTTGCGTAAGCGCTCCCATACCCGCGGCAATAGCGGCTCCTTCAAGCCCTCGCCCCGGAATGAGTTGCCACGCCGTTAGCGCCGTAACGGCAAGCGCCGAGACCTGCACGGGCATCTGCTCTCGAAAGCGCCGTGCCGCAGTGACTGAATAGCCCAGGAGCCCCGCCAGATAAGTGAAGCCGCCGGCCACCATCAGTTGCGTCAAGAGGCGGCTGTGAGCAGCATACTCTGGCCGGTAAACAGCGGCCAACAAAAATGGTCCGGCGAGCAATGAGCCGCTAACCGCAGCCACGCCGAGCGCCGCACCCACCGCCATTAAGCGCCATGTCAAACGGCGGAAACCAGGGATATTGCCGTCGGCGAACAGCCTCGCCATGCGCGGTGTAGCGGCTTGACCCAGCGAATTGACGAAGAGACCGCCCGCCGTGGCGATGGAGGCCAACGCCGCATAGATTCCCAGCCGCGCTTCACCCAGTTCATCAACGATGAAGTAGCGCGGCACATGCATGATCAGGCTGGCGGCGAACATGACCACGCCCAACGGGAGCGCCGTCCGCAAGATTTTCCATGACGCCATGCCGGCATGCCCCGCCGCCGATGATTCTTCGCTCAAGCCGCGCGACGCCGCGCCCATGTCGTATAGAACCAGCACGGCAACCCGCGCCGCGACCACACACGTCAAGGCCAGCGGCAAGCTGTGCGTCAGCGCGAAACAGCCGGCCAAGGCAGCCAGCGAGAGAACGCCGCGCACGGCAAGCGAGAGCGCGATCCTGTTCATCAACTCGTGGCTTTGCAGGCGGCCTTGATAAATATCGCTCATCCATTCGACAGCCTGCGTTAAGCCGACGAGCGCGATAACCCGGGCGTTTTGCAATTCTCCGCCCTGCAGGAAAGCCAGCACGCAGATCACGCCTAGCGCGGCCAGCAGCATGATGATTCGTAAGTTGCGGTACTGCTCGAACCGGTATTCCCCGCTGACATCCGTTACCAGCACGGACCGCATGTTGAGTTGCGCCAGCATCAGAATCGGCGTAGCGATAGCGACGCCGAGCGCGTAGCGGCCCACGGTATCGGTGTCGCCAAGCTTCGCGAGCGCGCTTACCATGGCCCACTGGCAGGCCGAGTAAGTTCCGTAGCCGGCTGAAATCCAGGCGAAATTGCGCCGCACGGACGGAATACGGAGCGGTGCTGGTGGCACTTGTATAGCTTCGCTGTTTACCGCAACACTCATCGCCTCTCGCCCAATCCGCTCGACCTAGGCAATGCCACGGCCGCAATCGTTCAGAATCGCGCCAATGATGGGCGCGCCATTCTTCTTTAGCTCCTGAACGGCCGAATCCACCACTTCGTGCGAAGCGCGGTCGGCTCTAACCACCAGCGCCACGCCATCGGCTTGCCGTCCCAGGCCAATGGCGCTGGCAGTCAGCAGCGAAGGAGCATCCACAATCACCAGATCGAATGGCGTCCGGAACTGATCCAGCAGGCGGCCCGTTCGCGGATCGTCCATCAGGCTAGGACGGTCTTCGATGGCGCGGCCGCTCGGCAGGACATGCAGCCCGTGGATGTCCGTCATCCAGATCGAGCATCTCCAGGAGGGATGCTGGCGTGATGAGACGCGTGAAATCACCTCGGAAAAACCGTCCTCGTTTGGTACGTTGAATATCTCGTGCAGGCGCGGCTTTACCGGGTCGCCGTCAATCAGCAGCACGGTTTTTCCGGCGGCGGCGGCGGCCAGCGCGAGGTTGCAGGCCACCGTCGTGCGGCCTTCGCCGGCGGATGAACTGGTCACCACGATAGTGCGCCGCACGCGGCCAGCTCTCGCGCGACATGAACAAGCGCGGCAGCAGATCCCGGAACGCCTTGGCAACTTCGGGATCGGCGTCCCGCCAGGTCTCTAGCGTGAGTGGCACTGGCGTCTCTTCGAGCTGAATCACATCGCCGTCGGCTTCGGCAAGGCGTGCGCCTGCGCGGTGCAGTGGCGACGGTTCAGTTGTCATCGCCACCGTAATTGAGGGAATCGCCCCCAAGCTCGGCAAGCTGAGCTTAGGGTGGTTGAATGGCGCGGTAGCGATCGCCATCGGCAGCGCGACGCCGCAACGGCCTGCTCCCAGCGGTCGTGGCGGTCTTGCGCGAAGACGAAAATCATTCCCAGAAAAATCCCCGTGACCATCCCCAGCGCCGAGTAAAGGGGCTTGCTGGGCTTGAATGGCACCTCCGGCGCCACAGCCGGATCGACAACCGATATATTGCTCGAATACATCGCCGAACTCACCTTGGCATCGCTCTCCTGATGGAGCGCTTGTTCATAAATCTGCCGCCGTACGTCGAGTTCCTGCTTCAGCGTGTTATAGCGGATAGAGCGGGACACTTGTTCGGAAACAATCCGGGATTGCCTGTCGTAGTCGCGCTGCAATGCCTGTTCGCGAAGAGCCGCGGTTTGATACTGGTTCTGCAGCCGCAGCAAAACGCCGCTTCGTTCCCGGTTGAACGCAGTTTCCACCGACTTGATTTCCGCCTCCAACTGCCGCACGTGGTAGTGGGTTGGTTTCATCACCTCGTTCGCTTCGGCCAGCTCTTGCTTCAGGTCGGTGAGTTTTATGCGGTACGCCTTCAACGCATCGCTCTCGAGTGTTTCTGAAAGCGCATCGGGACTGGCGGTGCGCGCCAGATCATATCTCGATTGCTCGGCTATGCGGTTGTCTTCGGCCGTCCCCAATTCCGTTTGTATTTGCCGCAGCCGCGCTTCGGCCACACTGTCTTTGTCGGTAATCGACGAGAGACCGTTGGCCGCTACATAGTTCCGCAAACTCTTTTCAGCTTCCGAGACCGAGCGCTTCAGTTCATCGGTTCGCGCGGTGAGAAATGTCTCGGTGCCATTAGTGGAATCGAGACGGCTCTCCAACGACACACGCCGGTAATCGGCAACCAAGCGGTTGACAAACGCAGCGGCGAGGTTGGCGTCGCGCGATTCGAATAGCACCTCGATTACGTGCGCTTGTCCGGCCAGCCGCACCGTCAGGCGGCGCGAAATCAGCAGCAAAACTCGGGTACGCGGAGAAACTGTTTGGCTCCAGGGCAAATGCCACCCCGCCGGCGAACTTACCTCCTTGAACTCAGCTTTGCCATCGAGACCGGTTTCCTGCGCGGCGTTCCACAGCAGCGTTTCGCTTTGCAGCAACCGCATTTGCGTTTGCAGAAAAGGCTCAAATAATAGTGGGCCCGGCTCGAGCGTGGGATCCAGTTGACGGCGGTTCAAATAGTCGTCATTCGCCATGCGTACTTCAAGAACCGCCTTGGCCTGATAGACCAGCGGCCACATCAGCGAAAGTAGAAATCCCAACAGCAATCCGGCCATCACAAACCCGCCGAAGACCGCTTTGCGGCGCCACAAGACTTCCAGTACTTTATCGAAGGTCGTGTATTCGGGCGGCTGAAGCCGCGCCGGCGTGAATGTCAGCGCAAGACTATCCGAAGACGTTCTGGCTAAGACTGACGTCGGGAGCCATTGCTCAGGCTGGCCGTCCTCTCTCATACTCGCCCGCTTATCGCCAAATGGCGACGCCGGTTCCCGCCTGAATGGCGGCTTCCACGGCGCGAATGGATCCGTCTTGGCGGCGCTCCGCGGGATGAACAGGACGTCGTTCGGCAGTAATACCGTTTCCGGGCTCTTGCCGTCGAGGATCTTCCTGACGCTAACGGTCAGTTCGAGCTTTTCGCCCCCCGGCACCGCGCACGCAGAATCTTGAGATCGCCCGAAGTGACCGTCACAGTTAAGCCTTCCGCCATTGAGATGGCCTGCAACACGCCCATGCTCTCCTGCTCGTGCAGCAGAAATCCGCCCGCCCGGTGGACTTCCCCCATGACGTACACAAGCTTGGCGCGCGGCACGGTGATAACGTCTTGCGGTTCGATAAATATGTTGCTATTTAAGTTCTTTCCGTCAAGTAAATCGGGCAAATTGACCTCTACGACAGTGAAATCGCCGGAGGTGGTTGGCGCTTGGCCGGTCACCGGCAAAGGGCCCATCTTTATGGGCCTGCTAACGCGCACAATATAGCCCGAATCCTGGTCCGGGCCACCTGCCATGGAGAGCATTTCGGTAAGCCGTTTTGGCCCTTGTATCTGATAAACGCCGGGGCTCTTTACCGCGCCCAGCACCGAAACCGGCAGGCTCTTGACCTCAAGAACATCCAGCGAGACTTGCGGATCTTTGAAATACTCGCCAAGTTTGTCGCGCAGCGCGGTGGCTAGCTCTTCAACCCGCAGGCCTCCGGCTAACACCCGGCCCAACAGCGGCAGCCGGATGAAGCCATCTTCGTCTATCCGCACTGGCTTGTCCGACAACTCGGGCGCAAACATCGCATGGATTGTGATCTGATCGCCGGGTCCCAGCAGAACGGTATTGTCCTCGCCGGCTGCTTTAGCGGCTTGCATGGCGCTGCCGCTGGTTCCGAGATAAATTGCAATAAGGAACGCGATGGTTGCGACTAGCCGGCAAGAGGCCGTCTTACATTTAGACTTCCTGAAAAAGAGCGGAATTTTCCTCTTAGGCTTTGACATTCAACGAGCGAGCCATCAAAATAGCCACTAATCCTGGCTACTTATTCTTAGTTATTTACTTAGTAATTACTGGAGATCTCAACCGGAACCAATGTTCATAAGGTTAGCGGCCTGTTAATCAGCGCGTCAAGAACGCGGAATGCGAAAGGTTCTAGAACTATCCGGCCATCTCAAGCGCTTTGCACGAAATATCGTACACTGTGCGGTTACTCAGAATGCCTTCGTGGGAGGACCCGCCGAGACGTTGGCTGCAGCCAGCAGGAGCAACAGCGCAAACCGGCATCTATTCCGATCTCTTGTCATACCCAGCGCCGGTCTACCGCTTTCGGCCCCCAGGAGCCTGGAGCGAAAAAGTTGTGCCAATCGAGCTGGCAGCTTTCCACCATCTCTAAACCGTATTCGCAGCGCTTCAACTCCTGCGCGGTTTCGTTCCCGGTTCCGAATGCAAATTTGCAGCCAGCCTGCTTGGCTTGTTTTACGAAGGCGGGGTTCGGCAATCGCTCCCGTGTATTGATCTCCACGGCCACCTGGTTTTTTAAGAGGGCATCGATCAGCGCGGCCGTTCGGCTGTCTGTCCACAATGGGTCTGCGTCCGCTCTCAGGGAAGCCGGCGGATAAGTCGGAAACGCATAAATATCGATGGGCTCCGCGCTGAGGCGCTTCACTGTCTGATCCACCAGCGAGTCCATGTCAAGCTTCTTGCTATCAAGTAAGGTTCTGCTATCGAGCAGAACATAATCAAAGCGCTGCGCCGTCGTCCGGCTGATCGTGCGGGTCCAACTCTGATCCGTGGCATACAAGGCGGAGAATGCCGGCCTTCCGGCAAGAGTATCTGCCCATCGCCCGGCGGCCTCGTCTGTCAGCTTGTCGCTCGCGATACCGATTCCATATTGGATGCCATCTTTCCTCGATTTCCGTAGCGCATCCTCCAGCGTCATTCCAGGGCGAAGATAAACGTGGTAATCCACCATCGGCACATTATACCGCCGATATTGATGATTTCCCGGTAGGTGTCATCCACAACGGGCGGGGCCGATGTGTACTCAGGCAGGTTATCGGGGAGCCGCCGGACCCGCACGCTCCGGTACGCCGCTCTCGACCCGTTGTTGTGGCACTGCAAGGCAAAGGTGCCATGGTCCAGAAAGCGCCTCCGCTCGCCGCCTTGCGGTATCACCGGCGGCGTTGGCTCCACGTAATCCACCACCAACTGCCCATTCAGCCGGATCTGCACGTTTTTCCCGTGCACGGACACTTGCATTCGAAACGGCTTTTGGTCGGGAACCAGTTGTTTGTACATGTTGCGGACGCCGTAGAGCGAGGCGGTCTTCTTGCGTTCCAGGTAGCCGCCGTCGCCCCGCGCCGTGTTGTTGACTTGCACCTCAAAACCCTTTTCAGGGAACCCGGTTTCCTGATAAGCCGTGTGAAAGTAAACGCCCGAATTGCACTCCGGCTGCGTGGTCAGTTCCACCTCCAGCTCGAAGTTGCGAAAGTCCGCCCCGCGCACAGGCCCATCGTAGAAGAGGTGCGAACGCGGACCGTCGGCCGTTAGTGCGCCGTCTACGACGGTCCACGAGCTCTTGTTTTCGCTCGGCCGCCAACCGCTCAACGTGCGGCCGTCGAACAAATCAATCCACTCTTCCGCCGCCGTCGCAATTCCTAGCGGAGCGGTCGCAACCAAACCCACGAACGCTCTCCGGCTTAATCCCTGATCCACTGAACCAGAATACTTGCCCAACAACTGACATTCTGAATCTTTGATCAGGTCGAGTGACCGGGATTGCGCCCGGTCACCCTCCCACACCAGCGGACATGCGGTTTTCCGCATCCGGCGGTTGAGCCCAACGGCGTGTTAGCGCCGCAAGGTTCCAAAGGACCTCGTATGTCGCTGGCAGTCAGAAGGTTCGCAGAACGTCAGCCTTGGCCCGGCCACGCAGGGCTGACGCGGTTTCACCGCTATTCCCTTTGCATTCACAAGCTGACACCCGTAGTGGATGCGCCCATGATTCAAGCCGCTTATTGCGCTGAATTCCAGTTCCTTCTCTAGCTTCATTCCGCGACTCTTCAGCCCTTCGCTCCAGCCGCATTACCAGCCTTCTCAGCTGTCGGGTCGGAGGAGGCGCGCTTGCGCGCTGGCCTCCGTCCGCCGCTCAAGCTGTACGGACGGTTTTCCCGTATACAGCTTTCACGTTGACGCGCTGCCGCGAGGAGCGATCGAAGGAATCAACGCGATCAAGTTCACCAACCCGTACTCGCCGTACAGTTTGGTTTCCGGCAACTGTCGCCAGCCGCCATTCCGCCAGCGCTTGAACCGATGCGACCGTATCCGGCGCACAATCCAGGCATCGAGCCGATGAAAGAGTTTCCGGACGTGAGCTTTCTGGTAGTACTCACCCCAACCCCGTATCAGCGGATTGAGTTCCTCAATCAACTCCCGAGTGCGAAGCGGGATGCGCCGCTTGGTTCGCTGGCGCACCTGATCCATGAAACGGTTGATCGACTTCTCTTTCGGAAACGCATACAACGCGCCCGACCGGGCTCCACTGCGAATCTTGCTGGCCGACAGCCGTAGCTGCTTGCCGCGCTTGATCTTGTAGCCCAGAAACTCGAAACCGTGTTGAACGTGAACAATCCGCGTCTTCTGCGGATTTAATTGCACACCCAGTTCGTTCAGGATCTTCGTCGCGGCGGTGATCGCCGCGCGCGCCTCGGCTGCCGACTTACAGGTGATCACCCAATCATCGGCATACCTCGTCAGCTGATATCCTTTGCGCCTCATCTCCTGATCAAACGGCGTCAGGAGGATGTTGCTGAGCAAAGGCGCAAAGACTCGTCGAACGCAAAAGGTAACCTGTCTTGGACGACGCCCCAATCATACTGGAACCGGTCAGCGTCATCCCGCCCGATCCGGAGCCGGGTGGCGAGATCGGCAACGAGTGACGAATGGTGATGCTGTCATTGCTGACAAGAATCTCCTTGACCAAGAGGCGTAGGATTTGTTGACGCTGCGCTACGTCGAGTGTCTCGGCCCTAGCACGCAACTTGCCGCGAAACGTCGCTAGCGTCTCGGCCAGCTGTAGGTATTTTGCATCATCCACAGCAGCGATCTTTAACGAATGTAGTTCTGCCTCAACAGCGTGGATTTGCCGGTGCAACTCGGGCATTCGTTGGCGCAACTGCGGCAGCGTAACCAATGCTTCTTGATAGGCGCTGATTAACCGTTCGATGCATTTCTCCAGCCGCACCTGCTCGCGCCGGAGTTCCTCTTCGCGCTTGCGCAACGGATTGCTTTCAAGAGCTGTTTTCCGGCGACGGTCAATCTCGCTTTGGATGAGCGACGGATCATCGAGCAAGCGGATGATCTCATCCCACACGATCCGGTCCAAACCATCCTGTCGGATTGGTCGACTCCCACACGGTCGATCGCTCCCATCGCGTGGTCGCACTGCGCGTCGGAATCCGCCGTTCGTTCAGCATGCGCGCAATCGCGTTAATACTCAACCGCTGCTGTGTATAAACGTCAAACACCATCCGTACAACCTGGGCCTCGGTTTCAATCACTTCGTAGTAAGCCGATGAACTCTCACTCTTGCGGACATAGCGATATCCGTAAGGGGCGCCAGAGAGCACGTTGACCGTTCCTTGTTGCGCCTTGTGGCGCTTCCCGCGACGCGAGCGCTCTGCTATCTGCGCGCGTTCGTATTCGGCAATCATGCCCTGAAATTGGATGACCAGTTGATCTTCCGGCGTTGCCCCAGCCGGAGATTTCAAGTAAATCAGCTCCACACCACAACGCGACAACTCCTCGGCCAGTAGGACCTGGTAGGCATATTTTCGGCTCAACCTATCCGGTGAGTGGATCAGCACGGCACCGATCTGTCCTTCCGCCGCAAGGTCGCGCAGAGCTTCCAATCCAGGTCGCGCCAGCACAGCGCCGCTATAACCTTCGTCCTCAAAGACCCATTCCGGCGGCACGGTGTATCCGTTTACTGACGCGTGGGCCAACAGAGCCGCCGTCTGGCCGGCTATCGTGTGGTTCTCCTTCTGACGATCTGAAGAGACCCGGGCGTAAATCGCAGCTGGTTTGTTCATTACTTACCTCCGAACTTGGCGGATCGCTGGTGGGCACTGAGGTTGAGACCGACCGGCGTTGGTCTGGCACCAGGAGCTGAAAAACTTGAGCCAGCTTGTCCGACAGCAAACGGTCAAAACGATATTCCAACTGAACAGAGCGTAAGGAAAGTAGCCTGGCCTCAGCCTCGACCTCGCCCTCGTGGCAGCAGCGCGAGCAACGCGCGGTTGACCACCTCGCTGATTGAGAGCTGTTTGACAGATGCGTACAACCGCAAACGCCGAATCAAACTGGGTGGCAGCTTTACCGTGAAGGCCAACTTCGATTCGGCCACTGCAACAGGCTCTTTCAATCGTTGTGCTTGTTGCAAGTAGCGATAGGCCTGTCTGGGAGAGATGGAGCAGTCGCTCGGCCAACCGCTCGACCGCGTCCGGCAATTCCTCGAATTGCTGGAGCAATTTCCGCGCGTGGTTCAGCCGCTCGGCTTTTTGTGTATCGCTTGCGCGACCCATATGTCATAAGAATACAACCAGTAATGACATAGCGCAAGCCCGTCATCGATACTTCACCCTCCGTTCAAATGTGATGTTACCTTTTGCGTTCGAGGAGTCAGCGCGCCGCCTTGCGGAGTCCCTCGCTCGGTGGGAAACAGTCGACCCTCTCCATAACTTCCAGCCTTCAGCATTGACTTGATTAGTCGCAGCACCCGGCCATCTGCTACGCGTTGGGCTACCAGCGTGAGAAGTTTCGCATGATCGACAGAACCGAAAAAGTCTTTCAGATCTGCGTCCACAATCCACTCGCTCCCGCTTTCAATCTCCTTCCACACTTTTGTAAGGGCATCCTTTGTCGACCGCCCTCGCCGATATCCGAAGTTGGCTTCGTCGAATACCGGCTCAAAGACTGGTTCTAGCCGTTGCAGCAGCGCTTGTTGGCATACGCGGTCGTACACCGTCGGTATGGTCACTACGAACTGCACTAGAGCCCGGTACGCCTTCGGGATGGGCTGAGATCCGGCATCCTTTTCATCCACTCAGAGGCCGGCGTTTCGAAGTCCTCAAGCAGCGGAAAGTTGCAGGCATCGACACTCTCTTGCTACGGCAGCAGGATCGTGGCAGCGTCAGTGTCGCGCGCGAGTGGACGGACTGGGCCGATCCGTCCGCCTACGAGCTGCTCGGCTTAGCGCCGCGGCGACTCGACGTCCAATCGCTTTTGGAATTGGTCACCTTACCGGAGCAGTTGGATAGCCACGAGTCAGTCAACGAAAAGGAGTTGAAAACATGCATTTAAATCGATTACAATCAGACCAGTTATTACGTGGTCCGATGAAAACATAGAAACAGACCACCGCCGCCTTGCGAAAGCGTCGCCAAGCGCTCCAGCGCCAATTGCCCCCACTCAAAGCTGTCCTCCGTGGTTCTCTCATCGAGCGCTACAAACGCTGTGGCAAGCCCGGCTGCAAATGCGCCCAGGGCCGCGGTCATGGTCCCAAGTACTACCTGTCGGTGAGCTTTCCCGGCCAGCGCCCGCAAATGGACTATATCCCGCAAGAGTGGTTCGCGCAGGCGAGCGAGTTCCTGGCCAATTACCACCGCGCTCGCCAGATCTTGGAGAGATCTGCGAGATCAACCGCGAGCTCCTACGCCGTCGCGAGACGCTCTAAAGGACCGCCATGAGCAAAGCGCTCTCCACCCTCCGCGCACCGATGGATCCGGGTCGGGCGGCGTGCTCCTCGCCAACATGCTCGCAGCTGGCTCGCCAGCGACCCGCACTTCTTCACCGCGGCGGAGGTGGCCGATGAACACAAAGATTAAAGAACAGCACCGCAGCAAGCCGGCCTACATCTACCTGCGCCAGTCGACGCCGGGGCAAGTGCTCCACCATCAGGAGAGTACCGAGCGCCAGTATGCGTTGCGGGAGAAGGCGCGGCATTGGGCTGGAGCGAATCCCTGATTCGCACCCTCGACCGGGATTTGGGGAAGACGGGAACGGAGATGACCCGGCGCGAGGACTTCAAGACCTTGGTGGCGGATGTCTCGATGGGCCAAGTGGGCGCGGTGTTTGCCCTGGAAGTCTCGCGCCTGGCGCGCTCGAATCTCGATTGGCAGCGCCTGCTGGAGCTCTGCGCGCTCACCCCTACTCTCGTCATCGACGAGGATGGCTGCTACGACCCGGCGGACTTCAACGACGGGCTGCTTCTCGGATTGAAGGGCATCATGGCGTCGGCCGAACTCCATTTCTTGCGCGCCCGCCTCCAGGGCGGCAAGCTCCACAAGGCCCAGAAAGGCGAGTTGCGTTTTCCCCTCCCGGTGGGTTTTTGCTACGACGCGGAAAGCCGTATCATCCTGGATCCGGACGAAGAAGTGCGGGGCGCGGTGGCCTGGTGTTTCGGCTGTTTCGCGAAACCGGCAGCGCATACGCGGTGATGCAGCGCTTTGCCGAAAGGGCTTGCGCTTTCCCAAGCGGGCCTATGGGGGGGCATGGGATGGCAAGATTATCTGGGGGCGCCTGAGTAACGAACGTGTTCTCGGCTTGCTCAAGAATCCTTCCTATGCCGGCATGTATGTTTTTGGACGCTATCAGTATCGGCGGGAAATC
>CAVXLN010000013.1:0-47796 GCA_963762435.1 uncultured Alphaproteobacteria bacterium | reverse complement strand
GCGCTCGAGGCGGCGATGTTCCGGAGCCTGGCGGCAAAGCCCCGGCTCAAGGGCCGGACCCGCCTGCTGCTCGACGTGTCGGGCAGCATGAAACAGGCGATGTCGGGCCGGTCGGAAGCGACCCGCCTCGATGCCGCCTGCGGCCTTGCCGCGATGGCGCGCGAGCTGTGCGAAAGGGTGGAGATCTTCACCTTCTCGGACAAGGTCGCCGAGGTGCCGAACCGCCGCGGCATGGCGCTCCGGGACGCGATCCTGGCGAGCCAGCCGCATGGCGGCACCTATCTCGGCCGGGCGCTGGAGGAGGTGGATCGAGCCGGAGCGCACCGTCTGATCGTCTTCACCGACGAGCAGAGCCATGATCGGGTGCCGAACCCCAGGGGGCGCGGCTACATGGTCAATGTGGCCGCCTACAAGAACGGCGTCGGTTATGGCCCCTGGGTCCATATCGACGGCTTCTCGGAGGCGGTGCTCGACTGGATCCGGCAAAGCGAGGAATGAAAGGCGGGTGTGCGGACAGGCTCCGCACACCCGATCTTTCGGCTTATCATGCCGGCATGACAGATCCCGAAGACAATGAGCCGAGCTCGCCGGCCTGCGCCATCCGCGAGGCGGATGATGCCTATATGGGCTTCGCCGACGGGGAAGAGCTTCAGGCCTTCCTTGCCGCGCTGATCGCGACCGAACCAGCGTGGCGGCCCGTCTTGACCTCCCACCTCGCGGCTCCAGTCGCAGCAGCACCGATCGAGCGGACCACCCTCGCCCATGTCATCGGCACGATGCTACCGCGCGTGCGGGACGACCGGCTGCATGCCGATCTCACAAGGCCGCTGCAGCAGCTCGTATAATTCCTGGACGTAGCTCAGCCTGCGCAGAGCGCCTGCCCCGGACGCTGGAGGCCGAAAGTTCAAATCTTTCCGTCCAGACCATTTTCCCTGATCTCCTTACCGCTCCATTGGGCTATGGCATTCACATAACTCAATTATTCTATATTTTTCAGATAGTTATTGTTTATATGATCGTCATCACCGGGCTTGTCCCGGTGATCCACGTCGGGCCGCAGCACAGATGTTCTTGGAACAATGAAGTATCGGGCCGACGTGGATGGCCGGGACAAGCCCGGCCATGACGGTTAAATTTATAACTATTTCAGATCATAGAGAAAAAATGTGTGAATCCCGTAGGTCCATTGGGGCGGAGAGGAGAATTGTTTGCGGACCGTGCCGGTCTTGGCATTAGCCTGGAGATAGGAGATAGTCTATTGAGAGGTCGCCCAGTTTTTCTCTAAAGAATACACAATCGGCGTTTACTACGGGATTTTCTTCTATAGCGCGGCCATACCTAACGCCTCAAGATCGGCAGCAATCTTGTCCACATCTAAACTGCGCGATCCCATTGTTGCCGCCGTTCCTAGAATGGAGGTCGCGAGCTCACCGGGCAAATCGCCGATCGATGCCTGGACGCCAGGGTCGCAAAAGCTCCCATACAGATTCAGCAACAAAGAAGCGCCGCCTGCAAGGGCGTTATTGGGGTATTATTGGCCTGGATGAATGGCTTAACCGGAAATCCAACAAGATCATCGATAGTATCGGTACTCGGGATGTCCGGAGCGGGCAGCATCTGCGCTGCGGCACAATTAGTCGGGATACCACAGCTATTCGCGGATATAGCTCAAGGGCAGAGCCGCGCGTCGCCGGCGCGCAGACCCGGGTTCGAGTCCCGGTGTCCGCTCCAATTTTCACAGTTTGGCGGCCTGGCGTCACCAGGATAAGCGCAGCAATGCGCCCAAAGGGCAGCCTGCCCACAGGCGCCCGCGCGGGTTCGCCCGCGTCCATCCAGGCAAGTCCGATCCGCCTCCCATAAGGAGGCCGTCCGCTCGAAAGGCGGGCGGTAGGCGGAACGGCAGGGCTTCGGTCCGACAGGATGGGAGGGTGGCCGACGGTGGCCCTCCAAATGGCTCGCACCCATGCCGAAGCATGCGACCCTGCCTTACGCAGATGGACAACGGATAGTCGGCTGGTCTGACGCCTCGCGGCGAAAGGCGGCCGGCAGCATCAGGGCCAAGGGCGCCATGGCGACCAAGGCCTGAAGTGTCGCCCCTTACCGTCGCGAGCGGGAAGGGCATGAAGGCGTGTTGCATTCGGCCGGGGCAAACGTCGGTCGAGCAGCGGGGTCAGCACGTCTCGGTGGACGCTCGTCGCAAGAGCACCAGCTTGCCAGTACTGGAAACGCAAAGTCTGACCCATCCGCCTGAAGAAAGGAGCCGAATGCCGGGCGCGGAAGCGAACCCGGCCGTCCCGAGGCCGCAAGCTTAGGGGCGTCGGTAAGGAAGCCGTCGCAGAGGGTTAGCGCCCTCGAAGGGTCTGCCAAGATCCGCGGCGGCGGAATTGCCGAAACGCAGGCGCAGATCCGAGACACGCCACTCGGTCATCAAAGGCGGCTCCGATCGAGGACATGCCGACCCTGCGAAGGGCGGCATCGTGGACATCGGCCGAACCCCCGGCGGCAGCCGGACGGATAATGGCCGGCGCTCGATCACGGGCGGCCCTAGTCTCAGGCTGCCTTATCCCATCTTGGCCATCCGTTCGAGGGGGCCAAGCACCGCCGCCACTCCAATGCGAAAGGAGACCTGACCCATGAACCAGTTCCTCAAGTTTGGCACCGTCGCCCTGCGCGCAGTGGCGGCGATGCTCACCCTGTCCGTGGCCGTCCAGGCCGCGACGATCGAGCGGATCGAAATCATCGGCCAGCCGAACGGCTGCACGATGATCTACCGGGACGGCGTCTCGGACCGCGGCACGACCGTGTCCTATGTGACCTTGTCCTGCCCGAAGGCCGATCGCTCGACTCAAATCGCTGAGCGCCCGGCCACACCCCATCGCTCCGCTGTCGGAACCCGGCAGTAAGGCGATGGCACCCAAGGAGACGCTCGGTCCGAGGCCGGATCGAGCGTCGCCCGCGTCGTTTCAGGCCGCCCCGAAACTCGGATGGTAGAGAATCTCACCTGCGGGCGGTGCTCCCTTCAGCACCAGCCGCTGAATGTAGGGCGAGGCTTCACCCTTATAGCGGAGTGCCGGATCGGCCTCGAAGCCGAAGCGCCCGTAATAGGCCGGATCGCCGAGCAGGACGCATCCCGCCGCATCTATCGCCCGCAGCTGGTCGAGCCCGGCGCGGATCAGCGCCTGGCCGATGCCCCTGCCCTGCTGCACCGGATCCACGGAGACGGGGCCGAGACCGTACCAATCGCCCTCCGACACCGCGATCTCGACGCGCGAGAAGGCGACATGACCGATGATCAGGCCGGCAGCCTCGGCCACGAGCGAGACGCTGAGGGCGCCATCCTCGCGCAGCGCCTCGACGATGTCGGGCTCGGTCTGGTCGCTCCCCGGCACGCCCTGGAACGCCGCCGCCGTGACGGTGCCGATGGCGGCTTCGTCGTCGGGTCGCTCCGGCCGGATCTCAACCATGGAGGAGGTCGAGCTCGGGCAGCAGCACCACGCTTTCCTGATCGTTGGGATCGGTGCGGGCGACCACCGCGATGCAGGGCTCGATCTCGCTCATATTGTAGGGCAGATGCGGCGTGTCGGCCGGGATATAGACGAAGTCGCCCGAGCAGGATGTCAGATGATGCTCGAGCCGCTCGCCGTAATACATGCCGCTGCGGCCGCTCAGAATATAGAGCGCCGTTTCATGCGCCTCGTGCTTGTGCGCCTTCGCCCTGCCGCCCGGCGGCATTGTGACGAGCTGCATATGGATATGGGCCGCACCGGCCGATTGCGCCGACACGGCGGCGGCATAGAGGAAGGTCTGCTTGCCGATGGAAGGTTCGCCCGCGCGCAGCACCGCGCAGGACGCCGTTCTCTCGAGTGCCGCACTTTCGTCCGACATGGTGAGCCTCCTTGAGTCAGCGGGACCAGTATAGCGCTTGGCAAGGCGGCCGGGCAGCGAAGATAGGGAGGCATCATGGCGCATCACAAACGCGGCCGTCCGCGCAACCGCCGGGCCGGCTGCAAGCTCTGCAAGGAATGGAAGGTCAATGGCTACCGCACCGAGCGGCGGGGCGGCGAGCGTTACTCCGACCACCGGCGGCGCCTGGTCGCGGATTGGCAAATGCGCGCCCTCAAAGCGCCGGAGGAGATCCCCCATGAGCCACTATAAGCGGAAGCGGCCACGCACCGCGTCCACGCACAATCCCCGGTCGCGCGGTTTCTGGCTTCGGCATTGGCCGAGCTGGTGGGACATTCTCAAGCATACGCGGCCGGAACGGCGCCGGGCGCGCCGGCTGCTGGACGCGATCCGGGCTGGCCGGACCGATGCGGACGCGGCCGCCTGGCCCGTCCCGCATCGGCCGCATATCTATTATTGGTGAGCTTCGCCCGCCTTCAGAGCCTTGTCGATGAAGGTCATCGCCCGCATCCAGCTGTCCTGCCGCGCGGCATTATTGCCCTCGGGAGAACCGCCATCCTCCGCCAGGCTGGCAAAGCGGGGGCTCGCAGGGTCGAGGGGCATGCCGAACACCGCATGCCCGGCCTCGGGATATTTCAGCAACTCGATGGCGGGCCCGAAATGCCGTGACTTCAGCCGTGCCGCCACCTGCTCCGACATCGGACAAGACGGCCAGGGCGTGTCGGCCTCGCCGCAGATAAGCATCACCGGCCCATTGATCCGCTCGACCGGGATGATCGCATCCTGATGCTCATCCAAGGCCAGCAAGCCTTTGGCATAGAGATTGTAGATCGTGGTGAAGGGGCCGACATAGGGCAGGAACGGCAAGGGCTGGCCGTCGAGCGTGAAGGTCGAGGGCGGATCGCCCTTGCTATGGACGATGCCCGGCCAGACGACACTGGATGGCATGGCCGCCACCACCATTTTGATCTCGCGATAATGCGCCGCGACCGTCAACGCCACCTCGCCGCCGATCGAACCGCCGACGAGGCCGAGACGATTGGGATCGACGTTGGGCTGGCCGCTCAGCCAGTCGATCGCGGTCTTGAAATATTCCAAGGGAATGAGGCCCAGATCCTTGGGCAGCCCGGGCGCGTCGAAATAGGCCAGTTGCAACACGGCATAACCGTGCTGGGCGATGACCCGGCCGTCGCGCGCCGACGGCGCACCCAAGCCGCCTTCCGAACCGCCCAGAATGATGATCGCGGGCAGCCGGCCCTTCGCATCCGCGGGAAGGAAAAAATTGGCGACCAGCCCGTTCGCCGTGACCGAGTTCGTCGAGGGCTCCGCAGCGGTTTGGGCCTTGGCCGATGTCATGTTCATCGCCAGGACGAACACCGCTGCAACAACGAGGATAAGGGATTTCATGAGGGGCAGCTCTCGGGCGTTCCGGTTGTTGCCCAAGCTGTTTCAGACCCTGCGAAATAACAAATTAAATGGCTGCAATACGATCGGCGCGACAGAGCCGATACCGGACGAAACCACCTGGCCCGTCCGGTATCGATAGCAACTCCGTTACTGATAAGCGGACTTAGACTTAGCCTGCCCGATGCAGCGCACAGAGCTTGTTGCCGTCGGGATCGCGCAGATAGGCGAGATAAAGCGGACCCATGCGGCCTTCGCGCACGCCCGGCGGATCCTCGCAGCTGGCACCACCATGGGCGACGCCGGCCGCATGCCAGGCATCGGCCTCGGCGGGCGACTTGGCGGCGAAGCCGATCGTGGCGCCATTGGCGCAGGACGCCGGCTCGCCATTGATCGGCTTGGTCACGGAGAAAATGCCCGTCGGCGTCAGATAGAAAATGCGGTCGCCATCGACCATCGCCGGCCCGACGCCGAGCGTGCCCAGCACCGCGTCATAGAACTTCTTGGATCGCTCGATATCGTTGGAGCCGATCATGATATGCGAGAACATTCTGGATTCCTCCCCCTGAAGCAAGGCAGCCGCCAGCACGGCCGGCTGCGGGTGCGATTGCAGCGCTCTTCCCTTGCTGCATCGCACAACCACGGAGGGCATAAAGCGGTTTCGACAGCGACGCAAGGCACCAATCGCCGCGCCGGCGGCGGCAGGGGCTCTCCCCTACCGCCGCGGCCTGAGCGCTACGCGATAAAGGTCCGATCGAGCCCCATCTGCGCGGCGAACGGCTTTTCCGCCTCGAGAATGGCGCCGAGCAGCGGCGATTCCAGATGCCGATGGAAATAGGCATCGAGCCGCGGGTATGCCGGCCCGATCCGGTGGCCGAGATAGTGGAACATGATCAGGTTCGAGACGATTGCGAGATCGGCGATCGTGGGCGCGTCGCCGACCAGGAAAGCCTCGGGCCCAAGGCTTTCGAGATAGGCGAAGGCGGCCGGCGCCGCCTCGTCGAGCGCCACCGAGATCTGCACCTCGTCGCCCGGCAAATTGCGGATCCTGGGCATGACAAGCTGATTGTGGAAGAGCGGGCGCACGACCGCGCCGAAGAGCGCCGTGCCGGCCCAGGCATCGAGGAAGAGCGCGGTGCCGAGCGCCTGTAGGTCCGACGGCAGCAAGGCCGGCTCGGGCACCTTGCGCTCGAGATAGTGGAGGATCGCGGTCGAATCGGCGAGGCGGAAGCCTTCATCCTCGATCGCGGGGATGAGGCCCAAGGGGCTGAGCTCGCGCCAGTTGGGCGGCGGGTTGCCGGGAATGACCGGCACGACCGGCAGGAGCTCGAACGGGATGTTCTTGAGCCGCGCGGCACCGATGATCTTGCGCGTATGGACGGATAGCGGAACACCATAGATCTTCATGCTTCTCTCCAGGTTGAAGGCAAACCTCACCCGTGGCGCCCCGCGGGGCGCAATTTGGACGTTCGGGTAAAGGCGGGGTCAGGCGGCCGGGCGGACCGGGAACTGGACCTCGACGACGATGTGCGCGGGGTCCGGCGGCTCGAACGGCATCTTCAGGAAAAGCTCGCGCGACGGGCCCGCGATCTCGAAGCGGTTGGCCTCCATCCAGAGGCCGAGAGCGCCGAAGGCCAGATGGCTCTCGTGGCTGGGCCCGCTGCGCACCAGGGTGGCGAGCTCGGGGGCCGCGGGCAGCAAGGCGGGCTCGAGCGTCACGCCGCTCGGCAGCACCAAGGGCTTGTCACGCCCGGTCTTGAGGCTGAAGCCGATCTCGAGATCGAGATTCTCATCGTCGAAATCGGAATGCGCCACGACCAGCAGTGCGTCCCGCACCCCCTCGCCCAGGCGCCGGGCGCCATGCAGCACCACTTCCTTGAGCACATCCACCACGCCCGCGAAATTCGGGAAGCTTTGCCGGAAGGCGAGATAGGGCTGCGCGGGCGCGGATTTCAGCACGACCTCGTAATCGGCGACGCTGCCCCTGGCATCGATCTGCAGGAGCCGGGATTCCACGTTGCGCAGACGCTGCGCCTCCTCGCTCAGGCTGCGCTCGAGCTCGGCCTTCTTCAGCAGGAACATGCCGCGGATCTCGTCGCTCGAAATGTCGTCGGCGAGAAAGCGGGCGACCTGGTCGAGCGAGAGGCCCAGCTCCTTCAAGGCCAGGATGCGGTTGAGCCGGCCCAGCTGATCGGCCGCGTAATAGCGGTAGCCGGTCGCGGGATCGATCCGCTGCGGGCTCAAGAGGCCGATGCTGTCGTAGTAGCGCAGCAGCCGGCCGGAAACGCGCGCAATCTTCGAGAAATCGCCAATCTTGAACATCGGTCATCCCTTTCGAGAACCGAGCGTCGGGTTGAACGTAACGTCAAAGTCAATACGGAATTTCGAGCGGGCCGGATCAGGCTGCCGTTGGCGCCGCCCCCAAAAAGCGTCGCGTCCCTCCCCCGAGCGGGGGATGAAGATCTCCGCCGGCGACGACTAGCCTGGGGTGCAGCCGTGACGAAACTCTCCTCCTTCATCAGCGCGATAGGCGGCCGCACGCTGGCCCGGGCGATCGACCGCCGCCGCATGGCGATCCTGCTCGGGACGCTGGTTCTGCTCGTGCTGGCAAGCCCGCTCGGCGAAATCGCGACAGAAGCGAGGCTCGTGCTGACCGGCGCCACGGTCGTGTTCCTGCTGTCCTGTCTGCAGCAGGCCGATGCCCATCCGCGGCTGCGCCGACCCGCGCGCCTTTTGGTCCTGCTCTGGCTGACCCTGAATCTGCCGCTATCCTGGACAACGACCGCCTGGGCCACGAGCGCCGCGGCCGCGACCCTTGCCACCCTGATCGCGATCGTTCTCGGGTTCGTCGCACGGGACATCGTCGACGCCGATCGGGTCGATGCGGAACTGCTGTGCGGCGTCATCGGCGCCTATCTGCTGCTCGGCGTTTTCTGGGCCGAGACTTACGGGCTCATCAATCTGTTCGCGCCGGACGCGTTCGCCGAGCCTGGCGGGAAAACGCCGGACCAGAGCGCCTTGCTCTATTTCAGCTTCACGACGCTGACGACCACCGGCTACGGCGATATCACGGCAATCAACCCGCTCGTCCGCATGTGGACGATTTTCGAGGCGATCATCGGGACCGTGTACAACGCCACCATCGTGGCTCGAATGGTCTCGCTTTACGGCAGCCGGGTCCGGCGGGATCCAGAGTGAGCGAATAGACACCGTCTTAGGGTCGGGAAAGCCGATGGCTTCGGCAGCGGGTCCGTAAAATCCGTCCGAAAGGGAGAGGATCGAAACCTCACCGGCCCACCAAGCTAGCCCCGCATCGCGCATAGGTCCGCGAGCAGCGCGACGCGGCGGCTAACCCTCAGCCCACGGCTAACCCTCAGCCGACGGCGAACCGGGCGAGCTCGTCGCGAGCGAGGCGCGCGATGCCGAGCAAGGCCGCCTCGCTCGCCCCGTCGCGGGCCTGGAGCGACATGCCTTGGACGACCGCCTGCAGGAAGCGCGCGAGGGCGGCGCTGTCGGTCTCCGGTTTGAGATCGCCGGCTTCCTTGCCGCGCTCGAGGCGCGCCTCGAACGCCTCCAGTACCTTCAAGCGCAGGCCGGTCGCGTGGCTGGCGATATCGTCATTCTCGGCGGCACAGGTGACGATGCCGGTCGACAGCATGCAGCCGCGTGGCCGGTCGGTCCGGGCATATTCATGCGCCGCCTCTGTCAGAAGCCGCCCGAAGGCTGCTGCTGCAGTCGGTTCCTCATCGAGTGCAGTACTCGTGAAGGCGCCGGCCGTCGCCCGGTAGCGCGCCAAGGCCTCGCGGCACAGCTCGGCCTTGGAATGGAAGGCCGAATAGAGGCTCTGCGGCGTGATGCCCATCGCCTCCGTCAGATCATTGATCGAGGTGCCCTCATAGCCCAGCTGCCAGAAGGTCTCCGCCGCCTTGGTGAGCGCCTGGTCGCGATCGAAGGCGCGCGGCCGGCCACGCGGTCGCGATGTCGGTGTTTCGTTTATCACAGCGGTCATTCTCGAAATTCCATCCGTCCCGGATTTGGGAACGCTCATTGTGATTATGAAGAGGGCACACGACCTGTCGCACAAAATCCGCTGGAAAGGCGATTTCGAATTATCACAACGATTACTCTTGAAATGATTTGCTACCACCCGTATTGTGGAGTGGTCGTTGTGATAATTATCCACCGGAGCAGCATCGTGAGCACCATCATCGTCGGCCGGGAGAACTCCACCCCGATCGAGATTGCCTATGAGGATCTGGGCGCCGGATCGCCAATCGTCCTGCTGGCAGGGTATCCGTTCATCGGCACTTCCTGGGAAAAGCAGGTTCCGGCGCTGATCGCGGCCGGCCATCGCGTCATCACGATCGACCGGCGCGGCTTCGGCCGTTCGAGCCGGCCGTCCGTAGGCTATGATTTCGACACGCTGGCGGCCGATCTCGATGCCGTGCTGGCGCATCTCGAGCTCGATGAGGTGAACCTGGTCGGCTTCTCGATGGGGACCGGCGAGGTCATCCGCTATGTCGGGCGCTACGGCACGCGGCGCATCCGCAAGATCGCGCTGATCGGCACGATGGGGCCGTTCTGGCTCAAGACCGCTGACAATCCCGACGGTGCCGATGCTAGCGTGTTCGCGGGCATGCAGGCGGCGATGGCGGCGGACCGGCCGGCGACGCTCTTCGGCATCCTGCAAAATGCCCTCAATTACGATGTGCTGGGCGGCTCGCTGGTGAGCGAGCGGGCGCTCGAGGAGGTTTGGACGGCCGCAATCGCGGCCTCGCCGATCGCCGCAGTCAAATGCATCGGCGCCTGGACGGCGGATTTCCGCGCCGACATCCCGAGGATCGACGTGCCGACGCTGATTGTGCATGCCGGCGACACCGACCGCATCCTGCCGCCGCCGATCTCGTCGCGGCGCCTGGCGACGCTGATCCCCGGCGCCAAGCTGGTCGAGATCGAGGGCGCACCCCATCACATTCTCTGGACGCATCCCGCCGAGGTGAACGAGGCGCTGCTGAGATTCCTACGCTGACGCCCCCCTTTTACATCGCGAGATTTCGACATGAAGATCCTGATCGCTCTCACCTCGCATGACCGGCTCGGCGACACCGGCAACAAGACGGGTTTCTGGTACGAGGAGTTCGCCACCCCCTATTACATCTTCAAGGATGCCGGAGCCGAGATCGTGCTGGCCTCGCCGAAGGGCGGAAGGCCGCCGCTCGATCCGAGGAGCGAGGCGCCCGACCGGCAGACCGACGCCACGCGCCGCTTCAGCGCCGATCCGGCCGCCATGGCCCAGCTGGCCGAGACGGTCGAGCTCGGCCAGATCGAGCCGGCGGATATCGACGCGCTCTTCTTCCCCGGCGGGCACGGCCCGGTCTGGGATCTGGCCGAGGACAAGGCCGCGATCGCGCTCATCGAAACGATGGCGGCGGCAGGCAAGCCGGTCGGCGCCGTCTGCCATGGTGTCGCCGTGTTCCGCCATCCCAAATCGGCCAAGGGCGCCCCGCTCGTGCACGGCCGCAAGGTGGCCGGCTTCAGCAACAGCGAGGAAGCGGCGATCGGCCTCACCGACGTGGTGCCCTATCTCGTCGAGGATGTGCTGAAGGCTAATGGCGGGCTCTATCAGCGCGGCGAGGATTGGGCCGCTTGTGTGGCCGTCGACGGCAATCTCGTCACCGGCCAGAACCCGGCCTCGTCCGGCGGCGTCGCACACCACATGCTGGCGCTGCTCGACGCGGCGGCGCTCCGGCCGTGAGCGAGCTCCATCGCCTGACCGCGACGGCGGCGCTCAAGCGCATCGGACGGGGCCTGCTCGACCCGGCCGATCTCATCGAGGCCTGCCTTGCCCGCATCGCCGCACGCGAGCCCGATGTGCGTGCCATGGCCTTTTTCGATCCGGACCAAGCGCGCCGGACCCGGTGGCAGGATGGGCCGCTCCAGGGCATCCCGATCGGCGCCAAGGATGTGATGGATACGGCCGACATGCCGACCGAGCACGGCTCGCCGATCTGGCGGGGCTGGCGCCCGAGAGCCGATGCCGCCGCGGTGAGTGCGGCGCGGGCCGCTGGTGCCATCGTGATGGGCAAGACGGTGACGGCCGAGTTTGCGATCCGCACGCCCGGCCCGACCCGCCACCCGCTGACGCTCCGGCATACGCCGGGCGGTTCGAGCAGCGGCTCGGCGGCGGGAGTGGCCGATGGCTTCTTCCCGCTCGCCTTCGGGACCCAGGCGATGGGCAGCCTGATCAAGCCGGCCGCCTATTGCGGCGTGGTCGGGTTCAAGCCGAGCTTCGGCATTATCAATCGCGGCGGGGTGAAGCTCGTCTCGGACTCGATCGACACGGTCGGCGTGCTGGCGCGCTGCGTCGCCGATTGCGCGCTGCTGGTCGAGGCAGTCTCGGGATTGGCGCTCGGCGATCCCGAGATCCGGCCCGATCGGCCGCCACGCATCGGGCTCTGCCGCTCGCCGAGCTGGAGCAAGGCGTTGCCCGAGACGGCGGCGCTGCTGCCGGCCGCGGCCACCGCCTTGAGCCGCGCCGGCGCCACCATCGTCGAACGCGAGCTGCCGCCGGCCTTCGACGCGGCACAGCGGGCCTTTCCGATCATCCTCAATCGCGAGGCGGCTCAGGCGCTCGGCTGGGAGCTGCGGCACGCGGCCGATCAGGTGAGCGCCCCGCTGCGCGAGCAGCTTGCCATGGGCGCCAAGGCCAGTGCGGCAGACTATCGGAGTGCGGTCACCCTGTTCGAAGGGCTGCGCCGGCTCTTCCCGGCCGCGCTGGACGGGCTCGACGTGTTGATCACGCCCGCGGCGACCGGCCAGGCGCCTGAAACCCTCGCCTCGACGGGCGATTCCGCGTTCAATTGGCTCTGGACCGCCCTGCACCTGCCTGCCATCAGCGTGCCGGCCGGGATCGGGCCGGACGGGCTGCCGCTCGGCCTCCAGATCGTCGGGCGCTTCGGCGAGGACCGGCAGACGCTCGCCTGGGCGCAATGGATCGCTGCAGCCCTAGCGTGATGGCTCGCCCATCAATGCGGGCGGATCGCCTGGAACACCACGACCGACAGATCGGTCGTGTTGAAGAGGCCGCGCCCGGGCACGAGCTTAAGGCTCCAGCGATCGCGGCCCATCACCAGCGAATAGACCCCGCCGTCGGGATCGAACAGCTTCCAGCTGCCGCTATGGCCGTCGGTGGTCTGGACCGTGCCGTCGGCCGCGAAGCGGATCGACAGGCTGCCCTGACAATCGAAATCGGGCGCGCAGACCATGACGGCATATGTGCCGACGATGGGGTCGGTCCCTGCCGCCGCGGCACCGGCGCTGCCGGCCGCGAAATCGATGCCGCTGCCGACGACCACGACCGAATAATCGCCGCCCGTGCGGACCAGCGTATTGGCGGGCGGACGCAGCTCGACGATGGCACCGCCGGGACCGGGGAAATTTCCCGGGATTTCGAGCGTCGCAACCTTGCCGTTCGAGGTCAGGCTTCGTGTCTGGTACACTTGGCCGTCCAGCGCGTGCAGCACGATTTGGATGGTTGCCGCTGTCGGGTTGCCGAAGAGCCCCATCGAGTTGAAGTTGATGATGACTTTGCCGTCGCCCTTCTTGTATTTGAACATCCAGAATTGCGGCCCGACCATACTGTCGACCGTGCCGTGATTTTCGCCGGGCTTGAGCGGCGTCGCCTTCTTGATGTCGAGCGACTGCGCCGCGGCGGCGAGCGACAGGCCGAGGAGAAGCACGGCAGCGAGACTGCGGACGGCAAGGTTGCGTCTGATCATGGTCGGGTGTCTCGCGTCAAGGGATGCCGGACCGAGCAGCAACGCCCGCCGGATTCACGGTTGCACCCCTTCCACCAACCCAAGATTGACATAGAACCGGATGGGACGAAAGCGGTGCTTGCTTAGCGCGCGATCGAACCAGGGCTCCGCGCAGCTGTTATGAGTTCATCCGAAAATGGCGGAGACCCGCGGTGACCAGCCCTTTCACGCTCATCAAGGAAAGCGTCGGCGCTTTCATCGACGACGATGCGCTGAGCCGCGGGGCGGCGATCGCCTTCTACACCGTCACCTCGATGGCGCCGGTGCTCGTGATCGTGGTCGCGATCGCGGGGGCGGCGTTCGGCGAGGATGCGGCGCGCGGCGCCGTCGCGTCACAGCTGTCGGGCCTGATGGGCCATGACAGTGCTGAATTGCTGCAGGCCGCCATCACCCACACCTCGGAACAGAAATCCGGTGCCTTCGCGACGCTGCTCGGGCTCGGCACGCTCTTCATTACCGCGTCGGGCATGTTCGGCGAGCTGCAGGCGACGCTCAACGCGATCTGGAAGGCCTCGCCCAAGGGCACGACCATGACCCGGCTGATCCGGGCGCGTGCGGTCAGCCTGGGGCTGGTGGCGGCGCTGGGCTTCCTGCTGCTGGTCTCGCTGGTGATCAGTGCCGGACTGGCGGCGCTCGGCGATTATCTCAGCTCGCGGATGCCGTTCAATGTGACGCTGCTGCATTGGCTCGATTTCGCGATCTCGTTCGGGCTCATGGCGCTGCTGTTCGCAGCGATCTACAAGGTGCTGCCCGACACCGACATCGAATGGCGCGACGTGATCGTGGGGGCGATCGTAACGGCATTGCTCTTCAATATCGGCAAGGTCGCGATCGGCTTCTATTTGGGCAAGAGTGCTACGGCATCGGCCTACGGGGCGGCTGGATCACTGCTGATCGTGCTGCTCTGGACTTATTACTCGGTCCAGATCTTCCTCTTGGGTGCCGAATTCACCAAGGTGTTCGCGCGCCATCGGGATCAGAAGCAGAGCTAGGCGCGCTCCGGCTTGTTCATTTTGGGCAATTCGCTGGAGGCTTCATCAGGATGGCGCCCGTGGCGAGATATCCCATACAGAAAGCACTTGAATACTTATTCGCTCGAGAAGCATCCCAATACTCAAATTCCACGAGAACTGCTAT
Source organism: uncultured Alphaproteobacteria bacterium (assembly GCA_963762435.1). Taxonomy (GTDB): domain Bacteria; phylum Pseudomonadota; class Alphaproteobacteria; order ATCC43930; family CGMCC-115725; genus JAXDMU01. Next base: position 33,535 of record CAVXLN010000013.1, on the reverse strand, counting down.
GGCATTGTCCTGAGTAAGGAGGCTTTTAAAGTATGTCTCATTCAATCCTGGAGAAGATATGGCAGTTCCGTATAATGCTTTCCCAGGTGGCAAATCTACATAATTCTCGGGTGAATTGGGCACGGTATACGCGGGCCGAAATGGATTATCACCAATCTTGATGTAAAATTTTGGCTTCACCTCATAAGCAATTCCCTTTCCGTAATCCGCATAAGCAAAATTTACCTGCACCTGCCCAGAAACACTGTTAAAAGTCGGAATACTGCTCGGGGCGCCAAATCAATTTGAGATACATATGGCCTTTGCTCTTCCTGAAGGATTTTCAACTGCCCCTCAAGCGCAGCCGTCGTCCTAGTTGACTCGTCCCACGCCTTATAGGCGAACAACATCAGCCCAAGGGTAAAAATTGCGGTAAGCCAATGAGGAAAATGGCCGTGATTACGCCGAATGAATGCTGAAATGCGCCACAAAATCGAACGGCGATTTGCGTCAAGTGATTCCTTTATACCAACCTCACTTTTTTTATCATTTTGATTATCTTCAACACTCATAGCGACTCCTCACTTCCGAAGCAGCCTTACTCGACAAAAATCAAATGATTGTCGAATGAGACGCCAAAATCGGCGGAGGCATTACGTCAATCTGATACGGTCATATCATACTTATTTCGACTATCTCTAGATCCGAGAGCCGCGACGCAACCTGAAAATGGATATTGCGAGACCTCAATGATCATTTCGGAAGCCGCACCCGCCTCAACCACACGCTGTCTTGATGCTGTCACCGGCTCTCTCTAGGCTCGAAGCCCAGGAGGAGACGCTCAATGAAGCTCTACAACGAGAACAATCCGGCACCCAACCCGCGCAAGGTTCGCATCTATCTCAAGGAAAAAGGGCTCGAGGTGCCGCTCGAGCGGATCGAGATGGCGAAGCGCCAGCATAAATCGCCGGAATTCATGGCCAAGAATTCGCTGGGCCAGGTGCCGGTGCTGGAGCTCGATGACGGGACGCATCTATGCGAATCGGTGGCGATCTGCCGCTATTTCGAGGCGCTCCACCCCGAGCCGCCACTGTTCGGCACGGGTGCCCTCGAGCAGGCCATGGTCGAGATGTGGGTCCGCCGCGTGGAGTTCCGGCTGTGGCGGCCGATGAGCATGGTGTGGCGCCATGCCGATCCGAGGACCGCCTTCCTCGGCAAGCAATTCACCGAGTTCGGCGAGACGAGCCGGGTCACATATCTCGAGGAACTGCACTGGCTCGACCGCGAGATCGATGACGGCAGGCCGTTCATCGCGGGCCCGCATTATTCGATGGCCGATATCGCCACGCTGTGCGGCATCGATTTCGGCCTGTTCATCCATATGCCGATCCCGGAGGAATGCCGGGCGCTCAATGCCTGGCACGACCGGGTCTCGAGCCGGCCCAGCGCCCGGGCCTGATGTGACGGGGCCGGCTATCGCCAGCCGGCCCCGCCCGTCATTCACCAGAAATGTTGCGGCGGCCGGTAATCGGCCCACAGCCACTCAAGCGCCTCGGGCAGCGTCTGGGACTCCGTCGCCGCATCGACATGGCCGGCGTTCCGCGAGAACACGAACTGATACTCATAGCCCTTGTCGGCCAGCACCTTGGCCATGCGCTCGTTCGAGAGCGCCCAATCATGCATGCCGTCATTGAGGCCGGGATCGAAATAGAACAGATCCCTGTCGCCGGTCTCGAACCAGTAGCGGATCGGCTTCCGCGGGCTGTTCGGGATGAAGGGCGCCTTGGGCGCCACATTGGTGGAGGTGATGGTCGAGCCCATCACATTCTCGTCCGGGATCGGGCCGCCCGCCCAGGCGTCATGATATTCCCAGGCGCCGCCCGGCGTCGCCGGATTATGCGGCCATTGCTGGTTCACCATGGTCGGCGAATAGCCCAGCACCTTGTGATAGAGCTCCGGATGGAACCAGGCCATGGTGAAGGCGACCGCACCGCTGGAGCTGTAGCCCATCGCGGCGCGGCCATCGGGATCGTGGGTGAGACGGACATCGAGCTGCTGCTCGACGAAGGGCAGCACCTCGTGCTCGACCCATTCGGTATAGTTGCCGTCGACCGTGTCGTATTCGCGGCCCCGCTCGCTGCCCTGGGAATCCTGGCCGCCGGCGCCGATGCTGACGACCGCCATGGCCGGCACCTTGCGCTCATGGATAAGATTGTCGAGCACGGTGAAGAGCCGGATCTCGTTGGCGCTGGTCGGGCCGCCATCGCCCATGACGATGAAGGGCAGCTCCTGGCCGCGGCGATATCCAGCCGGGATGTAGATATCGAGCGGACGCGTCCAGGTGCCGGGATGGCTCGCCAGCAGGATCATGTTGGACTTGTCGCTCGGGAAGCTCGAGGCGCCGAACACGGCGGAATTGAGACAGCCGATCGGCTCGTCGCGGATCACGCCGGGATTGTAGATGAGGCTGTCCTGGGACGAGAGCGTGAATTGATAGACCGTGCCCTTCGGCACCTTCGGCTGGACCACCGTCTCGGGTGCGGCCGTATGGGTCGGCCCGATGATGAAATTGCCGTTGTGGAAGATCGACGGCACCGTCCCGTCGGGCAGCTGGGTCGCCGGCGGATAGTTCGGGCTCAGCGGATTGCGGGTCGGCGGGGCGGTGGTGAGATCGAGACCGGTCAGGTCGATATAGAAGGGTGCCGTCGGATCCGTCGTGTTCGAGCCGGGCGGCACCTTCGAATTCGCGGTGAAGCAGGTCGTCTGCGCGAAGGCGCCAGGGATCGCCAGCACGCTCGACAGCAGCGCACCGATCAGCATCGTGCGAGTTTTTCTCATTGTTTCCTCCCATCCTGGCCAGGGAAGGCCAGACTGGGCGATCGTGACGCACGTCTTCAAGTCAGTGTTCTGGCAAAAAACGGACGCGTTTGTTCAATAAATGTGACGTATCATCGTACGTTGCTAAAGTATATCGGCGATTCTCTTTTGAATGATTAGTTAAGCCAAACAAGCGATATAAGGTGGAAATTTAGTCTTCCTTTCGCTCGCCGATGCGAATCCTGCATCCCTGACCGGCGCGATGAAAAAAGAGGCGGGCCATTGCCGGCCGGCCTCGTGTTTTCTCGGCAGAAGGGACCGCGGTTCCCGTCGGAGGACGGTAGAGTTGGAGAGCTGAGAGAAAGTCCCTCTCCGCTCCCAGGACCGGAGAGGAGCATATCCGGCCCTCACGGACGAAGGGATGTTGCAACGGGACCGAACTTCGGTGATCGTCGATCTCGATCCCCAGCCAGGAATGCGCCATGAGGCACCGTTCACGGCTCCTGGCCCTGCTCGCAGCACTCGGCGTAGCACTGGCGCTTACCCCGGATCCCGGCCGGGCGGAAGCGACGACGACATTGCCGTTCGCCTTGATCGACAATCGGATTTTCGTGGACGCGCGGGTCGATCATCGCGGTCCATTTGCCTTCATCCTCGACTCCGGCTCGTCGGAGAGCACGGTCGAAGCCGGGTTGACGCAACGCCTGGGGCTCAAATCGCTCGGGACCGGCAGCGGCAGCGGCGCCGGCGACCAGACCGTCGATTATTCGACCGTCCATCTCGCCGCCCTCGCCCTCGGCCCGATCGAGCTTGGGCCGGCCGATGTGCCGTCCTTCGACAACAGCCAGCTGGCGCGGGTCATCGGGTTTCGCCGGCTCGACGGCATTGTCGGCGCCGAGCTGTTCAAGACCAGAATTGTTAGCATCGATACCGCGCGTGCCCGGCTCATGATCCAGGATCCCGAGCGGTTCCGCCCGGCCAAGAGCGCCGTCGGCGTGCCGATCGATTTCGACGAGAACGAGATGCCTTTGGTCGAAGGCACGGTGAACGGCATCACCGGCCGGTTCGGCATCGATACCGGCGATCGCTCGAGCCTCACGCTGTTCGGCCCGTTCTGGCGCGCCCATGCGCTCGATCAGGCGATCGGCCCCAGCGTGACCGCGATGACCGGCTATGGCGTCGGCGGCCCGATCCGCAGCCTGGTCGGCCGGCCCCACAATTTCTCGATCGGCGCGCTGGCCGTACCGGCGCCGGTGACCCGGCTGTCCTTGCAGAAAGCCGGCGCATTCACGGCGACCGACAAGGCCGGCACGATCGGCATGGGCATTCTGAAGCGCTTCACCGTCTCGTTCGACTATGCCCACAAGATGATGTGGCTGGAGCGGAACACCGGCTACGCCGCGGCCGACCGGTATGATCGCAGCGGCGCCTGGCTCGGCCTCGACGCGGCCAATCGCGTGATCGCCATCTCCGTCGTGGAGGACGGCCCGGCCGCCCAGGCCGGCCTGCGGGAGGGCGATATCCTGACGGCGGTCGGCACGATTCCGGCAAAACCGGTGACCTTGTTCAGCATCCGCGCGCTTTTGGCCCGGCCCGATCTGGACCAGGTCGAATTCCACATCCGGCACGGCACCGAACCGGCGAGGTTCGAGGTGACGCTGCGCGATCTGATAGCATCACCAGGGACGTAATGGCGGGCACCTACCGCCAGCACACCAGCCGCGCCACGATCTTGCGCGATTCGGGCAGGCGCTGATCGGTGCTCAAGGGAGCCGGGCGTTCGCCGAGCGGGGGGTCGACCGCGTGCTTGCGCAGGAAATCGACCATGGTATGGCTGGCGACGGCGATGCCGACATCGGTGACGAGGATGCCGGTGCGGCTATAGACCTTGGGCGAATCGATCGCCTGGGTCACGATGCCGACCACGGCGCCGTAATTGTCGAAGAGCGGGCTGCCGCTGTTGCCGTGGCGGACATCGCCGCTGAATTGCAGCCTTTGCTTCTGTGTCGAGAGATCCTCGCGCAGCGCCTGGGCGCCGACAAGGACCGGCTCGACCACGGGCAGGCCCAAGGACGGGAATCCCACCACGAAGAGTGCCGACGGATCGACGCGCGCGAAATCCGCCTCGAAGAGCACATGCGCCGGCGCCGGCTTGTCGAGATGCAGGAGGGCCAGATCCGCATCGGCATCGGTGGCATCGAGCCTAGCGACCGCGAGCTCGCCGCCCGAGCCGCCGATCTGCGCCGTGATGCGGACGCAATCCTTGACGACGTGATCATTGGTGAGCAGCGCCTGGGACGCGACCAGGAAGCCCGTGCCCATGCCGACCTGGCGCAGATTCTGCACTTCGGCCGGGCGATCGGGATTGAGCGCGTGCCTTAGATAGCGCGTGCGCTCGTCATCGTCCGGCGCCGGCGTGGCGTTATAGGCCGGGGCCGGCGCCTGTGCCGAGGCGGACATGGCGGCGAGGAACGGCAGGATGAGGGCGAGAACGGACGAAATATTGCGCATCGCGCGGGCTGGGTCCCGAGATTGGGCCGGATCCTCCAATTGAGGACCGTCCAGAAAATACCATCGGGCGGTTTCAAAACCGTTTCTCAGATCCGACATAAATAGCACAAGAATGTCGGCGAGACCGTTGCGGCTTCCACCGTCGGGCGGTTGACGACATAGTGAGCGTGGCGCGGGCAACCGCTGCCGCACGAAGAGGGTAGAATATGGCTGAGACAGAAGATGGCAGCGGGCTGGTCCGCGCCGAGACCGCCCCCGTGCCGATGCATGTGAATGCCGTGCTGATCGCGTCGAGCCGGGCCATGATGAACGCGCTCGATGCGCTGGGCTTTCCCGAGGAGGATGACCGGCTGGTCGAGCAGGATGGGCGGCTGGGCTTCATGACCTGCTCGCACGAGGCCGATTGCGACGACATGTACGCCCTCATCACTGAGCTGGCGGCGCGCGGCGAGACCTGGGAGATCCAGTTCCGCATCGATGTCGAGCCCGACCGGGCGATCTTCCATGTGCTGTCGCGGCACCGGCCAGTCGCCGCCGTCGAGCAGGAGCTCGATCCCGAAGAAGGCGAGAGCGGCGAGGTCGACAAGCCGGCCTTCGGCACGCACGATCTCGACACGGCCCCCGGCAGCAGCTCGTTCCGCAAGGAGATGCGGCGGGTCAAGGCGGCGGATGTTTTCGCCGAGATCGGCTCGGGCCGCGACGGGCGGGCGCACGCCCGGATCGTGCAGCGCAATCCGCGCCGCCTCCTCGCCGAGGCGACGGCGGCCGACGAGCCTTCCCTGCGCGTGACGCTGCGCGAAGTCATCCCCAATGTGATGTTCAGCGTGGGCCGTCGGCCGTCGGAGTAAGAGGTGGGGCGGGCGTCCCGCCCGCCCCGCTTTCTACTTCGCCTCGCGCGGGGTGATCACGAGCTCGCGCAGCTCGGTCCGCCTCAGCAGCGTCAGCGGCACGGACTGCCCGGCCCGCTCTGCCGTCAGCAGGCGATGGAGATCGTCGACCGTGCCGATGGGCTCGCCGGCGAAGCGGACGATGACATCGCCGCTCAAGATCCCGGCCGCGTCGGCGGCCGAGCCTGGGAGGGTCGATTCGACGCGCACGCCGCTGTCGCGCTCGAGCTCGTGGAAGCGGACGAGCCGGCGCGGCAGCATGATGCTCTGCCCGGCAAGCCCGATCGAGGAGCGGCGCACCCGCCCTTCGCGGATGAGCCGCGAGGCCACGAACTCGACCGTGTTGGCCGAGATCGAGAAGCAGATGCCCTGGGCGCCTGCGATGATCGCCGTGTTGATGCCGATCACCTCGCCGGTCGAGGTCACGAGCGGGCCGCCGGAATTGCCGGGATTGAGCGCCGCATCGGTCTGGATGACGCCGTCGATGAGCCGGCCCGAGCGGGCGCGCAGCGAACGGCCGAGGGCACTCACGACACCGGCGGTCACGGTCGCCTGGAAGCCGAAGGGGTTGCCGATCGCGATGACCAGTTGGCCGACCGCGAGCCGGCGCGCATCGCCGAGCCGGGCGAAATGGAGCGATTCGCCCTCGAGCCGAAGCACGGCGAGGTCGGTGTCGGGATCGTCGCCGACCAAAGTCGCCTTCATCACGCGGCCGTCGGCAGTGCTGGCCAGCATGTATTTGGCGCCATTCACGACATGGCTGTTGGTCAGGACATAGCCGTCGGGCGTGAAGACGACGCCGGAGCCGGAGCCGCCCTGCGGCCCTTCGGCCTTGAGATGGAGCACGGCGGGACCGACCGTCTCGACCGCGCCGACGACGGCGCGGGAATAGGCGTCGAGCAGTGGCCGCTCAGCGGTCAGAACGTCGGAATCTGGATCGTCGGAAAACCTCGAAAGAACTGCACTCATCATTCATCTCACAGCATGACCAGGCCGCGCCGTGCGGCCTGGGCCACGGCCTCGGTCCTGGTATCGGCGTCGAGCTTGGCCAGGATCGCCGCGACATGGAATTTGACCGTGTGGAAGGAAATGCCGAGCCGGCGCGCGATCACCTTGTTGGAGGCGCCGTCGGCTAGGGCGGCCAGCACATCGAGCTCGCGCTGCGTCAGCTCCGGCCGATCGCCGCCGCGCCCGACGGGTGCGGCGGCGGCCGGCGCCAGGAGCAAGCGCAGAAGGTCTGCCGGCACGGTACCGAGACCGAGGAGTGCCGCATCGAGGGCGGCCCGAATCTCGGCCTCGCCCGAATTGCGCGGCAAGGCCGCGACAGCGCCGGTCTGCAGCGCGTCCAGCGCCTGATCGGGGTGGCCCGCATCGAACAGCACGATGGCCGGCACGCCGTCGCCGCCGAGACCGGGCAAGGGCCGGTCGGCCAGCACCAGATCGATGTGCGGGCCGCGTGCCAAGGCCGACAGCGCCGCCAGATCGGCGACGGCGCCGGCGAGCGAGAGGTGCGGCAGCGCCGTCACCAGCGTCTCGAGCCGTTGCCGGAGTTGGAGATCGGCCGCCAGGACGGCGACCGTTTGGAGCGGTTCCGAGTTCATCATCGGCAGCCTCGCTCAGGCGGCCGGGCGCTGGCCGAGCGCGAGCTTCAGCAGGACCGAGGCACCGGCGCGGAGCAGCCGGGAGCTCGATGGCACTGCCGACGCTGTCGGGGCCGAGTGCGCTCATGACATCGCCGATGCGCGAGAGGGGTGCCCCGTTCCAGCCAGTCAGGATGTCGCCGATCAAGAGGCCGGCCTTGGCCGCCGGCCCGTCCGGATCGAGGCTGACGACGAGGAGGCCGCGCTCGGGCAGCCCGCGCTCAAGCGGGCCGCCGGCATTCGGCCGCTTGCCCAGCAGCACGCGCTGGAGCCCGGCGCCGAGATAGCCGCGCGGCACGCAGCCGGTATCGAGCAGCAGCCCGACCGTGCGATCGATCGTCGCGGTCGGGATCGCGAGCGCGCCGCGGCGCGGGCCGAACACGGTCATACCCAGCACGCGGCCCTGGCCGTCGATGAGGGCGCCGCCCTCCGCCACTGGATCGAGCGTCAGATCGAGCCGGATCAGCCCGTCGATGACGCCGCCGCGCGAACTACGCCAGGCGCCGCCGGCAAAGCCCACGATGCCAAGGGCTGCAACGGGGCCGGTCTCGTAACGGCCGACGCCGATCGCAACCATGCCGGCGCGCAAGCCCGCGGCACTCGCCGTCTCGGCCGCCGGCACGCCGGCGCCGTCGATCTCGAGCAGGGCCACATCGGTGCTGGGATCGCGCCCGATGAGCGAGGCCGGCAGCTGGCGGCCATCCTGCGTCGTCACGGTCAGGCTTTCCTCGCGGCCGAGATCGGGATCGAGCCGTTCCTCCGCCGTCACGACGAGGCCGGGGCGCCAATGGATGCCGCTCAGCACGGAATCGGGGCCGGCCTGCACTGAAACGATGCCGGCGGCCTGGTCGATAAGCGCCGTCAATTGATCATTCAAGCCGGACAGAAGATCGCTGGCGGGCATTGGCATTCTCCCTCTCGAACCGCGAACTGTCATATGGGCGGCACGGCCCGGTTTCGCATCCGCCGAATGGCCAGGAAATCGTCGCCGGTATTGATGGTTGCCATACCAAAGGATGACAAATTGTCACAAGCCATACCAAAGATTCATACCAGCACTTCTGCGACAAATTTTCCGTCCTTGGTTGTCATTTTGAAGAACCAGCGCAACCTTCGCTGACCGGGTCTCGTGTGCAACTATGCAACACTCGGAATCGAACGGATCATCACAACGAAACCTTTAGGTCAACAGCCCGTTCGTGTCGCGCCAAGGCCTGAGTACATATGTTTTAGGAGCAGGGAATGCGAATATCTTCCGGTGTCTTGCTAGGCGGAATGCTGGCTCTCGCGACGAGCGGTCTCGCCTATGCCCAAACCTCTCCGGAGGGCCCCTATATCGGGCTCGAAGGCGGCGGCAATTTCCTCGGTGACATCAGCCCCCATGGCGGCGGCGCCGATACGCGTTCGACCTGGGACGGCGGCTATGTCGGCCTCGGCTCGCTCGGCTACAATTTCGGCAACGGCTTCCGGGCCGAGCTCGAAGGCGGCTATCGCCGAAATGATGTCGACGGCGTGCGCAACAGCTCGCCCGGCTCCGCCACGGGCGCGCTCGGCGTGTACACCGCCATTGTCAACGGTCTCTATGACTTCGACCTGGCGCCCTATGGCATCAACACATACGGGTTCGTGCCGCATCTCGGCGTCGGCGTCGGCTGGGCGCAGCCGCGCTTCGACCATGCCGGCACGTTCTTCGGCAATACGGTGAGCGGCAAGGACGATCTCTTCGCCTATCAGGGCATCGCCGGCGTCGACTATGCCGTCATGCCGAACGTCAAGGTCTCGCTCGACTACAAATATCTGGGCACGACCGATGGCGATTTCCATGTTTCGCCGCTGAACACCTCGACCCGGACCTCGATCACGGATCAGGCGGTGCTCTTGGGCGTCCGCTACGAGTTCGCGACCCCGCCGCCCCCGCCGGCGCCCTTCACGCCGACGCCCGTCGTGCATCAGGCGCCGCCGCCGGTGGCCCAGCCCGAGGCGCAGCGGCAGTTCCAGGTCTTCTTCGACTTCGATAAGTCGGACCTGACCGGTGCCGCCCGCCAGGTGATACAGGCGGCGGCCAACAGCGCCAAGCAGGGTAATTTCGTGCATCTCGTGGTGACCGGCCATACCGATACGGTGGGCTCGGCCAAGTACAATCAGGGCCTGTCGGAACGGCGTGCCCTGTCGGTCAAGCGCGAGCTCGTCAGTGACGGCCTGCCCGATGGCGAGATCGAGACCAAGGGCGTCGGCAAGACCGATCTGCTGGTCCCGACCGCCGACGGCGTGCGCGAGCCACAGAACCGGCGCGCCACGATCGAGCTGGGGCCGAACGCACAGTCGTAAGGCGTAAGCTCTTAACCCGCATGCCGCGCCACGCTAAAAAGGGTGGCGCGGCATTCGGGTGATCCCATGATCCATCGGCTGGGCGTGACCGCCCTTCTTCTGACGCTGGCGATGCCCGCCGAGGCGGCACCGTGCTGGCTCGGCGATCTCCATTGGCTGGCCGGAACCTGGCGCTCGGACACCGGGTCCGATCGGAGCGAGGAACGCTGGATCATCGCCCCCGGCGACCGGCTGATGGGCAGCGCCTGGCTGCTGCATACGGATCGACCGGGCGGGGTGGTCGAGGCGAGCACGATCCAAAGCGACGGCGAGACGATGGCGCTGCGCATTCGCCACTTCAGCGGTGACCTCGCGACGGCGCGCGAGGAGAAGGATGCGCCGATGCTGTTTACTGCTGCTGGGTGCGAGGCAGACGAGATCACGCTCGACGGGCAAGGTCCGCAAGCGGGTGAGCATATGCGGTATAGCCGCGACGGCGACACGCTGCACTTCACCGGCGATTTCATCCATCAGGGCAAGCCGTTGCGGGTCGAGCTCGAATTCAAGCGGACGGGCGACTGACGGCGATCGTGCAGGCTGTGGATAACTTCCAGGCCCTCTATCCTCCCTCGTGAGAACATAATACGAACATCTCCGTGCAACAGAACGGAGATGGCTCGTGAGCGAGGGATTTAGAGGAGGCGGCGGCCGGGGCTTCAACCCGGATGAACCGAGAGACGCCCATGGGCGATGGGTCGCGAGCGGCGGCACGCCGGCTGCCCGCTCGAGCTGGCGCCATAAACCGCTCGGCAGCACGACGCGGGCCGAACGAGCCGCCGCTTTGCTGCGGCATAGCTTTCTGTCTCTGCCGGATCGGTTGAGGACGCGGTTCGCGCACAGCGACCCCGCCACGATCGATCATCTGTCCGAGCTGATGCGGCTTTGGAGCCGTGCCGATTCGCTCGACGATGAGTCGTTTCACGCGATCCATCTCAGGAATACCCATCCGCCGATAGCACGCCATCTGCGGGCGGCGGTGATGCTGGCGGCAACGGCCTCGAACAATGGCGAGATGGCCGAGGCAAGCCGGCATCTGGCGGCTGCTGTTCGGGAGATCGGCCCTCATCGGCTGCCCCATCAGCTGAGCGGCGCGGTCGCTCAGGCGCTGAGTGTCCCCGATCTGACGCCACAGCAAATCCCGCTCGACGATGCAGTCGATTATGAGGGGTTGCCGACGGCCATTCCTGTCTCAGCCGAAGACGAGCCACCTTCGACGATCGCCCCCGAGAAGGGCGACACGACATTGGACGAAGACGGCCTTCCCAAGCTGCCGACTAACCGGCCTCCCACTCTACGCGAAGCCAACAAGCGCGGCAGAGCGCTCACCGAGAGACTCGCCCCTCAGTACCATGCCGGCTTGAAAACAAGATTCCAAGTGATCGTGGAGTTTCTTGAACTGATTCGTCTGGGGGATTGGTTGGTGATGCAACTGGTCCGTCACTTCACGAGTCTCGACAAACCGAAATCGCTTGAGGAGTTGATCGCGCAGGAAAAGAACGATAATCCGAAGAAGCAGCTCGCCTATGAAACGCACCATATTGTTGAGGTGACGCGCGGCTCTGACGATCCTTCGGCCAACCGGAACGTCTTCAGTTCGGAACAGCTAGAGAGCGATACTAATAAAGTTCGCATCCCCTACTATGCGCACCGTCGAATCAGCGACTATTATCAAACGCCAGATGAAGAGCTTGGAGGCCTAACGCCACGAAAATACCTGCGCGGAAGGAGCTGGGAAGAACAGTATGAATTCGGCCTCAAAACCTTAAGAAGATTTGGTGTACTGAAATGATGAGGAAAAGACTGGAGACGCTCTCCGACGAGGAGCTTGTCGGACTATTCGAGAAAGCGGCACACGAGCAAGGACTCGCCGTTCGTCAAAGCGACCTACGCGCCGTGAATGCGGCCTATCGCCGGCGGGACGCTGTTTACGAGGAGCTCGCGTCCCGCGGCGAGGAGGCACGTGCAATGCTTGCCCCTCTCATGGATCACAATGACCCTGCAGTACGGCTCTATACAGCCAAGCGCATGAAGGATCTCTTTCCAGAGCGCGTACGCACGACTCTCGAAAATATCGTCAAATACGAGGCCTTGCCTTTCGCTGGAGCCGCCGGCATGTCGCTTGACCATTTCGAGAGTGAATCCGGCTCCGGCTCAAACTTTCGAAAGGAGGTGCCCTGATCAGCTGGTGGTGTTGAGGTCCGGCTCGAGTTTGATTTCACGCGGGCAGGCTACCGACCACACCAGACCGCCGTTCGAGCAGGACATAGGCCTGGTCCTCGTCCTCGAAACAGCCGCGGTGCCGGAAGCCCGCCTTCTCGAACGCGCGGATCGAGCGGTGATTGTCCCGGTGCGGATCGGCAAGGCAGAGGGCGGCACCGCGGCGATCGAAGATCTCGGTCACGGCGAACCGGTCGATGATCCGAGGCCCGAGGCCTTTGCCGATCAGATCGGCCTCACCGATCAGGAGATCGATGCCCCAGGCATCCGGGCCGGCCGCATGGCGTGTCTCGGCCGGGCTCGTCTGGATCATGCCAACCGGCCGGTCCGCGACCAGAATCGCGTAAAGCGCCACCTCCTCTTCACCGAGCAGGCGCGGCATGTATTTGGTCGCGAGCGCCTCGGCCGAACCGGGCCCCGGCCACCAGCGCGCGACATGCGGGGTCCAGAGCCAGCCCGCCAGGAGATCGAGATCCGCGGGGAGCAGCGGGCGGAATGCGATCGATGACGGGGCGGCGGACATGTCGGATGATAGCGCGCCCTTCCTGTCTCGTCAGGGGCGCCGACGAATTCACTCGCTTCCGCGTCGCCGATCCGATGCCGAAATCGCGGATAAGTTTCGGTAGATCTTTTCGCGAAAATAGGAACATAATAAGAACACACTTATGGGCCCGAAACGAAAATGCCGCAGGTGATGGATAGCGGCCGGTGCCACGTCGGTTGGAGTGTCGAAATGACAACTTGAGACGCTCTTCGACGATGAACTTGTCGATCTGTTCGAAAACGCGGCCCGCGATCAAGGCAAGGCTGTTTTTGATTTCGATGTGTCGAAAGCGAACCGAGCTTATCGCAGACGGGACGCAGCCTACGATGAGCTCGCGTCACGCGGTGCCGATGCGCCTCTCAAGATAGCCCGTCTTCTCGATCACCGTGGGCCCGCCGTGCGGCTCTGCACCGCGACGCATTTGCTTGGCATTCTTCCGGATCGCGCGCGACCTGTTCTTGAAGACATTGCCAAGCACGGAACGAGAGCGTTCGCCGGTACGGCCGGCATGGCTCTCGATATCTTCGACAAGAAAATCTAAAGCCCTGCGGACGGGCTTCGCCATCGCGCGAAGCCCGCCCTCATCAAGCAATCACCGCCGCGCGATGATCATCCCCGCGATCATGCCGGCGAGGCCGGCGGCGAGAAGTGCCGTGATCGGCTGATTGGTGGTGGCGCTGCGCAGCGCGTCGGCTGCATCGCCATAGCTCTGCTGGACCTTGCCGCCGATCTGGCGAACGCGGCCGCTTAGCTCGGTCGCGGCATCGCCGGTGATGGAACCGAGGGCCGTCTCGACACCACCCACCACGCGCTTGGCCCCGCCGATAACCTTGTTCTCGTCCATGTCGCCTCTCCTCCGAATTCAGGAACGGCGACTTAACACATCAGAGCGGCGGCCGTTCCAGCAGCCGTCGCCCGGGCCGGACCCCGGCATCGCCGGTCGGGCGAAATCCGAGCTTTTCGAGCAACCGCCAGGAAGCCTCGTTTTCGCGCCGGCATTCGGCGATGATCCGGCGGCCGGGGAAGCAGCGGCGCAGCATCGCGATGACGGCGCCGGCGGCCTCGCCGCCATAGCCTTGGCCATGCCGGGCGGGCGCGATCCAATAGCCGATCTCGATCGCGTCATCACCGCGCAGATGCGTGCCGACCGTGCCGGCAAGATCGCCATCCTCCCGATGCCAGGCGCCGATGAAGCAGTCACGGCCACCCGCCCGCTGGCGGATCAGCGCCTCAGCGTCGGCGAGCGTGAAGGGGCTCGCGAGGAAGTGGACCGCACCGGTGATGACGGGATCGTCGGTGAGCGCCTGGAACGCCGGCGCGTCGGCGAGATCCAAGGGTGCGAGCTCGAGACGGGCCGTCACGAGGGCGGGCAGGTCGGCAAGCGAGGTCGGCACTTGTCTCTCAGCAAAAAGGCGCCGCCGGCACCGGTACCGGCGGCGCAGTCTGCCATACCGCCCCCCTTCGGTCAGGCCAAAATGCCGGGCGGAACGATGAAGCTCGGGCGGATCTTGCCCTGCTTCCTGATCATCGGTGCCGCGGTCTCGATGTTGAAGGATTGGGAGAAGGCGCTCATCGCCCCCGACGGCAGCGTGCCATAGACGCTGTTCGCGGTCTCGGCCGTGATGTAGCCCGATTCCGTGCAGGAAGGTTCGACGCTGAGCACGGTCAGCGGCACGTTGGCCTGATAGATGATCGAGCCCGAGCCTGAGGAGAGCACGGCGCTCTCGCTGTTGACCGGCCCCACGAGATTGAGCTCGAAGGCATTGATCGGCGCCAGATCCTTCGTCGTCACGCCGGAGATGTCGGTCAGGGTCTTGGTGATGTTGGCCTTGATGTTGCCGCCATTGTCGATGACGAGATAGGTGGCGCCGGTGATGTTGTTGCTCGCATCATTGTGCAACGAGATCTTCAATTGATAGCCCGCCGGCAGCTTGGCGCTGCCGAGCCCGACCATGTTGAAGAAGCTGTTGATGATGTTGGCCCCGCTGATCGGCCAATTATCGACCGCACCGATCAGCTCGCTGCCGAACAATGCCACGACATATTGCTGCCAGGCACTCAGCTCGTTCTTGGGCGAATAGCAATTGAGCTGGAAGCCGAAGCCCTTGGTCGAGCCGGAATCGGACGAGGCGACGATGTCCTGGCCGATATTGATGGTGATGACGAGGCCGGTGATCGGCTTGCAGCTATTGTAGAGGATGTAGTTGGAATTGCTGCCGAGGCCGGAACCCGGCGCCGTGACCGCCGTGCCGCCGATAGTGTCCGTGCCGCTCCAGAGCGGCGCCTTGACGCCGCCGGCAGCGAAGGCACCCCAGCCCCAATTCGAGATCGGCGCCGGATAGCCCGGATCGACCGTGCCCGGGCCGGTATCGCCGCGCGTCACGCGGATATAGCGGTTGCCCGAGAAGAAGTAATCGACCGGGCCGCTATAGAGCGCCCCATCGATGCCGTTCGCCCCGAAGGCACCCCAGCCCCAGTTCGAGATCGGTGCCGGATAGCCCGGATCGACCGTGCCCGGCCCGGTATTGCCGCGCGTCACGCGGATATAGTGCGCGCCCGAGAAGAAGTAGCATTTGGTGCCGCTATAAAGGGCGGCATCGATGCCGTTGGCCCCGAAGGCGCCCCAGCCCCAATTCGAGATCGGGGCGGGATAGCCCGGATCGACCGTGCCGGGGCCCGTCGTGCCGCGGGTCACACGGATATAGCGATTGCCGGAAAAGAAATAATCGACCGGGCCGCTGTTCAAGGCCGCATCGATGCCGTTGGCACCGAACGAGCCCCAATCCCAGTTCGAGATCGGCGCCGGATAGCCCAAATCGACCGTGCCCGGGCCCGTTTGCCCGCGCGTCACGCGAATATAGCGATTGCCGGAAAAGAAATAGCAGGGCATAGAGAATCCTTCTCTTGGTATGCCCCATCCGCCGAGTCCAGAGAACACTTGGGTCAGCTTGGTGTCAAGCACGCCACAATATTGCCACGGGCGCGGTCTTCTCTCAACCTTCTCTATGCCTATTCTTACGAGAATAGCCAGCCTAGAATTGTATTCTTCAAAGATTTGGCGCCAAAAAAGACCTACCGCCGTGGGAGGCAGACGACGTTGTAGTGATGCCGAGCGAGCTCTCCGGGTGCCAGCCCATGATCATATTGAGATATTGCCCGAAGCGGATCCCCCGAAAGTACTGCTCTTCCTCCGGCGTGACGGGGAAGCTCCGATACGACTCGAGCCGCTCGCGATCCCTTTCGAGTATCATCGGAAGCGTCGAATTGACTTGGCTTATGACCCCCTGAATGTCGACGAGCGCGAATGTCAGCTCTTCTCGCAAGATCGGTGCAGGCCGCAGAACATAGCTTGGCCATTCTCCAGCAAACCACCCATCGAACTCGACACTCGGACTCGCCAGAATCGGATCCAAGAACGAACGGACGCCATAGGGCCGCTGCGCGTTCATCGTGAACGCAACGCTGTCGTTTACGTAGCCATAGTAAGGCTGGGGATCATAATCCTCGCCACGATGGAAGTGCGCCTGAACAAAGCGATGAAAGAGGAAAGCCTTGCCATCGTCCCGCGCGAATTGCGGCGCGCCCGCGATCTGCCGGAATATCGGCGCGCTCTGGTCGAGAGTTGGGACGGTTCCCAGACCCGGAACGGTATGCAGCGCGACCTCCGGCAAGACGGAGGCGACAGGAATATATCGCCATGCCGGAGGCTCTCGGTCCAACGGACACAGGGCGTCCGCGGAGAATCGCCGGCCGGCCTGGGCCCGCTCCCCATTCGAGTTGGCGCCACCGCCTTGAAGGATGAGCGAGCGGTTCCATAAGCCGTTTTGCCAGCCGCCGATCAGCTTCACACTCCGGGTTTTCTCCTGGGCGCCTTCGACGACGAAGAACCAGGCGATCAGGCCGTCGAGGAGAAAGAAGCTGACGCGCCGCCAGAGCCCATAGCCCAACCGGAACGATTGCATGTCCCATCGATTGAAATCGACAGAGGCGATCCCGCTGCGGGGCGTATCGACGCTCACGGCAAAGGCAATCGTGGCATCGCCATCCCGGTACTCGAAACGCCAAGCCTCGCCATCTGCAGACAGCTTGCGGATCGATTGACCAGTATCGACGTGGATCAGCGATCCGCTGTGCCCGTCCAGCTCATATTGGCCGCAGATCACCGGTCCGACGGCGCCCCCTCACACGTCCAAATTCGACACATTCAACGCATTCGCCTGAATGAACTCCCGCCGCGGCTCGACGACATCCCCCATCAGCGTCGAGAAGGTCTCCTCGGCCATGTCGGCGTGGCTGACCTTGACCTGGAGCAGGGCCCGCGCATTGGGGTCGAGCGTGGTTTCCCACAGCTGGTCGGGATTCATCTCGCCCAAGCCTTTGTAGCGCTGCACTTCGACGCCCTTGCGGCCGATCTCGGTGACGAGCTCGATGAGGCGCGTGGGGCCGGCGATATTGTGCTCGGCCTCCTTGATGACGAGCTTGGCGGGTTCGGCGAAAACCGACTCCAAGGCAACGCGCGCATCGTCGAGGCGGCGCGCCTCCTGGCTGCGGGCCGAGATCGGGTCGATCGTGTGGCGCTGCTGCACGCCGCGCAGCGTGCGCGTGAGGCTCGCCCCCTCGCCTTCGACGACGCCGGCCTGCCAATTCTCGCCCGAGCCGTCGCCGATCGCGTCGAGCCGCCGGGCGGCACGGAGGATCGCCGCCATCGCCTGCTCGGGATCGGCATAGATGCCGGGTGCGAACAGGCCGGCGAAGACCGCCTGCTCGACAATGTCGGTCGAGCCGATCTTGCGCGCCAAGGGACCGCACCATTGGCGCCATTGGCGCGACTTGTCGACCAGGTCGCGCAGATCGTTGCCAGCATGCTGGGTGCCGTTGCTTTCGATCAGCACGGCGTTCTGCAGGCCGGACGTGATCGAATATTCGTCGAGGGCGGCGTCGTCCTTGAGATAGACCGCCTGGCTCGAGCCTTTCTTGGCGCGATAGAGCGGCGGCTGGGCGATGTAGAGATAGCCCATATCGATGAGCGGCTGCATCTGGCGATAGAAGAAGGTCAGGAGCAGCGTGCGGATATGGCTGCCGTCGACATCGGCGTCCGTCATGATGATGATCTTATGGTAGCGCGATTTCGTGGCCTCGAAATCCTCCGGGCCGATGCCGGTGCCGAGGGCCGCGATGAGTGTCCCGATCTCCTGCGAGCCCAGCATCTTGTCGAAGCGCGCGCGCTCGACATTGAGGATCTTGCCCCTGAGCGGCAGGATCGCCTGGAAGCGCCGGTCGCGGCCCTGCTTGGCCGAGCCGCCGGCGGAATCGCCCTCGACCAGGAAGATCTCGGATTTGGACGGGTCGCGCTCCTGACAATCGGCGAGCTTGCCCGGCAGATTGGCGATGTCGAGCGCGCCCTTGCGCCGCGTCAGCTCGCGCGCCTTCCTGGCCGCCTCGCGCGCCGCCGCCGCCTCGACCGCCTTGGCCATGACGCGCTTGGCATCGGACGGATGCTCCTCGAACCATTGCTGCAGCTTGTCGTTGACGATGTTCTCGACAACCGGCCGAACCTCGGACGAGACGAGCTTGTCCTTGGTCTGGGACGAGAATTTCGGATCCGGCACCTTGACCGAGAGCACGCAGGTCAGGCCCTCGCGCGCATCATCGCCGGTGAGGCTGATCTTCTCGCGCTTGGCGATGCCGCTTTCGGTCATGTACTGGTTGACGGCACGGGTGAGAGCACCGCGGAAGCCGGCCAGATGCGTGCCGCCATCCTTCTGCGGGATGTTGTTGGTGAAGCACAGCATCGTCTCGTGATAGGAGTCGGTCCATTGCATCGCGACCTCGACGGTCATGCCGTCGCGTTCGGCCTGCATGGAGATGGCCGGCTGATGCAGAGGCTGCTTCGAGCGGTCGAGATATTGCACGAAGGCCTCGAGCCCGCCCTCGTAATGCAGCACCATCTCCTTGGGATCGGTGAGGCGCGCATCGGTCAGGATCATCGTCACGCCGGAATTCAGGAACGCGAGCTCGCGCAGGCGATGCTCCAGCGTGGCGAAATCGAACACCGTCTTGGTGAAGGTCTCGGTCGAGGGCAGGAAGGTCACCTCGGTGCCGGTGCGGAAGCCGGTGCGGTTGCCGCCCGGCGGCAATGTCGGTGCCGGCCCGACCTCGGCCAGCGGTGCTACGGCATCGCCATGGCTGAAGCGCATGCTGTATTCGCGGCCGCCGCGCCAGATCTTGAGATCGAGTGTCGAGCTCAACGCATTCACGACCGAAACGCCGACGCCGTGGAGGCCGCCCGACACCTTGTAGGAATTCTGGTCGAACTTACCGCCGGCATGGAGCTGGGTCATGATGACCTCGGCCGCCGAGATGCCTTCCTCCTCATGGATGTCCACGGGAATGCCGCGGCCATTGTCGGTGATCGTGGCCGAGCCGTCGGCGTTCAAGGTCACCGTCACCGTGTCGCAATACCCCGCCAGCGACTCATCGATCGCATTGTCGACGACCTCGTAGATCATGTGATGCAGGCCGGAGCCGTCATCGGTGTCGCCGATATACATCCCCGGGCGCTTGCGCACCGCGTCGAGGCCGCGCAACACCTTGATCGCGCTCGCATCGTAATCCTCTGCGGCTTGGTCAAGGGGGGAAACGGGCTCGGTACTCATCTTCAGTCTCTCATTGATGCGGGACCGGCGCGGCAACAACCGCACCATCGGTCACGGAAAAGAAATTGGCATTGGCACCGAATTCGGCAAATAGCATCGCATCGGTGCCGGTGAGCCAAGCCTGGCTGCCCAAGGATAGCAGAGTTTCGAACAGCGCAGCGCGCCGGAGTCGATCGAGATGCGCCGCCACTTCGTCGAGGAGGAGAATCGGCGCCACACCGCGCAGAGCCGCCTGCAACCGGGCATGAGCAAGCACAATGGCAATCAACAGCGCCTTTTGCTCGCCGGTCGAGCATAGCGTGGCGGGCACCTGCTTGCCAGCATGATGGACGGCGAGATCGCTGCGATGCGGCCCGGTCGTGGCACCGCCAGCCTCGGCATCGATCCGGCGGGCCGCGGCAAAGGCCTCGCGCAGGCGATCCTCGGCGGCAAGCGCCGGCGTGTCGACGAGCCAGGCCTCGACCGTGCCGGCGAGCGTCAGGCTCGGCACCGGGAACGGGCCGGCACCGGCGTCCGTCGCCGCCCGATCGAGCCGCTCGACGATGTCGCGACGGGCCGCGGCAATGGCGACGCCCTCTCTTGCCATCGTGTCCTCGAGCACCGAGAGCCACGCCGGATCGGCGCCGCCTTGGCGCAGCAGCCGCGCACGCTCGCGGAGCGATTGCTCATAGACCGCGAGCCGCGACGCATGCTCCGGGTCGTAACCGAAGACGAGCCGGTCGAGGAAGCGGCGGCGCGGCGCGGCACCCTCCTGGAACAGCCGATCCATCTGCGGCGTCAGCCAGACGAGATTGAGATATTGCGCCAGGGCTGCCTGGCTCTTGAGCGGCTGGCCGTCGATGCGGACGAGCCGGCGGTCGCCGGTCTCCGACGCGCCGTCGCGGCCCGTGCCGATGGTGATCGCACCGCCAGGGGCCTCGAGCCGGGCCGCCACGGCCCAGGCGCCGCCTTCACTCGCCGAACCTTGCCGATCGATCTCGGCCAGCCGCGCCCGCCTTATGCCGCGGCCGGGCGCCAGGAAGGACAGCGCCTCCAGGAGGTTGGTCTTGCCGGCACCGTTCGGCCCGGTCAGCACGACGGGCCGCGCATCGGCCTCGACCCGGGCCGCGCGATAATTCCGGAAATCCGTGAGATCGAGCCGCGTCACGGCGACCCGCGCCGATCCCGCCGGCACCGCCATGGCCACCCCGCTTGCCGCCATAGATGCGGCCGTCACACGCGCATGGGCATCAGAACATAGAGGGCGGAATGATCGCCGACATCACGCACCACGGTCGGCGCACCGGCATCCGCCATGGCGAACTGCACGCCCTCACCCTCGATCTGCTGCGCGATATCGAGCAGATAACGCGAATTGAAGCCGATCTCGATCGGCACTGCATTGTAATTGACCTCAAGCTCCTCGGACGCGGTGCCGTTCTCGGGGCTGGTCGCCGACAGCGTGACCGTACCGCGCTCGACCGACAGCTTCACCGCCCGGCTCTTCTCGGTCGAGATGGTCGAGACGCGATCGACCGCCTCGGCGAAGAGCTTGTTGTCGACCTCGAGGATCTTGTCGTTTCCGATCGGAATGACACGGTCATAGTCCGGAAAGGTGCCGTCGATCAGCTTGGAGGTCAGCACCCCGTCGCCGAAATCGAAGCGGATCTTGGTGTCGGAGAGCTCGATGCGGACACTCTGGTCGGTCTCGTCGAGCAGCTTCCTCAGCTCCTGCACGGTCTTGCGCGGCACGATGACGCCGGGCATCCCTTCCGCCCCGTCGGGCAGCGGCAGCTCGACCCGCGCCAGCCTGTGGCCATCGGTCGCGACCGCGCGCAGCACCAGCACCTCGCCGCTTTTGGCGGCATGGAGATAGATGCCGTTGAGGTAATAGCGCGTCTCCTCGGTCGAGATCGCGAAGCGGGTCCGGTCGATCAGGCTCTTCAGATCCTGGGCCGACAGCATGAATTCATGGCTTAGCGGGCTGCCGCTCATGACCGGATAATCCTCCGGCGGCAGGCAGGCGAGCGAGAAGGTCGAGCGGCCGGACCGCAGCGTCATCGCACCGCGGTCGCCGGTCACGTCCAGCTCGACCTGGGCGCCGTCGCGGAGCTTGCGCACGATGTCGTAGAGCGTGTGGGCTGGTGCGGTCGTCCGCCCTTCACCCGAAAGCTGTGCCTGCACGACCTCGACGATCTCGAGATCCATATCGGTTGCGCTCAGCGTCAATCGGCCGTTCTCGGCCTTCATCAGCACGTTCGACAGGATCGGAATTGTGTTCCGGCGCTCGACGACGCTTTGGACGTGGCCGAGGGCGCGCAGCAGAGCCGCACGTTCAATGGTGATCTTCATGGTGTCTGGGATCGTACCAATGGGCGCCACTTTGGCAAGGGTGACAACAGTCGGGCCGCGTACGGCCAACCCGTCGATTGGGGGCCGACTCGGCCCCTGTCCCACGGAAGTATCCTATAGCATAGGTCGCTTGGGAAACGCACGGTTTTGCTGAGGTCTCGGCCGGCTGACGATCAGCCGAAAAGGGGCTTCAAAAACAGCGCGAACCAGGATCGGCGACGACGCCGGCGACCGTGCTTGGCGGCCAGGCTGGAGGCTGCCATGACGAGGCCCGCGCGATCGATCCGAGCGAGGCCGGCGGCCGTGACGGGATCGAGTCCGGCTGCCCTCGCCGCCCGTTCGGGATCGGCGAGGAAGGCTTGGCGCACGCCCGCGTCGGTATAGAGAAGGGCCAGATAGGTTTCGAGCGCGGGTGAGCTCATGCCGCCTCCACCCGCAGCCGGCGGCCGGCCGCCAAGCCGGCGCGGGCCGCATCGAGCTCGGTCAGCAGCGCGTCCATCGGCGGATAGGCGCCGTCGCGTTCGATGATCACCGTCAGCGGCTGCCGCACAAGACGTCCGAGCTCGGTCAGGAGCCCGAGCACGGCGGGCGGCACATCATGGATATGATCGTCAAGCCGGCGCTTCGCACCATTCGGCCCGTCGATCCAGCAGCCGCCGCTCAGATGCACGGTCGAGACACGCTCGAGCGGAAAGTCTCGGAGCAGCGCCATCGGATCGCGCCCGACATTGACGGCATTGGCATAGAGATTGTGGAGATCGAGGAGCAGCCCGGCACCAGCGCCGCGGCAGATGGCGCCGACCCAGCAGGATTCGCCCAGGCTGCTGAGCGGCGGCTCGATCAAGGTGGCGATATTCTCGAGGGCGGGCGCCGATCCCACGACGCGCCGGGCGCGTTCGAGGTTGCGGCAGGCGCCCTCGATCGAGGCCTCGGTCCTGGGCGGCGCCATGAGATGGCCGATCTCGATCCCGCCGGCGCGGACGAAGGCCAGATGCTCGGACCAGCTTTCGGGCCGGATCGACTCCACGAGGCGAGCCATGCGATCGAGCCGCCGCTCCTCGACCGCGATGGTCGAGGCGAGGCCGAGCGAGACGCCATGGAGCAGCACCGGCATCGCGTCCGCGAGCCGGCGGAGTGCGCGCACGCCGCGCCGCGTGGCGCAGAGCGGATCGTCGCCGACGATCTCGACCACATCGATGCGGTCGCGATGGCGGAGGATGCCGCCGGCGAGCGCCCCGCGCCAGCCGAGGCCGAAGCGATCGGCGTTCAGCTGCCGCATCCGCCGCATCCTCCCCCGCCGCCGCAGCCGCCCCCGCCGCTGCCGCAACTGCCGCCGCCGCCATCGCCGCCATCGCCGCCGGCGGGCCGGAGCGCGGCGCGGATCGCCGCGAAGCCGTCCGATGGCAGGGCAGCCAGGCCGAACAGCGCCGTCAGCAGCATGGCGTCGCTGGTCGAGCGCCCGGCGCGGAGATCGCCGGCGCGCATGCGCAGATCCGAGAACAGCATCTGCAGATCATTGAGCACGTCATTGCCGATCGCCGTGCGGGGCCGTCGAACGACGGCATAGACGGCCAGTGGGGTGAGGATCATCAGCAAGATGAGGAACCCCACATTGCTGCGCCCTTCGGAGAGGGCGACCGCGAGCTTGGCCAAGCCCAGCGCCAACAGCAGCGCCGCGGCACCAATGCCGAACCAGGTGCGGCGGCGCCAGCCGGCCTCGTCGGGCACCAAGCCGAGCGAGCTCAGATTGCCCTGATAGAGCGCGCAAGCGGCGACCACGGTCGAGTAATTGCCGAGATCGGTCGCCTTGACCGAGCTGCCGCAGAGATCGAGCACGGCATGCTCGAGCGGATGGCTAATACCGGCAGAATGGTCCGGCTCGGTCCGGGCGACTTGCTTGTCCTTGACCACGAGCAGGCCGCGATCGGCGAGCGACAGCACGGCCACGCTCGTAGCCAGGCGCCCACCGCCACGAAGAAAGGCGATGAGATAAGGATCCCGCACCGAGAGATTGGGCGACGGTCCCGCCTCGACGGCCAGGATCAGCCGGTGCAGACCGAAGAGTACGCCGATGCCGAGCCAGAAATAGACAACGAGGAATTCCGGGCCGGGCAAATGCAGGGGATTCACGCCGGCACCTTGATCGCCCGCACCTCGATGAGCTCGGCAAGGCGCAAGGCCGCGAAGAGTGCTGCATCGCCGCCTTCCGCCGGTACTTCACCGGTCTCGCGCGCCTTCAGGATGAGCGCGTGGGCGGTTTCCTCGCCGCCGGCGCGGGCGATCGCCTCGAGTGCCTCGCGCGGCACCTGATAGAGCCCGGTCTCGAGCGCCAGCAGCATGGCGGCCGCAGCCCGCAGCGGCCCGACGGCATCGGCCGCGGCGAAGGCGAGGCGATCCGGGAACAGCCCGGCCAGCGCATAATGCTCGCGCAGCCGGAGCGTCAGATTGATCAGCACCTGGCGCAGCCGGCGCACCGAGGCCGCGCGATCGATGATGAGATCGGCGAAGGGATCGTCGCCATATATCACGCGATGGCGATGGAGAATGTCGAAGAATTTGACCGCGAAGGCGTCGCTCGCAACCGCGATCTCGCTGTCGAGCAGGAACATGGCGGTCAGCCGGATCGCGGCATGAGCCAGGCGATAGGCATCGCCGATCGCGCCAAGCTTTTCGGGATCGAGCCGCCTCAGCACCAGGATCAGATTGACATCGGAGGTCGCGCGCAGCCGACCGTCGGCGGCCGAGCCGAATAGGACGATGGAGCGCAGATCTTCGCCGAAGATCTGGCGCGCCGAGCCGGTGAAGGAGTTCAGCCCCGCCTCTATGGGTGCTGACAGACCGTCGCTTTCGCCCATGCCTTTGAGATGGACGATCCGCTGGAAAAAATCAACTTTCCATCATGCGGCGGAGCAGCTCGACATCCTCGGCCATGGCGCTGTCGGCGGCGAGCAACTCCTCGACCTTGCGCACGGCATGAAGCACGGTCGTGTGGTCCCGGCCGCCGAATTTCCGGCCGATCTCCGGCAACGACCTCAGCGTCAGCTGCTTGCAGAGATACATCGCCACCTGGCGCGGCCGGGCGACATTGCGCGCACGCCGGGCCGAATGCATGTCGGAAAGCCGGATATTGTAGTGCTCGGCGACCCGCTTCTGGATCTCGTCGATGGTGAGGCGCCGGTCGTTGGCACGCAGCAGATCGTGCAGCACGTCTTGGGCGCTTTCGAGCGTGATCGAGCGGCCGATCAGCTGGGCATGCGCCGTGATGCGGGTCAGCGCCCCTTCGAGCTCGCGCACATTGGAGGTGATCTTGTGCGCCAGGAATTCCAGCACCTTGGGCGGCACCTCCGCCTGGCGCTGCTCGGCCTTGGCCTGAAGGATGCCGAGCCGGAGCTCGTAGGTCGTCGGATGAAGATCGGCGACCAGGCCCCAGCCCAGCCGCGACTTCATCCGCTCCTCGATGCCTTCGAGGTCGGAGGGCGATTTGTCGGCCGAGATCACGACCTGCCGGTTCTGGTCGACCAGCGCGTTGAAGGTGTGGAAGAACTCTTCCTGGGTCGAATCCTTGCCGCTTATGAATTGAACATCGTCGATCATAAGCACGTCAACCGAGCGGAACAGCTCCTTGAACGCCATCGTATCCTTGAAGCGCAGCGCCTTGACGAACTGGTGCATGAACTTCTCGGCCGACAGGTAGATCACCTTGCGGGTCGGGCTCTGCAGCCGGATATGCCAGGCGATGGCATGCATGAGATGGGTCTTGCCGAGCCCGACGCCGCCATAGAGGAAAAGCGGGTTGAAGGGCGCCGGATTGCCGGTGGCCGCAGCGTCGGCGACCCGGCGGGCGGCGGCATGGGCGAGCTCGTTCGGCTTGCCGACGACGAAATTCTCGAAGGTGAATCGCGGGTCGAGCGGCGCGCTGATCTCGCGGTCGAGCTCGGCGTCATTATGAACGGGCGCGTTATGAGCGACGCTCGCCGGCACCGGCTCGGCGCGCTCGATCGGCGGCGCCGGCATCTCCGGAGGAGGCTCGGCAGCGGCCCCGACCGGCAATGCCACGATGATGTCGACCTTGGAGACGCGGCCCCGCTCCTCGATCCAGAGGGCGCGGATGCGGTTGAGATAATGCGCCATCACCCAGTCGCGCAGGAACCGCGTCGGCACCTCGAGCGTCACGGCGCCGGCATTGACCGCACCAAGGTTGAGCGAGGAGAGCCAGGATCGCTGCGCCGCTTCGCCGAACTCCTGCCTGAGGCGCGAGCAGATACGCTGCCACTGCGCGGAGGCCGAGCTATCCATCGTCGGCGGCTCGGCCATCACCATGATGTCCCCCACCTCTCCCCCTGTCCGGCGATGCCGGTGCCTCTGCCCGTTTCTTCTTGCGCGCTGCGAGTCACGAATTTCACCCGCTCTATTCCAAAGCCAAAGAAACTATTTAGCGCAGCGCCGGTCAAGATGCGCAACCGACGCCTGAAAACGAGACATAAAAACGGAAGTGCTGACTGACGGTCTTAGAAAGATTCCAAATCCCGGCCGCCCCCTGCAGTCATGACTTGGCGGGTGCAGCGCAATACTCGTCGCCCACTCGCTTCTGCCTATGCCAACAATGCGGATCCAGATCGGAAAAATAGCGTAGCCCCGACCGGACATACTGACAACCGGTCCGAAACCGGAACGGTTATTATTTTTATTTTCGGGAATTTAACTGGAAACGGGCGCGCTCAACACTTGCTTCGACTGAAAGACAGCCGAGGTTTTGCTTAACGGAACTGCCGGCCGTCTGGGCCGGCCGTTGCCCGAAGCGATCAGAGCGCGTTGATGCGCGCGCTCAGGCGCGACAGCTTGCGCGCGACCGTGTTGCGATGGACGATGCCCCGCCCGATGCCACGATGCAGCTCCGGCTGGACTTCCGCATAGGCCTGAACCGCAGTGTCCTTGTTGCCCGACTCGATCGCGAGCTCGACCTTCTTGAGGAAGGTGCGCAGCCGGCTGACGCGGGCCCGATTTACCTCGGTCCGGCGCAGGGTCTGGCGATGACGCTTTTCAGCAGACTTATGATTGGCCATAAGGGAACGCGCTCTCGTAAAACGATTCTGTCAACGGGGTGGGCGGTTATACGGCGACCCAACCGTTGCGTCAAGCAGGGTCGGACGGCATTTTTGCAGGATCGGCGATGCGCCCGTTGGAGGGCTCCGGCCGGAACCGGGCGGCGGCGGAATGTGTGGGGCGACGCTTGACCGCAGCGCGCCGCGGCCGGAAAATTCCATATGCCGGGAAGCGGCTCTCTTAAAGACCGCGACCGCAAAAAGCGAGGCAATCATGACAGCAGTGCCGGAAACCATGACCGCGATCGAGATCTCGATGCCGGGGGCACCCGAGGTGCTCGTCCCCAGGACCCGCCCCGTGCCGCATCCCGGGATGGGCGAGGTGCTGATCGAGGTCGCGGCCGCCGGCATCAACCGGCCGGACCTCCTGCAGCGCATGGGCGCCTATCCGCCGCCGCCAGGTGCCTCCGACATACCGGGGCTCGAGGTCGCGGGCAAAATCGTGGCCCTCGGGCTGGGTGCGCACGGCTTCCACAAGGGGGCCGAAGTGTGCGCGCTGCTGGCTGGCGGCGGCTATGCGCAATATGCCGCCGTGCCGGCCGTGCAATGTCTGCCGGTGCCGAAGGGCCTCAGCCTCATCGAGGCGGCGAGCCTGCCGGAGACCTTCTTCACGGTCTATACCAACCTCGTCGATCGCGGGCGCCTGCGCTCGGGCGACGTTGTCCTGATCCATGGCGGCACCAGTGGCATCGGCGTCGCCGCGATCCAGATCGCCCATGCGCTGGGCGCCCATGTCTTCGCCACGGCCGGCAGCTTCGACAAGGCGCATTATTGCGAAGAGCTGGGGGCGGATCGCGGCATCAACTACCGGCTCGAGGATTTCGTCGAGATCGTCAAGACCGCGACCGGCGGCCATGGCGCCGACCTCATCCTCGACATGGTCGGCGGCGACTATGTTCAGCGCAACCTCTCCTGTGCCGCGACCGATGCGCGGATCGTCAATATCGCCTTCTTGAACGGTGCGCGAGTTGAGGTCGATCTGAGCGTGGTCATGCGCAAGCGCCTGACCTTGACCGGCTCGACGCTCCGGCCGCGGAGCCCCGAGGAAAAGGGTGTCATCGCGCGCCATCTCAAGAAAGAGATCTGGCCTCTGATCGAACGCGGCCTCATCAAGCCGGTCGTGCACAAGACCTTCCCGCTGGCCCAGGCGTCGGAGGCGCACAAGCTGATGGAGAGCTCGACCCATATCGGCAAGATCGTGCTCACGGTTTAAGCAAGATCGGCCGGGAAGCCTTCCCTCCGGTTGCTGTGTCGACTATATAGAAACCTCACAGTCATTTTCCGGTCATGGTCGCCCGGAGCCGCCGGCGGATCGCCGGCCCGGGGCGCACCGGCATTTCAGGAGTTCGAGAAGCATGGTTCTGCCGCTGATGCCAAAGGCCACCGCCGTGTGGCTGGTCGAGCATACCTCGCTCACCTTCGAGCAGATCGCCGCCTTCTGCGGGCTGCATGCGCTCGAGGTGCAGGCGATTGCCGACGGCGAGGTTGCGACCATGATGCAGGGGCTGGATCCGGTCGCGAACGGCCAGATCACCAAGGCCGAGATCGAGCGGTGCGAGACCGATCCGAAGCTGCGCCTGAAGATCTCGGCCCAGGCCCATCCCGTGGCGCCGGCCCGCTCCAAGGGTCCGAAATACACGCCGATCTCGAAGCGGCAGGACAAGCCCGACGCCATCTCCTGGCTCTTGAAGAACCATCCGGAGCTGTCGGACGCCCAGATCTCGCGCCTTATCGGCACGACCAAGCCGACGATCGCGGCCGTGCGCGACCGGACCCATTGGAACTCGCCCAACATCAAGCCCCGCAACCCGGCGACGATCGGCCTGTGCAGCCAGGTGGATCTCGAGGCCGCCATTCACCAGGCCCGCCGCCATGGCGGCATCCCGCTCGCCGTCGAGCCCGAGGAAGAGCTGGTCGAAGGGGAGTAACCCTTACCCGCCGATCAGCCCCGCTGCCTTGAGATGCCCCGCGATCTCGTCCAGCGCCGCGGGATCCTCGATCGTGGCCGGCACGTTCACAGGCTTTCCGTCCGCGATGGCGCGCATGGTCTGGCGCAGGATCTTGCCGGAGCGGGTCTTGGGCAGGCGCTCGACCACCAGCGTGCGCTTGAAGCTCGCGATCGGGCCGATCCGCTCGCGCACCAGGGCTACGATCTCGAGCTCGATCTCGCCCTGGCCGCGGGCACAGCCCGCCTTCAGCACGACGAAGCCCATCGGCAGCTGGCCCTTCATCTCGTCGGCGATACCGATGACGGCGCATTCGGCGACATCCGGATGGGCGCCCACGACTTCCTCGATGGCGCCGGTCGACAGCCGGTGGGCGGCGACATTGATGATGTCGTCGGTCCGGGTCATGACGAAAACATAGCCGTCGTCATCGATATAGCCGGCATCGCCGGTCTGGTAATGGCCCGGGAAGGCCGAAAGGTATGAGTTGACATAGCGCTCATCCTGCTGCCACAGCGTCGGCAATGAGCCTGGCGGCAGCGGCAGCTTCATGACCAGGCTGCCGATGGTGCCCGGCGCCACCGGATGGCCCGCCTCGTCGACCACGCGCACATCCCAGCCCGGCATCGGCACGCTGGTCGAGCCCGGCTTGACCGGCATGGGGGCGAGGCCCTGGAGATTGCCGCAGATCGGCCAGCCCGTCTCGGTCTGCCACCAATGATCGATCACGGGTCGCCCGAGCATCGCCTGCGCCCATTCGAGCGTGGGCGGATCGCAGCGCTCACCGGCGAGGAAGAGCGCCCGGAACCCGTCGAGCGGGGCTGACGCGATGAAGCGGCCCTCGGGATCCTCGCGCCGGATCGCGCGGAAGGCGGTGGGGGCCGTGAACATGACATTGACGCGATGCTGCCGGATGACGCGCCAGAAGGCGCCGGCATCGGGGGTGCCGACCGGCTTGCCCTCATAGAGCACGGTCGTGGCTCCGGCCAGCAGCGGCGCATAGACGATATAGGAGTGGCCCACGACCCAGCCGACATCCGACGCCGTGAACATGGTCTCGCCCGGACCCACGCCATAGAGGTTTGCCATGCTCCAGCTGAGCGCCACGGCATAGCCGCCATGGTCGCGCACGACACCCTTGGGCACCCCCGTGGTGCCGGAGGTGTAGAGGATATAGAGCGGGTCGGTCGCGGCCGTATCGGCACAGGGGGTCGGCTCCACATCGGCCACCGCCTCGTCCCAGCCGAGGTCGCGGCCGGGGATGAGCTCGGCCATCAGCTGCGGCCGCTGCAGCACGATGCAGGCCGAGGGCTTGTGGCTGGCGAGCTCGATCGCCTGGTCGATCAGCGGCTTGTAGGCGACAATCCGCGTCGGCTCGAGGCCGCACGACGCGGTCACGATCACGCGCGGCCGCGCATCGTCGATCCGGGCAGCGAGCTCGCGCGCGGCAAAGCCGCCGAATACGACGGAATGAATGGCGCCGATGCGCGCGCAGGCGAGCATGGCGATGACCGCCTCCGGCACCATCGGCAGATAGAGCACGACCCGGTCGCCATGGCCGACGCCGAGCCGGACGAGCGCGCCGGCGAAGCACGCCACGAGCTGGGTGAGCTCACCATAAGTGAAGCGCTGGACCCGGCCCGTGACCGGGCTGTCATGGATGAGCGCCAGCCGCTCGCCGTTGCCGGCGCGAACATGCCGGTCGAGCGCGTTCTCGCAGATATTGATCCGCCCGCCCGCGAACCAGCGATAGAAGGGCGGGTTGCGGTCGTCGAGCACGCGCTCCCAGCGCTGCCGCCACTCGAGTGATTCCGCCGCCTCGCCCCAGAAACCTTCCGGATCCTCGAGCGCCCGGTCCCGCGCCGCCCGGTAAATCGCAACCGCCCCGCCCATCGGAGCCTCCCTATTTCGGTGACAGTGCACTAAATTGCGCCGGCTTCCGCCCGCGCTTCTGCGGCGCCAGAGCGCGGCCCGTGCGGGCCTCCAGGGCCTCGACGAAATCGGCATCGCCGAGCGGCCGGCCGATCGTCTCGGCACGGCGCAGCCGATCGAGGAGGTCGGGCGCCGGCTCGGTCGCGATGAAATCGGCGAAGGGCGAGAACCGCTCGAGCATGGGCTCGAGGCTGGTGACGCCGTCCGGTTTGCCGGTGAGGAGAGCGGGCGTGCTCGACCAGCGCCAATCCCGGGCGCGCTTGACGAGCCGGGCCCGCACGGGATTGAGCGCCACATAGCGCGCGGCGGCGGCCAGATGCGCCTCGTCCATCGGCGCGGCCCCGAACCGCCCCTGCCAGAAATGGCCGGAGCGGTCGAACCGCGCATGGATGGTCCCGGCATAGCGGCGATGCACCGGCGCCAGCGCGCGGCGGATGCCGTCGGGATCGGCCGGCACCAGGATCAGATGGACATGGTTGGGCATCAGCACCCAGGACCAGATCTCGACGGAAGCGGCCCGGCAGGAGGAAGCGAGCAGGTCGCGGTAGAGCGCGTAATCGGCATCATCGAAAAAGGTCCGCATCCGGCCGTTGCCGCGCTGCGTCACATGATGCGGCAGACCGGGAACGACGAGGCGGGCGAGACGAGCCATGGGGCGAGGATAGCGGGGGTGGCGGGCGGTGTCAATTTAGTGCACTGTCACCGAAATAGTAATCGCTTGACGACACCGATCCGGAGCTCCCCCGCTCCGTGATCTCTGAAACAGTTATCCACATACTTCTCTGTTCGCCCCGACCGGCACAGATTGACCCACCAAAAAGGAACATAAAATGAACAAACTATAGATCAATGACGCACCAAGAGGAGCTCGCGAGTTTGAGTGTCTATCCAAGCGATTTCAATAAGTTCGAGCCGCGCGACGCGCTCGGACGGTGGGTCAGTAGCGGGCTACCGCCATCGCCCGGGGCCCGTCTCTGGCGCGCTAAACCCCTGAGCAGCAAATCGGCTCGACGGAAGGCGACGCTGCTCGCCAATCATACCTACCTGTCTCTGCCGCCGGCGCTGCGGCCAGCGTGGGGTTGGGACAATGACGAGACGATCGACGCGCTGAGTGAGGTGGCGCCTATCTGGGCCGATGCCTCGGATTTGAACAACCACGAATTTCGCGATCGCTACCTGACGAGCGATATCGATCTTCGCTTGGTACACCAATTGCGCACGGCAGTCGGCGCAACCGTGCATGCTCAGACCTACGGCGACCTAGCTGACGCGTCGGTGACGCTCGCTGACGTCTTCAAGCGGCTAGGTCCCGATGATTGGCCGCATATCCTCGCGTCCGCGCAGGAGCAGGCCAAGCCCAGTCAACAAGTCGAGCCTACATCGCAGGAGCAGAATGATTGGGTCCGCCTGCCCCCAGGCGAGCGCAACGATGCTTTGGGTAGCTTGCTCGAATGGGTCGCTAACGCTACGCCGGCCGATGCTTCCTTTCTACGCCAGGAGATCAAGCAAACCTTCTATGATGTTGGAGATAAGGATGCGGGCGACGCGCTAAATGCCGCTTTGTCGACTGCACTCGAGCCAGGCGTTACGCGTCAGGATCGCGAAGGTATCCTCGAAACCTACGAGCGCTACACGCATGGCAACCCCGCAGATGCCGGCGCAATGCGCATGCTGTTCGTTACCAGCGCTTTGCTATTACCGGGCGCTCCTAAAAATGCGCTAGACGATATTGAAGGCGTCCGGGCGGGTGAAGTTAGGAATTACACCGATACGATCAAATGGGGCATAAGAAATGTAAGGGTAAGATCTGCGCCACCCGGCTTCTGGGGCGAGCGCCTTCCACAGGGCGACCCCGACGTTGATGCATACGAACTGCAGATCAATCCAAACAATGAGAGCTACTACTTACCACATCCAAACGGAGGCTATGTTCAATTTGAGAATATGGCAAGTAACACGCTTCAGGACGGCAAACTCGTCACAAGCCCGACTTCGATTTATTACATCGGAGATAAGCCAATCTTCCTCCAGCAAAATATACTCGCAGAGGCAACGCGACAGGTTGAAGCTGCATCCTTCAACGGTCTGAAGGTAGAGTGGCTAGTTTCAAACGAGAAGGCTGCGACGCAATTGGAGGCTTTATTCAGCAGCCAAAAGACACCAATCCCCATCAAAATCACTTACTTACCAGCGAGGGCGCCATGAGTGATTTTCTCATTCCGGAAAAAGAGCTGGTTGGATGCGATCAGATCGTCGAGGGGATTGTTTCCCGCGATCGGTCGGTGCACTGGGAGAAATTGGACCCCTCTTCGCGACAGGCTTACGGGCGATATGCCTTATTCTCAGATGAACATGCTCGCCGTGAAGCCAATTTTTCGCGACTACCGGCGGAACAAGTATTTTACAATAAGTACTATTGGATTCTGATTTTTTCTAAGCGCTATCAATCTAGATTCGGCAAAGATGCTGGGATCGAACAGCAGGCGTTCAAAGTTCTGGAAACAGCGCCGCCGAACGTCGATTGGAAGACAGTTGAGGAAATCGTGCTGGCAGTGGGGCGAATATAGGCCCCAAGCACCGACGTCACTAGTGGATCGAATCTTAAA
>CAVXLN010000012.1:0-4674 GCA_963762435.1 uncultured Alphaproteobacteria bacterium | reverse complement strand
CGTAGTAGCAATTGAATGACCCCAGCGTGGTACGTCCACCACCAGCGGCAAACAATTCACGTTGTTGTCGCCCAGCGTCACGTCGTAGAAAATGCAGTTCGGGCTGGTCTGATTTTCCAGCGTCGAATTGCACGAGCTGTTGCCCTTAAATCCGTATTCCAGGCCGGCCAGCGCGTAGTACACGAAGTCCGGATTCCCCTGATACGGTTCCGACATTTGGTTGATGATCGCCTGAATGCCGCCCAGAATCGGCGCCGCGAAAGACGTGCCGCCGCCCCCGGACCAACCGTCAGGCGCTCCCACGCACGGCGTGCCGCCAGATCCCGGCGTCGGATCGGAGTAACAAATCACATAGTAGTGGCCCCAAACTCCGTTCCGGCGAACAGCGAAACGTCCGGCACGTCGCGCACTCCATCCGCCGGATTGCCGTACACCAGATATTGGAACAGGGGTTTTCGGTAGCCACAGCAATTTCCGCCTACGACTCCCGGAATAGTCGGGTTTCCGTACGCGCACGCGCTTGGGCCGCCGCTTCCTCCACAACCCCCAGGAAAAATTCCTCGCCAACCGCGCTATTGCACGAACCGCTGGGCCCGTACGACTGCGTGAATCCCAACGCGTTGGTGATCAGCTGGCTTCCGCAAGAATCGTTCCACGGAATTTCAGGAATGTCGGAGAGCGCCGAATTGTAGTACGCACCATTGGTCGCGCTCCAGTAACTCGATGTCGTGCCGAGATAAGTATCGCCGTAGTCGGTGCCGCCCACTGCCACGTCGTACGGCGTGCTGGCGAACCCGCTCACGTTGATGCCGCCCTCCGCCGCGAGAGCGAATTGGTCGAATTGTCCGCGCCCGCGTCGCCGGCCGCCGTGAAAATCGTGACGCCCTGCAGCACGGCAAGCTGGTAGAGCTGATTGACATAGGCATTGAACGACGAGCCCAAAAAGCTTTCAGCCCTTCGCCCTGGCACGAGATGATCGCGGCGGCGGCACCGTCGCCGAAGAGGGCGGTGGCCACGATGTTGCTCTTCGACCGGTCGTCGCGCCGGAA
Source organism: uncultured Alphaproteobacteria bacterium (assembly GCA_963762435.1). GTDB lineage: Bacteria > Pseudomonadota > Alphaproteobacteria > ATCC43930 > CGMCC-115725 > JAXDMU01. The sequence continues at coordinate 3,625 of CAVXLN010000012.1, read as the reverse complement.
CCAGAGCGCGCAGAGCTCGACGACGAGATAGAGCACGCGCGATTCCGGCATGGCCCGGGCGAATGTGGCGGCCCGGCTCAGCCCCAGCACGCCGCCGGCGCAGCCGAGGCCGAAGATCGGTAGCCGCTGCACGTCGCGGCGGAACGGCAGGCGCTCCATCAGCTGCGCATCGAGGCTGGGTGTGGCAATGCCGGAGGTCGAGGCGACCACGATCATGTCGATGTCCGAGGCCTTGAGCCCGGCCGCATCGAGCGCCTCGGTCGCGGCCTTCTCCAGAAGGGCGACCGCGTTTTCCATATAGAGCGCATTGCGCTCGGTCCAGCCATGGGGCTCCGAATACCATTCGAGCGGCACGCAGGAATAGCGCCTGTCGATATTGGAATTGTCGAACACGGGCAGCAGCCGCTGGGTCTCGCGTTCCGAGCCGAAGAACCGGCTCGCTTCAGCGCGAACCGTGGACTGCTCCAGCACATAGGGTGGGTTCGCAGTTGCGAGCGCAAGTAGGCGGGGCTGAGCTGACATCAAGGGACACCGATCTCAAAATTCGTTCCGGACAAGGACGTCCGACACCGGCCGCCCTATTCCGGACTGCCTCTGCATGCGCCGAAACCAGCGCGCGTGTCCATAGGGACGAGTGCGCTGCACCACCTCGGCGGTTCCTTTTCGGAACGACCGAGGCTGCCCCGCATCGGTTACTCCGCCGGCACGGCGGGCAGATAAATCTCGGCACCTTGGCGGCGGAAGCTCTCCGACATGTCCTCCATGCCTTGGCGCGCGATGTCGCGGACTTCCTGCGTGATCTTCATCGAGCAGAATTTCGGGCCGCACATCGAGCAGAAATGCGCGATCTTGGCGCCATCGGCCGGCAAGGTCTGGTCATGGAACTGCTCGGCCGTTTCGGGATCGAGCGACAGATTGAATTGGTCGCGCCAGCGAAACTCGAAGCGGGCGCGGCTCAAGGCGTCATCCCGGAGCTTGGCGGCCGGATGGCCCTTGGCGAGATCGGCGGCATGGGCCGCGATCTTGTAAGTCACGACACCGACCTTCACATCGTCGCGGTCGGGCAGGCCCAGATGCTCCTTGGGCGTCACGTAGCAGAGCATGGCCGTGCCGAACCAGCCGATCATGGCCGCACCGATGCCGCTGGTGATGTGGTCGTAGCCCGGCGCGATATCGGTCGTCAGCGGCCCGAGCGTGTAGAAGGGCGCCTCGCCGCAGATGGCCAGCTGCTTGTCCATATTGACCTTGATCTTGTGCATCGGCACATGGCCGGGCCCTTCGATCATGACCTGGACATCATGTTCCCAGGCGATCTTGGTCAATTCGCCAAGAGTCTCGAGCTCGGCGAACTGGGCGGCGTCGTTGGCGTCCGCGATCGAGCCGGGGCGCAGGCCATCGCCCAGCGAGAAGCTCACATCATAGGCCTTGAGGATCTCGCAGATATCGGCGAAATGCGTGTAGAGGAAATTCTCCTGGTGATGCGCCAGGCACCATTTCGCTAGGATCGAGCCGCCGCGCGACACGATGCCGGTGACGCGCCGCGCCGTCAGCGGGATATAGGCCAGCCGCACGCCGGCATGGATGGTGAAGTAGTCGACACCCTGCTCGCACTGCTCGATCAGCGTGTCGCGGAAGATCTCCCAGGTCAGATCCTCGGCCTTGCCGTTGACCTTCTCGAGCGCCTGATAGATCGGCACCGTGCCGATCGGCACCGGCGAGTTGCGGATGATCCATTCCCGCGTCGTGTGGATGTTGCGCCCCGTGGACAGATCCATGACCGTGTCGGTGCCCCAGCGGGTCGACCACACCATCTTCTCGACCTCCTCCTCGATCGAGGAGGCGACGGCGGAATTGCCGATATTGGCGTTGATCTTCACCAGGAAATTCCGGCCGATGATCATCGGCTCGGTTTCCGGATGGTTGATGTTGTTGGGAATGATGGCGCGGCCGCGGGCGACCTCGTCGCGCACGAATTCAGGCGTCACATAATCCGGGATCTCGGCGCCGAAGCTCTCGCCGTCGCGCTCCATCGCTTCCTTGAGCTTGGCGCGGCCGACATTCTCGCGGATCGCGATATATTCCATCTCCTGCGTCACGATGCCGGCGCGGGCATAGGCCAGCTGCGTCACGGCCTTGCCCGGTAAGCCACGCAGCGGGCGGCGGCCGTTCGACGGGAACTCGCGCATGTTGCCGGCCTCGCCCGCCTTCAGGCCATTATCCTCGGGCTTGATGGCGCGGCCGTCATAAGCCTCGACATCGCCGCGGCCCTCGATCCATCGGGCGCGGATCGGCTTCAGCCCTGCCTCGATATCGATGAGAGCCGACGGGTCGGTGTAGGGGCCGGATGGATCGTAGATTCGCACGGGCGGCTCGCCGGCGGAGGCCTCCAAATCGACCTCGCGCATGGCCACGCGCAGCTCGGGATAGCGCTCGCCCGCAATATGTATCTTGCGCGAGGCGGGCAGCGGCCCGGTCGAGACGCTGAAAGGCTTGGCGGCGGTTCCTTCGGGCATGTCGGCACTCCGTGCGGAAGGCCGTGACGGGAAGCTCGGGAAATGAGATGCCGCTTGGTGCATTCGCGGCTCAGTCCCCTCCCTCCGCCGGCACGACCCGGATCAGGTTCATCGGGTTCCCGCATCGCCCAAGATTGGGCCGGCGGTGTCTCAGCCCCCTTTGACGGGGCTCCCCTGGGATAAGGACAGGCTCCGCCTCCCGGCCGCCAATGTCAATGGTGGTCTCCGACCCTATCACCCATCATCAGCGGCATCGGGCGCGGAATGGGGCGGGCCATGGGTCGTCTCGTCCATCATGGCGAGCGCCTCGGCGGTGATTTCCGCCAAGGATCGCGCCGGCGCCGGCGGAGCGGGTTCCGCTTTCTCCCGGATCCGCCAATTCTCGGTGAGGTACCAGCCCTTGCCGCGCCAGACCTCCCGGTTGAGCGGAATGCCGAGATCGTCGCACACGCTCGCCACCATCTCGCCCATCGAGCGGGAAACCAGATCGAGCGCGATGTCGGGATCCTCGAGCCGCTCATGAAGATCGGTCAGGAGATTCTCGGCGTCGTGGGGGCCGGCCTCGGCGTCGATCGTCTCGGCCACGGCGCGCTTGAGCTTCGCCTTCCGCCAATGAAGGCGGGCGGAATCGGCCTCAGGCGCCGGCACGCGCTTCGCCGTCCTGTCGGCGAGCTTCGCCTTGAGCGCCAGTGTCTGACGGATCGAGCGCGAGATCCCGGCGAAGGCTTGGTCGACCCGGCCGAGATCGGCGGCGGGGTCCTGGGCCATCTTAGCCTCGGCATTCGCCTCGACGAGGCGCGCCAGCCGCATGCCGATCTGGGCCAATTCCTGCAGCATCGCGGCATCTTCGTTACAGGCAGACTCCGCCCCGCTTCCCCGGGTGGGGTCGGGACTGTCTGCCATCATCATTTCTTCGTCGCTCCGTTACGTTATCTAGGAACACAAAGGGAACATGAACGGGGCGGGCAGGTCAAGATCGGGTGGATCGGGGGTGTGGATAAGTCCGGTCGAGCGAGACTGCTCGGCCTGTCGGAACTTTGCAATTGCATATTATGTCCCCGGAACTCCCGCATATTATGTCCCCGGAACTCCCGTATCGAATTTAGTGCACT